>NZ_JBBAOI010000001.1:0-2455 GCF_040401495.1 Limnohabitans sp.
TAATCCTCATTTCCTGGGTACCTTTCTTTGGAAATCTCTAAACTTTTTTGAGACACATCAGCGCAGGTCAAGTGAGCATTTTTAAAATATTTTCTAAAGTAAGGTATTGAATTTCCTATCCCTGATCCAAAATCCAAAATGCTCAGTTTTTCGCTTACTTTTCTCTTGTTCATCAAAGATGCTAAGTCTTTTATTTTATATTCAGAAAAATATTCTGGCCCCTCTCCTGATGCAGATATATTTTGCTTATGTTGCTCATAATAATCATCGGCCAATAAATCAAATTCAGCTTCCATTTTTCTATTCTTCATTTTTTTTATATGAGCCTATTTTAATAGTTTCAAAATTATCTGAATTTAATATTTCCTGAATAACATAAAGAGGGCGTCCCTTTGATTCAATATAAATTCTTCCTAGATATTCTCCCAAGACTCCTGTGACAAAAAGCTGGATACTTCCTAATGATAATATTATTAAGGCCAAGGATGTCCAACCTTCAATTGTATTGCCTAGTAGGTTCTCGATAACAACAAAAAGCAGTAAGGCTACTGCTAATAGTCCGGTGAATACACCAAACCATGTAGCAAATCTTAACGGCAGTATAGAAAATCCAGTTATTGCATCTATTGCAAATCTAATCATTTTAGTTAAAGGATATTTTGTTTTACCGGCGAAACGTGGCTCGCGATCGTAAAATATAGGCTCCTGACGCATTCCTATCCAGCTAACCATTCCTCGAATAAATCGATGTTGTTCGGGCATATTATTTAGTACTTCGACAGCTTTTCTACTTATCAGCCTAAAGTCGCCTGTATCTTTGGGAATATTAATATCTACAAACCAATTAAGAATTCGATAAAATGCAAAGGCTGATGCTTTCTTAAAAGCTGTTTCACCCTCACGCTTATTACGTTGCCCATACACAACATCGCAACCTTCATCCATTTGCAGCATCATTTTTGACAGGAGCTCTGGGGGGTCTTGTAAATCGGCATCAATGATAAATATTCTATCCCCCTTACAAAATCTTAATCCTGCAGATAAAGCTATTTGATGGCCATAATTCCTCGAAAGATTAATTGAGGTCACCTGCCTATCACTTCTAGAGATCTCGCACATCTTCTCCCATGTCGCATCAGTAGAACCATCATTGACCAATATCAATTCATAACTTTTATCCACTGCCTTTTTACAGGCTTCAGTAACTCGCCTGCTTAGCTCAAAAATTCCATCCTGCTCATTAAAACAAGGAACTACTACCGATAGCTTTAACTTAGACATTTCAATTTCCTGCAAATAATAGAGTTATGTACCACGATGCCAATTTACTGCATGTTCAATAATGTCACGCAATTTGGGATAGCAAGGAGCCCATCCCAGAGAGCTCTTTGCAAATGCAGAGTTGGAAACAAGTTTAGAAGGATCACCCTGTCGTCGATTAACGATTGAATATGGAACTTGGCGCTTAAGAACTTCCCCGACAGTATCTATAACCTCCATTACGCTATAGCCCGATCCATTTCCTAAGTTAATTTTGAGAGACCCTTTACCAGAATCAAGATGCTGAAGCCCAAGTAAATGGGCGTCGACAAGATCGCAAATGTGAACATAATCGCGCACACAAGTTCCATCAAGTGTATGAAAGTCTGAGCCGAATACCTTTAACTCTGGACCTCTACCTGATCCTGCAGCTATTGCTAATGGTATCAAGTGGGTTTCAGGCTGGTGCCTTTCCCCCAAGCTACCATCTGGATGAGCTCCGGCCGCATTAAAGTATCTAAGACATACATGCTGAATGCCATAGGCAAGCTCATAATCCATTAAAACTTGCTCGACCATCCATTTTGATCGTCCATATGGGTTAACGGGAATCTGTGGATGACTCTCATCAATCATTTCAGATATAGGATTACCAAAAATGGCAGCGCTAGAGGAAAAAATAAACTTCTCGACACCATGATTGGCCATTGAATTGAGGAGAGTAATCGTATTACTTAAGTTATTTTCGTAGTATTTTGCAGGATAAATTACAGACTCGCCAACTTGAATAAATGAAGCAAAATGCATAACAGCATCAATTTTTTTCGTACTAAATATTGAATTTAATAAATCACTATTACCAAAATTACCCCTTATCAGTTCGGCCCCAAAGAGTGAGTCTTCGTAACCACTACTTAAATCATCTATAACAATAGGGACATAGTTTTTATCTTTCAGTAACTTCACCATGTGAGATCCTATGTAACCTGCGCCACCAATCACTAAAATATTCTTATTTATCATTTTGTTTAAATTAGCTATTTATTAGGATGTTTAAGTAGGTTTTTTATTAATGTAATTTTTTTATAAAAATTAGAATTATTTATTTTAACCAATTGATTCCTAATGCTATTTAATTCTGCATTAGCTAAATCAAGCTCAGTTGTGGTTTGCTCTAAGAGCTTGGAGCGGGTAA
>NZ_JBBAOI010000001.1:2555-62210 GCF_040401495.1 Limnohabitans sp.
TGCATTAGCTAAATCCAGTTCTGTAGTCGTTTGCTCTAAGAGCTTGGAGCGGGTAACTAACTCTTGACGATTCTGGACTAATTCTTGAGTACGGGTATCAAGCTCTGCATTAGCTAAATCCAGTTCTGTAGTCGTTTGCTCTAAGAGCTTGGAGCGGGTAGCTAATTCTTGACGGTTCTGGACTAATTCTTGGGTACGGGTATTGAGCTCTAATTGAGTATGCCCCAGCTGGCTAACTGAATTCAACGTGGTTAAATCTCCCACCCTGGCTTGCAATTGCCGATATCTACACACCAGATCCAGTGTCAAGGCTCCCATGTTTTCAGTAAAGGAAGTCTCAATTTTTGCACCAATCTTATTTGACAATAACTCTAACAATCTCCCAGACTCTCTTGAATTAATCCCAGATGAGGCAATGATTTCAGCGCCCATAAGTAACAAATTTTTACTACTAAAACTCTCTTGCATTCGGATCAAAAAGGATTCCCGTAGAGATGTGCTGTTATCTACTTCTGGAAATTTGAAACCATCTGCTTTTAGTTCTTCTATGATTTTTTTATAACCCAGCTTTAAAAAAATATCTTCTCCAAGAAAGTTAACTAAGCTGGTGATTTCTTCTTTAGTTAGCTCCTGTCTCCATTTCCCAACTGATAAATTGTTTATATTAGGCTTTTTCTCGTCATTCAAAACATTACGATCACCCAAAGATGATCTTCGATATGTCTCTATTAATGAGGCATTATCTTGATAGGCTAACATTTTAGGTGAGAATTTAGTCCCAATGAAATCACAAATATGCTGAAGCACCTTCTTTGGCTCGCTTACTAAATCTTCATAATTAATAACATGAATATTTGATTCCTTCTTTGCACTGTAATCCGCCAGGGTAAATAACCCTTTAGCAAAATCAACTGAATTTGCTGTGGGCACTTGACCAATTAGTTCGTCAATAGACACTTTCCATGAATTTTTGTATGAAAGGGCAATATCCAGTGGATTTCGCAAAAGTACAATTTTTTTTGCCGAAGGGTAAAGACGATCAATAAAATCTAAAATATGATAGTAGCGGGGAGTTTTATCAACAAAAAATTTCTTTCCTGAGGCAGAAAGTGCAAGCCTATATAGCACTCGAGCAAACCGAGATGTTTCTTTCACCTTTTTAGAAAACAGAATCTGCAGCTCTTTATTTAGAATGGATGCATCTGCCTGTTTGGAAGATAAAGACTTTATAAACTCTCCAACAGCAATAATTAACGCATTATCATCAATTGGAAGCCTATCTTCACTAGAGATTGATAGTTCTCTCATTGCAAGCTGAATCCAAGATTCTGGGGGGCAAAGTACGTTTGGATTGCTCCCCAGCATCATTCCCAATAAAGATGAGCCAGAGCGCGGCATTGATAACAAAAATACGATATTTGAGTCACGCATATTTGAATTCTAAACAGATTATTACTAGTGAGACTGCTCTATATAAAGCAATAAATAGATTTATTGAATGTGTATTCAGCATAAACAGTTAAAAGACATAATATGGTTCATCTAATGGCCCCATTAAGTTCTTGTACGTCACTAATAAAGCCAAAATCAACCATGCAAGAGGAGCAATCTTGTATATCAGCTACCCTAAAAGTACATGCATCAAGTATGCGATGCAGATATATTTCGCCGGCACCAATATCTCCAAATACGCCAGCATTTAAGAAATATACACCGGGATTAACTATGCATTTAAATGTAAAAAAAATTTCAACTTGTGTATTTGGTGGAACAAATGATATTGAATTTGTACCATCAATTGATGTTACAGAGCCGCCTATCTCTATACCTGTATGACTTTTAATAACCATACCAAAACGCACATTATGAGCTGCTTGGTTAAAATTCACTCTATAGGAATATTTATAGGTATTATTTTTGGTCAGGACATTAATCCGCGTTCCGTCAACTGTGGTGACCTTAGGAGAATCTATATTTGCTCCAAGCGATTCATAGGAAATTGTGCTGCTGGGGATCAAATTTGGGTCGAAATATTCATCCCTGAGACCATGCGACTGCATTTTAGATGTCTCAATAAGTTTAGCCTCAAACCTTAAACTTTCTATAAATTGAGAAATTTGACTACGTATACGTTGACTATCGACTATAGGTGCATAAAGTAACTTTTGATAGCAGCCTATGATATCTTTAGGAATTCCAACCGCAAGAATTTCGCCGGCATCAATGAGAACCGCTCTATCACATAATTCAATAACTGCCCTGCTAGAGTGAGATACGAAGAGAATTGTTGCACCTCTTGAGCGAATAGTTTCAATACGTGAAAAGCATTTACGTTGAAATAACTCATCGCCAACTGATAGGGCCTCATCTATTACCAAAATCTCTGGATCGACATTGATGGCAACTGCAAATGCCAACCGCACATACATCCCAGAAGAAAATGTCTTGACAGGTTGATCAATAAATTGTCCGATGTCTGCAAATTTAATAATGTCTTCTAATGCTTCATCTATTTCCTTGCGACTTAGTCCTAGCAATCCTGCCGACAGATAAATATTTTCTCTGCCAGTAAATTCAGAATTAAAGCCTGCGCCTAGCTCCAAAAGTGCAGCAACTCTTCCAGTTATATGAAGATATCCACTAGATGGCTCAAGTATTCCGCATATAACCTGTAATAACGTAGACTTACCAGAGCCATTCCTACCCACAACTCCCAACACTTCCCCGCGCTTGATGTCAAGCGTAACTTTTTTTAGCGCCCAAAATTCCTTAAAATATACATTGGGCTTAATACCAAGAAGCCATTGAATTCTTGGAAATATAAATTGTTTTAATCTATCTGACGGCTTCTCATAAATTTGGTAACACTTACCAATATTTTCAACCTTAATAATAACGTCAGATGACATCGGCAAAACCCTTACGTGTTTTTTGAAACCAAGCATATCCAAACCATGCAGCCAGAAAAGCTAATACGTAAGCACTTAACAAAGTGCGCCATTCAGGAAAGACGCCTAGTAACAGGCAATTTCTCCCCTGTTCAATAACTATCGTCAATGGATTAAGCATAATTATCCATTGATATTTTTCAGGCAATGCACTTACTGGATAAAAAATAGGGCTCATGAACATTAAGGCTTGACAACCTATGCCTATTACTTGCGAGATATCCCGCAGATATACCCCGAGCGATGCCAAGAGCCAACTCACGCCCAAGGTAAAGAACAGCAAGGGTAAAATAATGAACGGCAATAACAATGCGGCAAGTGGCGGCGCTCCATGCATAAGGACATAACCAAAAAACCAAACCAAAATACTTGTGAATGCATGAAATATTGATGCTCCTAAGGTGACTACTGGCAAAACTTCCAAAGGAAAAACAATCTTTTTAACAAAATTCACATTATTGATTATTAAAGAAGGAGCCTTTGTAACTGACTCAGAAAATAATGAAAATATAATTAAACCCATAAAGAGAATTAGTGCAAAATTTCCTACTGAATCTGCATATTGATCGCCCCACTTGGCATTAAATGCCGTTCGAAAGACGAATGTATAGATTACCAACATCAGCACAGGGGTAACGAAAGACCACAACACACCCAATAGCGAACCCTTGTAACGCCCCAAGACATCTCTACAAGTAAGATTCCAAATTAAATAGCGATGAATCCAAATACTCCTGATCATCGAAAGAGGGCTAATTGGGTAGCTTTTCATCTGGCAAATTAAGATTTAAGCTGAATCATGTGCGGCTTAACTTTCTTTTAAGTACCCCGAGGCGCTTAACAAAGCCCTCTCTCTTCAAGGCCTTTATTTGCCCTTTTAACCAAAATACATTAACAAATTTTAGCCAAAATTGCCTTAACGATAATTTAGGCGGCAGATAAGCACCATCTATTGGCCGTGGGTTGATGCCAAAGAAAATTTGCATTACTTCTGGGCAGTAGGATTTAATAATTAGATTCTCGGCTGCCTCATCCCAGGTACGTTCCGGGAATTCATTTTTGATTTCAATTTCAATGGTAGCCTGAAATTGCTGAAGTAATTGATTTTTCCCAATTAATGCTGCTATCGGCCGACCATCCAAGGTCTTGAGCGCCACAATTGCATCATCCGGAATTTTATTAATTCTAAAAATAAAACGGCCATATCCTGGTGGAGCCAAGCGATCAACGTGTCCAAAATCTAAAAGCTCATTTACGGCATGAACGATTTCATCATTACGTATTATGGCTGCGGTAGCTGCGCAAGAGGCATCAAGATTTCTATTTAAGGCGCCCGCCAAGACCCTCACATGATTAGAGTAAAGACTCTCATTAGGGGCAATAACCATGAATGCATCTGCATTGTTGGATAACGAAATCAGCTCCGAAATAATATCTCCAAGCATACGCTTATGATTACCTGAACTATTTCTGCAATTAAAAAAATCTAACTTGATAAGTTTTACTTTGAATCCGATGTTTTCTATAGTCGTTTTAATTTTCAGAAACTGCTCATCATTTAGCGTCGAATCAATTACTAATGCTGGATAAAAATATTCATAGTCTTGAGTAGTGATACTTGCTAGATTCTTTTCCAAAGTGTCTATCGAAAATATCGGCATGAGAAAATACGCAGCCACCTTGCTCTGCGGCCGATCAGAGGGATTAATCTGTTGCTTTAAGCGTATCTTACGATCAATGAGGTCACTATAAATATCTGCTAAATTAGTGCGTAAATTAAATTGGCCTTTAAAAATCTCTTGAGCGGCAGTAATTTTAGTTAATGCCTTTTGAGGGTTGCTTTTTGCCCACTGAATATGACCCACAATATCTTCATAAATCTTTTCTACTGGATCTCTGCTGTCAATATAGAGCAAGGTGTCGCCAAAATTCGTCTTTGCAAATGGGTTTTCATCACAAATGATTAGTGCGCCAGCAGCTATGCTCTCGAACAATCTACTGGACATCAAACCCGATTCTTTATGAGCCGGCGAAGATAAAACAAAGGATATACCTGCTTTAGAGATTTCGGTCAACATTGAAACCCCATCAAATGGAATTTCTTTTACATAACTTTTATATCCGGCCCATACCTTAACGCCTTGAAAAATAGTTGGGCCATAAATTCTTAGTAAACCAGTCCTATCAAGACGCTCAAGGACCTCTTGATGACGGGCTTTTCCCCCGGTAATTTTTTCCCAATTAATGCCCACATAAAATAATTTTTTATCGCCTAAAGAAGGCATAAACATTATTCCTGGCGTTGAATGGTATAGCTTAAATTCAGGGGAAAGCAACGTCTGATCATCCACTTCAACCATAGATCGAACGTGATTATCAGCTACTTCTGAGCTACAGCTAATAAAGTCATCATGAGTAGTTAGGTTTCGGGATGTTCTAGAAAATCCCCATTCATGATAAAAACGAACTGGATTCCAAAGGGCGGCAAATGAAAATGCATCATAACTTTTTGGAGTGTCATAATGCAAGTGAATCACAAAATCAATATTACCTTGATTAACTCTTTTGTTTGGCTCTTCCAAAAAAAATCCATCGGAATTAATCTCCACACATTCAACGCCAATATCTGCAGCAGCTAATTTTATGCGCGCAATACACTCATCTTCAGCCGTCTTCAAATCAGGCCATAGTTTTACGATTGCAAACTTTCCGAATAAACCGGCCTGAGTCTGAAAATTAGCATTCTCCGCCGACTTTGACTTTAACTGCATCATTGCTCTCTAGACTATATAAAATAATAACTCGCGTTAATAGCGTGAACTAACTGACTGGTTGCTATCAATAATGAGCTTAAGGTCTTCATACGCTTTTGCTAAGCCCATCTGCTCAGGGACCCTTGGAGACCAACCCAAAGATGTAATACGACTACTGTCCAGCAACTTTCTCATGGCTCCGTTAGGCTTAGACTTATCAAAAACTATCTTCCCATCAAATCCTACAGCTTCGATAATTAATTGAGCTAACTGGGCAATACTTAAATCCTTACCTGCGCCAATATTGTACAAATCATGCTGTGTATTGGTGATCATCAAAAATTTCATAGCATCTGCTAGGTCACCCACCCAGAGTAATTCTCTACGCGCAGTTCCATCACCCCACACTACAAATTCACTAGCCCCACTCTCTTTTGCCTCATGTGCCCGGCGCAAGATCCCCGCTACCACATGGCTTTTCGTGGGGTGATAGTTATCCCCAGGCCCATATAAATTGGGAGGAATTATTGAAATAAAATTACACCCATATTGCTTTGCATAAGCACGACACATTTCAATCCCTGCAATTTTTCCAATCGCATAGGCCCGCACAGCAGCATCCGGCGCTCCTGAAAGCAAAGCCTCTTCAGGGATTGCATCGGGCAAATTACTTGGATAAGTGCAATTGGTCGCAACAAATATTAATTTTTTAACGCCTACTTCACGCGCGCCATCAATAACGTTTAATTGGGTTTGTAAATTCTCGCGAATAAAGTCGCCTGGTTGCATTTGATTAGCACTGATACCACCAACTTTAGCAGCAGTATGAAAAACAAAATCGGGTTTATTTTGTGCAAGCCATGAGCGCACTTTGGCGCCATCGGATAAATCTAACTCGGCTCGAGAGGTAACCAATACATCACACTCTTCGTTGGCTAGGCTACGCAAGAGGGCCGAACCCACCATGCCATTGTGGCCAGTTATCCATACTTTTTTGTCTTTAAATGAATTCATTTATAAAAAAAATTTGTGTATTAGGTAAAATCTAAAGTATTAAAAATCAATATTCTTTTTTATAGTAACGCTATAGCCTTTATTGGCCAGCAGTGCATATTGCTTAGCTTGATCTAAATCATGATCCACCATTTCTACAATCATTTGATCTAGAGTAATTTCAGGAACCCATCCTAATTTTTCTTTAGCTTGCGTAGCATCACCTAGGAGGGTTTCAACTTCAGTAGGTCGGTAGTAGCGGGGATCAATTTGGATAATTACATCACCAGCTTTAAGGGCGGGTGCTTTAGTTCCTTCAATACCAGCAACTATTGCCTTTTCATTTTCAGCAGCACCCTCGAAGCGAAGAGTAATTCCAAGCTGCTTAGCGCTACGAATTAAGAAATCACGAACAGTGAACTGCACACCTGTTGCAATCACGAAATCTTATGGTTTTTCCTGCTGAAGCATTAGCCACTGCATTCGAACATAGTCTTTGGCGTGGCCCCAATCACGCAAGGCGTCTATGTTGCCCATGTAGAGGCACTTCTCAAGGCCCTGCGCAATATTTGCAAGCCCACGCGTAATCTTACGCGTCACAAAAGTTTCTCCACGACGCTTTGATTCATGATTAAATAAAATTCCGTTACAAGCGTATATTCCGTAAGCTTCTCGGTAGTTCACAGTAATCCAATAGGCATATAACTTTGCTACAGCGTATGGACTGCGTGGGTAGAAGGGGGTGGTCTCTTTCTGAGGGATCTCTTGCACCAAGCCATAAAGCTCTGACGTGGAAGCTTGATAAAAGCGAGTCTTTTTTTCTAGCCCAAGAATGCGAATAGCCTCAAGTATTCGAAGTGGTCCAATTGCATCTACATCGGCCGTGTACTCTGGCGACTCAAAGGATACCGCCACATGGGACTGCGCCCCCAAGTTGTAGATCTCGTCAGGTTGACACTCCTGAATAATCCGTACCAAGTTACTCGTGTCAGTTAAGTCACCGTAATGTAGGATCAGCCTTAGATTACTGTCATGAGAATCTTGGTAAAGATGATCTATACGGGATGTATTAATATGAGATGCACGCCGCTTGATTCCGTGAACGATATAATTTTTATGAAGCAAAAATTCCGCCAGGTAAGAGCCGTCTTGCCCAGTAATTCCAGTTATTAAAGCAACTTTTTGTTTATTCATATGAAGAATGGACTACTTGGATATGGATTGGTCTTCTATACGTTTTCTGTAGTAAGCGGCAGCTAAGTGGACGGCTACCGCAGAACAATCACCCGAATGCTCTTTTAAGAAAAGCTAAAAATTTTCTATTTTTCATTCTATACTTATAATTACAAAAATTGATAAATTTTTTATACACAAACATTCAACATGTCGTGCGGTATCTGACAAAGAAAAATGCATAAGCGACAAGCCATGAAAAATGCCGCTGCAAATCTCATCGCAGCGGCATTTATTTTTGGCGGAGTGGACGGGACTCGAACCCGCGACCCCCGGCGTGACAGGCCGGTATTCTAACCAACTGAACTACCACTCCTGGTAGATAGCTTTGTTTCAGCGTGAGCTAAAACCAAGTGCTACAAACTTGGCGACCCTACGGGGATTCGAACCCCGGTACTCACCGTGAAAGGGTGATGTCCTAGGCCTCTAGACGATAGGGTCAAAACCTTGTGGACTAACCAACTCGACGCCTTGTTTGGTGGAGGTAAGCGGGATCGAACCGCTGACCTCTTGCATGCCATGCAAGCGCTCTCCCAGCTGAGCTATACCCCCATTGGGTGTCGAGCCAAATAGTATAACCAACTTTTTTAGAAGGCCTTGAGGCGCAGCAAAACTTTTTCCAAGCCGCACAGGTGCAGCACCGCGTCGACCGAGGGGGTTTGCAGCGTGCCCATCACCAACACCCGAACCGGCATGGCCAGTTGCGGCATCTTCAAACCCTTTTCGCTCAACACTTCTTTAATGGCCACACTGATAACTGAAACACTCCATTCGGGCAACGCAGACAATTTGTCAGACAACAATTGCAGCGCAGGCTTGACTTCATCGGTGACGTGCTTGGCAAGGTCTTCAGCACTGGGATGTATGTCTGCATAAAAAGCAGTGGCCCAGTTAGCCAAAGCCACCGTGGTGTCGCAGCGGTCTTTAAACAAGCCGCAAATAGAAGGTAGACGCTCATCCGCATGAATACCTTTGAGCGCCAACTGCACTTGCACCAAAGCTGCCAAGGCATCATCAGCCATGGCCTTCAGGTGTTGCGCATTCACCCAACGCAGTTTGGCCTCGTCAAACTGCGCGGCACTTTTGCCTAAGTGGTCAAGGTTGAACCATTCAACGAACTGCGCCTTGCTGAATATTTCATCGTCACCATGGCTCCAGCCTAAACGTGCCAAGTAATTCACCATGGCCTCGGGTAAGAAACCTTCGTCACGAAACTGGGTGACTGGCTTGGCACCTGTGCGCTTACTCAGCTTGTCGCCTTGCTCGTTGAGCACCGTGGGCAAGTGGGCGTACACCGGTGGTTCATGTCCTAAGGCGCGAAAGATATGAATTTGACGCGGCGTGTTGTTGACATGATCGTCACCACGAATGACGTGTGTGATGGCCATGTCAATATCGTCGACCACCACGCAGAAGTTGTAGGTAGGTGTGCCATCTGGCCGCGCAATGACCAAGTCGTCGAGTTCGGTGTTGCGAATCTCAATCAAACCTTTGACCTTGTCTTCCCACGACACCACGCCTTGCAAAGGGGTTTTGAAGCGCAACACAGGCTGAACACCCTCGGGTATGACGGGCAAGACCTTGCCCGCTTCGGGTCGCCATGTGCCGTCGTAGCGTGGCTTTTCTTTGGCGGCCATTTGCCGCTCACGCAGTGCGTCCAACTCAGCCACGCTCATGTAACAAGGGTAGACATGACCCGCCGCTACCAGTTGCGCTAACACCTCTTTGTAGCGGTCCATGCGCTGCATTTGGTAGAAAGGGCCTTCGTCATGATCTAAACCTAACCAAGACATGCCCTGCAAAATCACGTCCACCGCTTCTTGCGAGGATCGTTCCACATCGGTGTCCTCAATACGCAAGATGAACTTGCCGCCTGTTGCTCTGGCGAATGCCCAAGGGTACAAGGCAGAACGGATATTGCCCAGATGAATAAAGCCCGTCGGTGACGGCGCAAAGCGGGTACGGGTGCTCATGCGGTGGCTGAAATAAGGTCTAAGCCGCGGGATAAATCAGCTTTAAGGTCGTCAAGATGCTCTAAACCAACGGCAATGCGAACCAAACTTTGCTGAATACCCGCCAGTTGTCGATTGGCTTCGCTTAAACGGCCATGCGAGGTGCTGCCTGGGTGGGTGATGATGGTTTTCACATCGCCCAAATTGGCGGTGATGGACATCAGTTGCGTGCTGTCAATGACTTTATACGCATTGGCGCGGCAATGCGCCACAGAGGCGCCGACAACATCGAAAGACAGTACCGGCCCGCCCACGCCAGACTGCTGCGCCATGGCAAGCGCATGTTGAGGGTGGCTGGGCAAACCTGGGAAATACACCTTGGCGACTTTGGGATGGTTTTCTAGCCACTGGGCAAGTGAAAGCGCTTGCGCGGACTGCGCCTTCATTCGCAGCGACAAAGTTTCCAAACCTTTCAACACCACCCATGCATTGAAGGGCGACAAACTCATGCCCGCACTGCGCATCACGGGGATGAATTTGTCTTTGACCATCTCTTGGCTGGCACACAAAGCGCCTGCCACCACCCTGCCCTGACCATCCAGGTATTTGGTGCCCGAATGCACCACCACATCGGCACCCAAGGAGATGGGGGTTTGCAAAGCGGGTGTGCAAAAACAGTTGTCAACAGCCAAAACAGCGCCCGCTTTGCGAGCAATTTGCGCCAACGCTGCGATGTCACAGACCTCGGTCAGCGGATTGGTAGGCGTTTCAGCAAACAGTAAACGGGTGTTGGGTTGAATGGCTTTGGCCCATTCGGACAAATCGGTTTGCGACACAAAAGTGGTTTGTACGCCAAACTTTGCAAACTCCGTGCTGAGTAACTTGTGCGTGGAACCAAACACCGAATGCGAGCACACCACATGGTCGCCGCTTTTGAGCAAAGCCATGCATAGCAACAACACCGCCGCCATGCCGCTGGCAGTGCCCACACAAGCTTCAGAGCCCTCGAGCGCGGCCAAGCGCATCTCCATACTGGCAACTGTCGGGTTGGTAAAGCGGGAATAGATGTAACCATCCTCCTCGCCAGCGAAACGACGCGCAGCGGTTTCACTGTCAGGCTGTACAAAGCTAGAAGACAGGTACAGCGCTTCGGAGTTTTCGCCGTACTGCGATTTATTGACAGCGGTTCGCACCGCCAAGGTATCAAGATGCAAATGGGGGGGTAAGGCGCGTTCGGTCATGGGTAATTATTGATTGGCATTGGGCAGGGCCAAGCGTGAGTTGTCTTCGGCATCTTCTTCAGTATTGACGCGTTGTTGGTTCAACCTGGCGATGTCCGCCACAGTAATGTCACCCGTGATGTAAACGCCATCAAAACAAGAGGCATCAAAGCCATTGACCACGGGAGAACCCGCCAAGGCAGAGCGAGATATAGCCTCTCGCATGGCATTGACTTCTTGGTAAATCAAGGCATCGCAACCGATGATCTGTCGAATTTCTTCCACGCTGCGCTCGTGCGCCACCAGTTCCTCAGGCGTGGGCATATCTATGCCGTACACATTGGGAAAGCGTACTGGTGGGGCTGCACTGGCCAAATACACCTTGTTGGCGCCTGCATCTCTGGCCATTTGCACGATTTCTTTGCTGGTGGTGCCGCGCACGATGGAGTCATCCACCAACAACACATTGCGGCCCTTGAACTCGCTCACGATGACGTTCAATTTTTGACGCACCGAGCGCTTACGAACCGCTTGGCCAGGCATGATGAAGGTGCGGCCCACATAGCGGTTCTTCACAAATCCTTCGCGGTAAGGCTTACCCAGCAAATGCGCCAACTGGGTGGCACTGGGTCGACTCGACTCAGGAATGGGAATCACCACATCAATTTCCGAAGGCGGCAGGGTCGAGACAACGCGCTTAGCCAATGTCTCGCCCAAATTGAGCCGCGCTTGGTAGACCGACATACCGTCCATGGTCGAGTCTGGACGGGCCAAATAAACAAACTCAAAAATGCAGGGCATCAACTGGGGATTAGCGGCACACTGCTGCGCGTGGAGTTGGCCTTTTAAATCAATGTAAACGGCTTCCCCAGGGGCGACATCTCGCTCAAAGTGGTTGCCAGTACCCTCCAAAGCGACCGACTCGCTGCCCACCATCCAAGTGCCATCAACCCCTTTGCCAATGCACAAAGGGCGAATACCAAAAGGGTCACGAAACGCCAGCAAACCGTGACCCGCAATGAGTGCCACCACCGCATACGAACCTTTCACACGCTTGTGCACGCCTTGAACGGCCGCGAATACATCGGCAGGCGTCAACACCACGCCACGGGTGGTTTTTTCCAACTCGTGGGCCAAGACATTGAGCAAGACCTCGGAGTCACTTTCGGTGTTGATATGGCGGTGATCAGTGGAAAACAACTCCGCTTTCAAGGCCTGCGCGTTGGTTAAGTTGCCGTTGTGAACCAAGACCAAACCAAACGGCGCATTCACATAAAAAGGTTGCGCTTCCTCTTCGCTGTAGGCATTACCTGCCGTGGGGTAACGCACTTGTCCTAAACCGATATTGCCTGGCAGTGCTCGCATATTGCGAGTGCGAAAAACGTCACGCACCATGCCCTTGGCCTTATGCATAAAAAACTTTTGCTCAAGCTGCGTGACGATGCCAGCAGCATCTTGTCCACGGTGCTGCAACAAAAGCAAGGCGTCATAAATGAGTTGATTCACCGCCGTTTGACTGACCACACCCACAATGCCACACATTAGAACACCCAACCTTCCAAAGGAGCAGGTAAAAAGGGCTTGAACAACAAAACGCCTTGGTGGGCGAGTTGCGCCACCCAAGAGTTTTGCCACAAGGGGTAACGCACAGCAGGGGTTAGCCCAACAACTATGCTCAACACCAACAGACTCAAAACCGCACGGGTCAGCCCAAACACTGAGCCAAATAAACGGTTGACAATGCCCAATCCCACCATGGACAAAGCACTGCTGAGCAACAGGGCCGCCACATGGCACACCAACCAAACCGCCATAAAAACCAAAACCCAAGCAAGCATATAGGCCAGCGCTGGGGATGTGTCGGTTAAATCGAGCCAACGGCGGACATCAGGCGCGAAATGACTGGCAAGTGGAAAACCAGCGAGCCAAGCCAGCACCGCAAAAGACTCACGGATCACACCGCGCCACAAACCCAAACCGACAGACAAGGCAGTCAATGCCAGCAACACCAAGTCGAGACTGTTCATCGCTTCAGATGGTCAGCACCGAGGCACTGAGCTTCAAAGACTTGATTTTGTCGACGGTTTTTTGCGCCTCTTCTTTGGTGGCAAAAGGGCCTACACGAACACGTATGCGTTTGCCCTCTTTGGTTTGGGCAATATGGGTATAGGTTTTGATACCTGCATTTTCAAGTTTGGTCCGCACTTCCTTGGACTTGCTTTCTTCAGCAAAGGCACCTACTTGCACAATAAATCTGGGCGCAGATTCACCAGATTTTTCACTGTTTGGGTCAGTCTTTGAGACGACCTCTTCCTCTTTAGCCGCTGCCGGTTGAGCTTTTTCAGTCATCACTGAGGGAGGAACGACGGACTTGGGAGCGGCTTCAACGGCTTTTTGTTCAATGGGTACTTCTGCATCAGGAACAGGTGCAGGGGTAGCAACGACGGAAGGCGGCGGAGTCGGTGCCTGAGAGGGGCGCACCGCGTCTTTGTCAGGCATATCAATGCGGATGTCGGCAGCGACTTCTCTGGGCTTGGTATCGAATACCAAAGGAAAACCAATGACGGCAAGCAACACCAAGACGGTCGCGCCAATCAAGCGGTGACGCGCTTGGCGTCGCAAGGTGTCGAGACTTTGAGCAGCGAGGCCGTCGGCGTTTTTATCATCTGCCGAAGCATTGCCTGAGGAGCGGGACTTGAAAAATGCCATGTCAATGTGGTGGGCTTAGAGCAGAAAGGCGGCCAGCTATGCCGTGCTGTAAAACACCGCCAACGGTCAGGAAAGAACCAAAGACAAGAATTCTATCAGCGGGGTTCGCGTCGGCCATGACCTGACCTAAGGCGGCAACAGGGTCGGCAAAGGTTTGGGCCGATTGACCTTGGCGCGGCGCACAAGCTTGCCACAGCAAATGCAGCTGCTTGGCTGTGGCCGCACGTGGTGAAGGCAGATCACAAAAATACCAGTGCTCCACCAAAGGCTGCAAACGCTGCACCATGGCTTGAAGGTCTTTATCGGCCATGGCTCCCATGACCGCGCGGGTGACCGCAAAGTATCCCATGGCGTCCAAGTTATGCGCCAAGGCCGCTACCGAATGGGGGTTGTGCGCCACATCGAGCACCAGCGCAGGTTGCCCTGGCAGCATTTGAAAACGCCCAGCCCACTCCACCCGCGACAAGCCTAGCCGAATCGCTTGTGCGGTGACGGGCAAGCGATCTCGTAAGGCATGTAAGGCTGCCAGCACACCGGCGGCATTGATCAGCTGGTTCACGCCTCTTAAAGCCGGATAGGCCAAGCCAGCCCATGTACGTCCCGCGCCTTGCCAGCGCCATTGCTGCTGGTCACCCGAAAAATGGAAGTCGCTGCCCGATTGCCAAAGCATCGCGCCCACCGTCGCGGCGTGTTGCGCCACGCTGGCGGGGGGATGCGGGTCGCTGACAACGACAGGCTTGCCGCTGCGCATGATGCCGGCCTTTTCACGGCCTATGCTTTCACGATCGTTGCCCAACCATTCGGTGTGGTCTATATCTATGCTGGTGATGATGGCGCAATCGGTGTCAATCACATTGACTGCGTCCAAGCGGCCACCCAAGCCAACCTCCAAAATGACCACATCCAAATTGGCGCTGGCCAAACAACTGAAGATGGCCAATGCGGTGAACTCAAAATAGCTCAAGCTGATTTCACCACGTGCAGCCTCTACTTTGGCGAAATGCTCGCTCAGTACTGAGGCTGAAACAGCCATCCCCTCGATCTTGCAGCGCTCCTGAAAAAACACCAAATGCGGCGAGGTGAACATTCCCGTGCGGTAGCCCGCTTCGCGCAAAATAGATTCGAGCATGGCGCAGGTGGAGCCTTTGCCATTGGTGCCCGCCACGGTGATCACGGGGCAGGCAAATTGCAAGCCCATTGTCTTGGCCACCGCGGTCACTCTGTCCAAGCCCATATCGATGTTTTGCGGGTGTAACCGCTCACAATGGGACAGCCATTCCTGAAGATTCATACGGTCATTGTCTCTGAAGTTTGGCAAGCTAAAATTGATTCAAAGTCAACCATACCCCTTGCCAAAACGTTGACTGATTGAATTCATTAGATTTTGGAGACCCTATGAAACGTTTCATCACCCTTCTTTTGGTTTGTAGCGCCTCACTCAGTGCCGCCGTCAGTGCACAGGAAGTCGGCCGCGTCATTTCGTCCATGCCCATCATCCAGCAAGTGGCTGTCCCCCGTCAGGTATGTACACAGCAGCAGGTGGCCACCCAGCCCCGCAAATCTGGTGCCGGTTCGGCCATGGGCGCCATCGCTGGTGGCGTGGTGGGGAATGCCATCGGCAAAGGTGAGGGAAACGCCTTGGCCACCGCCATTGGAGTCATTGGTGGCGCTATTCTTGGCGACAAAATCGAAGGTTCGCCGCCTGCTGAAGTTCACAACATGCAAACCTGCAGCACCCAAAACTTTTACGAAAACCGCACTGTGGCTTACAACGTGGTTTATGAATTCAATGGCAAACAATACAACGTGCAAATGCCGCAAGACCCAGGCCCCACCGTGCGTTTGCAAGTCACCCCCATGATTTCTTCTACCCAGTCTGCACCACCCAACGTGCCTTATCCTGCCCAAAACGCCATTCCTCCTTTGGGCTCAGCGCCGCAAAGCTTTTAAGCTTGCGTTGTCATGAAAACCGCCTCCCAAGGCGGTTTTTTTTCGCCTAGGCCTTGGCCGTTCACAAGTGAGCAGTGCCCTAGAATCGCGGCTTTGCTTCTCACCTACTGACACCATGCCCACTAAACGGCCCACCCCCAGCAAACCCACTTCCCCCCAACGTGTTGTTCTCGCCTACTCGGGCGGTTTGGATACTTCCATCATCTTGAAGTGGCTGCAAGACGAGTACCACTGCGAGGTGGTCACCTTCACCGCCGACATTGGCCAAGGCGAAGAAATTGAGCCCGCTCGCGCCAAAGCCATCAAGATGGGCATCAAGCCCAGCAACATCTTCATTGAAGACCTGCGCGAAGAGTTTGTGCGGGATTTTGTGTTTCCCATGTTCCGCGCCAATGCGCTGTACGAAGGCGAATACCTGCTGGGCACCTCCATTGCCCGCCCACTCATTGCTAAGCGTTTGGTGGAAATTGCCCGCAAAACCAAGGCCGACGCCATCAGCCACGGCGCAACTGGCAAGGGCAACGACCAAGTGCGTTTCGAGTTAGGCGCTTATGCCCTGATGCCCAATGTGAAGATCATCGCGCCTTGGCGTGAATGGGATTTGCTTTCGCGTGAAAAGCTCATGCGCTACGCCGACCAACACGGCATTCCCGTGGACGGCGCCAAACGCAAAGGCCCTGCGCCCTATTCCATGGACGCCAATTTGCTGCACATCAGCTACGAAGGCGGCATTTTGGAAGACCCCAATTACGCGCCCGATGACAGCATGTGGCGCTTAACGGTCAGCCCCGAAAAAGCACCCAACAAACCGCAGGTGATTGAACTCACCTACAAGCACGGCGACGTGGTGGCGATTGACGGCGTTCGCATGAGCCCCGCCAAAGTGCTGACCCACTTGAACACCTTGGGCGGCAAGCACGGCATTGGCCGCTTGGACAAAGTGGAAAACCGCTACGTGGGCATGAAGAGCCGTGGGTGCTACGAAACCCCTGGCGGCACCATCCTGTTGTCGGGTCACCGCGCCATCGAGTCCATCACATTGGACCGCGAAGTGCTGTCGCTCAAAGAAGACCTGATGCCGCGTTATGCGCGTTTGGTTTACAACGGCTATTGGTTCAGCCCCGAGCGTGAGTTGCTACAAGGTTTGATTGATGCATCCCAAGCTACCGCCAACGGCAAGGTGCGCTTGAAGCTCTACAAAGGCACCATCATGTGCGTGGGCCGCGAGAGCAAAACCGACAGCCTGTTTGACACCCGCATCGCCACCTTTGACGACGACGGCGGCGCTTACAACCAAGCTGATGCTGGTGGGTTCATCAAGCTCAACGCTTTGCGTTTGCGCATTGCGGCCAACTTGAAAAACGAACGCGCTGCCAAAACCAGCAAACCCCTTGCAGCGCGCAAGACTTCACCCAAAAAGAAAGCCTGACCATGGTGACCGAACAACTCCAAGGCGCAAGCGTCGCCACCCAAGCCAATGTGTTTTTTGATGGCAAGTGCGTCAGCCACACCGTGACATTGGCCAATGGCGAAAAAAAATCCGTGGGCGTGGTGCTGGCCGCCACCCTCACCTTCAACACCGCCGCCGCCGAAATCATGGAGTGCGTGGCGGGTGGCTGTGAATACAAAGTGGCTGGCAGCAACGAATGGAAAACCTCGGGGCCAGGGACCCAGTTTTCAGTGCCTGCCAATTCGTCGTTTGACATCAAGGTGGCACAGGCTTACCACTACATCTGCCATTTCGGCTAGAAAGCTAAGCCAGCAAACGCGCCTTGGCTGTTGCGTATTCAGCCTTGAGTTGGTCAATAAAGGCCGCGGTGGTTTGAATTTTATTGACTGTGCCAATGCCTTGGCCGCAACCCCAAATGTCTTTCCATGCTTTGGACTTGTCGCCGCCAAAGTCCATTTTGCTGGGGTCGCTCTCGGGCAGATGGTCGGGGTCCATGCCAGCGTTGCGGATGGAAGGTGCCAAGTAGTTGCCATGCACACCAGTGAACAAATTGCTGTAGACAATGTCGTCAGAGTTGCTGTCCACAATGCTTTGTTTGTACTCTTGGGCTGCACGTGCCTCTTCGGTGGCGATAAAGGCTGAACCGATGTAAGCAAAGTCGGCGCCCATGGCCAATGCGCCCAAAATGGCACTGCCGCTGGCAATAGAGCCACTCAGCGCCAAGGGGCCATCAAACCACTGACGAATTTCTTGCACCAGCGCAAACGGGCTCTTCACACCCGCATGGCCACCCGCACCGGCGGCCACCGCCACCAAACCATCAGCACCTTTTTCAATCGCCTTGTGGGCGAACTTGTTGTTGATGATGTCATGCAGCACCACACCGCCATAGCTGTGGGCAGCTTGGTTGATTTCTTCACGCGCACCCAGCGAGGTGATGATGATGGGCACCTTGTACTTCACGCACATGGCCATGTCATGCTCTAAGCGGTCATTGCTTTTGTGCACGATTTGGTTAATGGCGAAAGGCGCAGCAGGGTTGTCAGGATGCGCCTTGTTGTGCGCGGCCAGCGCCTCGGTGATTTCGGCCAGCCATTCGTCCAATTGAGAGGCTGGACGGGCATTCAAAGCCGGCATGGAACCCACCACACCGTTGATGCACTGGGCAATCACCAGCTTGGGGGTGCTGATGATGAAGAGCGGCGAGCCGATGACGGGGAATTTGAGCGACGCGAGCGCCGCGGGGAGTTTAGACATATGAAAGTTCCTAAAAAGAATCCAAAACCATCTCGGTGACGCTGTCAGCACCGTCGACGATGCCGTCTCGCATACCAGGCACTTTGCTCAAGATATGGTCTGCATAAAACCGTGCAGTTGTCATTTTGGCTTGCAAGAAAGCGCTGTCATCAGCGCCTTGGCTCAAAGCCTCTTGGGCGATCAAGAACGACCTTGCCAACTGCCAACCCGCCAGCACATTGCCAGCCAGCATCAGGTAGGGGACGCTGCCCGCATAAGCAGCGTTGGGGTTGTGGGTAGCGGCTTGCACGATGAAGTCAATCACATCGTCAAAAGCTTGCCTGCCGGCTTCAAGGCGTTTGGCGATGGCGACCGCTGCGACACTGCCTTGGTCTTGCAATGCCACCACGGTTTGCTGCACTTGAGCGCTGATGGCCTTGGCAGTTTGGCCGCCATCGCGGGAGGTTTTGCGCCCCACCAAGTCGTTGGCTTGAATGGCGGTGGTGCCCTCATAAATGGTGAGAATTTTGGCGTCGCGGTAGTACTGTGCCGCACCGGTTTCTTCGATGAAACCCATGCCGCCGTGAACTTGCACGCCCAGTGAGGTGACTTCCAAGCTCATCTCGGTGCTGAAGCCCTTGACCAGCGGCACCAAAAATTCGTAGAACGCATTGTTCTGTTTGCGCGTGTCGGCATCGGGGTGGTGGTGAGCGGCGTCAAAGGCGGCTGCAGCCACAGACGCCATGGCACGGCAACCTTCGGTATAGGCACGCATGGTCATGAGCATGCGCCGCACATCGGGGTGGTGGATGATGGGCGCTGCGGCTTTGATGGAGCCGTCCACCGGGCGGGACTGCACTCGGTCACGGGCGTATTGGGTGGCCTTTTGGTAGGCCCGCTCGGCAATGGCGATGCCTTGCACACCCACCGCGTAACGTGCGGCATTCATCATGATGAACATGTACTCTAGGCCTCGATTTTCTTGGCCCACCAAGTAACCCACCGCGCCACCGTTGTCGCCGTACTGCAGCACAGCGGTGGGGCTGGCTTTGATGCCCATTTTGTGTTCGATGCTCACGCAATGCACATCGTTGCGTGCACCCAAGGAGCCGTCTTTGTTGACCATCACTTTGGGCACCACAAACAAGCTGATGCCCTTGACACCCTCGGGCGCACCCGTGACCCGCGCCAACACCAAATGAATGATGTTGTCTGCCATGTCGTGCTCGCCGTAGGTGATGTAAATCTTGGTGCCAAACACCTTGTAAGTGCCGTCGGCTTGCGGCTCGGCGCGGGAGCGCACCATGGACAAATCTGAGCCTGCTTGTGGCTCGGTCAGATTCATGGTGCCGGTCCACTCGCCGCTGACCAATTTGTGCAGGTAAGTGGCTTTCAACTCATCTGAACCAGCGGTCAGCAAGGCCTCGATGGCGCCGTCTGTCAGCAGTGGGCACAGCGCAAAACTCATGTTGGCCGAATTCAAAATTTCGCCACAGGCCGCGCCTATGGTTTTGGGCAAGCCCTGCCCGCCCATGTCTGTCGGGTGTTGCAAACCTTGCCAACCTCCCTCGGCATATTGCTGATAGGCCTGCTTGAAACCGATGGTGGTGGTGACCACACCGTCTTTCCAGGACGACGGGTTTTTATCGCCCTCCCAGTTCAGCGGCGCCAACACGTCTTGGTTGAAGCGGGCGCATTCTTCGAGCACCGCTTGAGCGGTTTCCATGCCAGCGTCTTCAAAGCCAGGGATCTTGGCGATCTCGTCCAAGCCAGCCAAGTGCTGCATATTGAAGAGCATGTCTTTAACAGGGGCGGTATAGCTCATAGTGCGGCCACCAGTTCAGGCACAGCGACGAACAAATCGGCTTCCAAGCCGTAATCGGCCACGCTAAAAATGGGTGCCTCGGGGTCTTTGTTGATGGCCACAATGACCTTGCTGTCTTTCATGCCGGCCAAATGCTGGATGGCGCCGCTGATGCCGCAAGCAATGTACAGCTGAGGAGCGACGATTTTTCCGGTTTGTCCCACTTGCCAATCGTTGGGCGCAAAGCCCGCGTCCACCGCCGCACGGCTAGCACCCATGGCAGCACCGAGTTTGTCTGCCAAGGGGGTGATGACCTCGGCAAATTTTTCCGAGCTGCCCAAGGCGCGGCCACCCGAGACGATGATCTTGGCGGCAGTGAGTTCAGGGCGGTCGTTCTTGGCGATTTCGCTGCCCATGAACTGGCTTTGCGCACCTGCATTGGCGGGGCTGATGCTTTCAACCGCTGCATTGCCACCCGTGGCCGCAGCGGGGTCAAACCCTGTGGTGCGAACGGTGATGACCAAGGTGGCATCTGTGGCTTGCACCGTGGCGATGGCGTTGCCAGCGTAGATGGGTCGCTCAAAGGTGTCGGGCGAATCTACCTTGGTGATGTCGCTGATTTGGCCCACGTCGAGCTTGGCCGCAACGCGGGGCGCGATGTTCTTGCCGCTGGCCGTGGCCGCAAACAAGATATGGCTGTAGCCTGAGGCCAGCGCCAGCACTTGGGCGGCGACTTGCTCGGCCAAGCCGTGGGCAAAGCCATCAGCGTCTGCGTGTAACACTTTGCTCACACCTGCGATATGGGAAGCGGCAAGGGCTGCGGCGGCGGCATCTTTGCCTGCCACCAGCACATGTACATCGCCACCGCAGGCCAAGGCGGCGGTGATGGTGTTCAAGGTGGCGGGTTTAACACTGTGGTTGTCGTGTTCTGCGATCACTAAAGCGGACATGTCAAATCACCTTTGCTTCGTTTTTCAATTTATCGACCAAGGCCGCCACATCGGCAACTTTGACGCCAGCGCTGCGCTTGGGCGGCTCAGATACCTTCAAGGTCTTGATACGCGGCTTGACATCCACGCCGAGGTCTTCGGGTTTGAAGATGTCGAGTTGTTTTTTCTTGGCCTTCATGATGTTGGGCAGCGTCACATAGCGCGGCTCATTCAAGCGCAAGTCGGTGGTGATGACTGCGGGGAGTGCGAGCTTCAAGGTTTCCAAACCACCATCAACCTCGCGGGTGACCATGGCGTGGCCATCGGCCATTTCCACTTTGGACGCAAACGTGGCTTGCGGCCAATCGGCCAGTGCGGCCAGCATTTGACCGGTTTGGTTGCAATCGTCGTCAATCGCTTGTTTGCCCAAAATAACCAAGCTGGGTTGCTCTTTGTCGGCCAAGGCTTTGAGGAGTTTGGCCACCGCCAAAGGCTGCAGTTCTTCGGTGGTTTCCACCAAAATGGCACGGTCCGCGCCAATGGCCATGGCGGTGCGCAAGGTTTCTTGGCATTGGGCAACGCCACAAGACACCACGATCACCTCGCTCAAAACACCCTTTTCTTTCAAGCGAACCGCCTCTTCAACAGCTATTTCGTCAAAGGGGTTCATGCTCATTTTGACGTTGGCAATGTCCACGCCGCTTTGGTCTGACTTGACCCGAACTTTGACGTTGTAATCCACCACGCGCTTGACCGCGACCAGTGCCTTCATGGGTTTTCTCCGAGGAATTAAGGGGTTGAAAGTTGACGTTACGTCATTCTAGACGAAACCGAGAGTATTTAAGTACGACCGTGCTTTTTTATGCCAAAGATAGAAAAGTCTTTTAAATTCAAGGGGGTGCGGGATGCCATGCAAGCTGTTGCTGGGCTTTTGGCAGCTCAATGCCGGCTTGGCGCAAAGCCTTCATCACGGCGATATTGATTTGCGAGCGGGTCTTTAAGTAGCCAGCCTCGGGCTCACTGACCCATGACACCACGGTGAACTCCAGGCCAGCGGAATCGACTTTGCTCAAAAATGCCTGCGGCGGCGGGTCGGGCAACACGCGCTGGCTTTGCAATGCGGCAAGGCTGAGCAACTTCAACACCTGCTCTATGTCGACATCTACACCCAAAGGAAAAGTGCAGTTGACCGCGATTTGTGGGTCACTCAAGGACAGGTTGTCGACCCGCTGGGTCAGCAGCATGTCGTTGGGGATGATGGACTCGCGTCCAGTGGCGTCACGCAGCAAGGTGTAGCGGGTTTTGATGTCGGTGACCCGCCCTTCCAAGCCATCGACCTTGATGTAATCGCCAATGCGAACCGAACGCTCGACCAGCACCACAAAACCGCTGACATAGTTGGCGGCCAGTTTTTGCAAACCTAGGCCCAGCCCCACGCCAAAAGCACCGCCCAAGACCGACAAAGCGGTCAAATCCACCCCCACCGCAGACAAGGCGAACAACAAGCCCACCAAGAGCAACACCGCCCGCAGCAAATTGGCAGCGACTTTGCGCATGGACAAATCGCTCACCGTGCGAGCCAACAACCGTTGCTCTATGGTGGCCGACAACCACAGGCTGAGCACCAAAACCAAGCCACACGACAGCAGGCCTTCGAGCAAGGTGCGCAGGTCTAAGCGCACTTTGCCGAAATTGAGTTTGATCTGCTCCAACTCCTGTGCCACCAAGGGCAGCAAGTCGGTGATCCACAGCACCGCCAGGCCCCACGCCAGCCAAGAGATCAATCGTTCTGTGAGTTGCGCCAAGGGCGACACTGGAAACACTGCCATCAGCACCCGTGCACACAAACGAATCAGCGCCAGCGACAACAGCACTGGAATCGCCAGTTTGAACAACATAGGGGTTTGGTGCTTGAAAAACACCACCTGCGCCACATAGGCCAAGGCCAATGCCGCCATCGGAAACAACACGCCATCGACCACCCCACGGCCAAAAAGTACCGAGGTATGGGTGGCAAAACGGCTGAGTTGGTAGCTAACAAGCCATGCCAGCAAGAGCGCCAAGGCCAGCAGGGCCAGCTCTTTCAAAAGCAAGGGTTGAACCTCGGTTTGCAACCAAGGTGAGAGCAAATCATTGAAAGTATCCATCTCAATTTAGCTTAACACGCAAGGGTGACCACAGGCTTGGCTACACTCGAAACCCATGACCGTATTTCGCACCCTTGTTTCACGCAGTTCTGCCACTTTCTTGAGTGTTTTTTTGCTGCTGGTGTTTGCACCCTCACTTGTCATCGCCCAGACAGCTACAAGCCAGAAGAGCCAAAAGACCTTCAAAAAAAACCCATCACTCAAAGGCAAAGCCAAAACAAATACCAAAGTGGTGCTAGGCAAGGCTTGGGGCAACACGCCAGCGGTGAAAGCCTTGGCAAGCCGTTTGAGCGCAGCGCACCAACTGCCCAAAGCATGGGTGCAGCAGCAAATTGCGTCGGCGCGTTTGTTGCCACAGGTGCAGCAAATGGTGTTGCCCCCTCTCGTGCCCACCGCGAAAAACTGGCAAGCCTATAGAGCCAGGTTTTTGCAAGCAGAACGCATACAAGCGGGTGCCGCCTTTGCACGGAAATACGCCCAAGAGCTCAAAAACGCCCAAGCCAGCTTCGGCGTACCAAGCACCTATGTGCTGGGTGTGTTGGGTGTGGAAACATTTTTTGGCCAGCACCAAGGGCAGTTCAAGGTGCTGCACGCTTTGGCAACGCTGAGCATTGCGTTTCCCAAAGAGCACCCTTATGCCAGCGAGCGACAAGCCTTTTTTGAAAACGAACTGGGCCAGCACTTGCAGCAGTTGCGCCGACAGCCTTCTTTGAAGAACCAGTTGGGCAGTTTTGCTGGTGCCACTGGTTGGCCTCAGTTCATGCCTTCGAGCATTGCCAAGTTCGCGGTGGATTTTGATGGCGATGGGCGCATCGATTTGTCGCGCAGTGCGGTGGACGCGATTGGCTCGGTGGCGCATTACTTTCAAGCCTTTGGCTGGCAAACCGGTATGCCCACCCACTTTGAGGTGAAGGTCAAGGCCAACGAGGCGGATTTGGCAGCATTGTTGGCACCCGATATCGTGCCCAGTTGGTCGATTTCACACCTGCAAGACAAGGGCGTGGAGGTGGTGGACGCCTCTGGCTATGCCCAGCCCTTGGCCTTGGTGCAAGTCTTCAACGCAGATGATCCGCCTTCATACGTGGCGGGCACAGAAAACTTCTTTGTCATTACCCGCTACAACCGCAGCAGCTACTACGCCCTCGCCGTCATTGAGCTAGGACACGCCATCCAAACCGAGTTGGCTTTGAATCCTGACCATTGATTCAATTACCGTCATTGCCTTTTGTCGTCATTGCGAGCGCAGCGAAGATTGCTTCGTTACGCACGCAATGACAGGGCTTGTTCGCGCAGCACGTTCTTTTGCACCTTGCCCATGGCGTTTCGGGGTAATTCCTGAAGTACCACACATTGCTTAGGAACCTTGAAGTTGGCCACAAGCGCCTTCAACGCTTGCAGCAACGCAGCAGGGTCTAGCGTCACACCGACCTTGGCCAACACAAAAGCGCAGCCCACTTCGCCAAAGTCGGGATGCGGCACACCCACCACCGCACTCTCAAGGACACCATTTAAGTTGTTGAGCGCATCCTCGATTTCCACGGGGTACACATTCAAGCCGCCGCTGATGATGAGGTCTTTGCTGCGCCCAACAATGCGCACATAGCCCAGCGCATCTCGGGTGCCCATGTCACCGGTGATGAAGTAGCCGTCCGAGGTGAACTCTTGTGCGGTTTTTTCGGGCATTCGCCAGTACCCTGCAAACACATTGCCACCCTTGACCTGAATGCTGCCCACCTCGCCAAGCGTCACCTCTTGGTGCTGGTCGTTGGCAATGCGAACCGTCACCCCAGGCAGCGCAAAACCCACACTGCCGCCCACCCGCTTGTCAAGCCCACCAAAGCGCTCGTCAGCAGCATAGGGGTTGGAGGTGAGCATCAAGGTTTCGCTCATGCCGTAACGCTCCAGCACCGTGTGTCCTGTGCGTTGCTGCCATTGCTCGAAAGTGTCGACCAACATGGGTGCAGAGCCGGAAATAAAGAGGCGCATGTTGGCGCACACCTGCTGCCCCAGTTCGGGCAAGGCGAGCAAGCGGGTGTAGAAGGTGGGCACACCCATAAAGACACTGGCGCGTGGCAAGTCCGCCAACACCCTTGTAGGCTCAAACTTCGCATGCCACAGCATGGTGCAACCGCCAAACAGCGCCGCATGGATAGCCACAAACAGCCCATGCACATGAAAGATGGGCAAGGTGTGCAGCAGCACATCGCTTGTAGCAAAACCCCAGCAGTGGTGCAGACACTGGGCGCTGCTTTGCAAATTGGCGTGGCTGAGCATGGCACCTTTGCTGCGCCCCGTGGTGCCACTGGTGTACAAAATAGCGGCCAAATCGTCGGGGCGACGCAAGGCGGGCGTGTGTCGGTCGCTGTGGTGGGCCGCACGTTGCAACAAACTGCCGCCGCGCTGATCGTCCAAGGTCATCACATGGCGTGTGCCCTTTTGAAAGGCCAGCTTGCTGACCCAGCCGAAGTTGGCGGGAGTACACACCACCACCGCAGGCTCGGCGTCGCCTATGAAGTAGGCCAACTCGGCGCTTTGATAAGCGGGGTTAAGTGGCAAAAACACATGACCTGCCCGCAAAGTGGCGAGGTACAACATCAGCGCTTCTACCGACTTGTCCACCTGCACCGCAATGCGAGAGCCTGCAGGTAACTGCAAGCTGTCGAGCCAGTTGGCCAACATGGCACTGGCGCGGTCCAAGTCACGCCAGCTATAGCGCAAACCTTGGTCGGTTTCAATGGCGAGGGTATCGAGGTCTTGCGGGAAGCCTTGGCGCAAGGCAAGGTAGAGGTTGGCGTTCATGGCCGCATTTTGTCATTGCACAGAGTCGTCACAACGTTGGCTACGGCCGACCTGCGACACGTGCCTTACTAACTCCTTTTTTGCAGCTGTACTTACAACTGAGCCATCAGATTTTTCAAAAAATAGAGTCCCTCTGAACACATACCCATCATGTTAGGTTATTATGAGCTCTATCCTTGTCAATGCTTTGCGACTGGTCATCTACCCCAACGACCATGGCCCTCCTCACGTTCATGTGCTGGGTCCTGGTTGGGAGTTGAAAGTTCGTTTGAAAGAGCCTCCCATGCTGGTGTCCGTATTGGGCAAGCCCAAACATGACTAACGCAAGCAATGCTGAATGGCTGGATGAGCAACTGGCATCAGCACAAAAACTCATGCGCAAAAGTAAAGTTGAAGCCCCCCGCGCCGTAGCTGTGGCCTACAACCGCAGGACCAAAACCATTGCTGTTGAGATGAACAATGGCGCATCTTTTTCATTTCCACCGCACCTTGCGCAGGGCCTTGAAAGTGGCAAGCCCACGCAATGGGCAGATGTGCAACTTTCCCCCATGGGCACAGGATTGAATTGGCCGCAACTGGACGCCGACTTAAGCGTTCAGGGCTTGTTGGAAGGTTTGTTTGGCAGTCATGCTTGGCGCAAGGCACACGCGGCGCGAGCGGGAGGCGTGAAGTCCGAGGCCAAAGCCATGGCTGCTCGACTGAACGGCGCTAAAGGCGGAAGACCTAAAGCAGCTCGTTGAAAACGCAATTCACAGACGCGTTTTCGAGCCTGCGGCGCGGGGCTAGGGTAGGCTGCTTCAGCCCTTCGGGCTTCTTGGAGAGGATGCATTCGCCCACAGCATCATGCCAACCCCTATGAGCACCATAGGCACACACAACCACTGCCCCATGCTCCAACCCATGGCAAGCAAGCCAAGGTGTGCGTCGGGTTCACGGAAATACTCGGCAATAAAGCGCAGCGACCCATAGCCCAGCAAGAAAGCGCCCGACACCCAGCCCAGCGGTCGGGGTTTGCGAGCCAGCCACCACAACAGCGCAAACAGCAGCAGGCCTTCTAATAAAAACTGGTAAATCTGCGAGGGGTGGCGCGGCAGCAAGCTGCCGCTTTGCGGAAACACCATGGCCCAAGGCAGATTGACATCGGCGGCACGTCCCCACAACTCGCCATTGATGAAGTTGCCCACCCGCCCCGCCGCCAAGCCCGTGGGCACGCAAGGCGCCACAAAGTCGGTCACTTCTAACCAATGCCGACCACGCTTCCAAGCCAGCAAGGCCATGGCGGCGATCACGCCCAACATGCCGCCGTGAAAACTCATGCCGCCTTGCCACACATACAACACCTCTAGCGGGTGCTGGGCGTAATAAGCGGGTTTGTAGAACAGGCAATAGCCTATGCGCCCGCCCAAAACCACGCCAAACACGCCCCAGCTCATCAGGTCGTCCACGTCTTGCAAGGACCACAGGCCTTGCGCTTGTAAGCCAGCGTAGGGCGGGTGCTGCAAGCGCTGTCGCGCCAGCAAGACAAACAGCACAAAGGCCGCGAGGTAGGAAATGCCGTACCAGTGCACAGCCAAGGGGCCAATGGCCAAGGCCACGGGGTCAAATTGGGGGTGAATCAACATGTCTTCTATTGTGCGGCAGGACCAGAACTTTGCATTTTTACTACACAATGAATTCTTAAATTACAATAAAACAACAAAAATAACTAAAAATAATGGAAAAAAACAATAAATATGAACTTAAATATTGAATATATAAAAAGAGTTGATTAGTATTAGTTCATGCAAAGTTTGAATTCAAATGTTTAACTTTGCTGTTTCACTCAACTTTTTCCTTCAAGGAGCTTTTTCATGACCTCAACGTTCGCCAAACAAAAACTGGCTCTTCTTGCCAGCGCCATTGCACTCGCACTAATGACCGCCCAAGCCCAATCCGCTGATGGCACTGTCGTCATTTCTGGCCAAATCAACGCCAGCACCTGTACATTGAATATTGCAGACAGTACCGGTGTTGCCTCCCCTACCAACAAAGGGACACGCTCAGTTGAGCTAGGAACTGTCAGCCCCACAGGCGCCTCGATAGGTTCACTTTTGGGTACCAAACAGAACATCACCTTTAGTTTGTCTGCTGCCTCTGGTACAGGAAGCTGCACTTTTGCAACAGGATCCACCGGCTGGAATCTGGCTTTGGATCTGCAATCCAGTCAAGTCGGTACCGTCAGTAATAAATCATTCTTGACGAACTCCGCCACCACCGGTGCTGCCACCAATGTGGGTGTTGCCCTCTTTGACACTTTGGGAGCCCAAATAACAACACTGGCCACAGGACAAGGTTACCAAGGAACCAAATTGGCTGCCACAGGTGTGACTGCAGCTACTTCATTAGGGATGGGTGCTCAATTCATAGCCACCTCAGCATCTGCACCTACTGCAGGTTTGTTTAGCGCCTCAGTACCACTGTTGATTGTTTATAACTAACCCCCGCTAGGCGTATCAAGCCCTGCTGATCACCACAGGTTAGCAGGGCTTCATTCCCTCTGGAGCCTCCATGCACAAACCTTTGTCACATCCCCAAATAGCGCTTCTCTGCGCCATGGTGATGGCGTTTGTCTGCCTGCACACTCGGGCGAATGCCCAAGAAACAACTACTTTTAATGTCTACGCTCGCATCAGTGACAACACCTGCTACTTGAAAATGTCGGACACGAGTGGCTTTCAATACGGCGGCACAAGAACCGTCACTTTACCCACCGTCAATTCATCCTCAGGATCACAGGGATCGCCTTTGGGCTCCTCTGTGACGATTCTTCTTCGCATCGTGAAACCCAACACTGACGACAATTGCTATTTGCCCGCTGCGACGGGCCAGCCTTCTAATAATTGGGACATTGCACTGTTGCTTGATTCGTCCCAAATCATCAGCATCAACAATCAAACATATTTGAAAAACGCCCTATCCAACGGCAGCGACGCGGTTGTCCTGCTCAAAGGCAGCACTGTGGGGACATCAGCGCAAAACCTAAACCTTAAAGTAGGCGACAGCACTGGCTATGGAACGCTGGTCTCTGGCAGTAACTCTGTGGGCAGTGACCCATCAACTAATGTCGGAATAACGCAAACTCTTCAACTTGTAGTCCAATTGACGCAAGCGGGTACTAATGCACCCACCGCTGGACAATGGCAACAAACCATACCTCTCATGGTGGTTTATCAATGATGAAAAGCCATTGCATTGTTTGGAGTTTGCTCATGCTGGCATGGGCTGCGCCGCATGCATCAGCTCAAACGGTAGAGACCGAAGCGCCTGCCATAGCGTTGACGCTGACTGGCAGCATTAACGACAGCACGGCTTGCAAAACCACGGTCCTGAGCAATCAACTGGGCAATGGCTATTTGTTTCAATTGCCCACACTCAAAACCACCTCGCTCACCAACGGGCTGTTCAGCGATGTCACGCCCTTGGATTTGCAAGTCAACGTGAAAATCAGCGCTTCCGATTGCCCCAACCCAACTACTTTCACTGCCAAACTCGTCTTTGACACAGACTTGGCCGTCATCGCGCCTCGCACGGGTTTGCTGCGCAACAACGCCACGACCAAGCCTGCAGAAAATGTATTTGTGCAACTGGGTCTCATCAATGAGTCTGGCGTGTTCAACCCCATAGACCTGAACCAGCCCCAGCAACTCAACTTGGCGCTGAACCAAAAAGACACCTTAACCAAGACTTTCAGCCCCCTGCGCTTGGGAGTTCGTTATGTGGCCAGTCGGGCTTTTGTCGCCCAAAACGCCAGTTTTCAAACTGCCAACCCAGGATCGCAGGATGTGAGTGCCGGCAATGTCTCGGTTTTCCTGCCTTTTTTGCTCAGACTTGATTAACTAAGCGCCATGTTTCAAGCAAAACACCACAGTTTGTCTTTGACCGAATGCTTTTTTCAACGAAAAAGCAAAACCGAAAAATTTTCAAATTAATTTCAAAAGAATTCATTTACACACCAAGGAGAACACAAAACCACCCTCATTTGTAAGAACGGCCCTGCGGATTTAATGCTTTAGCAGTTTTTGCGCCCCTTCCTTTGTTTCGATTCAATTCACACCACCACGGTGTGGAAAGCACCGATCAACACAAAGGAAAACCATGAACTGCTCAGTCAAAAAAATTCGCTTCGCCGCTAGCGTGTTGTCAGTCGTTTGGGCCGTGTCGGCAGTCCCCGCACAAGCACAAAACGGCGTATTGGAAATTCGCGGCGTGCTGACCTCCCCAGGTTGCAGCTTCAATCCCCAAAACGTCGCCTTTGTGGACACACAAACCCCAATCAACGGTCAGGCCTGTGGTTTGACCAGTGGCACTGGCAACCCTTTGTCCCGCTTAAACATTGCCCGCATCAGTGAAGAAACCCTGCAAAACGCCATAGGCAGGGACTCTGGCAAACGGATGGTGACACTCACCTACCGCTAAACGCCGCAGTCCCAGCAGTTCTTCTCGGTGAGGGTGTTTTCAACCCTTTCACCAGTGATGAGAAGAACATGATTTACCGTTTTTTTGCATTTGTAACCTTTAGCTTGGCGCTTGGCTGGTCCAACGCACAGGCTGACATGGTGATTGACACCACACGCGTGATTTACCCCGAGACCAAGCGTGATGTGAATTTCAAAGTCACCAATGTCAGTAAAGACCGACCTGCCTTTGTGCAGATGTGGCTAGATGACGGCAACGCTGCGGCCGCGCCCGAGGAATCGGTCACGCCGTTTAACCTGACCCCGCCTGTGGCACGCCTCAAAGCCGATGGCAGCCAAGTCGTGCGCTTGGTTTTCACTGGCGAGCCTTTGCCCGCCGACCGTGAGAGCGTGTTTTATTTCAACATGCTGGAATTGCCCCAAAAAAGCGCTGAAGAAAACAAACTCAGCTTCGCGGTTCGTACCCGCATCAAAGTTTTTTACCGCCCCAAGGCCTTGAAAGGCGACCCCTTAGAGCAGTTGGACAAGGTGACTTGGAAGGTTTCGAAAAAAGACAACAACTGGGTGGCCGAGGGCACCAACCCCACCCCCTACCACTTCTCGTTCTTTAGCCTGATTTTGGGGCAAGACGGTAAATTTGATTTCAACATCGATGGCGGTATGTTGCCCCCCAAGTCCAGCGCCAGCTTTGTTTTGGGTGCAGCGGACAAGGTCAGCAAACCTTACAACGCTTTGCGGGCTGAATACATCAGCGACTACGGCGGAGCCGTCCCCAAAGACTACCCCATCAATTTATTGCCCTGAGCCTGTCCCATGAAAACCCCTGACTTGCGTTGCCCAAATCCTGTGCCTTTGCTGGCCAAGGTGGTGGCATTTTCATTTGCCACGCAACTTCCCCTTGCACTGGCGGCGCAAGCAGATGCTTCTACCAAAGACAATCAAACTGCGCTGGGGGTGATGACTTGGGTGGGGGTGCGTACCATCCAATCCGACCCCAACTTGCCCCTGCTGGTGCGATTGGAGGGGGATTCAGCGCAGGGGCAGGTGCTGCAACTGGAACAAAAAGGCTTGGTTATTTACGAGCAAAAGTTGAATGAGGGGGCGTTTCGTATCCGTGAAATTCCCCCTTTGAATGAACGCTCGCCTTTGACCGTGCGCCTGAAGACGCCAAGCCAAGAAGATCAGCAGACCGTTTTGCCGCTGCAACCCAATCAACGCCGTGATTTATATGCCAAACGACCCGAGTTGCTGGCCTTGGCCCCCATCACCTTGCCTAAGCCCTTCATGGTTCCGCTGCCGCCGACCAAACTGGAAGAAGATATTGAATTCGATTCCGAATTTTTACGAGGCAAAGCCTTTCGCAATTTGAGCCCATTGGACATCAAGCGCTTGGGCAGCGTGCGCCCCGGCAATGTGGATGTCGATATTTTTCGCAATGAGCGCATGGTCGGCAAATCCACTGTGCGTTTCACTGTCCCCCCCGATGGCGGCAATGCCCGTGCTTGCATCACGCCTGTTCAATTTCAGCAGTTGGGCGTCAAACCAAATTTCATCAGTCCGCAAGGCTTGCAGATGATGAAAACTGCCGACACTGGCACAGGCTCCGCAACCAGCAAGCCTGCGGCAGACTGCCTGTTCATCGACCAATGGGTGACGGGCGCCAGCAGTGAATACGACACCAACGAACTGCGCTTGGACATCACCATTGCGCAAGCGTTCTTGACCAAGCAAAACCGCCAAAGTGTGCCCCCCGAAATGCTCACACGCGGCGAAAACGCGGGTTTCATCAACTACAACCTTAACAATTACAACACCCAAGGTTTTAGCTCTAACTTTTTGGGGCTGAACACGGGCATCAACCTGTCGGGTTGGCAGTTGCGCCACACCAGCTATGTCTCGCAAAGCCGCATCGCTGGCAGCGCCAGCGCCAGCCAGTACGTGTCGGGCGAAACCGTGGTCAAACGACCGCTGTTGAACATCAAGTCCACTTTGGTCTTGGGCGACACGACATCTAACAGCCCCATCATCGGCTCCACTCCCATTCGGGGGGTGCGCCTGTCGTCTGAAGAAGCCATGATGCCCGACGAGGAGCGCAGTTTTCGCCCCATCATTCGTGGCGTGGCACGCACCAATGCGCGGGTACGTGTGTCGCAAAACAATGTGGTGTTTTTTGAGCAAACGGTGCCACCCGGCCCCTTTGAGTTTGACGACATCAACCCAGTCGCCTCGGTAGGCAATTTGCAAGTTGTGATTTCCGAAGCCGATGGCTCTCAGCAAACCTTTGTGGTGCCCTACAGCCCCAGCATGGGTGCGCTCAACCCTGGGTCGTTTCGCTACAGTGTTGCCACAGGTCAGTACCGCAACTACACCACCACGCAAAACACCAATATTGTGCAAGCCTATGTGCGCTATGGCTTGAACAATTTTTTGTCCCCCGGTGTTGAAGTATTGCTGGGCCCCAACTACAGCAACGTCGGCTTGCAAGCCAATTTCAATTCAGCCATGGGCAGCCTGAGCTTTAGCAGTTTGTTCTCGCATTTTTCGAGCAATGGCACTGACAACAACGGCACGGCCACTAACATCAGTTTGAGCCCACCCGCCATGGGTCGGTTCTCTGCCTACGCTGGCGTGGGCAGACAGTCCCAAAGGTACACCCCGCCCAGCACCGCCTTTAATTTGGGCAGCAACGCATTGTTCACCAATGACAGTTTCAAATCTAACATCTTCGTGGGCTCCAGCTTGAGCATGGGCGCTTGGGGCGGGCTGAGTCTGGGTCTGACGCAGCAGCGCAATTGGCAAGACCAAGGAAACCAGCAAGTGCGCTTGGGCTATTCCTTCACGGTATCCAAGCTGAGCTTGGGCATCAACTTTGACAAAACCTCCTACACCAACAACAGCCCCAGCGTCAAAAGCATGAGTGTCAACGCTTCGGTTCCTTTGAACTTGGGATCCTCGGCAGGCGGTTTGCGGGCGGGCTACACCCAGACTGGCGAGTCAGAGCCCACCAAGACCGTCGGCTTTTACGGCTACAGCACAGAGAACCAACTCAGCTACAACCTCAACCAATCCCAAACCGCCAATTTCAGCACCTCCAGCGGCTCGGCCAGTCTGCAACACCGCTATGGCAATTTAGGTGCATCGATCAGTTCATCCACAGGTGGTAGCCAGCAAACCGGTTTGTCTGCCAGCGGCGGCTTGGTGTTGCACCGTGATGGCATTATTTTGGCCCCCACTTTGGGTGACACCTTTGCCATTGTGGAAGTTCCTAAGGGCGAAGGTGCGGGCGTGTTGGGCAGCTCAGCGCGCATCAACAGCGGTGGCTTTGGCGTGGTGCCCAGCTTGTCGCCCTACTACCTCAACGATGTGCAAATCAGCTTGGAGGGGGCGCCCGCCGAACTCGAGGTTGACAACGCCAACCAAAAGGTGGCGCCCGTCGAGGGTTCTATCGTGCGGCTGAAGTTCAACGCCAGTTCGGGACGACCCTTGCTGATCGTGTTGCAAACCAGCAGCGGTGTGCGTGTGCCCATTGGCGCCACGGTGAGCGACGCCCAAGGCAACGAGGTGGGCACGGTGGGCCAAGGCAGCCGCGCTTTGGTGCGGGTGCAAAAACCCTCAGACCGCCTGCAAGTGGTGTGGGGCGACAAGGCCGATGAAAGTTGTTGGTTGGACTACGCCTTGGACGCTAAACAAACCGCCAACGCCTCGGGCTATACGCTTTTGAAGTTGCGCTGCGACATGAACCCCATGGGCGAGAAATCAGCCCAAGCGGGAAAATGAATGTTTTATCTTTTCGCCCTAGGAAACATTGACCATGTTTAAACACCTCATCAAAATCTTCATCTTGGGTATGGGGCTGTGCTGCTTAACCCCTGCATTTGCCACAATGTGCGCCACCAGCGCCAAGTTTACGCAAGGGGTAGGTGGCCCCACGGTGACCAACCTGAACCTCACCACATCAACGGGCACCATTAACAACCTGGTGTTGGAAATAAATTTTGACCAGTTTGGTGCAATACCGGTGCCGGCCACAACTCCGCTGGCGGGTGACTATTGCTCGCTGACTTATGGACAACGAGAGGCCCAATTCCGAAATGGCACATTTTCATCAGGCACCAATTATTGGACCATTACCTATGGTGTGCCCACTAAAGGAATCTCAAACCCCACGGTTTGTGCTTCGACGGCCTACAATTATTTTGTCGGAACGCCCAACCCATTTTCCTTTCATTGGCTTGAAAACGTAACCGGTGGCGATACCGCCAAAACCAAAGCAGAGGCTTTTTACTATACAAGTGGCAGCAATTACAGTTATTTGTGCAACAACACCAAGTTCTACATACCGCTGACAATCCAATACGCCATAGGTCCAACCAACGCACTTGGGTTTACCGCCACATTGCTTTACAACATCGTGGGTGGTTGCTGTGGTACTGGGCAATATGTTGGAAGCACGTACACGAAAACAGGGACGGATTTGATCATTCGAAAGATGACGGGCTCATGCAGTGTGACGGCCCCGCCGATTAATTTGGGTACCTTCGCGCCCAGCGTGCAGAGAACCCAAGGCATTTTGGGGGGCGTTTTGAAATCAACCACCGTCACCCTCAATTGCCCCAAGGTTTATAATGGCTTCAATGTCACGCCCAAGGTGTCCATCACCGATGCGTACGAACCAAGCAATACCACCTGCAACCCCGTCAATTGGGCCGCGAATGCTTCCGATGCCGTCATCAACTTATTCACGACGGCCACCATCGGTCACACCCCAGCCGAAAGGTACTGTGTTTATCCTTTATTGACAAATGGAAACCAATTTTCCAACACCATGACGTTTCCTGTCATCGATTCTCTAACTTACCAGAAGTCGATGGATATCTACGCGGGCCTTTACAAACAACAAGGCCCAGCCAATCCCACCTCAGGCCTAGTGAGTAGCACGCTGACCTTGACCGTAACTTATAACTAGTTGGGGGCTTTGGTTTTCATCTCCGGGTGTTATCTAGGCTGGCGAGCTCAAGCCACGATCAGATAGCTGTCAGCCTGCGCGACGGGGCGCATGGCGCGATCGTTTTTTTCCATTTTGACCAAGCCATAACGCGACATGGTTTTCAATGTGCGTGACAGGTTGCCTTGCTTGCGACCTGTGAGGCCAGCCAGTTCGCTGATGGAGCCGGGCTGCGCCGTGCGAATGACATCCAGCAGAGCACGGTTTTCATCGCTCAAAACTTGCGCCAAGGAACGCATAGAGGTAAACCAAATTTTAGGGTCTGATGCCTTCGGTTTGATTTCACCCTTGGCAATGGACAAGACATACTCGCGAATTTTTGCTTGGGGTGCGATACCAATTTTGATGACTTTCATTTGAGCCTCATTTCATTTAAAACCGAATCGACCTCGGTGAAAAAATCTGTTAACAACTGTTGTGCGTCCTTGAACTCATATGGCACACCCATGTCCGAAGCGTGGCGATGCTTGTGATCAAAGGGAAGGCGCTGCCCCGCAAACTTCTTACCTTTGGGCTTCATGGCATGGGCATTGTCAAAGCCCAAAATTCGCTTTCCGCTGGGCGCATGCAAGGTCAGTGAGTAACGAATACCATGCGGTATGTCATTGCTCGGCTTGACTTCCCACGCTTCAATCTTCAGCCAATACCCATCCTCTTGATCAATGATTTGCTGATGCAACTCAAGCAAGGTGCGAATGGAATGGTCAACCATGACATACTATATCATCTGATGATATTTTATATGCATGACGCTTTTGAAATGTTCAGTCCACCCGCACCCCTTTGCGCGCGGCTAAACTCACCTTTTTCATTGAACACAGCGAGACACCATGGCCACGTTCCCAATCAAAATCAACCGCCGCTCTGCCAACATCACCGAGGGCAAGTCGCGTGCACCCAACCGGTCCATGTATTACGCCATGGGCTACCAAGAAAGCGACTTCACCAAGCCCATGGTGGGCGTGGCCAATGGCCACAGCACCATCACGCCGTGCAACAGCGGCTTGCAAAAGCTGGCGGACGCAGCAGTGGCGGGCATTGAAGAGGCCGGGGGCAACGCGCAAATTTTTGGCACCCCCACCATTTCGGACGGCATGGCCATGGGCACCGAGGGCATGAAGTACTCGCTGGTCAGCCGCGAAGTCATTTCTGACTGCATCGAAACCTGCGTGGGCGGCCAGTGGATGGACGGCGTGCTGGTGGTGGGTGGTTGCGACAAAAACATGCCCGGCGGCATGATGGGCATGTTGCGCGCCAATGTGCCGGCCATTTATGTGTATGGCGGCACCATCTTGCCCGGCAGCTACCAGGGCAAAGACTTGAACATCGTGAGCGTGTTCGAGGCGGTGGGCGAAAACGCCGCCGGCAAATTGAGCGACGCCGATTTGCGCGAGATCGAGATGCGCGCCATCCCCGGCACGGGCTCTTGCGGGGGCATGTACACGGCCAACACCATGTCCTCGGCCTTCGAGGCGCTGGGCATGTCGCTGCCTTACTCGTCGACCATGGCCAACCCCCACGACGAAACCAAAAACTCGGCCAAGGCTTCGGCCAAGGTGCTGATCGAGGCCATCAAAAAAGACCTCAAACCCCGCGACATTGTCACCAAGCAAGCGATTGAAAACGCCGTGGCGGTCATCATGGCCACGGGCGGCTCCACCAACGCGGTGCTGCACTTTTTGGCCATCGCCCATACCGCCGAGGTGGACTGGACGATTGACGACTTTGAGCGCATGCGCCGCAAAATCCCGGTGATTTGCGACTTGAAACCCAGCGGCAAATACCTGGCCGTGGACCTGCACAAAGCCGGTGGCATTCCGCAAGTGATGAAGGTCTTGCTCAAGGCCGGCTTGCTGCACGGCGACTGCATGACCATCACCGGCAAAACCGTGGCGGAAAACCTGGCCGATGTGCCCGACACGCCCCGCGCCGACCAAGACGTGATTCGCTCCATCGACAAGCCCATGTACGCCGAAGGTCACTTGGCGATTTTGAAAGGCAACCTCTCTCCCGAGGGCTGTGTGGCCAAAATCACCGGCCTGAAAAACCCCGTCATCACCGGCCCCGCACGGGTGTTTGACGACGAGCAGTCGGCCCTCAAAGCCATTTTGGACGGCAAAATTGTGGCGGGCGATGTGATGGTGCTGCGCTACCTTGGCCCCAAAGGGGGCCCAGGCATGCCCGAGATGCTGGCCCCCACCAGCGCACTCATTGGTGCGGGTTTGGGCGAGAGCGTGGGCTTGATTACCGATGGGCGTTTCTCGGGCGGCACTTGGGGCATGGTGGTCGGCCATGTCGCCCCCGAGGCGGCGGCTGGCGGCAACATCGCCCTCATCCATGAAGGCGACAGCATCACCATCGATGCTCGCCAGTTGTTGTTGCAACTGAATGTGGCAGACGACGAAATCGCCAAACGCCGCGCCGCATGGAAAGCCCCAGCGCCGCGCTACACCCGCGGTGTGCAAGCCAAGTTTGCCCACAACGCCTCCAGCGCCAGCAAAGGCGCGGTGCTCGATTTGTTCTGAAAGGAAGTCCCATGAAACCTGTGTTGACAGCCACCTTGCTGGCCTCTTGTTTGGTGGCACCCGCCATGGCCAGCAAAGAACTGGCACAAGCCAAAAACTGTTTGGCTTGCCACTCGGTGGACAACAAAGTGGTGGGGCCTGCTTTCAAAGAAGTGGCCGCCAAATACGCGGGGGACAAAGGGGCTGCAGCCACCTTGGCCGCCAAAGTCATGGCCGGTGGTGGCGGTGTGTGGGGTGCCATTCCCATGCCGGCCAACCCGCAGGTGAAAGAGCCTGAGGCCAAAAAGCTTGTCGCCTGGATTCTGAGCTTGAAGTAAGCCCGTCTTTGCGAGGGGCAAAGCCCCGAAGCAATCCCCGTCATTGCGAGGGGCAAAGCCCCGAAGCAATCCCCGTCATTGCGAAGCCCGCAGGGCTGAAGCAATCCCCTTCAAGGCGTATGCCACAGGATCGGCCTCGCCTCCATGCTTGCACAACGTCGGCTACGGCCGACCTGCAGCACACGCCTTTTACGCTACTTTTTTGCACACGAATTAACTTCACAGGGTGAGAAGTAGAGGGCCGTCATTACGAGCGCCGTCATTGCGAAGCCTGCAGGGCTGAAGCAATCTAGCTGCTTGCCGATTCGCTGCCCTCGGCAGCTGAAGTGGGCCCTTCGTAAACCCAAGATACATCGTCTAAGCCAATCGGTCTGGGGACCATTTTGTGAGCGAAAGAGCAGCAAAATGCGTCCCCAGGCCGGGTGGCGTAGCGTCATGTTTCGATGCCATGAAAGATTGCTTCGCTGCGCTCGTAAGTACGGCTGTCAACAAGGGGCGATCATTCGAAATAAAGCTTTGGGATGAATCAACGCATCAGTGAAGGCGGGTGTCGCAGGTCGGCCGTAGCCGACGTTGTGACAGCATGGAGGCGAGGCCGAGCCTGCGGCGCAAGCCTTTAAGGGGATTGCTTCATCCCTGCGGACTTCGCAATGACGGGCTAGATATCAGGCTTTGAGGTATTCCTTCAATATGCCCGCCCCCACGGTGTACTTGGGATCCACAAAATTACCCAAACGCACTTTGCCGCATTGGCTGAGCATCATGTAGGCATCCCATCGGTCAAAGCCAAACTCGGCCTCCATCCACAGCACCAAGTCTTTGTAGGCGATGCGTGTGGCGTCTTCCAAGGGCCTAGCGCTGCCAATGGTCATGATCATGTCCTCGGTCTCCAAGCGTGGCCAAGTAATAGCCCAGTTTTTGATGAGGTCGACCTGAATGGTGGTGGTGCTTTGAAACTCCACCGCCGTGCCACACACCTCGCCGTCGCCTTGGCAAGCATGGGCGTCGCCAATAAACACCCGCGCACCATCGGTACAAACGGGTAAATAAGTGATGCTGCCAGGGCCCATGTCGGGCAAATCCATATTGCCGCCATGGGTGTCGGGCGTCAAGGTGTTGATGGAGTCGAGCATGGGCGAGCAGCTCAAGGTGCCAATGTGCGGCTTGTAGGGCAGCGTGACCCGCTTGCTCCAGTAAACGCCTTTTTCATCCACATCGATCTTGCGCACAATTTCGGGCAAGGGTTGCGTGAGCAGCGAGGTGAACATGGTGGCGCTGAGTGCGCCGAACTCGGGGATCATGGCGCAGGTTCCTCGCGGGTTGGGGCCACGTGGCGCCATGGATTCGATGTACACCGCGATCACATCGCCAGGCTGCGCACCTTCGACCATGATGGGGCCGTTTTGCGGATTGACAAAAGGCATGGTCAGCACCTTGGAGGGCAAGTCTTGCTCGGTTTTCACCTTGCCTTCGAAAGCGTCACGGGTTTCCACGATGATGCGGTCGCCAGGCTTGACGCTCAACACCGGCTGCGAGTAGGGGCCAATGGTGTAGTGGTAATTGCCTTGCTTGGCCTCTGTCAATTCGTGGGTGACGGCCTGACGACCTTGGGCCACGCCACGTTGGCGCATGATGGATTGTTCTAACCATGACATACAAATACTCCTTTGGAATCAAACTTTGGGGTGATGGCGGTGCCAATCGGTGGCTTGCTGAAACGCCCAACCCGCGCGAACAATCATGTCTTCTTCGAAATGGCGTCCCACAAACTGGCAACCAATCGGCATGCCTTGGGGCGTGAAGCCAGCGGGCAAGGTGATGGTGGGTTGGCCCGTCATGTCAAACGGGCAGGTGAATTTCAACAAGGCGCTGAGCAACTCGGCGTCGGTGGCTAACTTGCTCATACGCTCCCACGTGGGCGCTGCAATGCCGGTGGTGGGAATCAGCAGTAAATCGATGTCTTGGAACAAAGCATCGACGCGGCCTTTGAAGTCGTGGCGGCGCAGAATGATTTTTTGGTAATCCAAGCCGCTTAAGGCGTGTCCCATGTCGATCAAACCCGCCAAACCTGCGCCGTACTCAGACTTACGCGCGGGGTAAGTGGCTTCATGCGCGACCGCAGTCTCGGCGCCGCACAAAGGAAACCAGTCGTCAATGGCTTGTTGAGGGTCGGGAAACTTCACTTCTTTGACGATAGCGCCTTGCGCTTTAGCGACCTCGATCATGGCCATGAAAGCTTGCTTGCTGGGCTCGTCAATGCCCTCCAAGCTCCATTTCAAATCGATACCCACACGAACCCCTTTGAGGCCTTTGCTCATGCTGGCCAAGTAATCTGGCACAGGCAACAAACTGGCGGTGGGGTCTTTGGCGTCTGCACCTGCAATCACGCCCAAGATGGCTGCTGCGTCTGCGGTGCTGCGGGTCATGGGACCCAAGTGGTCCAAGGTGGCCGCCAACTCGAAAGCACCATAGCGGCTGACCCGCCCCCAAGTGGGTTTGATGCCGGTGATGCCATTGGCCGCAGACGGAAAGCGAATCGAGCCGCCGGTGTCCGAACCCAGCGAGCCGTAGCACAGGCCAGCCGCAGTGGCGACACCCGAGCCGCTGGAAGACGCCCCCGGCCATTGGCCCGCACTCCAAGGGTTGACGGGTGGCGTGATGTTGGGGTGGTGGTCGGCGTAAGCGCCTTCAGTAAGTTGCAACTTGCCCAAAATGACGGCACCTGCTTCGCGGAGTTTGCGCACCACCGTGCCGTCTTCTGTGGGAATGTTGTTGGCATGGATGGTCATGCCAGCGGCCGTCTTGGTGCCCGCCGTCCAACACAGGTCTTTCACCGCGATGGGCACGCCGTGCAGCGGCCCCAAGATGTGCCCTGCGCCAATGGCCTTGTCTGCCGCTTGGGCGTCTGCCAGCGCATGGTCGGCCATGACGGTGGCGTAACTCTTTAAGCTGGGGTCTAACTGCGCAATGCGAGCCAACTGCGCTTGGGTGGCCTCTACCGAGGAAATTTGACGAGATTGGATGCGCTTGGAAATTTCAAGCAGTTCGTCGTAATGCGCTTCAGTGTGACTCATGGCTGCCCCTTGATGTTGAGTCCCATTGTGCTTTAAGCGCACAGGACTTGTCCATAAATAATTTTCCAATTCAAGTAAAAAGAAGAATTGTTGAAGGTCATAATGGACTATCTTTCATCCGCAAGACAAGCCCGTCATGCACCGACTTGAGGCATCCCCATGAGCACATCCCCCCGATGGAAACACCGCCCTGCAGGTTCGACATGGGGCGACTTTGGCCCCGACGACCAGTTTGGCCGCATGAATTTACTCACCCCCGCCAAGGTCTTGCAAGGCGTGTCCGAGGTCAAGCATGGCCTGAGCTTTAACCTGAGTTTGCCGCTGGACTTTCCCGGCGGCTCGGTACTCAACCCGCGGCGCAGCCCCCCCGTCTTGCGCCCCACGGTGCGCAACGGCAAGCCCAATATGAACTACCAAATGTGGTGTGATGACCCCTTGTGCACCGATGTCATGAGCGACGACTTGGTCATCATGCATTTGCAATACAGCACCCAGTGGGACAGCTTGGCCCATGCGGGCTCTATGTTTGACGCCAATGGCGATGGTGTGCCCCAAGCGCTGTACTACAACGGTTTTCGCGCGGGAACCGATGTCATTGGCCCCGACCACAACGAGGGCGCAGGCATTTTCGATTTCATCAAAGTACCGCGTGAATCCACCTCTTATGCCAAAGCATTGGGCATCGAAAAAATGGCCGAGCGTTGTGTGCAAGGCCGTGCGGTGATGATCGACTTGCACGCCCATGTCGGCAACACCGGCGCGGTGGTGGGCTACGACATGCTGATGGACATCATGGCCAAAGACAAGGTGGTGGTGGAAGAAGGCGACATGGTGTGTTTGCACACTGGCTTTGGCGAGGTGCTGCTGGGCATGAACAAACAACCTGACGGTGCAGTTTTAGACAAAAGCGGCTCCACCCTCGATGGTCGGGACGAACGCTTGAAACAATGGATCACCGACAGCGGCTTGATCGCCCTGATCGCCGACAACTACGCGGTGGAAACCCACCCTGCCCTGCCCCATGCAGGCGCATGTGCGGCCCTGCCCCTGCACGAACATTGTTTATTCAAACTGGGGGTTCACTTGGGCGAGTTGTGGCATCTCACACCCTTGGCTAATTGGCTTAGAGCGAACGGCCGTTCACGGTTTTTGTTGACTGCGCCACCGCTGCGCTTGCCAGGGGCGATTGGCTCACCCGCGGCACCCATCGCCACGGTCTGAACGCTTGGCTGCTCTTTAAGTGGCGCAAACTTTGTTGATCAATGCCTCAAAGAAGGATTTGGGCTGAGGGAAGTACCAGCGGAAATAACGTTTTTTGGGGTCTAAAGATGCGCCGCCTTGGGTGACATTGCCTTTGCCCATGCGTCCATCAAAGTCGGTGAACTTGATTTGGCGCTGCCTAAGGGTTTCACACTGCACATGACGCACAGAAATACGTGAACTGGTGAGGTAGGCACAGCTATCGCCTTGGCAAGCCTCTTTTTTGCCTGTGGGGTAGTCCGACATGGTGGTGACTTGTTTCATACCATCCACATCGCTGATGCTTGCCAAGTCGATGTAATGGTTTTCGCCAAACTCAGCATCTTGCATGATGGGTGTCCACTCCGCATGGGCGGCAGCTGACAAGGCAAACAAACTCAATACCAAAAATCGTTTCATATAGCACTCCAGAGAATAGTTATTGTAGGCAGCCTCAAACATAACCCTTCAAAGCGCCTGTTTCTTCAGGCAATCGACCACTTCAGGACTTACCTCAAAACCCTTGCCATGCTGCTGGGCTAACTGGTGGCAGTTGCTGACAAAGGTTTGCAAGCCTTCAGAGAACACGAATTGCAAGGCGCCACCCGTCCACGCAGGAAAACCAATGCCAAAAATAGAGCCGATGTTGGCGTCATGCGCAGAGGTCAGCAGGTTTTCTTGCAAGCAGCGGGCTGTCTCCACCGCTTGGCGGTAAAGCAGTCGCTGTTTGATAGCCAGTTGCAGCGCTTGCGGGTCGCCAGACAAGGGTTTTTCAAAATGCTGCTTCAACCCAGACCATAAACGTTTGGGGCTGTCTGTGGGGTAGTCGTAAAAGCCGCCACCTGCTGCACGGCCTGCGCGTTTATGTTCATGCACCATGCGCTCCACCATTTGCTCGCCCACACTGGTGTTATAGGTCTTGCCTTCTGCCGCGAAATCCGCACGTGTTTGCTCGATCACATGCACTGAAAGCGACAAAGAGGTTTCATCCATCACCGCCAACGGACCGACAGGCATACCCGCTGCCAAGGCAGCGTGTTCGATCAAGGCTGCAGGAATGCCCTCAGCCAACATGGCCGCTCCCTCCATCACATAGGTGCCAAACACGCGGCTGGTGAAAAAACCTCGCCCATCGTTGACCACGATGGGTGTCTTGCCAATCGCCAACACATAGTCGTAGGCACGTGCCAAAGTTTCGTTGTCTGTTTGTGCGCCTTTGATGATTTCCACCAAACGCATTTTGTCCACCGGCGAGAAGAAATGCAGCCCTACAAACTGTGTAGGCCTGACGCTGGCCTTGGCTAAACCGCTGATGGGCAAGGTCGAGGTATTCGAAGCAAACACGCCGTTCCCTGCCATCACCGCTTCCACTTCACGGGTTATTTGGGCTTTGAGTTCTCGGTTTTCAAACACCGCCTCAATCACCAAATCGCAGCCTTTCAAATCGCTGAGCTTGTCGGTGGCGTGTATCAATGGAAGTACTTGCGCTTGCTGGGCCTTTTCTAAATTCACATCCAGCAGCACACAGGGAATGCTTTTCTTGGCAGAGGCCAGCGCAATGCCTGCCCCCATCATGCCGGCACCCAAGATACCCACCTTGGCAGGCTTCCAAGGGGCAAAACCGCTGGGGCGCGATTTGCCTGCCTTAATGGCATTGAGGTTGAAAAAGAACGCCGTGATCATGTTCTTGGTGGTTTGACTCACCATCAACTTGGCCAGCTTGCGGCTCTCGATTCTTGTGGCGGTGTCGTAATCTACCTGCGCCCCCTCGACCATGGCTTCCAAAACAGCTTGGGGCGCAGGGTACAAACCATGGGCTTTCTTGAACAGCATGGCAGGCACCACTGCCAAGCCATTGGCCAAAGCAGGGCTGTTGACACTGCCTCCGGGCATTTTGTAGCCCTTGCGGTCCCACGGTTGTTGCACCTGTGGGTTGTCATGGATGTAGGCCAGCGCCAATTCCATGAGTTGCTCGGGGCCAGAGGCCAAACCATCGACCAAGCCCAATGACACCGCTTCAGCAGGGTTGAATAACTTGCCTTCCATGAGATAAGGCTGCGCTACCATCAAACCCAGCAACCGCGTCATCTTGGTGATGCCCGTTGCCCCCGGTATTAAGCCGAGCGTGACCTCTGGCAAACCGAAGGAAATTTTGGGGTTGTCCAAAGCAAAACGTGCATGGGCTATCAGCGCTACTTCCCAACCACCACCCAATGCAGCACCTTGCAACAGCGCCACCACGGGCTTGCCCAGAGTCTCTATGCGGCGAAAGGCCTGCTTCAAAGCCTCAATGCCTGCAAAGCCACGGGCTGCATCGCTGGCTTGCAGTTTGAGCAAACCTTTAAGGTCCGCGCCTGCGAAAAAAGTGGTCTTGGCAGAGGTCAGCAACACGCCTTTCAGCGCAGCTTGGTCTGCAGCCAGTTGATCCGCCAAGGCCAGCATGTCTGCTTGCCACTCGGGTTTCATGGTGTTCACAGGAGAACCAGTCTCGTCGAAGGTAACCGTGGCAATGCCTTGAGGGCTCAGCTCGTAACGCAAGGTAGAAAAAGCCATGTCAGATCCGTTCAATGATGGTGGCGATGCCCATGCCGCCGCCCACACACAAAGTGATGAGGCCGCGTTTGAGTTGGCGCAGTTCTAACTCGTCGAGCAAGGTGCCCAGCAACATCGCACCCGTGGCCCCCAAGGGGTGGCCCATGGCGATGGCGCCGCCGTTCACATTCACCTTTTCATGCGGGACGTTCATCTCACGCATGAAGCGCATAGGCACAGCGGCAAACGCTTCGTTGATTTCAAACAAGTCGATATCGTCAACAGTCAAACCCGCTTTGGCCAAGGCTTTACGCGCCGCTGGCATGGGGCCAGTGAGCATGATGGTGGGGTCTGCCCCCGACAAGGCTGTCGCCACAATGCGCCCACGCGGCTTTAAGCCCAGCGCTTTGCCTTTGGCTTCGCTGCCAATCAACACGGCCGCCGCACCATCCACAATACCCGATGAATTGCCCGCTGTGTGCACATGGTCGATGCGCTCAACCTGCGGGTAGCGCGACAAAGCCACTGCATCAAAACCCATTCGGCCCATGTCGGCAAAGCTGGGCTTCAATGCACCCAAACCTTCCAAGGTGGTGCGGGGTTTGATGAACTCGTCGCGCTCCAATACAGCAAGGCCAATCTCATCGAAAACAGGCATCACCGAGCGGTCGAATTTGCCAAGGCTTTGTGCGGCAGCGGCACGTTGCTGCGAAGTCAGCGCAAATTGATCGACGTCTTCACGGCTCCAACCCGCCATGGTCGCAATCAAATCAGCACCAATGCCTTGCGGCGTGAAACCTGTGGCTGCATTGGTGGCAGGGTCTTGCGCCCACGCACCGCCATCCGAACCCATAGGTACACGAGACATGCTTTCCACACCACCAGCGACCACCAAATCTTCCCAACCGCTGGCGACTTTTTGCGCAGCCATGTTTACCGCTTCTAGGCCTGAGGCACAAAAGCGGTTGATTTGAACGCCAGACACTCGAAAGTCCCAACCCGCCTTGAGCAAAGCGGTTTTAGGCAAAACGGAGCCCTGCTCACCTACAGGGGACACGCAACCCATGACCACATCATCGACCTCGGCAGGGTCAAAATCATGGCGGGCTTGCAGCTGGTTCAGCAATCCGCCCAGCAAATCCACGGGTTTGACGCTGTGCAAGCTACCGTCCTTTTTACCTTTGCCGCGCGGTGTACGTACCGCATCGAAAATCATGGCATGGGTCATGGGTCATCTCCTTGTTCTGTTGGAAGATGATAATTTAGTTAAGATGAATGCATGGCTCGCATCGACTCCCCACGCTCTCAACCCCCGCCTCAGGTTCAAGCAAAACCTCAGGCAAAGCCAAGACCTGAACTTCCGAAAGAGCTCAGGCAAATTGAGCCTGAGGTTAAACAACAGCCCAGAAGCAGTGCGTCCAAAGGTTCAAGGGTAGATATCAAGGCCTGAGCGCTGCTGAATTAGAAGGACCTTGGCAAGCCCAACACATGCTCGGCCATATAGGCATAAATCAAATTGGTAGAGATGGGCGCCACTTGGTACAAACGCGTTTCTCTAAACTTTCGCTCGACATCGTATTCACTGGCAAAGCCAAACCCGCCATGGGTTTGCAAACACACATTGGCTGCCTCCCATGAGGCTTTGGCGGCCAAGTATTTCGCCATATTGGCTTCTTTACCGCAGGGCTGAGTTGCGTCAAAAAGCTCGCAAGCCTTCCAACGCATCAGATTGGCTGCTTCGGTTTCCATGTAGGCGTCTGCAATAGGGAATTGAACACCTTGGTTTTGACCAATGGGTCGTCCAAACACCACCCTGTCGTTGGCATAGCGACGGGCGCGGTCAATGAACCAATAAGCGTCACCAATGCATTCGGCCGCAATCAAAATGCGCTCGGCATTCAAGCCGTCCAGAATATAGGAAAAGCCTTTGCCTTCTTCGCCAATCAAGTTGTCTGCAGGAATTTCCAAATGGTCGAAAAAGACTTCATTGGTTTCGTGGTTGACCATATTGCGAATGGGCTTGATAGCCATGCCATGCTTTAAGGCCATGTTCACATCCACTATAAAAACAGACATACCTTCGCTTTTACGTTTGACTTGCTCCAGCGGTGTTGTTCTTGCCAACAAAATCATCAGGTCCGAATGTTGAAGGCGAGAAATCCACACTTTTTGACCATTGACCACATAGCAGTCGCCGCGCTTGACTGCCGTGGTTTTGAGTTGGGTGGTGTCGGTGCCGGTGGTGGGTTCGGTCACTGCCATGGACTGCAGTCGCCACTCACCCGAGGCTATCTTTGGAAGGTAATGGGCTTTTTGCTGCACAGAGCCATGGCGCAACAAGGTACCCATGTTGTACATCTGACCATGGCATGAACCCGCATTGCCCCCGCTTACATTGATTTCTTCCATGATGACAGACGCTTGCGCCAAACCCAACCCAGAGCCGCCATAGTCGGCGGGAATCAAGGCGGCCAGCCATCCCGCTTGGGTCAAGGCACTTACAAATTCTTCGGGGTAAGTGCGTTGCTCGTCAACGCCTTGCCAATAGCGAGAATCAAAAGAAGTGCACAAGGAGCGCACAGCTTCTCGCAAGGCTTGGTGTTGGTCTGGAGGCGGGAGTTCCATGGTCATCAGCATCAGTTCAATTCAGCATCAGCTTGCATGGTCAGCCAACCCTCATGGTCTTGCGCCCATAAGCGGCAGTGCTGGCCATCGGAGAGCATTTGGGCATTTACACGCAAAGGTCGTTGGTCCACACATTCAAAAGTGGGGCGAGTTGCTTTAAATGTAAAGCGTTTAATGGCCTTGTCAGTATGCTGGCCTAACAGATCTAATAACAAGGTGGCGATCAACGGCCCGTGAACTACCAAACCTGGATAGCCCTCGACCTCGCTTGCATATTGACGGTCGTAATGGATGCGGTGCGCATTAAAGGTCAATGCTGAATAGCGAAACAACAGGGTAGCGTCTGGCACAGCGTCGCGACTCCATACTTCTTTAGCACCATTACCAGACTCCACCATGATGTGCGCTGCAACGGGTGGCAAAGGTTTGTCAGTTGGGGCCGGACTGTCTCGGTAAACAATGTCGTGTGTCTCGCGCAAACACAAGCCTTGCTCGCCATGGTATTGGTGCTCAACGCAGACAAACACCAAGTCACCTCCCCGCCCCTTTTTGGGTGTGACGGATTGAATGCAAGAGCTACGTTTCAGCGTGTCACCCACATAGATGGGAGCTATAAAGTCTAGGCTCCCTCCAGCCCACATTCGCCTAGGCAGCGGCACTGGGGGCAAAAACCCACCACGCTTGGGGTGTCCATCCTCCGCCAGTTCTGACTGCTTGGCAGCGGGCAAAAAATACAACCAGTGCCACAAAGGGGGCAAGGGGTCACCCTCCTTCAAAGCCTGTTCTCGGTCGAGCAAGGCAGCCATAGACCGCACAGGTGCAGCAGTGATGCTGTCTTGTAGGCTTTCTTGTTTGCCCACCCAATTGCCAAGATTTGACATATCAAGATCAGTAGCCATCATTGCCCCCAAAGTTAAGCCCTATTTAAACACCGCGTGCTCACCCAATTGCACATTTGCTTGACCGGCAAGCAATTGGTCGTAATGTTCAAAAAGGGTTTGTGAACCGAATGAAGGGGTGGCTTGGGCGTCATAGCGCATTACTTGTGCATCCCACACCAGCATGGATTCGGTGGCGTAGTAGCGTCCAATGCGAGCGAGTTCGGCTTTGACAGCCAAGGGGGGAATGAACCACGACAATGTTTGCAAGACCCGAATGATGACATCTAACAGCGCAACTGGAACGTATTTGAATTTGGGCGGCTTGCCCATGGCTTTGAACAAATACTCGCCCTGCTGCAAAGGGGTGATGGCGTCGCCAGGTCCTCCAATGGGAAGAATTCGATTGTGCTTGGCGGGGTCGCTCAGGCATTCAGCCATGAACCTGCCCAGATCGAGGTCGCTGATAGGTTTGCAAGCGGTTAGCTGTCCGTCTGCAAACAGCAAAAAGGGCTTGTTCTGTTGGAGTCTTTTGACTTGCCCAGACAGCGACTTGAAAAACGCGGTGGGGCGAACAATGGAGTAGTTCATGCCAGACTCGCACAACTCCTTTTCAAAAGCCAATTTGGCTTGTTGAAAAGCCAGCAAGGGTTTTTGCACACAAATGGCAGACAGCAAAACAAACTGGGCAACGCCTGCTTGTTTGGCAATTTGGAGTAACTGTGAATGGGCTTGGTAGTCAATCGCCCAAGCATCTTTGGGCGCACCCGTTCGTGAAGCCATGCAAGAAACGATGGCGTCGAAACGTTCCTCCCGCAAAACATGCACTTGCATTGAACTTGGGTTTTTCACATCAACAAAACGAATCTCTGCACCTGCCAGCCATTCACGGGATTGTTCAGCAGACCACTGTGCTTTGACGCCTGCCTTCTCGCGTACCCAACAGAACACCGAATGCCCAGCATCGAGCAAGGCTTTGCAAGTGGCTTGGCCTATGGTTCCGGTGGCACCGAGCAATAAAACACGCATACCCTAAGCCTGCAGTAAGTAAGCTCGCTTAGCTGTTTTGCTTGACGATTTCCACAATCACAGCAACCGTTCCAGCGATGGCCGAGAATATGACGATGCCCACCACATAGTAGAGGGCAGATGTTTTTTTGATTTGGGTGACTTTGGATGTATTCATGCCTTATTTTGTCACCTAAGCGTGGTCACCTTGCCTAGGGTTTCTGATAGCAAGGTTGACTTGCTGGCGGAAACGAAGGGATTCGAACCCTTGATGAGGCTCAACACCCCATACTCCCTTAGCAGGGGAGCACCTTCGGCCACTCGGTCACGTTTCCAGCGGATTTATTATGCCTGATTCTTCTCTAAGTCAAAGGCTTTGTGCAGAGCACGCACCGCCAACTCCAAATATTTCTCGTCAATTACCACGGAAGTTTTGATTTCACTGGTGGAAATCATCTGAATATTGATACCTTCATCGCTCAAGGATTCAAACATCCTGCTGGCCACCCCCACATGGCTGCGCATACCAATACCCACAATAGACACCTTGCAAATCTTGGCGTCGCCAATGACCTCGGGCGCACCCAAGTCAGCCATGACTTGGGTTTTGAGCAACTCCATGGCTCGGGCGTGGTCGTTGCGGTTGACGGTGAAGCTGAAGTCAGTCAAACCACCTTTGCTGATGTTTTGAATGATCATGTCCACTTCGATGTTGGCTTGCGCCACGGCACCCAAAATTTTGTAAGCAATGCCAGGTTTATCGGGCACACCGATGATGGAAATTTTGGCTTCATCGCGGGTGAAGGCGATGCCCGATACGATGGCTTGTTCCATTTGTTCGTCTTCCTCAAAAGTAATCAAAGTGCCAGACTTGGCTTCCTCATGAATATCAATATCCCATGGCGTAAAACTAGACAGTACGCGAAGGGGTACCTTGTATTTACCTGCAAACTCGACCGAACGGATTTGCAGCACCTTGCTGCCAAGGGACGCCATCTCCAACATTTCTTCAAAGCTCACGGTATGCAAGCGACGAGCTTCTGGCACCACGCGCGGGTCGGTGGTGTACACGCCATCCACATCGGTGTAGATCAAACACTCCGCTGCCTTCATGGCAGCAGCTACCGCCACTGCAGAGGTATCCGAACCACCGCGGCCCAAAGTGGTGATGTGACCATCAGGGTCAACCCCCTGAAACCCAGTGATGATGACCACCTTGCCAGCGTTCAAATCTGCACGCACACGCGCATCGTCAATAGACTCAATTCGCGCTTTGGTGAAAGCGCTGTCGGTGCGAATAGGCACTTGCCAACCTGCATAACTGACCGACGGCATACCTTCAGCCTGCAAAGCAATGGCCAGCAAAGCAGACGAGGCTTGCTCACCTGTCGCGGCCAATGCGTCCAATTCTCTGAAGTGTTCGGCGTTGCTTGACTGCGGCGCCAACTCCTTGGCTAGACCCAACAAACGGTTGGTCTCGCCACTCATGGCAGAGGGAACCACCACCAGTTGGTGCCCCGCTTTGGCCCATTTGGCCACGCGCTTAGCCACATTGCGTATGCGTTCGGTCGAGCCCATGGAGGTGCCGCCGTATTTATGAACGATCAATGCCATCGTAGTAGAAAGTATCTTTATGCGAAAGCTATAAATTGTACCAATCGATGTTGCCGTCCACCCTGCGCACAAAGCCCTCGCCTACTTTGATGTCAATTTGATGCCCTCGCGTTCGACAAGCGTCGATTTGGTGCAGCAGTTGGTCGAGCTGTGCCGTACTGCAAGCGACTTGCCGCTGCAGCAACCACGCCCGCAACACATTGGCTTGGCGAGCCACACTGAGCAGTTGCAAAGCCGCCAACTGAGGGGGTACCCCTGTCATCTGCAAATCGATCAAGGCCATGTCATCCAAAACCAGTTGGGCTTGTGCCGCATGTCGAGCACTGCGACCAAAGGTTTGCCGAAAAGAGGGAAACGCCTCCACAAGGACAGGTAGCAATTGGTGGCGAATACGGTTGCGGGTATAGCGTTCGTCTTGGTTGGTGGCATCCTCTACCCAAGACACACCTTCTTGCACCAGCCAATCACGCAACTGCTGAGCTGGCACCTCCAACCATGGGCGGTGAATGCGCAAGCCTGCACGCTCGACCAATGCGGGCATACCCGACAAGCCTGGCAAACCCGCACCGCGAGTTAAGGCAAGCAACACGGTCTCCACCTGATCGTCAGCGTGCTGCGCCAAGGCGATGTCTTGAATGGTGCCACCCCAATGCGTTTTCAAGACTTGTGCATAGGCTTGATAACGTGCTTGACGGGCAGCGTCTTCTGGGCTTTCGCCACTGCGAGGGTGAGCGTTGACGCGGGTCACCACCAAGGGAACAGACCACAGGTCACACAATGATTGGCAATGGGCTGCGAAGTCATCTGCCGCAGCCTGCAAACCGTGGTGCACATGTACTGCTCGCACTTGCCCAGGCCACTGCTTGTTACAGGCCAACAACAAAGCACAAGAATCAGCGCCCCCACTCAAAGCAAGCGCAAAAGGCAAAGATGGTAAAAAATGCGCTAAGGAGGGGGGAGCCAAGTTAACGCGCGTCGGCTTTGATATCAGTGAAGCGCCCATAGCTTTGCAAGCGCTCGTAACGTCTGTCAAGCAACTCCTTGGGCTTGAGGTCAGTGACCTGACGCCATGCGTCGTTGAGTCCACGCTTGAGCTGCGAAGCCATGAGCTTGGTATCGCGATGCGCGCCACCCACAGGTTCATTCACAATCTTGTCGACCAACCCCAAAGCCTTTAAGCGGTGGGCGGTAATACCCAAGGCGTCAGCAGCGTCAGATGCTCTTTCGGAGGTTTTCCACAAAATAGAGGCACAGCCTTCAGGGCTGATAACGGAATAAATGGAGTACTGCAACATCAAAAGTTGGTCGGCCACGCTGATGGCCAAAGCACCACCCGAACCGCCCTCGCCAATGATGGTGGTGATGATGGGCACCTGAAGTTGTGCCATCTCAAAAATATTGCGCCCAATCGCCTCGCTTTGGCTGCGCTCTTCGGCGTCGATACCCGGAAAAGCACCGGGCGTATCAACAAAAGTGAATACTGGCAACTTGAATTTCTCTGCGGTCTTCATCAAACGCAAAGCTTTGCGGTAACCCTCGGGACGGGTCATGCCGAAGTTTCGGGCGGTACGCTCTTTGGTATCACGCCCTTTTTGCTGACCCATCACCATGCAAGCGTTGCCATTGAAACGGGCTAAACCACCAACGATGCTCTGGTCATCCGAAAAATGCCTATCGCCATGCATTTCCACAAAGTCGGTGAAGATTTCATTGATGTAGTCCAGCGTATAGGGGCGCTCTGGGTGGCGCGCAATCTTGGTGATTTGCCAAGGTGTGAGGTCGCTGTAAATGTCTTTGGTGAGTTGTTGACTTTTTTTGGCGAGTTGCTCTATTTCATCTGAAATATCCACAGCAGACTCTGTTTGTACATACCTGAGCTCTTCAATTTTGCCTTCAAGCTCCGCTATAGGTTGCTCGAAATCGAGAAATGTTTTTTTCGCCAATCGTCTCTCCTTGCGCTGTGTTCGCTTTAGGAAGCCTAGTAGGCCACCGGTTGCGGGTCAAGCGATCGCCAAATATACCAAGTTGCAACGCTACAGTACGGCGCCCAAGCCGCAGCCACTTCACGGGCATCACTTCGACTGACCGATTCGCCCGAAAAATAGTTGTGGCTAATGCCATTGATCAGACCCACGTCGTCCAGTGGCAGCACATTGGGACGCATCAAATAAAAAATCAAAAACATCTCTGCCGTCCAGCGCCCTATGCCCCGAATAGACACCAACTCGGTAATGATGTCTTCATCATCCATAGCCGCCCACTGGCGGGTATGAACAGCGCCATTAGCGAAATGCAAAGCCAAATCCACCAAATACTCCACCTTGCGCGCCGACAGGCCAGCAGCACGCATATCGTCCACTTTAAGCTTTAGGACATAAGCTGGCGTGATCTTTTTGGGCAAGGCGGAAAACCTGTCCCATACAGCTTGCGCAGCCTTTACCGATATTTGTTGCCCCACAATGCTTCTGGCAAGGGTGACAAAAGCGTCCCCACGCGACTCTAAGCTGGCGTCGCCAAACTGCGGTATGAGGCGGCGCATGACGCGGTCTTTTTTGGCCAAGTGCTTACAAGCATCTTCCCAATAAGGTGGGACCGCACGTTTGACAGGCAAACTGGCCACCATCAGGCGCGCTCCCATTGTGTGCCTTGTGCGGAGTCTTTCAGCACCACGCCCATATCGGCTAAGGTTTTGCGGATACGGTCTGCTTCGGCGAAGTCTTTGCTTGCTTTGGCCACTGCTCGGGCGTCGATCAAGGACTGAATCTGAACTTCATCGACTTGGCTGCCTGATTGCAAAAAATCTTGCGGATGACTTTGCAACAAACCCAGCACACCGCCCAAGCTTTTGAGCAAGCCCGACAACTGCGCTGACTGCGTGCGGTTAACTTCCGCGGCAAGTTCAAAGAGAACAGCGACCGCTTCAGGGGTGCCAAAGTCCTCGTCCATGGCGGCCTTGAAGCGCGCAGCGTAAGGGTCTTGCCAATCGATGGTCACATCAGCGGCAGGCGCTGCATGCAAAGCGGTGTACAAGCGCTTGAGGGAAGCGCGAGCATCGTCCAAATGCGCATCGCTGAAATTCAAAGCGCTTCGGTAATGGCTTCTGACCACAAAGAAGCGAACCACCTCTGGGGCATACAGTTTCAATACTTCGCGGATGGTGAAAAAGTTGTCCAAGCTTTTGGACATCTTGACGTTATCGACATTGATAAAGCCGTTATGCATCCAAATGCTGGCCATAGATTGGCCATGAACGCCCTCGCTTTGTGCAATTTCGTTTTCATGATGGGGGAACTGCAAATCTGCGCCCCCTCCATGAATGTCAAAGCTTTGGCCTAACAACTCGCAAGCCATGGCGGAGCACTCAATATGCCAACCAGGTCGCCCAGCGCCAAAGGGGCTGTCCCATTTCACTTCTTGGGGCTCTTCTGGCTTGGCAGATTTCCAAAGTACAAAGTCAAGCGGGTCTTGCTTGCCATCGAGTACCGCCACACGCTCACCCGCATGCAACTCGTCCAAGGACTTACCCGAGAGCTTGCCGTAGCCTGTGAACTTACGAACCGCGTAATTGACGTCGCCGCTGGGTGCGCGGTAGGCCAATCCTTTGTCTTCAAGTTGACCAATGAGCGAGAGCATTTGTGGCACGTAATCGGTGGCACGAGGCTCGAGTGTGGGTCGCTCAATCCCTAGTGCATCTGCATCTTGGTGCAATGCGGCAATCATGCGGTCAGTCAAAGAGCGAATGCTTTCGCCGTTTTCGCTGGCGCGGCGGATGATTTTGTCGTCGATATCAGTGACGTTGCGAACATAGGTGACCTGTAAGCCACTGTGGCGTAACCAGCGCTGAACCACATCGAACGCCACCATAGACCGCGCGTGACCAAGGTGACATAAGTCATAAACCGTCATACCGCAGACATACATGCGCACCTGTCCAGGCGTAAGCGGCGTCAAGTTTTCCAACGCACGGGTTAGGGTGCTGTAAATGCGGACGGTCATGGTGAGGTTAACGGCGCTTGCAACAAGGCAAGACTGACAAAAGGCTTAGAAGGACTCTCTACTACAATGACTGCAGTATATCGATCCCATCCTTTGTAAGCATTTTTTTCACCAGATGCTTGATTGAATTTCATGCCACGATCTTTACCACGTTTATTTGTTTCATATGTCTTGGTTTGGCGTACCAGCTTGTTTTGCCTGCTGGTATCGACTTGTCTGGGTTTGCAGGCGCAAACTTCCAGCACCTTGCAACTCAAAGGAACGCCACATGTTGAAGTGCAAAAAGCCATGGGGCAGCGCCAATGGGACCAAGCCTTAGAGCAGATCGATACCTATTTGTTTGAGCGGCCTCGCGACCCACAAATGCGTTTTTGGCGCGCCCGCATGCTCGAACAACTCCAACGTGGCGATGAAGCCTTCGTGGTTTACGAAGAGTTGGCGCAAGACTACCCAGAGCTTGCCGAAGTACAAAACAACCTTGGCGTGATGTACGCGGCCAAAGGTAATTGGGGTCAGGCCAAATTGGCTTTTGAGCACGCCTTGCGCAACAACCCAAGCTTAGCCACTGCCCATGAAAACATGGGCGATATATTGTTGCACTTGGCCCGACTGTCATTTGCCAAATCAGCAGAACTTGACCCCGCTGCTGCTAAATCGGCTCAGCAAAAAATGCTGGCTCTCAACCCTCTTCTTCAACTCACCCTAAGTACCACCCCATGATTCTTCGTCGCTATTTACTTGGCATAGCCTTGGCCCTGAGCTCCATTGGTTTTGCACAGGCACAAACTTCCTCCCCTCAAGTCAAATTCACTACCAGCGCAGGCGAGTTTGTGGTGGAGCTTTACCCCGACAAAGCGCCTAGCACCGTTGAGAATTTTTTGGCTTATGTGCGCGATGGTCATTACAACGGTTTGATTTTTCACCGCGTCATCAATAACTTTATGATCCAAGGTGGTGGCTATGACGCTCGCTACATGGAAAAACCTACCCGACCACCCATCAAGCACGAGGGTGCTGAGGTCAAAGCCAAAGGCGGCCCGACCAACACCGTCGGCACCATTGCCATGGCTCGCACCAACAACCCACACTCGGCCAGTTCGCAGTTTTTCATCAATGTGAAAGACAACGACTTTCTCAACCATTCAGCCCCTTCTGGACAAGGCTGGGGCTATGTGGCCTTTGGCAAGGTGGTCAGTGGCATGGAAGTGGTCAATAAAATCAAAATGACCCCTACAGGCGCAGGAGGCCCCTTCCCCAGCGATGTTCCGCAAACCCAGGTGGTGATTCAATCTGCCGCAGTAGTGAAATAAACCCATGTCCAACCCCAAAATTGAACTTCACATCCAAGACCATGGCGTCATCACCTTGGCGCTTGATGCCGACAAAGCGCCCAAAACCGTCGCCAATTTTTTGGCTTATGTGCAAAGCGGTCATTACGACCAAACCATTTTTCACCGCGTCATTCCAGGCTTCATGGTGCAAGGCGGTGGCATGTCGGCGGACATGAAAGAGAAAAAGACTGGCGACAAGTTGGAAAACGAAGCCAACAACGGTCTGACCAATGACAGCTACACCGTCGCCATGGCGCGAACCAACGACCCACACTCTGCCACTTCGCAGTTCTTCATCAATGTGAAAGATAACGACTTTCTCAACCACTCAGCGCCCACCGCAAGCGGTTGGGGCTACGCGGTGTTTGGTAAGGTGATCGCTGGCACCGAGGTGGTGGACGCTATTTGCAAGGTCAAAACGGGACGCAAGGGTTTTCATGACGATGTGCCCAAAGAAGATGTGATCATCGACAAGGCTGTGCTTTTGCCATGAACTGGCTTGTAGGCTAGCGCTTACAACTTTATGCAGCCTGCCCTCTTCCCTTTGCCTCGCGTGGATGCCTGCTCTTGGCAGCACCTGACCTTTATTTCCGATTTGCACCTGCAAGCAAGCCAGCCAGCAACGTTTGAACTATGGCAACAAGCCTTGCAAAGCCTTCAAACCGACGCCTTGTTCATCTTGGGCGACTTGTTTGAAGTGTGGGTGGGTGACGATATGTTGGACGCACCCGAAGGCTTTTTTGAGCGCGAATGTTGTGCGGTCTTGCGCCAGATGGCTGAGCGATGTCCTGTCTATTGGATGGTGGGTAACCGAGACTTCTTATGGGGCGCCAAGGCCGCCCAACAAAGCGGCATGCAAACCCTGCAAGACGCTTGCATTGTTGAAACCGTGCAGGGTCGATGGCTTTTGAGCCATGGCGATGCCCTGTGCATCGCAGACACCGCATACCAAGCGTTTCGCCAGCAAGTCAGGACCAGCCAATGGCAAAGCGATTTTTTATCGAAACCTTTGGTGCAAAGACTGCAAATTGCGCGTGAACTCAGAGCGCAAAGCGAGGCCTTGAAACAAACGCAAAAGGCTTGGTTCGATGTCGATAATGCGGCAGCTTTGGCCAGTCTGCAGGAGCATGGCGCAAGTGTGTTGATTCACGGCCACACCCACCAACCAGCCCTTCACACTTTATCTGCTGATCACCGACGCTATGTACTGAGCGACTGGGATGCCAGCGCCCAACCTGCCCGCGCCCAATGGCTGACATGGAAGATGGGGCAGGGCTTTTTTCGGCAAGAAGTCGTCTGTGCATAACGAACCCCAGCCAAAACCAACTATTTTTTAAGCAAGACCTTGAGCGCCGCCTGAACGCGCTTGGCATTTTCTTCCTCATAGTTGCTACCCAATACTTGGGCGACATCCTGAGCCCAGGTTTGTGCTGGAGCGGCGTCGTTACGCTTGGTCAGCAACTGCAATTGCAGCATGCGTCGAGCGTCCACATGAGAAGCAGGGGTGGGAACTTCGGCGGCAATTTCCAAGCGCAGCAAAGCTTGTTCTGGGGAACCTGCAGGTGCGGCTTGCAAAGCTTTGGCCCAGTCCTGTCGTTGCTGAGCGCTCAAACGAGCGCCCAATTCTTTAGCCGCAGGCAATTGCTCTGCCTGACGCTGCTGCCATGCAGCTAGCAAGTGAACCAAGGTTTCGCCATGGGCTTGCATGGCCAATTTACGCAATGCGGTATCGGCCAGTTCCAGCGCCTGACGTTGCGCCCGAAACGCCGCGTCGCCCAAACGAGGCCCACGTGACTCAAAAGTGGGTTTGTCGCGCAATCCACCGCGCCCAGCATCGGGGCCGCGGCGGTTGCCTGTATCGCGCTCAGGACGACGTGCGCCAGACTTGTCACCAAAGCGTCCTGCAGGCGCAGGTTCGGTTTTCTTTTGACCAGGTCTGTCGTCGCCCCGAACTGCCACCACTTTTCTGACCACCACCGGTTTAGGTAGAGGTTCCACAGCCTCTTCAGGCTGAGCAACTGGCTCTCCTTCGGGTGCGTCTGGGTCATGTGACGGTGCAGGCGTTGTAGCGACTGGCGCAGTAGCCTGAGCAGCAGAAACAGCTTGCACATGGGCCATGGTTTGGCGAATGCGTGCAGCGTCCCCCTCGGCAATGGCTTTTTCAAGCTCTGCGGCGGCGGCAATCACCGCCTTGTCATGCTCGGAGAGGTTGTGAACAGGCGTGGCCGAGCGTGACTGGGTTTTGCGGCTAAAGGCCTCATCCAAGGGTTGGCGAAACGCATCCCACAGTTTTTGCGCCAGCTTTCGCTCGACTGGAACAGCTTGGGATTCAATTTGCCAGCGTTGCTGCAAGGCCTTCACGGCATCAATGCGCAACTGCGGCGCTTCGCCCAAGGCCTTGGCTTCTTCGATCATGGCGCGGCGCAGGTTGATACTTTGCGTTTGCGCGGCGTCCAAGCCCACATGGGCGGCTTTGATAGCGGCCTTCCACTGGGTTTGCATATCGGCAAACGCTTTTTCGCTCATATGCCCACTATTGCGCCAGCGTTCAGAAAACTGATGTAACTCGCGTGCTTGAGTTTTCCAATCGGTATTGCTTTGGTGCGCTTGGGTCCAAGCCGCCACTTCAGCCAGCAAGGCCAAACGTCCCTCGCGGTGGGCTGCGCTCTCGGCCTTGGCTTTGCCAAGCCAAGCTTGCACAAAGGGATATGCGCGGTTGCAGGCTTGGTCAAAGCGCTTCCACAAGCCATGGTTGGGCAAGCCACCTTGGTCTGTTTTTTTCCACTCTTCCCGCAGTTGCCGCAGGGTGTCTTGTAATTTGCGCCCGCCCATGGCTGGCACCCATAGGCTGTAATCGACAGCGGCCACAGGAGCAACTTCAGGAGCAACTTCAGGAGCAACTTCAGGAGCAACTTCAGGAGCAACTTCAGGAGC
>NZ_JBBAOI010000001.1:62310-202072 GCF_040401495.1 Limnohabitans sp.
AACTTCAGGGGTAACTTCAGGGTTGACTTCGGGGACAGCCAGCGCGGCAGGGGCGTGGGCAACTTCAGTTGCTACTGGATCAATAACCGGCGCTTGGAGCAGTGCTTCGGCTTTGGTGACGAGTTGAAGGCGGATTTCATCCGCACGCTTGCGTTGCCAACCTTCGAGTTCGCTAGCAGCGGCCAAGGCGGTTTGCACCTGCTGGGCAAGCTCGGTATCGAGTTGCAGACCCTTGGTTTTGAGCGCTGCACGCAACAAAGAGGCAGCGCCCGACATGGCTTTGCTGTGCCCCAAGGCCACTTCCTTTTCAAGTTGCAACAACATGCCGGGGATTTGCGAAACAACTTGACTGGCCTGAGGGGGGACATCTGCTTTGGCTTTGCTGGCTGAAGCAACGGGCGCGGCGTCCGTACTTTCACTTCTGGAGTGCCGCAATTGGTCAGCCCAGGCCGGTACAGCCGGCAACGGCAAGTTGCTGTCTTGAGCGGCGGCTTGGGTTTGGGCCAAGGCCGCTGAAAACGCATCCCAAACCAAGGGAAGATGTTTGGTGGTTTCAGCCACCAAGGAGGGGTATTTGGGGTCAACGCTGGGCCAATGGGCATCGCTTTGCAAAGCCTCAAATTCATCATGTAAACGTTTCAAATCGGTTTGTAAGGCATTTTGTAGCTCAAGGGCTTCTTGCCAAGACTTGGTCGACAAGACCTCGATGCGCTGGGTCAGCAACAGCGCTGTTTCACGTTGCACTTGGGCGCGATGCTCGAGTTCGTCAACATGCTTGATGCGCTCGGTAAGGGCTTGGCGCAAACCTGCCAGCGGTTCACGAGACAAGGGGGCCCCAACTTTGGCCGCGTCGCGTTGCCACGCCATGGCGTCTGCCACTTTGAATTGGTGGGCTTGGAGCAAACTTTGGGCTTTGTCTGCCCACTCTTGGGCCAAAGTGTCCTGGGTTTTGGTCCGCTTGAGTTCATCGAGTTTTTCGCGTAAGAGCTTGGCCGCGCCCTTGTCGCGTGCACTCATTTCTTTGAAAACTTGCTGCAGTAATTCCGGGGAGGGGTCGCTTGCCAACCAATCTCGCAGTCGAGCAGATCGCTCGCCGGAAGTAGGGGCGGTTAAGGCGCCAGAGGTCAAGGCATCCAAAGTGGGCAAGCCGGGGTTGCTGTCAAAAGACGTAGTCACAGTAATTCAAATCGGTTGGTTAAGCCCTTAAAAGGGCCAAAACAGCTATTGTGACAGGGCGCAAGGGCTAAAAGCTAAAATAAGCGGATGTCATTTTTTGAATCGTTTCGCCAAACTGTCAAAGTTTTTGCCTCCGATGTCGGCGATGGGTTTTTCCTCATCACCCACAGCGGCTTAGCATTGCTGGGGTTGGGTGTTTTTTGCGCCATGGTGCTCTTTAGCACCCAAGCCGATTTACGCTCTGCCGCAGAAGTTGAATTGATAGACTGGCTGCAAAATCGACACGATTTCGATCTGAGCTTTCAAAGCAATGCAGATGCTGTCGACCGCGCCACTGCTGCTGATCCGCGAGATTTACCTCAAGATCAGGCCAATATCGCCCTATGGTTAAGTCGCAAATACCGCGTTGCCCCTGAACCCATCAGCGCCTTGGTGGCCGAGGCCTTCGATATTGCGCCGCGCAACCGCCTAGACCCCACGCTCGTTCTTGCTGTGATGGCTGTCGAGTCGAGCTTCAATCCGTTCGCCCAAAGCCCAGTCGGCGCCCAAGGTTTGATGCAAGTGCGCACCAAGATTCATACCGATAAATATGAGGACTTTGGTGGCGATTTGGCAGCTTTCGACCCAATTGCCAATTTGCACGTTGGTGTTGCGGTTTTGAAAGAATCTATCTCTCGAAACGGCTCTGTGGAAGCCGGTCTTCGCCAGTACGTGGGTGCGGCCAACAGCGGAGAAGACGGTGGCTACATCGGCAAAGTGTTGGCTGAGCAGAGCCGCTTGCAAGAAGTCGCCTTAGGCCGTCTGGTGCCTTTAGGCAGCGCCAAACCTGCTGACGGCGATAAACAAGGCCTGCAAAAGCTCTGGGACAAAGCCAAAGAGTTGGCCACCTTTGAGTCCGATCCTGTGAACTGATTTCCCCTTGAAGGCAGTTTTTGTTTGCCTGCTTCGCTTCTTTTTTGAAAGACCTGCACCATGTACCACCGAAATCACTTAGTTGAACAAGCCGACCCCGAACTGTGGGCTGCCATCCAAGCTGAAAACGCAAGGCAAGAACACCACATCGAGTTGATCGCTAGCGAAAACTACGCCTCCCCCGCAGTCATGGCGGCGCAAGGCTCACAATTGACCAACAAATACGCCGAGGGCTACCCTGGCAAGCGCTACTACGGCGGCTGTGAAAACGTCGATGTCGCCGAGCAACTCGCCATCGATCGCGTGAAACAAATTTTTGGTGCGGATGCCGCCAATGTGCAACCACACTGCGGCGCTTCTGCCAATCAAGCCGTGTTCTTGGCCTTTTTAAAACCAGGCGAGACCATTATGGGCATGAGCTTGGCCGAGGGCGGTCACTTGACCCACGGTATGCCCTTAAACCTGTCTGGCAAATGGTTCAAGGTGGAGAGCTATGGTTTGAACGCCAAGGAAGAAATTGACTACGATGCAATGGAAACCAAAGCCCGCGCCACCAAGCCCAAGCTCATCATTGCCGGCGCTTCGGCCTACAGTCTGCATATCGACTTTGCGCGTTTTGCCAAAGTTGCCAAAGAGATTGGCGCCATCTTTTTGGTCGACATGGCGCATTACGCAGGACTGATTGCCGCAGGCGTCTACCCCAACCCTGTGCCCCATGCCGATGTGGTCACCTCCACCACCCACAAAAGTCTGCGTGGTCCGCGTGGGGGCATCATCCTCATGAAGGCCGAGCATGAAAAAGCCATCAACAGCGCCGTGTTTCCTGGCTTGCAAGGCGGCCCCTTGATGCACGTGATTGCGGCCAAGGCTGTGGCTTTCAAAGAAGCGCTGCAACCAGGCTTCAAGGAGTACCAGCAGCAGGTAGTGAAAAACGCACAAGTCGTGGCACAAACACTCACCGAGCGCGGCTTGCGCATTGTCAGCGGCGGCACCCAAAGCCATGTGATGTTGGTCGACTTACGCTCCAAAAACATCACTGGCAAAGCGGCTGAAGCCGCCTTAGGCAGTGCCCATATGACCATCAACAAAAACGCCATCCCCAACGACCCAGAAAAACCCATGGTGACAAGCGGCGTGCGCATCGGTACCCCTGCCATGACCACGCGTGGATTCAAGGACGAAGAAGCGCGTGCCACCGCGCACCTGATCGCCGATGTGCTTGAAAACCCCCATGATGAAGCACATATCGCGGCGGTTCGAGCCAAGGTGCACGCCCTGACCAGCCGTTTTCCAGTCTACGGGTAACACCTCATGAAGTGCCCTTTTTGCAGTCATGTGGAAACCCAAGTCATGGAAACCCGCATGTCTGAAGAGGGTGACTCGATTCGCCGACGTCGCTCTTGCAGTCACTGCGAAAAGCGCTTCACCACCTACGAACGCGCCGACGTCAGCTACCCAGCAGTGGTGAAAAAAGATGGGCGTCGCATCGAATACGACCGCAGCAAATTGCGCGGTTCTCTGAATCTGGCGCTGCGCAAGCGCCCGGTCAGCACAGAGCAAATCGATGCGACCATCGAGCGTATTGAGGAAAAATTGCTGGCCTTGGGACAACGCGAGGTTGCTTCCACACGCATAGGCGAGTTGGTCATGCGCGAGCTGAAAAAGCTGGATAAAGTGGCCTATGTGCGCTTTGCCAGCGTCTACCGCAGCTTTGAAGATGTGGACGAATTCAAAACCTTGGTAGACGAGTTCCGCCGCTAACCCCTAGGTTCATTCCTCACCTTTTCAAGGTGAACAGCGCACACCCTTTTTTGCCCATGCCGTTGCAAGATGACGGCCATGCACACAGCTACCTCATTCAGAAAACCCCTTTCAGTTTTCCTTGGCTACACGCTGATGGAAATGCTTACCGTGTTGGGCTTATTGGCCACGCTAGTCAGCATGGCAACGCCTTGGCTGCAGCAGTGGCTGTGGCGACTGCAAGTCGAGAGCGTGGTGCAGTCTTGGAGCGCTGACTTGCAAGCCGCTCGCTTGCAGGCCCTGCGCTCGGGTCAAGCCTTGCGCCTGCAACGTTCAAGCCAGTGCCAAAGCAGCCCTTTGGCAAACGGGGACTGGCGCTGTGGCTGGCAGTTACTCAAAACCCATGGCAGCAGCAATACCGCGCTTATCACTACCCAGTTGGCTGGCGAAGTGCTGGTGCACATCAGTCCTGCGCAAAACAGCTTGGAGATCAACGCCTTGGGCGAGCCAGTGGCTGGAGGCTTGCGGGTGGTGGTGCAAGCCAGACGCAGCCAAACCGCTTCTATGGTTCGCGCCATTTGCATCAATACGGCGGGGCGCTTGCGTGTCATCCAAGGAAGCACTTGCGCATGAAAGCCTCGGTCCGACTTTCGCTGGGGTTCTCCACCCTTGAGGCTTTAGCGGCTTTGATGGTTCTCAACCTGCTGTGTGTGGGTGTACTCGCCATGCAACTGCAAGCCTTGCAAGCGCAGCGAGATGCTCTCGCCATGCAATCGGCAGTTGGCTTGGCCCAAGACCTGTGGGAGCGAATGCAAATTTTTCCGCAAGCAGCCATGTCTTACCAGTTGGATCTTGGCCAAGTAGCGCCCAATACAGACTGCAACATTCAAGCCTGTACGCCAAGCCAATGGGCCCTGTCGAATTTATCCGCATGGCAACTGGCTGTACAGGAGCGACTACCGGGTGCACAAGCACAGTTGGTCACCAACGCATCCGCCAAAGTGCATTTGCTGCTAGCGTGGCCAGACAATTCAATACCAGACATAGGGGGCACTTTGCCAAGTGCCTGCCCAAGCCGCCACCGCTGCTGGCAAACCCACTGGTCCTTATGACGCCCAGTCTTCGCAAGCCGCAACAGGGCCACACCTTGGTTCAAAGTTTGGTTGGCATGGTGCTGTCGATGGGGGTCATCATGGCGGCATTTGCTGCCTTTGCTTGGGTGCAAAGCAACCACCAACACATGCAAGCCAGGGCTGATCTGCAAGAGCGTTTGCACACAGCGCTGTCTGTGCTGCAAGAGCGGGTCACGCGAGCGGGTGCGCCTGCCCTGCAATTTGATGCACACAACAAGGTCAGCCTCATGTCACCAACATTCAGCCTGCAAGGCGGTGACCATACTTTGTCATTGATGCACCACACCAATCTGAGCCCCTCAGACTGCCAAGGCCACCAAGCCTCGACTTTGCCATGGATACAAGACGACTTCAAACGCAGCACACGCAACGAACTCAGCTGCAAAGACAGTTTTCGCAGCAACACCACTTACCAAGCCTTGGTAGGCAACATAGACCAAGTGGGTTTTCTGTATGCAGAAATGCTGCCTGGAGCCGAGGCACGAATGCAGTGGCGCAGCGCGACCTCCGTTTCAAACTGGCAAGCGGTGCGAGGCGTGCAAAGCTGTTTGCAAACGAAGATGGCAGGCCTGGGCGCAGTGCCTGCCAGCCCATCTTGTAGCAGCGGTCTGCCTTTAATTTCACCAGCACTGGCGTGGCGGGGGGTGGCGTTTTTACGCCATGCCAAACCATGAAGGCACAACGCGGCTTGGCCTTGCCCATGGTGGTGGTGCTGTCCTGTCTTTGCAGTGTGTTGTTGTTGGCGCAATGGCGCAACTTGGCCACAGCACAAGCTTTGGGGCAAAGTGCTGGGCTTCGTTGGCAATTGAAGCACAGCGCTTTAGACACTTTGCGCTTAGCCGTCCACGATATCCGTCTCAGCGCAGCAGATACAAGACACCAAATGGGGGCTTACTCGGACAGCCATGCTTTTTTTCCAACCACCACGCAGCAGTGGCAGGTGTTGCAATCTCGTTTGGCGTCTAATGGGTGTCAGGCAGGCATTTGCCGCCCCCTTGGCACAGACAACGCAAATCTCGCACCTTGGCTAGCACGGCTTGAGCAAGCGCAAAACGCGCCGTCGGCCTCGGGCCAAAGCGCAAAATATTGGGTGGAGGTTCTTCCCCTGTCCAATGCAAACACGGGTGACTCCCCGTTTCTTTACCGCATCACGGCCTTGGCTCAAAACGGTGAGAGTGGCGCTCAGTCTGGTTGGCAAGCCTTATGGCGGCCAAGTTCAGTCGACGTAAGTCACCCCCCCACCTCTTTACTTTCGTCATCGGAGTGGGTGCGCCTGCTGCCCTTGTCACCATGAAGCGCGTCTTTGCTGGCTTCATCCTGATCGAGTTGCTATTTGTCATGGCGGTCATCGCCATACTCAGCAGTCTAGCTCTGCCCAGCTACCAACACACCCAACAAAAAGGTCAGCGCACCTTGGCCAAACTCGCCTTGGCCAAAACCGCGCATTGGCTTGAGCGAGCAGCCAGCATCACGGGCCAGTACCCCTCAGGCATACCCGACAGCGTTTGGCAAAGCGCGCAATTGCGCTATCGCTTGCAAGTGCAAAGTCAAGCCCAATCCTTTTCATTGACTGCCATCCCTTTAGGCGCACAAACCCAAGACGCTTGCGGCAGCCTCACCCTTGGCCACACCGGTGAACGCGGGGTGCAAAACGCCGTATTGAGCGCCACCCAATGCTGGGAAAGGTAAGACTTACAAGAAGACTCGGATAATCACCCAAATGATTTGGTCTGCCACCGACACCGCTCGAATGAACCAAGCCTTGGCCTTGGCCAAGCAAGCCCTGTTCATCACCACGCCCAATCCCCGCGTTGGATGTGTGATTACCTCTTCAGAGGGTGAAGTGCTGGGCGAGGGCTATACCCAAGCCGCTGGCCTTGCACACGCCGAAATCATGGCTTTGCGCGACGCGCAAGCACGGGGGCACGATGTGCAAGGTGCGACGGCTTATGTGACGCTGGAGCCCTGCGCCCACCATGGGCGCACCGGCCCATGTTGTGATGCCCTGATGGATGCCGGTATCGCCAAGCTTGTAGCCAGCGTGCAAGACCCCAACCCGCAAGTGGCAGGTTCGGGCTTGGCGCGGTTGCGCGCGGCAGGCATTCAAGTCGATGTCGGTCTGAGTGCTCAAGAGGCGACGGAGATGAACATTGGTTTTTTCAAACGCATGAAGCACGGCTCGCCGTGGTTGCGCATGAAGTCGGCGCAATCCTTAGATGGTCAAACCGCTCTTCTCAATGGGCAAAGCCAATGGATCACCTCAGAGGCAGCAAGGCAGGATGGCCACCACTGGCGCGCCCGTGCCTGTGCGCTGCTCACAGGCATTGGCACGGTGTTACAAGACAACCCCCTGCTGAATGTCCGCAGCGTCAGCACCCCGCGTCAACCGCCTCTGCTGCTGGTCGACTCACGCTTGCAAACTCCGCTTGATGCCCGTTTGTGGGAGACCCCCAGACAAGTGCTGATCTACCACGCCGAGCGTGACTCTTCTAAAGAGCAAGCACTGAAAGCTCAAGGCGCTGAACTCGTGTATTTGCCTGGGGCTGGCCACAAAGTAGACTTGAGCGCCATGGTGCAAGACATGGGGCATCGTGCTTACAACGAAGTGCATATCGAAGCAGGACACAAACTCAATGGCTCGCTCTTGAGTGCAGGTTTGGTCGATGAATTGCTGATCTACATAGCCCCTGTTTTGCTTGGCGCAGGACAGCCTATGGCTGCCCTGCCTCCTCTAGAAAAAATCGATGACGCCACAACTTGGACATTCACCAACCACACGCTTGTTGGTGCTGATTTACGCGTCTTAGCCAGACCCCTTCGCTGATCTGCCAAAATAGGCTTATGTTCACCGGCATCATCACCGGCGTGGGGCGCATCGCCGCTGTACACGACCTGGGTCGTTCTTTGGATCATGGCAAACGCCTTGAGATCAGCACACCTGCGCATTACTTAGATGATGTGGGTCTTGGAGACAGCATCGCCCTCAACGGCGCCTGCATGACCGTCACCAGCTTCAACCCTGCACAAAACCTTTTCACCGTCGATATTTCTGCCGAGTCGCTGGCCAAAACCGCAGGCTTAGACCACATCGGTACTGTCCTCAATTTGGAAAAAGCCCTGCGCGCCAACGACCGCTTGGGTGGACATATCGTCTCTGGACATGTCGATGGTATGGGCTTGATCCATCGCTTTGAGCAAATCGGCGAAAGCTGGTTGTTGCAAGTGCTGGCCCCGCTCTCCCTTGCCAAATACCTTGCCTACAAAGGCTCTATCACCGTCAATGGCGTGAGCTTGACCGTCAACCGCGTTGAAGACAGCTCTGAGGGTTGCTTGGTGTCCATCAACCTGATTCCCCACACCATTGAAAACACCGCACTGGGACACTTAAGAGCAGGCAGCGAGGTGAATCTAGAAATCGACACAGTAGCTCGCTATGTGGATCGCATGATTAGCCTAGACATTTCATTGAAAGCAAACCCATGACAAGCCCTTTAAAGCCTGTTGCCATTTCGCCTTTGGCCGACATCGTGGCCGACATGAAAGCGGGTCGCATGGTGATTTTGGTGGATGAGGAAGACCGCGAGAACGAAGGCGACTTGGTGCTCGCAGCCGATCATGTCACGCCCGAAGCCATCAACTTCATGGCACGTTTCGGTCGCGGCCTCATTTGCCTGACTCTCACGCGCGAACGCTGCGAGCACCTGAAACTGCCGCCCATGGTCGAGCGCAATGGCACGGTGTACAGCACCGCTTTCACAGTGTCGATTGAAGCTGCCCAAGGCGTGACCACCGGTATTTCCGCCGCTGACCGCGCTCGTACCGTGCAAGTGGCTGTTGCAAAAACCGCCACCGCCAGCGACTTGGTGCAACCCGGCCATATCTTTCCTTTGCAAGCGGTGGATGGCGGCGTGCTGATGCGTGCGGGCCACACCGAAGCAGGTTGCGACTTGGCTGCCATGGCGCAATGCTCGCCGGCAGCAGTCATTTGCGAAATCATGAAAGACGACGGCACCATGGCGCGACTGCCCGACTTGATGACATTTGCAGCACAGCACGGCTTGAAAATTGGCACCATTGCAGATTTGATTGAATACCGTAGCCGCACTGAATCCTTGGTCAAGAAAATCAGCAGCCGCTCCATGACCACTGCTCACGGTGAATTCCTAGCCCATGCCTACAAAGACCTGCCCAGTGACAGCGTGCACATTGCCTTGGTGCGTGGCAGTTGGAGCGCAGACCATTGCGTATTGGCGCGGGTACACGAGCCTTTGTCTGTGCTGGATGCGCTTGAACCACAGCGGGTGATGCACTCGTGGACCTTGGATGCTGCTTTAGCGCGAGTAGCACACGAAGGTACGGGAGTGGTGGTGCTGCTCAACTGTGGCGAAAATGGCGAGCGCCTTCTAGCGCAATTTGAAGGCGTGGCGCGATCGGCACAAGCACCCGAGCGCGGACGTATGGATTTACGCACCTATGGCATAGGCGCGCAAATTTTGCGCGACTGCGGCGTGCACAAAATGCGCCTCATGGGCAACCCAAGACGCATGCCCAGCATGACCGGTTACGGGCTGGAAATCACCGGCTACCTCTCCAAGGAATGAAATGCACCACCCCGATTTAAGCGCCACACGTACCGACATAAACGGCAGCAACCTGCACATTGGCATCGTTCAAGCACGCTTTAACTTAGACATCACTAACGCATTGGCGCAGGCCTGTTTGTCTGAGCTGCAGTCTTTAAAAATTCCCGCTGACAACATTCACCACGTTCAAGTGCCGGGTGCCTTGGAAGTGCCTGTGGCTTTGCAGGCCTTGGCGCAAACCCAGCGGTTCGATGCGCTGATTGCCTTGGGTTGCATTATTCGGGGCGAAACCTACCACTTCGAACTGGTGGCCAATGAATCAGGATCGGCCATTACACAGTTGGCACTAGACCATGGTTTGCCAATTGCCAATGCAATTCTTACCACCGAAAACCTTTCCCAAGCGGTGGCGCGTCAAACCGACAAGGGGCGCGATGCTGCGCGGGTTGCAGTGGAAATGGCATTGTTGATGCAAAGCCTGACATGACCGACCGTAACTTACGCCGTGCCAGTGCGCGTGCCGCCCGCACCCGCGCACGCGGTTTTGCATTGCAAGCGCTGTACCAAGTGATGGTAGGTGGTAACCCTGCCGATGAAGTCGACATCTTTACCCGCGATCTAAGCGGTTTCAATAAAGCTGACGCAGTGCATTTCGATGCCCTGCTGCATGGCTGTGCCGAACATGCCGCCACGCTGGACGCACTCATTGTGCCCATGCTGGACCGCAAATTAACAGAGCTCTCACCCATCGAACATGCGGTTCTGTGGATTGGCGCTTATGAGTTGCAACATTGCATCGATATCCCTTGGCGTGTGGTGTTGAATGAATGCATCGATTTAGCCAAAGAGTTTGGTGGTACCGACGGTCACAAATACGTGAACGCGGTACTCAACCAACTGGCACTGCAATTGCGCGCCCCTGAGGTAGAAGCCGATCGCAAAACAGCTACAACCGACTTGCCAACCGCTGCTACCGAATAAATATGCGCATCACCCAACGCGCTCAACGCATCGAGCCTTTTTATGTGATGGAAATGGCCAAAGCGGCGCAGCGTATTGCTGCTGAGGTTCAGCACAGCGACCAACCGATGGTGTTTCTCAATATCGGTGAACCCGATTTCACTGCCCCGCCCTTGGTGCAAGAGGCTGCCCAACGGGCAGTGCGAGATGGACGCACCCAGTACACCAATGCCCTAGGTTTAGAGGCTCTGCGCGAGCGTATAAGCGCTTGGTATGCATCGCACTTTGGTGTGCAAGTGCCAGCGCGGCGTATTGTGGTCACAGCCGGTGCTTCAGGAGCGTTGTTATTGGCCTGCATGGCCTTGATTGAAGACGGCGACGAGGTTTTGATGCCTGACCCCAGCTACCCATGCAATCGACACTTTGTCAGCGCAGCACTTGGGCGTGCAGTGCTGTTACCTACGGACGCTGCGCAACGCTTTCAGCTGAGTGCAGCACAGGTCAAGGCACACTGGGGTGAGAAAACACGCGGCGTGTTGCTGGCCTCTCCGTCCAACCCGACTGGCACATCGGTCGCTGCTGCAGAACTCAAAGCGATTCACAGCTTGGTGCAGCAACACGACGGCATTACCATGGTGGATGAAATTTACTTGGGTCTGAGCTATGACGACGCTTTCGCGCAAACAGCTTTGGCGATTGACGATCAGATCATCAGCATCAACAGTTTTTCTAAGTACTTCAACATGACCGGTTGGCGCTTGGGGTGGTTGGTGGTGCCAGACGATTTGGTAGCAGTCGTAGAGCGCTTGGCGCAAAATCTGTTTATTTGCCCAAGTACCGTGTCTCAGCTCGCAGCTTTGGCCTGCTTTGAACCCGAGAGCTTAAGCCTCTACGAAGAACGCCGTTCGGCCTTCAAAACAAGGCGAGACAGTTTCATTCCCCAGCTTAACGCCATGGGTTTGACAGTGCCGGTCATGCCTGATGGCGCGTTTTACGCTTGGGCCGATTGCCGCGATGCTTGTCGTCGCCTCGGTTTGAAGGACAGTTGGGCCTTTGCAGAACACCTGATGCAACATGCCCATGTAGCAGTCACCCCTGGACGCGACTTTGGCACACATTCGCCAGGCGACTATGTGCGCTTGTCAACTGCGTCTACTCTGCAGGACTTGCAAACCGCAGCCCAACGCATACAACACTTGCTGGAGGCCGCATGAGTTTTGAATTTCCCATCCGAGTGTATTGGGAAGACACCGATGCGGGTGGCATCGTGTTTTATGCCAACTATTTAAAATTTTTCGAACGCGCTCGCACCGAATGGCTGCGTCATTTGGGCATTGAGCAGCAAGCATTGCGGGACGCCACGAACGGCATGTTTGTGGTGGCTGAAACCCAGTTGAAATACCATAGACCTGCTCAACTGGACGACTTATTGACCGTCAACGCCAGTTTGCTCAACAAAGGTCGCTCTAGCTTGGTTATCGCCCAACAAGCTTGGCGACACGCAGACTCGCCTGTGTTGCTGTGCGAAGGTACTATTCGCATTGGCTGGGTGCAAGCCGCCAGCCTCAAACCCGACCGCATTCCCCCTTCCATTTTGGAGCGTTTGATATGAACCAAGAGTTTTCCATTGTTCACTTGCTGTTGAATGCAAGCTGGGTTGTGCAGGCGGTTGTGCTGCTGTTGCTGTTGGTGTCATTGCTGAGTTGGACGGCGATTTTTCGCAAGCTCTTGTCGCTGGGCGATGTGCGTCGTTTGAACGATGAATTCGAGCGAGAGTTTTGGTCTGGCAAAAGTCTGCAAGAGTTGTTTGCAGCAGCGCAGCAAAATGCCAAACTCTCTGGCCCCATGGAGCGCATCGTTGCCAGTGGCATGCGCGAATACCAAAAACTGCGCGAGCGCCGCATCACCGACAGCGGCTTGTTGATGCACGGCGCACGCCGCGCCATGCGTGCAAGCCTGCAGCGCGAAATGGATGCGATTGAATCGAATTTGTCCATGTTGGCCTCGGTAGGCTCGGTCTCCCCTTATGTGGGTTTGTTTGGTACCGTGTGGGGCATCATGCATGCGTTCACGGGCTTGGCGCAAATGCAGCAAGTCACCTTGGCCAAGGTAGCTCCTGGCATTGCCGAGGCATTGGTTGCCACCGCCATCGGTTTGTTTGCTGCCATTCCTGCGGTGCTGGCCTTTAACCGTTTCTCACGCGACATTGACCGTGTGGCCAACCGGCTTGAAACATTCATTGAAGAGTTCTCCAATATCTTGCAACGCAATGTGGGTGCGCAAGCCACCACATTGACACGCTAAAGCGAGGCCAGACCCATGTCTTCCTCCACCCCTCGTAGCATGCGACGGCGCACCATGAGCGATATCAATATGGTGCCCTTCATCGATGTGATGTTGGTACTGCTCATCATCTTCATGGTCACGGCTCCGTTGATGGCGCCCAGTGTGATTGACATTCCTACCGTGGGCAAGGCAAGCGCTGCACCCGAGCAGGTCATCACTGTAGAGATAGACAAAAAACTCAGCATCACGGTCAAGTCACGCAGCGCATCAAACGCGCCTGGCACTGATGTCAAACAAACCGCATCTATGGATAACGTTGCCGCCCTGACCTTGCAACTGCAAGCTGGCAATGCCGCCACGCCGGTGGTCATCAGTGCAGATAAACAAATTGCTTATGAAAATGTCGTCAAGCTGATGGACAGCTTGCAACGCGCTGGTGTGCAGCGTGTGGGTTTGTCGGTTCATCTGAACAATTGACTCAAGCCGTATGAGTTCAAGCGACGCTCACTTGGAATTTGCACCAGCGCCTGATGGCGGTAATGGTCGTGCGCTGGTATTGGCTGTGGGTGTGCATGCCTTGCTGTTGTTGGCCTTGAACTGGGGGACCTTGTGGTCTCAACAGCCACAAGACATGAGTGTCGAGGCAGAGTTGTGGTCAGCCATACCCCAGCCAGTTGCACCTAAAGCGCAAGCGCTTACTGAGCCAGTTGCCGCCCCCACGCCAGAACCCGAACCGCTACCTGAACCACCTTTGCCAGTTGAGCCCCCAGCCAAACCTGCTAAAGCCCCACCGCCTGTGGTCGAGCCGCAAATCGCCATTGACAAGTTAAAAAAGAAACAGGCAGAGGAAAAACAGCAAGCGCAAGAAGAGAAAAAAGCCAAACTCAAAGCTGAGAAGGAAGAAGAAAGCAAACGTAAAGCGCAAGAAAAACAAGAAGCCAAGGAGGCAGAGGAACGACATCGACAAGCCGTCAAGCGCTTGCAATCCATGGCGGGGTCAGCAGGCACGCCTGTGGATACCGGCGTAGCCCCCAAAGCCAGTGGCCCGTCTGCCACTTACATCGGTCGCTTAAGAGCCAAAGTCAAACCCAATATCACCTTTCCCGACAACTTTTTGCAAACCGTGTCGGGAAACCCCATGGCTGACGTTGAAGTCACCTGTAGCCCTAGCGGAAAAATTGAATCAGTCGACTTGGTCAAATCCAGTGGCAACAGTGCTTGGGATGAAGCTGTGCTCAACGGTCTGCGTAAAACTGCGGTGTTGCCCCGCGATGTTGACGGCAGTGTGCCAACACGATTGGTGTTCAGTTTTCGCCCTAGAGATTAAGCCTGCCGTGGCGGTGTTAACCGTAAGCCTATGCCAATGGCTGTCCCCTTGCCTGCTTGACTGCGCAAGCTTATGGATGCACCCATTTGCACCGACAGTTGCTTGATGCTGTACAAACCCAAGCCTAAACTTTGTGGAATTTGCTGCTCTTGGCCGGAGCTTGCAAACGCTTTAAAGCAAGCATCCCGCTGCGTTGGCGACATGCCCTCACCTTTGTCTATGCACCACAGCCACATCTTGTCGCCTTGACGGCGGGTTCCAAGCAAAATTTTTCCCCCGCTTGCGCCGTGGCGTAAAGCGTTGGAGAGCATATTGCGCACCATGCGTTGCAGTGTGGGGGGGTGCACCCATAGCGGCTGAGCGCTGATGCGACTGCGCAGCAAGACTTGGCGCAGTTGCGCCATCGGCGCAAACTCTTGCAACAAGTCTTTCAGCAAATGAGCGAGCGAGTGAGCTTGGAAGTGACTATCTTCTAAAACCCTTGCCTTGTCGTCGGCCAAATGCCGCAAACTGTGCATGAAGTCGTCCACATAAAACGATGCGAGTTGCAGGCCTTGCAGTAAATGCGCTTGCTGGGCCGGCGTTGCGACTGTCAGCGATCTTGCATACAGCTGCATGCTTTGCAGTGGCTGCCACAGGTCATGCTGTGCCGCTGCATACAAGCGTCCTTGCTCTTTGTGGCGTTGCAAGCGCAGTTGTAATCCTTGACGCAGTTGCAAGACTTGCATACAGCCCGACCAGCCCAGCAAAGTAGCTACCACTGCCCCTTGCACAAACTGCGCACCCAAGGTGGTGACCAATGGCCATTCAAACCATCGAAACAACCAATACACAGAAACCGACAGCAAATAGACCACCCACACGGCCACATACATGGCGATATAGGAACGCCGGTAGCGGCGATAAGTACGCAAAGCCAATAACAACATCAACACCGACTGACCCGCCCCTAGGTACAGCAGGGCGTTGCGCATCCAGTTGCTGTAAAACCATGCCATCAAGGGCAAGCCCACCCACCAACACCATGCTCCCCAACGCAGGGCTTTGTCACACGAGGGGTCATACTGGGGGGTGCGTAAAAATGCTCTTGCATGGTGCACACTCAACGCCATCAACACCCCATACGAGACGCTGCCAACCCAAGCGGTTTGTAACCTGTCCAGCCAAGGAAACAACCAATTCATCAAACCACTGACCCAAACAGCACCTAAGGTTTCGCAAACAGCCATGGCCAAGAAAATGGGTAGCGATGGGTTGTAAAAAGAGCGTATCAAGGTCAGCACATAAAACACCACTACCCAAGGCACCGCCAATACCGCACCCATCAACAAAAACAGCCACTGCTGTTGTTGTGAAACCTCTGCAGGTGTTTGCAGAACAAGGGGGAATTGCACGCGGTTAACACCCGCTATGCGCACCAACACATGTGTGCTGTGCTCGGCTGATACTTCGATGGGCCACACCGCAAACAAATGCCCACTGCCCAAGCTAAGCGCTCGGGTGTCTTGCAGTTGCGGTTGTGCCACCCATGGACCATCGGCGCGGCGCCACCAAAGTTGCGCTTTGTCCTGTGTGGGGGACTGCAAACTCAGCCAATAACTTGTTGACTCCTTTGTGGGACCCAGATGAAAGCCAGCCCAATGCGCAATCTCTGAGGAAGCGGGGACGACTTGGTGAGGACGCGTAAGCGCCTGCCCTTGGCCCTGTTGTATGCGCTGCCAAATGGCCTCTGGCGTTTCATCACTTACCTGTTGCGATACAGCTTGCATAGCTGGCCATGACGGCATCTGCGCCAAGGCTGTCGCACAGGCTAGGCCTTGCCACACAAAGGCAACAAGCACGGCCCTAAACATCGGTAGCTTTCTGTTGCAGCCATTGCAGGTACAACTGACTGGCTTGGGTGCGGTTTTCAACCCCCAGCTTGCGCAAGACTTCTCGGGTGTGGCTGCGCACGGTGGCCTCACTGAGTTGCAATTGATGCGCTATGCGGCGACTGGTCCAACCCTTGGACAACTGCGCCAGCACCAAGCGTTGCTGCGTCGACAAACTTGGCACACCTTGCGACACAGGTGCAAGCTGCGCCAACAAAGGCGCAGCTTGGGAAAGCAAGACCTGATGCAAGGCCGCCAGCAATGCGGCCATAAAAGCACTGGAGGGCAAGGCTTTGTTTAGAAACACCACGTCATTGGCGGTGCAAGCCTCTTGTACCTCGGGGTCTTGCAAGGCTGAGAGCACCATCAAAGCGCCTTGGCTGCGCAACTCGCACACCGCATAGAAAGTTTGCAAACCATGGGAATCTGGCAAATTTAAATCGACCAAAACCAAATCCCATGACTGTGGGTCAGACAAAAACTCAAGTGCGGTTTCAAGACGGTGCGCCAAGACACACTGCGCTTGTGGCAAACAGCTTTGCACCGACACAGCAATGGCGTCGGCCATCAAAGGGTGGTCTTCGATGATCAAGATGCGCGGGTGAGGCATGACATCTCCTTGAGCGAGATGTACGCAATTTCTCCAACGTCGACAAGACCCGTACTAAGAAATTGAGCAATATTTCAGTTATGCAGACTGTAGGCGGGAGACCCTGAGCAGACCAACCGCACACAACAAGGCCAGCACGGCCACGGGAATAGCCGCCATGAACACCGTTTGTAAACCCCAATGGGTGCTGAGCGCAGCTCCCCCCAAAGCCCCCAGAACACCGGTAAAGCCATAGCCAATCACCGCATACAAGGCCTGCCCCCTGCCCCTTAAGCGACCTGGGAAATGCTGCGACAACCAAGCGATGCACACGGTGTGCTGAATAGCAAAGGTAAAGACATGCAGGCACTGCGCCAACAACAGCACGGGCAGAAGTTGGCCGTACCAAGCGGTGAGTCCCATTCGCATGGCCATCAAACCGGTACATACACACAGCCAAGCAGGCAAGCTCAACCAGTGCAACCAGCGGCTTTGGGAAAAGAAGCCAATGATTTCGACAATGACCGACACCGCCCACAACACGCCAATCATGTCTTTACCGTAGCCAAGCTCATCTAGGTACAAAGAGAAAAACGTATAGATAGCCACATGCGACAGCACATGGAAAAACAGCGTCGCAAAAAACCACAGGGTTGGGGGCTTGAGCAGCACAGCGGTGAAACCCGACTGACCCGCCGTTAAGTGCGTGGCTTCTCGTATATTGGGCAAACTCCACACGCTCAAGTTAATGGCCACCAAGGTGAGGACCGTCCAAAAAGGAAAGTCAACCATGCCATGCACTTCAAACCAGTGTCCTGAAACAAACACCGTCACCAAAAAACCAACCGATCCCCACAAACGGATACGCCCATAGCGGCGTACATCCAACGTGCCTTGGTGGCTGACCAAATGTGCCATCGCCGCCTCGCTCATGGGCATCATGGCGCTGGTGTGGGTGAACATCAAAAACAAAACTGCTGCCAACCACCACGGCGAATTGCTGAACAACAATCCAATAGAGCACAACAAGGCCATGCCTGCACACCAACGCATGAGGGGCACTCGTTCGCCGCTGCGGTCGCTCAGCCACCCCCACAGATAGGGCGCAAACACGCGGGTGACTGCTTGCATGGAGGTGAGCAAACCGATCATCCACAGGTTCAAACCCAAGTGCTTTAACCACAAAGGCAAATAGGGATTGAAGAAACCGATGTGGGCAAAGTAGCTGGCAGAAAGCGCGGCAAACGGCACCAGTTGACGCCGCGAAACCCGCGGCGCTGAGTCTGTCGTCATGGTTTCACTCGCTGCGATGCGCGGGAATGGGCGTGAGCGGCATGACCACGTCGCCGCACTGTGCGCGGTGGCGCAGCGCATGGTCCATCACCACCAGCGCCAAGAGCGCCTCGGCAATGGGTGTGGCGCGTATGCCCACGCAAGGGTCATGGCGACCCTTGGTTTGCACCTGCACTGCGTTGCCTGCGCTGTCGATGCTGTCGCGTGGTGTGAGGATAGAGCTGGTGGGCTTGATGGCGATGCTCACCTCCAAATCTTGCCCCGTGCTGATGCCGCCCAACACGCCACCGGCGTTGTTATTGGCAAAACCCTCGGGCGTCAAGCTGTCGCCGTGGGTGGAGCCGCGTTGCGCCACGCTGGCAAAGCCTGCGCCCATCTCGACGCCTTTGACCGCGTTCAAGCCCATCATGGCGTGGGCGATGTCGGCGTCGAGCCGGTCATAAATCGGTTGACCCAAACCGACGGGCATGCCCCGCGCCACCACACGAATGCGCGCGCCGCAGGAGTCACCCGCTTTGCGCAGGCTGTCCATGTAGGCCTCGAGGTGTGCCACATCGGCCATGGGCGCATAGAAGGGGTTGTTGGGCACATGCGCCCAGTCTTCAAACGCAATGGGGTGCTCGCCCAACTGCGTCATGCAACCCATGAATGTGGTGCCGTATTTTTCTTTGAGCCATTTTTTGGCCACTGCGCCAGCCGCTACCGTAGGTGCTGTCAAGCGTGCCGATGAACGGCCACCACCACGCGGGTCGCGCACACCGTATTTTTGGGTGTAGGTGTAGTCGGCGTGGCCGGGTCTGAAGGTTTGCAAGATGTCGCTGTAGTCTTTGCTGCGCTGGTCGGTGTTTTGAATGATCAGCGCAATAGGGGTGCCGGTGGTCACGCCTTGGTACACGCCACTCAAAATTTGCACTTGGTCGGGCTCTTGGCGTTGCGTCACATGGCGGCTGGTGCCAGGGCGGCGGCGGTCCAGGTCGTGCTGGATGTCGGCCTCGCTCAGCGCCATGCCCGGTGGGCAGCCGTCAATCACACAGCCAATGGCTGGTCCGTGGGATTCACCAAAGTTGGTGACTGCGAAAAGGGTGCCAAAGGTGTTGCCGCTCATGTGGGGGATTATCTCTGAGAGAAATCGGAGAATTAATCGGGGTCAGATCCCGATTAATTAATTGGAATCTGACCCCAATTAATTAGCCTTGGCGCCCTCTTCCTCCGAGGGCCAATCACGGATATAGGCTTTAAGCATTTGGTTCTCGAAGTTTTGGCTGTCCACCACAGCTTTGGCCACATCGTAAAAACTCACCACGCCCATGAGTTCGCGCTTATTCAACACAGGCAAATAGCGGGCATGGCGCTCGAGCATCATGCGGCGAACTTCGTCGAGTTCGGTGTCGGGCGAACAGGTGAGGGGATGGTCGTCCATGGCGCTTCGCACGGTGGCCTGTCCCAAGGCGCCGCCATTGCCATTGAGCGCCAAAATCACCTCTCGAAAAGTGAGTATGCCCACCAAGTCCCCGTGGTCCATGACCAAGATGGAGCCCAAGTCGTGGTCGGCCATGGTCTGCACCGCCTCAGCCAAAGGTGCCAGCGGCGTGGTGGTGTAGAGCGTGGTGCCTTTGAGGCGAAGAATGTCGCTGACTTTCATGGGGTTCCTCTCAAGGCCAGTGCGGCTGGCATGACTTTCAATATAGCCCACAATCTGCTTCTGGTACACCGTAGGAACGAGAACACCATGACCGGATACGCAGATCCCCATTTTGATACGCTTGCGCTGCACGCAGGCAGCCAACCCGACCCCGCCACCGGCGCTCGCGCGGTGCCGATTCACTTGACCACCTCCTACGTGTTCGAATCGTCCGACCAAGCCGCAGCACTTTTCAATTTAGAAAGCGCCGGCCATGTCTACAGCCGCATCAGCAACCCCACCACCGCGGTGTTCGAGCAGCGCATCGCTGCGTTGGAGGGCGGCATCGGTGCCATCGCCACTGCCAGCGGTCAAGCGGCATTGCACCTGAGTGTGGCCACGCTCATGGGCGCGGGTTCGCACATTGTGTCCAGCTCGGCGCTGTACGGCGGCTCGCACAACCTGCTGCACTACACGCTGCGCCGCTTTGGCATTGAAACCACTTTTGTTAAGCCAGGCGATATTGAAGCTTGGCGGGCCGCTATCCAGCCCAACACCAAGCTGCTGTTTGGCGAGACGGTAGGTAATCCAGGGCTAGACGTTCTGGACATTCCCACCATCTCTCAGATTGCCCACGACAAAGGCTTGCCGCTGTTGGTGGATGCCACACTCAGCACACCCTATTTAATGAAACCCTTGTCCTTGGGCGCGGATTTGGTCTACCACTCGGCCACCAAGTTTTTGAGCGGCCACGGAACGGTGATTGGTGGCGTGGTGGTCGATGGCGGCTCCTTTGACTGGGAGGCCAGCGGTAAATTCCCCGAACTCTCCGAGCCCTACGCTGGTTTTCACAACATGGTGTTCACCGAAGAGAGCACGGTGGGTGCGTTTTTGCTGCGAGCCAGACGAGAAGGCTTGCGCGACTTTGGTGCCTGTTTAAGCCCGCATTCGGCATGGTTGATTTTGCAAGGTATGGAGACTTTGCCGCTGCGCATGGAACGCCACTTGGCCAACACCGAAAAAGTGGTGGCGTTTTTGGCGGCCCACCCCATGGTGTCGCGGGTCGGTCACCCGCTCATGCCCGACCACCCCAGCCATGCATTGGCCGAAAAACTCTTGCGCGGTGGCGCACGCGGTGCTGGTTCGGTGTTCAGTTTTGATATCAAGGGTTCTCGCACCCAAGGGCGTGCGTTCATTGAAGCGCTGAAGATCTTCAGCCACTTGGCCAATGTGGGCGACAGCAAATCGTTGGTGATCCACCCCGCCAGCACCACGCATTTCCGCATGAGCGATGAGGCGCTGGCCCAAGCGGGCATTGGGGCCGGCACCATTCGTTTGTCGGTGGGTTTGGAAGACGCAGACGATTTGATTGACGACTTGAAGCGCGCCCTTAAAGCTGCTGAAAAAACCGCTGAAAAAGCAACTTGAAGGGGCCACCATGTACATCAATGTGAACGGCCACAAGACCTACGCCTACACAGGCGGCAAAGAGTTCAACCCCTCCCTGCCCACGGTGGTGTTGATTCACGGGGTCTTGTGTGACCACAGCGTGTGGGCGCTGCAAAGCCGCTACTTAGCCAACCATGGCTGGAATGTGCTGGCCATCGACCTGCCAGGCCACTGCAAAAGCGCGGGTGCGCCTCCTGCTACAGTGCAAGAAGCTGCTCAGTTCATACAGGATTTGCTAGATGCGCAAGGCGTCGAGCAAGCCGCTTTGGTGGGCCACAGTTTTGGCTCCCTTATTGCCTTGCAAACCGCGGCCAATTTGGGCGAGCGCATCAGCCATTTGGCAATGGTGGGCACGGCCTACCCCATGAAGGTCTCTCAAGGGCTGCTAGATGCCTCTTTGAATGAACCCGACAAAGCCTTGCACATGACCAATGTGTTTTCACGTGCCACTTTGGCACCACCTTCAGGCGCCGGGTCTTGGGTGTTCGGTGCGAGCTTGGCATTGGGGCGACGTGTCTTGGCCAGCAACAAAACCGTGAACGTTTTTCACACGGGCTTTAATGCTTGCAACAGCTACGACCAAGGTCTGCAAGCCATGGCGTGCGTTACCTGCCCCGTGCTGATGGTGTTGGGTGAAGCTGACCAAATGACCATGCCCAAGAACGCACAACCGCTGATAGCCCAAGCCAAAGAGAGCGGCGTGTCCTTGCAAGTGGTGACCATCCCTCATGGACATCACCAAATGACCGAGTCGCCTGACGAAACTTTAGATGCCATCAAGCGCTTTTTGCTCTAGGTACCAAACCTTTCGACCCGATAAGGTCTTGGATCAATATAGGGTGTTTCGCCACACATCAACTCGGCAAGCAGCCTCCCGCTCGATGCTGCTTGCGTCAACCCATGGTGCGCATGGCCGAAGCTGAACCACAAACCAGTGTGGCGTGGCGCAGAGCCCACCAAGGGCAACATATCAGGGGTGCATGGGCGAGAACCCAACCAAGCTTGAGCGTCCAGTCGCTCACCCAGATGGGTCAAGCCCCGCGCAATAGGCTCGATGCGCTGCAGTTGCACGGGGGTGGCAGGCGCATCACGCAAGGCGAACTCCGCGCCAGTGGTCAAGCGCAAGCCCCGCTGCATGGGTGCGATGGCATAGCCGTTCTCCACATCGACAATGGTGTGTTTCAGCGTTACTTCATTCGACTGGAAATGCATGTGGTAACCCCGCTTGCGACCCATCGGCAAGCGGTAGCCAAGTTGCCTTGCCATGTCTTCGCCCCACGGCCCCAAGGCCAACACAGCTTGCGGGGCAATTAAACGTCCCTCTTCAGTTTGCACAGACCACGACTTTCTTTCGGCTTGCAAAGTACGCGCATCGCCTTGCACAAAACGCCCCCCGCGTTGCTCGAACAAAAGCAGATAGGCGCTTGACAGCGCTTGTGGGTCTCGGATTTGCCGCGACTCGGGGTAGTGCACACCACCTAGCAAGGCGGTTTTCAGTGCAGGTTCTATCGCCAAGAGTTGTGAGGGTGACAAGGCGTTTGCTGTCACACCAAAGGCGCGGCTTTGCTCGGCCATAGAAAGGCTTTGCTTGGCACTTTCTTCGGTGCGAAAAACCTTGATCCAGCCACGCTCGTTCACCAAATCTTGCACACCGGCGGCAGCGATCAGCGGCTGGTGTTCGCTCCAGCTGTGCTCGATCAAGGGCAAGGCGCCAGCAATGGCCTGCGGGTACAAAGCAGGCGATGAATGCTGCCAATAGCGCCACATCCAAGGTAGCAAAGAAGGCAAGGCGCTCCAGTGGTAATGGGCAGCGGTGCGCAGACCCATCGCATAGGCCAGCAAGGTTTTGAGGTCACGCGGGAATGCATAGGGAAACACCGTGCTGCGCTCGATCAGCCCCGCATTGCCAAAGCTGGTTGCCGCTCCAGCTTGGGCACGGTCTATGAGCACCACCTCGCGGCCGCGTTCTTGCAACTTCAGCGCCAAGCCCAAGCCCACCATGCCTGCGCCAAGCACCAACACATCAGCAGATTTGTTTTGCATAAAAATTAATTGGGATCTGACCCCGATTAAATGAGCTCAGCCAAACGCCAGTCCTGCCACCGCGCCCAAACGGCTTGGGTATGTGCGTTGTCAGCCAATAAAAGCAGGTTCATCAAAGGGGCTGCACGGGTGGTAGCTAAATCGATGAGCAAAACATAACGCGGTGCGGTGAACTCGCTCAAACGCCCCACCCAATCCAGTTGCGTCAACAAGCCCATCACCTCATCTATCTCCCAGGACTCAACGCCTAGTTGCTGCGCAAGCCTTGTCACATCCAAACCGCCCGCACTTTGCAAACGGGCTTGTTGGAGTAAGCGCAAACAACCCAGCGCCAGAGCGAAGCCACGACCCGCTCGCTCTTCATAGGTATCAGACAAATCGTTCGCCAAGGCAGGCCAACTCGCTACCAATACGGCGCCTAACAACACCACCACCCAAGTGGTGTAAATCCACACCAGCAAAATCGGCACGGTGGCAAAGGTGCCGTAAACCAGCGAGAAGGTGGGCATACTGGCCAAATAAAACGTCAATCCGCTTCGTGCAGCCTCTAGCACCAACGCGGTGAAAAAACTGCCCAGCAACAGAGGGCGCCAAGACACTTGGGTGTTGGGCACAAAGCGGTACAAAGCGCTGATGCCACCCCACAGCAAAAGAAACTCCAGCACTCCCAAGGCCATTTTTACGCCAGGCCCTTGGTAACGCAAAGAGCCACCCGACCAAGTGATGACGGAGGCCATGGTTACCAAACCTGCCGCCACCAACAAAGGCCCCAAGGTGAGCGCAGCCCAATACAGCAATAAGCGCTGGCCCCATGGGCGTTGTTGTCGCACCCGCCAAATGGTGTTGAGGCTGCGGTCTATGGTGAGTATCAAAGCCAGCGCAGACAACATCAAAGCGGCGAAACCAAAACTGCCCAAGCGGCTGGCCTTGGTGGTGAACTGGGTCAAGTAGCCCAGCACTTGGCGTGAAATGGACTCGGGAATCAGGCTCTCCACCAACCAGCGTTGCAGTACGGTTTGAAATTGGTCAAACACTGGAAACGCTGTTACCACCGCTAAAGCCACCGTCAACAGCGGCACCAAAGCGATCAAGGTGGTAAAAGTCAAAGCACCCGCGGTTTGGCCCAAACGGTCATCAGCAAAACGGTGCATCAAGCGCCTTGCCGCCCTTCTCCAAGGGAAATGCAGGAGTTTTTGCGGTAGCAGAAGGAGTTGCGAGACAATCATGCCCTCTATCATGCCATCGACACCTTCTCTCACCCCCCAAGCTCACCAACATGTGCAACTCAGCCGCGCCTTGGCTGTCAGCAGCCTCGTTGGACTGGTGTTGCTTTCACTGGTGTGGGAGCTGTGGCTGGCACCTTTGCGCCCAGGTGGTTCTTGGTTGGTGTTAAAGGCCTTGCCTTTGTGCATTCCCTTGGCGGGTTTGCTGAAAAACCGCATGTACACCTACCGTTGGGTCAGCTTGGTGGTGTGGCTGTATTTCGCCGAGGGCGTGATCCGTTTGCAAGGGGACGCCTGGCCAAGCAATGCGTTTGCTGCGGTGGAGATTTTGTTGTGCTTGATGCTCTTCACAGCCAGCGCATTGCATGTGCGTTGGCGACTGCGCGACGCAGCCTTGGCTGCCTCCCAAGAAAACGGTGGCGACGAGACCAAGCCATGAGCAGCGCTTTGCTTGCCCAGTTGCAAACCATCGTCGGCACCGACCATGTGCTGTCCAGCGGGGATTTGTCTGCTTACGAGCGCGATTGGCGCGGTCGCATGCAAGGCAAGGCTTTGTGCGTGGTCAAACCCAACAGTACCGAAGAAGTGGCGCTGGTGGTGAAAGCCTGCGCAACTGCAGGCGTGGCCATCGTGCCGCAAGGTGGCAACACCAGCATGGTGGTGGGCGCAGTGCCTGATACCTCGGGTACACAGGTGGTGCTCAGCTTGCAACGCATGAACCGTATTCGTGCAGTGGACAAAGCCAACCTCACCCTCACCGCTGAGGCAGGGTGCATTTTGTTCAACGTGCAACAGGCCTCTACCGATGCGGGCCTGTTGTTTCCCCTGAGCTTGGCGTCCGAGGGCAGTTGCACCATTGGCGGCAATTTGGGCAGCAACGCCGGTGGCACGCAAGTGCTGCGCTACGGCAATGCGCGAGACCTTTGTTTGGGGTTAGAAGTGGTAACGCCCCAAGGCGAGGTGTGGCATGGCCTAAGTGGTCTGCGCAAAGACAACACTGGCTACGACTTGCGGGATATGTTCATTGGCAGCGAGGGGACCTTGGGCATCATCACCGCCGCCACCTTGAAGCTCTACCCCCAACCCGCGGCCGAACTCACCGCTTGGGCAGCCGTGCCCTCTATGCAAGCTGCGGTTCAGTTATTGGGTTTGGCGCAGCAGCATTTAGGGGCAGGCCTCACCGGTTTTGAGGTAATGGGTCAGTTTGCTTTGCAGTTGGTCACCACCCATTTCCCCACGCTCAATGTGCCGCTGTGGCAAACCGCGCCTTACTGCGTGTTGCTGTCGCACAGCGATACCGAAAGCGAGGCGCATGGCAATGCCCAGCTTGAGCGCTTGCTGGAAGCCGCGCTGACGGATGGGTGTGCCCTTGACGCGGTGGTGGCCAGCAGCTTGGCGCAAGGGCGGCAGTTGTGGCAGGTGCGCGAGAGCATCAGCTCCGCGCAAGCGGCGCAAGGTTTGAACATCAAGCACGATATTTCCATCCCTGTTTCCGCCATTCCCGACTTTGTGGCACACACAGACGCCCTGTTGGCTCGGGAGGTAGAAGGTGTTCGCTTGGTGAATTTTGGCCACTTGGGCGACGGCAATTTGCACTACAACGTGCAATGCCCCGCAGGAACAGACGCCTCGGTCTTTTTGTCGACACAAGAGCACCTCATCAACACCTTGGTGTACGACGCGGTGATGAAGTTTGGTGGCTCTATCAGCGCCGAGCACGGTGTGGGCAGCCTAAAGGCTGACACCCTGCACTTATACAAAGACCCCGTGGCGCTGCAACTCATGCGCAGCATCAAGCAGGCGATTGACCCGCAGAATGTGATGAATCCGGGGAGGGTGTTGGTCAATGCATCTATTAAACCGATTGTTGCGATAGGACAAAACACAATTACGGAAGAAATGGTTCGTACTGTTCGGAACGAGATAGGCGATTGAGACCAACCAAGTATTGAATATCAACCGCACTGAACATGAAACTTCAAGCCCAAAGCATGGGTCACCTTCAAAATCGTTGCAAAACTGGGGTTGCCCTCGCCAGACAAAGCCTTGTACAAACTTTCGCGCCCAAGCCCTGTGTCCTTGGACAACTGCGTCATGCCTTTGGCCCTTGCGATGTTGCCAAGGGCTTTGGCGATGAAGGCGGCATCATCGCCCGCCTCTTGCAGACAAGCTTCAAGGTAAGCCGCCATGTCTTCATCGGTTTTGAGGTGTTCGGCGCTGTCCCATTTGCGCAGTTTGAGTGTTGTCATGATTGGTCTTTCAGTTGTCGCGCAAGCCCTTGCGCTGTTTCAATGTCTTTGGCCTGACTCGATTTGTCGCCGCCCGCCAAAAGAATCACCATTTCTTCGCCGCGCCACATGAAATACACCCGAAATCCAGGCCCAAGGTGCAAGCGCATCTCCCAAACGCCTTGCCCAACAGACTTGTGGTCCCCCAAATGGCCGTCTTCTGCGCGATCGATACGCACTTGAATTCGACGGGCCGCCTGTTTGTCTTTTAAAGCCGCAAACCACCTGTCAAATCCTTCAGTTGTGTAGATCGTTGGCATTTGGATTGTATAAAATGGGATACAAAAGTCAAGCCTAGCTTGTGAAGTGAACAGGCACAACGCCCGCAATCATTGATCCCAAAATTCCTATCAATACCGCTGCACCCCACTTGTGCTGCAAATGGTCTGTCGCTTCAAAGCCCGTCCAATCGCCCGAAGCGGCCAGCTGATGGCGTTTGAAAACCAGATAGACGCAAAACACATTGGTGGCGACCGCCAACAGAGCGAATACCAACTTGGCCACAAAGACCATGCTCATCGGTGCTTGGGGCATGAGCAGCAACCCCGTCACTACCACCAAAGTGAAAGCGGGTATTTCAATGAATACATCAACACGCTTGTGCAAAGCAGTAAGGATCAACTCTTTGTCTCGCCCTTTTCCCAGCAAGGCTCGCTCGAACAAAGCCTCGGTGAGGACACAGCCCAGCCACAGGCCCACCAGTGCCAAGTGCAAAGTCAAAAGCCAATGGTTCATTTGTTCACCCGTCAAATAAATTAATTTAATTTAAATTAATAAGTACTATTTATACCATTAAACACCTCATTTAAATACTATCTAAACACTCGTTTAAATGACTAAGCAGAGACTGCCACGGCCCTGCGGGCCTCGCAGTGACGAGAAGCAAGCCCTTTAAACTCTCCTCCCATGTATTCCCCAGCCCCCCACCCCATCCCCACGCCCTACGAAGATTTCATGCGCCATGTCTACACACATGGGGTAGAAAAGTCCGACCGCACCGGCACCGGCACGCGCAGCGTGTTTGGCCACCAAATGCGTTTCGATTTGCGCCAAGGTTTTCCGCTGGTCACCACCAAGAAGGTGCATCTGAAATCCATCATCGTCGAGTTGCTGTGGTTCCTCACGGGGTCGAGCAACAACAACTGGCTGACCGAGCGCGGCTGCACCATATGGGACGAATGGGCACGCGCGGACGGCGACTTGGGTCCGGTGTACGGCGTGCAGTGGCGCAGCTGGCCCACGCCCGAGGGCGGGCACATCGACCAAATCACCGAGGTCATCAAGACCTTGAAGAGCAACCCCGATTCACGCCGCATCATCGTGAGTGCTTGGAACGTGGCCGACCTGTCCAAAATGGCGCTCATGCCCTGCCATGCCTTCTTCCAGTTTTATGTGGCACCGCCCACCACCGCTGGCGGCAAGGGCCAGCTAAGTTGCCAGCTGTATCAACGCAGCGCCGACATTTTTTTGGGCGTGCCCTTCAACATCGCCAGCTACGCGCTGCTGACCCACATGGTGGCGCAGCAATGCGACTTGGAGGTTGGCGACTTCATTTGGACCGGCGGCGACTGCCACATTTACAGCAACCACCACGAGCAGGTCGAGTTGCAGCTTTCGCGCTCGCCCTTCCCCGCGCCCACGCTGCACATCAAGCGCAAACCTGAAACCATCTTCGACTACCTGTTTGAAGACTTCGAGGTGCGTGACTACCAATGCCACCCCGCCATCAAGGCGCCGGTGGCGGTGTGACGGGCAGTCGCAGCGTCATCAGCCGCCAGCAGCTCATCGGCTTGGTGGGCATCACGCTGATGTGGGGCATCAATTGGCCGATGATGAAGATTGCTTTGCGCGAAGTCTCGCCCATGTATTTCCGTGGCGTCACCATGGGGTTGGGTGGTCTGTGGCTGTTGTTCTACTTTCGCCTTCAAGGCCTGCGACTGTGGCCGCAAACGCTGCGTGAATGGCGAGACATTGTGTTGCTGGGCATTCCCAATATGTTTTTATGGCACGCCTTGTCCATTTTGGGGGTGATGTCCCTGCCCTCAGGACGAGCGTCCATCTTGGGCTTCACCATGCCGGTGTGGACGGTGGTGATAGGTGTGATGTTCATGGGCGCGAAGTTCACCCCGCGCATCATTGCGGCGGTGATCGCCACCTTGGCTGCCATTGGCTTGCTGATCTCGCATGAATTCACCGCCTTGCAAGGCCAGCCCATGGGTATTTTGTGGATGGAGTTGGGCGCACTCAGCTGGGCAGTCGGCACCTTGTGGATGCGCCGTATCAGCTTCAGCATGCCCGTGCAAAGTTTGACGGTATGGATGATGCTGATCAGCAGTCCCATGATCTTGCTGGTGGGTGCAAGCACCGAGACATGGCCCACATGGGAACTTTCGCCGCTGGCATGGGGCAGCTTGGCCTATGCGGTACTCATCAACTATGGCTTTGCCCAAATCATTTGGTTTGGCATGGCACGAGATTTACCCCCCGCCACCAGCGCCATGAGCATCATGGCCGTGCCCGTGGTGGGCACCTTGAGCGCCAGCTTGCTGATTGGGGAGTTACCGCATTGGCAAGACTACGCGGCCATGGTCTGCGTGGTGTTGGCGATTGCAGCGGTGCTTTTGCCCCAACGCATCCCCGCAACGCAAGCCACTTGAATTCACCCCAAGGCTATTGCTACAGTCAAAGCTAAGTTACTTTTTACTCACCATGCCACTGCACCTGATTTACGCTCGCTCACGCAACAATGTCATCGGCAAAAACGGCGACTTGCCTTGGCATTTGCCCGAGGACTTGGCTCATTTCAAACGCACCACCTTGGGCCAAGCGGTGGTCATGGGGCGCATCACTTGGGAATCCATCCTCGAAAAATTTCGACCTCTGCCAGGGCGACGCAATGTGATTGTTTCTCGGCAAGCCAACTACGCCGCCACAGGTGCATCCGTGGTGACTTCATTGCAAGCTGCACTGGCCTTGTTTCCTGCGGATGAGGTGGTGTGGTTGATAGGCGGGGCGCAGCTGTATGCACAAGCCCTGCCCTTGGCTGCGCAGATTGTGGTCACCGAGATTGACGCCGATTTTGAAGGCGACGCGTTTGCACCGCACTTAACTGCTGAATGGAAAGAATCCCAACGCAGCCAATATATGTCAGCGCAAGGTTTGGCTTACAGTTTGGTCACTTTGGAAAGACAGTGATGAAACTTGCTACGTGGAACGTCAACTCCTTGACTGTGCGTTTGCCGCAGGTGCTGGACTGGCTGTCAGCACAAACCGCTGAGGGCGGCATCGATGTGCTTGCATTGCAAGAAACCAAAACCACCGACGACAAATTTCCCAAAACCGAGATTGAAGCCGCTGGCTACAACGTTGCCTTCTTCGGCCAAAAAACCTATAACGGCGTGGCACTGATTGCCAGGCATCCCATCAACGAGGTGGTACACAACATCCCAGATTTCACCGACGACATGGCCCGTCTCATCACCGCCACGGTGAACGGAGTGCGTGTCGTGGGTGCGTATTTCCCCAATGGCCAAGCACCTGACAGCGACAAGTTTGTCTACAAAATGGCGTGGTTGACGGCCATGCAAACTTTCATCAAAGATGAACTCAGTCGCCACAACAAACTGGTGTTGATGGGTGACTTCAATATCACATGGGACGACTTGGATGTGTGGGACCCCGTTGCCTTGGCCGGCACCATCCACTGCACCGACGAAGAACGTGCGCACTTCAAGGCCTTGCTTGACCTCGGTCTGACAGATGCATTCAGACTGTTCGAACAAGCCCCCAAAAGCTACTCTTGGTGGGACTATCGCGAGTTCGGCTTCAAGCGCAACCGCGGACTGCGCATCGACCACATCTTGGTGTCTACTGCTTTGAAAGCCTGCGTGGCAGCCTGCGTGATCGACAAAACCCCGCGCAAGAACGAGCGCCCTAGCGACCACACACCCGTCATCGTTACCTTATGAAATTAATCGGGGTCAGATTCCAATTAATTTCCCTGTTGGCCTTGAGCGCTTGTGCCACCGACCAATGGAAGGCAGCAGAGGCGCAATGCCAAATGCAAGCGATGCCTATTTTTCCTGTCGCCACCGAACAGCGCTGGGTGCATGAATTGCAGCCCGTACCGTTTATGCAGCGATGTGTGCAGGTGAGCTACAAAGACAAAGACGGTAAAGACCGTGTGCGCAATGAATGCAATTTGATGCCCTTGATGGCCATGCCCCGCTTGGAAACCATCGACCTGAACCAGAAAGCCCGCAACGAGTATGTGCGCAGTTGCGCGCAGCAAAGTTGCTTTCAAACCTACGGCAATACCGATTGCAAATTACCGCCATCAGAGGCAACACCCAAGCCTTGAAAGCGGGGATTTACTCTAAACCCAGTTCTTGAATTTTGCGGGTGATGGTGTTGCGCCCAATGCCCAGTTTGTGCGCCGCATCGATACGCCGTCCACGCGTATGCGCCAAAGCAGTTTGAATCAGCGAGGCTTCAAAGCGCTTCGTCATCTCATCCCACACATCGACCCTTCCAGAAGCTAACAAGGACATGGCCTCTGCCTCTAAGCCAGCTTGCCAGTTCTCGCCAGGTGCATTTAGCACAACGGGTTTGGCCACAAAAGGTGTGGCTGGCGTAGCACCATTGACCATCGGCGCAGGTGCGGCAAACTCACTGGCGGCTAAGCCAGCTGAAACCATGGCCATTACTGAGTTGGCATGGCTGCTGGGGGCCAGCACCTCAGGGGGCAAATCTTTGGCTTCAATGGCTTGTGCTGGCGCCATCACGGTGAGCCAATGGCAAATGTTTTCCAGTTGCCGCACATTACCTGGAAAGGCAAAGTTTTGCAGCAACTCGATGGCCGAGTCAGAAATACGCTTGGCCTCGACCCCCAGTTGCTGTGCGCTTTGTTGCAAAAAGTGGCGGGTCAAAACGGGAATGTCTTCACGGCGCTCACGCAAGGGTGGCAGACGCAAACGGATGACGTTCAGACGGTGGAACAAATCCTCGCGGAATGCACCTTCTTGGACACGTTGTTCCAAATTTTGGTGCGTGGCGGCAATGACGCGCACATTGGTTTTGATGGCGCTGTGGCCCCCCACGCGGTAAAAACTGCCGTCTGACAGCACCCGCAGCAAGCGGGTTTGCAAATCGAACTTCATGTCACCGATTTCATCCAAAAACAGCGTGCCGCCATCGGCTTGCTCGAAACGCCCACGTCGCATGGCTTGTGCACCAGTGAACGCACCACGCTCGTGGCCAAAGAGTTCGCTTTCCAACAAATCTTTGGGAATCGCCGCGGTATTGATAGCAACGAAAGGTCCATCCGCACGCTGCGAATGTTTGTGTAACGCTCGGGCGACCAGCTCTTTGCCCGAACCCGATTCGCCGGTGATCATGACGGTGACATTGCTTTGGCTCAGACGCCCAATGGCACGAAACACGTCTTGCATGGCGGGTGCTTGACCCAGCATTTCAGGCGTGCTGTCCACATTGGTGGCACTGGTTTGTTCGCGCTGACTTTCTTCAACTGCACGGCGAATCAACTCAATCGCTTTGGTCAGGTCAAACGGCTTGGGCAGGTACTCGAAGGCGCCGCCTTGGAAGGCCGAGACCGCGCTGTCCAAATCAGAATACGCCGTCATGATGATGACGGGCAAACCAGGCATTCGTGCCTTGACTTGCGAGAGTAAATCCAAGCCTGAACCACCGGGCATACGGATATCGCTCACCAGCACTTGGGGGGATTCCTCGGGTGTTACCCCATCCAGTGCTTGCAGCACTTCACGTGGGTGAGTGAAACTGCGCGTGGGTAGGTCTTCTCGCATCAAGGCTTTTTCGAGCACGAAGCGGATGGACTGGTCGTCGTCAACAATCCAAATAGGTTTCATCGCAGTACTTCACCTTGTCACATGCGCCACAGCGCTTTACTCTGGTCAGGGCAGCGGAATCAAAATCTTGAAATCCGTGCGCCCTGGCTGACTTTCACATTCAATCAATCCTTGGTGTTGTTGTACAAAGGATTGCGCCAAATTCAAACCCAAACCCGAACCGCCATCGCGCCCCGAGACCAAGGGATGAAACAGCCGTTCCCGAATGTCTTCGGGGATGCCGGGGCCGTTGTCAATCACATGCAATTCCAGTGCCAAGCGAAAGCGTTTTTTCACGAAAGTCACTTGTCGGGCGATGCGGGTGGCCAAAATGATTTGTCCATCCCCCATGGCGATACGGTCTTTCAAGGCCAAGGCCGCGTTGTGGGCAATATTGAGCACGGCTTGTATCAATTGCTCGACATCGCCGCGGAATTCGGGCAGCGAGGTGTCATAGTCGCGCCGCACCTGCAAACCTTTGGGAAATTCAGCCAAGATCAGGGTGCGAACCCGTTCGCAGACCTCATGGATATTGACGTTACCCACCACCTGTGGTCGGCGATGAGGTGCAAGCAAGCGGTCGACCAAGGTTTGCAGTCGATCGGCCTCTCGCACTATGACTTGGGTGTATTCGGTTAAGTCTCTTGAATCCAACTCCAATTGCAGCAACTGCGCCGCACCGCGTATGCCACCCAAAGGGTTTTTGATTTCATGCGCCAAGTTACGAATCAGCTCTTTGTTGGCCTGCGCCTGTTCCATTTGCCGCTCTTCACGGTCTTGACGGGTCTGGGTTTCTTGGGGCAGCAACTCCACCACCACCTCGTCAGGGCTTTCGGTGGTTGCCACCACCACATGCACCGCATAAGGCTCGGCACCTTGGCGCTTGAGTTGGTCGTCAAAGCGCAAGGCTGAAAAATCGTGGCGTCTGGCGCCTGCAATGGCTTGGCGCATCGCCGACACATCCACAAACAGTTCCGCCGCATCGACTCCGTGCAGGCTACGCCTGGACAAACCCATCACGTCTTCAAACGAGGCATTGACAAACAACACGCGGTCGTCAGCCTGTACCACCAGCACCAAGGTGGCTAACAAGTCGAGGGCGGCAAAGCGTTCAACAGGCATGGTGCGGCTTTATGCTCATGTTTTCAAAAACCAAAAAAAAGGACGGCGCTAGGCCGTCCTTCGGGCAGCCAAAGGTTGTTGACCCTTGGCTGTGGTGTGATCGACCTGTCTGGCTCAGAGTGAGTAGTACATGTCGAATTCCACCGGATGGGTGGCCATGCGAAAACGAGTGACCTCTTGCATTTTCAGTTCAATGTAAGCATCAATCATGCTGTCGGTGAACACGCCGCCTTTGGTCAAGAACGAACGGCCCTTGTCCAAGTAGTCCAAGGCCTGATCCAAGCTGTGGCAGACGGTGGGGACCAATGCGTCCTCCTCGGGGGGCAAGTGGTACAAGTCTTTGGTAGCAGCTTCGCCGGGGTGAATTTTGTTTTCGATACCGTCCAAGCCCGCCATCATCAATGCGGTGAAGCACAGGTAAGGGTTGGCCATGGGATCGGGGAAACGCGCTTCGATGCGACGTGCTTTGTCTGAGGCTACATGGGGAATGCGGATAGACGCAGAGCGGTTGCGGCTTGAGTAAGCCAGTTTCACAGGCGCTTCAAAGCCAGGCACCAAGCGCTTGTAGCTGTTGGTGGTGGGGTTGGTGATGGCGTTCAAAGCACGTGCATGCTTGATGATGCCGCCGATGTAGAACAAGGCGGTGTCGCTCAAACCAGCGTAGCCTTTGCCAGCAAACAGGTTTTTGCCGTCTTTCCAGATGGACTGGTGAACGTGCATGCCCGAGCCGTTGTCGCCAACGATGGGCTTGGGCATGAAGGTGGCGGTTTTGCCATAGGCATTGGCCACGTTCCACACCACGTATTTCAGTTTCTGGGTCCAGTCAGCGCGCTCAACCAAGGTGCTGAATTTGGTACCAATTTCGTTTTGACCAGCACCCGCCACTTCGTGGTGGAACACCTCAACGGGAATGCCCATTTCTTCGAGCAGCAACACCATTTCGGCACGCATGTCTTGGGTGCTGTCCACGGGAGGCACGGGGAAATAGCCACCTTTGACGGTGGGACGGTGACCGCGGTTGCCACCTTCGAGTTTGGCGCCGCTGTTCCAAGGGGCTTCGTATTCGTCAATCTTGAAGAACGCGCCGGACATTTCATTGCCCCATTGCACATTGTCAAAAATGAAGAACTCAGGCTCGGGACCAAAGTAGGCGGTGTCACCAATGCCAGAGGCCTTGAGATAGGCTTCGCCGCGCTTGGCGATGGAGCGGGGATCGCGGTCATAGGCCTTACCGTCACCGGGTTCCAACACGTCACAAGACAACACCAGTGTGGGCTCTTGGAAGAAGGGGTCGATGAAAGCAGAGTTGGCGTCCGGCATGAGCAACATGTCAGAGGCTTCAATGCCTTTCCAACCAGCGATAGAGGAGCCGTCAAACGCATGGCCTTCAGAGAATTTTTCTTCGTTGAACGCAGAAATCGGCACGCTCACGTGCTGCTCTTTGCCTCGGGTATCGGTAAAGCGGAAGTCGACAAACTTGATTTCGTTGTCCTTCACGTCCTTCATGACGTCGGCGACGGTCTTGGCCATCAATTTCTCCTAAAGAGGTTGGTTTGAAAAAACGGGATTTCCATTGTCTTGCATGATTTGTGCCACGCAGCACCTGAAGCAAGATTTTTCTTCATAGATACCAATTGATTACTTGATGCGTTTGGCTTTTCAAGCACAGCGTTTGCTCAGGCTTGGCAAGCTTGAAGCTCTGGTTATGCACTAAAAAAGTGCAAAACTAGGATCGCACCATTTCAGGGCCTAATTTTGCACCAAATTCATGCAGACCTGAAATTAACTCAGGAAAAGATGCTTGCACCTGCTCTGGCGTGCCTTTGACGCCCAATTCGATGTGGCGGCCAAACTCGGGGTGATCCACGCTTGGCAAGCTGAACACCTTCACGCCATTGAACCGCGCCTCGATGGCTTCCATCAAGGGGGTAAGTGTGGCTTCCATAGAACCCATGACAATGACCGATTTTTCAATGCGCTTGACAGCATGGAAATGGTCGGCATACACGTTGTCTAGCACCCACGCCATCATCGGCCACGCCATCACCGGAAAGCCTGGCACAAAGTGCACAATCCCCTGGCGGCCTTGGCAGGTGAACCCAGCGATCTTGTTGTAGGGGTTGGGAATGATGCTCGCGCCCTTGGGGAAGCGCCCCATGTTCAAACGGTGCAGATTGTCAGGGCGGTCGGGTTCATACGGCAAACCGTTTTCAAGCGCCACCTCACGGGTGCGTTCACGAATCAAAGTCTCGGCTTGGGGGTGTAGCACCAACTCACGGCCCAGCGCCTTGGCCGCACATTGGCGTGTATGGTCGTCAGGCGTGGCACCAATGCCACCACACGAAAACACCACGCCGCTGGTTTCAAAAGCACGTTGCAGGGTAGCGGTGATGCGTTCGGGGTCGTCGCCTACATAGTCGGCGTAATAAAGGCCCAAGCCACGCTCAGACAAGAGCTCTATGCATTTGGCCAAATGTTTGTCTTGGCGTTTGCCAGAGAGGATTTCATCACCAATGATGATGATGCCAAAGGTGGGGGGCAAAGTGGGTGATGTCATGCGCTCAATGCTAACGGCACAGACAACGCGAGGGAGGCACATGCACACTCGCCATAATGACAACCTCAACCCCCAGAGGACACGCAGTGAAAAGAAGACATGTACTGGCCGCCCTTGCCGCAGGCAGCGGCGTTTTAGCGATTGGCTGGGGCGTCATGCCCCCGCGCCAGCGTTTAAACCCCTCCAAACCTTTAGCCAGCATTGATAAAGCCACCGCTTTGAATGGTTGGGTCCGCATTGGCGATGACGACAGCGTCACTGTTGTGATGAGCAAATCGGAAATGGGGCAAGGCGTGTTCACCGGTTTAGCGATGTTGCTGGCCGAGGAGCTTGACGCCCGCTGGGATCAAGTGCGCTTTGAGCAGTCGCCCAACGACAACATCTACAACAACCTCGCTGGCGTGGCCGATGGTTTGCCGTTTCATCCTGACAACCAAGGCATGGTGAAAAGTAGCGCTCAGTGGCTGGTGCGCAAAGCCATGCGTGAGATGGGGCTGATGTTCACAGGTGGCTCGACCAGCATCAAAGACCTGTGGCTACCCATGCGCGAAGCAGGTGCCAGCGCTAGAGCAATGCTCGTGGGTGCGGCCGCGCAACAGTGGCATGTACCCACCCATGAGTGCGATGTGAAAGACGGCGTGGTCTCACACAGCTCGGGCAAAAAAGCCACTTTTGGCGAATTGTCATCCGCAGCGGCCAAAGTCGGTTTGCCGCCCACCATCACCCTGAAGTCGCCCATCGATTTCAAGCTCATTGGGCAAAGTCTGCCGCGCTTAGACCTCGACAGTAAAAGCGACGGCTCGGCTCTTTTCGCCAGCGACATTCGCCCCGAAGGTTTGCTGTTTGCCTGTGTGCGCATGAACCCTAACTTGGGTGGCAAGCTGCAAAGCTTTAACGACAGCAAAGCGCTGGTCATGCCTGGGGTAAAAAAAGTACTGTCCATCGAGGCCTTGCATGGCGCCAGCGCGGGGGTGGCGGTGGTGGCCGCATCCACCTACCAAGCCATGAAAGCGCTCACACAAGTGGACGTGAAGTGGGACATCGCGGCGTCTTCTGCTTGGTCCAGCGACACCATCGATGCACAGTTGCGCAAAGCGTTAGACAGCGACACTGGGTTTGCTTATTTTTCTGCTGGCAACGCTGCGGATGCATTGCAAACAGCGTCGCGCACTTTGAAAGCCGAATACCACGCACCCTATTTGGCACACGCCACCATGGAGCCCATGGGTTGTACCGTGTGGTTCAAGAACGGCGAGGCGCAAGTGTGGGCATCGACCCAAGTGCCCGATTTGGCTTGCAAAGTGGTGGCCAAGCAACTCGGTATCGAGGTGAGTAAAGTGAAGCTGCACATCCCCATGCTGGGCAGTGGCTTTGGCCGTCGCTTAGAGATGGACATCATTGCCCAAGCCACAGTCGTGGCCAAGGCTATGGAGGGCACACCGGTGCAAACTTTGTGGAGCCGCAGCGAAGACATGCAACACGACTTCTACCGCCCCGTGTGCATCAGTCGCTTCAGCGCAGGTTTGGACGCGCAAGGCCAGTTGGTGGCATGGCAAAACACCTCGGCCAGCCAAGCCATCGTGCCGCAAGTCATGGCGCGTTCGTTTGGCCTGCCGGGTGCAGGCCCCGATAAAACCACTGCTGAAGGCGCTTTCGACCAAGCTTACGAGTGGCCCAATGCCCGTATTGCCCATGTGGCGGTAGACCTGCCCCTGCCCGTGGGCTTTTGGCGTTCGGTCGGTCACTCACACCAAGCGTTTTTCAAAGAAAGTTTTGTCGATGAAATGGCTTTTGCTGCTGGCCAAAATCCCTTGGACTTTCGCTTGGGGCTGCTGAAAAACCACCCCCGCCACGCCAAGGTACTGCAAACCGCCGCCGACAAAAGCGGCTGGCGACAAGCGCCTGCGGTGGGCGCAGATGGCGCACAGCGGGCGTTAGGCATTGCTTTGCATGAATCGTTTGGCAGTATCGTGGCGCAGGTGGCAGAAGTGTCGGTGCAGAATAAGCAAATCGTGGTGCACCGCGTGGTCTGTGCCATCGATTGCGGCACCGCCGTCAACCCGATGTTGATTGCCCAACAAATGGAGAGTTCGGTGGTGTTTGGTTTGTCCGCCGCCTTGTTTGGTGAAATCACCATCGACAAGGGTTGCGTACAACAAAGCAACTTCAACAACTACCCTGTGCTGCGTATGCCTCAAGCTCCGGTGGTGGACACCCACATCATCGAAAGTGATTCGCACCCCGAAGGCGTGGGCGAACCTGGCACACCACCCGTGGCACCGGCAGTGGCGAATGCTTTGTTTGCGCTAACGGGTAAGCGTTTGCGTCAATTGCCACTGCGCATGCCTGCCTAAGCACCCACTTGAAAGCACCGTTGCCATGAACAGCCCACCACTCCCCCCCCTGCCCTTGCCCGACGGTGTGCGCGCTCGCCATATTGAGACCGATCAGGGCCTGCGCATGCATGTCTTGGAAGCGGGCTTTGAGGGGGCCGCGACTGACAAACCGTTGCTGTTGCTGTTGCATGGCTTCCCAGAACTGGCTTTCAGTTGGCGACACCAATTGCCGGTGTTGGCGGCAGCGGGCTACCACGTGGTGGCTCCTGATCAGCGCGGCTATGGCCGCACCAGAGGCGGGGACGACCGCTTCGATGGCGACTGGCAGGCCAGCCACATGCTGCAACTGGTGGCGGACGCGGTGGCCTTGGTCCATGCCCTTGGGCACAAAGCGGTGGCCTGCGCCATTGGCCACGACTTTGGCTCGCCCGTGGCTGCTTGGTGTGCGCTGTCACGCCCTGATGTGTTTCATTCGGTGGTGATGATGAGCGCGCCGTTTGCTGGGCCGCCTCCCAGCGCTGATGCGCCTGCCGTGCACCAAAAGATCACCGAAGTGGTTCACGACTTGGGCCGCTTGCAGCCGCCGCGCCAGCATTACCAGTGGTATTACTCTGGACCCAAGGCCAACGCGGACATGTGGCAAGCCCCGCAAGGCTTGCATGCTTTTTTACGCGCCTACTACCATGTTAAAAGTGCCGACTGGACGCCTAACCAACCCCATCCGCTGGCGGGTTGGACCGCGCAAGCTTGGGCTGAATTGCCCGACTACTACATCATGGGTGCGAACGACACCATGGCACAAGCGGTCGCGCCTTTCATGCCTTCAACCAAGGACATCGCCAGTTGTAAGTGGCTGCCAGACCGCGAATTGTCTGTGTACGTGGGCGAGTACCAACGCACAGGTTTTCAGGGGGGCTTGCAGTGGTACCGCTGCGGTACCGATGCCGCTATGTTTGCCCAACTGGGACAGCAATGGGGCGGTAAAACCATCGATGTGCCATCAGCGTTTATCGCCGGTGCAGCCGATTGGGGGGTCTACCAAATGCCAGGCGCTTTTGAGGCCATGCAAACCAAAGCCTGCAGCAAGATGGGCTGGTGTCAGCTCATTCCACATGCAGGCCATTGGGTACAGCAAGAGCGCCCCGATGAGGTCAACGCCTTATTGCTAGGCTTTTTAAAAAGCTTGACTTAGCCGATCAAATCGACACGGCCATTGGTGTTCATGATGCCGGTGATCACGCTCAGTTTGGGGTGGCGTTTGTTCACTTCTTTACGGAACATGGCCAAGGATTCGGAATGGGCTTCGGTTTCTTTGTCCTTGTCAGACACAGCGTCAGCGCCAAACGCCAATTTGGCAGCGCCGCAATCGCGGTGAGAAACCCCAATGACGCGCTTGATATGGTGCAAAGACACGGTGACGTCCAGATTGTCCCAATAAGTGGCGTGCCAGCTTGCGAACTTGGGGTGAACCGCGCCGATGGGGCCACCCGCCATCACAAAGTGGCTGTAGTTGTCTTCTAGCTTGTCGCGGCTCACACCTTGGATCAAGCCCATGTACTGCCAGCTGAGGGTGGTGAAACGAGGGTCGATACAGTTAACCAACATGGCTTCGTAATTCCCGCTGGCGGCGAAACTTTTGCCAGGTGCCATGCTGGCCAAAGCCGCACCGGCCACGCCTGCTGCGCCGAGGTTTAAAAAGCCACGGCGATTCACGCCAAGACCAGAGCGCAAAGGCACGGGGGCGCAACAAGCGCAGGTGGGTGTCATCTGTGCAGTGACGGCGGGAAGGGTTTCGTATGGCATGGGAAAAGCTCCGAGAGGTTAATTAATAAATAAATCAGTGGAATTTGACGTATCGGATGATTTTGACAAAATTTTAGCGAAATATTTTTTATTTATCGAATTTTCAGTGCCAATCCCTCTTTTTTACGCCATAAGTTCATACCCCTACGATCCTAAAGGCGAAGTCCTGCCAGACGATGCGTTTCGCAATCGTTTGGCATTTTGAAAGTAAGTGAGAGTTGTTTGAAAGATACCGGACAGCCCCAGGTCAAAACAAACAACAAGAATGGCTTGTTGGCTTTCGTTAATTGACCAGCTTTAGGAATCTACGGCATTGCATTTACTTGGGCCGTCGTTAAAACTGCCACTTGCGAACTTGTTAGAGCACCAAGCTGAGCAGTGCTCATGGCAGAAATTTGATCAGTGCTCAACTTGGCAATCACCGCGGTGCTTAAAGCCCCAATATCGGCAGAATCCAAAGCGGCAAAATCGTCTGACGCAATGGCAGCTACTTGTTTAGTCGTCAACGCAGCAGCCTGAGAGGTGGTCAACCCTACCAACTGATCAGTGGTCAGGGCAGCAATCTGATCGGTTGTCAAATTCGCCACCACAGACGTGCTGAATGCCGCAATATCGTCCGTCTCCATCACAGACAAGTCATCCGCATCGATAGCAGCTACCTGTGTTTTGCTCAAGGCCGCCGCTTGCTTGGTACTTAAACCAATCAACTGATCCGAAGTCAATTTAGCCATTTGTGCTGTGCTTAGCTTGGTAATCGCCGCTGTGCTCAAAGCGCTTACTTGATCTGTCGTCAACGAAGAAATTTGATCCGTCGTCAAATTGGCTATGACCGACGTGCTCAAAACTGATATATCGGTTGTTTCCATCACAGCCAAGGCCGCTTCATCAATGGCCGCCACCTGCTTACTGGTCAAAGCTGCTGCCTGCTTGGTGGTCAAACTCACCAGTTGATCGGTCGTCAAGGCAGCTATCTGTTCGGTGCTCAGCTTGGCAATCACCGCAGTGCTCAGTACGGCAATATCATCTGCCTCCATTTCCGCCAAGTTAGCTGAAGCAATGACCGCTACCTGCGCAGACGTCAAGGCAGCAACTTGCTTGGTGCTTAAATCAATCAACTGATCGGTCGTCATTGAATAAACCTGTGCAGTGGTCAGCACGGATATCTGTAGGGTGCTCAAACTGACCAACTGAGATGTCGTCAATCCAGTAATCTGATCTGTACTCAGCTTGGCGATGACTGAGGTGCTGAATGCAGCAATATCAGTAGCTTGCATCGCGGCCAAGTCGTCCGACGTAATGACAGCCACCTGTTTACTCGTTAAAGCAGCGACCTGAGGGGTACTCAAGCCCACCAACTGATCGGTGGTCAGGGCGGAAATCTGAGCAGTTGTCAAATTCGCCACTACCGATGTGCTGAATGCCGCAATATCGTCCGTCTCCATCACAGCCAAGTCCTCCGACGCAATGGCTGCTACCTGTGTTTTGCTCAAGGCCGCCGCTTGGTCAGTACTCAAGCCGATCAACTGGGCAGACGTCAAATTGGCCATTTGTGCGGTAGTCAACACTGTCGTTTGTAAGGTGCTCAAGTTGGCCAACTGGTCTGTCGTTAACGCTTCAATCTGCTCTGTACCCATATTCTTGATCACAGTCGTGCTTAAAGCAGCAATATCTTCAGTCTCCATCAGCGCTAAATAAGCAGCACTAATGCCATTGACTTGGCTGCTTGTCAAAGCCGCCGCTTGCTTGGTGCTCAATCCCACCAACTGTTGCGTTGTCAAGCTGGCAATTTGTACGCTCGTTAAAACCGCGGTCTGTTTGGTGCTCAATCCCACCAACTGATCCGTCGTCAGTGCTGCAACCTGTGCAGTGGTCAACTTAGCGATCACCGAGTTGCTTAATGCCGCAATGTCCTCGGTCTCCATCTCAGCCAACTTTGCCTCATCAATGACAGCAACCTGTGCGGTTGTCAATGCTGCCGCTTGCTTGGTGCTCAAGCCAATCAACTGATCTGTCGTCAACACATCAATTTGCTCAGTCGTCAATGCGACTGTTTGTTTGGTGCTCAAGGCAGCGAGTTGATCTGTCGTCAAAGCAACAATTTGTGCAGTGGTCAACTTGGCAATCACTGCCGTACTCAAAGCTGCTATGTCAGCCGTTTCCATCGCAGCCAAGTCTGAACTGGCAATCTTTGCCACCTGCGCAGTGGTTAGCACAGCCGCCTGAGCGGTGCTCAAGCCCACCAACTGATCCGTCGTCAACTCAGCTATCTGTGCAGTGGTCAACTTAGCGATAACCGAGTTGCTTAATGCCGCAATGTCCTCGGTCTCCATCTCAGCCAACTTTGCCTCATCAATGACAGCAACCTGTGCGGTTGTCAATGCTGCCGCTTGCGAGGTGCTCAAGCCAATCAACTGATCTGTCGTCAACACATCAACTTGCTCAGTCGTCAAGGAGACCGTTTGTTTGGTGCTCAATGCAGCGAGTTGATCTGTCGTCAACGCAGTAATCAGATTTGTGGATAAACCTGCTATCACTGCCGTGCTCAATACAGCAATATCTTCTGTCTCCATCAGCGCCAAATCAGCAGTAGCAATGGCATTGACTTGACTGCTTGTCAAAACCGCCGCTTGCTTGGTGTTCAAGCCAATCAACTGATCTGTCGTCAACACATCAATTTGCTCAGTCGTCAATGCGACTGTTTGTTTGGTGCTCAAGGCAGCGAGTTGATCTGTCGTCAAAGCAACAATTTGTGCAGTGGTCAACTTGGCAATCACTGCCGTACTCAAAGCTGCTATGTCAGCCGTTTCCATCGCAGCCAAGTCTGAACTGGCAATCTTTGCCACCTGCGCAGTGGTTAGCACAGCCGCCTGAGCGGTGCTCAAGCCCACCAACTGATCCGTCGTCAACTCAGCTATCTGTGCAGTGGTCAGCTTGGCAATCACCGCGGTGCTCAATGCCGCAATGTCTTCAGTCTCCATTGCAGCCAAATCTGCCGCAACAATCCCGCCTACCTGCGCTACCGATAAAGCAGCGGCCTGCTTGGTACTCAAGCCACCCAACTGATCCGTCGTTAAAGCAGCTATTTGTGCGGAAGTCAACACGGATATTTGCGTGGTACTCATAGCCACCAACTGTTTGGTGGTCAATTCTTCAAGTTGATCTGTAGTCAACTTCGCAACCACTGCAGTGCTCAATGCCGCGATATCAGCTGTCTGCATCACGGCCAAGTCTGTTGCGTCAATAACGGCAACCTGCATGGTCGTCAACACAGCAGCTTGATTGGTACTCAAGCTTATCAGCTGATCTGTCGTCAAAGAGTCAATTTGTTCGGTTGTCAAACTTGTGATCACAGACGTGTTCAATGCAGCAATATCGGCCGTCTCCATCTTTGCCAAATCCGCCGCAGTAATTGCAGCCACCTGCACACTTGTCAATGCCGCCGCCTGTTTGGTACTCAAACCTATCAACTGGTCCGTCGTCAACTTAGCTATCTGTCCTGTTGACAATACCGCCAACTGATTGGTACTCAATCCCATCAACTGTTCTGTTGTCAACGCCGATATCTGCGCAGTTGTCACCACCCCTAATTGCTTGGTGGTCAAGTTAGCTATTTGTTTTGTCGATAAGGCGCTGAGTTGATCAGTCGACAACTTGGCAATCACCGCGGTGCTCAACACCACCGTATCTGCTATTTGCATCTGCGCCAAATCGGCTGCCGCAATGCCAGACACTTGTAATGTTGTCAATGCAGCTGCTTGGGAGGTCGTTAAACCTATTAATTGATCCGTCGTCAACGAAGAACTTTGCCCTGATGTCAATTTAGCTATCACAGCAGTACTGAGTGCTGCAATATCCGCTGTCTCCAGCGTTGCCAAGTCAACTGAGGTAATGGCAGCCACTTGCTTGGTTGTCAACACCGCCACTTGAGCTGTACTCAAACCGATCAGCTGATCTGTTGTCAACGCAGCGATTTGCGCTGTTGTCAAAGCCGCAATCAGTGCGGTGCTCAAAGCCGCAATATCTGCCGTCTCCATGACCGCCAAATCACCTGACGCAATGGCAGCCACTTGTGTACTTGTCAACGCAGCCGCTTGCGAGGTACTCAAACCTATCAATTGATCGGTAGTCAAGGAAGCAATTTGTGCAGTTGTCAATACAGCCAACTGCTTGGAGGTCAAGCCAATTGACTGATCAGTCGTCAAGGCAGAGATTTGTGCAGTGCTCAGCTTGGCAACCACCGAGGTACTCAATGCGGCTATGTCGACTGTCTCCATCGTCGCTAAATTTTCAGAGGTAATCACAGCCACCTGTGCAGTCGTCAACGCCGCCACCTGCTTGGTACTCAAGCCAATCAATTGATCTGAAGTTAGCGCTGCCATCTGCGCTGTGGTCAACTTGGCAATCACCGCGGTACTCAATGCTGCAATATCGGCGGTCTCCATCTGCGCCAAGTCAGTTGCATCAATGACAGCCACCTGCGCAGTCGTCAACACAGCCGCCTGTTTGACGCTCAAGCCGATCAACTGATCCGTCGTCAATTTATCAATTTGTGCGGTGGTCAAGACTGACGTCTGCAGGGTACTCAAACCCGATAACTGCGCCGTCGTCAATGAAGAAATCTGTGCCGTGCTGAGCTTGGCAATCACAGCGGTACTAAATGCTGCGATATCGACCGTATCCATCAACGACAAGTCATCTGAGGCAATGGCAAGTACCTGTGCGGTGGTGAGTGAAGCGGCTTGGGCGGTACTCAAAGCTATCAACTGATCCGTCGTTAATTTTGCTATCTGGGCAGTCGTCACGGCAGCTAACTGTTTGGTCGTTAAATTCGCCACCTGCGCCGTTGACAATGAACTTACTTGACCCGTCGACAACTTGGCAATCACCGCGGTACTCAATGCCGCAATATCAGCCGTCTCCATCGCTGCCAAGTCATATGACGCAATAGCAGCCACCTGTGCGGTGGTGAGCGCTGCAGCTTGCTTGGAACTCAATCCAACCAACTGATCAGTTGTCAAAACTGCGATCTGCGCGGTTGTCACAACAGCCAACTGCTTGGTCGTCAAATTGGCCATCTGCGCCGTTGTCAAAGCCGTTACTTGGTCAGTCGACAATTTGGCTATCACCGCGGTACTCAAAGCAGCAATATCAGCCGTCTCCATCAGTGCCAAATCTTCGGCAGCAATCACAGCCACTTGCGTGGTGGTCAACGCAGCCGCCTGAGCGGAGGTCAAGCCTATCAACTGAGCTGTCGTTAGCGCATCTACTTGTGCCGTGCTCAGCTTGGCAATCACAGCCGTGCTCAAGGAGGCAATATCGACGGTCTCCATCTCTGCCATATCAGTCGCTTCAATCACAGCCACCTGCGCTGTTGTCAATGCCGCCGCCTGTTTAGCGGTCAAACCGATCAACTGGTCACTGCTCAGTGCATCAAACTGCATAGTTGTCAATGCGTTTATCTGAGAAGTACTCCATCGGATGAGCTGCTCAGTCGTCAATGCGTTCACCTGCGATGTACTCAGCTTGGCAATCACTGCAGTACTTAATGCCGCAATATCGGCCGTCTCCATCATCGCCAAGTCATCTGAGGCAATCGCCGTTATTTGAGCTGTGGTGAAGGCTGCCACCTGCTTGGTGGTTAATCCCACCAACTGGTCTACCGTTAACTCAGCCAACTGAGCAGTGGTGAGTTTGGCAACCACAGCGGTGCTCAATGCGGCAATATCAGCCGTTTCCATTGTTGCTAAGTTCTCCGCCGCTATGGCGGACACTTGTAGGGTCGACAGCGCGGCTGCCTGAGTTGTAGTGAGCGCTACCAATTGATCAGTGGACAGGTAGGCAATTTGACTAGAAATCAATGCAAATACTTGATTGACGCTCAACTGTGAAATGGCGCTGGTCGAAACAGATGAAATTGCATCTGTCGTGATAGCGCTGACTTGTAATGTGGACAAAAGCGAAACTTGCGCGCTGCTCAAAGTAGCAATATCAGCGCTGCTAATTGCGGAAAAATCTAACGATTTAACTAATGTGTTCGACAGTGATGATATGGTCGTCATGATTTTCCTTTATGCCCAATATGTATCGGCACCAAGAAAAAAAACTTTAATTTGAAAAATTTAGAATTAATAATAAAGTAAATATAGATATATATATTTAATTATTTTCAAAGAAAAAAGCCGCTAACTGTATGTTGTTAGCGGCCTTTAAACTTGCATTTGGTGGAGCTGGCGGGATTTGAACCCGCGTCCACAAGCCTTTTTCGGACAGTTCTACATGTGTAGTCGTCTGGTTTGTGTCTTACCGGATGCATCGCACAGCGACACGCTATGCACCCAGCCAGTACCCTATTTTCTCGCCCCCCACCAAGGTACCCGATGAGAAGCCAGCCGATATGAGTTACCTTGCAGCCTGGAAGCCGCAGGTTTTGACACCTGTTGCCCCCTTGCCCAGCCTATTGGCCAACTGTTGCAAGGCTAGCGGGTTTAAGCCGCGAGTGCGAAACGTTCGTCGTTTGCAGTTAGTTTTTTTCTGCGGATTTACGAGGTGACAGAACCTCGACATGCCCTGCGCCGCGTCCGAACCCATGTCGAAACCAATGCAGCCCCAAGAGGGGTGGATTCTACGCCTGTACCAGCAAATCCACCAGCGCCAAGGGTGAATGGATGATGTGGTCGGCGCCCCAGCGCAACACCTCGGCTTGGCTACCCAAATACCCATAGTGGGCGGCCACCGTTGTCATACCGGCGGCTTTGCCAGCCACGATGTCGCGTTCGTCGTCGCCCACGTACCAGCAATGCTCAGGGGGCAGTTGCATACGCCGAGCAGCCTCAAACAAGGGCTCTGGATGCGGTTTGGCGTGTGGCGTGGTGTCGCCACTCACAATGGCTTGTGCAGAAGCAAACAGCGGAATTTGAGCCGTCAAAGGCAAGGTGAAGCGCTGCGATTTGTTGGTGACCACGCCCCACCTTAAGCCCTGACCTTCGAGTTGTACCAACAAATCCTGTACCCCCTCGAAAATTACCGAATGCACCGTCATCGCTTGCTCGTAATTGCTTAAAAATTCTTCCTTGAAGTCTTCGTAGTCGGGGTGCTCAGGGCCCATACCAAAGGCAATTTCAAGCATGCCGCGAGCGCCAGAGCCTGCCATGGGGCGGTACAACGCATAGTCAAGCGAGGCCAAGCCTCTGTCGGTACGCATTTTGTCGGCGGCAGCGCCAAGGTCTGGCGCACTGTCAATCAGGGTGCCATCCAAGTCAAACAACACGGCTTGCGGCAGTCGCATCTCAAGCCTCACGCTGGGTAGCCAGCATGTAGTTCACGCGGGTGTTGGCATCGAGCCAATAGCGCTGCGTCAGTGGGTTGTACTGCAAGCCGCGCAAGGCCTGCGTCTGCAAACCCGCGTCTGTGCAAAACGCAGCCAACTCGCTGGGACGAATAAATTTAGCGTACTCATGGGTGCCTTTGGGTAGCAAGTTCAAAACATATTCAGCACCCACAATGGCAAACAAAAATGATTTGGGATTGCGGTTCAAGGTGGAAAAGAACACCCAACCGCCAGGCTTGACCAAAGTGGCGCAGGCTTGCACCACAGAGGCGGGATCGGGTACATGCTCGAGCATTTCCATGCAAGTCACCACATCAAAACTGGCGGGTTGCTCGGCGGCCAAGGCCTCGGCACTGACTTCGCGGTAACTCACATGAGGGGTTTGGGTTTCCAGTGCGTGCAACTGCGCCACTTTGAGGGACTTGGTAGCCAAGTCAATACCGATGACTTGTGCACCCGCACGCGCCATGGCATCCGACAAAATGCCGCCGCCACAGCCTACGTCGAGCACTTGCTTGTCCTTCAAAGGGGCTAGCGTTTGTATCCAATCCAAACGCAGTGGGTTGATTTGGTGCAAGGGGCGAAATTCACTGTTCACATCCCACCAACGGTGGGCAAGGTCTGAAAACTTGGAGAGTTCTGCTGGGTCTACGTTAGTTGCGTTCATGAGGCAGATTGTCTGTCAAATGGCAGGCATAAAAAAACCCCGCCGAGGCGGGGTTTCGCGCAAAGCGAGGTTATCAGTTCTTGCGTGAACCCACAACTTCGATTTCAACGCGACGGTTTTTAGCGCGACCTTCTTTGGTTTTGTTGTCAGCCACAGGCTGCTTCTCGCCCTTGCCTTCTGTGTAAATGCGGGTTTTGTCAATGCCTTTGCTGACCAAATAGGCTTTGACCGCTTGTGAGCGACGCAAAGACAATTTTTGGTTGTACGCGTCAGAGCCTACGGAGTCGGTGTGCCCCACGGCAATGATGACTTCAAGGTTAATGGCTTTGACTTTATCGGCCAAATCGTCGAGCTTGGCTTTGCCTTCGGGCTTGATGACAGATTTGTCAAAGTCGAAGAAGGCATCCGCAGCGTAAGTGACTTTGGAAGAAACCGCAGCAGCAGCTGGTGCAGGTGCAGGTGCAGGTGCAGGTGCAGGTGCAGGTGCAGGTGCAGGGGCTGCTACAGGTGCGGGTGCAGCGGCAGGTGCGGGTACTGGCGTCATTTCAGGGTTAGGTGCCACGGGATCAGGCTGAACCATGACCTTGGGTTTTTCGGTAATTGCACCATCGCAGCCTGGCAAAGCATTGGCGGGGGTCCAAAAACCGGTACGCCAGCATTCGCCAGGGGTATTTTTCCAAACTTCGCCCGCAGACGAAGACCAGTTGCCGACGTCGTGGGCAGACGTTGCTGCTGCAAAGCCCATTAGCGCCAAAGCCAGTGAGAGAGATTTAATGTTTTTCATGATGGTCCTTATGTAAGATTGCCTAAATTAGGCAACCAAAAATTAGAAAGCTTGGGGATTACCCTTTGAGTTGGATTGTGCCACAGATTCTAATCCTTTAGATTACAGACGCTTAAGCCTAAAATCTGCGGTTTACCTTGTCCTGAATGGACTCCCTAATGACCCAGTTTGCCAAAGAAACACTTCCCACCAGCTTAGAAGAGGAAATGCGACGAAGCTACCTCGATTACGCCATGAGCGTGATCGTTGGGCGAGCCCTACCCGATGCTCGGGACGGCTTGAAACCCGTCCACCGCCGTGTACTATTTGCAATGCACGAGTTGAACAACGACTGGAACCGTCCTTATAAAAAGTCGGCGCGTATCGTGGGTGACGTGATTGGCAAATACCACCCGCACGGCGACAGCGCGGTCTACGACACGATCGTTCGCATGGCGCAAGATTTTTCGCTGCGCCACATGTTGGTGGATGGGCAAGGTAACTTTGGCTCGGTCGACGGTGACAACGCGGCCGCTATGCGTTACACCGAAATCCGTTTATCCAAAATCGCCCACGAACTGCTCGACGACTTGGACAAAGAAACGGTTAACTTTGGCCCCAACTACGACGGCAGCGAAAAAGAGCCGTTGGTCATGCCAGCCAAATTCCCCAATTTGCTGGTCAACGGTTCGGCAGGCATCGCCGTGGGCATGGCGACCAATATCCCGCCACACAACCTCAACGAAGTGGTCGACGCTTGCCTGCACTTGCTGCGCCACCCCGATGCCTCTATTGATGATTTGATGGACATCGTGCCCGCCCCCGATTTCCCCACTGCGGGCATCATCTACGGCATCAGCGGCGTGAAAGAAGGCTACCGCACCGGTCGCGGCCGCGTGGTCATGCGAGCCAAATGCCACTTTGAAGACATCGACAAAGGCCAACGTCAGGCCATCATCGTGGATGAGTTGCCCTACCAAGTAAATAAAAAGACGCTGCAAGAGCGCATGGCCGAGTTAGTCCACGAAAAGAAAATCGAGGACATAAGCCACATTCAAGACGAGTCGGACAAATCCGGTATGCGCTTGGTTATCGAATTAAAGCGCGGCGCGGTGCCCGAAGTGGTACTGAACAACCTCTACAAACAAACCCAGCTGCAAGACACCTTCGGTATGAACATGGTGGCGCTTATCGATGGTCAGCCACGTTTGTGCAACTTGAAAGACCTGCTGTCCGTTTTCTTGTCGCACCGCCGTGAGGTGGTGACACGTCGCACCATCTTCAACCTGCGCAAAGCGCGTGAACGCGGCCATGTGCTGGAAGGTTTGGCGGTTGCATTGGCCAATATCGATGAATTCATCGCCATCATCCGTAATGCGCCAACGCCGCCCGTTGCCAAAGTTGAGTTGATGAGCAAGCCTTGGGACAGCGAGTTGGTGCGCACCATGCTCACCCGCGCCAAGGCTGATGGCAGCGTCATCAACGCTGACGACTACCGCCCAGATGGCTTAGAAAAGCAATACGGCATGGGAAATGACGGCCTGTACCGCTTAAGCGATACCCAAGCCCACGAAATTTTGCAGATGCGCTTGCAACGCTTGACCGGTTTGGAGCAAGACAAGATCGTCAACGAGTACAAAGAAGTCATGGCCGAAATTGATGACTTGCTCGACATCTTGGCCCGCCCAGAACGCGTCTCCACCATCATCAGCGACGAGTTATCCGCTATCCGCCAAGAATTCGGCCAAAGCAAAGTGGGTATGCGTCGCAGCCATATTGAGCACAACGCCCAAGACCTGGCCACCGAAGATCTGATCACGCCGACCGACATGGTGGTCACCCTCAGCCACAGCGGCTACATCAAGAGCCAACCGCTCTCAGAATACCGTGCACAAAAACGTGGCGGTCGTGGCAAGCAAGCCACTGCCACCAAAGAAGACGACTGGATCGAGCAACTCTTCATCGGCAACACCCATGATTACATCCTGTGCTTCTCCAACCGTGGGCGCTTGTATTGGCTCAAGGTGTGGGAAGTGCCAGAGGGCTCACGCGGTTCACGTGGTCGCCCTATTGTCAATATGTTCCCCTTGCAAGAGGGCGAAAAAATCAATGTGGTGCTGCCCCTTACCGGTACGGCTCGTACCTTCCCTGCAGATCAGTACGTGTTCATGGCCACCTCCATGGGCACGGTCAAAAAGACCTCGCTGGACGAGTTCAACAACCCGCGCAAGGGCGGCATCATCGCAGTCAATTTGGACGACAACGACTTCCTGATTGGCGCTGCCTTGACCGACGGCAAACACGATGTCATGTTGTTCTCTGATGGCGGCAAAGCGGTGCGCTTTGACGAAAACGATGTGCGCCCCTTGGGTCGCAGCGCCCGTGGTGTGCGCGGCATGATGATCGAAGACGGCCAAAGCGTGATCGCCATGCTGGTCGCTGCCCAAGACGTGTCTGCCCTGCCCGACGGCAGCGCTCCTCCCGACATGGCCCGCACCAGCGTGCTGACCGCCACCGAAAACGGCTACGGCAAACGCACACCGATCGATGAATACACCCGCCACGGACGCGGCACCAAGGGCATGATTGCCATCCAGCAGTCCGAGCGCAACGGCAAAGTTGTGGCTGCCACCTTGGTGCATGGCGACGACGACATCATGCTCATCACTGACCGCGGTGTGTTGGTGCGCACACGGGTGAGCGAAATCCGCGAAATGGGTCGTGCCACCCAAGGCGTGACCCTCATCGGTTTGGACGAAGGCGCTAAATTGAGCGGTATGCAACGCATCGTGGAAAACGATGCCCAAGCAGCTGCCGACGATGCCGCTGACGACAGCGCCAATGACAGCGACGCGGCCGCCGACGACGCCTCATGACACAAGGCGCCCAACCCTCCCCCAGCTTGGCCGATTTGCGGGTGCATATCGACCAAATCGATGCGCAGTTGCTGAGCTTGCTCAACCAACGTGCCCATCTGGCTGAGGCGGTGGGCGATATCAAGCGTGCCGAAGGTTCGCCTTTTTTCCGTCCCGACCGCGTGGCGCAGGTGCTGGAAAAAATCCAAACGCTCAACCCAGGGCCTCTGAAAAACCAGCATGTGTCAGCTATTTGGCGTGAAATCATGTCGGCGTGTTTGGCCTTGGAAGCACCTCAGCGTGTGGCCGTGCTGGGGCCTGTGGGGACGTTTTGCGAGCAAGCAGCGATTGAATTCTTTGGCTCTGCCGCTGAGTTGATTTACTGCAATAACTTTGACGAGGTGTTCCACGCCACCAGCGCAGGGACTGCGCAGTACGGCGTGGTGGGCGTTGAAAATTCCACCGAAGGCGCAGTGGCGCGGTCACTCGATTTGTTTTTGCGTACCCCCGTTCATGTGATTGGCGAGGTCAGTCTCTTAGTGCGCCACAACCTGTTGCGCCAGTCGGGGTCGCTCGAAGGCATAGAAGTGGTGTTGGCACATCCACAAGCTTTGGGCCAATGCCAAGAATGGCTCAATAAACACCTTCCCCACGCTGAACGCCGAGCAGTTGCCAGCAACGCCGAAGGCGCACGTTTAGCCGCAACCAACCCCGCTTGGGCGGGCTTGGCCAGCGAGCGTGCAGCTGGCGAATTTGGCTTGCATGTGGTGGCACACGCCATCCAAGACGAGGCTTATAACCGCACCCGCTTTGCCATCATCACCTTGCCGCAAACCTTGGCTACACCGCCAGCTTCTGGCAAAGACTGCACCTCGTTGGTGGTGTCGGTGCCCAACAAACCCGGCGCTGTTCATGACCTGCTGATGCCGCTCAAAGAAAATGGCGTCTCCATGACCCGCTTTGAGTCGCGCCCCGCCAAATCTGGCCAATGGGAATACTATTTCTACATCGATTTAGACGGCCACATCAGCCAACCCCATGTGGCCCAAGCGCTCAAAGAGTTGCAAGGTCTGTGCGCCTTTTACAAAGTGATTGGCTCCTACCCGGTCAGCGCATGAAGTTCAAGCAACTCGGCTTGGTCGGCTGCGGCTTGATGGGCGCTTCGTTTGCCATGGCGTTGCAGTCCAAACACTTGGTGGACAAAGTCGTGGGCTTTAGCCCCAGCGCCAGCACCCGCGAAAAAGCTTTGCAGCATGGCGTGGTCCACCATGCAGTCCACTCGGTGGCCGAGGCCGTAGCGGGTGCAGACTTGGTGCTGTTGGCTGTGCCCGTCAGCCAAACCGCGGTATGTTTCCAAGCCATGGCGGCGCATTTAGACCAGCATTGTCTGCTGATGGACGTGGGCTCCACCAAATGCGATGTGGTCGCTGCCGCCCAAGCCACTTTGGGCGAACGCTTGAACTGTTTTTTACCGACCCATCCCATTGCTGGCAAAGCCCAAGCGGGTGTGGACCATGCCGAAGCTTCGCTCTACCAAGACCGCGCCCTCATCCTCACACCCTTGGCCCACAACACAGTTGCGCAAATTGAACTGGCCACCATGCTGTGGCAGGGTTTAGGCAGCCGGGTGCACACCATGACCCCCGAGGCGCACGACCAAACTTTTGCCGCGGTCAGCCATGTGCCGCATTTGCTGGCCTTTGCGCAACTCAACGGTTTGTTGCAGCAAGCTCAAGGAGAGTCGTTCTTGAAGTTGGCCGGACCTGGGTTCAGAGATTTTTCCCGTATTGCTGCAGGCGACCCTGCCGTATGGCGAGACATCTTGAGCGCTAACCGCACGGAGGTGTTGGCACAATTGAGTCACTTTCATACTGCACTCAATGAATTTGAAAAATGCATTGAAAACAATGATTTGCAAGCACTACAGCAGCTAATTACCAGAGCCAGTCAAAGTCGTACAAGCTGGCATATGCAAGCCGGCGATGAAAATTGAAAGTTAAATACATTCTGTTTGCATTACAATTTGTAATACAAATACGAATTACAAAATCAGCTAGGATTTCTGATGCAAGCATCTACTTTTTCATTTCGGGCTGACGGGGTTTTCTCCGAGCAAACCCGCGCTATGGCCCAAGCACTGGGCTTAAAAAGCTCGGATTACATCCGCCAAGCCGTATCCGAAAAAAACGCCCAAATCATGGCGCAACACATTGCCGCCCTGTCCAAAGAATTGGCTCAAGAACACCTTCGGATGAACGAATCGCTAGAGGGCACGCTGTCTGATGGCATCGACTAAGTTCAAGCGTGGCCAGATCTGGGAAGTCGACCTCGAACCTCAATCCCACAAAGAAGAACCCGGCAAACGCAAGCGACATGCTTTGGTGATTCAAACCGACTTGCTCAACGCCAGCGGTCACCCGACGACCATCGTGGTGGTAGGTACCAGCCAACTGCGGCGAGACAAAGACTATTTCCCGCTGCGGGTCGCCTTACCCAAGCAAGCAGGATTAGCTTTAGACACTGATTTGTTGATTGACCAAGTTCAATCCATTTCCAACCGTCGCTTCGTGGGTGATCAACCCCTGTCAACCCTGAGTGCAACCCAACTGCAACGCGTTGAAGACGCACTCAAACTGCTGATTGGCAAATAAGAAATCATGTTCGCCACCGCCTTCCTCGACCTCCCCGCCCTGCAAAGCGCCCAAGGCACGGTCACCCTGCCCGGCTCGAAAAGCATCTCCAACCGCGTGCTGTTGCTTGCTGCTTTTTGCGAAGGCACGACCACTTTGCATGACCTGCTGGACTCGGACGACACCCGCGTCATGCTGAATGCTTTGCGCCAAATGGGTTGCGCTGTAGTGGCGCACGGCAGCACGGTCAGCATCACCGGTTTGGGCGGGCAAGCACCCGCCACGGAGTTGGATTTGTTCATGGGCAATGCGGGCACCGCCATGCGCCCGCTCACTGCCGCCTTGGCGCTGATGGGTGCGAGTGCTCGTTTGCATGGCGTGGCACGCATGCACGAGCGCCCCATCGGCGACTTGGTCGATGCGCTGCGCCAACTCGGTTGCGCAATCGACTACACCGGCCAAGAAGGTTTTCCGCCGCTGCACCTAAAAGGCCATAGCGGCTTGAAATTGGACAAACCCATTCAAGTGCGTGGCGATGTCTCCAGCCAGTTCCTCACCGCTTTGCTGTTGGCACTGCCTTTGGTTGCCCAAACAAATGTGGTCATTGAAGTGGTGGGCGAACTCATCAGCAAGCCCTACATAGACATCACCCTCAATTTGCTTCAACGCTTTGGCGTGGCGGTGCAGCGCGAGGGTTGGCAGCGTTTCACCATTCCCGCTGGCAGCCGCTACACCTCGCCAGGGGTTTTGCATGTGGAGGCGGATGCTTCGTCGGCCAGTTACTTCATTGCTTTGGGCGCCATCGCATCTGAACAAGGGGTGCGCATCCAAGGCGTGGGCGCGGACTCTATCCAAGGCGACATCCGTTTCATGGAGGCCGCCGAACGCATGGGTGCGGTGATTGAAAGCGGCCCCAACTGGGTGCAAACCCGACGCGGCGCTTGGCCGCTCAAAGCCATCGACTTGGATTGCAACCACATCCCCGACGCCGCCATGACCTTGGCTGTGATGGCTTTGTACGCCGACGGCCCCAGCACCTTGCGCAACATCGCCAGCTGGCGGGTGAAAGAAACCGACCGCATCGCCGCCATGGCCACCGAGGCGCGAAAACTAGGCGCCCACGTGGAAGAAGGCCCAGACTGGATTCGCGTCCACCCCGTCCCCCAATGGCTGGCCGCCAGCATCCATACCTACGATGACCACCGCATCGCCATGTGTTTTTCGCTGGCCGCTTTCAACCCAGCTGGCTTGCCGGTGCGCATCGAAGACCCGAAATGCGTGGCCAAAACCTTCCCTGATTACTTCGAGGCCTTGTTTGCTTTGTCGCACGCTGAAAAGGTTCCCGTCATTTGCATCGATGGCCCCACCGCCTCGGGCAAAGGCACGCTGGCCGCGCTGGTTGCGCAACAACTGGGTTACCACTACCTGGACAGCGGCGCCCTTTACCGCGTGACCGCCTACGCCGCTTTGCAAGCCGGCTTGGCGCTGGACGCTGCCCACGAAACGCCCATCGCCGACTTGGCGCGCCGCCTCCCTGTGACTTTTGAAGGTGAGCAGGTGCTTCTGTCTGGCGTCAACGTTTCCGAGGCCATCCGCACCGAAGAGGCGGGGATGAATGCCTCCAAAGTGTCGGTCTTGCCGGCGGTGCGCCAAGCTTTGGTGGACTTGCAACACCGTTTCGCCCGCCTGCCTGGCCTCTTGGCCGATGGGCGCGACATGGGCACCGTCATCTTCCCTGACGCCCCCTTGAAGGTATTTTTGACCGCCAGTGCAGAAAAAAGAGCCGAACGGCGGCACAAGCAACTGATTTCAATGGGTTTTTCCACTACAATCTCGGCTCTTCGCGCAGACTTAGAAGCGCGCGACGCCCGCGACACACAACGCAGCGTTGCACCTTTGAAGCCCGCGCAAGACGCAAAGCACTTGGACAATTCCTTACTTTCCATCGACGCATCGGTGGCGCAAGTGTTGGACTGGTGGCAAAGCAAACAGGTGTTTGGCTCCGGCCGTACCTGACAGGTTCCTCGGCATCCCTCTCGCGCTGCATGGCGCTTGGTGCTGAGGTTGTTTCACTTAACGGCGGACCATCCGCGACAACAGTCGATCAAGTTTTTATCTGCCCCTTGCTTGGGTAGGCCGCTTGGCCGACGAATTTAGGAAATTGAATGTCTGAATCTTTTGCAGCCCTGTTTGAAGAATCCCTGAAACGCTCAGAGATGCGCACCGGTGAGGTCATCACCGCTGAAGTCATCCGCGTCGAGCACAACCACGTGGTGGTCAATGCGGGGCTGAAATCCGAAGCCTATGTGCCTATCGAAGAATTTAAAAACGACTTGGGCGAAATCGAAGTCCAAGCCGGCGACTTTGTGTCGGTGGCCATCAGTTCCGTTGAAAACGGCTACGGCGACACCATCCTCAGCCGCGACACCGCCAAGCGCTTAGCCTCATGGATGAGTTTGGAAAAAGCCTTGGATTCCGGCGAATTCGTCACCGGCACCACCAGTGGCAAAGTCAAAGGTGGCTTGACCGTGTTGGTCAACGGTATCCGCGCCTTCTTGCCTGGCTCGCTCATCGACACCCGCCCCATCAAAGACTTGTCTCCCTTCGAGAACAAGACCATGGAATTCAAGGTCATCAAGCTCGACCGCAAGCGCAACAACGTGGTGTTGTCACGCCGCGCGGTCATCGAAGCTTCCATGGGCGAAGAACGCGCCAAGATGATGGAAAACCTCAAAGAAGGCTCCATCGTCCACGGTGTGGTGAAAAACATCACCGAGTACGGCGCGTTTGTCGACTTGGGTGGCATCGACGGTTTGCTGCACATCACCGACATGGCCTGGCGCCGTGTGCGTCACCCCTCCGAGGTGGTGGTCGCTGGCCAAGAAATCACCGCCAAGATCCTCAAGTTCGACACCGACAAAAACCGTGTCTCTTTAGGCTTGAAGCAAATGGGCGACGACCCTTGGATGGGCGTGAACCGCCGCTACCCCCAAGGCACCCGTATGCACGGCAAGGTCACCAACATCGCCGACTACGGTGCGTTTGTGGAACTCGAACCCGGCATCGAAGGCTTGGTGCACGTGTCTGAAATGGACTGGACCAACAAAAACGTTGCCCCTTCCAAAATCGTTGCCTTGGGTGACGAAGTCGAAGTCATGGTCCTTGAGATCGACGAAGACAAGCGCCGCATTTCTTTGGGTATGAAGCAGTGCAAAGCCAACCCTTGGCAAGAGTTTGCAGGTGCCACCAAGCGTGGCGACCGAGTCAAAGGGCCCATCAAGTCCATCACCGACTTTGGTGTTTTTGTCGGCTTGGCCGCTGGTATCGACGGCTTGGTGCATTTGTCTGACCTGTCTTGGAACGAAACCGGCGAAGCCGCCGTGCGTAACTTCAAGAAAGGTCAAGAAGTTGAGGCCTTGGTGCTGGCTGTGGACGTGGAGCGCGAGCGCATTTCCTTGGGCATCAAGCAACTTGACTCTGACCCCTTCACCAACTTTGTGTCGGTCAATGACAAAGGTCAAATCGTCACGGGTACGGTCAAAACCGTGGACGCCAAGGGCGCTGAAATCGATCTCGGCGAAGACATCATTGGCTACTTGCGCGTGTCTGAAATCTCTCGCGACCGCGTGGAAGATGCAAGCCTTGTGCTCAAAGTCGGTGACGAAGTCACTGCTGTGGTGGTCAACGTCGACCGCAAAACACGCAACATCCAACTGTCCATCAAGGCCAAAGATGCTGCGGATCAAGCCGATGCCATGCAGACCCTAAGCCAAAACTCTGGCAATGCAGGTACCACCAGTTTGGGCGCCCTGTTGCGAGCCAAACTCGATACAGGCGAGAAGTAATCTCCACGGCGGCTATTTATCGGCCTCTGTGTGACTCCGGCGCCACTTGCGAGTACTTACAACTTGCAGGTGGTCATTTCAAGGTTCATACAAAGTTGTAACTATGACCCGAAGTGATTTGGTAGAAGAGTTGGCATCTCGGTTTCCTCAACTGGGTCACCGTGATGCTGAATTTGCCGTCAAAGCTCTGCTTGACGCGATGAGTGACGCCATGGTGAAAGGCCACCGCATTGAGTTGCGTGGCTTTGGCAGCTTTTCGGTTAACCGGCGTCCACCCCGCATGGGCCGCAACCCCCGCTCTGGCGAAGCCGTTTCCATCCCAGAAAAAAGAGTGCCACATTTCAAGCCTGGCAAAGCCCTGCGCGAAGCGGTGGACTTGCGTACCGAGCAGCTTCTCAAAGGCAACAAACCTTAAAGCCTAGAATGGCTTGATTCACAGGGGCTCGTTTTGAAACAATTACTATGGCTGCTGCAGTGGACACTGAAAGCAGCCATTTTTTTGATGCTGTTTTTTTTCGCCTTGTACAACCAAGAGGATGTGCAGGTACGCTTCTTTTGGGGCTTGCAATGGCGCTCACCACTGGTGCTGGTGTTGTTAGGCTTTTTTGCCGCTGGTGTGGTGGTTGGCGTGCTGGGCATGGTGCCGCGTTGGTGGCATCAACGACGTTTGGCCAAACAGGCCATGCTTGCTTCCCATGAGCCCCAACCTTATGTGAAGCCCGTCGCCACGCCGTCCGCGCCTGACATCCCTTACGGTCCTTGACGACGATGGATTTGGACCTCAGCTGGATTTTTCTTGGTCTCCCTGCGGCGTTTTTGCTGGGATGGGTAGCCTCGCGTTTCGATTTGCGCCAGTTGCGAATGGAAAATCGCAGCAATCCCAAGGCCTATTTCAAAGGCTTAAACCATTTACTCAACGAGCAACAAGACCAGGCCATTGACGCCTTCATTGAAGCCGTGCAACGCGACCCCGACACCTCCGAATTGCATTTCGCTTTGGGAAATTTGTTTCGCCGCCGCGGCGAGTACGAAAGGGCTGTACGGGTTCACCAACACCTGCTCTCGCGCGGGGACATCAGCCAGTCAGATCGAGAACGCGCTCAATACGATTTGGCCATGGATTTTGTGAAGGCGGGTATTTTGGACCGTGCCGAAACCGCACTTCGCGCCTTGTTGGACACACCTTTGGCTGCTCAGGCATTGCTGGCACTCTTAAGTATTTATGAACGTGCTCGTGACTGGCGCAAAGCTGCCGAGGTGTCACTTCAACTCGACCTGCAACAGGGGCAAGGAAAATTTGATACCCGCCGTGCGCATTACCTGTGCGAGTTGGCTGCACAAAGCAATGACAGCAAGGAAGTGCAAGTGCTCTTAAATGAGGCTTTGGTTTGTGCCCCTCTTCATGCCAGACCGCGGGTGGCTTTGGCGAACTGTATGCAGGCACAGGGACAAATGGGTCAAGCCTGCGACCAACTGCAGCAACTTGCTAGCGACATCCCTTCTGCTCTGCCATTGATCGCAGCCCAACTCGCCCAACTCGCCCCGCAGGTACAGCGCGAGCAGGCGGTGTTGCAACTGTTGCAAAGAGGTTACGAACAATTGCAAAGCTTGGATGTGCTAGACGCCTTGGTAGCACTTGAGGCGCACATGGGTCAATCGCAAGGACGGGCGCATTACGCAGCGCATTTGCAAAACCATCCTTCCCTGATCGCGGCCAGCCAATGGCTGGCAGGCGCGGATCTTGACCCGCAACAACAACCGCAGGTGCAACGAGCTTTAGATCATGCGGTCAAGCCCCTGCGCCGCTACCGCTGTGCGGCCTGTGGCTTTGAGGCCTTGCACCATTTTTGGCAATGCCCTGGCTGCCAAGCTTGGGACAGTTATCCTCCTCGAAGAATTGAAGAACTGTGATGACGCTTTGTACCCCTGAACACCTGCAACGCACCCAAGTGCTTGTCGTAGGCGATGTCATGCTCGACCGCTATTGGTATGGCGCGGTAGACCGCATCAGCCCCGAGGCACCTGTGCCTGTTGTACGTGTGACCCGTGAAGAAGAGCGCTTGGGCGGCTGCGGCAATGTGGCTTTCAATGTGGTCACCCTGGGTGCGCAAGCCTCTTTGCTGAGCGTGGTGGGCGAAGACGACAACGGCAACAAATTGGTCAAGCAGCTAGAGAAAAGCGGCATCCACCCCCATTTGGGTCGTGATGCCCAACTGCAGACCACCGTCAAGTTGCGCATCATCGGTCGTCAGCAGCAACTCCTTCGTGCAGACTTCGAAAACGAGCCGCAGTCAGAGGTACTGGCCAGCCTTACCCGCCAATTCCTCAGTCTTTTGGGACAACACCAAGCAGTGCTGTTTTCCGACTATGGCAAGGGCGGCTTGACGCACATCGCCGACATGATCTCGGCGGCACGAACGGCCAAGTTGCCAGTGTTGATTGACCCCAAAGGCAGCGACTATTCGCGTTACGCAGGAGCCACCGTCATCACCCCAAACCGCATCGAGTTGCAGCAAGTCATTGGGCGCTGGCGTGACGAAACCAGTTTGCTGGGTATGGCGCAAAACCTGCGCGAAAGCTTAAAGCTAGACGCCTTGCTACTTACCCGTAGCGAAGAGGGCATGAGTTTGTTTGACGCCCAAGGCGTCACCCACGTACCGGCACAGGCACGAGAGGTGTTTGATGTCACAGGTGCGGGTGACACCGTCATTGCTACCTTGGCCACGCTTTTAGGTGCTGGTATGACGCTGCGTGAGGCGCTGCCTTGGGCCAACAAGGCCGGTGGCATTGTGGTGGGCAAGTTTGGTACCGCAGGGGTGACTTACCAGGAGTTGTGCGCATGAAAATTGTCGTCACTGGCGCTGCGGGCTTTATCGGCAGCAACATCGTTAAAGGCTTGAACCAGCGCGGCATCACCGACATCATTGCGGTGGACGATTTGCGCGATGGTGACAAATTTCGTAATTTGGCAGACTTGCAAATTGCCGACTACATCGACCACAAGGTGTTTTACGAGGCCTTTGCCAAACGCGAGTTCGGCAAAGTAGAGGCGATTTTCCACGAAGGCGCTTGCAGCGATACCATGGAAACCGATGGTCAATTCATGATGAACACCAACTATGGTGTGTCTTGCCAATTGTGGACCGCTTGTCAGGCCCAAGGTGTTCGTTTGTTGTATGCCTCTTCAGCGGCCACCTATGGTGGCTCGAGCAGCTTTATCGAAAGTCCCGAGCATGAAAAGCCGCTGAATGTTTACGGTTACTCCAAGCTCTTGTTTGATCAACGAATGCGCCGCGAAATGGGGTCGGATTTCGCCAAGAACACCGCGCAAGTGGTCGGTTTTCGCTACTTCAATGTCTACGGTCCGCGCGAGCAGCACAAAGGGCGCATGGCCAGCGTGGCGTTTCACCAATTTCATCAACTGCGCCAAGATGGCCATGTGAAATTATTTGCTGACTACGGCGGTTATGCTGCTGGCGAACAAGAGCGCGACTTTGTGTTCATCGATGATGTGGTGGCGGTGAACCTGTGGTTCTTCGATCACCCCAGTAAAAACGGCTTGTTCAATTTAGGCACCGGCCGAGCTCAAGCTTTCAACGACGTGGCACTGGCAGTGGTGAATGCCGCTCGTGACGAGAAGAAAGAACCACCCTTGCCTTTGGCGCAAGCGGTCAAAGCCCAAAGCATCCGCTACATCGACTTCCCCGATGCGCTGCGCGGCAAGTACCAGTGCTTCACCCAAGCCGACTTGAGCGCACTTCGCGCCAGCGGCTGCGACCATGTATTTGCCGATGTACAAACTGGCGTCATGCGCTATATGCACTGGTTAGCGCATAACGCATAAAGCCTTGCTTGGTTTTTTTCTAGGCGTTACTTCCTCACTTAAAGACTTCACGCTGCTTTAATAGGTGTTTTTGCAAGCGACACCGTATGGGCAAAACTGCTTTACTTTTACTGCTAGGCTTGCTTGCCCCCGCATCAGCGCTAGAGGTCAACCTCGCCACCGAGGCCGAGCTCGATGGCTTGCGTGGCTTGGGGCCAGCGTTTACGCGGCGCGTCCTGAGCGAGCGAGACATTCGCCCCTTTAGCGATTGGTCGGACCTGATGCGCCGCATCTCAGGCATGGGGCGCCTGACCGCGCAAAGACTGTCAGCGCAGGGTTTGACTGTTGATGGCCAAGGCTTGGTCATTGATAAAAATACCCCTAAGCTCACACCTTGAGCCTGGTCCTGACTTAAGCTCTCATGTGTGCCCACCTCAACCCACACATGACCTCGCCTACATCCTCAGGTTTCATGGTTTTTCACAGTAACCGCATGGAAGGTCTGCGCGATCTTCTGGTGGAGTATGTGAAAGATCGCCCGCTTTCACCCTTTGAGAGCGAAACCATTTTGGTGCAAAGCAATGGCATGAAACATTGGTTGACACTGGCCTTGGCGGACGCTTCAGCTTTTGGCATTTGCGCGGCCACCCGCTTGGCTTTGCCCTCTGCGCAGTTGTGGCAAATCTACCGTACCGTGTTGGGTGCAGAGCGTCTGCCCGCCCGCATGCCCTTGGACAAAGCGCCCTTGGTGTGGCGCATCATGCGTCGGCTTGGCCATTGGCTGCATGACCCACGCTTTGCACCCCTTGCCCATTACTTGGGAGAAGACACACAAAGCACCCGTGCCTTTGGCTTGGCGCAGCAGTTAGCCGATGTACTTGACGGCTACCAAAACTACCGCGTCGACTGGTTGCAGCAGTGGGCCAAAGGCCATGATGTTTTAGACGCCAAGCGTCCTATACCAACGACCCAAGCTTGGCAAGCGGCGATGTGGCGCGACTTGCTGGCCGATGTGCAAGCAGGTTTGCCCCCAGCGCACCGCGCATTTGTATCGCGCTGCGATGTGCACCTCGCTTTTTTGCAGGCGCTGGCGGCGTGGCCTGAGAACAAAACCATCCCAGGTTTGCCACCCCGCTTAATGGTGTTTGGTATCACCGCTTTGCCCATGCACACCTTGGAAGCCTTGGCGGCCTTGGCGCGCTTTATCCCTGTGTTGATGTTTGTGCACAACCCCAGTCAAGAGCATTGGGGGCACCTCACCGAAAGCTTGGTGCCTGTTGGCCACCCGCTGCTCGCTTCCTGGGGTAAACATGGGCGTGACTATATTCAGGCGGTTGACGATTTCCAAACCAAGGATGAACTGGGTGTGCCCCTGCAGCGGGTGAATGTCTTCATTGACCCATTGAATGAAGCCGATGAGGCGGGCCAAGCCCCAAACGCATTACAACGCTTGCAGTCGGCCGTGCTGCATATGGCAGAGCCACCAACCGAACCCATTCCACTAGCCTCTGCAGACGACAGCATCCGCTTTGTACAAGCACATTCTGCGCAGCGTGAAGTCGAGGTGCTGCACGACCGTATCTTGTCTTGGCTGGATGAAGACACCCATTTACACCCCTGCGACATCATGGTCATGGTCCCTGACATGGCCTCCTTTGCGCCACATATTCATGCGGTGTTTGGTCGATTCAAACCCCTGCTTGCTGAGGGTCAAGGTGCATCACGCCATCTTCCTTATGCGGTGGCAGACACCACCTCCCATGCTGACCCCTTGGTACAAGCCCTGCAAACCTTGCTGCAACTACCTCAACTGCGTTTTAACCTGAACGACTGGCTAAGCTTGTTCCAAGTTGAGGCAATGCGCGAGCGCTTTGACTTGAGCTCAGGCGATGTCGCCACCTTGCATGAATGGCTATCACACGCTGGTGTTCGCTGGGGCTTAGATGACGAGCACCGACAAACATGGGGTATGTCCAGCGATTTGCCTGACGCCAACCAAAACACCTGGTCTTTTGGTTTGCAACGCCTGCTCTTGGGCTATGCGCAAGGCGGGCAAAGTGATACACCCTCTCAGTGGCAAGATCGCATAGGGCAAGCAGGCATCGATGGGCTGGACGTAGCAATTGTGGCTGGTTTGCTGCGCTGGCTTCAAGCCATGAACCAAAGCTTGCAGCAACTCTCGCAAATGCACACGCCCAGCGAATGGGTACAGTTGTTACAGGCCTTGGTACAGCGCTTTTTCAAAGCCACAGACGACGCTACCCAACGCTTGCTAGACCGCTTACTGGCTCCTTTAGAAGACTGGCTCAGCGACTGCCAGTTGGCAGGTTTTGATTCGCCAATGGCTTTGTCAGTGGTGCGTACGCATTGGTTAGCTCAAATGGACGCTACGGGCTTGCAACGTCGCTTTATGGGGGGCGGTGTGCAATTTGCCACCCTCATGCCCATGCGTGCCATTCCTTTCAAAGTGGTGTGTCTCTTAGGAATGAACGATGGCGCTTACCCGCGTGCACCTGCCCCGCGCGACTTTGACTTGATGAGTCAGCCCAATTTGGGGCGCGCTGGGGACCGTGCCAGACGTGAAGATGATCGCTATTTATTCTTAGAAGCTGTGCTGTCGGCTCGACAGCGTTTGTATGTGTCGTGGCAGGGGCGTCGCGCCAGCGACCATGCCAAATTACCCCCCTCGGTGTTGGTAGGTCAACTGATGGACCATCTGGAAAAATGCCACCGTCTGCCCCAACAGACCCAGCCTGTTTTTCAAGCCCGCCTGCAACCACTTCAGCCGTTTTCCACGCAATACTTTGATGCCGATTCAGACTTTTTTACCTACGCCAACGACTGGTCAAGCGCGAGGTTGGCGCCAGGCCAAACCCCTGCCTCACCCCTCTCACCTATTTCAACTGCATCTAGCGCCCAGCTTCCCAAGGAATTGGACAACAAGGCACTCAAGTTATTGTTGCGTCGCCCGCAAGAGGTTTATTTCCTGCACCACCTGCACGCTCGCCTAGACCAGCCAGCCACGGCTGACCCCGCAGACGAACCTTTCGCACTCGATGCCCTCACTAGCTTTCATCTGCAACAAGAACTCTTGCACAGCGATACACCAAACAACACTTTAAAGAAGTGGCGGATGCAGGGGGAATTGGCACTGGGTGAGTCAGGTCATTTGCAGCAAACGCAGATGCTGCAAGTGCGAGAAGCCATGTTGAAGAGCCTTACTCCTTGGCTTGACGACACAGACACTGCGCATGGGGTGCAAAGTCTCACCTTGTATGCCGATGGCTTGACCCTGCAACTGTTGTGGGGCGATAAACCCAACCGCTGGCTTAAACGGGCAGACGACAGCGTGTTGCATATCGTCTTGCGGGCGGGCAATGTGATGAACAAGAAAAAACCGCGCCTGCACACTCTTACCGACACTTGGGTTGACCACTTGAGTGCCAACGCCGCCGGCCACAGCACGACCAGCTTGCTGTGTGGCAGCGACGGTGTGCTCAGGTTATTACCTCTGCCACAAGAACAGGCACAAGCCTTGTTGCGCGACCTCGCTGAGGTCTATATAGCTGCTTGGACGAAAGCCTTGCCACTGGCTTGTGAAACTGCGTGTGCTTGGTTGGTCACCCAAGCGTATGCGCCAGACAACAACAGCCCCACCAAAACCGCTCAGCAAGCGCTGGCGGCGGCACGCACAAGCTTCGAAGGCGGGTTCAGTATGGGCGAATTGCAAAAGTCGCCTTATCTGCGGCGAGCCTTCGAACGCTTTGACGATGTATGGCCAGACATGCAACCATGGGCTGAGCGTATCTACCTCCCCCTGCTGCAAGCCAGCAGCGTGGAGTCAGTTCATGCTGCACAGACCTTCGAGGAGTCGCAGCCATGAGTCGACTCAACGTATTGACCATACCCTTGCATGGGCGGCAAGTCATTGAAGCCAGCGCAGGCACGGGTAAGACCTGGACCTTGGCGGCACTGTACTTGCGTTTGGTGATTGGCCATGGGCGACGCCAAGCCACGCCTTTGAAGCCTTCGCAAATTTTGGTGATGACCTTCACCGAAGCAGCCACTGCCGAGTTGCGTGAGCGTATCCGGCAAAGATTGCAAGAGGCTGCCCTGTTTTTGGATGATCTTCTGGCAAACCGCACCCCACAAGGCGACCCTTTTTTGCACGACTTGTGCAATGACCTGTCCCCTGCGCAATGGGCGCATGCTGCGTCGCTGCTGCATGCTGCAGCACAAAACATGGACGATGCGGCGATCTTCACCATTCATGCTTGGAGTCGGCGCATGCTGGGCAGTTTTGCTTTACAAAGCCGCGACTTGTTCGAGCAAACCCACCTAGACAACCCCAACGAGTTGCTGCACGACTTGGTCAACGATTACTGGCGGCGCTGCTACTACCCCTTGCCATTGGCAGCTCAAGTGGTTTTGCATGAGGCGTGGCAAGGCGATCCGCAAAAACTGTTAGTAGATATCCAAGCCATTTGGCAGGTTCAAGACCTTAAGCCACAACCTGAGCGAGCGACACCTTCTGGCGATGCGCAAACTGTGCTTGCACCTTTTCTGGATTGGCAAAACCAATGCAAATTACTCGAAGACCAAGCCAGACAGTCTTGGCAACCCAGCGTGGCAGATGCTTTGTTGACGGCGCAAGCGGATAGATTGATTCGAGGCAGAGGCATCACTACCCTCAACTTTGTGAAGTGGGTGATGGCACTTAAAGTCTGGGCTGAAAACGCCCAACAAATCAAGCCAGAGACTTTCCAGCGTTTTGGTTTGAAAGAGCTACAAGACAAAGGCTGGGCAGCGGCTCAAGACTTTCCTGTGTTTGGTTTCATCGACGCCTTACTTGAACTGTGGCGACAAGAACCCGCTTGCAAAGACAGGCTCGTCGAGCATGCCGCCTTTGAAGTCAGGCAAGCCTACCGCGAAGCCAAATTGCAGCAATCGGCCTTCGACTTTCAAGATCTGTTGCAGCGACTGCACACCGCTTTGCATACTGACCAAGGCGAAATGGCCTCTGCCATACGAAAGCAATACACCGTGGCCATGATCGATGAATTTCAAGACACCGATCCATGGCAATACCAAAGCCTGAACCGCATTTACGACACAGCCCTGGTAGACCCCCAACTCAACGCTTTGGTGATGATTGGTGACCCCAAGCAAGCGATTTACAGCTTTCGAGGCGCCGACCTGCAAACCTACCTCCAAGCTCGCGATCAGGCGCTGGCAATTGATGCCAACGCTGTGCACAGCTTGCAAAGCAACTTTCGCTCCACGCCAACCTTGGTGCACGCCCTCAACCATGTGTTTAGCCAAGTACCCGATGTGTTTGCCACATCGTTGGGTCAAATTGACTATGTGGCGGTCAACAGCCAAAGCAAAGAAAAACCTCTGACCGACCCCAAGGGTCAGGCTTTGCATCCTTTGAATGTGTTGTACCTGCCTGTTCCCGAGGGCGGCGAACAAAGCTATTGGCCCTCCCCCCAACATCTGCAACACATGGCCGAAGGTTTTGCGTCCACCATGGTGGACGTGCTTGGGCAGCACGCCGATGTCAAGCCAGGCGACATGGCGGTTCTGGTGCGCAGCCACAGCCATGCCAAAGCCATGCAAGCAGCGTTGCGCCAACGAAATTTGGCAAGTGTATTTTTGTCTGACCACGCCCATGTCTACCAAAGCGAGGAGGCGCTCGACTTATGGCGGGTGTTACGCGCCATTGCAACCCCAAGGCAAAGCAGTTGGATGCGCAGTGCCTTGGCCTCTCGCCTATGGGGGTTTTCGCTCTCTCAGTTGCCTGCGTTTTTGCATGACGAAGCCCATGCCGATAGCTTGGCTGAATCTTGCCAACGCTGGTTACAGCAGTGGCACAAGCAAGGCGTCTTGCCCATGCTTTACAGCTGGATGCACGAGCAGGGTATTGCGTCTCGCTTGCTGGCTCTGCCCCAAGGTGAGCGCCGCTTGACCAATCTGCTGCACCTGGGCGAATTGCTGCAAAACGCCAGCCAACATGTGCAAGGGCCGCAGGCTTTGCTTCAACACCTCGGCGACAACTTGGGGCAGCACAACGACCGCCCTGAAGCCCAAAAAATGCGCTTGGAAACCGACGCTCAATGCGTACAAATCATCACCATCCATAAGAGCAAAGGTTTGGAATACCCACTGGTGTTTGTGCCGTTTTTGGGCAGCTTTTCCGCCAAAGAAAAGGGCTCCTCCAAACCAAGCGACGACGATGAGGAGGCGCCAGAACTTACCGAATCCACGGTGGATGAAGACATGCGTTTGCTCTATGTTGCCCTCACCCGCGCCCAGCGTGGCCTTTGGCTAGGGCTCGCCCCAACACGCGACGCTGTCATGGGTGGCAAAGGCAAAGAGCTCAAGCTCAGCGCTGTGTCGCGCTTGCTGCAACGCCAGTCACGAGACGATTTGACAACACGCTTGCAGGCTGCGTGGGGAGAGTGTGAAGACATCGCCATCCACGAAATGCCCAAACCGCACCACCATACCTACCAAGGGTTGAACGCAAATACGACTACACAAACTGCGCGTGTACCCAAGCGCACAAGCCACAAGCTTTGGTGGACCGCGAGTTTCAGCAGCCTCACAAGGGGCTTAGAGGCTGGCACCCTGCGAGAAGAAGCCTATACAGACAGTCTTAACGATGCAACAGTCGACTCAACGCAAGACACTGAGACCTCTGAAAGCTCGGCAAGCTTGGCTTGGCAAAACTTTCCAGCTGGTGCGCGCTATGGCACCTTGCTACACGATTTATTGCAGTACCAAGCTGAACAAGCTTGGCCGCTCGCTCACGCAGGTTCAAACGGGCAAGACTTGGTCTGGCAACAACTGCTGCAACGCAAAGCAGACTGGTTGCAACTGCCAAGCGACGCGCAAGTCCTGCTGCAACCTTGGTTGAAAACCATCGTGTCCACACCGCTGCCACTGCAGGCTGCCGATGCGCCTGGGCAGTCCCTTGGCTCTGCCTTGGTCTTACAAACAGTCTCTGCCAACGCCTTATGGGCAGAAATGGAATTCAGCCTGCCTGTGGGTCAACTCAGCAGCAACGAGCTTGATGCACATATTCAGCGATATATCTTGCCTGGCCTTGAGCGCCCTGCCCTGCAAAACAATGTCTTGCAAGGCATGCTCAGCGGCTTCATGGATTTGGTGCTGCAACACGATGGCCGCTATTGGGTGCTGGACTACAAATCCAATCTCCTTACAGACTACCAAGCATCGCATTTAAGTACAGCCATTTTGGCTAAACGTTACGAGGTGCAGTATGTGTTGTACACCTTGGCCTTGCATCGCTTGCTCAAATCTCGCTTACCCCATTACCGCTATGAGCAACACATGGGCGGAGCAGCCTACCTGTTTTTGCGCGGCGTCAACTCGCCCAACGCTGGTGTGCATGCCCTGCGCCCTGCGTGGACCTTGATTGACCTGCTAGACCAACGCTTTGCCGAGGCTTTGCCATGAAGATTGCAAACCTGCTTGCCAGCGGTTGGCGCGGCACCAGCCTGACACCCTTGAGCGATTTGGACATCGCTTTAGTGCAGCTTTTGCAAAACCTGCAAGCCAGCAGCGACGAGCGTCACTTGTGGTTGGCAGCGTTGGCGAGTCACCAATGGGGACGCGGCCACGCCTGCCTTGATCTGAATGCTTGGCCTGACAACGCAGGTTTTTTACTCGATTGGTCACCTCAAGCCTTGGCTGCCTTACCCGTCAATCTGGCGCTTGGCTTGTCCAATATCCCATGGACGCAAGGCGAACACTCGCCTTTGGTTGTGGAAGACAAGCGCTTGTATTTACGCCGCGCTTGGGCGGCTGAGCAAGACATTCGCAAAAGGCTTGTGGCCCTGCAGCAAAACCGTGTGGCTCCAGCCGATTTGACGCAGCAACTCGACCATCTGTTTGGCACAGACTCCAACGACGGGCAACGCTTGGCTTGCACCCATGCCGTGCAAAGCGCTCTCACCCTCATCACCGGCGGGCCTGGCACGGGCAAAACCACTACGGTGGTCAAACTGCTGCGTTTGTTGCAGTCTGGTGCCACAAGCCCTTTACGCACCCTGCTGGCCGCGCCTACTGGCAAGGCTGCTGCGCGTTTAGGTCAGGCCATGGCGCAAGCCCGTGCCACGCTCAGCGACAGCGATGCGGCTTGCTTGCCCACAACCGCTCATACCTTGCACAAACTGCTTTACACAAGCCAAGACACTGCTCCCGTTTTACAAGCCGACGTCATCGTGGTCGATGAGGCCTCAATGATCGATTTGGAGTTGATGGCCCGCTTGCTCAAAGCCGTGCCAGCCCAATCGCGTTTGGTGCTCTTAGGCGACAAAGACCAACTTGCGTCGGTCGAGGCCGGTGCCGTCATGTCACAACTCTGCCAAGCGCCTTGGTTACAGGCGCACACCATGGTGCTGACCCACAGCCATCGCTTTGACCCAGACCTTGGCATTGGTGCATGGGCCAAAGCTTGCAACGCAGGTAACAGCGCGGCTTTGCAAGCCCTTTGGCAAACAGCGCCTGAGGCCTGTTGGTCTGAGTCGACTGCTGTCACCAAACTCAACAGCGCAAACAGCAACAGCCCAGATATCTTGCAAGCCCTTGCTTTGGCTTGGACGCCTTGGCGCCAATTGCTCCAACCTCACCAGCAGGGGCAAGCTTGTGACGATGTTCAGGCCTTGGCTTTGTTGCAAAACTTTGGCCGCATTGGCGTGCTGTGTGGCTTGCGCGAAGGACCTTGGGGGGTGAAACACTTCAACCAACAGTTGCAGCAAGCCATGGGTTTTACCAACACAGACTGGTTTATCGGTCGCCCAGTGATGGCGCGACGCAACGACTATGCAATCGGCTTGATGAACGGGGACTTGGGCATGTGTTTGCCGGTGCTGGTCAACGGTGACATCCGTTTGCGGGTGGCGTTTCCCGACGGTCTAGGGGGGGTGCGATGGTTGGTACCCAGCCGTCTCGAGGCCATCGATACCGTGTTTGCCATGACGGTACACCAATCCCAAGGTTCCGAGTTTGAGCAAGTGCTGCTCATACTACCCGACACTGACACGCTGTTGCTCACACGTGAACTGGTCTACACCGGCATCACACGTGCCCGCCAAGGCTTGTGCGTTTGGGCACCTGCCCCACCCTTGCTGATGAACGCTGTCACCCAAGCTGTGGTGAGAAGTGGCGGCTTGAGCGAACCGCTGCTTTAGCGCTTTTTGGCTTCAGTGGCAAAATCAGTCAAGTAATTTGCTTGAAATGCCCAAAGGATGTCCGATGCGTTGTATGAAATGGATGCTTTTGCTGTGGTTAGCCCTTCAGCCATGGTTGGCCTTGGCCGAATGGGAAGCCGTTGATGAAAACTACCTTGCGGTGGTCTATATAGACCCCGATAAAGTACGTGCCAGCAGCGTTTACCCGCAAGCATGGCACTTGATCGATCTGCGCGAACGCGCCAAGACCGGCGCCATGTCGCGCTTGGCCTTGATGGAATACGACTGCCACGATCAACGCCGACGCACACTGGCTTTTTCTTCCAAGTCCGAAGCCATGGGCGAAGGCAAAACATTGTTCACCAGTGCGGTGTCGACGCCTTGGAAACCCGTCTCGGGAGACACCGTGGCTGAAAAAGTCTTGGGTATGCTGTGCGGTCACAATGCTGGCAAAGGTGCCAAAGGCCACAAGGGCAAGGAAAGCAAAGAAGCTCCTGCCGCTGCTCCCGCCAAAAGCGATGGTCATCATTGACAATCACAGGAATCTTTCATGCAAGTCACCCAACACAACGCCGATTTTTCCACCGCCCCCCAACTCGCTCCTGAGCACATGGTGGCGATTGCCAACCATGGTTTTCGTACCGTCATCAACAACCGCCCTGATATGGAGGGCGGCCCCGATCAGCCCACCTCTGCACAAATGCAAGCGGCTGCCGAATCGGCTGGCCTTACCTACCACTACTTACCTGTCATCAGCGGCAGCATCACCCCCGAGCAAGTCGTACAGATGGCCGATTTGGTCAAGTCTGCTCCTAGCCCCGTACTGGCGTTTTGCCGCAGCGGCGCACGCTCAACCCAGCTGTGGATGATGGGCACGGCCATCGACTGATCATCCCCATGGGACTGCGCCTGCAAATCAACCTGATCATGGGCGTGCTTCTGGCCACGTTTGCATCCTTGCTGATTTACCTGCAACTCGACAACACCCGTCAAAGTGTTCGTGAGGAGATGGAGGGCGCCAGCATCGTTGCCACCCAACTGCTGTCGCGCTTGCAAGCCGTTTCACGCAACAGTTCTTTAGAGGATATGGCGCAATTTCTCGCCACAGTCGGCCGTATACGTGCCAACGAAATTGAACTTCGCAACGCACAAGATGATGTGGTCTACCATTCGCCTCCACCTGTTTACAAAGCCGGACGCGATGCGCCCGAATGGTATTCACGGATTGTTTCGCCCTCGGTACATACCCGCGAAATACCTGTCTCCGATGGCCTGTTGTTGTTGCGAGCCGACCCTTCTAGAGCTATTTTGGATGGCTGGGATGACTTCAAGCCCATGGTGCTGACAGTGATTGCAGGTTTTTTGTTGGGTAATGCACTGGTGTTTGTGTTGGTCGGTCGGGCTATGCAACCCCTGCAAAAGGTTTTACAAGGTCTGCAAGCCATGGAGAGTGGCAGTTACGGCACCCGACTGCCCGCCATGCACGGCAAAGAGGCTAAGGTCATGGGAGAAGCCTTCAATGCGATGGCGCAATCGGTACAAGAAGGCATTGCAGCACAAACCCAAGCGCGTGAAGCCACCTTAGCGCTGGCGCAAAACCGCGAACTCACCCAAGTCATCCAAACCCGCATTGAAGAAGTGCGCGGCCAAATCGCACGAGAACTGCACGATGAACTTGGCCAGCAAGTCACAGCCATCAAAAGCTTGGGGCAAGCCATGGCATTGCGTGCCAAAGGAGTCGACGCCCATACCGAAAACGCTGCTCGCATGGTGATTGAAAGTGCCGACGCGATATACGAAGAAGTACACCAACTCGTCAGCCAGCTGCGCCCACTTGCGCTGGACCGCTTTGGGCTGCAAGATGCATTGCAAGATTTGGTGGAAGATGCGCGTAGCCGACATACCGACACGCGCATCCATTTACAGTTGCACACGCCACTGGAAGATATTGAACCCAGTTTGGCCACAGCCACTTACCGCATCGTGCAAGAGTCACTGAACAACGCTTTGCGCCATGCCAAGGCCAGCCAGATCACCATCTTGCTGTCTGTGATTGACCAACAACTGCACATCGATGTCAGCGATAACGGCATAGGGGCCACCCCCGACTGGGCAGACTCCGGCCAATTCGGCGTCATTGGTATGCGCGAGCGAGCCCAAGGCCTGGGCGGGACTTTTCGCTTTGAATCTTTGCACCCCTCTGGCGTACGGGTGTGGGCGGTGCTGCCGCTGGGCCACAATCTGTCACATGGCTAAATTGACACTTCTTTTGGTAGACGACCACGCTGTGGTGCGCAGCGGATTCAAAGTCCTGTTACAGACTTGGGACGATGTGGAAGTGGTGGCAGAGGCCAATAGCGGTGAGGAGGCCTTGGCGCTTTACACCCTGCACCGACCCGAGGTGGTCGTGATGGACATCGCCATGGCGGGCATGGGCGGCATTGAAGCAACCAAACGCTTGTTTGCGCTTGACCCGCAGGTTCGCGTCTTGGCCCTGTCGGCGCATGAGGACAGCAGCTACGCTAAACGTGCTTTGCAGGCGGGTGCTTTGGGCTATTTATCCAAACGAACAGCCCCCGAGGTCTTGATTGACGCCTTGCGCATGGTGGCACGTAACCAGCGCTTTATCGACCCCATCATTGCGCTGCGCATGGCGAACCAGCGCAACGACAGCGATACGCAAGACATCGATAAACTCTCCCCGCGTGAATTCGAAGTCTTTATATTGCTGGCCAAAGGGCGCTCGGTACTGGACATTTCCCAAGCTTTGGGCTTGTCTGCTTCAACGGTTGGCACTCACTTGTACAAGGTCAAACAAAAACTTCAACTTAGCAACCAATCCGAAATGACCTTGCTAGCCATGCGCCACGGTTTGCTTGACGACACCGCCCCATGAACCCCAGCCCTTTCGCTTCACACAAAGAACGCGTCGCCCTCATCACCGGTGCCAATATCGGTATAGGTCGAGTCACTGCTTTGCGCTTGGCGCAAGCGGGCTTCACCGTTTTTTTGGCGGGTCGCTCAGCACAGCGCACACAAGCCGTGATCGACGAAATTCATGCCACCACCCAAACCACCCACAAAGCTTTTTACCTGCCACTGCAACTTGACGACTTGAACTCGGTGCGCGAATGTGCAGCACTGTTTTTGTCGCGTCAACTGCCTTTGCACTTGCTGATCAACAACGCGGGTTTGGCAGGTGACAAGGGGCAAACCCGCCAAGGCTTCGAGATGGCTTTTGGCGTGAATCACCTAGGGCATTTTTTGCTGACCCATTTGTTGCTCGATACCCTTAAAGCCTCTGCGCCAGCAAGGGTGGTGACGGTGGCCAGTCGCGCCCACTTGATGGCTTACCAAGGCTTGGATTGGCCTGCCCTGCAACAACCCACGCGCAGCCTCACTGGTACCCGCGAATACGGTGTGTCCAAGCTGGCCAATATTTTGTTCAGCGCCCATTTGGCCAAGGTCTTGGAAGGTTCTGGGGTGTCGACGTATTCCTTGCACCCCGGCGTGGTTGATACCGAGGTGTGGCGTGAAGTGCCTGGTTTTTTCAGGCCCTTGTTACGCCTGCGTGGACTGCTCACACCCGAAGAAGGGGCGCAAACCACGCTCTACTGCGCCTTTCAAGCATCGGCGAGTGAAAGCGGCTTGTACTACGATAAATGCCGCGTCAAAACCCCATCTCGCGTTGCACAAGATGCACAATTGGCTGAACAACTGTGGAACCAATCCCTGCAATGGGTGAAAGCGCAATCATGAAAAAACACCTGTCGATGCTCCTCCTGTGTTGTCTGTGCGGCCTAGCGCAGGCTGAATGGCAAAGCCTCTCCAAAGCCAACGATGGCGATTGGTATCTTGAAAGCCAGTTGGTGCAAACCAGCCCCATGGTCCGCGCTTGGACCTTGTTTGACCACCATGCCCCCGTGGGTGCCTTTGGTGTGTTGTCGGTCAAGACCATGCACGAGTTCGATTGTGCGCAACAGCGTATGCGAGACATCAATATCGTTGTCTTCAACGACCACATGGCTGGCGGCTCCATACTGCGCAACACCTACCCTGGCACGCAGTTGATTCATCCCCCACCTGGCAGCGTGTTCGAGCAACTCATGACCCAACTTTGCAAACCATGAGCACCTCCCCCATTCTTCGCATACAGCCTTTGGGCTTTCCTTGGCAAACCATAGACCCTTTTTTGTTTTGCGTTCACCACCTAGACCACTATCCCAAAGGTAATGCTGCCATGGGGCCACAAGCCTCTTTGTCTGGGCGCAATCTAGGCCAAGACTTTGCAGGCAAAGATGGCTGGAGCATGTACCACGGCATGACCATTCCAGGTTTTCCCGCACACCCTCACCGCGGCTTCGAAACAGTCACCATCGTGCGCCAAGGACATATCGATCACTCCGATTCGCTGGGCGCCACCGCCCGCTTTGGCCCAGGCGACGTGCAATGGCTCACTGCAGGCCAAGGCATCGTGCATTGCGAAATGTTTCCCTTACGCCATACCGACCAAGCCAATACTGCCGAGTTGTTTCAAATTTGGCTCAACCTGCCTGCCAGCCACAAAATGGTTAAACCGCACTTCACCATGCTGTGGAGTGAACAAATTCAAGATGTGCGACACCTTGACACCCAAGGCTTGGCTACCGACATCCGTGTGGTCGCAGGCAGCTTGCAAGACGCCAAGGGCTTACCCCCGCCCCCCGATTCTTGGGCCAGTCAGCCCAGCGCGGATGTGGCCATCTTCACGGTTCGCATGGCTGCAGGTGCGCGCTGGACACCACCGACTGCGCAGGTGGGAACCCGTCGCCAGTGGTATGTGTTTCAAGGTGAGGGCTTGCACATGCAGGGGCAGCTCATTGATGTGAAATCAGCGGTTGAGGTTAGAGCGCAAGAGGAAATTGAAATTATCAATGGCAACAGCCCCAGCGAACTGCTGATGCTGCAAGGCCGCCCTCTTAATGAACCGGTGGCGCAGCACGGCCCTTTTGTGATGAACACCCGGAATGAAATAGAGCAAGCGTTTGAGGACTACCGCCGTACACAATTTGGCGGCTGGCCTTGGCAGACACCCGACCCCGTACATGCCCACGACAAGGGGCGTTTTGCCCTGCACTCCGATGGAAAGCTCGAAGAACGTTAAGTTTTACCAACGTTTTGGGCTGAAGAAATTTCGGTGAGCGTCACCTCCTCCAAGACCTCTAAATCTCTTTGGGCTTGCAGTACCGCTTTGCGCCGAGCCAAGATGTCTTCACGCGCGGCTGTTTGGAACAGCAACCAATCGGTACGGTCTTTGGAGCGCGGCAAGCCTAAAAAAAGTAACAAAACACCCAAATAGCTTAAGAGATAGCTGACAGCCATTCCTGCAGCTTGCAAACCTAAAGCCCACGTGTTTTCATCTTGCCAAACTTCAGGTAATGGGAAAACTGACCATTGGTCAATCCAGCCTTCTCGCCAAAGGTAAATGCACCAAGCCACAAACATGCCCCAGGCCATGATGTGAAAAAGTCTTTTTTCCAAGCGACCCAGCACCTGACACCAATCTGGCTCGTGAAATTCCATCTACTGCTCCGAAATCTAAGCGCCTATCTTAGTTCATCAAATATTGCCACCGCACGGGTCCATCCCGCTGAAGCACCACGTATCTTGTGGGGAAAGCAGCTGATGTAAAAACCACTTGGCGGCAAAGCTTCCAAGTTGTGCAGCTTTTCTAAGTGGCAATAGCCAATATCGCGCCCCGCCTTGTGACCTTCCCATATCAAAGCGGCGTTGCCCGTCTCGGCATATTTTTGCGCAGTGTGCACAAACGGCGCATCCCAACTCCACGCGTCGGTGCCGGTGAGACGCACTCCTCGCTCGAGCAAATACATGGTGGCCTCGTAGCCCATGCCGCAACCAGTCGCCACATAGTCGGCTTGGCCATAACGCTTGCCTGCTGCGGTGTTGACCACCACAATTTCCAATGGGCTGAGTGTGTGCTGTATGCGTTGAAGTTCAGCTTCTACTTCCTTGGCCGTCACCACATGGCCATTGGGCAGATGACGAAAGTCGAGCTTGACCCCCGGCTGGAAACACCACTCCAGCGGTACCTCGTCGATGGTGATGGCAGGCTTGGCTTGACCACTGGCCTTGTCCATGGTCGAGTGGTAATGGTAGGGTGCATCCAAATGCGTGCCGTTGTGGGTACACAGTTTGACGAACTCCACGGCCCAGCCTTCGCCGTCGGGCAGGTCTTCTTTTTTCAAACCAGGGAAAAATGGTTCGATTTGTGACACCGTATTTTGGTGAGTGAGGTATTCGATCTGCGGCGCATACGCAGGAGGGTCGCTCACCACATCGTTTTCAAGGTAGATGGAGATATCAACAAAACGTCGTGGCATGGCAAACCCCTTTATTCAAACGCTGACGTATTCAAGCAACCTCAAACAAACCTGCCGCACCCATACCGCCGCCTACGCACATGGTGACCACCACGTATTTAACACCGCGGCGCTTGCCCTCAATCAAGGCATGGCCCACCAAACGTGCGCCAGTCATGCCATAGGGGTGTCCAATGGAGATACTGCCGCCGTTGACGTTGTAAATATCGGGGTTGATGCCCAATTGATCGCGGCAGTAAATAGCTTGGCAGGCAAAGGCTTCGTTCAATTCCCATAGGCCAATGTCGTCAATCTTTAAGCCATGCTGCTTGAGCAATTTAGGCACTGCGTAAATGGGGCCTATGCCCATTTCTTCAGGCGCACAACCCGCCACTGTCATGCCGCGGTAAATACCCAAGGCTTGCAAGCCACGGCGCTGCGCCAAACCTGCTTCCATCACCACGCAAGCACTGGCGCCATCGGACAACTGGCTGGCGTTGCCTGCAGTCACCACACCACCCTCGATCACAGGCTTGAGTGAAGTCAAACCTTCTAGCAATGTGTCAGGACGGTTGCTCTCATCTTTATTCAGCACCACATCTTTGTAACTGATGACGCCGGTGGCTTTGTCAGCCACGGCCATCTGAGTTGAAAAATGCACAATCTCTTGGTCAAACCGACCCGCTTGTTGTGCTGCTGCAGTACGCTGCTGCGACTCCAATGCGTACAGGTCTTGTGCTTCACGGCTGATGTTGTACTTGCGAGAAACAAACTCAGCGGTTTGCAACATGGGCATATACACATGGGGAACACGTTTTTCAAGTGCTGCGTCTTTTCCCGCCATGGCGCTTTCAAAATAGGCTTTTTGCTCAGCGGTGATGTTTTCTTGACCACCGGCCACCACCACGTCCATGCCGTCGACCATCACTTGTTTGGCCGCAGTGGCAATTGCCATCAAGCCAGAAGCGCATTGGCGATCCATGGTTTGACCTGGGGCCGTGACAGGCAAACCTGCAGCCAAAGCAGCGTTTCGCGCCAAGTTCATGCCAGCAGTGCCTGAAGTGAGCACGGTACCCATGACCACGTCTTCCACTTCAGAGCCTTCAATGCCAGCACGCAGTACAGCTTGGGCAATGACGTGACCCAACAGACTGGGCGACTTGGTGTGGTTCAAAGAGCCTTTGAAGGCTCGGCCAATACCTGTGCGGGCGGTAGACACGATGACAGCTTCTCTCATGGGTATATATCCGTTCTGAATTGAATAAAAGGAAAGGGAAAAAATCAGTGCTCAGCGCCCAAATAGGCGGCGATCACAGCGGGGTCGTTTTGGATTTGTTGGGGCGGACCCTCGGCAATTTTTCGACCGAAATCCAGCACCACAATTTTGTCGGACAAATCCATCACCACAGGAATGTCATGCTCGACGATCAGGAAACTGACGCCCAAGTCAAGACGCACTTTTTGAATCAGCGCAGACATGCTGTCTTTTTCTGCAGAACTCATGCCGGCCATGGGTTCGTCCAACAACACCAACGAGGACTTTTGCATCAAGGCGCGGGCAAACTCCACCTGCTTTTGCCGCCCATAGGACAGCTCTGCAGGCAAAGCATTTGCATCTGCTTGCATGTCCAGAAAAGACAGCATCTTCAAAGCTGCTGCATGGGCTTCACGTTTTTCACGTCTTGCCTTTGGAGAGGTGAAAAAACCTTGTAACAAACCGCTTGAGCCTTGCAGATAAGCACCCGTCATGAGGTTTTCAATCACAGTAAGTCCACCGAACAAAGCCAAGTTTTGAAATGTTCTGGCCATGCCCTGCTGAGCGATCTGGTGCGCGGCCATGCCAGTAATGTCTGTGCCTTTGAAGAACACCTGTCCATGACTAGGTGTGTACATGCCCGTGATGCAGTTGAACAAAGTGGTTTTGCCAGCGCCATTGGGACCAATGAGCGAGGTAATTTCACCTTGCTTCAAGGAAAACGACACGTCGTCCAAGGCGGTGATGCCACCAAAACGCATGGCCAAATGGGAGATGCTCAACATGGCAGGCTTCATAGTGAAGACTCCCCTGCTACTTTGGCTTCACCTAAATAGGACGATTTCATCAAAGGATTGGCAGATACCTCGGCAGCTGAGCCAGACAGTACAACCCGCCCTTGCTTGAGCAAATAAGCAGACTGTGCGAAAGACAAAGCCAGATTAGCGTTTTGTTCTACCACCAACATGGCGGTCCCCAAGGTTTCACCAATCACCAGCAACTGCTTGTAAATTTCGCGCACGATAAGAGGTGCCAATCCAAGCGACAACTCGTCCACCAACAACAATTTAGGCTTGGCGATCATGGCGCGGCCCAAGGCCAGCATTTGTTGCTCTCCGCCTGACATCCAACCTGCTGCCTGCTGGCGTCTCTCCAACAAACGTGGGAACAAATGGTAGACAGCATCCAAGCCGTCTTGCACCTGCGCACGTGGCAACACAGCTGCCCCCACACGCAAGTTGTCTTCAACACTCAGGTGCTTGAAAACCAAACGCCCTTCCGGTACTTGCCCCATGCCCAAACGCACCAAACGGTGTGCAGGCAAACCCGAAACAATTTCTCCAGACAGTCGAACCTGTCCTGCAGTGACATGACCATGGTGCAAATCCAGCAATCCCGTCACTGCTCGAATGAGCGTGGTTTTTCCAGCGCCATTGGCGCCCAACAAAGCAACAATTCCGCCCCTGGGTACACGCATACTGACGTCTTCCAAGGCCAAGCCTTTTCGGTTGTAGGCCACACTCAAACCCTGAATGTCTAAAACCAAGCTCATTGACTTTGCCTCCACGCAGCGAGTCGGTTTTTCAAATTGCGCACCAAACCGGCGACACCGTCTGGCGCAAAAATCAAAAACACGATGACTAACAGACTGAAAATCAGTTGCACCAACTGGGCGCGGTTTTCCACCAGCAGCTTGCCTATGAAGCCGCCATCCTCACTGGACTGAGGCGACAGACCACCGATGATGGAGGGCAATAACAACCAAATGGCTGCACCCACCAAGGAACCCGACAACGAACCCATGCCGCCAATGATGATCATGGCGATGAACTGAATGGCAAATTGGATATTAAAAGCTTCCGAGGTGACATTGGTCAGGTAATAGGCGAACAACGCACCAGCCACAGATGCGATGGCCGAACTCAAACCAAAGGCCTTCAATCGCAGGATGCGAACGTCAACGCCCACAGAGGTGGCGGCCAACTCATGGTCACGCATGGCCCGCATGGCCAAGCCTTCACGGCTTTGCAAACTGACCTTCAACCCCATATAGACCAAGACTACCAAGGGCAACAAGAAGGCGTACCAGCGAGATGGCGTGTTTAACTCGAAACCTGCAATGCGAGGCGCGGCATACGGAATGCCGACCACATCAAAGAACTTGAACTGGTACTCTAAAAACACATACGTCACCACATAGTGCACTGCCAATGTCGAGAGTACGAAATACAAACCCCTTACCCGCAAAGAAGGCAAGCCAGCCAAAGTGCCCACCAACGCGCCGGCCATTGCGCAAGCCAACAACACCAATGGGAAAGGTAAGCCGAGTTGGTTGTCAAAAATGGCCGCCGCCAATGCGCCGGTCGCAAAAAAAGCAGCATGCCCTATAGAGATCAAACCTGCGCAACCCGTCAAGTAGTTCAAAGACAGTGCACCCAGCATAGAGATCAGCATCAGGTTGATTTGGGTGAGTCCTAAATTCAATAATTGCGTGTTGGACAAAGCCACGCCAAACAACGCACGTTCAGTGAGTAGTGTGGGCAAATAAGCCAGTGCACTGGCCCAAAAAATTAACCACACCCAAGCGCTGAAGTGGGTGGTGGATTGTTTGGTACTTGTCGTGTTCATATACGCTGTAGTCGCTTAAACGCGTCCAAGCTCTCGCTGTCCAAACAAACCCCAAGGACGCACCATGAGTATGAGCAACAACAAAACATAAATAATGATGTCGCTGGACTTGGGGGATATATAGGTAGAGGCCATCTGCTCGATGATGCCTACCAACAAGCCCCCCACAATGGCGCCAGGAATGCTTTGCATGCCACCAATCACCACCGCAGGCAACGCCAACAAACCAATGCCCTCAAGCTCGGTTGAGGCTATTTGTAATTGCCCTAAGAACAATCCGCCTACGGCTGCCAAGGTACTGCCAATGGCCCAAGCCAAGCGGTTCATGGTGTTGACATTCACTCCAGAGACCACGGCTGCTTCATGGCTGTCAGCAGATGCCCGCATGAGCAAACCCACCGAGGTAAAGCGGAAAAACAAACCAAACCCAGCCATGCAAGCCCAACTGACCAAAGCAGCTGTCAGATGTAAATAAGAGATACGCACACTGCCCAGCATAAGCACACCCATGGGCATGGGCGTGGTTAAAGAACGCCCCTGTGGGCCAAACATCATTTCAATCAAAGAGCGTAAAGCGATCGACAACGCAATGGTCAGCATGATGACCGACAACATGGGCCTGCCCAACAAGGGTTGGATTAGCGCCATATGGATCAAGACACCTAACAAGGCTGCTGCACCGACGATGAACACAATGGCCAGCGGAAAAGGCAGTTGCAAAACGGAAATGGCTGTTACTGCCAAATAAGCCCCACACACCACAAACATGCCCTGTGCAAAATTGAAGACATCCGTGGCTTTGAAAATAACAGCAAAACCCAACGCTACTAGGCCATAAATACTGCCCAAGGCCAGGCCGCTGAAAAAAACTTGTTCAAACATGGTTGGGTTCGCTTAAGTTATGTGAATCGGTTCAGCGGGTGTATTTTTCGTAGTCAGCAAAGTCACCGTAAGACTTGAATTTGTTAGCAGCAAAATCGAAGCCGAACAACTTGAACACCACCGGTCCGGTGTTGTTGGAAACAGAATAGGTAAAGGGTGCAGCCAAGCCTTGGCTGTTAACGGTAAAGCCTTTGGACAGGGATTCAATCAAACGAGCACGTGTGGGGTTCTTGCCCAACTTGGTCAAGGCCTCTGTCGCCATTTGTCCTGTTACCCAACCCGCTACGTAGTTGATGTCTTGCTTCATGTCGCCACGACCGATGCTGTCGGCATAAGCCGACATGGCTTTGTTGCCAGCCGACTGGTCAACGCCACCTGGGGTAAAGCAACTGATGAACTTGTAGTTCGCTGCTGCCTGTGCGCCCATGCTTTGAAACATTTGCGGTGCGCCCAAGTAGGTGATACCAAAGGTGGGGATGTTCAAGCCATATTGAGCCAAGGCTTTCATGGTCAAAATAGCCGTATTGGAAACGCCATAAATCGTGATGAAGTCGGGCTTGAGGTTCATGATTTCCAAAATTTGCGGCGTGACATCCACCGCAGTGACTTTCACGGTCAGATGGCTAGCAGTACCACCCAACTTGGTCACAGCTTCGGCCACATAGTCGTGGTATTCCTTGCCGCCAGCGGTTTCAATCGCCAAAGTCACCACTTTGGGGGCTTTGAGTTTGAGCGTATCGACGTGGTAGCCCACACCTGCTTGGGCCATGGACTTGTAGCCGCAAAAACCGTTGTAGACCATGGGCGTGACCGGCTCAGACAGCGCCTTGGTGGTCGTGTAGGTGCCCACAATCGGCACTTTGCCCGCCTTGATGGTGGGAGCCAAAGCCACTTGCGACACGGAAGTGCCCATGCCAGAAATGGCAATCACAGGGGTTTGACTGACCAATTTTTCAAACGCAATTTTGTCGGTGGCTGCATTGAAACGGTTGTCTTCAGCCAAGACGTTGATCTTGCGACCAAAGACACCCCCACCTTCGTTGACACGGCGCATGTAGTCGCGAAAACCATTGACCCAGATACCTTGTGATGCGGATGTTGGGCCGCTCATGTCCATGAGCACGCCCCAATCGATACGGTCTTTGTAAACGCCGTCTTGCGGCGCATCTTGTGACCAAGCGGTCAAACTCATACAAGTTGCAGCAAGCAACAAACTCAGTTGGGCTAAGTAGGTTTTTTGTGGTTTAGATTGAATTGTCATGGTGTCTCCTGTGAATGTATTTTTAAGGATTGATGAAGGGCATGACCCACCAAGCTGAAAACATGATGGGCAACGGTGTTGGCCATGGAAATAAACCGACCTTGGCTGAGCAATCCATGCATCTGGTCGTTGAAATGCAATGCAGCCACACGCACCCCCGCTTCGTCCAATCGATGGGCATAGGCACGGCCCTCATCACACAAGGGGTCATGCGCCACGGTCAACACCAAGGCAGGGGCCACGCCAGCCAATGTAGAAGCATTCAGCGGCGAGACGCGCCAATTGGTTTTATCGACGCCAAACGGAATGTAATGGTCAATAAAATACCGCATGGTCGATGAGGTCAAGGGCAAGTCACTTCGAACACGCTCATAAGAGGGAAATCGGCAAGTCAAATCCGTCACTGGGTAGAGCAAGGCTTGAAAACAAAGTTTTGGCACATCGCCGTCCCGCGACATCAATGCCAAGACAGCAGCCAAGTTGCCCCCCGCACTGTCACCACCCACACCCACTGCATGCGGGTCAATCTGCAACTCGTTTGCATTGGCCACTACCCATTGCAAGGCAGCAGCCGCGTCTTGCAAAGCGGCGGGATAAGGGTGCTCTGGCGCCAAACGGTAGTCCACTGCCACCACGCAAATACCCGCTGTGTTGGCCAGTTGTCGGCACATGCGGTCGTGGCTTTCTAAATTGCCAATCACCCAACCGCCGCCATGCAGGAACACCATGCAAGGTAAAACTTCAGTGTCTTGTGTTTGAGCACCTCGGTAAACCCGCAGCGTCAGGGTCGCCTCAGCTTCGATTTGTATATCGCGCACAGAAGCCACCTCGCCACCTGGTGACTGCATGATGTCCCAACTGGCAGCATAGGCTTTGCGGCATTGAGCAGGTGTCAAGGCCTCAAAGGGGGGATACGCAGCCTCCTTGGCACGAACCAACAGTGCTTGGGCGTCAGGGTCAAGCGCGGTGTACATCAGGTCCCTGTCCAAATGGGAGAACGCTTCTCACTGAAGGCAGTGGCACCCTCTCTTGCGTCGTTGGAATGGATGATGCTTTCAAGCAAGGCGTTTTGCCGTTGCCAACGCTCATCAGTGGGCCAATGCAAGGAATCGCTCACCACTTGCTTGCTGACACTGACTGCCATAGGGGCGTTGGCCGCAATTTTGTGGGCCAAGGTCTTGGCACCACTGAGAGCTTCTCCAGGCAAAGTCAGCAGATTAACCAAACCCCATTGACGGGCTTCATTGGCCGACATCATGTCACCTGTAAGAGCGTATTGCATGGCGATTTGTCGGGGGATGCGCTGGGGTAACCGTATCAGCCCACCTGACCCTGCGATCAAGCCACGCTTGACTTCAGGCAAGCCAAACTGCGCGTTGTCTGCTGCGACGATCAGGTCGCAGGCCAGCGCAATTTCAAAACCACCAGCCAAAGCAAAACCTTCGACAGCAGCAATGACTGGCTTTTGAGGCGGTGTTTCAATGATGCCGCCCAAACCACGCCCAGGCAGTTCTATGCGCTCGCCCTTGACAAATGCTTTAAGGTCCATACCAGAACAAAAATGCCCACCCTCACCCGTCAAAATGCCAACAGTGACAGTGTCATCGCTGTCGAGTCTGTCCATGGCGTCTGCCAAGGCTTGCGAGGTGGCGCGGTCAATCGCATTGCGCACTGCGGGGCGGCAAAGTGTGATGACAAGCAGCTTGCCTTCTTGCTCTACACGCACACTAGGTTCAACGCTCATGTTGCAGCCTTTTGTAAACGGGCCTTCAAACCCAACCTGTCCCTAACCACACGCCCCGATACCACGCGTCCGTTTTGCACTTGCAAAATGCCGTTGGTATTGAGCAGCATGGGCTTTTCGTCAGCAGCCAAACCAGTAAAACCGCCACGGTAAAGACCTGTTTGTCGCACATGAAAAGCCACGTGCTCACCCGAAGAAAAAAGCTCAGTGAATTCAACCCCTGTGACTTCAAACTTCAATGGGGTGCCGATGATGTGTTCATCGTCGCATCGCAAACAAGGCAAGCTACTTGGCCAAGGGTGCAGCAAGTACTGTCTCACCGCATCTTCAGCTGCAGGGTTGGGCGCTAGTGCCTCGGTATCCCACGGATTGGGAGAAGGCGACTCCACAGGATCTGTTACCCCGCTTTTGAGTTGACGCTGCCGCGTCATATAGTCTTCTTGCGCCACACAAGCGGTGAGTTGGTTGCCGTTACTGCGGTAAATGCCCACACCCGACCAAACCGCTGTACGTCCACCAGAGGTGCCGTGTTCGCTGAAATAGGTAGCCACGCGGTCATGCGAGCAAACCACTTGATGCACCGTCATACCCATGCCGGGGAATGCTTGCATTTGCTGTTGCACCGCGGGCAACCACTGCTCATCGCGGCCTGCAAAGGTGTAGTCGCCAATCTCCAAGGTATAGCTAGGCACAATGAATTCATGGGCGACCGAAGCATCATGGCTATTGAAATAGTCAACTACCCAGCGCCGCATCAATTGCACGGGCGTGCTGTTGACAAGGGATACGCCGCTCATGTCGACGACTCTTCCAAGTAAATACGCCTGAGTTCACGCTTGAGCAATTTGCCCGAGGCATTGCGCGGTAATTGATTGATGAACACCACGGAGGTGGGGCATTTGTAATGCGCCAAATGCTCGCGGGTGTAGCTGATCAATGCTTGCTCGGTGGTTTGCATGCTTTGACGCAATACCACCACCGCTCGCGGTGACTCGCCCCAACGTGCGTGAGGTATGCCAATGACGGCCACCTCCAAAACAGCGGGGTGTCCATTCAAAACGTTTTCAACTTCCGCTGGGTAAATATTTTCACCCCCTGAAATGATCAGGTCTTTGTAACGGTCAAAGAGGTAGATGTAGCCATCGGCATCCAGATAAGCCGCGTCGCCCGAGCGCAACCAACCGCCTTCAAGCAATGTTTCAGCGGTTTCTTGGGGTTTGTTCCAATAGCCTTGCATGAGCATCTCGCTACGCAACCAAATCTCTCCCACCTGCCCTATGGGCATATCGCTCATGGTGTGAGGGTCCACCACCCGCAAGTCCACCCAAGGCAATGCACGACCAACAGAACTGAGAAGGGATGCACGTGAGCCTTCGGGTTCATGGTCTGCGGGTGGCAGTACCACGACTGTGCCCGCAGTTTCGGTCATGCCATAGGCTTGCATAAATTGGCATCCCAACACATCCATCGCCCTGCGCAACAACACGTCCCCCATGGGTGCTGCGCCATACATCAACAAGGCCAAGCTACCAAGTTCAGCCTCTTTGACATTCGGTACTTCCAGCAAGGCTTGAACCACGGTGGGCACCAAAAAAGTGTGAGTAACCTTATGCTTGGCGATCACATCAATGATGCGAGATGGGTTGACCTCGCGCAGCAAAATGGTGTGTCCGCCCACGGTCATGGTGCCTGAACCGTAACCACAACCACCTATGTGAAACATGGGCATGGCCACCAAATTCACGCTGTCCGCATCCATGCCCCACGACTCTGCCGCCAAACGCGGCGTGAATGACATGCCTTGGTTGGTCAGCATGACGCCTTTGGGTAAACCAGTGGTGCCGGAGGTATAGAGTAATAAAGCCACTTCATCTGGCGCACCCGAATGACCGGGGTCGCTGTCAGGGGCCGCATTACGCCAGCCATCAAAGTCTTCACCCAATACAACAATACGCTGTATGAAAGCAAGGTTGCGACTGGTGTCTGTCAGCAAAGCTTCTTCACCTGCTGCGACGATGATGACCTTGGGTTGCGCGTCTTGCACAATCGCTTGAATCTCCGCGGGAGCCAAGCGCCAATTCAAACCAGTAAATATTGCCCCAATCTTGTTACAGGCATACATCAACTCAAAACATTCGGCGCAATTTTTGGTTAGCAAAGCCACTCGGTCGCCCACACCCACACCCGCCGCCTTCAAGGCATTGGCCGAGCGAGAACTCATTTCGTGCAATTGCGCAAACGACCAAGTCTGGTCTTCAAAAGTCAAGACAGGCAACGACCCGCGGCTTGTTGCTAGTTGTCGAAGAATATCGGCAAAGCTGGTCTTCATGGGTTCAGGCTCAATAGCTCTTAGGCAAGCCCAAGCTGTGCTGTGCCACAAAGTTGAGAATCATTTCACGGCTAACCGGTGCGGTTTTGTGCAAACGTGCAATGAACCACAAATCGGCTAAGCCATATTCCATGGCCAGTCCGTTACCACCATGAATTTGAATCGCTTGGTCAAGCGCCTCCAAGGATGCATCAGCAGCAGCAAACTTTGCCATATTGGCGATTTCGCCCGCATCAGGCGAACCGGCATCGGACAAGGCCGCAGCACGTGCGGTCATCAAGCGTGCTTGCTGAACCGCGATATAGGCTTTGGCCAATGGATGGGCAATGCCTTGGTGTGCGCCAATGGGTGTGCTCCACACCGAACGGTCTTTGGATTGTTGCGCCCCTTTTTCAATTGCAAAGCGAGAAATACCGTTGTTGATGGCAGCAGCACAGACACGCTCAGGATTCAAGCCTGCAAAAACATTGCGCAAGCCCTTGCCTTCTTCACCCACCAAACACTCAGGGCCCATTTCCACATTGTCAAAAAACATGGTGAACGAAACTTCGGGTACATGCAAAGTGGTTTCAATCGGTGTGCTGGTGATGCCAGGTGCATTGGCGGGAATAATGAACAAAGACAGTTGATGCCGCCCTTGTGCATCAACCATCTCGCTGCGGCACACCACCATGATGGCATCGGCTTCATCTACCCCCGAAGTCCAATATTTGGTGCCGTTGAGCAACCAACCGTTGCCATGCTTTTTCGCTGTCGTTGTGACCTTATGGGTATTGGTTCCCGCATTCGGTTCGGTGATGGCGAAGGACATGCGTTTTTTACCAGACGCCAAACCAGGCAACCATTCATTTTTTAAAGCCTCACTGCAATGGGCTTGAATGATGGGCGCACAAATAGAACCAATCACCAGCGACAACATAGGGCAACCTTGTGCAGCCGTTTCTTCCACGATGACGTTGTAGTCGGCCAAACCGCTGCCACCACCGCCATACTCCTCTGCAATATGGACACCCAAAAAACCTGCCTCTCCCATGGCGTTCCAAAGCTCTGTGGGCTTGGTTTTTCGTTTGACAACATCTTGAAAGTAGGCACGGCCAAAACTACCGACCAATTTCCCCACACTGTCACGCAGCATGGGGTGGTGTTCAGCGGTATCAACCAGAGTAGAACCAAATATATTTGACATGGTGTTTATGAAAGTGATGTAGTGAAAAAAAAGTTCATCAACGACTGATGGGCCACTCAAAAAAACCTTGCCCCGACTTTTGCCCTAAGTGACCTTTGGCCACCATTTCTTCAAGCAGGCGCGGGGGGCAATAGCGAGGCCCAAGGGACTGACTAAGCTGTCGAGCAATGTCCAAACGAACATCCAGCCCGACGATGTCGCTCAAACGCAAAGGTCCCATAGGGTGGCGGTATGCGGTCACCATGGCGTGATCTATATCCTGTGCACTTGCCACACCGTCTTCCAACATACGCATGGCCTCTAAGGAGGCAATCAAATCCAAGCGACTGGTGGCAAAGCCTGGCACATCACGCACTGTGATGGTGGTCTTGCCGGTGCTTTGCGCCCACAACTTGGCCAGTGCCAAGCAGTCTTCGCTGGTGTCTTTGCCACGGATCAATTCCACCATGGGCAAAGACCACACAGGGTTAAAGAAATGCATTCCCAAAAACTTGCTGGCATCAGGTACGGCTGAGGCAAGTTCATCAATCGACATGGAACTGGTATTGCTGGCTATTAAGCGAGGTTTGCGCAAAGCAATATCGGCCAAGACTTTCAGTTTCAATTCCAGTCGCTCAGGCACCGACTCGATCACCAAATCTAAACCCATGGGTAATAGGTCAATAGCTCTGACGCTTTGCACCCCTTCGGAGGCGGCCAGCGCTTGTTGCGAAGTCAACTTGCCACGCTTCACCCCCCCTGCAGCTGCATCCTTCAAGGTTTGCCGCATCACGATGCTTCGCTTGTCATCGGGTTCAACAACCCTCACTGACCAACCTGCAACAGCAAACACATACGCAATGCCCACGCCCATGGTGCCGCCGCCAACGACGGCCATGGTTAAAGTAGGTGTCGAGGAATCAATTGACATGGGAATTTGCAATGGGTTTGACACGCACCATCGCCAAGGCTAAGGAGGCCAAATAAGAAGTGACTTGCTCAAGACTCAATCGCCCATTGGCACGGAACCACACAGGTGCCCAACCCACAATACCGCCTATCGCCAAAGCGGTGAGTTGCACATCGTCAGCATGGAACTCGCCAGATTTCACGCCCAGTTCAATCAACTCCACCAAACGCCGGTCAAATCCACGGCGCAGTTGGTTGATCGCATCACGGTCTTTTTGCTCTAACTCTTTTTCTTCTCGGCTGTAAATCATGGCGTGCGGCTGATGCGTCAATACGGCGGTCAGAAAGTCCTGCACCACGGTTTGCAAACGCTCGGTGGCCGATGCATCTTGCCCCATGGCACGGTTCAGAGACTCATGGGCCAGAAGAATAGCTCGAGAGCAAATTTCCACCAACAACTCATTTTTCGATGCAAAGTGTGCATAGATAAAAGGCTTGGTAACTTGCAACTCATTAGCGACTTGCTCCAAGGTGGTTTTGCCATAGCCTTGGCGGTAGAAAAGGTCGACGGCCGCCGCCAAAATACGCTCACGCTTGAGGTGTGAAATCGCTTCACGCATATCGTGGGGTTCTGTGGTGCTTACCATTGGAGCTGCCCTTAGACTTTGTCAAACAGAGCGCTGACTTCAAGCGCCGCAGGTGTTTTGTAGAAAGTAAATCCTGAATACCCTTCCTCAGCACAGCGATGAAGAATACGTCGATAGCCGCGGACACCTCCCGAGTAAGGCATAAAAACGCGAGGTTTACCTTTGACTTCGGCGCCGTTGTAATAGGAATCGGTACTGAGGTAAAGCGTTTCTTTCACGCGGTCATTGATGTGCTGACCCCACATTTTTTCGGCCTCAGCTTGAACCTCTACTTCCACCAAACCCTCAATTTGCATTTTTTGCACCAGCGCTGCCATCCAGTCGATTTGCTCTTCGGTAGACACCATCACATTACTCAGCAATGACGGACTCCCAGGGCCAACAACGATGAACATATTGGGAAAGTCAGAAACACCAACGCCTAAGTGCGTTACAGGCCCATCGGCCCATTTTTTCTTCAACGTCATGCCATGGCGCCCAATAATGTCAGGCTTGAACAATGAACCCGTGAATACATCGAAACCAGTTGCAAAAATAATCATGTCAAAGGCATGTAACTTCGCCTGTGTACGAATACCTTCAGGGGTGAACTCAACAATGGGTGATTCACGTACATCCGCCAGTTCTACGTTATCGCGGTTGAAGGCTTGAAAGTAGCCACTGTCGACTGACGGCCTGCGCGAAGCAAAGGGATGACCCTTGGGCGTGAGCTTCTCACGCAGCACAGGGTCTTGCACCACAGAGGCAATTTTTTTGCGTATGAATTCAGCAGCGGTGTCGTTGGCTTCCTTTTTCAGCAAGATGTCGAAATAGGTCAGCGCAAAACCAAAGCCCAATCGGTTCCATGCAGCCTCATAGGCTTTTTCTCTTTCCTCAGCAGACACATCTAATGCGGAAGTTTTATTGGGCATGAAACCTAAGCCTGTTGCTGAATTCCAAGCTCGCTCACGTCGCTCGCGGTAATTCGCCTTGACCGTGCGGTCTTCTTCATCAGACACAGGCGCATTTGCTGCAGGAATGCTGAAATTTGCAGTCCGTTGAAACACCGTCAGATGCTTGGCTTCTTTTGCAATGACGGGTGTCATTTGCATTCCAGAGGAACCCGTGCCAATGATGGCGACTCGTTTGCCGGCATAGTCCACTTTGTGTTTGGGCCAAACACCGCTGTGAATCACCTCGCCTTTAAAACTTGATAGGCCTGGGTAGTCGGGTGACTTCGTGGCCGATAACTGCCCTACACACATCATCAGGTACTTGGCGCGAACCGAGTGGCCACCTCCGGTCGCAATGACCCATGTCGCGGACGCTTCCTCATACGTTGCATTCATCATGCGGGTGTTGAACTGAATATCCTTGCGCAAGTCAAAACGATCTGCCACGTGATTGATATAGCGAAGAATTTCGGGCTGTGTGGCGTAGCGCTCGCTCCACCGCCAGTCTTGCTCTAATTCTGCAGAGAAGCTGTAAGAGTAGTCATAGCTTTCCACGTCGCAACGAGCGCCTGGGTAACCGTTGTGGTACCAAACGCCGCCAATATCTGCGCTGGCCTCAATCACCAAAACCTTATGACCTTGAGAACGAAACCGGTACAGGGCCCGCAAACCGGCAAAACCTGCCCCAACGACCAAAACATCAACTTGATCCATGCAAATCACTGCTCTTTCTAATTGGTAAATTTAAATACTGATCAGTATTTTGGATAGTCTAATGCTTTGAAATATATAAGTGTGTGGTTTTTTATTAGTAAAAACCCTAGATTTAGTTGCATGACCACTGACACCGCGACATCGATAGCCCCGAGTCAAAATTTAATCGGCTTAAACAATACACGGTCATTGCCTAATGATCAGACAATAACTTTCAGACATTAAATTGAGCTGTTCGCTTCTCACGAAAAGCATTGACGGCTTCTTGGTGATCAGCGGTTCTGCTTGACATGGCTTCGTAAGCAAGAGAAGTTTCCAGTACAGACTGCACCAGTTGTTTTAATCCAATATTGATAGATGCCTTTGTCCAGCTAATCGATTTAGTAGCGCCTGCAGCTAGTCGATCGGCGAATTCCTTCACCTTAGCGTCAAGATCTGTCGTAGGGACTGCATAGTTGATGAGTCCGATTCGACTTGCCTCAGATGCTGATATCAAATCTCCAGTTAGCAGGTATTCCTTTGCACGGGCATATCCGATTAACTGAGGCCAAATGACAGCCCCTCCATCTCCAGCGACAAGTCCTACGCTGACATGGGGGTCGCCAATCTTTGCGGCCTCACTTGCAAAAATAACATCGCAAAACAGGGCGATCGTAGCGCCCAAGCCAGTGGCATGACCATTGATTTTGGCAATGATTGGTTTTTGACAATCCAAAAGCGTATTGATAATTTGTTTGGCCTCGCGGGCCGTTTTTTCAAATGAATTTGGGATATCGATCATTTTTTGCATCCAATCGATATCGCATCCAGCAGAGAAAGCACGACCGGCACCCGTCAGAATAATAACTTCACATCCAGAGTCATTAGAAATATCAGCAAATAAACAGGCAAGCTCACCATGCATTTGCTCATCAACTGCATTTAATTTATCTGGGCGATTAAAAATCACTTCAAGGACTTTGCCTTGTCTTTCAAACTTAATTGTTTTGTAATTACTGAAGTCCATGGTCGTTTCTAAAGATTACATCAACATCCATCAAAGAGACAAAATATCTCTGGTTTCACGCAAGTAAAGCAAGCCTGATGTCACGTCTTCAACGGTGACTTCATGTCGAACATAGCGCCGCTCACGTTTGATAAATTTATCAATGGCTTTTGCACTTATGCGAACTTTGGCACCAACAGGTATGGGCTCAAAAATTTCAGTATCGTGATAAGTATGAATAGATCCAATGGCAAAAGGTTTGGTGTGATCGAATTGAACAGACAACACAAAATGCGACACCATCAATGGCGGCACGATTGCGGTTCCAAAAGGCGATTCACCAAGGATATACCAAGTGTTCATGCGCCAACCCTCATACCAAGAGTTGTAGTCTTCAACTGCATCTGCATAAAGAATCACCAACTCGGGCGTAATGTGCAATTCTCTTGACAGCACATCACCCACATTCACCATGTCCCAATAGGTTTGGCACACCTCATCCAAACTTTTCACAAACTCTCTTGTTTGTTGTATTTGAATATTGGTCATAGGACGCAAACTGTCAGTGCGAATTTCTTGTGACATCGTATTCCTTTATTTTTGTGATTCAGTTTTATTCATGCTTTAAACGCCAACATCAACCTCTGTCCAGCCTATAGTTTTGGTTTGTCCTTCTTCGTTAGAGGCCCAAAATTCAACCTTGAAACGAAAACCATTTCCTTTGGGCGTTTTTTCTTTCACGACACCATAGGTCGTGATGACTTCATTTGCCAAAGTTGAAGCCACATATTTACAAACGAAACGTGCATTTTTGAAAAAATTCGAACCAAAATAATTCACACACATTTCAGAAATGTAGGCAGAAGACATTTCGCCAGTTTGAATGGGTGCTGCAAGCCCGGTTTGATGGGCGTATACAGGATCCCAGTGATTGGGGTTGAAACGTCCCCACAATCTAGATCCCATAAGTTGAATGGCTGCCTTCTTTTTAACGCCTTCGAGCTCAAAACCCACAGGTGTGTCAATGGTTATCAGACCTTGACTGTTGGCTGTATTCGCTTGATTAGACATAGAAAACCTTTTATATTGAAGTGAGAGAGATTTTTTTAATGCGAGGTCAAACCTAAGGATTCACAAGCAATTTTGGAGAGTAGAAATTTGCGAGCACGACCAGACGGCGTCACAGGAATTTCTGTCGCATCAATAACTAAAAAATGCTTTGGTATTTTGAACCTTGCCAGACGCTCATTACAAAGTAACTGCAGTTCAGATATTTGGCATGTTGACTTTATACGCAGTACTAAAAATGCCACACCGATTTCGCCCATTCGCTCATCAGGCACAGGCACAACATGGGCTTGCAGCACCGATGGGTGTGTCATTAGCAGGTCCTCTGCTTCGCTAGGCATGACTTGTTCGCCACCACATCGGTAAGACTCCTTAAGCCTGCCCACCAAGCTAAGGTAATCGTCTTCATCCAGTCGCCCTAAGTCACCCGTGTGTAACCATCCGTCGCTGGTGAAAGCAGCTGCTGTGTCTTCTGGCTTGTTGTAGTAGCCACTTGTCACACCAGGCCCCTTGGCTTGCAATTCACCAACCATGCCTCTTGGCAATATCAGGCCTGAATCAGGATCTACAACGCGGTAAATCACCAACCGGTCACCCAGCGCTGGATCGCCTGCGGGTCCGACTTCTCGCAAGCGACCATTGGAATTAAGCCACCGCTCTATTCCATCCGTTGGCCGAGTAACCGTACTGGATGCAGTCACTTCGGTCATGCCATAGCCTGTGGTGATTTCGATCGGATGCAAATGGTCCATGATTTGCTGCCAAATTGTGGATGGGGCTCTTCCACCCGAAGAGATAACCGAACGCAATGAATGCAATGGACAGTTGAGCTTTTTCTGCGCTTCAATCAAGGCCAATGTCATCGCAGGAATCAGCAAGATATCGCTGGCTTGATGGGTGTCAATGGCAGCCAAAGTGTCCGCAGCATCAAATTTGGTTTGGGCAATGATGGCGCCGCCCACAAACATACAAGCAAGCAAACCTTCAACATAGCCGTACACATGGTAGAGAGGAAGTGAAAATAAAATTCGTCGGCCATCTTGAAAACCACGTGCCCATGCGCTACCAAACGCAGTTCGCAACATCATGTCATGCGTCAGAATCACTCCTTTTGGAAAACCTGTGGTCCCAGAGGTGTAAATGATGTCACTTGGTGTTGAGGGTCCAGGGTGATCAACATTAAGAAGTTCAGCATGCGAACCAAATTGATGAAGATTGACCAGACCTTTTCTATTTTCTGATTCGCCACACTCTCCTGTATGAAAAACAACTACCCTTTTCAATAACGGAAATGCATTACCACCGCCTTGAACTTCCCAATTAGGTGCTAGTTCATCCAAGAATTTTAAATATGGCAAGTCTCTGAACCTGTCCATGGTGATCAACATAACAGCGTCTGACTGCTTGAGCACATAGCCCAATTCATCTCGCTTGTTTAAAAAATTGATGGGTACTGCAACGGCACCTACCATTGCTATAGCAAACTTAATGGCGATAAATTCTGGGAAATTGGCCATCAACATCGCTACGTGGTCACCAGGTTTCACACCACTGCTGGTTAAACCTGCGGCCAATCGCTTGACCCATGAATACAACTCTGAATATGTCCAATTTTGGTTATTGGTCATAACAAAAGGCCTATTCGGAAATTCTTGGGCGTTTTTTTCTAGCAAATCACTTAATGTCATAGGGTGCCATATTGGAAACCTTTGACGTATCGTCTCCTGCCTATCGCTGAGCGAAGGCCAGATTGGGACGCTTAAATTGGTTGTCAAAGCATTTCTCTGATATATTTACTGACTAGTAGAATTATCTACCTGTAAATATATTTTGAATTTAGGGGTTTTCCCTTTGGGTACATCAAATGAAAATTGATTTCTCGGATCAGGTCGCCTTGGTAACAGGCGCATCGGGTGGCATTGGTCGCGCAGTAGCTTTGGCATTAGGTCAGGTTGGCGCAAAAGTGGTGCTGATTGATATCGCCAAAGAAGCCGGACTTGAAACCGAATCACTTTTAAAGAGTGGCGGTGGGGATGCCTTGTTTGTCCAAGCCGATGTCAGCGATCCGGGGCAGGTTCAAAACTATGTCGATACTGCATTACAAAAATGGGGACGAATTGATATCTTTATGAACAATGCAGCATGGCAAGGAGAAATCCATTCCTTGGTGGACTACCCCTTAGAGGTTTTTGAAAAAGTCATGAATATCAATGTAAGAGGCGTATTTTTAGGACTTAAATATGTTTTGCCCGTCATGCTTAAACAAGGCAAAGGAGCTATCGTCAATACCGCTTCGCTGGGATCTTTCTTGGCTACCCGCAAACTGGGTCCATACACTGCCAGCAAACACGCAGTTATGGGACTGACAAAAACTGCTGCGCTTGAAGTTGCTCGCAAAGGTATCCGCGTCAATGCTGTGTGCCCTGGGCCTGTCGACACAGAGATGTTGCGCGAAATTGAAGCCTCACAAGCGACGGGTTCTACCGCACAACTGCGTGATCAACGAATGGCATCCATACCTGATGGACGGTATGCGAATCCTGCTGAGGTAGCGAATTTGATGCTTTACCTTGCCTCTGATTTGTCAAGCCATATCACTGGCCAGGGCATTCAAATCAATGGTGGCAGCAACTACTGATGACCATCATCTTTGTCTGCCACACCTCAGACTTTGTCAACGTGGCTAAATTAGAGAGTTAAATGTTTTTTTACTTGTGATATTGGCGGAAGCGGTGAGATTCGAACTCACGAACGGTTGCCCGTTGCCGGTTTTCAAGACCGGTGCAATCGACCACTCTGCCACGCTTCCTTGTCGTGTGTGTCTTAGCGAACAAGATTCTAACCAGCTTTGCCGTTAGCAAAGCCTAGGCGCTCAACGATTCATGCGGCAGAAACAAAGCCTGCAAATCACTCAACATATCAAAACCACGTTCAGTTGGGCGTACCTTTTGCAAATCGCGCTCAATCAATCCCAAGGACTGCGCCTTGTCCAAAGCCGGGGCAATTGCATTAACGGGGAGTCCGGTTCGCTCGGTGAACCACTGCAATTCAAAACCGTCCTTTAATCGAGTGGCATTCAGCATGAACTCAAAGGGCAGGTTCTCGCGTGAAACCTCTTCAAACGACGCGGTTGCACCCTCGCCCATAGCTTTTTCCATGTACAACTTAGGTTCGCGGTGCTTAACCATACGAACCACTCGGTGGGCAAAGCTCAGCTTGGTGTGCGCACCTGCACCCACACCCAGGTAGTCGCCAAATTGCCAGTAATTGGTGTTGTGCCAACAGCGATGTCCCGACTTGGCATAGGCTGACACTTCATAGCGTTGCATACCAATTGCTTGTGTTTGCTCGGTAATGCGATCGAGCATGTCATAAGCCAAATCCTCAACGGGAAGGTCTGTTGGTGGGTACTTGGCAAACAGGGTGTTGGGCTCTATCGTCAGATGGTAAATAGAAAGATGAGGAGGCTTGAGCGCTAAGGCAACCGTTAAGTCTTCATCCAATTGCGCCATGGTTTGACTGGGCAAGGCGTACATCAAATCAATATTGAAGGTCTCAAAAGCTAGTGCAGCTTCCTCTACTGCAGCGATTGCTTGATCGGCGTTATGTACACGCCCTAAGCCCTGTAAATGCTGGTCGTTAAAACTTTGCACCCCCACAGACAAGCGATTTACACCTGCTTGTCTGAAGGCATGAAAACGCTCTTTCTCAAACGTGCCAGGGTTAGCTTCCAAAGTAATTTCGCAGTCTGCAACCATATTCAAACGTGCACGCAAATCGCTGACCAATCGCGCTATGCCTTGGCTTGAAAACAAGCTGGGGGTACCACCACCAATGAACACGCTGTGCACTTGCCGTCCCCACACCAAAGGCAAACTGGCTTCAATATCGGCACACAGTGCGTCAAGGTAAGCAGACTCTGGCAACTCGGCTTTGCGCATTTCATGGGAATTGAAATCACAATAGGGACATTTTTTCAAGCACCAAGGCAGGTGCACATAGACAGACAAAGGCGGCAAAGACGGCAGGGACAAGGTGCCTGCACGCATCAAATGCTGAATATCAAGGCTCATGCAAACCAACGTGCATGCATCAATTCCAGCATAGCCCTTGCAGCTTGCCCCCGATGGCTTAAAGCATTTTTTTCTTCGTCTGGCATTTGGGCGAAAGTTTTACCTACAGAAGAAATCCACATCACGGGATCAAAGCCAAAACCCTTGTCACCCATGGGTTCAGTGGCAATTTCGCCGACCGCACGGCCCGTGGCGATCAGCGGTTCCGGGTCTAGCGGACTGCGAACAGCCACCAAGGTACTGACCAAGGCAGCACGTCGTTGTGTCACGCCCACCATTTGCTCAAGCAATGCCTTGCGGTTGTTGTCGTCGCTTTTGGGGTAGCCAAATTGGATGCAGTAAAAAGCCGTTTGCACGCCAGGCAAGCCACCAAAGGCATCCACACACAAACCTGCGTCATCGGCAACAGCGGGTAAACCGCTGTGCAAACTGGCATGACGAGCCTTGGCTAAAGCGTTTTCAACGAAGGTGTGGAATGGCTCTTCGGCCTCGGGGATATTCAAAGACGATTGCGCCACCAACGCCACCCCCAAAGGGGCAAATAGCGCTTGAAGTTCTGCAAGCTTGCCCGCATTGTTTGACGCAAGTACCAAGCGAGTGGGGGACATAGTCATGCGCCAAGAGCCGCTTTTTGCAAAAGAATCAATTCACGAATGCCCTTGTCTGCCAAAGACAGCAGGCCATCCATTTCACTTCTGGTGAAGGCCACGCCTTCAGCTGTACCCTGCACTTCAACAAAACCGCCATCGCTGGTCATCACCACATTCATATCGGTGTCGCACACAGAGTCTTCGGTGTATTCCAAGTCTAGTAATGCTTGGCCATGCAGCAGTCCCACTGAAATGGCTGCGACATGGTGGGTAATAGGACTTGATGTAATGAGACCTTTGGCAATCAAGCCATTGATTGCATCTTGCGCTGCCACAAACGCACCAGTGATGGCAGCAGTTCGGGTGCCGCCATCAGCTTGCAACACATCGCAATCGAGCTGAATCGTGCGCTCACCCAGTTTCTTTAAATCGAATACCGCCCTCATTGAACGACCAATGAGGCGCTGTATCTCTTGGGTGCGGCCACTTTGCTTACCCTTGGCAGCTTCCCTGTCACTTCGGGTGTGGGTGGCACGCGGCAACATGCCGTACTCGGCTGTAACCCAACCCTCACCACTGCCACGTTTATGGGGCGGCACTTTTTCTTCCACAGAAGCGGTGCATAAGACTTGTGTGTTGCCAAAGGCAATCAATACTGAACCCTCAGCATGAATTGTGTAGTTGCGGGTAATGCGTACTGGGCGTAATGCATCGTTGGCACGCTTTAGACGAGAAGAAATAGTGCTCATGGAAGGGGAACAAACCTTGTGTTTAGATAAAGGCTATTGTCCTTCAAGCCAGCCAAGCTAGGCAGAGATAATGAGTCTTTACAGAAAAGCCACCTATGTCCTTACAAAGTATGACCGGTTATGCCAGCGCCCAAGCCACGCTGGCAACAGAGGGCACCTCTGAAGGTGCGCGTTTGGGCTTAGAAATTCGCTGCGTCAATAGCCGCTTCTTAGATGTGAGCTTTCGCTTACCAGATGAATTGCGCCAGCACGAACCAACTTTGCGCGAACTGATAGGTCAGCACATCAAACGCGGCAAAGTCGAACTACGCGCTCACTTAGAAGCCTCTCAAGCCAGCTCACTGGCCATGCCTGACAAAGCCCTGCTGCGCAACCTCATGGAGATTCAACAACTGGTGCGCAGCACCATGCACGATGCGCCATTGCTTTCTGTTGCCGAGGTTATTCGCCTAAGCCATGGCCCCTTCACACCAAGCCAAGATTGGTTGCCACAAGTCATGGCTTTAGGTCAGCAGGTGGTTACCCAACTTTGCGAAGCCAGACAGCGTGAAGGTGAGCGTCTGGCAGTCGATTTGCTTGAGCGTGCTCAGCAACTTCAAGACTTGGCAGACCTTGCCCTGCCGATGGTGCCCAAAACCGTTGAAAACCAGCGACTGCGCTTTTTAGAGCGCTGGCGTGAAGCCATGGCTTTGGTTGATACACAGGCCTTGCCAGACACCATTCACGAGCGCGCCTTGGCTGAAGCTGCCAGTTTTGCGGTTCGCGCGGATGTTGCAGAAGAAGTCACCCGTCTGAAAACCCATTTAGATGAAATTACCCGATTGCTACAACTTTCTACCCACAAAGAAGGGGTAGGCAAAAGGTTGGACTTCCTGATTCAAGAATTGCACCGTGAAGCAAATACACTTGGCTCTAAAGCCAGCGCTATCGAGATGACGCGTATCTCTTTGGATATGAAAGTGCTGATTGAGCAAATGCGCGAACAAGTTCAAAACCTTGAATGATGACGATCTACCCAGGAAACCTCTTCGTAGTGGCCGCGCCGAGTGGGGCAGGCAAATCGAGTTTGGTCAAAGCCTTGATGGAGTTAGATGCAGGTGTGCAGCCATCGGTCTCGCACACCACCCGCGCCCCACGAGGACAAGAGTTTCATGGCCGTGAATATTTCTTCATCGACGATGCTGAATTCGACGCCATGGTAGCTAACAATGCATTTTTAGAGTGGGCCCATGTCCACGGTAACCGCTACGGCACCAGCAAATCGACCATCGAGGAACGTATCTCGCAAGGCCTTGACGTCATTTTGGAAATTGACTTTCAGGGCGCGGTTCAAATCAAGCGCCTGTTTGCCAATGCGGTGTTGATTTTCATATTGCCACCCAGTTGGCAAGAGTTGCGCGCTCGCTTACAGCGCCGCGGTGAAGACACCGCTGAAGTCATTGAAATTCGCTTGGCCAACGCTGCCTCTGAGATGGCTCAGGCCCATGAGTTCGACTTCGTTATAATCAATCAACTTTTTGACAAAGCCTTATTCGATCTTAAAGCTATTGTTCATGCGCAGCGCCTCAAGTACGCGTCGCAACGCAGATTCAGAAGCGATATTTTCCAAGCCTTGAAACTCATCTGATCACCGGAGCACCACCATGGCACGCATCACTGTTGAAGACTGTCTCGAAAAAATCCCCAACCGCTTTCAGTTGGTTTTAGCCGCCACCTACCGCGCACGTATGCTGGCGCAAGGCCACACGCCCAAAATTGAAAGCAAAAATAAGCCAGGTGTGACTGCATTACGAGAAATTGCCGCAGGCAAAATCGGCATCGAAATGCTGAAAAAAGTACCTGGCTAAGTTGTTTTTACGAGGTTTGGGCCTCAAAACACACCAAAGCATTGCCCTTGCAATGCTTTTTTTTCGCCCTTTGAGCCATCATGCTGACAAAACGCTACAGTTAAGCCTATGGTTTATGCGGAAAAAACCCTGACAACTCCTACTCCTGCTAGCAATGCGGCAGCAGCAAGCTTTGCTTTGCTTGAAGCCAAACTTGAATACCTAGGAACTGATGGTATTGAACACGTCAAGCGTGCTTATCGTTTTGCTGATGAAGCCCATTTGGGCGTGACGCGGCGCAGTGGCGAACCCTATATCACCCACCCCATTGCTGTGGCCTTGCAATGTACTGAATGGAAGCTCGATAGCCAAGCGCTGATGGCAGCACTTTTGCACGATGTGATGGAAGACTGTGGTGTCACCAAGATCGACTTGATCGAAAAATTTGGTCCTCATGTGGCCGAATTGGTAGACGGTTTGACCAAGCTCGACAAACTGAGCTTTGAAACCAAAGAAGAAGGACAGGTTGAATCGTTTCGCAAGATGCTGCTTGCCATGGCGCGTGATGTTCGGGTGATTTTGGTCAAGTTGGCAGACCGTACGCACAATATGCGCACCATGGAGGCAATGCCTCGAACACGTTGGAAATCCATCAGCAGCGAGACTTTGGAAATTTATGCACCTATCGCACATCGTTTAGGTCTGAACCAAACGTACCGCGAGTTACAAGACTTAGCATTTCGTTACCTTAGACCTTGGCGCTACCAAGTGCTAGAAAAAGCTGTCATGAAGGCCCGCAGTCGAAGGCGTGACTTATTACAAAAATTGCAACGCGATGTAGAGGGCGCTTTTAAAAATGCCAATCTCTCTATCCATATTTTTGGTCGAGAGAAAACCCTTTACTCCATTTACCAGAAGATGGGGCAAAAGCACTTGAGTTTTGCGCAGGTCACAGATATTTATGGCATGCGTATCTTGGTTCCCAACATCATCGATTGCTATACCGGCTTAGGAATCTTGCACCAACTCTACAAACCCGTGCCAGGCAAATTCAAAGACCATATCGCTATTTCCAAGGTTAATGGCTATCAGTCTTTACACACCACTTTGGTGGGGCCAGCAGGTATCAACGTCGAGTTCCAATTGCGCACAGATGCTATGCATGTGGTCGCTGAGTCTGGGGTTGCTGCGCACTGGATGTATAAGACCAGCGACCCCCTGCATGAACGCGCTGAGCGCTTGGGAACACAATGGTTGCAGTCCTTGCTTGACATACAAGATGAAACACGCGATGCCGCTGAGTTTTGGGATCATGTCAAAGTTGATTTATTCCCTGATGCAGTTTATGTTTTTACCCCTAAAAGTCATATCATGGCCTTACCTCGTGGGGCTACTGTGGTTGACTTTGCTTATGCAGTGCATACCAATGTTGGCGAACGAACACTGGGCGCCAATGTCAATGGGCAACCCGTGTCACTGCGCAGCGAACTCAGCAATGGTGACGTGGTGGAAATCATCACCTCACCAGAAACAACGCCTAACCCTGCTTGGCTAGGGTTTGTCAAAACGGGGCGCGCAAGATCAAAAATTCGCCACTACTTGAAAACCCGTGCACAGTCTGAATCGCAAGACTTAGGGGAAAAACTTTTGACGCAAGCCTTGCGAGCAGAGGGGTTTGCACAGTTACCAGCCTCAGATCAGGCCCACCGCATTTTGTGGGAGAAACTCTTGCGCTTCACGGGCAGCAAAACTCTCACTGAGTTGTTAACCGATATTGGCCTTGGAAAGCGCGTGGCTACCATCGTGGCCAAACGCTTGGTAAAACTGCTGGCTGATTTGGGTGAACGCCCAGACCCCTTGTTGTTAAGCCTTGAGCGCTTTACTGCTCACGAAACTTTATCGCAAGGCAGTGTGGTGGTGGATGGCAGCGCGAATGCTTCAGTGCAATATGCCCAGTGCTGCCACCCCTTACCAGGCGACGCCATTTTGGGTTACTTGGGCCATGGAGAAGGCTTGGTCGTTCATTTAGACACCTGCCATGTCGCACAACGCCTTAAAACCAAAGACAGCGAACGTTTTATTGCGGTTGAATGGTCTGATGAACCCGTGCGCAGTTTTGAAGCAAGCATTGTGGTCACAGTTTTAAATGGCAAAGGTGTACTAGCCAGTGTGGCCTCGTCCATCACGTCTGCTGAAGCAGACATCAAACTGGTCAGCATGATCGATGAAGTCAGCGGCAAAGAGGCTACCGATTTGCGGTTCTTGATCGCCGTGCAGGATGCGGCGCATCTGCAGTCGGTACTGGGCAGTTTGCAGCGACTTCCCTCTGTCAGCAAAGCCAGTCGGTCTTTTTCACAGCGCGCACAATCCTGATAGGCCAAACCAAGCTGCTATGGCTGGCCATTAGGAGAGGGATAAGCCACATTGAGAACTTCGATTTCAAGTAAACCTTTGGGTGTTTGCAACTTCACAACATCACCGACATGCGCTTTAAGCAAAGCTTGCGCAATGGGAGACACCCAACTGACCTGTCCGTTCAAACTATCAGCCTCATCGACACCCAAAATAGTGATGGTATTGGTAGCGCCGTGCTGATCCTCATAGTCGACCGTGGCACCAAAAAAAACCTGGTTACCGCTGAAATGAACGCTAGGGTCTGACACTACCGCTATTTCAAGGCGCTTGGTTAAAAAGCGGATGCGTTTGTCAATTTCACGCAAACGCTTTTTTCCGTAAATATAGTCACCGTTTTCAGAGCGGTCGCCATTGCTGGCTGCCCAATGCACGATCTCAACAACCTTAGGGCGCTCATCGTCAATAAGCCCCAGCAACTCTTGACGCATACGGGCATAGCCCTGAGGGGTAATGTAGTTTTTGCTGCCATTAGGCAAAGCCGGTGATGCGTCTTCGTCTTCGTCGTCTTTGTCAGACTCGCGGGTAAAGGCTTTGCTCATATATGAATAAATGGTGCGGCTGGCAGGATTCGAACCCACGACCCCTTGGTTCGTAGCCAAGTACTCTATCCAACTGAGCTACAGCCGCACTGGGCGCAGATCATAACATGTACGAACCAAGGCCCAAGTCATACTGAGCCTTGGTTATCGTTGAAATTTTCTTTGGATTTGACTTTTTGGTGACGCAAATACAAATCAAATCCATGCAACACACCTGCCAAAAATAGACAAATGAGTGAGTAAATTGATATGGATTCTTCAGCGGTGAATCGAAATCCCAACACCAGAAAAAAACCGGGTGCCAGAGAAAAACTCATTTCTGATAGGTTCAGGCCTAGTTGATGCCGCTCGAAATGAAAATAAAAATAGGCCCATTCCAATAGAAAAAATACAATAACCAAATCAAGCAACCAAACAGGTAGTGTGTATTCCATGAATGCATTATCGAGGAATAGCAGAATCAGCTATTTGAATTAAATTACTACAGAAAGTAGCGGAGATTAATGGTGGGCCCACCTAGACTCGAACAAGGGACCAAAGGATTATGAGCAGCTTCAAGAAATAAAACCCCAATGGAATCAATAGTTAAAAGTAGTCTACAGAGGTGTAGAAACAAATGTGGAACTTCAAATCAATGCATTTAATGGGTGACAAACGCACCCTCGACCGCTAAAATTGACCATTAATTAAACCGATATTTCTATGCCAACGCCGCCCCTCAATCAGTCCGCACGTGAAAGAAACGTCGCCAATATGTTGGCCACGTTGCGCATTGAAAAGTTGGAACCTAGCGACAGTCTCAAACCTGCACTTCAAGCCTATGTAGACGGGCAAAAAACGACAGCCGATTTGCTCAACGAAGTCAAAGCAAAGTATGTCTCGTTACGAGGCGGATGACGTCTACTGCATCCCAGGCACTGCTGTTCTGAAGAACAAAGCAGGCATTACAAATCAAGATCTCCTAGACGAATACGAAGCAGACTTCACTGCTGTTCGTATTCTTGAGCTCGCACACACGCCTGTTGAAGGCAATTTTGACTTAACTCACCTCTGCAAAATTCACGAATATCTTTTTCAGGATGTTTATGAATGGGCAGGCGAAATTAGAAGCGTCGATATCATTAGAGGCGACAGCCGTTTTTGCAATGTAAGGCAAATTCAATCGTATTCAAATACGGTTTTTAGCGCCCTTGCTGCTGAGGAATATTTAAACAATCTTGAGTCCACAGCATTAGCCCGCCGATTGGCTCATTACTTATCTGAAATCAATGCCATCCACCCTTTTCGCGAAGGTAATGGGCGTGTTCAGCGACTTTTCATTTCGCAACTTGCAGAGCAAGCAGGATACAAATTAGATTATTCAGCTTTAGGTCAAGAAGAGATCTACTCAGTGATGCAGTCTTCTTTTCTTGGAAATGAAAAACCACTGGCTGATTTGATTTTGAAAATAATCACTTGCTAGATGAAATGGCAAACAGTAAAAAAGCCACTGACTTTAAAAATCAGTGGCTTATCAATTTGGTGGGCCCACCTGGACTCGAACCAGGGACCAAAGGATTATGAGTCCTCTGCTCTAACCAACTGAGCTATAGGCCCTTGGGAAACATTGTAATTGCTAGACTTTGAAGTCTAATGCCGTTTCAAAAATCAATAGATGTCCCACCATTTTTGCTTAACCCATGGTTTGCAAACAAACTCTATGGTTTGACTATCTGAATTGCCTGTTGTCAATTGCAAAATGGCATCTGAAGGTCGAAAAACAAAATGCATTTGCTCGGTTGGAACTGCTTCGCCATTAGTAAGGTTTCCTTTTTCACGGACAAAAGGAAGAATATCCAAGGCAGCTTGGTTAAGAGAAAAACTGGCTTGTAAATGACCACGAACTTGGTTCGTGGCTTCTTTAGCTTCAAACCACTGGGTCATGGTTGGTTGTCTGGGGGTCCCACATTGAGAGGAGTCAACCGGCCAAATTACACAAAAGTCTTGCTCTGTGAGCCGAACAATTTGTTGTTTGTATACATTGGTCATGCTCTCTTGCGCATAACTTTCACAAAAAAATTCTTGCCCTTTTTGGGGGGTACAAGCAGATAAAAAACCTAAAAATAAAACTGCAATGATGCTTCTAAATGTCACAGTATCAAAACCAAGGTTTGGCGCATTGACCCGTAAAAACGGTGACCACCCTCATCTGCCCAACTTCACCATCCATAAATCGCATACCTGAAGATTGACTGAAGACTTGCAAAGCCTGAGTAGTTGCATTGAATTCGAATGCATAAGATGTGTTTTCTACAGCATGGGAGGTGTAGCTTCCATCAAAGCCAACAGAGGTCTGAGCGGCGAAATGGTTTTCTCTGTTAAGTTCTTTGTACAAGGGAAAGCGGTGATTGTCTAGGTACACCTCACCACGCCGAATTTCAATCTTATGCATTTCGGGTATTTTGTTTTCTTGCAAAACCGATGTCGAACTGGGCTCTCCTTGCGTAGTCCAAAAACGTGATTGCTGGGTTTGGCCCTGACAACTGAGGGAGGGGTAAAGTTGGCCGTACCCATAAACTCCCATGGGCATCGAAATAACAAGCGCTGTCGCCATTGCAAAATACTTTAGTGATCTTGCTGACTTGACAGGCACACTGCCTGAAGCGGTTTTGGTTTGGCTTTGACCATTTGTATATTCCAACGATCTATTCAGTAATGCGAGTGACTCGTCCATCTGGACTGATTCGCTGGAATTGCCGCTGACACTGACTTCTGTTGCTTGGTTAGCTTCCTTAGCGCCTTGCAAGCCCAGTCCATCAGAGGGAACAGGCTTTCTAGATAGGCGCACAGACGGAGGTACTTCCACTGTTTGAAAATTTAGCTCTGGCCAAGTGTTTTTCAAGTTGACCTTGTTTTGTCGATCAACTTCAGAAACCGATAGATTCAAGGGCAAAGAGTCAGGCGTTAACTCTACAGAAGGATAGCCATTTCGGGTTGGTGTCGTTGCTGGCACAGGCGCAATATTGGACAGGCTCTTATCAACTTCTTTGGACGCGCGATTACTTGTAAACTTCTCTTTAGGTTGTGCTGCAAAAGCAGATTTTTCATTTCGCTTAGGGAAAAATTGGTTTAATTTTTCATGCACTTGCCCGATATTTTTCTGCAAATCATCTATGCGGATTTCAGATACTAAATTGGGCGGGGTTAGATTGAACCCAGAAAAATCCAAACCCTGAAAGTTGTCAGCATATCCGCCCTCGCCTATGCCTTGCTGTTGTTTACGGAATCCGTTAGCACCAATTTTTTGAACATTGGACAGTGCAGCGGTTTCTTGAACTTTTTGCAAATTGCCATCGACGCTTGCTTGGCCAATCACAGCCTCTCGAATTTTCTCTGTGGCATTGTTAGAGACTCGATCAACGTCATTTTCATCTTGGAAAGTTTCGCTCACCTGCTGGATATTTTCTTGCATGGTGCGGGTGACCAGATCGCTCAAACTGCCTTGCAACTCCTCACTTTGCCATTCGCCTTGATTGGCCGCTCCATTGACTTCTCTTTTGCCATGCACTGCATTGCTGTGCTTATGGCTCAGCTTCATTCCAAATGATTGGCCCCTGCCCTTTCTTCGGGTTCTTCTGCGGGTATGCAAAGACTTGATTTCTTCATCCGTCCCAAAGGGCTTGAAGTTCTTGATCTCTAAGGGGGCGTAGTAGGAACTGAATTGTTTATCTGAGACATCAAAGGCTGCCAACAAGTTACCGAATAACCGTTTTTCAATTTCTACTACTTTGCCATCAGACATCATGCAATCACATACATTGGCCAATATCAGCAATTTTTGATCGGCATTTAACGCAGAGGCCGCTTCTCTACAGAATTGGTTCATTTTGATATTGCGCACATATTGCATCGCAAAGGCTTGCAAGTTTTCAAATTCACCAATAACCACTTGCAACTGTCCAATTTCCTCTTTTGCGATATCGCCGTCAGCTGACATCATGTAAAGCAAAGAGGCTGCCATCGCCAAATGCGGCGTAACCACTTCCTGGTCCAAAAGCTCCGGATCGTAGGGGCCTAGCAGAGATTTTTCGTTTTTTAGCGCTATGGCGCTGTAGTAGGTGGTGAAAGATTTGGCGCTGTAACCGAATGAAATACAAATTTTTTGAAACAATTCTTCTTCTACTTGCTGACACACACCGTCTGCCAGCAAGCAATCGCACAAATTGCACAAAATACACAGCTTGTCTTCGTTGCTTAGAACGGCAGGTGCATCTTTGAGAAATTGATCCAAGGAGATGGTTTCTACATATTCAAACGCCAACTCCAGCACATCTTGGTTGCCGCCAATGACAGCTTGCAGCTGACTACTTTCATGGTCATCAATTTCCCCATCAGCCATGAGCATGTAAAGCAAGGCCACCGCCAAAGATAAAAATGGCGTAAGTTCTATAGGTTCATCAGGCTCAGCCTCACCAGCGTCGACAGAATTAACTTGATTGAGGGCATCGTCGACCGTAGCAAGCGATGACATTGAGGCGTTCATGGGTGTCTAAGAATAATGATTTCTTAGTTTGCACCCTAAATAGAGTTGTCAACACACGTCCTCACACCAAAACACATACAAACCCATGGCCTTAAGTGCTATTTTAAAAAAACTATGTTTACAGCTATCAATATTCAGATAGTTATCATTAAGATGGTTTGTGACTCAAGGCATTACTAAGCAACTTGGATGTAATGTCCACAATTTGAATCATTCGTTCGTAAGGCATTCGGGTGGGGCCAATGACACCCAAGGTACCCACCACTTGCCCGTCTACTTCGTAATTGGCACTCACCACAGACAATTCTTCGAAGGGCACAATTTGGCTTTCACCGCCTATGTAAATTCGCACACCCTCGGCTTGAGAAGAAATATCGAGTAAACGCATGAGTTGCGCTTTTTCTTCAAACAACTCGAAAGCACGGCGTAATTGGCCCATGTCACTGGAAAAATCCGATACCGACAACAAATTACGCTCGCCGCTGATGACCACCTCGTCTTCGCCTTGCACCATAGCTTCAGAGCTGAAATTCACCGCCGCTTGCATCAAAGCAGCAATCTCGCTTCGCAAACTATCGACCTCGGCTTGCAAACGCTCACGCACCTGATCGATACCCATGCCAGCAAAGTTGGCATTGAGGTAATTGGAAGCTTCAACCAATTGGCTTTGCAAAAAATCAGTGTCAGTAAAGATGACGCGGTTTTGTACATCGCCTTCAGGCGTGACGATGATGACCAAAACGCGTTTATCGGAAAGCCGTAAAAACTCAATGTGGTGAAACACCGAACTGCGCTTGGGCGCCATGACCACGCCCACAAAATTGGACAAATTGGACAACAACTGGGCCGCACTGGTGATGACTTTTTGCGGCTGCTCCGCCACCAAACTGGGCGCTTGCAAATGTTGGCGATCAAACGTCAACATGGTGTCAACAAATAATCGGTAGCCACGCGCTGTAGGAATACGTCCCGCAGAGGTATGAGGGCTGACAATCAAGCCCATTTCTTCCAAGTCGGCCATGACATTTCTTACAGTGGCAGGGGATAACTCGATGCCGTTGGCGCGGGAGAGTGTGCGCGAACCCACAGGCTGTCCGTCAGCGATATAGCGCTCTACAAGGGTCTTAAGCAACAACTTGGCGCGATCGTCCAGCATGGTCATCCTTTTGAGGCATTTTAATGATGTAATTTGGCCTATGAACCCTAAGTTTGGCCAAATAGCGCTTATCGGCAAATCCCACGCCTCTTCCAGCCATGGTGCGGCTGCGCCAACAGCTCAACCCATACTGGCCTCTTTGGTGGCTTTTTTGCACAGCCAAGGCTGCGAAGTAGTGCTAGAAAAAGACACCGCAGCGCACTTAGGTGCACAGGATTGCCCAGTCATGGACATCGAAGGTATTGCCAAGAAATGCGATCTTGCTTTGGTCGTGGGAGGCGATGGCACCATGCTGGGTTTTGGCAGGCAACTCGCGCCGCATGGTATTCCATTAATCGGTATCAACCAAGGCCGTTTGGGTTTCATCACTGACATCCCACTGGAACACATGGAAGCCACTTTGCAGCCCATGCTGCAGGGTCACTATGAAGAGGACCAGCGAAGTATGTTGCACGCCCAAGTCTGGCGGGGCAGCGACTGTGTCTTTGATGCGCTGGCTTTGAACGATGTGGTGATCAACCGTGGGGCCTCATCGGGCATGGTGGAGTTGCGCGTATCGGTAGATGGACATTTTGTGGCCAACCAAAGAGCCGATGGCCTGATCATCTCCACCCCTACAGGCTCTACTGCCTATTCTTTGTCGGCTGGTGGCCCACTGTTGCAACCTTCTTTGGGCGGCTTGTTGATGGTGCCAATTGCCCCGCACACTTTTTCCAATCGGCCTTTGGTGTTGGCGGACCACGCAGAGGTGACGATCGAATTGGTGGGGGGACGTGAAGCCAGCGCCAATTTCGATATGCAATCCATGGCCTCTGTGCTGATTGGGGACAAGGTTTTGGTGCGCAAATCACCACACCATGCGGTCTTTCTTCACCCCAAAGGATGGAATTACTTTGACACACTGCGCCATAAACTTCATTGGAATGAGGGTGGTTCATGAGCTTGCAACGCATCAGCCTGCGTGACTTTGTCATTGTTCGCCAACTCGAGCTGGAGTTCAGCGCTGGGTTTACCGTACTCAGCGGGGAAACAGGGGCTGGCAAATCTATATTGATAGACGCACTTCAACTGGTATTGGGCGCCAGAGCAGATGCCAGCGTGGTACGTGAAGGGGCTGCGCGAACCGAGTTGTGCGCTGAGTTTTCCACCCCTGTCCACCTATTCCCTTGGCTGCATGACAACGGTTTTGATGCCACCGATGAACTGCTGCTCAAACGCAGCATCGATGTACAGGGCAAAAGTCGCGCATGGATCAATGGCAGCCCAGCCACTGCCACGCAGTTGCGTGAAATTGGCGACCAACTGCTCGATATTCATGGCCAACACGCTTGGCAAAGCCTGACACGCCCGAGTGCGGTGCGTGACTTACTCGACGCCTACGCTCAACTTCCTGCACAAGCTTTGCAAACGCTATGGAACGATTGGCGACAAAGTTTGCAAACTTTGGAACACGCTCGCTCGGCGCAAGACCAACTGCAACAAGAACGCGAGCGACTGAGCTGGCAAATTGGAGAGGTAGACAAACTCGCCCCAGGCGCAGACGAGTGGGAGGAGTTGAACGCCCAACACACCCGCTTGTCCCATGCGCAGACCCTCTTGGATGCTGCACAAAACGCTCTCACACACCTCCAAGAGGAAGACGCCGCGCACAGCCACTTGGCTCAAGCAGTCAAGGCATTGCAAGAGCAAGCCAATATTGAAGCCGAGTTCCAACAGTTGTCTGACCAACTTGGCTCTGCGCTGGCCCAAGCCGAGGACGCGGCGCACAGCCTGCAAGCGTGGTTGCGCCGAGCCGACCTTGACCCACAAGGCTTGGCGGATATTGATGCGCGCATGGGGCTTTGGGTAGCTTTGTCACGGCGCTACAAACGCACGCCCCAGGAGTTGCCGTCTCTCTACCTCGGTTGGCAGCAAGAACTTGTGAAGCTAGATGCCGCAGTCGATTTGGCATCACTGGAAGCAGCCGAACAAAAAGCCAAAAGCGCATTCATGGCTGAGGCGCGCAAACGCACTCAATCCCGCCAAAAAGCCGCACCTAAATTAGCCACCAGCATCACCCAAGCCATGCAAAATTTGGGTATGCAAGGCGGTCAATTCCAAGTACAGCTGCAAGCCTTGGACGAACCCGCCAGCCATGGCTTAGAGGAAGTGCAGTTTTTAGTGGCAGGTCATGCCAGCAGTACCCCCAAACCAGTGGGCAAGGTTGCCTCAGGGGGTGAGCTCTCTCGCATCGCCTTGGCTATCGCAGTGACAACCAGCCAGCTAGGCACAGCGCAAACACTTATTTTTGATGAAGTAGACGCTGGTGTTGGCGGCGCAGTCGCCGAAACTGTGGGGCGCCTCATGAAACAACTTGGCAAAGACCGCCAAGTGCTAGCTGTGACGCACTTACCCCAAGTAGCCGCTTGCGCCGACCAGCATTGGGTGGTCTCCAAACACGCTGACAAAGAAGGTGTTGCCAGTCAAGTAACCCCAGCTACAGGTGAACAGAGAGTGGCTGAAATTGCCCGCATGCTGGGGGGTGAGCGCTTGTCAGACACCACCCATGCACATGCACGTGAAATGCTGCAAGCGATGACCAAGACCTCTGCAAAACCTAAGGCTACACGCACATGAGCCGCGAACTCATTTTGATCACGGGTATGTCGGGCTCGGGCAAATCAATTGCTCTTCACGCACTTGAAGATGCAGGCTACTACTGCATTGACAACCTCCCGCCCGAGTTGCTGCTGTCTTTGGTGCACCTAGAAGACCAAACACACCAAGACAAGATGGCCATTGCCATGGATGTACGTAGCGCACACGCCTTGCATTTGGTACCCGCGCAGTTGGCCCAACTGCGCGATGAACAGGTGCATGTCAGGTTGCTGTTCCTAGACTCGAACACCGACACACTGGTACACCGTTTTTCTGAAACACGACGCAACCACCCCCTCTCACGCGCCGATAAAGGTGCGGCGGTATCAACCCGCGATTTAATCGCGGCAATTGAACTCGAGCGCAAACTTTTGTCTGATTTGCGCGAAGAGTCGCACATCATCGACACCAGTTTGTTACGTGCAGTAAAGCTGCAAGACTATGTGCACTCTTTGGTCACAGCGCCCAGCGCCCAGCTAACCCTGATGTTCGAATCTTTTGCCTTCAAGCGCGGCATCCCTGTTCATGCTGATTTTGTGTTTGATGTGCGCATGTTGCCCAATCCCCATTACGAACCCGATCTCAAGCCCTTGACTGGTCGCGAAGCTGCGGTGGCGCTTTGGTTGGCGCAGCAAACGTCCGTACAAACCATGATGTTGCATATCAGCGATTTTTTACAGCAATGGCTGCCATCGCTTAAAAACGACCACCGCAGCTATGTGACGGTCGCCATCGGTTGCACGGGTGGGCAACACCGTTCGGTGTACTTGGTAGAGGCCTTGCACCAACGCTTTTCCCCTGATTGGGTCAGCCTCAAACGTCACCGCGAACTCGACCTTAGCTAAACCAACAAAAGCTGGCGCACGGGCGCAGGCAGGCCTAAGTTGGGCCAGTCTTGGGCACTCCACCACCGCCCTGTCTCCCCCAAGTTTTTCGCTATTGGTAAAGCCAAATGCGCCACATGCAAATGCAAATCCTTGTGGGTCAGCACATGCACAAAGGAAGGCGCAAACTGCAACTTGCTTTGCAAAGGCTTGGGCAACGACGCCAGCAAAGCATCTTCGCTGTCAAAAATCGGAAACGTAAACAAACTCGCCCATACACCTTTAGGCGGACGCTGCTGCAACCAAACCGCATGCTCAGCGCTACGGGCAAACAGCAACCACATCGCCTGAGCGCTGCGTTTGAGCTTGCGCGACTTGACGGGGTAGTGGCTGGTTTGGCCTTCATGGTGCGCCACACAAATGTCTTGCATAGGGCAGCGAGCACATGCGGGCTGGCTGCGTGTACACAAAGTAGCACCCAGATCCATCATTCCTTGGGTGTAGGTTGGCATATCGCTTTGTTGTGTAGGCAATGCCTGCTGTGCAATCTTCCACAGCGCTTTTTCGTGAACTGCTTGCGACAAATCGTGTCCAAAGCCATGGACCCGTGTCAGCACCCGCAACACATTGCCATCCAAAATTGCATCCCTTTGACCAAAGCACAAAGAAGCGATGGCTGCAGCGGTAGACGGGCCAATGCCAGGCAACTGTTGAAGGCCCTCTTTGCTGCTTGGAAAAACACCACCAAGTTCACTCGCCACCATCTGTGCACAGCGGTGCAAATTTTTGGCTCGGCTGTAATAGCCCAAACCGCTCCACAACCCCAACACCTCATCCAAACTGGCACTGGCCAAAGCAGTTACTGTTGGGAAACGCTTTAAAAACTTGTCGTAATAACCCATGACCGTCACAACTTGAGTTTGTTGCAGCATGATCTCGGATAACCACACTCGGTAGGGGTCTGCATTCTTCTGCCAAGGTAGGTCATGCCGGCCATGCTGCTTTTGCCAAGCCACCAAACGAGAAGCAAAACTTGACGTCTTGCTCATGGCTTTTGGCAATGAACGCAATAAAAGGTAGAGCGCTGCCCTTGCACCAAGCGTTTAATGGTGGTGGCGCATACGCGGCAAGCTTGCCCCGCACGGTCATAGACCATGGCTTGCAACTGAAAGTAACCGTTTTGACCTTGCGCATTGGAAAAATCTCGCAGGCTGCTGCCACCTTGGGCAACGGCTGCCATCAGCACTTCCCGAATGGCTGCGTGAAGCTTAAAAGCTCGGACTTTGCTGATGCGATGAGCGCGTGTGGTCGGACGAATACCTGCCATGAAAAGCGCTTCGCTGGCGTAAATATTGCCAACGCCGACCACCACATCACCCGCGAGCAATAACTGCTTGATGGCGGTTTGGCGGGTTTTCAGTGCTTTGGCGAATAGCTCAGGGTCGAAACTGTCCTCCAAAGGCTCCACACCCAAATGTCCCAACAATTTTTGGGCGACAAGGCTGTCTTGGCTGGGGGCATAAACCACTGCACCAAAGCGGCGTGGATCATGCAAGCGCAGCAAGCCTTTGTCGGTCAGGCAATTGAAGTGGTCGTGCGGACCCGGTGGGCTTAAGGCTTCGCCAAAAGACAAAGACCCTGACATCCCAAGGTGAATCAACAACAAACCTTGGCTTAAATCAAGCAAAAGGTATTTGCCCCGCCTGCGAACCCCTAATACCTCTAGTCCTTGCAAACTTTCAGGGGTACACCCCAAAGGCCAGCGCAAAGCTTTGCCCATGGCCACATTTGCAATCTTCCCACCAGCGATGCGGGAGGCAAAACTCAGGCGAGTCACTTCAACTTCGGGTAATTCAGGCATGGAGAGCAGACTAGGGAATGCTGCGATTATCATTCCCTGATGAACTTTTACTCTTGTACTTCCGCTCTACGCGGCGCTGGGCTTGCTGGTGTCACCACTTTGGCCTTTTTCGCTGGCTTTATTCACTCTGCTTGGGCGCAGCAATCTGCCCCACCCCAAGCGCCTGAAACAGCCGCCATTGAAAACTCCAAACTCAATGCCGAATGGATGCTGCTGATCTTGTTAGGTGAAATGCAGGTCACCCAAGGCAACCCCAGTGCTGGCTACTCCATGATTTTTGAAGCCGCCCGCAAAAGCGGGGACGAAACGGTTTTCAAACGTGCGGTTGAAATCGCCTTGGCCACACGCTCAGGCCCCTTGGCACTTGAAAGTGCCAAGGCTTGGAAAAAAGCGCACCCCAAATCGCACGAAGCCAACAGCTATGTGCTGCAAATACAGATTGCCTTGAACCAACTGACCGAAAGCGTCACCACACTGCGCTCGAGCATCAGCTTGTTGCCCCCAGAACAACAGGCTGAAGGCATCACCGGCATCCCCCAAATTTATTCACAGGTGCAGGACAAAGAATTGGCCAATGCCGTGGTCGAGCAAGCTTTGAGCCCCTATACCGCCCAAGAGAGTACAGCAGCGGTGAGTTGGGCCACCATCGGGCGTATGCGCATTTGGGCGAAAAAACTGCCCCAAGCAGTGGAAGCGGCCAAATTGGCTTTGGCCAAATCGCCCGATTCTCCAGAACCCGCCATGCTGGCCTTGGAGTTGTTGTCACTGGGTGAATCGCAAGCGGAAGAACTGGTGTTGCAAGCCTTGAAAAAAAATGGGCAACCTAATCTACAGCTGAGTTATGCCCGAGTTTTGATCGACAACCAGCGTTTGAATGATGCCTTGGTGCAGCTACAAAAACTCTCCCAAGATATGCCCAATTTCTCCGATGTGTGGCTGCTGTTGGGCGCAGTGCAAGTTGAACAAGCTCAAGACGAGCAAGCCAAAGCTTCGCTGCTGCGCTTTCTTGATTTGGAAAAGGACAAACAAGAGGTGCGCGGTCTTTCGCAAGCCTATCTGATGCTTTCCCAAATCGCCATCAAAGCCAAAAACGACCAAGAAGCTGAGTCGTGGCTGAACAAAATTGAAGACCCAGAACAACTGACTCAAGTTCAGGTACAAAGGGCCAACCTGATCGCAAGCAAAGGTGATATCAACAAAGCACGTGCCTTGATCGCCCAATTGCCTACCAATACACCTCAGGCCAAGCGAGCCAGGTTGCAAGCCGAGGTCAAGTTGCTGCGCGACTACAAAAAATTCGATGATGCTTACCAATTATTGAGCAAGGCCAGCAAAGACGAACCCGACGACCTCGACCTGCGCTACGAGGTGGCGATGTTGTCTGAGAAGTTAGGCCGCTTAGACGAAATGGAAAAACTTTTACGCAGCATCATCGTCGCCAAGCCCGACTTCCAACATGCCTACAACGCTTTGGGGTTCTCCTTGGCTGATCGCAATTTACGTTTGCCTGAAGCCCGTGAACTGATTGTCAAAGCCTTGGAATTTGCACCTGAAGAACCCTACATCGTCGACAGTTTGGGATGGGTGGAATTTCGCATGGGCAACAAGTTATCTGCTCTGGCCATCTTGGAGCGCGCCTATGCAACTCGGCCGGACGTAGAAATCGCTGCGCATTTAGGCGAAGTTCATTGGAGTTTGGGGCAGCAAGACAAGGCAAAAAAAATTTGGCGTGAGGCTATGCGCCTAGACCAATCCAACGAACTGCTGCGACAGACCTTGAAGCGCTTGAAAGTCAAGCTCTGATGCTTTACGCCAGACAGTGCTGGCCTGCGCTTGGCTGTGCCTTGCTTGTTTTGCTAACGGCTTGTAGTCATGCACCGCGCCATGTGGCAGTGGACTCAACGAACCCCGAGGCGATAGGCCACTGGGAGGGGCGCTTAACCCTTAGGGTGGCAAAAAATCCGCCTGAACAATTCAGCACAGCCTTCGAAATGACAGGACGTCCCGAGCAAGGTCAACTCAGTTTCTTGTCGCCCTTGGGCACCACCTTGGCGAGGGTGCACTGGAACCCACAAGGGGCGAGTTTGCAGCAAGGCTCAGACGTGCAAAATTTTGCCTCCATGGACGATTTGACCCTGCGCCTAACTGGCGCGGCCTTGCCTTTGCCTCAATTGATGGCTTGGCTAGACCGCACAGGCCCAGCAGTCAATGGTTGGCAAATCAATGCCCAAGCCTTGCAGTCGGGCCGCCGTGTGCTGGCAGATCGGCAACAACCTTTGCCTGCCTTGCAGTTGACGGTATTGCTAGACCCCAACCCCTGACGCTTTGTTGATGTCATGAAGTCCTTGCACCATGTCCCCGCGCCTGGCAAATTGAATTTGTTTTTGCACGTCACTGGCCGCCGCGCCGATGGCTATCACTTGCTGCAATCGGCTTTCATGCTGATCGATTGGTGGGATGTACTGCACTTTGACCTGCAAGAAGATGGCCAAGTTTTGCGCCAAGACCTTGGCCCCCCTTTACCTGCTCTTGACCTTTGCTTGAAGGCTGCCCAATCGTTGCAAAAAGCCAGTGGCACGTCCCAAGGTGCACTGATTCGGGTACAAAAAAACCTACCCTGCGAAGCGGGTTTGGGTGGAGGGTCATCTGACGCAGCCTCCACTTTGCTGGCATTGAACCGACTATGGGGGCTGAATTGGCCACTGTCGCGACTGCTGCCCATTGGCGCTGCATTGGGTGCGGATGTGCCGTTTTTTTTAGGTGGTCGAAACGCTTGGGTGCAAGGCATTGGCGAGCAATTGCAGCCAATCGATTTGCCTACTGCGCGGTTTGTGGTGCTCAAACCGCAACAAGGCCTGTCCACCGCCACGATTTTTCAAGACCCCTTGCTGGTTCGAGATTTTCAGCCTGCTACAATATTGGACTTTGCTGCACAGCCTTACGCCTTTGGGCGCAATGACTTGCAAGCTGTTGCCCAAAGGCTGTGTCCCGAGGTTTCTCAAGCCCTGCGTTGGCTGGAAAACCAAAGTTTGCAGCCACGGATGACAGGTTCAGGTAGCGCGGTGTTTGCCAAAATCGAGCCTTTGACGGTGTTACCCCACCCCCCCAAAGGATGGACTTGGCGGATTTGCAGCAATTTGGAGGTTCATCCTTTGCACCGATGGGTCTCCTGCGACGATTAGCTGGAAACGTGTTGAAAAACAAGTTTCCCGTGTAGGGGAGTCGCCAAGTTGGTTAAGGCACTGGATTTTGATTCCAGCATGCGAAGGTTCGAATCCTTCTTCCCCTGCCACCTTTTTGCACTTCGCCGGAAGTGACGTTCAGCGGCATTTCTGCAGATTTGCTGGCTGCTTGTCCTTCTTTTTTGTCCACCACTCAAGCCAGCCATGTCAAACGCTCCCTCCGATTTCATGGTCTTTACCGGCAATGCCAACCCTGTTTTGGCCGCCGAAATCGCAGAGCACCTGGGCATCAAACTGGGCGCGGCTGAGGTCGGTCGTTTCTCGGACGGCGAAGTCACTGTTGAAATCAACCAAAATGTCCGTGCCCGCGACGTGTTTGTGGTGCAGTCAACCTGCTACCCCACCAATGAAAACCTGATGGAATTGATGATCATGGTCGACGCTTTAAAGCGAGCCTCGGCCGAACGCATCAGCGCCGTCATCCCTTATTTCGGCTATGCCCGCCAAGACCGTCGTCCCCGCTCTTCACGGGTACCCATTTCCGCCAAGGTTGTGGCTGATTTGCTGCAAACGGTGGGCGTAGCGCGGGTGCTGACCATGGACTTGCATGCCGATCAAATCCAAGGATTTTTCGATATTCCCGTGGATAACATCTACGCCTCACCCGTATTACTGGGCGATTTGCGTTTACAAAACTACGACGACCTGATTGTGGTCTCCCCTGATGTCGGCGGCGTGGTGAGGGCTCGCGCTTTGGCCAAGCAACTCGGTTGCGATTTGGCCATCATTGACAAGCGCCGCCCCAGAGCCAATGTGTCCGAGGTGATGCACGTTATTGGCGACATTGAAGATCGCAACTGCGTGGTCATGGACGACATGATTGACACTGCTGGTACCTTGGTCAAAGCTGCCGAGGTGCTCAAGCAACGGGGCGCCAAAAAGGTTTACGCCTATTGCACCCACCCGATTTTTTCTGGCCCCGCCATCCAACGCATCACCGAAGGTGCAGCCCTTGACGAAGTTGTCGTCACCAACACCATTCCGCTCAATGCGCAAGCGTTGGCATGTTCCAAGATTCGCCAACTCTCGGTGGCGCCGTTGATCGCAGAGACGATTCAGCGCATCGCCAAGGGAGAGTCGGTCATGAGTTTGTTCTCTGATCAGGATCAGCTTTTTTAAGCTCAAGCCCATTCAGGAAACAACACAGCGGGGCTGTTCGCAGCCCTTTATTGAAACCGAAGTCACACTGGTCGCGGTGGACTTCATCAGGAGAAGAAAATGAAATTTGTCGCTTTTGAGCGCGCTAAGCAAGGTACGGGTGCGAGCCGCCGTCTGCGCATCACCGGTCGCACGCCCGGTATCGTCTATGGTGGCAAGGCGCATCAGCCCCAGTCCATCGAACTCGACCACAACGCACTGTGGCACGCACTGAAAAAAGAGGCTTTCCACGCTACCATTTTGGAGATGGAGCTGGCTGGCAAAACTTCCAAAGTCTTGCTGCGTGACGTTCAGTACCATCCCTTCAAACAACTTGTGTTGCACATCGACTTTCAACGCGTAGAAGTCGATACCGTGTTGCACATGAAAGTGCCTTTGCATTTCAGCGGTCAGGAAAACTCGCCCGCTGTCAAAGTCGATGCTTGTTTGGTCAACCCCGTCATCAACGAGTTGGAAATCACCTGCTTGCCAGCTGATTTGCCCGAGTTCATCGCTGTGGACTTGAGCGACTTGAAAAAAGGTCACTCTTTGCATGTCAACGACATCAGCTTACCCAAGGGCGTCAAAGCTGTGGTTCATGGCAAAAACAACCCTGTGGTGGTCAGCGTGGTCACGGTTGTCGAAGAAGCTGCGCCAGAAGTCGCACCTGCTGCTGCCGCACCTGCCAAGGGCAAGGGCAAGAAGTAATCTTTAGCGCTGCAAATGCAGCCCAATGGTTCAAGGCCCGCTTCATGCGGGCTTTTTTTCGTCATTGCGAGGCCAAAGGCCGAAGCAATCCCTGTGTAGGTGCGTGACGTGGTTTAGGGCTGCTCGCTGTCCGACAGTCTGGGTCGGGCCGACTCGAACATTGGCACGCAGTGGCAGTCAGAGGCGACCGAGCCCACAGTGGCGGGTCAGCGGGAGATGGCTTCGCTGCGCTCGCCATGACGGATAGGGTCTCGGGAGGACGGGTAGATAATTCCTGCATGATCAAATTGTTAGTTGGCTTGGGCAACCCAGGCGCTGAATATGAGCACACTCGCCATAACGCCGGTTTTTGGTGGGTAGACCAACTGGCCGCGCAATTAAAAGTTCAGTTGCAACCAGAGAAAAACTTCCATGCTTGGGCAGCACGCACCACGTTTCAAGGGCAGACGCTTTGGCTGCTCAAACCCGCCACCTTCATGAACTTGTCAGGCAAATCGGTAGCTTCGTTGGCGAAGTTTTACAAAATTGCCCCTGAGAACATGCTGGTCGCGCACGACGAGCTAGACCTGGTGCCTGGCGAAGCCAAACTCAAATTCGGTGGCGGCCACGCCGGACACAACGGCTTGCGTGATATCCATGCCCAAATGGGCACTGATGCCTATTGGCGCTTGCGCATAGGTATAGGTCACCCTGGTGTCAAGTCGGAAGTGGTTCACTGGGTTTTGAAGAAACCTGCACCTGAGCAGCGAATATTGATTGACACTTCCATTGACCGTAGCCTGCAAGCCTTAGCCTGCTTGGTAAGCGGAGAGATGGAAAAAGCCATGCAAATGGTGCATACCAGCAAACCGCCTAGGCCTAAACCGCCACGTCCGGCGGCGGCCTCTCCTCTAAAGGAAGGCGATTCCCATGAAAAACATCCTGCCCTTGGTGACCCAGCTTCTGGGTCTGACACTGTTTAGCCTGTCACTGACGACATCCCCCGCCCTTCACGCCAAAGCCAAAGAAAAACCTGCCCTGCTTTGCGAGCACGAAGGGCAAATGAAACCTTGCGAAGACTCTCAGTCTGACAAGGTGGCTGACAAAGGCAAACCTCGCGCCTTCAAAGCGCAAGCCAGCGATGAGGGGGTCGACAAAGCCAAAGCCAAGGCCAAAAAGAAAAAAACCAAGACGAAAAAAAACCGCAAAGCAGCGGCTAGTCAATAGCGCTGAAGCGGTCAAGCGCTTGGTGTGGGTAGACCCACCAAGCGGCGGTATTTGGTCCACAGTGTGTCGCGGTTCTCGACATGCTGTGGGTCTAGCGGAATACACGCAACAGGGCACACCTGAACGCACTGCGGCTCATCGTAGTGGCCTACGCATTCGGTGCATTTGGCGGGTTCAATTTGGTAAATCTGCACACCCATGAAGATGGCGTTGTTGGGGCATTCGGGTTCGCACACATCACAGTTGATGCACTCGTCCGTGATCATCAAGGCCATATGTGCTTCAAGCTGCTTTTTTGGTCAGCATAAACCGCAACACGCTGGGCGAGACAAACTGGGTGACGTCGCCGCCCAAGTTATTGACCTCACGTACCAAGGTGCTAGAGATGCACTGATAGACATCGAGCGTATTTAAAAACACTGTATCGATCTTGGGTGCGAGCCGGCGGTTCATGCCTGCCAACTGAAATTCGTAATCGAAATCGGTCATGGAGCGAATCCCGCGCACCATGGTGGTCGCGCCCAAGCTGGCAGCAAAATCAATCACCAACCCATCAAAGGTTTTGACTTGCACATTGGCACAGTCGCGCAAAGCTTCACGGGTCATGCTCAAGCGTTCTTCCAAAGTGAACATGGTTTTTTTATGGTGGGCGCTGGCCACCGCCAACACCACTTGGTCAAACATGCGAGCGGCACGCCGAACAATGTCCTCATGTCCCAAAGTGATGGGGTCAAAGGTTCCAGGGTAAAGGGCGATGACTTGGGCCGACATGAATGCTCCTAGGCGCGAACGGTTCGGGGCATTATGCCGCTGGCTTTAACAAGTGGGCGTGCACAGCGCCAGCCTTCAAATGTTTGGCTACGCACAAGCCCCAAGCGCTGACATCGTCATTGCCCCATACCTTGGCTGCTTCAAGGTAAATCAGCCCCGAAGGTTTGATACAAGCCGCCGCCGCCGCCAATGCCATCGGGTACTGGGGAAAGTCGTAGGGTGGGTCTAAAAACACCAAATCCATGCTTTGAGGTGCTTGTTGTCTCAGGGTCGATAAGCCATCGCCGCGTACCAAGCGCAGTTGGTGGGCACCCAGCTTGGCTTGGCTTTTCGCCATGGCTTCGATGCACACAGCATTCGTATCGCACAGCAACACATGGGCTGCCCCTCGAGAAGCGGCTTCAAACCCCAGCGCACCGGTTCCCGCAAATGCATCTACGCAATGCCAACCGCTCAGGTCTTGCCCCAGCCAGTTGAACAAGGTTTCGCGTACGCGGTCGGGTGTGGGGCGCAGCTCCACCCCGCGCGGCAAAGGCAGCTTACTGCGCTTCCACTCGCCGCCAATGATGCGTACCTCGCCTGGTTTCAAGGCTTGGCACCCAAAATGACAGTCACCATGCGCTCGGGCTGCAAATTACGGGCAAAAGCTTGCTGAATCTGGGTGGCTGTGATTTTGTTAATTTCAGCAGACCAAGTGTCCAAATAGTCCAGCGGCAAATCAAACCAAGCGATATTGCTGAGGTTGTCCAGCAGTTTGCGGTTGCTGTCCAAGCGCAGCGCAAAGCCACCAATCATGAAGTCCTTGGCAGCTTGTACCTCTTGCTCGCTGGGGCCGTTGCGCACAAAGTCACTCAACACATCTGTGGCCACTTGTACCGCTTGGGCCGCTTGGTCAGGGCGGGTTTGCAAACCCACCGAGAATGCTCCCGCATGCTGACCGGGCGAGAAATAGCTGTAAACGCTGTAGCTCAAGCCCCGTTTTTCACGCACCTGTTCGGTCAGGCGTGATACAAAACCGCCGCCGCCCAAGATGTAATTTCCTAAGGTCAGGGCAAAGAAATCGGGATGCTGACGCGGGATGCCAGGCTGGCCGATAAACACATGGGCTTGGGCAGACTCAAAAGGAATTCGCAGCGTGATGGCCTCTTTCAAAGGCGACACCTCAGGCACTTTTGGCAGTTGGGGGCATGAAGCGGTTCGAGGTAAACCGCTGAGCAACTGGTTCAACAAACGCTCTGTTTGCGCTCGGTTAACTGCACCCACCACGCTGATCTTGGCTTGGCAAAGCAATAGATGGCGCGACACAAACTGCGCCATGGCGGTGGTGTCAATGCGTCGCAGGCTGGCCTCGTCAATCTCAGCGCCATAAGGGTGCTTACCAAACACGGCTTGGTTAAAGGCCTTGCCGGCTTGCGTGGCAGGCTTGGTATTGGATTCACGGATCGTGGCAACCCAACGCTCACGCTCGCTTAGCCATACTTCGGAGGGGAAACTGGGGGCGGCCAACTGCCTTGCCGCCAAAGCCACGGCCGCGTCAAGCAACTCGGGGCGGGTCAGGCTACGCAAGGAAAAGCTCATGCGGTCGTTGCCAGCGTTGGCGTTGACCATGGCACCCAAATCGGCCCATGCTTCGCCCAATTGGTTTTCATCCATGGCAGGCTGGCCATTTGCCGCCTTGATACCTTTGGCCATCATGCGACCTGTGGCTGTGGCCAATCCCGATTGCCCACTGGGGTCGCGGCGCGAACCAGCGTCAAATTCGATTTCCACATCCACCATGGGAATACCAGGTGCTTCCACCAGATATACCTTGGCACCCGTGGCCATGGTCCAGTGTTGAATAGGGATACCAGCCCATGAAGCCATAGGCACAAGACATACAAACAACCATGCAAAACGTTTCATCGTGTGGCCTCCCCATGGCGCGAACCAGCGACAGGTTTGCGCGGAAAAGCCCTCGCCCCTGCTTGCGGCAACAAGGTGGCCACCGTCAATGTATCGTCACCAAAATACTTGGCCGCCACGGCTTGCACATGGGCGGGGGTGATTTTGCTCAAGCTGTCCATCAAGCGGTCCGCACTGTCCAAAGGCATGCCTTCAATCCAGCTGCTACCCAGCTCACGGGCTTGGTTAAATATCGAATCACGTTGGTAAACATTGGACGCCATCCACTGCGCTTTGACACGGCGCATCTCTGCTTCGCTCACGCCTTCTTTGGCAATTTTAGAAATTTGGGCACGCAAAGCGGCTTCCAGTTGCTCGGGCGTTTTGCCTTTGGCAGGCACCGCGTCCAGCATGAAGACCTGCGGGCCACGCCCGCTCATGGTGTTGGAAGCGCCTGCACTGTCAGCCAAGCGCCCTTCGCCTTGCGCCAAGGCGCGGTCTAGGCGAGCACCACTGTAGCCATCCAAAACCGCTGCCAACAAGGTGAGCGCCAGTGCGTCGCGGTTGTCGTCCGTAGCGTCAAAGCCAGAGAAGTTGGGCACTTTCCATGACAAGGCGAGATAGGCTTGGTCAGCAGGTGCCTTCACCAGCACACGGCGAGTGCCGATTTGGGTTGGCTCTTCACGAGGCTTGCGCTGGGGCACCACGCCTGCGGGAATTTGCCCGTAGGTGGTTTCGGCCAATCGCTTGACCTCGGCCACATTCACGTCTCCCACCACCACAATGGCGGCGTTGGCGGGAACATACCAGCGGCGGTAGAAGTCACGTGCGTCTTGCGGCGTCATGGCGTCCAAGTCGTTCATCCACCCAATGATGGGGCGGCGGTAGGGCGAGGCCACAAACTGAGTGGCGTAGAGTTGCTCGTACATCAACATGCGCGGCGAGTCTTCGGTGCGCATACGCCGCTCTTCTTTCACCACCTCAATCTCTTTGGTGAACTCCACGTCTGGCCACTGGTTGTTGGCGAAACGATCAGCTTCCAGCGCCATGACTTCTGGCAAACGATTGGCCGGAATTTGCTGGTAATAGCCGGTGTAATCCTTATTGGTAAAAGCGTTTTCACGCCCACCCAAAGCGGCCACTCGGCGGGAAAACTCGCCTTGCTTGACCTTGGCAGTGCCTTTGAAGAGCATATGTTCCAACACATGGGCGACGCCCGACACGCCATCGACCTCGTCCATGGAACCCACCCTGACCCACAGCATGTGTACCGCCGTAGGCGCTCGTTTGTCCACCTTGACGATCAGCGTCATGCCATTTGGCAAGGTGAATTCTTGAGCCTCGGGGGGTGTTTGCGCCAAGGCAGGACGCAGGGCCAACAACAGCGTCAGCCCCATGAGACACCGTTTGGCGTTGAGTGCAAGAGCTCGGAATAAGGGTTTCATAGAATGGCTTTAACTCAAGCCCGCCCCATGGCGAGCAACCCGTCATTCTAGAAACCCTGGCCCACATGTTCAGTCTGTTCAAACGAAAGACCCCAGCGCCGACCGCCTTGCCCAAGCAAGAGCCTTCGGCCTCGCAAGTTGCCGCCCAAACATGGCTGGGTCGTTTGCGCAGCAGTTTGCAGCGCACTGGCAGCAGCATCGCAGGGGTGTTTGTTGGCAAAGTCATCGATGACGCACTTTACGAAGAGCTTGAATCCGCATTGCTGATGGCTGATGCCGGCATGCCCGCCACCCAAGCCGTGTTGCACGCTTTGAAGTTACGCGTCAAAGCCAGCGGCAGCACCCAACCCCAACAAGTCAAAGCGCTGCTAACCGAGGTGCTGACCGAGGTGCTGCTTCCCCTGCAAGGCGAGTTGTCGCTGGACGCACACAAACCTACCGTCATCATGGTGGCAGGTGTCAATGGGGCAGGCAAAACCACCACTATTGGCAAACTCACCCGCCACTTAAGCGATGCAGGTTTGAGTGTTTTGCTGGCCGCGGCTGACACCTTTCGCGCCGCCGCCAAAGAGCAGTTATTGGTATGGGCTGACCGCAATCAGGTTGACATCATCAGTCAAGACCAAGGCGACCCCGCTGCAGTCAGCTTTGACGCAGTAACAGCAGGCAAAGCCCGAGGCCGTGATGTGGTGTTGATTGACACGGCAGGACGCTTGCCCACCCAGTTGCACCTGATGGACGAGCTGAAAAAAATTCAACGTGTCATCCAAAAAGCCGATGTTTCTTCACCCCATGAGGTGTTGTTGGTGATTGACGGCAACACAGGGCAAAACGCCTTGGCGCAGGTCAAGGCGTTTGACGAAGCGCTAGGCCTCACAGGCTTGATCGTTACCAAACTGGATGGCACTGCCAAAGGTGGTGTGCTGGCCGCCATCGCTTTATGGGCGCAGCAACGCCCAACACCTAGCGCTAAGAAGCTCAAGGTGTATTTCATCGGCATTGGCGAAAAGCTGGAAGACCTTCAGGCTTTCAACGCCGAGGAATTTGCCCAAGCACTGATCAGCTGAATTTGCAGGAGAACCTTATGGACACCGTGAATGAGCGCATCCACTTCATCGCTATTGCGCTCATCATGCTCAGCCTGATTATTTTTGTGTGTGCCTGGGTGTTGCAGTTCATCGGCCACAAATTAGAGGGTAAAAAACCGTCCTTCTTCGAAGATGTGCAATACCTGTGGGTGGGGCCGCTGTTTGTGTTGCGCCCCTTGCTCCAAAAATTAGCCGTCTCTTGGTAAGGCTTAGCAGATTGGCCAATTCCTTTCCCGAATTGATTGCGCCCTTGCAACGCATGGGGCTGCTACTGCCCCATGAAGAGCTCACGTTCACTCCCTTGACCGGCGGCGTCTCGTCCCTCATCGTGCGGGTGGACAGCCCTAGGCAAAGCTTTTGCCTCAAACGTGCTTTGCCTCAGCTGAAAGTGGCAGCACTGTGGGAAGCGCCGGTCAAGCGCAACCGCGACGAAGTGGCATGGCTGCGCTTTGCTGCCCAACACCTGCCAAACGCGGTTCCTGCGCTGTTGGGTGAGGACGAAACCGACTGCGTATTTGCCATGGCTTATTTGGAGCCTCAAGACCATCCCGTTTGGAAAAACCAGTTGCAAGGTGGTGTGGTCAGCATCAACACGGCTCAGCAGGTAGCGCGGTGTCTGGCGACTTGGCATAAAGCCAGTGCCCACAATGCTGCACTGGCACAGGGCTTTGACCATGACGCGGATTTCATCGCCATTCGCCTCGACCCCTACTTCAACGCCACCGCCTTGCGCCATCCTGATTGCGCCGACGCTTTGCACGGCTTGGTGCAACAAACCCTGTTGCACAAACACGCCTTGGTGCATGGCGACGTCAGTCCCAAAAATATCTTGGTTGGTCCTCAAGGCCCCGTCTTTTTGGATGCCGAATGCGCTTGGTATGGCGACCCTGCTTTCGATTTGGCCTTTGTGCTCAACCATTTGCTGCTCAAATGCTTGTGGAGGCCCGAACATCATGCGGCTTACTTGGCAAGCTTTGATGCATTGGCACAGACCTATTTATCAGCGGTAAGCTGGGAAGACCGAGCCGACCTTGAAGCACGAACCTGCGCCCTGCTGGCAGGCATGTTGTTGGCACGGGTGGATGGCAAGTCACCTGTCGAATACATCACCACCGAAGCACAGCGTGAGCAGGTGCGATGCTTTGCCAAACCCTTTTTACTGCAACCCGCAGCCCTTTTGCAGACCCTGCGCCAACACTGGACACTTTGATGAGCACCACGATTCAACACCTTCATGCCCGTCGAATTTGGGACTCCCGCGGTCGCCCCACAGTGGAAGTCGATGTGCAACTGAGCAACGGTGCTTTGGGGCGAGGCGTGGCACCCGCTGGCGCTTCTCGCGGCAGCCGCGAAGCACTGGAGTTGCGCGATGGCGGCCCCACACTTGGTGGCTTGGATGTCAGCCAAGCTGTGGCCCAAGTCAATGGCCCGATTGCCCAAGCCTTGCTGGGCATGGATGCCCGAGAGCAAGCCAAGATCGACCACACCTTGATCGCGTTGGACGGCACGCCTTTGAAAAGCCGTTTGGGTGCCAATGCCACCATCGCCACCTCGCTGGCGGTGTTGCAAGCTGCAGCGGCCAGCGAACACCTGCCTTTATGGCGTTACTTGGCAGGCGACAAGCCTGTGCGCCTGCCGCTGCCTGAAATTCAAATCTTTGGCGGCGGTGCCCACGCGGGGCGGCGGGTCGATATTCAAGACTTTTTGGTCATGCCCGTGGGGGCACACAGTTTTGATGAAGCGCTGGTGATGGTGGCCAATGTTTACCATGCGGCTGGCAAGCTGATGGCAGCGGCAGGTAAGCTCGCTGGCGTGGCTGATGAAGGCGGTTGGTGGCCCTCCTTTGACTCTAATGAGGAAGCACTGCAAACCCTGACCCGCGCCATCGACGCAGCCGGTTACAACTACGATCAGGTAGCGATTTCGCTCGACATTGCCGCCTCCGAGTTTGGCCGAGCCGGCGCCTACAAGCTCGGCTTGGAGCACCAAAAATTTGACAGCGAAGCGTGGCTAGAGGTCTTGCTGGGCTGGGTGAACAAATACCCCATCCTCTCGGTAGAAGACCCGTTTGCCGAGGGAGACACCGCCGGAATGCAGGCGTTCACTAACGCGGTAGGCCAACGAATTCAGGTGGTAGGCGATGATTATTTGGTCACCCAAGCCAGTTTGGTAGCCCAAGCCATCCAAGACAAAGCCTGCAATGCAGTGTTGCTCAAACCCAACCAAATTGGCACCATCACCGAGACCCTGCAAGCCATGGACGTGGCTCGGGCGGCGGGCTGGGGCATGGTGGTTTCAGCACGCTCGGGTGAAACCGAGGACACCGCCATCGTCCACTTGGCCACCGGCTGGGACACGGGACAACTGAAAGTCGGCTCGTTTGCACGTTCAGAGCGCATGGCCAAATGGAATGAGGGCCTACGAATTGAAGAGGCCATGGGGGGGAAAGCGTTGTTTGCAGGAAAACAAGGCCTCCCTGAGATCCTCAGGGTTAACCCGAAAAAAGTTTAGCACTCTACTAAAGAGAGTGCTAATATAGGGCTATCGCGTCTTATAGGAGACCTCAAATGACTGCTTTAAGCCTCTCAAGCCAATCAACGGTTGCTACCAATCCATGGGCCTTGGTGCCCCCACTCGGCAATATTGAAGCCTATATATCTGCGGCGAACCGCCTGCCCATGCTCACTTTGGAACAAGAACAAGCTTTTGCTCGCCGCCTCAAAGAACACAACGACTTGGATGCTGCCGGAAAGTTGATTTTGTCGCATCTGCGCTTGGTGGTGTCTATTTCTCGCCAATATATGGGTTACGGCCTGCCCCATGCTGACCTGATTCAAGAAGGCAATGTGGGTTTGATGAAGGCGGTCAAGCGTTTCGACCCCGACCAAGGTGTGCGCTTGGTCAGCTACGCCATGCATTGGATTAAGGCTGAAATTCACGAATACATCATTAAAAACTGGCGTATGGTCAAACTCGCCACCACCAAGGCACAGCGCAAACTGTTTTTCAATCTGCGCTCGATGAAGCAAGGCTTTCGTGCCCAAGCTGGCGAAGACCACGAAGCTTCACGCCGCGATGGTTTGAACGATGAGCAAATTGACATCATCGCCAAAGACCTGAATGTCAAGCGCGAGGAAGTGATTGAAATGGAAGCGCGTATGGCTGGCGGCGACGTCTTGCTGGACCCCGTGTCCACCGACGACGGCGAAGACGCCTTTGGCCCCATCGCCTACTTGGCCGATGCCCACCACGAACCCACGGCCATGATTGAAGCGCATCAGCGCGAGGTGTTGTCGAGCGACGGCATCATGCAAGCGCTTGATGTGCTGGACGAACGCAGCCGTCGCATCGTGGAAGAGCGTTGGCTCAAAGTGAACGACGACAACTCGGGCGGCATGACACTGCACGAATTGGCTGCCGAATACGGCGTGAGCGCGGAGCGTATCCGCCAAATCGAAGTGGCGGCCATGAAGAAAATGAAAGCTGCTTTGCTGGAATTTACTTAAGCAGTTGCTGAATGTCGGCGGTCAACGCCGGCACACCCAGCCCATAGCGGGCATACAGGCGCAAGCGACCCTCGACGTCATAAATATAGGTACCCGCCGAATGGTCTAGGGTGTAGTTGGCAGACTTGGCGCCCTCCACCTTTTTGTAATAAATCTTGAAGTCCTTGGCCAAGGCTGGCAGTGCATCCAAGCTGGGCACCAGCGCCACAAAACTGGGATCAAAGTTCCCCATATAGGCTTGGAGAAGTTCGGGCGTGTCACGCTCTGGGTCAAGGGTAATGAAGATGGCTTGCAACTTTTCCCCCTGCACACCCAAGTCGTGCTTGACTTGCACCATTTCACTCAAAGTGGTGGGGCAAAAATCAGGGCACTGGGTATAGCCAAAAAACACCATTACCACTTTGCCTTTGAAGTCAGCCAAGCTTCGCGCCTGACCCAACTGATCGGGCAAGCTAAAGCCTTTTGCATAATCTGCGCCAGTCAGGTCGATAGACTGAAAAGTTGGTTTTTCCGGCGAACACGCCATCAAGGCCAACAACATCAAAAAGCCTGCGATACGTCTCATACAGTTCCTGGCAAATAGTGGTCGATCAACAAAGCAGCAAACAACAAGCTCAAGTGATAGAGCGAAAACCGAAAAGTTTTACGCGCCAACTCATCCGAATAGTTGCGCCAAAGCGCCCACGCATAGGCGCAAAACATCACGCTGAGAATGGTTGCGCTGACAAGGTAAAACCAGCCGCTCATGCGGTAGACAAAGGGCATCAAACAAGCCGCCAACAACACAAAGGTGTAGAGCAAGATTTGTAAACGGGTGAACTCATTGCCATGCGTCACCGGCAGCATGGGCAAGCCGGATTTACGGTAATCCTCCACGCGGTAAAGCGCCAAAGCCCAAAAATGCGGTGGTGTCCATAAAAAAATGATCAGGCACAAAATCAAGGACTCGGGGCTGACCTCACCGGTCATGGCAGCCCAACCCAACACCGGCGGCATGGCGCCTGAAGCACCGCCAATAACAATGTTTTGCGGCGTCAGTGGCTTCAAGATAACGGTGTAAACGATGGCGTAGCCCACAAAGGTGGCAAAGGTCAGCCACATAGTCAAGGGGTTGACCCAGATGAACAAAATGGCCGATCCCAACAAACACAACACAGCTGAAAACAGCAAGGTATCGCGGTCACTTAACTCGCCTTTGGCGGTGGGTCGCCAAGAGGTGCGCTTCATGCGAGCGTCAATGGCTTTTTCCACAATGCAATTGAAAGCTGCGGCTGCACCCGAGACAAACCAAATGCCCAAACACGCAATGGCACCCAATTGAACATCCGCCCACGATGGCACGCCTGGAATGGCCAACACCATGCCAATGAGGGCACAAAACACAATGAGTTGAATCACGCGGGGTTTGGTCAGGGCATTGAACTGCTGCCAACGCAAAGGCATAAAAGTAGAAAGCGCTCTCATAAATCAGGCCTCGAAAAAGTCGTGGCGATGTGCCCTGAAGGTCGGGACTCGGAGATGCCCAATGCCCAGCTTAACAATAACAGCAGGCCTGCAGCGCTGGCTGTATGCAACAAGGCAGCTAGCAAGGGCCAACCCAGTACCGCATTGGAAATGCCGGTGATAAATTGCAACAACACCAATAGCCAAAGACCACGTGCTTGGGTAGACAAGCCATGCCGGTACAACAAAAAAGAAGACCACAGCAGCAATGCAGCCACAGGCATAGCGTGCCATCGGTGGGTAAAGTGAATGGCGGTCAAGGCTTGGAATGGCAATGCTTGACCATCACCATCCAGCCCCAAGGAGCGCCATAAGTCAAAGCCTTTGTCAAAATTCATCTCGGGCCACCAAGCGCCTTGGCAAAGAGGGTAAGTATTGCAGGCCATGACTGCGTAATTTGAGCTGACCCAAGCACCCAAGACAATTTGCAGCAACAACAAAGCCCAAGATGCCATCAACCATCCTCGCACAGACTTTGGCAGAGATATGCGGGACTCGGCCCAATGTGCATGGCGCTGACGCAGCAATTGCATCAACAAGATCACCAATAACAACATGCCACCCATCAAATGCAAGCTGACAATAGCAGGAAACAATTTCATGGTGACGGTCAAAGCACCAAAAGCACCTTGCACACATACCCACACCAAGCTGAGTGTGGACCAAGCCCACACCGAACGGTCCCGCTTCCACGAAAACGCTGCCAAGGTGAGTATCAGTACGCCCACCGTCATGGCCAAATAGCGATGAATCATTTCTATCCATGCTTTGCTCAAAGTCACAGGTCCTGTGGGCAAGGCTGTTTGGGCGGTTTCTATCGCTTCACTCGCTCCCAAGGGTGAGGCATGGCCATAGCAGCCAGGCCAATCGGGGCATCCCAAACCCGAGTCACTCAGGCGAGTGAAGGAGCCAAAGAGCACCAAATCAAAACACAAAAAAAGGCTTAAAGCGGTGAGCTGGTGAACACGTTGTGGCACATCATGATGGCGATGGCGCAACCACACCCAAGCCAATGGCCCCATGGCCACGACGGCCGCCAACAGCAGCAATTTGAAAATGGGGCCAAGGTTGAAAAGTGCGACTTCTTGCATAAGCTCAGCGCCCTGCTTTGTCCCAAGACACGGAAGCGCGCAGCAGGCGCTCCCAATCTTTACGCATCTTGGGGGCTTGATCGATTTGCAAATGCGCTGAAAAACGCATCATCCAATCGCCATTGGGATCGACCAAGTACAAGTGATCTTGTAGCTGCTTGCCCGCAAGCGGCGCCAGCCATTGGGCTATGTCGGCCTGAGGCACACGCAAGACAATGGCATCTTGTAAGCCCGATAACAAGGCAGCGTCCACCGGCGCATCGTCGCTGACCAGCCATACCCAATCGGTGCGGTCTCGGTCACGCCCCAAGGCGGCACGGGTTTGTCGTTGTAAAAACAGGTTTTGCTGGCACTCGGTAGTACAAGCACCACCTGCCACACTGATCAACAACCACTGGTTCTTAAGACTGCTGAGCGCCACGGTTTGGCCTTTGATGTCCTTGGCTTGCAGGTCTGGCATGGCAACGACTGGCAATATCAACTCGCCAAAACTGCGCAAACTTTGTGGTCGCAACACATAAAAGGTCAGGTATGAGGCGATGACAGGTGCAGCACATACCAGCAAGACCAACAACATGCGCAAGCGCCCGCTAGCGGTTTGCCTTGCATTGGCATTCGCGACTGCGCCAGGTTCGGGCAAGTCATACACCGTTAAACCTAATGGCTTGGACTCAAAAGAGTCAGCTTTGTTGTCGACCATATCGGTAGTCTTTAATCCATTGAAACCAGAGGTAAAGAAATGCCAACAGCGCACTGAGGGCAAACCATTGGAAAGCGTAAGCCTTGTTTTTGTCTGCGCTCAAACCCACTAGGGGCCAATCGCGCTGCAGGCCGTCCCCTTCGGGGCCAGTTTGCACCACCAAACTCAGCACATTGTCTTGCACCAGCGACTGCATCTGCGCTGGGTTCAAATTTGCCCTTATGGGCGATGGGTTGCCCCCCGCCTCGGGTTGGTCAGAACGCAATTCAAATATTTGCGACAAAGCAGGGGCAATACGGGCATCGATGGTCACCCCAATGGCAGGAGTGGACAGCGACGGGACTTTGCGCGGGTCTAAGGGGTCACGCTCCACCCATCCGCGCTGCACCCACACTACTTGCCCTGCTTGCACACGCAAGGGCGTCATCACCCAAAACCCCACCCGTCCATGATGGGCGCGGTTATCTAAGAAAACAGTTTTATCGTTCAGCCACTCGCCTTGCAAAGACACCCGTCTATGGGTTTGCCCCCAAGATGTGGGGTCGGTTTGAAGCTGAGCCAAGTTCAGCGGTGGCAATTGGGCTTGTCGCTCGATGGCTTGCTGTAGGTGGGTTTTTTGCTCGGCCCGCCAGAGTTGCCAAAACCCCAGACGCATGGTCAAGCCCACACAAAGCGCAGCCAACAAGAACCAAGCCAAGCGGTTTGACCAAGAAGCTCGAGGAGGGGGCGAAGCGACTTGAGAAGTCAACGGATAATCGCTTTCATGACTTTTTTCATTGCATTGGCCTTTTTAGGCATTTTGGCCAGCCTAGCCGCAGCATTGTTCTTCATGGTTCGCAACAGACCTGAAAACGATGACTCCCCCAAAACATCCCCCATGGCCAAAGCACTGGCCTTTCGCATTGGTATTTCTGTGGTGTTGTTCATCAGCATTTTGCTGTCTTGGAAAATGGGGTGGATTCACCCGACTGGCATTCCTTTGACACCAGCCTAAGGCTTGAAACAAAAGGGCCGCTAAAGCGGCCCTTGTCTGATGGCGAGAACTTCAGAGCCAGTACACCAAGATGTAAAGGCCCAGCCACACCACATCCACAAAGTGCCAATACCAAGCAGCACCTTCAAAGCCAAAATGCTTTTCAGGGGTGAAATGGCCTTTTTGCAAGCGCAAGGTGATGAAGAGCAACATCAGCATGCCCAAGAAGACGTGAAAGCCATGAAAACCGGTCAGCATGAAGAAGGTAGAGCCATACAGACCCGAGGTGAGTTTGAGGTTCAAATCGTTGTAAGCATGAAAGTATTCATAGCCTTGAACAAAAAGGAAAACCAGACCTAGCGCAACAGTCAGCCACATGAAGCTGATGGTTTTAGCGCGTTGGTTGGCAATCAAAGCGTGATGGGCAATGGTCAGGGTCACGCCAGAACTCAACAACAAAGCGGTGTTAATGGTGGGCAGCCAAAACGGCGTCATGGTTTGGAAGGGCTCAATGATGCCCGCAGGCGAGGCAGTCACGCCAGCGGCAACACTTGGCCAAACAGCTTTGAAGTCGGGCCAAAGCAAGGCGTTATCTAGGCTGCCCAACATGGGAACCGAATGCACACGCGCCCACCACAAAGCGGAGAAAAATGCGCCAAAAAACATGACTTCGGAGAAGATAAACCAGCTCATGCTCCAGCGAAATGAGAGATCGATCTTGCGCCCGTAAAGACCAGACTCGCTCTCAGAAACAGCTGCGCTGAACCACTTGAAGAGAATGACAAGCCAAATCACCATGCCCAACAGCAAGCAGTATTTACCCCAACTCACATCGTTGATCCACTGACTGGCACCTAGGATGACAAAGAACAAACCCAATGAGGTCAGCGCCGGGAACGGCGAAGGCTCGGGTACGTAATAGTGTGGCGTACTGCCGTGGGACGTGCTGCTCATCTCGACTCCTTTTATTTCGCAACCACCAGATTGACCACAACAATCAATCCGATCACAAACAACAGACCACCCACCAAACCCACCCCTAAAACATGCAAGGGCGTGATGTGGGCCAAGTCTTCCTGAAATTCACTGTTTTTTCGAATACCAATAAATGACCAAGAAACAGCCACGATAGAGCGCCAAAGTGGCCGCTTGACCACTGAAGGCTTTTCAAGCGTTGATGTGTCTGTACTCATGAGCCTACCTTAGTGAGAGGAACTACCAGTGCGGCACTGGGGGCAGGCGGTGTGCTGCTGCCTACTTCAAAGAAGGTGTAGGACAAAGTGATGGTGGTCACATCTTTGGACAATTTTTTATCGACCACGAACACCACGGGCCATTGCTTTTTTTCACCAGGTGCCAAGGTGTATTGGTTAAAGCAAAAACACTCTACTTTGTTGAAATGGGCCGCCGCTTGGTGTGGCGCGTAACTGGGAATGGCCTGTGCCGACATGGTACGGTCTTGGACGTTTTGAAACTCGTACATCACCGTGGCCATTTCGCCTGGGTGCACCTGAACCGAGTTTTGCATGGGCTTGAAATGCCAAGGCCCACGTGCATTGGCATCAAACTCCACGGTGATGGTGCGACTTGTATCAATTTGGCTGTTTTGTGGCGAAGCCATACGAGCATTACCTGAACCAGGCAATTCTTTTTCGCCTAAAGCCAAAATATTGATGCCTGTGGCTTCACAAATCGCCAAATACAAAGGCACCAAGGCATAGCCAAAACCAAACATAGCCAAAGTCACCACGACAAGTTTGCGCAGCATCAGCAGGTTGGTGTGGCGCAGGCCCATGGCGTCGGCTTAATGGTTAAGAAAGGTGATTTTGGCCACTACACCCAAGAAGAAAACCACCGCCACCGAGGCCAAAATCAGGCCAAGGCGCAGGTTACTTTTTTTCTGTTCAGGCGTCATGGCTGAAGAGGACAGGCTGCTGTTCATCAAGCCACGATGCGGGTAGCGTCGCTGTTGAGTTTGGGCGGTGTCTCGAAAGTATGGAAAGGTGCGGGTGAAGGCACTTCCCACTCCAAACCTTCGGCTGCTTCCCAAGGACGCTGAGGTGCTGGCTCGCCCTTGCCACGCATGGTGGGCAGCACGACAAAGAAGAAGAAATATACCTGCGCAAAACCGAAGGCAAACCCACCGACAGAGGCCAATGCGTTGAAGTCAGCAAACTGCATGGGGTAGTCAGCATAACGACGGGGCATACCCGCCAAGCCCAAGAAGTGCATGGGGAAGAAAGTGACGTTAAATGAAATGAGGGTCCACCAAAAGTGAATCTTGCCGCGGGTTTCGTTGTACATCACGCCAGTCCATTTGGGCGACCAGTAGTAGTAGCCAGCGAACATGGTGAACAAAGAACCTGCCACCAACACATAGTGGAAATGCGCCACCACGTAATAGCCGTCTTGCAGTTGCAAGTCGATGGGAGCCATAGCCAAGATCAGGCCGGTGAAACCACCCATGGTGAACACGAAGATGAAGCCCACGGCAAACAACATGGGGGTTTCAAACGTCATGGAGCCTTTCCACATGGTAGCGATCCAGTTGAACACCTTCACGCCCGTAGGCACAGAGATGAGCATGGTCGCGTACATGAAGAACAACTGGCCAGTGACTGGCATACCGGTGGTGTACATGTGGTGCGCCCAGACGATGAACGACAAAATCGCAATCGATGACGTAGCGTAAACCATGGAGGCATAGCCAAACAATTTTTTACGCGAAAAAGCAGGAATGATTTGGCTGATGATGCCAAACGCCGGCAAGATCATGATGTACACCTCGGGGTGACCAAAGAACCAGAAGATGTGCTGGAACATGACGGGATCACCACCCGCTGCGGGGTTAAAGAAAGTGGTGCCAAAGTGACGGTCAGTCAAGGTCATGGTGATGGCGCCAGCCAACACAGGCATTACAGCAATTAACAAATAAGCGGTGATCAACCAAGTCCACACAAACATGGGCATCTTCATCAAGGTCATGCCAGGAGCACGCATGTTCAAAATGGTTACGATGATGTTGATGGAACCCATGATGGACGAAGCGCCCAAAAGGTGCAGCGCAAAAATCCCTGCGTCCATGGAGGGACCCATTTGCAGGCTCAAAGGTGCGTAAATCGTCCAGCCGCCAGCGGGGGCGCCACCAGGCATGAAGAAAGAACCCGCCAGCATCAGTGCAGCAGGAATCATCAACCAGAAGCTGAAGTTGTTCATGCGAGCAAAGGCCATGTCAGCAGCGCCAATTTGCAGCGGGATCATCCAGTTGGCAAATCCCACAAAGGCCGGCATGATGGCACCAAACACCATGATCAGGCCATGCATGGTGGTGAGTTGGTTGAACAACTCGGGGTTGACCAATTGCAAGCCTGGCTTGAACAACTCAGCGCGAATACCCAGCGCCAAAATGCCACCAATGATGAGCATGGTGAAGGCAAACAACAGGTAAAGCGTACCAATGTCTTTGTGATTGGTCGCATAGACCCAACGGCGCCAGCCGTGAGGTGCACCGTGGTGGTCATCGTGTGCATGGTCGGCCCCGTGGCCATGGGGGTGAAGTACAGCGCTCATAGAAGATTCCTTCGATTTAAACGGGGTTACTGACGGGCAGCAAGCACTTCGGCGGGCTGAACCATTTGTCCGGTCTTGTTCGACCAATTATTTTTGGTGAAGCTGATGACGGCAGCAATTTCGCTGTCAGACAGTTGCTTCCATGCGGGCATGGTCAGGTTGTTTTGACCGTTGAGCAAGACTTTGATCTGCTTGGTTTTGTCCGAGTCCAACACCACTGCCGCACCGTCGAGGGGCTTGATAGGGCCCATGCCCTTGCCATTGGGTTGGTGACAAGCTTGGCAATTGGCCGCATAGACTTTTTCGCCTTTTTGCATGAGGTCAGCCATGGACCAGACTTTGTTGGGGTCGTCTTGTTTGGCAGCCAGCTTTTTGTTTTGCTCAGCCACCCATGCGGTGTACTCTTGGGCACTCACCACTTTGACATGGATGGGCATATAGGCGTGTTCTTTGCCGCACAGTTCTTGGCATTGGCCATGGAAGTCGCCAGTTTTTTCAGCACGGAACCAAGTGTCTCGCACAAATCCAGGGATGGCATCTTGTTTGATACCAAAGGAGTTGACTGCAAAAGAGTGAATCACGTCATTTGAGGTAGTGATGATTCGCACCTTTTGGTTAACAGGCACCACCAAGGGGTTGTCAACTTTGAGCAAATAGTCATCGGTGGGCTCGGGTTTACCGCTGTTGGACATCTCGCGTTGGGCATTGTCCAAGGTAGAGATAAAGCCAATGCCTTCGCCTTCGCCTTTGATGTAGTCGTAACCCCATTTCCACTGATAACCCGTGGCTTTGATGGTGAGGTCTGCGTTGGAGGTGTCTTTGCTGGCCACCACCGCTTTGGTTGCAGGCAGCGCCATCAAGATGACAATGATAAACGGCACCACGGTCCAAGCTATTTCAACTTTCAGCGACTCATGAAAAGATGCCGCTTTGTGTCCCACCGATTTGCGGTGCTTCCAAATAGAATAGAACATGACACCAAACACCGCCACAAAAATCACCGTGCAGATGATCAGCATGAACCAGTGCAACCAAACTTGCTCTTCTGCAATTTTGGTAACGGGTGGGTGCAGGTTCAATTGACGCACTGCGGGGCCGCCGGGTAAATCATTGACCGCCCAAGCCATGGTGGAAGCCATGGCAAACAAGGCAATGCTTGCCTTTTCAAATTTTTTATAAATGTTGTTCATCATGTTTGTAAAGATTCAACAAGGGGTGAAACCATCAAAACCGCACGATTCTAACCACCCCAGCTCTTATGAAGCCTGACACCAATCTTTCATACTTTATTCTTGGCGTTGACTGGGCAGCTTAGATCGCAAATCCTGCACCGAAATGTGCACTGTGTCCAAAGATAAAGCTTTGGCTGTGGCTTTGAAAGCATGGCCATAAATAACCTCAAAATTCAATGCCAATCGTCCCGAACTTTGTGGGGATATCAACCCCTGCTCTATGCCCTTATGCAAGCTTGTCAACCAGCTTTTGCCGCGAAGACCAGAAAACCTTTGAGGGTGTAAATTGCGTCCCAAGGTGCGCAACTCTGCCAGCAAAGACGGGGCGT
>NZ_JBBAOI010000001.1:202082-346762 GCF_040401495.1 Limnohabitans sp.
GCGTCGGGGTAGGTCAAGGTGATGTGCTCCATGTCCATCACGGGCTGGGCAAAGCCAGCCTCAAGCAACATATCGCCCCAATCGTGCATGTCGGTGAAGTCATGCGCTGCAGGCGGCCAACCCTGTTGTGAATAAATCCCCTTCAGGCTGCGCAATGTATCTGGTCCCAAACAAGAAAACATCACAAAACCTTCGGGCGCCAACGCACCTTGCCACTGTGCCATCAGAGCTTGAGGCCGTGCCTGCATATGCAAGCCCATATTTGCCCACACCATTCGTGCGGGCTGGTCCAGCGACAAGGCAAAGCGAGGTACACGGGTTCGCCACCTTTTCCACCAAGGCGGCGTCAAGTTTTGTCGCGCTTGAGACAAAACTTGCACATCCGACTCGACCACCGTACAAAGGGCTTGTGGGTATTGCTGGCTGACCAGGGCTTGGGCAGCCCAACCGCCCAGACTGGGTTGCCAATGAACCCAGTGCTTGGGATGGCTGCGCATCAATACCAAGCGCTGCGCCATGCGCTTGGCCACTTCTTCATGCAGCCATGCAGGGGGGCTTTGCGCGACAAGTCGCTGCCAGCGCTTAGCGGCGACAGGGTCTAGCGGGGGGAGCAGCTCACTTTTTTGAAGTGACGATTTCACAGACATGAAGAGAGAACTTTGTTCAGATGGCAGGTATGACTCGCGCCCCATCAGCATACCTAAAACGGCTCAGCCACTTTGCTTGGCCTCGCCCCACATTGCCAGGGCTTTGCCGAGCCTGTGGCCAATGGGCTTGGCAAGCATTGTGCCCTGACTGTTCCCGCTTAGGTCATGACACGGCAAATGAAAGTAGCGCAAGCTGGGTGGCCGCAAGACTGTATGTCTCGCCTTGGAAAGATCTCATCTCTGCTTTCAAGTTCGAGGAACAAGCGGGTTTAGCGAAGTTTTTGGCCCAGCAAATGCGCTCCACCCCTGCCATAGCCCAAAGTTTGAACAATTGCGACTTCGTGGTACCTGTGCCTTTGTCAGCCCAACGCTTGCGAGAGCGTGGCTTTAACCAAGCCCTGCTGTTGGCCAAGCAACTTTGCCCTGAGCGTACTTTGGGGCAAGCGCTGATTCGCTGTCGCAACACACCTGCCCAATCGGGTTTGTCTCGCCAAGAAAGACTGATCAATCTAGAGCATGCTTTCATGGTTAACCCCGCGTTTTTGCAGATGTTGCGCGGCGCCAAAGTGGTGTTGGTGGACGATGTGACGACCACCGGCACCACACTGCTTGCTTGTACACAGGTCTTACAGGCCGTAGGTGTCAAGCAGGTTGAAGCAGTGGTGCTGGCCCGAACACCGGCTTAGTGCAAGCCACAATGCGGACTTCAAAGAAAGACCTCATGTTTCACATCGTTTTGGTTCAACCTGAAATTCCGCCTAATACCGGCAACATCATCCGTTTGGCGGCGAACACGGGTTGCAGTTTGCATTTAGTTGAACCGCTGGGCTTTTCCATGCAAGACAAGCAAATGCGCCGCGCCGGCTTGGATTACCACGAGTACGCCAGCGTCAAACGCCATGCCAGCTGGCAAGCCTTTGTGGATGCCGAGCAACCCGATGTATCACGTTGCTTTGCCCTCAGCACCCACGGCAAGGCATCGTTGTATGAAAGTGCTTTTCAAGTGGGCGATTGGTTGGTGTTTGGTGCTGAAACCAGCGGTTTGGCAACCGAGGTAAGGGCTTTTTTTCTAACGCAGAACGTATTGCGTTTGCCCATGTTGGCTGGGCAGCGCAGCTTGAACCTCTCCAACGCCGTGGCCATCACCGTTTATGAGGCATGGCGGCAAAACGGCTTTGCCTTGCCCACGCTTTAAGGGTAGCGGCGTACCAAGGACTCCGCGACGCACACAGGCTTGTCCGAGCCTTCACGCTCAACGCTGACTTTCCAAGTCATTTGCATGCCGTTGTTGTCGATGGCTTCACAGGCCAGCAAATGCATATGGGCACGCAAGCGGCTGTTCACCGGCACGGGGGCGGTAAAGCGCACCTTGTTCAAACCATAGTTGATGCCCATGCGAGAGCCTTGGATATCAAAAGAAGACTCAAAAAATTGAGGCAACAGAGACAACGTTAAAAAACCATGGGCAATGGTGGTGCCAAACGGGCCGCTTTGGGCTTTGTCAGCATCGGTGTGAATCCATTGGTGGTCGCCCGTGGCTTGGGCAAATAAATTGATCTGTTCTTGCGTGACAGTCACCCAGTCGCTCACAGCCACGTCTTGGCCGATGCAGGCCATTAAATCTTGTAAATCATTGAATATTTTCATGAAACGACCTGCTTTGTCTGTCTGAAGATGGGCCAGTCTAGCGCCTAGTTGCAAACGAGCAGTACGGCTCAACTAAAATCGTCGGTTTTACCAAAGTTAACTTACCCGCTATGAGCGCCTTTCTCGACGAAACCGTCTTATCTGTTCACCATTGGACCGACCGGTTGTTCAGCTTCACCACAACCCGTGACATGGCTTTGCGCTTCTCCAACGGCCACTTCACCATGATCGGTTTGCGTGTAGACGGCAAGCCCTTGCTGCGGGCCTACAGCATCGTCAGTGCCAATTACGAAGAGCACCTTGAGTTCTTAAGCATCAAGGTACCTGACGGCCCCCTCACCTCCAAGCTGCAACATATTCAAGTGGGCGACAAAATTGTGGTGGGCCGCAAACCCACAGGCACTTTGCTGATCGACTACCTGCTGCCTGGCAAAAACCTGTATTTGCTGGGCACCGGCACGGGTATGGCGCCCTATATGTCCATCATCCGCGACCCCGAAACCTATGAGCGCTTTGAAAAAGTCATTTTGGTGCATGGTGTACGAGAGGTGAAAGAGTTGGCTTACCACGACTACCTCACCCAAGAATTGCCTCAGCACGAACTTTTGGGCGAAATGGTCAGCGCCCAAATGCTGTACTACCCCACGGTCACCCGTGAACCTTTCCGAAACCAAGGCCGCATGACCGATCTGATTGCTTCAGGCAAATTGTTCAGCGACTTAGGTCTACCCGCGCTCAGCCCCGAGACCGACCGTGTCATGCTATGCGGCAGCCCGCAAATGCTCAAAGACCTCAAGACCATGCTGGAAGAACGCCACTTTAAGGAAGGCAATACCACCACACCGGGTGACTTTGTGGTGGAGCGGGCTTTTGTCGAGCAATAAGCCCTAAACCCGCTCAATAATGACGGCAATCCCCTGCCCCACCCCAATACACATGGTGCACAGGGCATAGCGTCCACCGCTACGCTGCAGTTGGTTGGTTGCGGTGGTCACCAAACGTGCGCCTGATGCGCCCAATGGATGCCCCAAAGCTATCGCGCCCCCGTTGGGGTTGACGCGGGGGTCGTCGTCTTGCAAACCCAACAGGCGCAGTACTGCCAAGCCTTGGGCGGCAAAGGCTTCGTTGAGTTCAATCACATCCATTTGTGCCAGTGTCAAACCGGTGAGCGCCAGCACTTTTTCGGTGGCGGGTGCAGGGCCTATGCCCATGATGCGCGGGGGTACACCTACAGTTGCCATGCCCACCACACGGGCACGAGGCGTTAAGCCATGCTTGGCGGCACTGGCTTCATCGGCCAACAAAATGGCACAAGCACCATCGTTCACACCCGATGCATTGCCTGCGGTCACCGAACCATCGGGTCGCACCACGCCTTTGAGTTTGGCCAAGGCTTCCAAGCTGGTTTCGCGGGGATGTTCATCCTTGTCCACCAGAACGGCGTCGCCCTTTTTCTGCGGGATGGTGACGGGGGTGATTTCTTGCGCCAAGATGCCCGCTTGTTGCGCTGCCACGGCTTTCATTTGGCTGGCCAAAGCCATGCGGTCTTGCGCTTCTCGCTCAATCTTGTAATCGGTTGCGACGTTCTCGGCGGTTTCGGGCATGGCGTCCACGCCGTACATGCTTTTCATCAAGGGATTGACGAAGCGCCAGCCGATGGTGGTATCGAAAATTTGCGGGTTGCGCCCAAAAGCGGCTTCGGCTTTGGGCATCACAAAGGGTGCTCGACTCATGCTTTCCACGCCACCAGCAATCATCAAACTGGCCTCACCTGCACGAATGGCACGGGCGGCGGTGCCCAAGGCGTCCATGCCAGATCCACACAAACGGTTGAGGGTGGCTCCCGGAATTTCCAAGGGCAAGCCAGCCAAAAGGCTTGCCATGTGCGCCACATTGCGGTTGTCCTCACCCGCTTGGTTGACGCAACCAAAAAGCACATCTGTTACAGCCGCCCAGTCCACCTTGGGGTTACGCGCCATCAAGGCCTTCAAGGGCACAGCGGCCAAATCATCGGTTCGCACCGAGGACAAAGCACCGCCATATCGGCCAAAAGGGGTTCGGATAGCGTCACAAATGAAAGCGTGGTTCATGCGGGTCTCTGGTTAACAATACAAGCCATGTTTAATCCTTCCCAAGAAGATGTCAGGCGGTTCTTCTGCCAAGTCTATGCCAAGCAGCAAAGCCATCAGTTGACCGATGCTTTGGAAACGCTGGCTGGCTTGTGGGTGGCCGAGCATCCCGAGTACGCCACCGATTTATCGGACATGGATACTGCGCTTGCCAAGCAGTTCAAGGGGGACGATGGAAAGACCAACCCGTTTTTGCATTTGTCCATGCATGTTTCCATTAGCGAGCAATGCTCTATCGACCAACCACGCGGCATTCGGCAAGCGGTTGAGTTACTGGCAGCCAAACGCAACAACTTGCATGACGCCCACCACGAGGTGATGGCGTGTTTGGGTACCATGTTGTGGGAGAGCCAACGCAGTGGTCGTCCACCCGATGGGCAAGCCTATATCGATGCCGTACAAAGGCGAGCCACCAGCGACTGACAGGCACAAAAAAGCCCACTTGCGTGGGCTGTTCTGTATCGCTTAGAGGGTTCAGCGGAACTTAGACTGAGGAACAGTTTTCAACTCGCCCTGCTGGCTGCTGACGTAAGCAGCCAATTCTTTGAGTTCAGCCAAGCTGAACTGTTTGGCAATGCCGCCCATCACACCATTGGAACGCCCCCAAGTGGCTTGGCTGTCTTGTTTATAGGATTTGAGAGCGACGTAAAGATAGTCTTTGTGTTGGCCAGCAATCTTGGGATAGCCAGGCACCATGGGCTTGTTCAAATTTGCACCGTGACAAGAAGTGCAAGCACCTTTGGCCAGCAGTGCAGTTGTGCTGGCAGAGGCCTCTGTCACTTTCTCAGGCAAGGTGACAGAAGCGTCTTTTCCATGCGTTTCGTAATAAGCAGCAATATCAGCCATGTCTTTGGCAGTCAAAGAAGCTGCAATGCTGCGCATGGTGGGGTGTTTGCGTTCGCCTTTTTGGTATGCAGTCAGGGCTGACACAATGTAAGCAGCGCTTTGGCCTGAAATTTTGGGAACTTTGTAGACCTCAGGAAAAGAAGCTTGGTAACCTTTGATGCCATGACAGCCAATGCACATGGCAATTTTGGCTTCACCGGCTTTGGCGTCCCCTGCTGCGTCTTGGGCATAAGCCACTGAGGTCGCCGAGGCGACAAAAACCATGAAAACCGATGAGATGAGCTTGATCATTTTGGACTGACAATCATGAAAAGAAACTCGAAAGATTATATCGATGCGGTTTGTAAGCTCCGTGTCGGAAACATAAAAGGTATTCACCCATGAAATTTTCAGGAACCGATAACTACGTTGCCACCCAAGACCTGATGCTGGCGGTCAATGCCGCCATCACTTTGAAACGCCCCCTTTTGGTCAAAGGTGAGCCAGGAACCGGCAAAACCATGTTGGCCGAGGAAGTGGCGCAATCCTTAGGTATGCCTTTGCTGCAGTGGCATGTGAAGTCCACCACCAAAGCGCAGCAAGGTCTATACGAATACGATGCGGTCAGTCGTCTGCGTGACAGCCAAATGTCCGACCTAGATGGCGGCGAGCGGGTGAAAAACATCGAAAACTACATTGTCAAAGGCGTTTTGTGGCAAGCCTTTACCGCCACCGAACCCGTGGCACTGCTGATCGATGAGATCGACAAAGCGGACATCGAGTTCCCCAACGACTTGCTGCGTGAACTCGATCGCATGGAGTTTTATTGCTACGAAACCCGTGAACTGATTAAGGCACAAACCCGCCCACTGGTGTTCATCACATCCAACAATGAGAAAGAACTGCCCGACGCCTTCTTACGCCGTTGCTTTTTCCACTACATCAAATTTCCCGAGGCCGACACCATGCGGCAAATTATCGATGTGCATTTCCCCAACCTGAAAAAAAACCTGCTGGCTGCCGCCCTGAAAACCTTTTACGACGTGCGCGGCTTGCCGGGCTTGAAGAAGAAACCCTCTACCTCAGAACTGCTGGATTGGCTCAAACTGCTGGTGGCCGAGGACATTCCATTGGCTGCACTGCAAACCCAAGACGACAAAGTGGCCGTCCCGCCCTTGGTGGGCGCCTTGTTGAAAAACGAACAAGACGTCACCTTGTTTGAAAAACTGGTGTTCATGCAAAGCCGTAACCGCTAGATCCCCCCATGCTGATCGACTTTTTTTACACTTTACGCTCGGCCAAATTGCCAGTGTCGGTCAAGGAATACCTGACACTTTTGGAAGCTTTGCAGGCCAATGTGGTCGGGCCCAACAGCGACGCCAGCAGCATGGACGATTTTTACCACCTCAGTCGCATGATTTTGGTGAAGGATGAAAAGCATTTCGACAAGTTCGACAAAGCCTTTGGCGCGTATTTCAAAGGTGTTGAAATGCTCACCGACTTCACCGCCGACGTGCCTCTGGAGTGGTTGAAGAAAACCTTGGAAAACGAACTCACGCCCGAGCAAAAAGCCGCCATCGAAAAAATGGGTTGGGACGAGTTGATGGAAACCTTAAAGAAGCGTTTAGAAGAACAAAAAGAGCGCCACCAAGGCGGCAACAAATGGATTGGCACAGGCGGCACCTCGCCCTTTGGCAACGGCGGCTACAACCCGCAAGGCATTCGCATTGGTGGCAAGGGCGGCAATAAAAGCGCCATCAAAGTATGGGAACAGCGTGCTTACCAAGACTACGACGACGCCGTTGAACTGGGCACGCGCAATATCAAAGTAGCGCTACGCCGTTTGCGCCGCTTTGCCCGTGAAGGTGCTGAAGAGGAATTCGATTTGGACAACACCATCCGCAGCACGGCAGCGAATGCGGGTTACCTTGATATCAAGATGCGCCCTGAGCGCCACAACCATGTGAAGGTGCTGTTGCTGATGGATGTCGGCGGCACCATGGACGAACATGTGGCGCGGGTGGAAGAGCTGTTTTCAGCAGTCAAAGGCGAGTTCAAGCACTTGGAGTTTTTCTATTTCCACAACTGTGTCTACGACTTTTTGTGGAAAAACAACCGCCGTCGATTTGCCGAAAAGTTTGACACTTGGGATGTGATTCGCAAGTACAACAAAGACCATAAGCTGATTTTTGTGGGCGACGCCACCATGAGTCCCTATGAAATTTTGCAGCCCGGTGGCAGCGTGGAATACAACAATGAAGAAGCTGGCGCGGAATGGCTGCAACGCTTAACCCACGCCTATCCTAAGTTCGCTTGGATCAACCCCGAACCCTTGGGCGTGTGGCAGTACCGTCAAAGCATCAGCATCATCCAGCAGATGGTCAGCAACCGCATGTTTCCGCTGACCCTCAAGGGATTGGAAGACGCCATGCGAATGCTAAGCAAATAATTCTTTTTCCCGTCACATTGAAAATTTACAGTTCAACTTTTACCCCCTTGGATGAGTCTCTTGAAAAATCACATGACCCCCCACTTGGCCCGCAGACATTTTCTTCAACTGTTGGGCACCAGCCCCGCGCTTTTGGCGGGTGGTTCATTGTTTGCCTTGCCATCCATGGCAGCTGAATCAAAACCTTATGCAACAGCGGTCAAGTTCAATTCGTCAAGCAACCCGTCTACTGTGGCGCAACAGGCGATGGTGTTCACCGATGCAACCATAGACATTACCTACAGTGACAACACTGTCAAGTCAGCACAGGCCTTGTCGTTTGTGGAACTGTTTCGCACAGGTCAAACCTTGACCAAACCGCCTGCGGCAGGCGGGGGAAACATCCTGGCTGCTGGCTACACACGCCCTGACGGCGTCACTCCTATTTTGGACACCGATGGCAAGCAAATGTTTTCCGACTGCGTCGACGGCCAGTCCCTGATCAAACTCGCCAACCCCTCGGTGCCCGGCATAGACGGCAACACCTTGTTTTTGGTTACACAGTATGAATACAAGTCGGTTAATGTGGCTGGATCAGCCATTTATGGCACCTTGCCCTGCCCGATATCCATCACCACCTTGACCCAGAACCCCCAAACAGGTGCACTGAGCGTCAAATACCACTACCCTATGCCTACCAAAGCAGTTCATGGTTTGTGGACCACCTGCGCTGGCAGTCTCTCCCCTTGGAATACGCATATCTCTAGCGAAGAGTACGAACCTGATGCTTGGTTGGTGATGATTAGAAAAGCCAAAGGTTCTGCCTTGGCTGCAGCAGAGCTAACCGGTTGGAGAGCTTCTCATTTGTCATTGGCAAACACCAGTTTGTCTAAGTTCTTTGAATTCAGCCGCAACACCTTGGATGCGCCGAACACCCCCGAGGCCAGCACCACCGCCAACCCTTACCACTATGGCCATGTACCCGAAGTCACGGTCAAGCCTGACGGCACGGGAAGCATCCAAAAACACTATTGCTTAGGCAGAATCTCACGTGAGTTGGTGCAAGTCATGCCCGACCAAAAAACCGTGTTGATGGGTGACGATTACACCGGTGGCGCCCTGTTCATGTTTATCGCGGACATTGCGGGCGACTTGTCATCTGGCAGCTTGTATGGCGCCAAAATGGAACAAACAAGCGCCACCTATGGCGGCACCTTCAAACTGAGTTGGATCAAGCTGGGGAGCGCCAGCAGTAAAGACATCAAAGCCTTGGCTGATTCACTGTCACCCAAAGATATTTTGGATGTGCGTTTCACCGACCCCACCGATTCAAGTTACACCAAGATGGCCTTGGATGGCTGGGGCTACCAGTGGGTAAAGGTTTTACCTCAGCAAAACAAGGCCGCCGCGTTTTTGGAAACCCATCGTTATGCCGCAATTGCAGGCGTGACCATGGAGCTCACCAAGCTAGAAGGATTGGACGTCAATGCCAAAGACAAAATTGCTTATTTCGCAGTTTCACGCATAGAAACCACCATGTTGGCAGGCCCAGAACAAACGGCCACCACACTTCCCAATGTAGACGACATTCAATTGGCTTCGCTGCGCCCAGGTGCGGTGTACGCCGCTCAGTTAAGCGCAGGTCAAGCTGACAGCACAGGCAGCCCCATACCCAGTGCTTGGGTGCCCACCAACTTCTATGTACCCAAGGGCTTGCTCGGCGAGAACATCGCCACAGATGCAGACGGCAACAACGCCAATATTCTGAAAATTGCTCAACCCGACAATGTGAAATTTTCTGAATCTATGCGAACTTTATTTGTGGGCGAAGATGGCTCAGGACACTTGAACAACTATGTTTGGGCGTACAACGTGGATACGCAGCAGCTCTCCAAGCTTTTGTCAACACCAGCAGGTGCTGAGTGCACTGGTTTGCAAGCGGTAGACAATATCAATGGTCATGCCTATGTGATGACGGCTTTTCAACACGCCGGTGACTACTCTTACAACGCCACCACAGGAACGGGCACTCTTAACGGCAAAACCCTTTCTGTCGAACTCATGTCTGCCATCAGCAGTAACTGGGGTGGCATCAACCAACAATCAGCTGTGGGCTACGTAAGCGGTTTGCCTGTGGTGCGCTCCTGAAACCCTCCCTGCGTTCGCTCTAACCCCAACTTGAAACTTTAACTATCGCGTGTTACGGCAATTTAGGGAAGGCAGGTCAAAATGAGAGTTGCTCTAATGTCCATTCTTTACATTTGGTAATCGGATGAGTCCAGTCATTCATTTGTTTTTGAGATACAAGCTCTAATGAGGGATACCAAACACTTTGACCTTCACCAGAATGCCAATACCAAATTTTTCCTTTCGAAAAGGGCAATAAAACCATTCCATTTTTGCCAATTGACCCAGCCAAATGAGCTGTAATATTACTGGTAGTAACTACGAAATTACAACTATCAATCAATGACACCAAACCATCTATATCGTTATAGAGGTCTAAGCCGTCAATAGTATGGATTTTTTTTCCAATATTTTTTTCGACAAATTCAATCTCATCTTTTGTTGAACCATATTGCAAAGAAACAAATTCCAAGTTCTCTATTAAAAGCAGAGGAGATAAATCAATCAAGTCAATACTTTTTGATAACCCAATATTATGATTGGCACTTTTCCAAGATAAACCACATACAATTTTCTTGTTGAAAATATTATTTTTATTTTTAATATCACTGTTTCGCAATTTATTTATATTCAAAAAGGGCTTTGGCAGTTTATGTTCTATAACTTTATCAACTGAGCATAAAAGACCTATATCGCCCATCGGGCCTTGATAATCAAATGAGTTTTCATCGCATTCAATATCAATTTTTTTACTGTCGATAAACTCCACCTCAGGCATTGAACGCCTGAATAGTGAATGTAATCTATTATCCGCAGCAATTGAAATTTGTGCATTAATTTCAGTGAAGTTTTTCAACATGCCGAAATAAAATATTTCATCACCTATGCCCTGCTCCCCCCAAAAAAGAATTTTTATTTGTTTGCCAGAAGATCGCCCATCCCAGTAGGGAATTTTTGTATGAAATACTCTTGAATATTTATCTTTAATTTTCCATCGCCATTTATAAAAAAACCATCCGTCATTTAAATTTTCATTCAATAACAATAGCATTGCTTTGTTATGATATGCCTCTGCATATTCTGGGTCTAAAACAATTGCCGTGTCATAACTGGACATAGCTTCATCTGTTAGCATTAATTCTTGTAACACGACTCCTTTATTAGTGTATGCCTCAGCATAACTAGGATTTATCTTAATAGCTAAAGCATAACTGGCTAATGCCTGTTCGAGTTGTTCTATTTCATTCAAATAAACACCGCGGTTATAATACGCTTCAGCATAATTTGGATTAATTTGAATAGCTCGGTCATAACTGGCGATTGCCTCGTCTAATCGTTTTAAATCTTTCAGTGCGTTTCCACGATTAGAGTAAGCCTCTGCATAATCAGGTTTTATCTTAATAGCACGGTCATAGCTGGCTACTGCCTCATCTAGACGCTTTAACTCTCTTAGTGCAATACCGCGATTGGAGTATGCCTCCGCATAATCAGGATTTATCTCAATAGCACGATCATAGCTGGCCACCGCCTGATCTAAACGCTTTAACTCTCTTAGTACAATACCGCGATTGGTGTAAGCCTCCACATAATTAGGTATTATCTTAATCGCACGATCATAGCTAGATAATGCCTCATCTAAACGTTTTATATCTTTCAGTATATTTCCATGATCGAGATAACTGCTAGCCAAGACACGGTTTTGTTCTTCCAATGTGTTTGCGCTATGAGAGAAAACGTCTGAATAATCAGAATTTATTTGAATTGCAGCATCGTAATCTGACAATGCCTCTTGATATTTTTTTAAACTTTCCAGTTTATTTGCACGGTAATCATAATTTTCTGCCAAAATAGGCTCTAATGCAAGTGCAGTTTTATATGCCGTGAGTGACTCTTCGTACATATTTAATTCACTATATGCATTCCCTAATTTAACGTGAGCTTGCGAAAATTCTGGCTTATTAATTAATAATTTTTCATATATTTCAACCAAACCCATTAGTAATTCTTTATTTTTGGGGTGATGCAACAACCCTTCATTAATTAGCTTTTCAGCATTTTCAAATTTTTTTAATTTAATTAAGACAATAGATAAATTAATTAGTGTACTTAGCCTATTTGGAGCAAATTTCAGCGATGTTTCAAAATCAATTTCAGCGCCAGATAAATTATTACTATTTAATTTCTCTAAACCGCTTATGAAAAATGATTTTGCTTGTTCTAACGACTGTAAGTCTTGCATTTTTTATTTCTAAAATTTGGATTTTCCCTCTGACACTCAAAGGTTCGGAAGATGGGGAGCCTATGATAAGTCATTTAGCAGCCATAGAGTTTAGCTAAGCACCGATACTGAAGCCTGAAAAGCAACCCTTAACTACAGTACCCTCCGCCATATTTCGTTGAATAGAACTATCGCTTTCTTAGTCAACAAACACAATCGGTTATTGTCTTCATTAATTCATCCGTTAAAAGTTATACCTTGCTCCCAGCGAAACAGTTTTGTTTTGTCCTTCATAAAATGCCACCCTTGATGTGCTGTTGCTGAATATGAAGTAGGCGTGTATAGATTTGTCGAAGAAATAATATGCACCCAAGGTCAGATCGGAAGTTTTTCCGCTAGCTGCATATTTATAGCTTGTATTTGATATTGTTGCAGGGCTGGAGATTGTTCCATTGCCATAACTCAGCGCCAATGAAAGTTTTTTGTATGCTTGTCGTACACCTACCGTAGAGGTTGAGTTGCTGCCACCCTGCTCTTGGTAGGATTTTCCATAGATGTAATTGACAACAGTATTTTCAAGCTTGTAACTGGCTGCAAAAATATTTCGTTTTGTTGGTTCCGTGTAACCGCTTGCAAGGCTTGCACTTCCATAAACAAGCGGTGTGTTGTAAGTAGTTTTATCGGTATCTCCGTAATTGGGAACATTAGACGCTGATACACCTGAATTGGTGACACCAGCAAACCTGTATGCCTGATGAATATAGCTTGTTCGATCATGAACCCATACGGCTGACACCTTGTCCTCTTTGTATTTAATTCCGATGGAAGCAATCTCTGAAAATGTATTGGCACTTCCTGCTGTTGGTGCTGAAACCGAAGCGGCGGACGATTTTTCAGCAAAACTCTTCATGACGTGTGCCGTGAAACCCGAATACGCGGGAGAGATGAATTTAATTGAATTGTTTGCTCGATCTTGTAATGCGACTGATGTCAATGTTCTCCACACTTGTGGCTTGTATTCAACGCGCCCGTTAGCATCCATTCCCCACACTTCATAGGCGGTGGTTTCCATGGTTCCCAGAATTACTGACCCGAAATTCCCCTTTTCAAATCCAACGAATGCTTGACGATTACTGCTTGGAACAAGGGTTGATGAGTCAGGTGCAAGTTCGAGTTCTGCTTGGGCAATGGCTTTGATACCGTCTCCCAGATCGCGTGAGGCTTTAAATCCGAATCGACTTGTGCCGCTTGAAGCAAATAAACCTTGATAGGTAGAGCTCGCATTGGTGTAGGGGTTTGTTAAAGATTGACTTTGAAACCCTTGATCCAAAACGCCGTAAAGGCTGACACCACTTGCAACCTCTACATCTGCGAATACATTTCCATATGATAAAAAAAAGACCAGAGTAGCAAGCTTTATAAGCTGATGAGAAGGACGATAACTGTGCATTTTTGATCCCGAAGAGTAAAAGACTACTCTATTCTAAATGAGAATCACTCCTATTCGCATTAACTTATTTTGTATGTGGTTGATATAGAAAGTCATAAATAACCGTGTCCGAAAGGGTTTTGGCAATAGCAGTGCATTACCCAAGCGCACCTTAAACTACGCCACCCGCCGCCGTAGTTCAATGGACAGAACGAGTGCCTCCTAAGCGCTAGATACAGGTTCGATTCCTGTCGGGGGCGCCATGGTGTGGCGCAACTATTCGGGTTTATCCTGCCTGCTTTCGGGTTTGTATGGCTTGCAAAGTCTTGATAGTCAATTTAAATTATTTAATTAATCATCTTCAGACAGGGTGTGTTTTTGCGTTCTTCTTCCATGTATGGGTTTTGCCTGCTTGCAGGCTTGCTGTGGCAGGGATTGGCCATGGCCCACCCCCATTTGCGCTTGGCCTACCAAATCCAGCCCTTGCTGGCCAATGGTGCTTTGCGTGGTTTTCACATCAGCTGGCAAATGGATGCGCCTAGCAGTCTTCAGGTCCGCGAAAACATCGATTTAAACCAAAACGGCGTGCTCGACCCCGATGAATTGCAGGCCTTCGCGGACAGCAACAGCCCGCTCATGCAACCCTACAACTATTTTTTAACCATTGAAGATGGCAAAAGCGCAGCGCCCTTGCCCTTCGAGGTGCGTAACTTTTCTGCAAGAGATGGCGGTCGCGGTTTTCAAGGCGGTATTTACTTTGAATTCGATGTGCAGCTGAGCCAACCCATCAGCCACAACCAAGCACAGTTGCAAATGCAAGACCCGACTTGGTACATAGGTTTTATGCCTCGCATGGGCCAAGTACTCGCGGCCGAAAGCGATTGCAATTCCAATTTCACACGTGAAAAACGCCAAACGCCCACCCAAGGCGAACAAGAAGTTCAGCGTATCGTTGTTCAATGCCTGTCAGGGTCTGCGGCCCGACCTGATGTGCAGATTTCACCCATCAACGGGCCCAACAACGGAGTCAATTCATGAAGATCAAAAAAATTGCTGCTGCTTTCTTGGCAAGCGCCCTCTTGGGTACTTTGTCCATGGGCAGCGCCTTTGCGTATGAAAGTTGCCACAAATCCAAGTGGGGTGCAGGCGACCAAATCGGCGCTCTGAACAACATCACCAAGGACAATATTTTGGCGGCCACCAAGCTGATCAAACAAGGCAAGAAAATGGCCATGGCGATTGAGACCAATACCAAGACGCCGGCTTTCCCACCACGCACTTACTCCATGACCATCGTCAGGCCAGGCCAAGAAAACGGTCAAACACTGGGTAACACCAAACTCAGCTACCACGATGACATTTTGCAAACTTGGGTGGGCATTGGTACACAGCTGGATGGACTGGGTCACATCGGCATTGACAACACCTTCTATAACTGCACACCCGGCATCGAAGTGACTGGCGTCAGTGGCTTGAAGAAATTCGGCATTGAAACCTTCCCAGGTGTAGCCACCCGCGCTGTGCTGTTGGACATGACAGCACTCATGGATAAAGACATCATCCCCGAGGGAACACCTTTCAATCAGCCTGAAATCGAAGCTGCTTTGAAGCGCCAAGGTGATATGAAAATCAACAAAGGCGATGTGGTGATTTTCTATACCGGCTGGCACAAACTGTTGGGCGTGGATGACAAGCGCAATGGCGCAGCCCACCCTGGCTTGGGTGTTCAAGGTGCCCGCTACTTGGCTTCCTTGGGTGTGGCCATGGTCGGTTCAGACACTTGGGGCTTGGAAGTCGTTCCTTTTGAGAACGAAGGCCAAGTGTTCCACGTGCATCAAATCTTGTTGGCTGAATTCGGCATCTTCATTTTGGAGAATGTGGTGTCCCAGCAAGCTCTGAAAGATGGCGTCTATGAAGGCATGCTCACCGTTGGCCCACACCGCACCACCGGTTCGGTTCAAGCCATTGTGAACCCGATTTTTGTGTACTGAAACACCTGTTTTCAGCACAAAGTTAAAAAGGCACCCGCGGGTGCCTTTTTTTATACCTTGCCTAAGTAATCTCGCTTGCCAATCTCAATGCCGTTATGCCTGAGTATGGTGTAGACCGTGGTGACATGGAAGTAAATATTGGGCATGGCATGGTTGAGTAAAAACTGCATGCCTTTGTAATGGGTTTCCACATCACCCCGTTTGGTGACAATGTCTTTGTCTTCGGTGCCGTCGATTTGCGCGGCGCTGAAGCCATTAACAAAAGCCATGGTTTTTGCGATGCGCTGCTTCAAGTCCGCAAAGCTCACTTCATTGTCTTCGTAAGCAGGTATGTCTACCCCTGCCAAACGTGCCACCACACCCTTGGCGGTATCGCAGGCAATTTGTACCTGACGAGTCATGGGAAGCATGTCAGGGTAAAGACGAAACTGCGTCAAAGCAGCCTCACTCCACTTCTTGCTTTCTATATGCACCAAGGCCTTGTCTAAGAGATGGTCTAAATTCGTCAGCATATTGACGATGCGTGGCACACTGGCCTGGTACATAGAGAGAGTCATGGCATCCTTTTAGAGTTTGACGCTTTGCATATAACGATCGAAAGACGCTTCGGCAAAACGGAACCAGAGGTTTTGCTCACGTCGGAAAGAGGAATAGTCTTCATAGACTTTTTTCCAGTTGGGATTTTTGGTACTGAGTTCATCGTACAAAGCCATGGACTCCTTGAATGCCAAGTCCATCAAGTCTTTGGGGAACGGCAGAACTTTGGTTTTGCTGGCCACCAATTGCTTCAAGGCCACAGGGTTGCGGGCATCGTATTTGGCTTGACACTCCACGTGGGCGAAGGCCGCAGCACATTCCACAATAGCTTTGTTTTCTGCCGACAAGCTGTTGTAGGCCTTGTCATTGATGAAGATATCCAACTGCGGGCCACCCTCCCACCAACCTGGGTAGTAGTAAAACGGCGCCACTTTGTTAAAGCCCAATTTTTGGTCGTCGTAGGGGCCAATCCACTCGGCCGCATCGATGGTGCCTTTTTCTAAGGCTTGGTAAATCTCGCCGCCAGGGATGTTTTGTGGCACACCGCCCATGCGTTCGATGACTCTTCCTGCAAAGCCACCCACGCGAAATTTCAAGCCCTTGATATCGGCCACCGATTTAACTTCCTTACGGTACCAACCACCCATTTGCACACCGGTGTTGCCACCAGGGAAATTGACGATGTTGTATTGCTTGTAAAACTCACGCATGAGTTTCAAGCCATTGCCTTGGAACATCCAAGAAGACATTTGACGGCTGTTCAAGCCAAAGGGAATGGCACAACCCAAAGCAAAGGTTTCGTCTTTGCCAAAAAAGTAATAGGGGGCAGTGTGCGCAACTTCCACAGTGCCGTTTTGCACACCATCGACCACGCCAAACGGGGGCATGAGTTCACCCGCTGCGTGGGAAGAAATAACGAACTTACCACCACTGAGTTCGCCAACCTTTTTCACAAAGGTTTCAGCAGCACCGTAAATGGTGTCAAGCGACTTGGGAAAGCTTGAAGCCAAGCGCCAACGAATAGCGGCTTGGGCATGCACAGCGGGGGCAGTGCCAGCGGCAAGCACACCCAAAATACCCGCGTTTTTAAGAGCAGAACGACGATCCATGCTTGTGTCTCCAAAGAGTAAATAGTTTGCAGGACGAGTGTATCAGCCCACCAGTTTCAAACTGGGATTTCCTGCGACATCTGCGGGTTTTAGAAACTGAGCAAAGCGTTGTTTGATGGCAGCTTCAATGCCCTGCGCATCCAAGCCTAGAGAGGAAAGAATTTTTTGCGGGTCGCCGTGTTCTGTGAACACATCGGGCACGCCTATGCGCAAGAAGGGAATGGTGAGGCCCGCATCTTGTAAAGCCTCCAGCACAGCTGAGCCAGCACCGCCCATCAGCGCACCTTCTTCCACGGTGACCAGGGCCTCATGGCTTGCAGCAATGCGCAGCAGCAACTCGGTGTCCAAAGGCTTGGCCCAGCGCATATTGGCCACGCTGGCATTGAGTGTTTCAGCAGCTTGCAAAGCGGGGTACAGCATGGTGCCAAAGGCCAAAATCGCCACGCCTTTGCCTTGGCGACGTATTTCCCCTTTGCCAAAAGGCAGCGTGGGCAAACCAGTGCTCATGGGGGTGCCTACACCCGCACCGCGTGGGTAGCGAACCGCCACGGTATGGTCTTGTGCATGTGCAGTGCTGAGCAACATGCGGCATTCGTTTTCATCTGCTGGGCAGGCGATGCTGACCTGCGGAATGCAGCGCAGAAAGGGGATGTCGTACACACCTGCGTGGGTTGGGCCGTCGGCGCCCACAATGCCTGCGCGGTCCAGCGCCAGCACCATGGGAAGTTTTTGCAAAGCCACATCATGGATGAGTTGGTCGTAGGCGCGTTGCAAGAACGTGGAGTAAATCGCCACCACCGGCTTCAAGCCCTCGCAAGCCAAGCCTGCGGCAAAAGTCAGCGAATGCTGCTCGGCTATGCCCACATCGTGATAGCGGTCGGGAAAGCGGTGGTGGAACTCCACCATGCCCGACCCTTCGCGCATGGCGGGTGTGATGGCCACCAATTTGGGGTCCACAGCCGCCATATCGCATAGCCAAGTACCAAATACTTGGCTAAAGGTTTGTTTGGGCGCAGTGGCAGGGGGGATCAAACCGATTTTGGGGTCGAATTTGCCGGGACCGTGGTAGGCAATGGGGTCAACCTCGGCCAGCTTATAGCCTTGGCCTTTGCGGGTGACCACATGCAAAAACTGTGGACCATTTAAATGCTTGATGTTTTCCAGTGTCGGAATGAGCGAATCGAGGTCGTGGCCGTCGATGGGGCCAATGTAGTTAAAGCCAAACTTCTCAAACAAGGTAGCGGGCACCACCATGCCCTTGGCTTGTTGCTCGAAACGCCTTGCCAAATCAAACAAGGGTGGTGCATTTTTCAAGACCTGCTTGCCCACCTCTTTGGCGGCGGAGTAAAAACGCCCGCTCATGAGTTGCGCCAAATAACGGTTGAGCGCACCCACGGGTGGGCTGATAGACATATCGTTGTCGTTGAGAATGACCAGCAAATTGGTGTCAGACACACCTGCGTTGTTCAGCGCTTCAAACGCCATGCCAGCCGTCATAGAGCCGTCGCCAATGATGGCCACACAGCGGCGTTGCTCTCCCTTTTGCTTGGCCGCCAAGGCCATGCCCAGTGCGGCTGAAATACTGGTAGAGGAATGCGCTGTGCCAAAAGCATCAAATTCGCTTTCGTCGCGCTTAGGAAAACCCGCCACGCCATTCAACTGGCGCAAAGTGTTCATGCGATCACGACGGCCAGTCAAGATTTTGTGCGGATAGGTTTGGTGACCCACGTCCCATACCAAACGGTCGTGGGGGGTGTTAAACACGTAATGAAGCGCCACAGTGAGTTCAACCGTGCCCAGGTTGGAGCTGAGGTGACCGCCTGTTTTAGCCACGCTTTCCAACACAAAAGAACGCAACTCGTCAGCCAAAGGGCGCAGTTGCGCAGTGGACAGACGTCGCAAATCCGCGGGGGAATCAATACTGCTTAACAATGAACTCATCTGACTGCCTTTATTACCTGCCTCTCATGGGCATACATTGTGAACCTAAGCCTTGGCCATGTGTCAATTAAAGTTGACGTTTAAGGGTATTCACTAGGTCGCTTTCACCATGAAAAAACCCCACAACGCTTTCGCGGTGTGGGGCCAGCTGCGCCGGTTGAGGGCAGTTTAGCTTAAGGCATGACCTTGTGCATTCACGTACAAAGCGTAAATGGAGGTAGAGCCGGTCATGAACAAACGGTTGCGCTTGGTGCCACCGAACGTCAGGTTGGCAATCACTTCGGGCGTGTGCAAGAAAGCCAACAAAGTGCCATCGGGGTGATGAACACGAACGCCGTTGGTTTCCATGCCGCCCCAACCCCAGCCGCACCACACATTGCCATCGGTGTCACAACGGATACCGTCGGTGAATCCAGGGGCAAAGTCGGCGAAAACTTTGGGGTTGCTGAGTTTTTGGTCTTTCACATCAAACACGATGATGTTGGCGGGGTTGCCAGGGCCGTCGGTCGCACCAGTGTCAACCACATAGCACTTCTTGAAGTCGGGCGAGAAGCAAATGCCGTTAGGACGGCGCATGGGGCCTTCGGCCGCCACGGTGACCTTGCCATCGGGCGCAATGCGGTACACGCGCGTGGGCAACTCGAACTCTGCCTTGTGGCCTTCATAGGGGCCCATGATGCCGTAGCCAGGGTCTGTGAAGTAGATGGAGCCGTCAGGTGTGGTGGCCGCATCGTTAGGCGCATTGAGTTTTTTGCCACCGAAGCTGTCGCACAAAATAGTCCATGTGCCGTCATAGTTGCGACGACGCACACGACGTGTGTCGTGTTCCATGGCAAGCAAACGACCTTGGGTGTCCCGTGAGTGGCCATTGGAGTAGCCGGAATCTGATTGGAAGGTGCTGACAGCGCCGTTTTCTTCGTTCCAACGCAACACGCGGTTGTTAGGAATGTCGCTCCACAGCAAACAGCCCCAGTCGCCCATCCACACTGGGCCTTCACACCACAGTGCGGCGTCGTGGCCTTGACCGTGCCAAATGCGCTGCAGTGTGGCATTGCCTTGGCGGCCGCTGAAGCGACTGTCCATCACTTCAAAAGCTGGCTCTGGGTAAGTGACAGGGTGGTTACCTGTCCAGTCACGGCCTTGTTGGAATTTGTCATTGGCGCTGGCTGTGACAGTGGCTGTTGCTGCGGCCACTCCAGCGGCGGCGCTGGCCAAAAATCCACGACGAGCCAGGCTCATGGGCTTGGCAGAAGCGCTTTGGGCTTCAGAGGGTACTGCGGTGTTTGAGTTTTTATCCATACTGTCTCCTCAGGGGTTGTAAAAAAAAGGTGAAGCCTGATCCTCTGTCTTTCAAACCGGTTCCACAATAAGCGTAAACCCCTTAATTTTCTAGGTTTATTTTTTTAGTCAGAAATATGGTTTTAGGAAATAAAAAACCCCTGTGGCAAATGCAACAGGGGTTTGGGCTAAGGGTTGACGAGCAACCCCGAAAAAAGCGATTTAGCCTTTGGGGGCGTAGGCGTTACACCAGCCAGTTGATGCAACTTGTTTACCTGCAAACAAGGGACACATACCGGCTTTGTCACCAGCTTTGCCTTGGAACAATGCGCAGTTGCCGCAGTTTTGGCTGGCCTTGTGGGTGGGGAATTTCTTGGCGTCGACTTTGCTGGTGTCAGCCTTGTAGCCCAAGGCGGCGGCCTGGGCGTCGGTTTCAGCAACCATGTCAGCAGCCATGGCAAAACGGCCAGCCAACAAAGCGGCGCTGCCTGCGCTGACTTGGATCATGAATTCGCGACGACGGGTCATAAAAATCTCCAATAAAAGTTACCCCTAAGGGCGAAAATAAAGCCGCAATTGTGACTTAGCTTTAATGTTTTAACAAAACGCGGTCACCATACCCTAGGTTGACACTGGGATAAACCACGGCAAAGCCTGCACAAATGGGCCATTCAGGATGACGGTGTCATGGTTGAGCACCCCAGCCGCAGAAACCCATATCAAATAGGGAATAACCAGCACAGCTGCCCAACGCGATTCACGCCACAGGCCCTGAATCAGCCAAATAATGCTCAGCCAAAGGAAAAGCCATTCCCACATCGCCCAATCTGGGCGTTGTAAATGAAAGTACAAAAAGCTCCAAACAATATTGAGAGCACCGTTGTAAAGAAACAGGGCAACGACTTTGGCCCGACGCACCACGCTGGGCGCTTGGTGCCACGCCAGCCAAGCGCTGATAGCGCAAAGGGTAAATATCAAACTCCAAATAGCGCCAAAAGCTGCGTCTGGTGGTTTCCACTCGGGATGCTTGAGTTGGTAATACCAAGGGCCCAACACAGTCAAAGCATTACCAATGCCGGCAATGCCAAAACTGATGACAAAACACAGCGCCAAACTGCGCCAATGCGTTCGCCAAGAAGGTGTAACAAAGTTGGCAAGAGGTGTTGTTTGAAATTTTGTCATCACAGAATAAAGGTGCCCAAAGATAAATAATCCAAACCTAGGGTTTCCCCGAATGTCTGCTCGCCGAAAACAACCATAATGTCAACGTGAATTGACACATTGTTTTGTCAGCCGATATTAACGCTGAACTTTTCCACGAGCACACTGCATGACGTTTCCACTCAAGCAAGGCACACAGCAAGTCGTTAGCACCCGCGTGGTGATTATCACCATGGACACCCACCTCAACAGTGCGGTGGATCGCGCTCGTGTTGGCTTGAAACGTTTGCTGCCCAATCTGAGCTTGACCATCCATTCTGCCTCTGAATTTGCCGGAAATCCCGAGCACTTGGCGCAATGCCGTCAAGATATCGCCCAAGGCGACATCATTATCGTCACCATGCTCTTCATGGAAGATCACTTCCTGCCCATCTTGGCTGATCTGCAAGACAGGCGCGACCATTGCAGCGCCATGGTCTGCGCCATGTCGGCGGGCGAAGTGGTCAAGCTCACCCGCTTGGGCAAGCTTGACATGTCCAAGCCTGCCAGCGGACCTATGGCTTTTTTGAAAAAAATGCGTGGCAACCCCAAAGATGACAGCGAAAAAGCTGCTGCAGGGGCCAAGCAAATGAAAATGTTGCGCCGCATCCCGCAAATGCTGCGCTTTATCCCCGGCACTGCACAAGACCTGCGCGCTTATTTCCTCACCTTGCAATATTGGCTGGGCGGCTCCCAAGAAAACATCCAAGGCATGGTGCACTATTTGGTCGACCGCTACGCGGGTGCGGCTAGCGTGAAATCTAAGGCCAAGGTCTTGCCGCCGGTGGAATACCCCGAGGTAGGCGTTTACCACCCGCGCATGAAGTCGCGGCTGTCTGACCAACTGAGCGATTTGCCCACTGTGGTCTCATCCGACAAAGCGCGGGGTCGCGTGGGGCTTATTCTGTTGCGTTCCTACCTGATCGCTGGCAACGCCCAGCATTACGATGCGGTCATTGCAGCCATGGAAGTACAAGGCCTGAATGTGGTGCCAGTGTTCGCCTCTGGGCTGGATTCTCGACCCGCCATCGATGCTTTTTTCTTGAAAAACGGCCAAACCACGGTGGATGCAGTGGTGTCGCTGACTGGCTTTTCGCTGGTGGGCGGCCCTGCTTACAACGACGCCCACGCTGCCGAAGAAATTTTGGCTAAGCTGGATGTGCCTTATATCGCGGCACACCCTGTGGAGTTCCAAACCTTAGACCAATGGGGCAACTCTGACCGCGGCTTGCTGCCGGTAGAGTCGACCATCATGATTGCCATACCCGAGCTAGACGGCTCTACCGTACCCATGGTGTACGGCGGACGCCCAGGGGCTGACGGCGTGACCTGCACTGGTTGCCAACAGCGCTGCACCTTTACCAAAGAACACAAGCAGCAAGACATGTTCACCTGCGTGGAGCGCACCGCCATGCTCTCGGCACGGGTAGGTAAATTGGTCGATCTGCGACGCTCCGAACGTGCCAAGCGCAAGGTGGCCATGGTCATCTTTAACTTCCCGCCCAACTCGGGCAACACCGGCACCGCCGCTTATTTGGCGGTGTTCGAGTCACTGTTCAACACCATGGTGGAGATGAAGGCACAGGGCTACACGGTGGATTTACCCGACAGCGTAGACGCACTGCGCGAGGGCATTTTGTATGGCAACGCCAAGCAATACGGTGCTGACGCCAATGTGCATACCCTCATTCCTGCCGAGCAACACATTCGCCGCGAAAAATGGCTCTCTGAAATCGAAGCCCAATGGGGCCCTGCCCCGGGCAAACACCTCACCAATGGTCAATCCATCTTCGTCATGGGGCACCAGTATGGCAACCTGCTGGTAGCGGTGCAACCGTCCTTCGGCTACGAAGGCGACCCCATGCGCTTGCTGTTCGAAAAAGGCTTTGCGCCCACGCATGCGTTTTCGGCTTTTTACCGCTACCTCAAAGAAGACTTCAACGCCAACGCCGTGCTGCACTTTGGTACGCACGGTGCTTTGGAGTTCATGCCTGGCAAACAAAACGGCATGTCCGCGCTGTGCTGGCCAGACCGCATGATTGGCGAGTTGCCCAACTTCTACCTTTACGCCTCCAACAACCCCTCCGAGGGTGCCATCGCCAAGCGCCGCGCCGCGGCCACCCTGATCAGCTACCTCACGCCCCCCGTGACCGAATCAGGCTTGTATGCAGGTCTGGCAGACCTTAAATCTTCCATCGACCGCTGGCGCGGTTTGGAGTTGGACCAAGATCACGAACGCGGTGAACTGATGTCTTTGGTGCAAGCCCAAGCCGCCGAGCTTGACTTGGTCAGCATGGCGCCGGCTTGGACCTTGGCCACGGATGCACCTGCTGAACTCAATGCCGCCAAACGTATCCAAAAATTAGGCGAGCAAATTTTGGAACTGGAATACACCTTGATTCCCCACGGCTTGCATGTGGTGGGCAAAGCACCTTCTGACAGCGAACGGGTGGACATGCTCATGGCCATGGCTGAAGCCAGCTATGAAGCCAAGCCCGAGCGCAGTGCCATCGAGGCCTTGGTGGCAGGTGTTGCGCCTGCCAAAGCGCTGGCAAAAAGTGGTCTGGCTGGGCAAGAGGCCCATGCAGCGCTGTTTGAAAAGTTAGCCGACGCCAACCGTTTAATGATGATGAACAGCGAGCTCAATGGCTTGATCGCCGCCATGGACGCCCGCTACATCCGCCCAGCACCCGGGGGCGACATCATGCGCACACCCGAGGTTTTGCCCACAGGTCGCAACCTGCACGGCTTTGACCCCTTCCGCATTCCCAGCGCCTACGCGGTCAAAGACGGCGCGGTGCAAGCCGACAAACTCATCGCCCGCTACCAACAAGACGGCAACCCCTTGCCCGAGTCGGTGGCCATGGTGCTGTGGGGCAGCGACAACCTTAAAACCGAGGGTAGCCAAATTGCGCAGGTATTGCGCCTGTACGGTGCCAAACCGCGCTTTGACAGCTATGGCCGACTGGTGGGCGCAAGCCTTGTCCCGCTGGCGGAATTGGGACGCCCCCGCATTGACGTGGTGGTGACCTTATCGGGCATCTTCCGCGACTTGATGCCCTTGCAAATCAAACTCATCGCCGAAGCCGCCTTGCTGGCCGCGCAAGCCGACGAGTCACCCGAAGACAACTTTGTGCGCAAACACGCCTTGGCCTACCAAGCCGAGCATGGTTGCGATTTGGAAACCGCAGCGCTTCGGGTGTTTGGCAATGCCGATGGCGCTTATGGCTCGAATGTGAACAACTTAGTGGAAAACGGCGGCTGGGAAGACGAAGACGAACTCGCCAAAACCTACAGCCAGCGCAAAGGCTTTGCTTATGGCGTGAGCGGCAAACCCATGCAGCACAAGGGCCTGCTCAAAAGCGCCTTGGCCGATGTGCAACTGACCTACCAAAACCTTGACTCGGTCGAGTTGGGTGTGACCACAGTGGATAACTATTTCGACACCTTGGGCGGCATCACCCGCGCTGTGCGCCAAGCCAAGGGCGGCGTGGACACGCCCGTCTACATCGGCGACCAAACCCGAGGTGACGGCTTGGTACGCAGCCTGTCCGAACAAGTGTCTCTGGAGACCCGCACCCGCATGCTCAACCCCAAGTGGTACGAAGGCATGTTGGCGCATGGCTACGAGGGCGTGCGTCAAATTGAGGTGCACATCACCAACACCATGGGTTGGTCAGCCACTACTGGCCAAGTACAACCTTGGGTGTACAAGCAATTGACCGAAACCTTTGTACTCAACCCCGAGATGCGCGACCGCCTTGCCAAACTCAACCCGACCGCTTCGGCACGCTTGGCCAACCGCCTGATCGAAGCCTCGGACCGCGCTTATTGGCAGCCCGATGCCGACATGATGGAGCGCTTGCGCCAAGCCAGTGAAGAGCTTGAAGACCGGCTTGAAGGTGTTTTTGAAGACAGCGCTAGCTAAAAAACCGCACGCTTTCACCGCGCCGACGTCGGCGCATTGCTTAAGATCACGCCATGGCCATCCCCTTCCCCTTCTCCGCCATCGTCGGCCAAGACGAAATGAAACTCGCTATCCAAATCGTCGCCATCGACCCCAAAGTCGGCGGCATTTTGGCGCTGGGGGATCGCGGTACCGGCAAATCCACCGCGGTCAGAGCGCTGGCCGATTTACTCCCCCCATTGCAAGTGGTGCTGGGATGCCGCTACGGTTGCGACCCCGCCAGCACGGGCGCAACCTGCAGCGACTGCGCCAGCCTGAAAGTGGCTGGCAAACGCCCTAAAACCGAAACCCGCCCTGTGCCGGTGGTCGACTTGCCGCTGGGTGCCAGCGAAGACCGCGTGGTCGGTGCGCTCGACTTAGAAAAAGCCCTGAGCCAAGGCGTCAAAGCGTTTTCACCCGGCTTACTGGCGCAAGCCAACCGCGGGTTTTTGTACATCGACGAGGTCAACTTACTGGAAGACCATTTGGTCGATTTGCTGATTGATGTTGCGGCCTCGGGCGAAAACGTGGTCGAGCGCGAAGGCCTGTCGGTGCGCCACCCCGCCCGCTTTGTGCTCGTGGGCAGCGGCAACCCAGAGGAGGGCGAGTTGCGCCCTCAGTTGCTAGACCGTTTTGGTTTGTCAGTGGAAGTTCGCACACCGCAAGACATTGACCAACGCATCGCCGTCATCAAACGCCGTGACGCTTTCGAGCGGGATCCGCAAGGGTTTCGTGATGAATGGGCAGCGCAAAACGAAGGCTTGCGCGAACACATTTTGAAAGCCCGTAAATTGCTCGACAAGGTCAAGGTCGGCGACGATTTGCTGCGACTGTGTGCGCAGTTATGCCAATCGCTGGGCACCGATGGCTTGCGAGCCGAACTCACCCTCATGCGAGCTTGCCGTTCGCTGGCAGCCATGCAAGGCCATAAAGCCGCCAGTACCGCGCATTTGCGCACCGTGGCACCCATGGCACTGCGCCACCGCTTGCGCCGCAACCCCTTGGACGACACAGGGTCGGGCACCCGCGTTGATCGCGCCCTTGCCGAGGTGCTGGGCACGTGAACCTGGCTTGGGACGATGCGCTGTGGGCGCTGGCGGCCCTGCATATCGACCCCGTGGGTTTGCGTGGCATTTGGCTGCGTTGCCCGCACGGGCCAGTGCGCGACGAGTGGCTGTCGTTGCTGCAACACTTGCGCCCTGGCGTGCGGCGCCTGCCCAACAACATCGACAGCGAACGCCTTTTGGGTGGCTTGGATTTGAGCGCCACCTTGAACACAGGTCGCCCCGTTACCCAAGCCGGTTTGCTAGCGCAATCGGACCAATCGATGTTGGTCGCCCCCATGGCCGAGCGCATGGCAAGTGAGGCAGCGGCTATTCTTGCGCAAGTGCTCGATATCGGCCGCGTAACACCCCACGGCGGCGGTGACAGCCAAGACGCAAGGCTGGGGCTGATCGCCTTGGATGAAGCCTTGGAAGACGAACCTGCGATGGCCGAGACCTTGCAAGAACGTCTTGGCATCTGGCTGGACTTACGCCACCTTGGTCGACAAGAAGAGGCCAGCGACGAGGTGTTGGGACTGATTGGCGTGCTGTGCAGCCCCGACGGTGAAGCCGAGCAAGAGCGCCAAGCGGTATTGCAACGTATGCGCACACTGCGGTTGAATGACCAGCAAATACAAGCCGTCACCCAGATGGCGCAGGCCATGGGCATTGCCAGCCTGCGTGGCCCCTTGGCCTGTGTGCGACTGGCTTGCGTATTGGCTGCGTTACGCGACAGCGATGTGGTGCAAGACCCAGACTTGGGGCGTGCAGCACGTTTGTGCCTGACGCCACGCGCCACCCAGATGCCCGCACCACCCGAGCAAGAAGCACCGCCTGAACAACCCGAAGAGCCTCAGGAACCTCCGCCCGAACACCCTCCCGAGCCCAGCGAAGAGGAACCTGCACCACCCGACCAAGAGCCGCCCGAGCCCCCCGAAGAGGACAGCTTGCCGCAGGACATGGGCGAGTTGCTGTTGGAAGCCGCCTTGGCCACCTTGCCGCCAGATGTATTGGCCCAGTTGGCACAAAGCAGCACCACCCAAATCAAGGGGGGAGGCCAAAGCCGCAGTGGCGATGTGCGGCAAAGCCGCAGCCGTGGCTCACCGCTGCCGCCACGCCCTGGCTTGCCGCGCCAAGGTGCGCGTTTGCATGTGCTGGCCACCTTGGGACACGCCGCGCCGCGCCAAAAGCTACGTTCGCCTCTTGCAACGCCTCACAGTGCTAACCCGCGCTTGGCTATTCGTGCCGAAGACTTTCATATCCACCGCTTTGCCCAGCGTACCCAAACCTGTTTGATTTTTGCCATCGACGCCTCGGGGTCGGCCGCGCTGCACCGCTTGGCCGAGGCCAAAGGCGCAGTGGAGTTGCTGCTGGCACAGTCGTATGCGCGGCGTGATCAGGTCTGTGTGGTGGGGTTTCGCGGCACCCAAGCCGAGGTCTTGCTGCCGCCCACCAAGTCACTGGTTCGTGCCAAACGAAGCTTGGCAGGTTTGCCCGGCGGCGGCGGTACCCCCTTACCCCATGCGATGAAATTGGCGCTGGAACTCGCCTTGCAGCAGCGTCGCTTGGGAGTGACACCTAGCCTTGTGATGCTGTGCGATGGCCGCGCCAATGTCAGCTTGCAAGGCAGTGGTGGACGGGCACAGGCTTTCCAAGAATCGCTGTCGCTGGCCAATGCATGGCGCTCGCAAGGTCTGCAAAGCATTTGGATAGACACCTCAGCCCGACCCGAGCCGCAAGCCGAACAAATCGCTCTGGCCATGGGTGCACGATATGTGCCGCTGCCCCAAGCCAACAGCCAACGCATGGCGCAAGTGGTGCAAGCTGCCTCCCGACACCGTGAACCCGACAGGGCGAAGCTGCCCCCCCTGAAGGACTGACATGGACTGGCAAGCGCATCGCCACGATTGGCCGCACTCGGCGTGCAGTCAGTTTGTGCAAGCCGCCGGTGTGCGTTGGCATGTGCAGCAAGCCGGTCACCAAGGACCAAAGGTGCTGCTCATCCATGGCACCGGCGCCTCGGGACACACTTGGCGAGACTTGCTGACGCCTTTGGCCGAACATGCACAGGTATGGGTAGTGGATTTGCCTGGGCATGGGTTCAGCTCGTTGGCAGCGGGTCAAGGCATGTCGCTGTCGGGCATGGCCGCCAGTTTGCATACGCTCATGCAAGCCCTGCAAGTACCTGTGGATGTGTTTATCGGCCACTCGGCAGGCGCTGCGATTGCGGCGCAAATGGTGGTCTCCCAGCGGCTAACGCCACAGGCCTTGGTAGGGATCAACCCCGCTTGGTTGCCTTTGCCTGGCTTGGCAGGTTTGCTGTTTCCGCCTGCCGCCAAACTCTTGGCCCTGACCAACCATGTACCGCAATGGTTTGCCAAGCAAGCCAGCAGCCAGGGCATGGTGGATAAATTGCTTGAGGGTACGGGGTCGGTGCTAGACGACAAAGGCAAAGCGCTTTACGCCAGACTGGTCGCCGACCCCGAGCATGCCCAAGGCGCTTTGAAAATGATGGCGGCTTGGGATTTGTCTGTGGGCCCCGCCCTGCTGCGCCTATTACGTTGCCCTGTGCATATCTTGGTGGGCGACAACGACCGCGCCGTCCCCCCCGCACAAGGCAAGCAAGCGCTGGCTTTGCTGTCCAAAGGCAAGTTGGAGCATTGGGCGGGGTATGGACATTTAGTGCATGAGGAAGTGCCCAAGCGATGCGTGGAATACCTGCTCAGGTCTTGGCCATGCCCATCAAATGCGCCATATCCTTAAAGAAAATCTTCACATGCGCCATGGGTTTTTTGCGCTCTAGCTTTTTGTTCATGTAAGAGTCGAAGGTGAGTTTTTGCACGTCTTTGTCTTCGCACATCTTCACAAAACTTTCGCGGCGTTTGTCGGTGCTGTACCAAAAATACTGCATGATGCCCAGCACCAAAAACACGGTGCCGTGGTCTTTCATGAAGCGCTTGCGGGCTTGCTTCAATGCCGCAGGGTTGCGCTCGGTCAAGCAGGCATGAACCGCATCCGCAGCGAGACGACCGCCTAGCATGGCGTAGTAAATGCCTTCGCCAGAAGCCGGTGCGACCACGCCTGCTGCGTCCCCCGCCAACACCACATCGCGGCCGTTGTCCCAGCGCGGCAAGGGTTTCATGGGCAAGGGCGCACCTTCGCGGCGCAATACCGTGGCGTGCTGCAAACCTGCAGCGTCGCGCAAGCGCCCTACCGCGCCGCGCAGCGAAAAACCTTTGTCAGCGCTGCCAGTCCCCACGCTCATGGTGTCGCCATGGGGGAAGACCCAGCCGTAAAAGTCGGGCGACAAACTGCCACGGTAATACACATCGCAACGCGAGGGATCGGACTCGGTTTGCACCATGTTCTCGGGCGTTTTGACAATCTCGTGGTAGGCGAATACATACTTGGTTTTTTCCGCACCTGGCACGGCGGCTTGGCGAGCCACTTCCGAGCGAGCGCCATCGGCACCGATGATGCAGCGTCCCCGCACACTGGCGTTTTTTTCCAAGCCGTCGTCAGTGCGGATGGTGAAATGCACACGGCTGACACCATCGTCGTCGCGGCTGAGTTTGTCAAAAATACCGCGCTGACGCACCGCGCCGTGGTTTTCTGCTCGCACACGCAACCATTCGTCGAACTGGTCGCGGTTGACCATGCCCACAAAGCCACCCTCGATAGGGATATCAACTTTTTTGTCTTTGGGCGAGACCATGCGAGCTGCCCGTGCTTTGGCCACCAAAAGCTCGTCGGGGATCTGGAAGTCTTTGATCAGGCGAGGCGGAATTGCGCCACCGCAAGGCTTGATGCGCCCTTGCCGATCAAGCAGCAACACATGGCGCCCAAGGCGAGCTAAATCATCTGCTGCGGTGGCACCTGCTGGCCCTCCGCCGACCACCACCACGTCATAAGTCAAGTTTTGCATGAGAAGTGCTCCTGATAAGAGATTGCGCAAGGGAAAAGGGAATGGCATCAGCCTGAGAAGTAAGCAGGTGTTGGGGGGCGTTGCGCCAAGCAAAGGCGCTGACCATCATGCCGGCGACCAGCAATGGCACACCGAAAGCGCTGAGGCTTAAAGCCCGGCCCACAGGGTCACGCATAAAGCGCATCATCAAAGGGGTTTGCGCGTAAATCAGCAGCAACACCGCCACCGCGTAGGGCAATAAACCCCAAGACAGCAACAAAGCCACCACCACAAACTGCGGCAGCAACATCACCCAGCAAGCGGTGCCTGCGGCACCCTTGACGCCAAGTTGAACGGGAAGCGACCACACGCCCATTTGGCGGTCGCCCTCGATGGCTTTGAAGTCGTTCAAGGTCATGATGCCGTGGGCTGCCAAGCTGTAGAGCAGCGCCAAGGTAATGATGTGGGCGTCTGGCATGGCGCCACCCAGCATGACGGCCGCGCCTGTGATCCATGCCAAGCCTTCATAGCTCAAGGCACAAGCGGCGTTGCCAATCCAACCATCTTTTTTGAAGCGAAAAGGGGGTGCGCTGTAGGCCCACGCCAGCGCAAGCGCCAGCAAAGTGGCGCGAAATGCCCACGTGCCTAGTTGCCACGCCCACAGCATGGACAACAAGGTCCAAACGATAGCGATGTACAAGCCCCAGCGCCCAGGAATACGCCCCGAGGGAATGGGCCGTTGGGGCTCGTTGATGGCGTCTACATGGCGGTCAAACCAGTCGTTCACCGCTTGGCTGCAAGCGCAGACCATGGGGCCTGCCAACACAATGCCACTGACGATCAATAGCCAGTGTTCACCCAGCGATTGCGCAGAAGACACCGCACCACAAGCAAACGCCCACATGGGCGGGAACCAGGTGACGGGCTTGAGAAGTTGTAAAACAGCGGAAGGTTGGGGAAGCGCCATAGCCCCATTTTTCATTTGACACAAACAAATGTCAATCTAAGTTGACGCTTTTTTGCAGGGTTAAGGGTTTACTCTGACTCGTCTTCGGCAACCATGCCATAGCGGTGCAATTTCACATAAAGGCTTTGCCGCGACAAACCCAGCATCTCGGCAGCAGATGCGCGGTTATTTTGGGTGAGTTCAAGCGCGGCTTGAATACACATGCGTTCAATCATGGTGCTGGTTTCACCCACGATTTCTTTCATGGGCATGCGCCCGACCAATTGAGACAACTGCGCCACCGAGTCGGCCATACCACCACTGGTGGCGGGCATGACCTCACGCCCACGGGCACCAGAGAGTTGGTGGAAGAAAAAGCCGTAGGTGGGGTCATCGCCATTGAGCGTCACAGCTGCGATATCTACCGGAATGAGCACGCCCACCATGCTGCGCAGATCGGTGGCAAAACTGCGCAAAGTGCGCGACTGCCGTAAATTGGTCAACAACACGCCAAGGTCTACACCGCCTCTGGCCAACCAATCTTCCAAACTTCTGTTGACCAATACGGTGTGCGACGCAACACCTACCATGCTGCAAAACTCGGGGTTGCTGGCAAGGATGGTGCCCATGCGATCGGCCACCACAAAACCCACGGGTGCTTGGTCCAAGGCATGGTGGAACCAATTGATCACAGGCGCCTCGGTGTGGCTGGTTTGTTGCGCGCTCAGGGCTTGCAGACGCAACAAGTATTGCGGACCACCCTCTTGCACGAACACCGAGACATGCAAATTGCAGTCGCGCTCTGCGTTGAGGTAACGCACCCGCCCCGACTCCATGCGACCCGTTGTTTGGGCTTGGCGAAGCAAGATGTCCAAAGCCTCGCGTTTATCGGGGTCGAACAACTGCGCGACATCGCTGCCCGGCAGTTTGCGGCTGAGGTCTTTGAACACCGTTTGCGCCGCGTTATTGGCCTCCATCACACGGCGTTGCGCCACATCGACCACCAACATCGGGTCAGCCACCGACTCAAACAACAAACGGTAACGTGCCTCCATGTGACGCAGACGCAAAAAGTCACGCTCCATTGACTGATGCGCCTCAACCAAGCGGGTTTGCATTTGCGATAAGCCGCTTAAATCGCGACCGAAAAGCCAAACTGTGCCGTCTTTCTCCTGCGGCACAAGGTTGACTTGCAAAGGCAAATCTTGGCCAGGCAGGGGAGAAAAATTGACATGCCGCCACGCAGGGGCGTCTTTCTCGCCCGCCGCAGCCAACATCAGTGCAAATTTATCTTTGCTGTCGTGGCTGACAAAGTCATGGATTGAGCGACCTTTGAATCCCGAACCGTCTAAGCGCTGTAAATCTTTGCCAAATACTGTGACTTCAAGCACAGTCGATTGCTTGTCTAACACCATCATGATGTCAACCAAAGTTGGCAATAAGCGCTGTAAATGAAAAGAATTTAAATCGGGTGTTTTCAAGGGTCAGAAGGCATTCATTGGTTAAAACAATAAAAACATGGGCCAAACCTTCTGGCGAAATCAAACACAATGCAAGCTTTAGGTATAAACCTATTCTAAGACAGTTTGTCCAAGCTAGTTGTCACTTTAAAACAGCCAAATCCGAAGCTTTTCCCAACCACTTACGCGCCTGCTCGACACGTTGCATCGCCATCAATTGCGCCTGATCGGCGTGCAAGCACGCAAAATCAGCCCCTAGCCATTCGCACAATGGGGCGTGCTTGGCCAGCATCGGCCCACCCACCATGACCAACAAACCAGGGTTGAGTGACTTTTTTCGCAAATTGGCTATCAATTGCTTCAAGTAGCCAAATTGCTTTTCATCCGACACCGATAAACCAATCAAATCAAAATGACTTGACTGCACCATGATCACCATATCAGGCTCCCGCCAAGTGGTGCCGCCCAATATTTGCCATCCATACCGCTTGAAATATTGCGAAAGAATAAGCAGTCCAAGCGAGTGCTGCGAGTTGGGGGTGTTGACCAACAAGGCGCTGTAATTTGACAAGCCGCCACATTTGGGTCCTGACAACACAAACTCTGCGCTGAGGCTGTAGACCAATTCTTGCAGTCGGTAACTGGCTTGGGTGACGGCGATGAAGTCGATTTCGTCCTGCGCCCACCAATCGTGGAACAAACGCGCTGCCGTCGGGATGGTTTGCAAAAACAAAGCTTCCAGGCCCAGGCCTTGTCCACGCATGTTCAAGACATAAGTCTCAAGATCGTGCGCCTGCAAAGATAAACAGGCTTTGGCCAAAGCTTCACTTTGTTGCTTGTACAGACCTATATCGGCAGATTCATTAGGCGAATGGTTCAGCAAATGCGGAATCACGTGCGCTTTGATCGCCAAGCTTAATGGCTCGGTCATGGCTTGTCTTTCTTGCAGATCCATGCTGAATTTTCAGGTTCGGTGCATTCACAATTCAAAAGTTGCCTAAGTGTCATATTTTTTTGACACATCAATACTAGGGAAAACCCCGTTACTGTCAGTATTAAATAACGTCAATTTAAGTTGACACTATGCGCATAGGCATCTAAAGTTAATCGACTTTGAAAACAACTCTGTACCCATGAACGAAGCTTCTGCCACCACCGTCATCAGCGCGGGTTTGTACACACCCGAAGAACGCATTCGCCGTGACAACACCATATGGACGCCAGTCCAAGGCTTTTTGGCGGCTTTTCAGTTCATCGTGTTTGGCGTCAGTGTGTGTTTAATCACCCGCTACATGGTCACCGGACAAGGCGAAGCTTTAGCGGTTTGGTCTGTGGTTTTCAAGACTTTGGTGCTCTACACCATCATGGTCACCGGCTCCATTTGGGAAAAAGTGGTATTTGATAAGTGGCTGTTTGCCGAGTCTTTCTTTTGGGAAGATGTTTTCAGCTTCTTGGTACTGGGTTTGCACACCGCCTACCTGTGGGCACTTTTCACGGGCAGCATGTCCACCCACGACCAACTATGGTTGGCTTTGGCTGCCTATGCCGCTTACGCCATCAATGCAGGACAGTTTCTTTGGAAGCTCAAAGCTGCCCGCATCCAAGAACGCGCCACCTTGGCTTTGCAAAAGGAGTTGTCCGCATGAATGCCGTCATCCCCATTCGCAATGACGCCGCAGGTTGCTCCGAACCCACGGTACGCACAGAAAAAGGCCAGCGCGAGGTGTTTTGCGGCCTGACTGGCATCATTTGGTTGCACCGAAAAATCCAAGACGCCTTCTTTTTGGTGGTGGGTTCACGCACCTGCGCCCACCTCATACAGTCAGCTGCAGGCGTGATGATTTTTGCCGAGCCGCGCTTTGGCACCGCCATCATCGACGAGCGCGATTTGGCCGGCTTGGCCGACTGCAACGACGAGCTCGACAAAGTGGTCGACAAACTGCTCAACCGTCGCCCCGACATTCGAACCTTGTTCTTGGTGGGCTCTTGCCCCTCCGAGGTCATCAAACTCGATTTGTCCCGCGCCGCCGAGCGTTTGAGCCGTGTGCACAACCCCATGGTGCGAGTACTGAACTATTCCGGTAGCGGTATTGAAACCACCTTCACCCAAGGCGAGGATGCTTGCTTAAACGCCTTGGTACCTGTGCTTCCCACATTGCCATCTGGCAGTAGCAAACGCCTGCTGGTGGTGGGCACATTGGCCGATGTGGTCGAAGACCAAATGCGTCGTTTGCTGGCAGACATGGGCATCACAGCGGTGGATTTTTTTCCACCCCGCAATAGCACCGAACTGCCCTCGATTGGGTCTGACACCCTCTACCTGTTAGCGCAACCTTTTTTAGCTGACACCGCCTTGACGCTTGAGTCGCGTGGCGCAAAACGGCTCGCTGCGCCCTTCCCTTTAGGCGCCGAGGGCACCACAGCGTGGTTACAAGCCGCCGCCTCAGCTTGGGGTGTGCCCAGCGCCGAGTTCGAAGCCGTTACCCGCGCACCCCGCCAACGCGCCGAGGCAGCGTTGGTTCGCCAAAAATTGCATTTGGAAGGCAAGAAAATCTTCTTCTTCCCCGACTCTCAGTTGGAAATTCCGCTTGCACGTTTTCTCAGCCGCGAGTTGGGCATGGTGCTTGACGAAATCGGCACGCCCTACTTGCATCGCAAGCTCATGGCCGAGGAATTGGCTTTGTTGCCAGCAGGCTCTCACATCACCGAAGGTCAGCACGTTGAGAATCAACTCGACCGCTGTCACGCTGCCGCCCCCGACATCGTGGTGTGTGGTCTGGGCTTGGCCAACCCCCTCGAAGCACAAGGCCTGACCACCAAGTGGGCCATTGAATTGGTTTTCACCCCTATCCAAGGCTATGAGCAAGCAGCTGATTTGGCGGAATTGTTCAGTCGCCCTTTGCGTCGTCGCATCAAATTGGCTGCATAAGGCACACACCATGCAACTCACACTCTGGACATACGAAGGCCCTCCTCACATTGGTGCAATGCGAGTGGCTACCGCCATGACCGATGTGCATTACGTGTTGCATGCACCGCAAGGCGACACTTATGCCGACTTGCTGTTCACCATGATCGAGCGCTTGCCCCGCCGCCCGCCCGTCACTTACACCACCTTCCAAGCCCGCGACTTAGGCGGCGACACCGCAGAACTGTTCAAAACCGCTGCGCGTGAGGCCAATGAGCGTTTCAAACCCAATGCCATGCTGGTGGGCGCTTCCTGCACTGCCGAGTTGATACAAGACGATCCTGGTGGATTGGCTTTGGCGCTGAACTTGCCCATTCCTGTGGTGCCCTTAGATCTACCCGCCTACCAACGCAAGGAAAACTGGGGTGCCTCAGAAACTTTTTACCATTTGGTACGCGCTTTGGTGCCCACGGGCAACCAACGCTCGCCCTTGGCAGGGCGCACCGCAAGTTGCAATGTCTTGGGTCCTACCGCTTTGGGTTTTCGCCACCGCGACGATGTGAAAGAAATATGCGCCCTGCTGCAAGAGTTGGGCATTCAAGTGAATGTGGTGGCACCGCTGAACGCCAGCGTCGCTGATGTGCGCCGCTTGGCTGAGGCTGATTTCAACGTGGTGCTTTACCCTGAACTGGGTCGTACCACCGCCCAATGGTTGCAGCGCAACTGCGAACAACCCTTCACGCAAGCCATTCCCTATGGTGTCAATGGCACTTTGGATTTCATCCAAGAAGTACGCACGCTCGCAGGCTTGGTTGACAGTGGCAAAACCTTGGCTGATTACAGCCAAGACTCTCGCGCCAAGTGGTATGCCAAATCGGTCGATTCCACCTACCTTACAGGCAAACGGGTGTTTGTGTTTGGGGACGCCACCCACGCCATCGCTGCCGCACGGGTGGCGCACCAAGAGATGGGTTTCGAAGTGGTTGGCTTGGGCACCTATAGCCGTGAATTCGCTCGTGAGGTACGTGACGCAGCCAAGCTCTATGGCATTGAAGCCTTGATCACCGACGACTATTTGGAAGTCGAAGACGCGGTCAAAGCCATGCACCCCGAGTTGCTCTTGGGAACCCAAATGGAGCGTCACATTGCCAAGCGCTTGGGCGTGCCTTGCGCGGTCATTTCTGCGCCCATGCATGTGCAAGATTTTCCTGCCCGCTACGCGCCTCAAATGGGTTTTGAAGGCGCCAATGTGTTGTTTGACACTTGGGTACACCCACTCATGATGGGTTTGGAAGAGCACCTCTTGGGCATGTTCCGCGAAGACTTTGAGTTCCATGATGGCGCGGCACCCTCGCACCTCGGTTCGGGCCATGGCACGCCTGCCAAGTCAGCAGTGCCCGTCATTGCAAGCACAAGCGGGGGTCCAGACTCTATCGAATTGCCCTCGCCCACCAGTGTGGGCGCAGAAACTGTTGCCAGCAACGAAAGCAGTTGGGCGCCCGAAGCCGAAAAAGAGCTGAAAAAAATCCCGTTTTTTGTTCGCGGTAAAGCGCGTCGAAATACCGAAACTTTTGCCCGTGAACGCGGTGTTTCGCGCATCACGGTGGAAACCATGTACGAAGCCAAGGCTCATTTCAGCCGCTGAAGTCACACAGGAGCAACTCCATGATCGAAACCACAGCCATCCCCGTCAGCCAAATCAAGCGCGGCGGACGCCCCGACGGCGAGGGCAGCGTGCAAGTGCAGCTCGACCCCAGCGTCAAGATCGGCAATGCCAAAGTGTTTGCCATTTACGGCAAAGGCGGCATTGGCAAAAGCACCACCTCTTCCAACCTCTCGGCCGCTTTTTCCAGACTGGGCAAGCGGGTGCTGCAAATCGGTTGTGACCCCAAGCACGACAGCACTTTCACGCTCACCAAGAAAATGCTGCCCACGGTGATTGATGTGCTTGAAACCGTGGACTTTCATGCCGAAGAGCTGCGCGTAGAAGACTTTGTGTTTGAAGGCTACAACGGCGTGATGTGCGTCGAGGCTGGTGGCCCGCCTGCAGGCACTGGCTGCGGCGGCTATGTGGTGGGGCAAACCGTCAAGCTCTTGAAAGAGCACCATTTACTGGAAGACACCGATGTGGTCATCTTCGATGTGCTGGGCGATGTGGTGTGCGGTGGTTTTGCCGCCCCCTTGCAACACGCCGACCGCGCCTTGATCGTCACCGCCAACGACTTTGACTCCATCTTCGCCATGAACCGCATCGTGCAAGCCATTGGTGCCAAGTCCAAAAACTACAACGTGCGTTTGGGCGGCGTGATCGTCAACCGCAGCGACGCCACCGATCAAGTGGATAAGTTCAACGCGGTCACTGGTTTGAAGAACATGGCGCATTTCCCCATGCTCGACGAAATCCGCAAAAGCCGTTTGCAGAAATGCACCATGTTTGAATTGGAAGCCACGCCCGCCATCAAAGCCGTTCAAGACGAGTACATGCGCTTGGCTGCAGCCCTGTGGGCCGGCTCCGACCCGCTGCCCTCGATACCAATGAAAGACCGCGATATTTTTGATTTGTTGGGATTTGACTGACATGAACCAAGCCAGTTACGTCGAGCGCCGTGGCGAAATAGAACACTATTTCGACCGCACAGCCGCCAAGGCTTGGGAGGTGCTGACCTCCAATGCGCCGGTGGGGCGCATCCGCGCCACCGTGCGCAAGGGCCGCGACCAGATGCGCCACACCTTGCTGTCGTGGCTGCCTGAGGATATGCGCGGCCTGCGCTTGCTCGACGCGGGTTGCGGCACGGGCGCCTTGGCCCAAGAGGCCATGCGCCGTGGCGCACAGGTGCTGGCCATCGACCTCTCGCCCACCTTGGTCAACTTGGCGCGTGAGCGCCATGCCCAAGACCTGCTCACCGACCCCACGCTCAGCGCCAAAGGCGGCAGCATCACCTTCTTGGCTGGCGACATGCTCTCGGCTGAGCACGGCGACTTCGACCATGTGGTGTGCATGGATTCACTCATCCACTACGACACCCAAACCATTGCCAACGCCGTAGAGGCCTTGACAAAGCGCACCCGCTGTTCGGTGCTGTTCACCTTTGCGCCGCACTCGCCGCTGTTGGCCGTGGCGCACGCCATGGGCCGCTTGTTCCCCCGCTCTGACCGCTCGCCGCAATTGGCCCCCATCCGCAAAACCACTTTGCATGTGTACATCGAGCACGCGGTGCGTGCGCACGACTGGCGTCCGGCCCAGATGCAACGTGTCTCCAGCGGTTTTTACACCTCGCAAGCTTGGGAGTGGACACGCACATGAAGTTGCAATTTCGTCCCCCCGCATGGATGCAATCCATCATGATGCAGTACGTGCCCTTCGCCGATGCTGCCTCGCCTGAACTGCCGCTGGGGCGTATGTTCCGTTTGGCCATGTTCCAGCTCTCCATTGGCATGACCATGGCGCTGTTGGTTGGCACCTTGAACCGCGTGATGATCGTGGAGTTAGAAATTCCAGCTGCATGGGTGGCTATGTCGGTAGCCCTGCCCTTGGTGTTTGCACCGCTGCGCGCCCTGATCGGCTATAGAAGTGACACCCATCCTTCCTCCTTGGGCTTGCGCCGTATTCCTTATATGTGGATGGGCAGTTTGCTGATGTTTGGTGGTTTAGCGGTTATGCCATTTGCACTGATGAATCTCAGCGAACCCCGCGAAGGCTATGAATTGGTAGGCCGCTTGGGCGCGATCTTGTCGTTCATGGTCGTGGGTGCAGGCATGCAAATTACCCAGACTGCTGGTTTAGCACTTGCAACCGACGTTGCCCCTGAAGACAAGCGTCCCCGCGTAGTGGCTTTGCTCTACGCCATGCTCTTGGTTGGCTTGATTATTGGCAGCACCTTGCTGAGTGTTTTGCTGGTCAATTTTTCGCCAGTGCGTTTGATTCAAGTGGTGCAAGCTTGTGCAGCGCTTGTTATTTTCATCAACCTCATTTCGCTTTGGAAACAAGAAGCGCGTGGCGCCAAGCGCGGCGCTCGCCAACCCGATGGTTTTTCACACAATTGGAAAGCCTTTATTGCTGTGCCCCATATGAAGCGTTTTTTATGGACCGTGGGTTTGGGTTCAGCGGCATTCAGCATGCAAGACATCGTGCTTGAACCCTATGGCGGACAAGTCTTGGGCTTGAATGTGGGTATGACAAGTGGACTGACTGCTTTGAGTGCGGGCGGTGCATTGCTGGCTTTTGCCATGTCATCGCGGTTTTTGCGCAGCATAGATGCAGTACGGCTTTCGGCCATAGGCGCTTTGCTGGGTTTACCCGCCTTTGCTTGCGTGATTTTTTCTGCCCCCTTGGGCTCTGCGCTGATGTTTCAAGCAGGCGCCGCCTTGATTGGCTTTGGCGGTGGCTTGTTCTCTGTGGGCATGTTGCTGACCGCCATGGAGATGACACAGTCAGAACAGGCGGGTATGGTGCTGGGCGCTTGGGGTGCAGTCCAAGCGACTGCCTCGGGCGTGGCCATGGCTTTGGGCGGCGTTTTGCGCGATGTGGTCGGTCAGATGGCCACGCAAGGCCGACTAGGCGAGGTTCTCGTCTCCGATGTCACCGGCTACAACTTTGTTTTTCAGACCGAGATGGTCATGATGTTTGTGGTGTTGGTTGCTTTAGGGCCCTTGGTCAGCCGTCGGCCGACTTTGGCCCCAAGGTCAAGAGGCTTAGGGCTGGCAGAACTGCCAGGTTGAATGATTTTTTGTCAGGCGCACTTCAAGGAGACATGTCATGGAAACAGGTGCTATTACCCAGTATGTTGATGTTGCACAAATCGTGCTCTACATGTTTTGGGCTTTTTTTGCGGGTTTGATTTATTACCTCTTGCGTGAAAACCACCGCGAGGGTTACCCCATGGACAATGGCCGCACCGAAGGTGGTCCTGTTCAGGTGGGCTGGCCCGTACCCGAGCCCAAAGTCTTCAAGTTAGCCGATGGCCGTGAAGTGTTGGCCCCTGACGTCAACCGTGTTGACGGAACTTACTCGGCCCAACCCACGCATCGTTTTTTAGGCGCACCCCTAGAGCCCGTGGGCGACCCCTTGTTGGCTGGCGTGGGCCCAGGCGCTTGGGCGGCCCGTGCGGATGAACCCGACCTCTACCATGGCAACCATATCAAGATCGTGCCCTTGCGCATTGCCGCTGACCACGGCGTCATGTCCCCCGACGTCGATCCACGCGGCTTGCCCGTCTATGGCGCTGACAAGCAACTGGCTGGCACTGTTAAAGACCTTTGGATTGACCGCGCTGAAATGATGTTCCGCTATTTGGAGGTCCATTTGAAGAGTGGTGGTACCGTGCTCTTGCCCATGACCTTTTCTCGCATCAAGTCCAGCGGCGTGTTCGTGGGTGCCATCTTGGCCGCGCAGTTTGCCAATGTTCCCCAAACGAAAAGTATGGAACAAATCACCTTGCTAGAGGAAGAAAAAATCACTGCTTATTACGGTGCGGGCACTTTGTACGCCACGCCCGAACGTCAGGAGCCACTGTTTTGAACGTCAATCCTCATCACGAACACGAGTTTGAGGCCGCCCCTGGGTTGCCTGAGCCTTTGCCTGCTGGTGAACGTCTTTTATGGCAAGGCGCACCCCAATGGCGACTGGTAGCGGTGCATGTTTTTCATGTACGTACCTTGGCTTGGTATTTCGCTGCCATGATGCTTCTTCAAGCCACTTACCTCTTAGGTGAGCCCGAAAGCAATATGTTCAAACCTCTGCTGCTGAGCTTTTTGCTGAGTGTTATGTCTTTGGGCATTCTCAGCCTGATGGCTTGGCTTACAGCGCGCACGGCTTTGTACACCCTCACCTCCAAAAGAGTTGTGATGCGCATTGGCGTTGTGCTCACGCTCACTTTCAATTTGCCTTTGCGCATGTTGGCGGCAGCCTCGCTCAAACCCAACGCGGACGGTACAGGCGACATCGCCTTCAAACTGGCAGGCAATGACCATATCGCTTGGCTCAACCTGTGGCCGCATGCCCGTCCTTGGGTACTGCGACACCCCGAACCCAGTTTGCGCTGTATTGCTGATGTAGCCCGCGTAGGTGAACTCGTTATGAAAGCTTGGCAGGACGTTAATCCGCATGTGCCAGTCATGTTGGGCGATATCGTTCCCCCTTCCGTGCAACACATGCCTGTACCCACTTCTTCTGAAATTGCCGCATGAACACCACCCTTGCCAACAACGGATTGCCTGGTCGCCACGCCCTGACAGGCTGGATATTTGTCGGCTTTTTATCCAGCGTTTTTTTGGTTATCGCTTTATTGCGTGGCCAAGGCATGGAAATTCCGCAAGACCACGGTCCCATCAGTTGGCAGCGAACACTGCGCTTTGAAGACCGTCCTAACGGCGATGTTGCCGTCATGGATGGCCTGTCCACCGTGGAAATCACCCGCTATGTGGGCGAACAGGGTTTTGTGCGCGGCATCTTGCGCACCTTGTCCCGCGAACGTATGCGCCGCGGCATAGGTTCTGGCCCGGCCTTCGAGCTGATAGGTCATACCGATGGACGCTTGACGCTGCTTGACCCTGCAACCGGACAACGCATCAACCTTGAATCTTTTGGTCCGACCAATATGTCGTCTTTTGCCATGTTGCAGCCCGCCCCAAACCCCGTGACCACAGCCTCTCAGGAGTAAACCATGACCACCACCGCTTCCTTGGAATTCGACCATGTAGAACTGCTCATCGGCAGTGTGGAGAGTGCCGCCGACGCCAACGCCAAGGCGGTTCGCAACACGGTGCTGAGCCCGCGCTTTTACACCACCGACTTCGCTGCCATGGACCGCTTAAACATCGAGTCTGTACGCACAGAGTGGGACGCCATGATGAAAGAGTACGAGGGCGACAACAACCACGACCACTTCCAACGGGACGCGCAATTTGCCGAGGAAGTCAAAACCCTGATGCCACAGCTCTCGCCCGAGATGCGCCAAGAGTTTTTGGACTTTCTAATCAGTTCCCTCACTTCAGAATTTTCTGGCTGCATTTTGTACAACGAGATTCGCAAAAACATTGACAACCCTGACATCAAACAATTGATGACCTACATGGCGCGTGACGAGTCTCGCCATGCTGGTTTTATTAACCAGTCCTTGAAAGACTTTGATTTGGGCATCGATTTAGGTCAACTCAAACGCACCAAGGCCTACACGTTCTTCAAGCCCAAATACATTTTTTACGCTACCTATTTGTCCGAGAAAATTGGCTATGCCCGCTACATCACCATCTTTCGCCAACTCGAGCAGCATCCAGACAAGCGTTTTCACCCCATCTTTCGCTGGTTTGAACGCTGGTGTAATGATGAGTTCCGACATGGCGAATCTTTTGCATTGATCATGCGTTCCCAACCCCACTTACTGCGTGGAGGTAATTTGCTGTGGATTCGGTTCTTCATTTTGGCGGTATACGCCACCATGTACGTGCGCGACCATACCCGCCCCCTGCTGCATGAAGCTATGGGCTTCAAATCCACCGAATACGACTACGAGGTGTTTCGCATCACTTCGGAAATTGCGCGTCAAGTCTTCCCTGTAGAACTCGATATCGATCACCCCAGCTTCAGAGCCGGCATGAGCCGCTTGGTCGAGTTGTCCATTGCCAATGCCAAGGCCAAAGAGCGTGGCGGTGTCATGGGCTTGATCGGTCAAGCCAGCAGCGCTTTGGGTGCAGTGTGGACCTTTGCGCGACTTTATTTCCTGCCGGTCAAGCGCCATAGCTTGCCCGCCCAAATTCGGGTTCAACCGGCTTGGTAAAGCGACCCGCGCATGTCTGACTTCTTTTCGTCCATTCTGGGAGCAACCTTGTTCTCGGTGTTCAGCTGGTGGTTGGGCACGGGAGCGATTTTGTGGCTGGTGCGCCTGCCTTCAGCAAGTTTTCGCTGGAGCATGTTTGGACTGAGTTTTTTGCTGGGCTTGAGCTTGTGGACTGCCTCCATCAGCATGCGTTCGCACACGGTTTTGAATGCCTACATTGGTTTTGTGAGCGTCATCGCCATGTGGAGTTGGCATGAAATGGCTTTTCTCACCGGCTGGCTCACCGGCCCAAGGCGAGTGGTGTTAGGTACAGGTTTGAATTTGCGACAACGCTTTGTGCAATCTGCTCAAGTCTTGCTGCACCACGAACTGGCTTTGTTATTCAATTTTGGTTTGTTGGTGGCTATGCAGCAAGGTTACCCCAATCACATGGCTTTGTGCACTTTTGCGCTGCTATGGTGTATGCGTTTGAGCGCCAAGTTGAATTTATTTTTTGGTGTGCCTTTTGTTGGTGAGCAATATTTACCCTTGCATTTGCGCTATATAGGCAGTTATTTCAAGCAAGCGCCCATCACTTGGTGTTTTTACCTCACCATGGGTGTGTCGTGTGTGACCTGGGGCTGGATGGTATGGGAAGTGCAAAGCGGTTTGGTCTTGGTCAATGCCGCATGGGTCTTGTTATCTTCTTTGCTGGGATTGGCCATCATTGAGCATTTGTTGATGGTGTTTGCCTTGCCCTTGCAAAGACTGTGGGGCTGGGCCATGGTGCGCAGCCCTTACCGCAGAGAAAGCTCTGCTGCTGAATTACCGGTGCCGGTGGTACTTCCCAGTCGAGGAGATCCAGCATGAACGCTTTTAAAGCGACGGACGAGCGAGGCAACTTCAAAATTCCACAGCAACCTCGCCGCGCCATCATCATCGGCACCGGCTTTGGTGGCTTGGCTGCTGCGATTCGCTTAAGCGTCAAGGGCTACCAAGTTCAAATTTTCGAAAAGCTGGACATGGCGGGTGGGCGGGCTTATGTTCACAAGCAAGACGGCTTCACTTTTGATGCTGGTCCCACCATCATCACACTGCCCTATTTAATAGAAGAGTTGTTCACGCTGTGCGGCAAAGAGATGAAAGACCATGTCGATCTGCGTTTAATGTCGCCTTTCTACCGTATTCGTTTCGATGACGGAACACACTTCGACTACAGCAATGACGAGCAAGCCATGTTGGCTGAAGTTGCCAAGTTCAGTCCAGAGGACGTGCAAGGTTTTCAAAACCTCATGAAAGCTTCTGAGCAGTGCTTCGAACTGGGTTTTCAAGAGATGGGCATGATCGCCTTTGACTCGGTAGCCAAAGTGGTCAAAGCCATGCCAAACTTGGTTCGCATGAAAGCATGGCGCTCCATTCACAGCATGGTGGCGCAATACATCAAGCACCCCAAGTTGCGCATCGTGATGAGTTTTCATCCCTTGTTGATCGGTGGCAACCCGTTTTCAGTCACCTGCGTTTATTCGCTGATCCATATTTTGGAAAACCGCTGGGGTGTGCATTCCGCTATGGGTGGCACAGGAGCCATCGTGCAGGCCTTAGTCAATTTGATTCAAGCCCGCAACATCCCCATTCGCTACAACGCCCCCGTGACGCGTATACGTGTTGAAGATGGCACTGCGGTGGGCGTTGAATTGGCAAGCGGCGAGTTCATTGCATCTGATATCGTGGTCAGCAATGCAGATGCTGCTTGGACTTACAGACACTTGGTTGAACCGCAGCACAGAAAACGTTGGACCAACCAACGCATTGCCAAGGGCCAGTACTCCTCAGGTTTGTTTGTTTGGTACTTTGGCACGAACCGAAAGTATGACGATGTGCCTCACCACATGATGGTGCTGGGTCCTCGTTACAAAGAACTGTTACAAGACATTTTCAAAAACCACAAGCTAGCCAAAGACTTCAGCTTGTACCTCTACCGCCCAACCGCCACCGACCCTTCTTTGGCGCCTGAAGGTTGCGACAGTTTTTATGCCTTGTCGGTGGTACCAAACTTAAGCAGCGGCACCGATTGGCCCGCCATCACCGAGCAGTACCGTGACGCCATCGCCACGGTGTTACAGGACGCGGTGTTGCCCAACTTGAAGCAGCATGTGGTTAGTTCCAAAGTCACCACGCCCCAAGACTTTCAAGACCGCTTGTGGTCTTACCAAGGTGCGGGATTTGGCTTGGAGCCTGTGCTCACGCAAAGCGCGTGGTTCAGACCGCACACCCGCAGCGAAGATGTGACAAATTTGTTCATGGTGGGCGCCAGTAGCCAACCCGGTGCAGGTGTCCCCAGCGTATTGATGTCAGCCAAATTATTAGAAGAGGTGGTTCCCCATGCCTTTGCCGTTCACTGACCAAGCTGACGACGATTTAGACGCTTGCGTCGAAATGATGCGGGGTGGTTCTAAAACTTTTTTTGCTGCCAGCCGATTTTTGCCTCCTCGTGTTCGATCTGCCTCTATCGCTTTATATGCGTTTTGTCGTGTAGCCGACGACATGGTCGACCAAGGGGGCGTGATAGAAGACAGCCTGCGTGTCTTGCATCACCGACTCGACTTGATGTACGCGGGAACGCCCATGGACACGGTGCAAGACCGCGCTTTGAGCATCGTGGTGCATCGCCATGCATTGCCGCGCCATTTGCTTGACGCCTTGCTCGATGGTTTTGCCTGGGACGGGCATGGGCGTCAATACGAATCCATGGAAGACCTGCATGGCTATGCCGCTCGTGTGGCGGGAAGTGTGGGCGCCATGATGTGTTGGATCATGGGACCCCAACAGGCCTCCACCTTGGCACGGGCTTGTGAGCTTGGCGTGGCTATGCAGTTGACCAATATTGCCCGCGATGTGGGTGAGGATGCCCGCAACAAGCGTGTTTATTTGCCTTTGGAATGGCTGCGCGAAGAGGGCTTGGACCCCGCCGCTTGGTTGTTGCGCCCTGAATGTACCCCCGCCGTACAACGCGTTATCAGCCGAGTCCTTGATGAAGCCGATAGGCTTTACAAACGGTCCATGGCAGGTATTGCGGAGTTACCGCGTGACTGTCGCTCAGCCATCTTGGCTGCAGGCTTGATTTACGGCGAAATCGGCAACGAGTTGCGTCGCTTAGACTTGGACTCTGTCAACCACCGCGCAGTGGTCAGCGGTTTTCGCAAAGCGGTTTTGCTGACACAAGCTCGCCTACAAGCGGGCTGGATATTTACCCAGCGCAACCCGCCACAGCCTTTGGCTGGTATTGCGTACTTGGTCGAGCAGTGCCAAGAAACCGCTTCAGCTCGCTTGGCTTTAACGGGTTTTCCCAACCGCGCCATGCCCCAGCGCATCGAATGGATGCTGGCCCTGTTTGAGAACCTAGAGCACAGCCGGTTGGAAAAAAACCAAAAAACTTATAACTGAACGCCTTTGGTCAAGGCGCCATCGACCACCAAATTGGTGCCGGTGATAAAGCTGGCCACGGGACTGGCCAAAAACACCACTGCGTTGGCCATTTCTTGCGGCGTGCCCATACGCCCTGTGGGGTTCATGCCCAAAGCCACTTTGAAGAAATCGGGGTTGCCGCTTTCAATTTGGCTCCACACACCGCCTGGGAAATAGGTGTTGCCAGGCGAGACGCTGTTGGCACGAATGCCCTTGCCTGCCAAGTGGTAAGCCAAACCTTGGGTGTAGTGCACCAAGGCTGCTTTGAATGCGCCATAGGGACCAGACGCGAAGTCAATCTCACGGCCTGACACGCTAGAGATGGTGACGATAGCGGGGTGTTTGCTTTTCTCAAGGAAAGGCATGGCGCTGTCGACCAATCGAACACTGCCCATCAGGTCAACTTCAAACCCTTTTTTCCAACTCTCTTCGTCTGCTGCAATGGCCAATGCGCTGACATTGGCGACCACGATATCAATACCACCCAAATCTGCAGCAGACTTGGCCACCCATGCTTTGAGGCTGTCAGCGTTGCCCACATCCGCCACCGAACCAATCACTTTGCTGCCAGAAGCAGACATGGCTTTGGCCGCATCTGCCACTTCAGAGGCGTTACGGGCACAAAAGGCAACACTTGCACCCTCTTTGGCCAATGTTTCGGCAATTGCACGACCAATGCCTTTGGTGCCGCCTGTCACGAGTGCGCGCAAGCCTTTGAGTTGCATGTCCATGTCTGTCTCCTTGGGTGGGTTTGAATTTTTTCAGTGGTTACTGGATACGCCGGTGTACTCGCTGACGATATCAAGATCGTTCAAATGTTCACGCGGAATTTCACCTGTGATTTGCCCGCGCTTGATGACCATTACACGCTCTGACACAGAAGCAATGAAATCTAAATTTTGCTCGACCAACACAATGGTGAGCGAACGCTGTTGCCGCAACGATGTCAAGGTTTCAGCAATTTCTTCAATGATGGAGGGCTGAATGCCTTCGGTGGGTTCATCAAGCAATAACAGCTGTGGGTCGCCAGCCAAGGCGCGTGCCAAGGCCAAGAGTTGTTGCTCGCCGCCCGACAAAGAACCGCCCATGCGGTCAAGCAAAGGCTTTAAGCGAGGGAAGTTGTCTAGCAAGGTGTCAAGGTCTTGGGCAGAAGCCCTTCCACGCTTGACCCAGCCCATGCGCAAGTTGTCGGTGACCGACAAATTGGGAAAGATTTCTCGCCCTTGAGGCACATAAGCCATGCCCACTTTGGCGCGTTGGTTGGGCGCCATGCGGCTGACATCTGTGCCATTGAAATGGATGCTGCCTTGGGTCGGCAACAGCGCACCGATGATGCTGCGCAACAGTGTGGTCTTGCCCATGCCGTTGTGTCCCAAGATGCCCACGGCTTCGCCTTGGGTGATGTGCAAGTCAATACCATGCAGCACCGGAATGCTGCCATAGCCTGCGTGGAGCTTTTGAATGTCGAGCATGCAGGTTCTTTCAGTTAAGCGGCTTTTTTGCCTAAATAGACTTGACGCACCGTGGGGTTGTTCATGACCGCATCGGGCAAGTCTTCGGTCAGGATGGCGCCTTGGTGAAACACGGTCACCATTTTGGCGATCATGCGAATGAAGCTCATGTCATGCTCCACCACAATCAAAGCGTGGCTTTTGTTGATTTCCAAAATCAAGTCTGCGGTGCGTCGCACTTCTTGGTCGCTCATACCCGCAGCGGGTTCATCCAACAAGATGAGAGAAGGGTCTGCGGCAATCACAACAGCCAACTCTACCCATTGCCTTTGGCCATGCGCCAGCAAACCGGTGGTGGATTTTTGCAAACTGGCTAAGCCCACACGCTCAAGCGTGTCTCGGGTGACTTCAAGCGCTTTGGCTTTGGGATAGACCCGACAAGCGGACAACCACACGTTCTCCCATACCGATAAACCATTGAACAAACTGGGCACTTGAGTTTTGATACCAATGCCCAAACGCGCTGGCAAATGGGGTTGGCAACCCGTGATGTCTTGGCCCCGAAACAGCACTTGGCCGGAGGTGGGTCGCAACTGGCCGGTGAGTTGTTTAAAAAACGTGCTTTTGCCCGCACCGTTAGGTCCGATGATGCAGCGCAACTCACCGTCGCTGAGTTTGAAGTTCACATCTCGTGTGGCATGTACGCCACCAAAACGCATATTCAAATTGCGGGTTTCTAGCAAAGGTGTAAGGCTCATGCGTCTTCTCCCTTGGCGACTTTTTTGCCAAAGAGTTTTTGCAGCACATCGCCAAAACTAGGGATGATGCCTTTGGGCACCAGCAATACAAACACCACCAAAATGACACCCAAGACCAAATTGGCGTTAAAGGTTTGTTGTGTGCCAATTTGGGTGGTCAACCATTGAATGGCCATGCAACCAATGATGGGGCCGACCAAAGTGCCTAAGCCGCCCACAATCACCCAGACAATGATTTGCGCCGACTGCCCCAAGCTAAACACTGTGGGGCTAGTGAAAGACCCCCAGTTGGCAAAAAAGCAACCAGACAGGCCAGCGATACATCCACCCACCGTAAAAGCAAACAGCTTGAAAGCGCGGGCATCAAAACCCAGCAAAGTAGCGCGTTGCTCGTTTTCTTTGATCGCAACGATGACATGCCCAATGCGAGAAGAAATCAGCCATCGCAGGCCGCCATAAATGGCTATAAGGGAAAACGCACTGAGGTAGAAGAAAGCCACTGGGTCAAGCGTGTCCTCGGGGTTGCCAGGGTAGTTGATCGACGGTATGGAGGGTATGCCGTTGAAGCCACCTAATGGGGCATTGCCAATGCGCCATTCAGGACCTGCCGTGGAATTGACGGAGTTGAAAAAAATCAAACTCACGGTGAGGGTAATGACCCCCATGTAAACATCAGACAGACGGCCATAAAACATGAAATAGCCCAGCAACAAGGCAAACAGCCCAGGCAAGGCAATGGCCAAGAGCACAGGCAGCGTGCTTTCACCCATGTTGATGACCGACAAAGCGTAGGTGTAGGCCCCCAGGCCAAAGAACGACGCTTGCCCAAAGCACAAAATGCCCGAGAAGCCCCAAATAAACGCTTGGCTGATGGCCAAGATGGCCATCACCACATAAATGGTGATCTGAATCAAGGCAAAGTCGTCAACCCATTTGGGGATAGCCAAAGTGGCCATCACCCCGAGCAACATCACCAGCACAGCACTCCAGGGGGATTCTCGAAAAGCGGTCACAACGATCCTTTGAAAAAGCGTCCAGTAATACCTTGGGGCAACATGCGCAGCATCACCACGGCTGCGATAAAGAGTGCCACTTCACCGAACACAGGTGTGGTGATGAAGGTGGCCAATTGGTTGATGAGACCAAACAAGGCAGAGGCAGATGCTGTACCCGCCAAAATCGCACTACCCCCGCCAATGACGGTGATAAAGGCCTTGGCAATGAAAGACGCGCCCATGGTCGGCACCACACCCGACACGGGTGCCAGCAAACCGCCAGCCAAGCCCGACAAAGCCGCACCAACGGCAAAAGTGATGGAATAAACCCGCGTGGGACTGATACCCAATACATCGGCCATGGCGGGGTTTTGCATGGTGCCGCGTGCAATCAAGCCCCAGTCTGTGCTGCGCAAGACCCAACGAATTGCAAACAACAACAGCACCGCAATGACAATCAAGGACGTGGTGTAAAAACTCACCGAATAAGCGCCAATGGAGAAATTGCCCTCAGGGGTAGACACGCCCGAGGTGGTGTTGCCAATGACAGAGGTCACCAAACCCACGCACAACAGCGACAAGCCCCAAGTAGCTAGCATGGTGTCAACCATACGGCCGTAGAGGTGACGAATAATGAGCCGTTCGACCACGATGCCAAACAGCCCTACACAAATAGGCGCAACCACCAGCATGGCAATCCACAGATTGACGCCCGCTTTGGTCGCAAAAATAGCGCTGTAAGCGCCCAACATCAAAAACTCGCCGTGCGCCAAATTGATGACGCGCATCATGCCAAAAATCACCGCCAACCCTGATGAAATGATCACCAGGGTGGCGACTGCGTACAGGACCTGTACGGAAACTATGAGTGCCAGATCCATGTACGCCTTCTCTCTTTCAATCTATCAAACAATCAGCAGTGCTTAAACCTTGATCACGTACTGCTGGTTGTCAGCAGGGTTTTTCTTGAGGTTACACACAGCGCTGGTGTCTGAAGGCGCTTGTTGGGCAAACGTCTGCAGAATGTCGAGTTTTTTGTTTTTCACTTCGGCCAAGCTCACATCCAAAATACAGTGGTGTGAAGCACCATCGACAGTGACCTTGCCACTGGGAGCGTCGATGCTGATGCCGCTCTCCAGTGCTTCAATCACTTTCATGCGGTCTATGCTGCCGGCTTTCTTAACAGCTTCGGCCCACAACTTGAAGCCTTGGTAAGTGCCCATGGCCAACTCGGTGACGTTGGGATAGTCTGCGCCAAAACGCTTGTGGAAGGCAGCCAAGAAAGCTTTGTTTTGTGGCGTGGCGATTTTTTCGAAGTAGTTGTAAGACAAGACCATGCCATTGCACTCTTCAGGCGCCAACACGACTTGCTCGTTACCCACGGCGAAGGTGGAAGAAGCCATAGGGATCTTCTTCAACATACCTGCTGCGCCCCATTGGCGATAGAAGGACATGTGTGCGCCACCCACCAAAGCAGACACCACGAAGTCGGGTTTGGCTGCTTCGATTTTGGCGATGGTGGGGCCAAAATTGGTTACATCCAAGGGGAAAAATTCGATGGCTTGAACGCTGCCGCCGCCTTCAGTGACGTACTTCTTAACCCACTGTGAAGTGATTTGGCCATAGTTGTAGTCAGCTGCGATGACATAAACCTTCTTGCCCCATTTTTTCATGGAGTAAGGAATCAGTTTTTGCACAGTCTGAGCTGGTGTCACACCGGTACAGAAAGTGTTGCGATCACAAACGCCGCCTTCATACTGTGTGTTGTAAAAGTAAAGGGTTTTGTTTTTGGTCAGCACGGGGCGAATCACTTCGCGTGAGGCAGACGTAATACCACCATGCACCATGGCAACTTTGTCTTTCAACGCTGCCATTTGGGCGTACTCGGTGTACTTTTGCATATTGGACTGTGAGTCATAGTTGATCAAAGCCACTTGTTTGCCCAGCAAGCCGCCAGCAGCGTTTTGCTCTTCGATGGCCAAGGTCAAGGCGTCGACCATGGGTTTGCCGTAAATGTCCAAGCCACCAGACAAATCGTGGATGCTGCCCACTTTGATGTCGTCAGCGGCCAGTGCCGAACTGCCATACATGCCAGCGGTGCCAGCTGCAATGCCACCAGCGGTGGTTTGAATAAACTTTCTGCGGTCCATGTTGTGTTCCTCTTGTGTGTTGAAAAAACTAACGCTTACCAGTTGAGGACCTCTTTTCAAAGGCCCCTGACTTTTCCTACATCTTTTTCCAGTCGCCGAGTTGCTCGAAAGCATAAGCACCACGGTAAATAGTGCCCTCATCCCAATGTTTACCTATCAGCATCATGCCAACAGGCAAACCGTCCACCAAGCCGCATGGCACCGACATGGCTGGATGGCCAGTGACGTCAAACGGGCAAGTGTTGGCCAGCATCTCAAACGCACGTTGCACCACTTCTCCCACTTCTGCGCCAGGCTTGGGCAGTGGGGTGGCAGTCAATGGCAGGGTGGGCATGAGCAACAAATCGTATTTCGCAAACGCATCGTCATAGGCTTTGCGCAGTTGACGTGACAGGTTTTGCGCCTTGGCATAGTAATGGCCACGGTAGTGTTGAATGAAATACTCGCCCAACACCATGGTCAGTTTCAATGTTTCAGATAACTCGTCGGCACGGGCTTTCCAACCTGCGTGGAAGTCGACCATGCTAGTGACGTACAAGCCCTTCCAGTTGAAACCGTGGCCGTTGTCTTTCATCATTTGCTGTGTTGCACCTTCGGCCGCGATAGGCAACCAAATGGCGGGGCCCACCAAGTGCATGGGAATGGAAACATCTTCCACGGTAGCACCAGCTTTGGCCAACGCAGCTGCAGCCGCTTTGACTTTGGCGTCAGACGCGGCCATAGAGTTGGGCCAACCAAAGCCTTCCTTGACCACACCGATGCGCAAGCCTTTGATGCCTTGCTTCATGATTTCAGAGTAGTTTTTGCTGTGTTGCTCGGCGTATTGGCGGGGATCCAAACCATCAGGGCCTGCAATGACTTCCAGCATGACGGCGTTGTCGGTGACATTGCGTGTCATGGGGCCGGTGTGGTCGATGGTGAGTTCAATGGGCATGACGCCGGTGTAAGGCACCAAACCATGCGTGGCTTTCATGCCATACACGCCGCAGTAAGACGCAGGCATACGGATGGAGCCGCCTTGGTCGCCACCGATGGCCAAGTCAACTTCGCCAGCCGCCAACAATGCCGCGCTGCCAGAAGAAGAGCCCCCTGCAGAGTAACCATGTTTGTGAGGGTTATGAACAGGACCGGTAGAGCTGGTGTGTGAACCGCCAGAGAAGCAGAAATATTCACACACCGATTTACCCATCACGGTAGCTCCAGCGTCAAGCAAGCGCGTGACCACGGTAGCGTCGATATTGGGCATATAGCCTTCCAAGGTAGACGCACCGTTCATCATGGGGACGCCAGCCACGCAGACGTTATCTTTCAAGACAACGGTTTTGCCAGCCAATTTGCCTGATGCTGCACCCTTGATGGTGGACTTGACATACCAAGCGCCGTATTTATTTTCCTCAGGTGAGGGGAAGGTGCCAGGCGTACGGGGGTACTTGACCTCAGGCACATAGTCGGGCAAGGCGTCAACAATGTCATAGGCATCAAAGTTGCCTTGCAACAAGGTGTTGTAAGTTTCAGCTTGCTCCTCGGAGAGGTGTATCCCCAAGCTATAGGCAACTTCTTGCAACTGATCGAGGGTGGGACGTTTGACAGCCATGCATATCTCCTAGGGTGTTGTTAAATCGATGTAACAGTGTTTCATCAAAATTCAAATGCGTCAATGGATTTGTTTGCTTTGGAAAATAAAAAGGGACGCATTTCGTAGTGTAGTTGGGAATATCTCGACACAAAATTAGAACCTTGTAACGACTTGAAACTGATGGCCATTAGCACGCGCTAAATAAATAGGCGCGTTTTTAAATTGGTTACCAACATAACTGGCACCTCGGGCGCTTTGGTAAGCCAAGTTGCGTTTGGCGATATGCGGCCAATGTTCGGGCAGATGCAGGTTGTTGTCGAACATGGCAGCCAAAAAATGCATACCTTCGTATGCCGACTGACCCAAGGCATTGAGCACGGGCGCCCTCACACCATGGCAAGCACTGAAGCGCTCTTGTAAGGACAAGTTGGCGTCGGTTTGCAAGTTGGCAAAGTAACTGGCCGCCACATACAAACCTTCGGTTTTGTCAGAGCCTATGCCCATGAGTACGTTTTCTTCGATGGCACACGACAAACGAACCGCACGTCGATTCAAACCCGCATGACCAAACTGGCGGTTGAACGTAATGGCGTCTTGACCCACCAAAGACACCAACACCGCATCGGCTTGCAAGCTTTGCAAGCTGTCGAGTACGGCTGAAAAATCTTGGGTGCCAATCGGTAAATACACAGAGTCCAAGACCCTGCCGCCACTTTGTTCAACATAGTTTTGAGCCAAGCGGTGCGAGACCCGCGGCCACACATAGTCGTTGCCCACGAACAGCCAGCGCTTGGTTTTTTCATGGCGACTCAGCCAATCGATGGCGGGACGCAACTGCTGAGCCGGCGTTTCGCCAAGCGTGAAAACCCCAGGGGTGACTTCGCCCCCTTCATACAAGGGTGTGTAAACATAGGGGACCATACCGCCCACGCTTTGAACAATGCGCTCGCGAACAGCACTGGTGTGCATACCCACCAAGGCTTCGATGCTGTGAGTATCGATGGCTCGCAGCAATTCATCTTCAAAGTTAGAGGATTCATCACTTGCGTTTAGGCACACCAAGCGCACCTGACGCCCTGCGATGCCGTTGCGTTGGTTAAGTTCAGCAACAGCTAACTCGGCACTGGCCAATGCTGAGGGTGACCAAATACCGGCCGCCCCATCTTGCGCCATGCATAAACCTATGGAGATGAATTGCGAATCGTCGGGCAACGCAAGAGCACGGTGCGCCTGCCATGCACGCACTTTTTTGGGGTGATGCGTGCATGAAATACGTGCATCAGTTCCCCGATATTGACCACTCCAATGTCTGCCCATGGTGCCTAAGTCGATCTTTTCACGTGCAACCCAACAAAGAATGATCCAAGATGCAACAAAGATGTTGTCCTTGGAAAAGAAGTTCTTTAGACTAGCAGAAATTCAACAGAATGTAAGCAGGATATATGCCTAGTCCCGACCTCAATCATTACCTCTCTTACTTGCTGGCTTCTGCCAACCGTACGATGAGCATGGGTTTGGGCAAAGCCATTGCCCAAGAAAAAATGACCGAACAACACTGGCGTATCTTGCAAGTGTTGTCAGATGAAAACGGACGCGCCATGGGGGAATTGGCCGAACAGGTGCTGATGAACCATCCAGCGCTCACCAAAAACATTGACAAACTTGTGAGCCGCGGCTTGGTCATGCGCAAAACATCACCAGAAGACAGTCGCAAAGTGCTGGTCTTTATCTCCAACACAGGCTTGGCCATGGTGCAACGCCTGACAGCCCAAGTCGATGCTCACCATCAATCTATCCACAAAGTACTGGGTTTGCGTAAAACCGAGCAGTTGAAAAAACTTTTGGACGACTTCGTCAAAGACAGCGCTACTCACTGACGCTGCTAAGTAAATACTTTTTAAATGCAAGAGCGATTGGTGTCAATTTCTTTTGAGCTGGATGCACCATGTGCCAATAAGAAACCAGCGGAAAGCCTTTGATATTGATGACGGTCACCCCATGCTCTTTTTTCAAGCCATGCAAAGCATGCTGAGACACCACACCAATTCCTAAGCCTCCAGCCACAGCCTCCTTGATAGCTTCATTGCTTCCTAACTCCATGCGAATATCCGGGCTGAATTTTTGCTTTTTAAAGTGTTGATCCACGCACATGCGTGTGCCTGAACCTTTTTCTCTCAAAATAAATCGATGATCAGAGAGATTGGCGAGCGATTGAGAAAGCTTTTTAGACAAGGGGTCTCGGGTGGAAGCAATCAACACCACAGGATTAACCATCAATACCTCGTCTGATATATCTCTGTCTGACGGCGGTTGCGACATGATGTAGAGATCGTCCAAGTTGTCTCTCATTCGAGCCACAACGCCATCGCGGTTCAAAATCTCCAATGACACATCGATGTCTGGGTATTTTTTGCAAAATCCACCAATCATTCTGGGCATAAAGTATTTGGCGGTGCTGACAACCGCCACTTTCAATTTTCCTCGCGTCATGCCTTTGGTGCCATCGACAGTTTGCTCGAAAGCATCCCAACTGCGCAACATATCTCTGGCGGTTTGCGCCAAGGCCAGACCCGCATCGGTCAGGTAAACCTTTTTTGAAATCACTTCATACAAAGGCAGTCCCACGGATTGGGTTACTTCCTTGAGTTGCATAGATGCAGTGGGCTGGGTGACATGCGTTGCTCGCGCTGCTGCAGTGACACTGCCCGTATCAGCAAGCGCCAAGAAAAGTTTCATTTGACGAAAGCTGATATTCATAGATATTTACCTATACAAACAAATTTAAAAATCAATTTTACAAAAAGTATTGTGCGGCCTAGGATCTACCCAAAGGAATTCCTAAATGCACAGTTTTCTTGATCCAGCCATCCTTTTTTTTGTTTTTGGCGCTCTTGCTGGGACAGTTCAATCCAACTTAGAAATACCGCCTGCAATTTCTAGGTTTTTGTCGCTGTACTTGCTCATGGCCTTAGGCCTCAAAGGTGGATTTGCACTGGCGCAATCTGGTTTAACCCCTGAAGTGTTGTCCAGCTTGGGAGCCGCCATGGCTTTGGCAGTGTTCATACCCTTGATAGGATTTAATTTGCTCAAGCGATTTTTGTCTGGCTTTGACGCAGCTGCCGTGGCAGCAACCTACGGCTCTGTCAGCGCAGTAACCTTTGTCACAGCCGTTCAATATCTGGAAAATCAAAGTATTGCATACGGTGGCCATATGGCCGGGGCCATGGCGCTGATGGAGTCACCCGCCATCATTTTGGCCGTGTTGATGGCCAGTTATATCCGACAGCAAAGCCTTGGGACTTCCACCGTGGTCATGAATTCAGGCTTGGCTTGCCTATCTCTTGGAACGCCGAAGCAAGCAGTTTCTGTGAAAAAAATTCTTCATGAGTCATTCACAGACGGCGCTCAATTGCTGCTCCTAGGCGCTATGGCAATTGGCATGCTGACAGGCGAATCCGGTCAAGCAGCAATGCAGCCTTTCTCCAGCGACTTGTTCAAAGGCATGCTCGCGTTTTTCTTGCTAGATATGGGCTTACTGACCGCTAGAAATTTGCATCAACTCAAAGCAGTGTCGCCTGCATTGCTGGTCTATGCTGTGGTGGCGCCAGTGGTGCATGCTGGATTGGCACTTGCGTTAGCCGTCATGGCTGATTTATCCAAAGGTAACGCCATACTTTTGATGGTTTTGGCTGCTAGTGCTTCGTACATTGCCGTTCCGACAGTTTTGCGAACCGCTATTCCAGAGGCCAAGCCTTCTATTTACTTCGGCTTGTCATTGGGTATCACTTTCCCATTGAACCTTTTAGTGGGTATTCCAACCTACGCGTGGGTTGCTAACCATTTTTTTGTTTAGGAGAGCATTATGAAGATAAGTTATGACCGCAAGAGAATTTCTTTGTTAACAAAGCATGGCAAAGAGTCCATCATCGCCCCCATTCTTAAACGAACTCTGGGCTGTGAAATTGAACTTGTGCAGTCTTTTGATACAGATGAATTGGGCACATTTGACCGCACGCTCAAGCCTCAAGGAACTCAACTGCAATCTGTGCGTAGAAAAGCGCAAATTGGCATTGATTTCAGCGGCAACACGATTGGTGTTGCCAGTGAAGGCTCGTTTGTAGCTGATCCGTTTTCTGGGTTCATGCCTTGGAATATTGAGATGGTTATTTTTCTCGATGATCTTCATGGAGTTGAAGTTGTAGGGATAGCCAAAGGCAGTGCCATGAGCATGGGAAAGTTTGTCAGAAATATTGATGAATTACTTCAATTTGCCCAAGACGCTGGTTTTGCGCAACATCAGCTCATGCTCAGACCGGAGCATGAAAATGACCCGCGCGTTGTTAAAGGGTTGCATACCTTGGATAACTTAACATTTGCTTATATCGAAGCACAGCAACAGTCCACCAATGGCAAGGTTTTTGTTGAAAACGATTTGCGTGCATTCGCTAATCCCACAAGGCAAAACTTGATTGCACAAGCGACAGAAGACCTCGCTCGCAAAATTTTGTCGCTTTGCCCCCAGTGCGGGGTACCAGGGTATTGGAAGGTCACAACAGAAGCAGGGATACTTCTCAACACATGGGGCTCAGCTAAACATTTGCCTGCTTACGAGACTTGGCATTGCAGACACTGCCATTACGAAACACACCAGTCTGTAAGTGCAGGGGAATCAACCGCTCACACGCGTGGCGAAATTTACAACCCATGATGCAGCAGCAAACAACTACCGACTGCGCATGTTGGCCAAGGTCTGCGCTGTGTTCTGCCAAGGCGGTTTATCCGGCGCATAACGAGCCCGCATTCCATCGACCAACATCACCAACTGTTTGTCACTCAAGGTATTCGCAAAAGACGGCATGAAACCAATGTCTTTGGATGCTGGTGCCTGAATACCTTCCAACACAATGCGCAGCAAGTTATCGGGGCGGTCGCTGTGCACGTTGGTGTTGAGTGCCAAAGGGCGGTTCACGCCCAACAACTGCGGTCCGTCCCCATCGTGGTGACAAGCACCGCAACTGCCTTGGAATAAGCGTAGGGCTACGTCTGGCGGCGGGGCTTGCTTTGCAGCATCGGTCACCACCTTGGCGGCCAAAGTCTCGAGCTGTGCTTCATCTCCGCCTGTGAGGGGTTGCAGAGAGGCCAAATACACCGCCATGGCGCGTATGTCTTTATCTGGTACCAAAGCCAAGTTGCGCACCACCAAGCCCATAGGGCCAGCAGCTATTCCATGCTGCTTTGTATGGCCTTGTCGTAAATAGCGAAAAAATTCTGCTTCACTCCAAGGCACAGGTGAGGGGTTCAATTGGTTAAGCGCAGGTGCTTGCCACCCGTCCAGCATCGCACCTTGCATATAGGCGTCCGCGTTGCGCTCGGCCCCCAACGCATTGCGAGGTGTGTGGCATGCGCCGCAGTGCCCTAGTCCATCTACCAAATAAGCCCCTCGGTTCCACTGTTCGCTTTGCATGGTTTGAGGTTGGAACTGCGTTGGCGCATGAAACAAACCATTCCACAAGGCCATCAGCGGTCGCCAACCCAAGCCCCACTGCATCTGCGGCTCAGGTGTATGCGATGTCACTGCAGGCTGCGACATCAACCAAGCGTACAAAGCCATCATGTCGGCATCGCTGGTTTTGGCAAACGAGGTAAAGGGGAAAACCGGGTACAGCGCATGACCATCGCGAGAAATGCCTTGGCGCATGGCGCGCTCAAAAGCTTGGTAAGACCATGCGCCTATGCCCGTGTCTACATCAGGGGTCAAGTTGGTTGAAAAAACCTTACCAAAAGGGGTTTGCATGGGGCGGCCACCCGCATTGGCCATGCCCTCCTCAGCCGTATGACAAGCTGCGCAGTTACCCAAAGCCGCCAACTGCTGACCGCGTTGCAGCATATCGGCGCTGTAGTTGGCTGGCGTGAAGTTCACCGTGGGCAAGGCAGCACGCCAACCCACGATGGCCGCGCTGAGAGCGAACATACCCAAAGCCAAACCAGTGACTTGCTGCCAACGTTTGCGCCAACCTTGCAACACGCCAGACTGTGTGCTTCTTTGTGGTTTCAACACGGTATCAGCCATGGGTGCAGGTGCAGGCGTTGGAGCTCCTAAGGGATGCAAAGCTGCGCGTACCACCTCGGGGGTGAATGGTGGATTTCGAAAACGAATGCCAGTGGCATCAAAAATAGCGTTGGCAATAGCCGCCGTGCCAGGCACAGAGGAGGACTCGCCCGCACCCAAAGGCACATCGTCGCCTGGGCGAGGCATTTGCACCACCTCAATGACCGGTACTTGGCGGAAATTCAAAATCGGGTAGCTGCCCCAATCTTGGCTAACCACCCGACCGTCTTTGGCATCCGTTTCAACTTTTTCAAGCAAGGCACGGCTGGTGGTTTGCAGCACATTGCCATGGACTTGTTGCTCCACACCTCGCGGGTTGACCACCAAGCCTGCATCGTGCCCAACCACCACACGCTTGACCTGCACTTCACCAGTGTTTCGATGGACTTCTACATCGGCGACCCATGCGGACCATGCGGCACCAAAGCCCGGCCATTTGCTATGCACATATCGGGCATAGGCCACGCCCTGACCTTGCAACCAATCGCCATGCGCAGGTTTTTGTTGGGGTGACTGATGCATTTGCCACCCAGCGCGATCGGCCGTGGCTTGCAGCAGTTCTTTGGCACGTGGGTCAGAGAGCAGCTGCAGGCGGTATTGCAGAGGATCGGCATTGGCGGCAGCGGCAAGCTCGTCTATGAAGCTTTCATGCGCAAATGAATTGGGCAGGGCCGATACGCCACGCAACCACGAGGCCCGCAACAGTGGTGCCATGTCGTGTACCGTCACACGCAAGTCAGCGTAGTCATATGGAGGGCGTGCAGTGCGGTCACCCATTTCATAGGAGCGCGCAGCAGGCGATATGGTGCGGGTGAGCAACAAGGCTAGGGTGGGTGCGCCATTGGAAGGGTAAGAGGTTTGAAAATCGTAGCCAGTGGGCTGGCCATTGGCGGACAAGCCACCACGCACTTGCATAAGTTGGGCCGCACCTTTGGGCTCCCATGCATGCTCTTGCTCTCTAGAAAGTTGCACGCGAACCGGCGCGCCGACCGCTTTGGATAACAGCGCGGCATCTGCCGCCACATCGTCTGCGCCGTTGCGTCCATAGCAACCGGCAGCCTCCATGCGCACCACCTCCACTTCAGGGTCGCCCACGCCACACAACAAGGCCAAGTCAGCACGCAATACATGGGGGTTTTGCGTCCCTGCCCACACACGCAACTGCACTTGGGGCGTTTGCGAATCAGACCCTTGCAGCCACCAAGCCACAGCGCAAGAGGGGCCAATGGACGCATGCATTTGGTAAGGCCAAACATATTCGCGTTGCAGCAGTTGATCAGCATCGGACAAGGCAGCGTCCACATCGCCTTCGTTGACCAACTCGCGGGTGGTACGTTGGTTGCGGCGAATGGCGTCAGCCGAGTCTTGCACGTCGGGCATGCCCGGCCAAGGCTTCCACAGCACCACTAAATCATGCATGGCCTGCTCGGCTTGCTCTTCACGCTCGGCGACAATGCCCACAAAGTCACCTTGCACCATCACAGCTCGTATGCCATCGATATGGGCGATGGAATCACGGTCGACCTGCGCCAAAGTGTTGCCTATGAAGTCGCCGTGGTCTGCGCCTGCATAAGGTGGACGCACTACGCGACCATGCAACATACCGGGCATGCGCATATCGTGGACGTAAATTAAATCACCAAATACCTTGGCGGCCATGTCTACCCGTGGCGTGCTTTGACCCACGGTGTGGTGTTGATCGCTGGGTTTTAATTTGGCTTGGGTATCAAGACGCAGTAGCACTTGTTGTTCGGCCAACAAACTTTGCAGGCTGATGGCATGGTCATTGGACATCAACATGCCGTCTTGCAAACGCAGTTGCTGAGGATCACATTTCAAATTCTCGGCAGCCTTGGCGCACAACCAATCACGTGCTTGCGCAGCGGCGGCACGCAAAGGTGCAGCATGGATTTGCAAGGACGTGCTGGCAATGGTGGCGCCTTGGTTGGGCGAAAACGCGGTGTGGCCCATCAGGAGATGCACTTTGCTAACCTGCATGTTCAACTCTTCTGCCACCAGTTGGGCCAAGGCAGTACGCAAGCCCGTGCCAAGATCAACATGGCCATGCAAAGCGGTGACACTGGCGTCATCCCACAAAGCCAACAAACATTCATCCCCCTCGCTGGCAAGACTTGCGACAAAACTAGGCTGCCCTGCCACCGGTGCGGGCTGCGGTAGCGGGGAACGAAGCACCAGCAAAACACCTCGGGCGCTAAAGAGATCGCTTCGTTGTTTAACCCAAAGCGCTCGCATCACACAGAGCCTTGCGCCGCGGTTTGCGCCAGCAAATCAGCCGCACAGTGAACTGCCGCAATGATTTCTACATGGGTGCCGCAGCGACACAAATTGCCCGACAAAGCAGCCTTGATCTGATCGTCATTGGGTCGAGGGTGACGCTCTAACAACGCCACCGTCATCATCACCATGCCATTCAAGCAATAGCCGCACTGTGCAGCTTGTGTCGTTATAAAAGCCTGTTGCACCACGTGGGGTTTACTGGCATTTCCCAATCCCTCTAGTGTGGTAATGGCCCTGTCTTGCATTTCTATCGCAGGTATGACGCAAGCACGTGCTGGCACGCCATCGACCAAGACGGTGCAAGCACCACACTGGCCTAAGCCACAACCAAACTTCGGGCCATTGAGCCCGAGGTCATTGCGCAAGTAATGCAATACCGTGGTGTGGCGTGTCAAGGCAGTGGCCTGGATTTTCCCGTTGACGGTCAATTTCACCGTTGGGTATTTGTGCGCGGCCACTGCTTTCATCGCGCAGTTTGTCTTAAGGTAGCTGCAAATCTGCAGACTGCAAACGCTGTATGCCTTGCGCTTGCATTTGTGCCCAAGCCGCGGCCAGCGAGCCGTTCATATCGATAGCGCGGCAAGCGTCCTCAATGACGCAGGTTTCAAAGCCCGCAGAACCTGCGTCCATTGCGGTCCATGCCACGCAAAAGTCGGTGGCCAAACCCACCACATACACGCTGCGAATACCGCGCTGCTTCAAATACGCTTCCAAGCCGGTTTGGGTTTTGCGATCGGCCTCCATGAAGGCCGAGTAGCTGTCGATGCCGTCGTGAAAGCCTTTGCGAATGATGAGTTGCGCTGTGGGCAAATGCAAGTCGGCATGCAGCGCTGCGTCGTGTGTACCTTGAACGCAATGGTCTGGCCACAGGACTTGGGTGCCATAAAACATCTCGGTGGTTTCAAACGCGGCTTTGCCACTGTGTGCGCTTGCAAAAGAAGCATGGCCTGCGGGATGCCAGTCTTGGGTGATGACGATGTTGGCAAAGGCGGGCGCTATGCGGTTGATGATGGGGACCACTTGCGCCCCGCCGGCAACAGCCAAATTGCCGCCATCGCAAAAACCATTTTGCACATCGACCACGATGAGCGCTGAATCCGTTGTTGGGCTTATTCGGGACATGGTGAAGAACTCCAAAAATTAACGTAAACCGTCAGTGCCAGTGATTTCATGCACTTGCAAGCCACCAATGCGCGGATGCGGACGGCCGCTGTCGGTGACCACCACCGCCACCACAATTTCGTTGGCACGTGGCGCATCATTGACACGTGCTTCCATGGCGTCAAAGTGGCTGCGCACAAAAGCTGCATCTTTATGACCTAAGGGCACATCAATCGCGGTTCCCAGCGTGCCTTGTTTTTTGGCCGAAGGCACCAACGCCGCACCCTTGCTGACTGCTTTGCGCAAAGGCGCACCCAACTTGGGGTGAAGAATGGCCGCGGCGTGCTCCAATTCTCCCGCCTCTCCCACGATAGCGGCTTTGCCGTAACTGTGGGCGTCTTCAGGCTTGATGCCTAAAGCTTTGACACAGCGCTCGCCAAGTAAGCCGCCTAGCTCTTCACCGATGTCAATCAGTAAGTCTAAGTTCTCGCTGAACTTACCTGCATAGGGGTTGGCAATCACCGCCATGGCCAAGGCGCGACGTGTGGGTGGGTTGACCGCTAGTCCTCCCTCTTGCAACACTTCGTCGACTTGCACAATGATTTTTCGAATATCTGATTTCATCTTCTGCTCCTGCGTGATTAACGCAACCCATTCCATTGACTGATGTCTTGTGCGGCCAAGCCTCCCACACGGGCATGCACACGAGCGCCTGTGCTCATGGCCAAAATGACGATGATTTCATCGCTGCGCGGCGCACCGGGCACACGCACTTCGATGGCATCGAAGTGGCTGCGAACATAGCTTGCGTTGATGTGTGTCATGGGCACATCCAAGCTGGCACCTGGCGGCCCCACTTTTTTGGTGGACGCCACAATCGCCAAAGCGTTACCGGGTTGACCAGAGCTGACGCCGCCTTTGCCTGCAAGGTAAGCCGCACGGTCGCCTTTCCAGCCTAATAATTCACGCATGGCGTAGCCGCCAGGCACATGCCACAAAGCGCCATGCTCTAACTCGCCAGCCGCACCCACGATGGCGCCTTTGCCATAGCCCTGAATCGCCTCGGGCGACACGCCCATGGCTTTGCACAACTTCTGAGCCAATTCAATACCCAAAGGATTCAAGGCTTCCATCATCGGCAAAATATTGGCGTGAAAACTGCCTGCATAAGGGTTGCGCAACACCGCGGCAATCGAGCCGCGCACCAAGGGTGTATCGGGCTTGGGGCCAAACTCGTGGTGTATGTCTTCCACGTGGGTGAAGACCCGTCGAACATCAATCAGTGCAGTCACACCAAACACTCCAAGGGTTGTGCCACTGCCATAAGGCCTTGGCAACTTAAATAAACCGCATACACCTGACCACGCACCTGCATGGCATGGGCACAGTCTAGCCCGAGTTGCAAAGCAAGCTGTATTTGTGCGAGTGGCAATGTTGGCACCTCAACTGTCACCATTCGTTCGCCTAAATCGGTATCGTCACGCAAGCTATTGGCAGGTTGACGCACGATGCCGGCATGGTCCAAGTTGACGGCGTTGGCAATCAAGGTCGCTGCTACATCCGCTTGCGCTGCAGTCGCCGCCAAAACCGTGACGCTGTCGGCAATGCCCAATGAAAAACTGCGGCCTCTGCAACCGCTGGTAGCAACACCACGTACAGGCATGTCGTAGTCAATCGAAAAGTGGCCGTCACTGATAAGCTCAGATTGAAGACCTGATTGCAAAGCTTGTTGTAAATCACTCACCACGCCTATGCGCCAACTCTGCCCTTCTTGCAAATGCAAAGCAATATCGCCGCCGTTGTTCACATAAGCTTTGTGCACACCGTCTTGTGCCAGATGTGTCATTAACTCCTGCGCTACCGAACCGGCCACCGCCGCCATCGGGGTGATAAAACCATCGGCTGCAGCCCAGGCCACAGTCTGTGCGGCCAGCTGCATGCGTTGCGCCACCACGCCTTGCAGGCTGGTCTCGAGTAGCAAGGAGACAGGCCGTCGCAAAAGCCGCAATTCACTTACCAGTTCGGGCAGAACCGTTTGAAAACGCTGCCACGCAGATTCCACCGCGTGTTGGCAAGCCCTTGAATCGCCTACGGCTTGCAACACGATGTCAATAGGGCCATGCTGAAAATGCCAACGACCGTCTGACAAAGCTTGGCGTGTTGCTTGCATTGTTGTCAGCCCAACATCGGCGGGTTGTCCAAGGGCCATGGGTTGACACCCGCAGGCGGTGTCTCCCACTTCAGTTGCGTGGGAGCACCGTCGTTGTGCCAAGCACCTTTGAGCAAGCTGTCATCAAGAGAACGCACAAAACCCATGTGACCACCCAAGGCTTGGTAATCTTCCAGCTTCATGCTGAACTCGATGGGCGCCACGATGGCCGGTGTGGGCACGGTACCAAAGCTGTTGGCAGGCATACGCAACACATCTACCATGAGGGTGATGCCACCGCCCGGCCACACATACGCAGGTGCGCCGCCACAGGTGACATTGACCAAAGCTTTTTTCACAGCACGGGTGAGTTGAATGGGGTTGTCAGTGACACCTGAGCGCAGGCTACCACCCGCGCCGCCCAAGAACAGCACCGACACCAAAGACGGTTCGCAATTCTCGCCAATACGTTCCACCACCTGCTGCACCTCAGCGGGCATGGGTGCTGGCTGGGGTTGCAGATGGTCATCCAATACAAACCAAGCCGAGTGCTCGCCGGTGGTGGACGTCATGAGAAGGCGCAAACCCGACCACGCTTCAGAAGGATTCCAAGCATCCAAAATAGCCAGTGGGTCGCTGATGTTGGTACCGCCCCAACCAGTACCTGCCGCGGCCACCTGAAAGTAGCGCCCTGGGGTGGACTTGCGCCCTTTGATCTTGACACCGCTGGGACGCATGTGCAAACAGCGCCCCGCTTGGTGTTCGGTGAGCACGCCGGTGATGTGGTCGTCTACCACCACCACCTCGTCGCACAGACCTAGCCATTGGCGTGCAAACATTCCTACGGCCGCCGAACCGCAGCCCACACGCATACGCTGCTCGGTCACGCCGTCCACCACTGGTGCACGACCCGCTTGCAGCACCACCTTGGCGCCGTTTTCTACTTGCACCTCTGCCGCTTGATGGTTGCCCAAGAGATGCATCAACTCCAGCGCCATGCGTCCTTGCTTTTTGCCCCCTCCCGTCAGGTGATGCACGCCGCCCAAGCTGAGCATTTGCGAGCCGTACTCGGCGGTGGTGACATGACCTACCTCTTCACCTTGGTAGAACACAGCGGCACGCTCATCGCCCAAATACCTGTCGGTGTCAATCTTCACCTTCAAGCTGCAATAGCTGAAGATGCCTTCGGTGACCACGGTCACCATGTCAACACCCTTGGACTTGGCTGCGACGATGAACGGCGCAGGTTTGTAATCGGGGTAGGTGGTGGAGGCACCAATGCCGGTGACAAACACACCGCGCTCGGCACTATCGATGGCGGTCAAGGTTTGGGGGGACGTCTGACTGTCTGGCCGCGCTTGCAAAGTGAGTGGTTCAGCGCTTTGCGCTTGTTGACTTAAAAACACCACAGGGTCTAAGCGCACCAGCACGCCGTCGTGGTTGGCATAGCGGTCACAGGCACCGACACGCCCTTCAGAAATATGACACAGCACTGGACAGGCGTTGCATTCGACCTTGCCCTCGCGCACCGGCCCGTGACGCGGTTCTACCCTTTGCAAACCCAAGGGTTGGCCTGCGTCAGTGCTGGGTAGTCCATCGGTATGGGTGTTGCTGGTTGAGGCCATGCCCTATTATGCTTGGACGCGTGGCAGAATCATTTTCCAACGCAAGCATTCAGGAGACACCCATGGCCACCGCCACCATCGAAGAAGCCTCAGGCAAGGTCGTCATCAAAAATATTGGTTTGCTGCTCTCGGGCGACATCGATCAACCCATTTTGCAAGCTGACACCATCGTGGTGATGGATGGGCTGATCACGGCCGTGGGACGCTTCAAGGACGTGGACACCGAGGGTGCCAAAACCACCATCGATGTCCAACAGACCTGCGTGGCACCTGGCTTGATCGACAGCCATGTGCACCCCGTGTTTGGCGACTGGACACCAAGGCAAAACCAAATCGGCTGGATTGACTCGACCATGAACGGCGGCGTGACCACCATGGTGTCGGCCGGTGAGGTGCATTTACCCGGACGCCCCAAAGACATTGTGGGTCTCAAGGCACTGGCCATTACCGCGCAACGTGCTTTTAGCAACTTTCGCCCCGGCGGCGTGAAAGTGATTGCGGGTGCGCCCATTATTGAAAAGGGCATGACCGAACACGATTTCGCCGAACTCGCCTCAGCAGGCGTGACGCTGTTGGGCGAGGTGGGTTTAGGTTCGGTCAAAGCGGGCTACGAGGCCAAAGAAATGGTGGCGTGGGCACGTAAGCACGGTATACAAAGCACCATTCATACAGGAGGGCCCTCCATTCCTGGCTCGGGCTTGATTGACAAAGATGTGGTGCTTGAAGCCGACGCGGATGTGATAGGACATATCAACGGTGGCCACACTTCGCTGTCAGAGGCGCATGTCTGCGAGTTGTGCGAGAAGTCCAGCCGCGCGATTGAGATCGTGCATAACGGCAACGAGCGTGTGGCGATTACCGCTGCCAAAGCGGCGCAGGAATTGAAATGTCCCCACCGCGTGATTTTGGGCACCGACGGACCAGCGGGTTCTGGCGTGCAACCTTTGGGCATTTTGCGCATGATCGCACTGCTGTCTAGCCTTGCCAATATTCCTGCCGAGTTGGTGTTTTGTTTTGCCACGGGAAACACTGCACGCATTCGCAACTTGAATTGCGGCTTGATTGAAGTGGGCCGTGCCGCCGACTTGGTGTTCATGGACCGTGCGCAAGAAACCGCTGGTCGTACACTTTTGGAAAGCGTGCAACTGGGCGATATCCCTGGCATTGGTATGGTGATGATTGACGGCTTGGTACGCTGCCACCGCAGTCGCAACACACCACCTGCTACCCAAGTACCTGTGGTGGTGCATTGAGCACCGCCCCCCTGCTGCACATCGCAGACGGTGTCGCCACCATCACCTTGAATCGTCCGGCTCAGCGCAACCGTTTGGAGAACACCGATCTGGCCTTGCTGTTGCAGTATTTCGATCAGATCAACCAAGACACGGCTGTTCGGTTGGTGGTGCTAACCGCCAATACCCAAGGCCACCCCAAGCCTGTGTTTTGCGCGGGCTATGACATTGGTGGCTTCAGCGATGCCGATCACGGTTCTACCGCTTTTGAAAAAGTGCCTGAGGCTTTAAACCAGCTACGTCCCATCACCATCTGCGCATTGAATGGCAGCATCTATGGTGGCGCCACCGACTTGGTGCTGGCCTGCGATTTGCGCTTAGCGCTAGAGGGCATAGAGTGGCGCATGCCCGCTGCCGCACTGGGTTTGCACTATTACCCCAGCGGATTGCAACGCTATGTCAGCCAGTTTGGCATTGCCGCTGCGAAGCGGGCTTTTCTAACTGCACGGGTTTTTTCTTCGGCCGACTTGCATGCCTTGGGATTGTTTGAAAGCTTTTACTCAGCAGTAGATTTTCCAACGAAACTTCAATCACTCGTCAACGATGTGCTGGCCTTGGCCCCGCTGGCTGTACAAGCCATGAAGCGCTCGCTTAACGAAATTGCCGCAGGTCACTACGATGAAGCTGCACTGCGCGAGCGTGAATTACTAAGTAGTCGTACTGAAGATTTTGCGCAAGGTTTGAAGGCGTTTGCCGAGAAAAGAAAGCCCGTGTTCAAAGGGCGATGATCATGCCCTTCTTGGCATGCGCCACGGCAGCATGGCTTGCACCACAGGTGACACCAAGCGAGACATGGTGATGCTTTCATGGAAACTTTGCACCGATTCACCTAGCAAATGGCTATGCAACAAGGCGCGTTGGTAAAACGGTGTGTCCTCCAGCTGCTCGGCCACATGGACGACGCCGTCACTGCGCATACGCCTGCCCAATCGCCAAAGGGTCAAGGGCATGCTTTGCCGCTGCGGCGCCACAAAGGGCAATACCTCGCCTTGCGGCGTGAAGCGCAGTGCTAGCAATTTGTCGTCATCTGCTGTTTTGCCTAGGATGTCGTAAATCACAGCTGTACTGCCGTCCCTCAGAGGGCTGCGTGACCAATCCCATTCGCGGCAAGAACGGTCTATCGGTTCATCGCCTTCGTTGGAATCCAAATACCCCGTGCCTGTCCATTTTTGGTCAGGGCTCAACATATTCACTTCCACCCGCGCACGGGGTGAAATCGGTCCCCAGCGGTGCAAGCCTTGGGTATCAATGGCAGTACTGAAGTTGAACAAGCGATGCGGCTGCACCCTCACCTGCCCTTTGACACGGTGCGGAAAAGGCACGCCCACCTCGTTGATATCGATGACCAGCGACTGCCCGTCCCAGCGAAGCTGGCTAGGTCCTATGGTGAATTGCTGCGCATCGCGGTGACAGTGCTGCGCACCTCGCTCAGTCATGGTCCAGCGTTTGGCATGTCGCGAATAAAGCGCCACATTCAAGGCGCAGTGGTTATCGGGGTTGGCGTTGCCGCTGCGCCTAGCCCATGCGTAATAAGGGGAAAACACACTGCCCACAAAGGCAATGATGGTCAGGCCATGTTGGCCATCGTCGCTTAATGCGTCAAGGTACCACCAGAGGTAGCCCGTTGGGGGGACGATTTGGTCAAACCTAGGTTGTCCATCAGCGCCGCGGCCGCCAGTTGGCCCGACATGGCCGCCATCGGCACCCCCGGCCCCGGATGCACGCTGCCCCCCGCCAAGTACAGACCCGGTACTTGTGCCTTGGCGTTCGAACGGGCGAACGCCGCCATCCATCCATGTGTGGCTTGGCCATACAAGGCCCCGCCCGTGGCTGGGAACAGCTGGTGAAAGTCCTGAGGTGTGGTGCGAATGCATGATGAAGAAAGCTCCAACTGTAATGACAAGCCACAACGCGACAACAGGTCTTGGCTGCTGGCGGTGCAATCGGCCAATTCTTGGGGAGTGAAACTGCGCTTGTCGCCATTGGCAGGTGCATTGACCAAACACAGCAAGCGTTCAGCCCCATTCACTGATTCGCCTGTTCCACGGTCTTGGGCGCACACATAAACTGTGGGTTGCGCTGGCAAGCGCCCCTGCTCAAAAATAGCTTCAAACTCTTGTTTGTAATCGGATCTGAAGAAAACATTGTGTCTGTCTAAGGCCACGCCAGATGTGACCGTGTGCATAGACCATGTGACGGCAGACAGGGAGCGAGCTTGTTTTTTACCCGCTACAGCTGCTTTGACACCAGGCCCGAGTAAGCCTTGGCGCAAAGCGGCAATGTCGCCGTTGAAAATCACGCTGTCTGCTTGCAAGCTGTCGCCACTTTGCAAACGCACACCGGAGACGCGGCCTTGTGAAAGTTCTATGCGCTCGCATTCTTGGCCCAAGAGGAATCGCACACCTCTGGCTTGTCCCAAACGCTGCAGACATTGCGCCAGAGCATGCATGCCCCCTTTTACCGCCCACACGCCGTCCATTTCTACTTGCGCAATCAGCATCAAGGTGGCAGGTGCTTGCCATGGCGAGGAACCGCAATAAGTGGCATAGCGGGCAAACAGTTGACGCATGCGGGGATCGGTGAAATGTTTGCCCAAACTCTCCCATAAGGTGCGCATGGGACCCACCGATGCGAGGGTAGCCAAACCACGCGGACCCAATCCCGACATCAGCTGCGCCATGGTGGGAGATGGTGAACGGATGAAAGGCCCCTCCAAGGCGTCATAGACCGCACGGGTGGTTTTGCAAAACTCCACGAAATGCTTGGCTTGCTCAGGACCGGCAAAACGCGCCACTGCATCCACCGATCTTTGCGGATCTGCGTACAAATCGAGTTGCGAACCGTCCTCCCAAAAGTGGCGAGCCAAGACATCTAAGCGCTGGACAGTCAATTCACTCTCCAAGCGTGTTCCTACCGAGGCCATGATCTGGTCAAACACCCAGCGCATGGTGAACACCGTGGGGCCACTGTCGACAGCAACCCCGTTAGGCATGAGTTGTCGCATTTTTCCGCCGACTTGATCTGCCTTGTCAACGACAGTCACCGACAAACCCTGCGCTGCCAGTTGCAAAGCGCTGACCAAGCCTGCCATGCCAGCGCCGACCACGACCACTTTGTGTTCAGCCATGCGCCACCACCTCTTGAGGCATGACCCACTCACCCACAGTGCGCAGCAAGCGCATCCTCACAAACATTGACTCGGAGAAAAAATCATTTTTGTAGGCAGCCGCAATAGCCTGTTGGTGGGCTCCCGTGTGGGCATAGTCGAGCATGGCTTGGGTGTCACGCCACACGCTGAAGGTGCATTGACGAACCAGCGGCGCTTCACCCAAGCCCATGGCCACAGAGCAACCTGGTGCCTGACTTAAATCGGCCTGTGCCGCAGGTGCATAGCGCCAAAACGCCACTGCTTTAGCAGGGCGAATGCTGGCTCTGGTGATGGCGGCCATGGCAGGATTGTGGGGTTCAAAGGCATAGTGACCCAGCTTGTCGACAGGCGTGACCTCAAAAGCACGCCCATCCCATGCGCCTTTGCAAGATGTGATGGCCAATAAACTGGCTTGGCATTGCTTGGCTCGCTCTTGGTAAGCCGCCAACCAAGGGCCTTCTAAAAATTGGTCTGCATGGTCTGCATGGTCAAACACACAAATCAAGCCTTGATGAGAAGCACTGGGTCGTAAGCTGAAACCACCTTGGTGGCCACTGCCCATGACTTTGGTGAAAAGCAATCCAGGGGTGTCTTTGAACGCAGAAGCGCCTTGAACCAATCGCAACCAACCCCAGCCTTGGTGAGCTCTTAAGTAATCCACCAAAATAACCACAACCACCCCCGAGACAGCAAAAGACACGGGATCTTGATTGACCATGGGTGTCTCATGCCGTTGGGGTTGACTGCTGGTGGGCGGAATTAATTGGCTGCCACTTGGGCGGGTTTGCCCGAGGGCGCAGCCAATTCGGGATAGTCTTTGAGCATGGGTGCGCCGTTGAGGGGTTTGTAGGCGCCTTGGTGGCAGGTGGCACAGTTGACTTTGGCCACGTCACCCAACTCACCCTTGCGATGCTCAGGGAAAGTAGCGGTCAGCGGTTCCAAATAGCCCTTGTTCAGGTCACGCGCCATGCGTATGCCATGCCATGCCGTGGCCCGTTGTGGTGGACTGTTTTCCCAGCTCTGGAATGATCGTGAGTTGTGACAATAGGTACAGTTCACGCCCAAAGACTCTGACATATGCGACATCAAACCATAGGTCCATTCGGTTTGCTTGGTGGACTGACGGTTACCCGAAGGCAATGCGGTGGGGCCATTGACACGAATGTTGAGATCGCCAAGCAAAAACGGCGTGAACGGGTCATTGGGCAAAGAAGACAAATTCACCACCCTTGCAGGTTCGTTTTGTCCGGCTTTGTCACCCATGAAGTTAGAACCGTAGGGCTGGTGGTTGGCGGTAAACCAAACGGCATTGGGAACAGGTTGTCCACGGTGACAGGTGTAGCAAGTCACGCCTGTTTGCGCAACGTGGGGTTTCCATTCACTGTTGATGTACTGAGTCATCTGCAACATGCGACGCGCCACCACCTTGGTGTATTTCTCATCCTCTGCAAAATTGGCAGGGTTATGGCAGTAGACGCAACCGCCTTCATTGGGCGACACCCATGCAGTCATGGAGACCATGAGACGGTTGAACTGTGCAACGCTTAAGTCGCCCAAGACCTTGACATTTTTGTAGGCTTGCGCTGCCTTAGGGCCCTCACCTGAGGCTGCAGGCAAGGCTACTGGTGCTTGATTCGCCTCTGTTTTCACAGCCAACATGCGAGGGTTGTAGACCTGCACCATGCCGGTACCACGGTAGCCATGTTGAACACTGTCTTGAAAAGGTCGCTCACAAGCGGTGAGCAACAAGACCGCAGACAGGCCAGCAGCGTAAGCCGCCAAGCGTCGTATAAAGGGAAGGGACTTCATGGTTTTACTCCCAAACTCAGGGCTGGATCAATGACCGGAGGGAAAACATTGGGATAGGCCGGTGCAACGCCATGTTTGATGGCCCACAAATACCAGTTGTCCACCACAGTGCCTGTCAGCAAAATACCGATGCCACCTGTGATGGGACACAAAACCGCAAACCACCACGCCCAGCGATGGATGGATTCCATGGTGGCGTTAAAGCCCATGGTCCAGCGCCAAAAAAGGGCTGCACGCTCAGAAGCGGTTCCGCGATCGACGATTTGTTCAATTTCTCGTTCACCACCAAAACGTGTCACCGCCAATATGGTGGCACCATGCATGGCAAACAGCAGCACCGAGCCATACAAGAACACAATACTCAAGGCGTGGAAGGGGTTGTAGAAAAGGTTGCCATAACGAATAGATAAAGCTGCCGTCCAATCAAGGTGAGGGAAGATGCCATAAGGCACGGCCTCACCCCAAGAGCCCATGAGAATGGGGCGGAAAAAGCCCAAGACAAACATCAGCCACAAAGCTGCAGCAAAAGCCCAAGCCACATGTGTGCCCAAGCCAAGTTGTATGGCGCGGCGGTAAACTCGCGCCCACCACAACAACACCGAAGCGCTTAAGAAAATACCGCAAATGAGAAACCATCCGCCTTGGTTCAAAGGTGGCCACGATAAGCCGTACTGTGGGGGGGGTGGCTCTAAGGCCAGCCAAAACAGTTGGCGCACAAACTGTATTGGGTCGTAATTGACCGAGGCCAACATGTTCATGCCAATAATGTTGAAAGCAATTAAGCCGCAGATCAGCGAAGCCAGTCCCAAGCCGCCCAAATAAATGGGACCAAGTTGCGCGTTACCTATCTTGCCCAAGATCCAATAGATCGCAGGATGACCAGTACGTGGACTGTTGTCTGGGCCTAAGCCCACACCATGATGCACCGGGCCACTGGCCTGTACGGTGGTGAAAAGATTGAGATAGTCAGCCATGTGTGTGCTCCTCTTTTTCCATTAAGGCCACTGAGACCAAATCGGCAGGTTTAACCACCAGCCCCACCATTCAGGCCACCCGCGACTCCAGAAGGGTCCGCTGATAACAATACAAAGCGCACTGAACAACACCGCAGCCAAGGCCAAAAATACCCCTAAACGATGGATACCCAAGGTGCCAATGGAATAACCAATGATGTCGCGGAAAAACGTGTCTTCATGCTCAGGCGTCTTGACCACTTGGCCTGCACCTGGGTTGGTGGCAGACAAAATCAAAGCACCATGCAAGGACAAAGCCAAGGTCGTCGCAAAGAAAAAACTCACCGCCAACATGTGTGCGGGGTTGTAGTGAAAGTGCAGGTATTGATAGCCGACGTTGGACACCCAATCGAGGTGGCTGTAAATACCGTAAGGAAAACCGTGACCCCAGCCACCCATCAAAACAGGTCGCACTACATTCAGGGTGAAGTAAGCCAAAATCGCCACGCCAAACATAAAGGGAACATGAAAGCCCATGCCCAATTTGCGGCAAATTTCAACTTCGCGCAACAGCCATGAAACGAAAGCACCTAGGGCGCAAACGGTGATGATTTGCCACAAGCCCCCCTCTTGCAAAGGCGCAAAACGCAAACCGTAAGACAGATCGGGGGGGGCAATACTGATTTGCCATAAATTCCAAGTGGGGCCAAGCGCTGCGCCCCACAAAATCATGGCCGTACCAAGAAATGAGAAGAAGATGGTCGTGATGCCGAAGAAACCGACATAAAACGGACCTATCCAAAAATCGAACAAGTCACCTGCAAGCAGCGTTCCGCCGCGCACTCGGTATTTTTTTTCAAAGCTGAGCATGGCCATGTTTAAGCCCTCCTGCCGCAAGTGATGGATGAAAAGAAAAAATTAAATTGCAGATGCTGAAAGTCTTTTCGGACTTGGCAGCACCTGCGGTACTGCCAAATTTCAGGACTTTGCTGCAGGAACTGCGGCGGGCATAGGCGAATTTTGTGCCGATGCTGCTGCGGGTTTCTTTGCGCCGTCGAGCCAGTTGAATTTGTTGGTGCTGAGCAAAATGAGGTGAATCATCGCTGCCAAACCAAACAGAAAAATACCTTGGACGACCATTGCACGCAATGGGTCGTAAAGTCTCCAAACTCTCCACATAATGGTTCTCCTAAATGATGTGGGACATGAACGTATAAACCGATGCCTTCACACCCCCAAAGACATTGGTCATGTTCTCCGCGCCAGGCAGCCAACTCTTCCATTGCAGTCCGACCAGTTGGCCAAAAACCGCAAAAGATAAAAGCACAACAAAACAAGGCACAAAGATCAGAACAAACGCAATCTTGTCGTCCAAGCCGTGAGGCTTATGGCTGACATGAGAAGTATGAGAAATCATGGTTTAACTCCGTTCGGTGAAAAAAAATCTACCTCAGACGAACCAGGGCCGCCATGCCCAGACCAGGATGTGAGCCACCACAGCAACAGCTGTGAAGCCAACGGTTCCCTGAATCCAGTAATGGTGGAACTCCTGAGCCTCTTCGTCAGTCAGTCCGGATATGGAATTCGGATGGTTTGACATGCGATGCTCCTTCAACAAAATGGCCGCAAGGCCAACGCTGCGCCCAACCTGCGCAACCTAGGCAGCCGCAGCAGATGCCACGACATGGGGTAGGGTTCCAGCGCAAAAGCGCCTGAACCGTGTGGGGTAGAAAACTGTGTCATGCGGGCTCTCCCAAGCCCAGCTCGGCACCGGCTTGCTGCACATGGGTCAAGGTGACCAGTTCTTCACCTTTGTCACGCGCCTTGCCCTCGGCCAAATCGCGCAGGCGCTTGGCGGCAGAAATTTGCACCAGCACGGGTTGGCCAGCCACTAAAGCATGCAATTGGGTCTGCGCCGCATCGTCCCAAGGTGTGTTGTTTTGAGCGCCGGTAATGCCACGGGCCAAAGTGGCGTCGACCTTGTCCATATCGGTTCCCAAGGGCAGGATGTGGAACAAAGCATCAAACAGACAGTTGCAACACTCTTGGATCAAATAGGTGGCACCGCTGTAACCCATGAACGGGGTACCCGTGTGCCGGCGAATGATGGCGCCGGGGAAAGAGGCTGGAATGAAAGACGCTTTCATGGGGCCACTGCTACCCGCCTCCGCCAAGTACATGCGCTCGTTGTAACTGCCAAACAAAATGAGCGGCATTTGTTTGTGAACAAGTTCGCGCACCGCAGCGTTGTCGGTTTTTTGACCTGGGAGCCGAGACACTGCAAATTTGCAGGGCATGCCCATTTCAGTTTCCAAAAAATTGCGAATGCCGCGTGCGTAGGTGTCGGTGGCCACCACTGCAAAACTGGCTGTTGCGAAAAAATCTTGGGTGACCGAGCGCCACAAGTCCCACACTGGCTTGATGGTGGTGTGGCGTTCACGCTGTATGAACGGCTCGGGGTCGAGACCCAGCAATTCACCCAACTTGCGCAAAAACTTGGTGGTGCTGTGCAAGCCTATGGGGGCTTGTAAATAAGGACGGTCCAGCGCCTCGCACAACATGCGACCAAATTCGCGGTACATGCAAATATTGACGTCGGCTTCCACCAACTGCGATACCTCGGCCAAATGGCTGCCCAATGGAAACACCATGTTGATGTCAGCGCCAATACCTTGCACCAAGCGGCGAATTTCCGCTAAGTCGCTGGGGCTGTTGAACGTGCCGTAGCAAGGCCCAATGATGTTCACCCGAGGTTTTTCACCCTCTTTGCGAACCCGTTTGGGCACTTTTTTCATGCCGTATTCGGTCCACAACCAGTACATGGCACGGTTGGCGCATTGCCACTGGTCCTCATCAATGGTGCGCGGCAAAAAGCGCATCAGGTTGGTGCCTTCAGGTGTAACACCGCCGCCAATCATTTCGGCAATAGAACCGGTGACGACCACTGCAGGCAAGTCGGGGTCAAGCACTTGGTGGGCGCGTTTCATGGCGCCTTCGGTGCCTTCGCGGCCCAACTGCTCTTCAGCCAAGCCTGTCACCACAATGGGTAACTCGTGCGGGGGCAAAGCGTCTGTGTAATGCAGCACCGATGTGACGGGCAGGTTTTCGCAGCCTACAGGCCCGTCGATGACAACTTGCAAACCCTTGATGGCGGTGAAGACATACACCGCACCCCAATAGCCGCCAGCACGATCATGGTCGAGTACAAACATCAGCCCATCTCCTCGGCTTTGCGTTTTTTCTGCTTTTTCTCGAACTGTCGGCGCACTTCTTTTTTGAAATCGGGATGCATGACAGGCACGTCTTCCCAGACGCCTGCTTCATCGCCTTGACCCACCGTTCCAAAAAAGGCTTTCATCTCATTAAAACGGGCTTGGTTGCCAATGGCTGCATTGACCACTTGGATGAGAGAACCAGCGCCGGCCACACCCATCAAAGGGCGTGCAGAAATGAGGTTGGTGAAGTACAAAGAGGGGATGCACAGCTCTTTGGCGGCTTGCACCACGGGTGTGGTGCCAATGGCCAACTGGGGTTTGAACTCGTGCATGGCGGCCAAATCTTGCTCGAGCGAGGCACGGAACTGCACATGCACGCCTTTGGCTTTCAACCAGTCGGCATCGTGTTGGTTCCAAGGCGTGGCAGGACAGGCACTGCCGACATAGCGCAGGTCGGCGCCGCACTCAATCAGCAATCGTGCCACCAACAACTCGGAGCCTTCATAGCCACTGAGGGTGATGCGGCCATTGATTTTTTGCGAGGCCAAAACCCCGCGCATGGCACCCAAGGTTTGGTTGCGGGCTGCGTCTATCTTGTCTTGGCTTACCCCGCAAGCCGAGCCTATAGAACCCAACCAATCATGGGTTCCCTCGATGCCCACGGGGGCAGAACCCACGATGGGGCGGCCTGCCGATTGAAATTCACGAATGCTTGCGGTGTAGAAAGGATGGATAGCTGCCACGGCTTTGCAGTCCAGTGCCGCATACAGCTCGCGCCATTCGCGGGTGGGTGCGACAGTGCCGACCGCCAAATCCATGGGCGCAATCATTTGCGCAATGATCATGGGGTCGGCGGGGAACATCTCACCCAGCAAGGTGATGGTGGGCTTGGCGCTTCTACCTTGACGCGGTGCGGCAACTGGGCCAGCCATGGCTTCTTGGCGGGCATAGTGCAACATGGCACCGGCCAGCACGTCCTTGGCCTCGGCATGGGTGGGAACACCAAACCCTGGCACATCGATACCAATGATGCGAACACCATTGATTTCTTTGGGCAACAACTGAAGCGGCACACCGCTGGCGGTGGGCACACACAGGTTAATGATGACGATGCAGTCAAGCTTCTCGGGGTCTGCCTGGGCATAAACCGCTTCGCGGATATCCTCGAACAACTTACCTGTGACCAAGGTTTCCGAGTTGAATGGCACGTAACCCACGGTACGGCGTGCACCATAGAAATGCGAGGTGAATGTGAGGCCATACACGCAACAAGCCGAGCCGCTCAAGATGGTGGCGGTACGGCGCATTCGCAAGCCCACACGCAAGGAACCAAACGCGGGACACATGCTTTGCGGCTGGTCATGTGGGCCTTTGGGGTAGTCGGCTGCGTACTGCGCCAGTACTTCGCTCTTGCCCGCTTTAGCCGCCGCATCCAGCATTTGGTCTTTCCCCGCATGACAGCCCAAACCATCTGCGCTGGCAGCTGCAGCGTTGGGCAAGGGGGTGATGGGAATGATGTCGCTCATGGCATTCACACTTCGTCGTAAACCACTTCGAGGGTGGGGCGGTCGATAACGGTTTTGCCGGTCATATCGACTTCGGTGGCGGGCGTCATGACAAAGTCGCGTCCTGTGACGTCGGCGCTGAACAGGCCGAGCAACTCGTCTTGGGTTTGCGGCTTGGGGCGCACCGGTGGCGCGTCGGCCACGTTTTGTGCCAACTCTGCAAACAAGGGGCCCCAGTTGCTGTCGGGTGTGCCAATGATTTCGTAGCTGGCGCTTTTGCGGCGGATGTCTTCGTTGGCCGGAATGGCGGCCAACACCGGAATGCCTGCATTGGTGGCAAAGGCCTGGGCTTCGCCGGTGCCGTCGTCTTTGTTGATGACCATGCCAGCCACGCCGACATTGCCACCGAGTTTGCGAAAGTACTCGACCGCGCTGCACACGTTGTTGGCCACATACAGCGACTGCAAGTCGTTGGAGGCCACAACGATCACCTTTTGACACATGTCGCGGGCAATCGGCAAACCAAAGCCGCCGCACACCACGTCGCCAAGAAAGTCGAGCAACACAAAGTCAAAACCCCACTCGTGGAAACCGAGTTTTTCAAGGGTTTCAAAACCGTGGATGATGCCGCGCCCACCGCAGCCGCGACCGACTTCGGGACCACCGAGTTCCATGGCATAGACGCCGTCTCGAATGAAACACACGTCACCAATCTTGACCTCTTCACCAGCGAGTTTTTTCTTGGAAGATGTCTCGATGATGGTGGGACAGGCCTTGCCACCAAACAGCAAACTGGTGGTGTCACTCTTAGGGTCGCAACCGATGAGCAACACCTTTTTGCCTTGCTGGGCCATCATGTAACTGAGGTTGGCCAGCGTGAAGCTTTTGCCAATGCCGCCTTTGCCGTAAATGGCGATGATTTGGGTTTCTTTGGTGACCTCACCGGTGTGAACCGCGTCAGGTTCAACAAACGCCTCTTGGCGTAAGCGATCGACGAATTGAACAGGTTTTTCGTTGGCAGTACTCATCAATTTCTCCAGTCCATGACCATCTTCAAACAGTGGGGGTCGCCAAAGGCAACTTCATACGCTTCAAGAGCTTTTTCAGGCGTTTGGCTATGGGTCAGCAAACCCTCCAAGGACAAGCGTCCGTTGTGAATGAGTTCGGTGACGGCTAATAAGTCGGGTTTCTTCCACTCGGTGGCGACACGAATTTGTGCTTCCCGTATGAATGCCGGTGTGTAGGCAAAAGACAAATCTTGCGTGTAAAAACCAGCCAGCACCACCTCGCCACCGTGAGCCAAACGGGAAATCAAGCCATTGAGCAAAGTGCTGTCGCCACTCACGTCGTAAATGGCTTGGTAATCTTTGCGTGTGTCTTCATCGGGGTGGATGACTTTGTAACCTTGGCCGCCCGCTTGTCTGACGGCATTGGTCTCCCAGACGGTAGGTGCTGGCAAGCCTGCAGCCACCACCAAACGCGCCAGCAAACGCCCCATGATGCCGTGACCCACGATCAGGTCGGGCGCAATGATGGGGTCACGTTTGCCGCCAATGGAGACCGCATGGTAGGAGGTGGCAGCCAAGGCCAACAAAATTGCATTGGCACCCAAGCTTTCGTCAACGGGAATAACTCTGCTGTGTGGCACCACCATGGTGGCACCTGCGCCACCAAACAGATTTTGTGCGCCTGTGAAGGTGTAAGAGCCCGGCACAAACACCCACTGACCCTCTTTCACAGGAGACGATGGGGGCGCATGTTTGACCACGCCGACCGTTTCGTAACCAGGGACCAAGGGATAAGACAAACCTGGGAAAGCTGGCATGGTGCCGGTCCAAAGCAAGCGCTCGGTACCCGTGCTGATGCCGCTGTAGGCGACATCCACCACGAGGTCATCTGCACCCGGTTCGCGCAAGTCAAGTTGCTTGACCGACAACTGTCGGGGAGCGTCAAAAACGATGGCTTGGGCTTTCATAGTTTGTATTTTTAGGTTGACAATGATTTGTGTCAACTTATATTGACGTTTTTAGTGCCCACCTAGGGAAAACACTTAATTTTTCTGCGCCAGCAGCAAGCGGGTGTGCAAAGGCATGGGGTTGGAAATATCCACCACAGACAAGAAACCAGCCTCTTTCAGCAGAGATTTAAGCTCAGCCGGGGAGCGCAAACGGCCACTGCCCATGGCCAGCAAGTAAAAGTGGAAATAAGCATCTCCCACGGAATGTGCGCCCGTGGCCTCGGCCATGGGTTCGGCCAATAACAGCATGCCCCCCGCAGGAAGGGCTTGGTAAATGGACTTGAGTAGAGCCTTGACGGTAGCGTCGGGATGGTCATGCGCCACACGCACCAAGGTCACCAAATCTGCGCCCTTGGGCAAGGCGTCGCTGATGAAACTGCCACCATGCGCAGTGGCTCTAGCGCCCAAGCCGTTGGCCTCAAAGCGTGCCTGCGCTAGCGCGGCTACGGGCGGCAAATCAAACAACATGAGCTGCAGTTGGGCGTTGTGTTGACCCAAGGCCGAGACCCAACCCCCTTTACCGCCACCCACATCCATGACACAACGGTGTTGCGAAAAATCGTAAGAAGCCAAAAGCTCCTCGATCACAAAACGCTGCGAGGTCGCCATCAGCTCCGAATAACGTGCGACTTTTTCAGCTTCCCACGAAGGTGGTTTGTCGCCATTCATGTAAGGCCAATAAGCTTGCATGTGCGGCTGAATTTCATCGCGCAACAAAGCCACTGTGTCTCGCATGTCCTCGTATAAAACAGCGTTGTGCTCGATCATTAAACGCAATCCCACGTCGGCTGCGACGGGTGCGCCTAATGCGCCTAAGCCATAGAGGTCAGCCCCGCGCATCTCCAATAAGCGCAAAGAAATTGCAGAGTGCAACAGACGTTGCAAGGCTGCTGGACCCATCTTGCATTCTTTGGCCAAGACGAGGAGAGATTTAGGTCCATCCCGCAAGCTCTCGAGCAGGCGCAAGCGCACACATGACAGCAATACCTGCGAGTGCACAAACCCCGCCATCAAATTGAATAACTGTGCTGCACGTCGCCGGGTTACCCATCGGGTGATAGGGTTGCCAATAGCCCAGCGGTAAAAGCCAGGCGAAGTCATCCAACCATCTACCCACCTGTCAAACTGGCTGCGCCAACCCGAACGAGCCTGCCCAGTCGCAAAGCTGCCCTTGGCGAGGTCTAGGCTTTTCATACTTTTGGAAGACAAGATCAAGCGTTGGCTTTGTGCTGAGTGACCGCGACATGTCTTTGAATTTGCTCATAAGACGACTGCGGCACCAAGCGCTCGGACTCCATGCGCACCAACTGCTGCATGGCTTGACGATGTGCACATGCAGGCACAGCGTCCACCGCGGCATCCATCAATTTATGGAAATAGGCCAAAGCGCCAGCCAAACCTAAATCGGCTGCGGCACTGGGTCGACCATGCTGCGCGTCTTGGCCAACAGGCTTACCCAAACTCTCGGCTTGACCCATGACATCACGGATGTCATCAGCCACTTGATAGGCTTCACCCAGCGCTTCCCCCAAAGAACGCCAAGGTGCTGTCTCCACGCCTGCAGCTTGTGCGCCAGCGCAAGTGGCAGCGACAAACAAAGCACCTGTTTTGGCGCGCTGGTATTGGCTGAGCGCCACCTTGGTTTCGCACTCCCAAGCTTGTCCTGCGACGATGCCGTCTGGGGCTCCAACGCCATCGCTGATGGTGGAAATCAGGTCGGCCAGTCGAGCGGGATGAAGTCTTCCTGCTCGCGCCATCACTTGGTAAGCCATCACGATCAGACCATCGCCTGTTAGCAGGGCCAAAGGCTCGCCATAAAGCTTATGCACTGTGATTTGACCGCGCCTTGTGTCCGCATCATCAAAACACGGCATATCGTCGTGCACCAAGGAAGCGCAGTGCATGAGTTCAATCGCCACGGCAGCGGCGTCTGAGAGCGCTGGTGCATCGTCACCACAGGCTTTGGCAACTGCCAAACACAGCTGCGGGCGAATACGCGCACCCCCTGGAAACACAGCGTGGCGCATGGCCCCCATCAGGCGCGGGGGCGCACTCATGGCTTGAATATGGGAAAAATGCAGTTCTAGCGCGGTTTCAATGCGTTGTTGCATGCTCATGGCAGCCCCTTAAGCTGGCGTGGCAACCATCGCATCGACCCATCGAGACAATGTCCACAGTGTCAATTTAACATGACACTATGAATTGTCAATCTGGATTTATATGTGCCTAGGGTTTCCCAGGGGGTCTATGACTCACATCCCCAAAGGACTGACGCCAAACAACCACGCATGGCCTCGGGACAACAAAATTGCCCAAACCACCACGCCTATGCCAACTGCCCGCCAAGTGGCAGCGGAGGAAACCTCTGGCTCAAGCGCCCCACTTCCTTCGCCAACAGTCGCAGTTGCAGCCGCCAAGCGGTCACGCTTGCGGGCGGCTCGAAAGTTAAGCACCGACCAAAGCAAAAAAGCGCCAAACAACACCACATCAGCCAAACGCGGGTTAGCCAGCAAATGTGCCAAAGCCCATACCTTGACCGATAACACCATGGGATGGTGCAACTTGGCCTTGACAGCATTGCGTGGTGCATGTGCACAGGCCAACAACACCAAAGACAGCAACATCAATACGGCCGCACCATGCTTGGCCCATATGGGGGGTGACCAAAGCACAGGACTGTCCCAACGCCCCTGATCAAAACCATACATCATCAAGCCAAAGCCGACCAAGGACACCAAGGTGTAAACCCCTTTGTAAGCTTTTTCGCCCAAGCGCTCTAAGGTGGCTTGACGCCAGTTTTCAGCAAAGATGCGGGTGGAATGCGCCCCTAAGAACAGTAACAATCCGAGTATCAGCAAAGCCATGCTTGACCCCTTTCATCCATGGTCAATGTTGGCGGTGCAAGACCCAATCAGCCAAGGCCCGCAAAGCTTGTGTGTTGGGTAAAGCGCTTTTGATCAAGGCCGCTTGGGCTTGATCGGCCAAAGCTTTGGCTTCTTGCCGAGCACCCGCCAAACCCAGCATCGATACATAGGTGGGTTTGTTGTCGGCTGCATCTTTGCCAGATGTTTTACCCAGCACCGCCGAATCAGCCGTGACGTCCAAGATATCGTCCACCACCTGAAACGCCAGGCCCAAGGCTTGGGCAAAACTTTGCAAGGCTTGGTAAGCACGGGGTGTCGCGTCGCCGCAGACTGCGCCCATTAGCACACTGGTTTCCAATAAAGCACCGGTTTTGCAGCGGTGCATATGACGCAAAGCTTCAGCATCTAAAGCCACACCCACACTCGCCAAATCGATCGCTTGACCACCCGCCATGCCTGCGTGGCCAGCACCGCGTGCAAGCAAGCCGCAAAGCCTGGTCTGAACAGCTTCTGGAATATCGCTGTCGTCCGGTGTCAGGCATTCAAAAGCCAGCGATTGCAAAGCGTCGCCGGCCAACAAAGCCTGCGCCTGTCCAAACTTCACATGCACCGTAGGTTTGCCACGGCGCAGCACATCGTTGTCCATACAAGGCATGTCGTCATGCACCAAACTGTAGGCATGGATCAACTCCACCGCGCACGCTGCACGCATCGCCGCGTCTTCCATCCATGGCACTTGTTGGCCTGCTGCGCTCGCCTCCATGCTCGCCAAAACCAGAAGTGGGCGCAAACGTTTTCCGCCGTCGAGCACTGCGTAACGCATGGCATCCCCCAAGCCTGCAGGTGCATAAGCAGGCACCCCATCTTCCAAGGCCATTTCTATGGCTGCTAAATGGGTCTGGCTCCATTGGTTGTAATTGAAGGCTTTCATTCGCTGCCACTCCATTGTTTCAAGGTACCTGCTTCTAACACTTTGATTTGTTCTTCCACTGCCAGCAGTTGGGCGCGGCAGTGGCTTAACAAAAAAGCACCGCGTTGGTAGGTTTGCAGCAATTGCGCCAAAGGCAATTGCCCCGACTCCATGTGCGCCACCAAGCCCTCCAGTTCCTTCAAACCCGCTTCATAGCTTTCGGGAAGGGCTTGCACAGCAGCATCAGGCAAAGAAGAGGGTTTGGATTTGGTCATGCCACACTGTATTGAATAAGAGTCGATCCATTGTAGATGGGCGATTTAATCTTGAAAATTTGTAAATATTGCTAAAAGTCGAGGCTACAATCCGCTTCCGCCTGGGTACCCCCAGTTTTTTATCCCTCTCCCTGTGGGGAGTCTTTAGGTCAGGTCGCCCATGTCTGATTTAAGTCTTCAACTGCAGCAGGCCTGTGGCCAACTTCCAGTGTCGAGCTATTTCGATGAAGCGCTGTACCAGCGTGAAATCGAACACCTGTTTAAACGTGGCCCGCGTTATGTCGGTCATGCCTTGTCCGTGCCTGAGGTCGGCGACTACCATGCGCTTGCCCACGAAAATGAGGGTCGTGCTTTGGTGCATACCCCGCAAGGCATACAACTCATCTCTAACGTCTGCCGCCACCGTCAAGCGGTGATGCTTAAAGGAAGAGGCAACCTCAACGACCCAACACGCAGCATGGGCGGTAATGTGGTCTGCCCTTTGCACCGCTGGACATATTCAGGACAAGGGCAACTGCTAGGCGCGCCGCATTTTCAGCAAGACCCTTGCCTGAACCTGCAAAACTACCCTCTACAAGAATGGAATGGCTTGCTTTTCGAAGCCAATGGCCGCGATGTGCTGGCCGACTTGGCGGGTATGGGGCCACGCAGCGAACTCGACTTCACTGGCTACGCCCTTGACCATGTCGAAATGCATGTCTGCAACTACAACTGGAAAACCTTCATCGAGGTCTACCTTGAGGACTACCACGTCGGCCCCTTCCACCCAGGGCTTGGCAACTTTGTTACCTGCGATGATTTGCAATGGGAATTGAAGGACGAGTACTCGGTGCAGACTGTGGGTGTTGCCAACCGTTTGGGCAAAGCCGGTAGCCCCATTTACGAGCGCTGGCACAACGCCTTGCTGCACTACAACCAAGGCTCTGTCCCACAGCATGGCGCCATTTGGCTGACCTACTACCCCCACATCATGGTGGAGTGGTACCCCCATGTGCTCACCGTCTCTACCTTGCACCCCATGGGTCCGCGCAAAACCATGAATGTGGTGGAGTTCTTTTACCCTGAGGAAATCGTCGCTTTCGAGCGCGGCTTTGTGCAAGCTCAACGTGCAGCCTACATGGAAACCTGTGTGGAAGACGATGAAATTGCCGAACGCATGGACCAAGGTCGCTTGGCACTGATGCAACGCGGTGAGAATCAAGTGGGTCCCTACCAAAGCCCTATGGAGGACGGGATGCAACATTTCCACGAGTGGTACCGCCGCAGAATGGACACCCCTAACTAAATGCAAGCGCTTTGGATGCTGTTGGCCTCCGCATTTCTGGCCAGCATGGGGGTCTGCGTCAAATTTGCCTCGGCTTATTTTCACGCTTGCGAATTGGTGTTTTACCGCGGCATCATCAGCCTTTTGATGATGGGATTGTTCGCCCGTTTTGCTGGCACCTCACTTTACACACCTGTCCCATTAATGCATTTTTGGCGCAATGTGGTGGGGGTGTTTTCGCTGGGTGCATGGTTTTATGCCTTAGGCAAATTACCCTTGGCTACTGCCATGACACTGAACTACATGAGCAGTGTCTGGATTGCCGCTTTTTTGGTAGGCGGCACCTTGATGGGCACCCTCGCGGGTTCTAGCGTGGACATGCGCCGCCAAGGCCCTTTGGTGTTGGCAGTACTCAGCGGTTTTGTCGGGGTGGTGATGATGCTGCGACCCACCATCGAGCAAGACCAAGTGTTTGCCGGCTTGGTAGGCTTGATGTCGGGTTTTGTTTCTGCGTTCGCTTATATGCATGTGATGGCACTGGGACGGGCTGGTGAACCTGTGGTGCGGGTGGTGTTTTATTTCGCCCTGGGCACCACACTTGCCGGCGGTACTGGCATGGTGTTTCTCGGCGTTTCGCCTTGGAACTGGGACCATGCGGTATGGCTTTTACCCATCGGGGTATTGGCGTCGCTGGGGCAAATGTGCCTGACCCGCGCTTACTCACGTGGCGCAACCTTGGTGGTGGCCAATTTGCAATACGCAGGCATTGTGTTTGCTGCCCTGTACGGAGTGTTTTTGTTTGAGGAACAATTACCCACCATCGGTTGGTTGGGCATGTGGCTAATCATTGCCAGTGGCATCGCCTCCACCGTTCTGCGCACCCGCGCAGTTCCCGATTCACCTGCTGAGGAGCACTGAACCATGTACACCGCCTTGATCTCTGTGCAACAGTTGAAGTCAATTGCAGCCGTTGTCATCGATTGCAGCGCCGACTTGGCCAAGCCCGAAGCAGGTCGACAGCAGTTTGAAGACCAACATATTGCTGGCGCCTTGTTTGCCGACATCAACCTTGATTTATCTACCCACGATCAAACACTGGCTATTAACGGCGGGCGTCACCCGTTGCCCTCGCGTGAACATTTTGCCCAGTGGCTAGGCGCTTGCGGCATCAGCGAACACACTCAAGTGGTGGTCTATGACCGCCAAGGTATGAATTTCTGTGGCCGTTTATGGTGGATGCTCAAATGGTGCGGCCACGAGGCAGTGGCGGTGCTCGATGGCGGTTTGCCCGCATGGGTGGCTGCCAGCGGAGCTTTGGCCGCAGGACCTGCTTTGCCTGTTGCCACCGCGGTATTTGTCTTGCGTGCGCCTTTGGTGGAGCTCAAGCACACCGCCGATGTTGCTGCCCATTTAGGGCGCCCTGATCAGTCCATTGTGGACGCCAGAGCGCCTGCACGCTACAAAGGTGAGAGCGAGCCTTTCGACCCCGTGGCTGGACATATACCAGGTGCATTGAATCGCCCCTTCAACAGCAACTTTAATGCAGATGGCTTGATGAAGTCGCCTGCCGAACTTAAAGCCGAGTTTGAGGCCTTGCTCAATGGTCGCAACCCCAGCAGCGTGGTCCACCACTGCGGCAGTGGCATCAGCGCCATCCCAAACGTGCTGGCCATGGAGGTTGCCGGTTTGGGCAAGACTGCGCTTTACGCCGGCAGCTGGAGCGAGTGGTGCAACACGTCAGGTTTGCCCTGCGCAAAGGGCTAAAAAGCTCAATGCTCGTGCATCCACTGCACCGCAGCGGTCACTATGGCAATGCCTGAAAACAACCAAAGCACTTGCATCGCAGTCGCAGCCGCTGACAGGCGTTTTTGCAACTGAGGTATCAGGTCGGCCAAGGCCACATACACATAGCTGCTGCTGGCGATCACCAGTAAAAACGGCAGCCAAGCTTCGTGACCCTCAATCAGGAAAAAGCCTGCGATGCCGCCCACCACCGTCACGCCACCTGCCAAGCACAATTTCAGTAAAGCATTTCGCCCCTGACCTAAACCACGTTGTAAGACAGCCAAGTCGCCCATATGGTGGGGAATTTCATGTGTCAGCACCGCAACTGACGCCGCCACACCTAAGCTGAAATTGGTCATGAAGGCTGCCGCCACCAACACACCATCACCAAAGGCGTGAACGCTGTCGCCCGTCAACACTGCCCAACTGCCAGTCAATCCCTCTTGAGATGGGTGGTCATGTGAATGGTCATCCACTTGGTCATGGATGCCATGGTGACCCTGTCCATGCTCATGGCCGTGGTGCCATAACTCGGCCTTGTCCAACAGAAAAAAGAAGACCAAGCCCATTAGCAAGGTCAAAAACAAGCTGTGTGGCGCTGAGTCAGACTCGAAAGCTTCTGGCAATAAATGCAAAAAAGCAGTGGCCAACAAGGCGCCCGCGGCAAGACTTAGCAAATGCTGTGTGAAACGGGCCAACAAAGCCCGAGCCAGCAGAGCAGCAAGCAAAACACTGCCTACGCCGGCGAACAAGGTGCCCGCCATGATGGTCCAAAAAGTGATTGCCATGACTGGTCTATAAAGTGACAAAAACCCATCGAACGATGATGGGTAAACATAAAGCGTCATTATGCGCCCCAGCCAAAGGCTGACCATTTAGCCTATTTTCTAGACTTAAAGTACTTTTGTGTCGTAATTCGGCAAATTTCTCAAAAAATAGGTATCAAAGAATTCACTTTTTACCCAAAAATCAATTAAAGTAACTTTAAGTATTGTTTTTTGAGGATTTAATGATGAATTTATCATTCATTTTCGGTTATTCGAAAAATGTTTGGCTGACCGCAGTCGCTTTGCTTTTGGCTGGCAGCATGACGGGCGCCATGGCTACATCCAGTTCGCCCAATGGTTTAAAGCCATTGAACAAATGCATTGTGGGCGCTGCGCAGTACCACGGCGTCAACCCCTATTTGTTGAGGTCCATTCTGATGGTGGAAAGTCGGCTCAACCCCAAGGCCATCAATGTCAACATGAATGGCACCCGTGATATTGGCGTTGCCCAAATCAACTCTATTCACCTTCCCGTTCTGCAAAACCATGGCATCAAAGAAAGCCATTTGATGGATGGCTGTGTCAATACCTATGTGGGGGCATGGCTGTTGCGCAAACAAATCTCGCGCTATGGCCTCAACTGGTTTGGCATTGCGGCCTACCACTCGGTCACGCCCGACAAAAATTACCGCTACCAAGTCTTGGTCTACAACGAAATGGTCAGAAGCGGCGCTATCCAAAATATCGCCATGGCGGTGCCTCCGTTAGCACGTTAGAGCTTCAATGCGCCTGGTCCCAGTTGGCGCCCACCCCCACCTCTGCCAGCAGCGGCACTTTGAGTTGCGCCACGCTGGCCATGATGCGTGGTACTTCGGTTTTGAGCCATTCCACCTCTGCCTCGGGCACCTCAAACACGAGTTCATCGTGCACCTGCATGATCATGCGGGTGCCTCGCTTTTGCGCATCCAAGACCTGCTGGACCTTGACCATGCTGAGCTTGATGAGGTCGGCCGCTGTGCCTTGCATGGGCGCATTGATGGCGGCGCGCTCAGCCCCGCCACGTCGCGGGCCGTTGGGTGAGTTGATTTCAGGCAAATACAAACGCCGGCCAAACACCGTTTCCACATAGCCCTGGGCTTTGGCTTGGGCGCGGGTGTCGTCCATGTAGCGCTTGACTCCGGCAAAGCGCTGGAAGTAACGCTCGATGTAGTTTTTGGCCGCTGTGTTGTCGATGCCCAGTGCCTTGGCCAAACCAAAGGCGCTCATGCCGTAGATCAAGCCAAAGTTGATCACCTTGGCATAGCGGCGCTGCTCGCTGCTGACCGTGTCGGGGGTCAGGCCAAACACCTCGGCGGCCGTGGCTTTGTGCACATCCAAGCCGTCGTGAAAGGCTTTGAGCAGGGCCGGGTCGTCGCTGATGTGGGCCATGATGCGCAACTCGATTTGCGAGTAATCGGCGCTGGCAATCACGCTGCCAGCGGGCGCCACAAAAGCCTCGCGCACACGGCGCCCCTCGGGCGTGCGGATGGGGATGTTTTGCAAATTCGGGTCGTTGCTGGACAAGCGCCCCGTCACCGCCACCGCTTGGGCGTAATGGGTGTGGACACGCCCCGTGCGCGGGTTGGCCAATTGCGCCAGTTTGTCGGTGTAAGTGCCTTTCAATTTAGACAGCGAGCGGTGCTCCAAAATTTTCGCAGGCAGCGGGTAGTCGTCGGCGAGTTTCTCCAGCACTTCTTCGTCGGTGCTGCGGGCTCCCGTGGCGGTTTTTTTGATGACCGGCAAACCGAGTTTGTCAAAAAAGATTTCGCCCAACTGTTTGGGGGAGGCCAAGTTAAAAGGCTGACCCGCAATCACATACGCCTCTTGCTCGAGCTGCATGATGCGCTGGCCCAGGCTGTGGCTTTGCGCGGCCAAAGTGGGCGCGTCAATCAACACACCATTGCGCTCGATGCGGTACAGCGCCTCGCTGCTGTCCATCTCCAACTGATAAATAAACCGCAGCTTGTCATCGGCTTGCAACAACGGCCACAAGCGCTGGTGCACGGCCAAGGTGAAGTCGGCGTCCTCACACGCATAGTGCGAAGCCTTGGCCACATCCACTTGGGCGAATGAAATTTGGTGCACACCCTTGCCACACAGGTCCTCAAACGACAAGCCTTTGCGACCCAGGTGTCGGTCGGCCAAGCTCTCTAAGCCGTGGGGTTTGTGCACCTCCAGCACATAGCTTTGCAGCATGGTGTCGTGCACATAGCCCTGCACCTCGATGCCATGGTTGGCCAACACATGGCGGTCGTATTTCACATGCTGACCCAGCTTGTGTTTGGCAGGGTTTTCCAACCAAGGCTTGAGCTTGGCCAGCACCTCTTGCATCGGTAGTTGCGTGGGCGCATCGGCGGCGTTGTGGCCCAAGGGAATGTAGGCGGCCTCGCCTGCAGTGATGCACACACTGATGCCCACGATCTGCGCTTGCATCTCCACCAAAGAGGTGGTTTCGGTATCCAAGGCGACCAATTCGGCGGCTTCTATTTTTTGCAGCCATGCATCCAAACTGTCCCAATCAAGCACGGTGTCGTAATGCACCTCGGCGCTCACTGCGGGTGCGGGTGCATCGAACAACACACCCACCTCGCCCACGCCCGATTCGCTCAAGGGGCCACGGGAGTGTTTGGCGGCAGGCTCAGCGCCCTCGCCGCCTTCCATTGAGGTGACCAAGCCTTTGAAGCCGTACTGCTTGTAAAAATCAATCAAGCCCACTTGGTCGGGCGCTTGCATCACCACGCCGTCCAGCGATGGCAGGCCTGCAATGTGAGCGCTCAAATCACAATCGGTTTTCATGGTCACGAGTTGTCTGCCGGTGGGCAACCAATCCCGTGCTTGGCGCAGGTTTTCACCCGCCACGCCTTTGATCTCATCGGCGCGCGCCATCAGCGCATCCAGCGAGCCGTATTCCAGCAACCATTTGGCGGCGGTTTTGGGGCCCACCTTGGCCACACCGGGCACGTTGTCCACGGTGTCACCCACCAAGGTTTGGTAATCAATCATGAGGGACGGCGGCACACCAAACTCGTCGGTCACACCGGCCACATCGCGCTTCTTGCCATTCATGGTGTCGATGATGGTGATGCGCTCGTTCACCAGTTGGCTCAGGTCTTTGTCGCCGCTGGAGACCACCACGCTCATGCCCTGCGCGCTGGCCATGTGGGCCAAGGTGGCAATCACATCGTCGGCTTCTACGCCCGGCACATCCAGCAACGGCCAACCCATGAGGCGCACCAAGCGGTGGATGGGTTCGATTTGGCTGCGCAAATCGTCGGGCATGGGCGAGCGCGTGGCTTTGTAGGCGGGGAAGATGTCGTCGCGAAAGGTCGGGCCTTTGGCGTCAAACACGCACACCGCATGGTGGCTGGGGTATTCGCGGCGCAGGCTTTGCAGCATATTGACCATGCCGCGAATCGCACCCGTGGCCTGGCTGGCGGGGTCGTTGCGGTCCACCCGCAAATCGGGCATGGCGTGAAAGGCGCGGTACAAATAGCTGGAACCGTCAACCAGCAACAGGGTGGGTGTGTCTTGCATGGGAAGGATTGTGCCTACAATCCGCCATCTTCTCCCAGTCGCTGCTCAACCTAATTCACCATGGCCGTTTTCACTGAAGTTTCTGAGCAGCAAGCCCGCAATTTATTGGCAGACCTGTCTCTTGGCGAGTTGGTGTCTTTGGAGGGCATCAGCAGCGGGATTGAAAACACCAATTACTTTTTGACCACTGACCAAGGCGAGTATGTGCTGACCTTGTTCGAGCGACTTACCCGCGAACAACTCCCCTTTTATTTGCACTTGATGAAGCATCTGGCAGATCAAGGCATTGCCGTGCCAGCACCGCAAGCCAATTCCCAGGGAGACATCTTGCTAAGCGTGGGCGGCAAACCAGCTGCTGTTGTCAATCGTTTGGCAGGAAGCTCACAACTCGAGCCCAGCCCTGCGCATTGCCACGCCATGGGAGAAAGCTTGGCGCAGATGCATCTGGCTGCGCGCAATTACGAGTACCAACAACCCAATTTGCGAGGCCTGTCTTGGTGGAACCAAACGGCTCCAGCCATATTGCCCTTTCTGTCAGAGGCGCAAGCAACCATCTTGCAGCATGAGTTGGCTTTTCAAAACCATATTCAATCGTCTTTTGCCTACACAGCTTTGCCCAAAGGCGCGGTTCATGCCGATGCCTTTCGCAACAATGTGATGTTTGTTGACGATCGGTTAAGTGGTGTTTTTGATTTTTATTTCGCTGGCGTGGACAGTTGGTTGTTTGATTTGGGCGTGTGCTTGAACGACTGGAGCATTGATTTGGCAAGCGGGGCTTTTCTCGCAGATCGATTGACTTCTATGCTGCAAGGCTATCAATCGGTTCGTCCTCTGTCTGGAGCAGAGAGAGCGCTATTCAACCCCATGCTGCGTGCTGCAGCGCTGCGTTTTTGGATTTCCCGTTTATGGGATTTTCATTTACCCCGAGAGGCCAGCCTGCTCCAAGCCCATGACCCTGACCATTTTGAACGTGTGTTGCTTGAACGATTGCACCACCCTGTCACACTCTGACCTATGAAGCTTCAAATCGTCACAGCACGCACCGGAGTGTCCTGGGTCAAGGAAGGCATACGCACGTTTTGGCGTCAACCCTTGGCACTGAGTGGTTTGTTTTTTGTTTTTCTGGGTTTGGTGTCTCTTACCTCCTTGCTTCCCTATGTAGGCGCATTTGCCGGTTTGATCCTGTTACCCACGATGTCGCTGGGTTTGATGGCAGCGTCTCGTGAAGCCGTGCTCGGCAAATTTCCCATGCCCTCCGTTCTGTTCATTGGCTTTCGTGAAGGTGCTTTTCAGTCCCAACGCTTGCTGCTGATTGGCTTTTGCTATGCCATGCTGTTTTGCTTGATACTGGCTTTGTCGTCTTTGTTTGATGGGGGTGAATTTGCCCGCATGTACTTATTAGGCGGCGAAATCAATGAAACCATCGCCACTGACGGCCATTTTCAAGATGCCGTGATGTTTTCGTTGGTGTTGTACTTGCCGCTATCGGCCTTGTTCTGGCACGCTCCGGCGCTGATTCATTGGCATAAAGAACCTGTCGCGAAAAGCCTGTTCTTTAGCATCGTTGCATGCGTCAGCAACTGGCGGGCTTTTGCCCTTTTTGGTTTGACTTGGGCTTTGATTTTCGTGACCACCAGTCTGTTATTGAGCGTCCTTAGCATGCTGACAGACGATGGTCAACTCACACTGATGCTGTTATTACCCGCCATGTTGATGTTATCGGCGATGTTTTTCACATCTTGCTATTTCAGTTTCAGAGACTGCTTTACCAGCGAACCACTGCTAGCTTAAACCTGGGTTAACTTGGCTACTGACAAGGCTAACCACTTCACCCCGTGGCGTGCAAATTTCACCTGCGCGCGGGCATCCTCTCCCACCCCCTCAACCGACAACACGGCCCCTTCACCGAACTTGGTATGAAACACTTGCAGCCCAGCACGTACCCAGGCATTGGGACCACTGGCTTGGGTTTGTGCACGCTGAGGAACAGAGGGCGGCGTTTGGGTGTAGTAAGCCGCACGGCTGTTATCGGCTTGACCAAAACCTGCTGGCCGCGAACCCCACATCGCAGGCGCTAAACCTGTTTGGGGCGTCAACCATTTCAGCGTGTGCTCAGGCATCTCGTCAAAGAAACGGCTCTTGATGTTGTAGCGGGTCTGACCATGCAGCATACGGGTTTGCGAATGGCTAAGGTAAAGCCGCTTGCGAGCACGGGTGATGGCCACATACATAAGACGACGTTCTTCCTCGAGTCCCTCAAAGTCGCTCATGGCGTTTTCATGGGGGAACAAACCCTCTTCCAAGCCCGTGATGAAGACACAATCAAACTCCAAACCCTTGGCCGCATGCACGGTCATCAACTGCACAGCGTCTTGGCCAGCCTGCGCTTGGTTGTCGCCTGACTCTAAGGCTGCGTGGGTCAAAAACGCCACCAAAGGCGACAAAGTTTCACCGGTCTCTTCGTTGGGGGCAATCGCCTCCCCGCGTGCAGCTTGGGCCACTGCAAAATCCGTTTGGCTTTGCATGGCTTCGTCTACGGGCAAAGCCACCGCGTCCTTACCAAAGCCCTCTTGCGTCACAAAGCTTTCTGCCGCATTAACCAACTCTTGCAAGTTCTCCACCCTGTCAGCACCTTCACGTTCTGCTTGGTAGTGCTCTATCAGCTTGCTGTGGTCTAACACCAACTCGATGATTTGCCGCAGCGTTTGACCCTGGGTTTGTTCGCGCAAGACATCTATCTTGGCAACAAAAGCCGACAAATTGGCGCCCGCTTTGCCTGCGATGGTGCTCACCGCATCATGCAAGGCGCAACCAGTTGCGCGAGCTGCGTCTTGCAATTGCTCGATGCTGCGTGCACCAATGCCACGCGGCGGGAAATTGACAACACGAAGAAAACTGGTGTCGTCACGCGGGTTTTCTAGCAAGCGCAAATACGCCAAAGCATGCTTGATTTCTGCCCGTTCGAAAAACCGCAAGCCGCCATAAACGCGGTAAGGCATGGCAGCATTGAAAAGCGCAGTTTCAATCACGCGGCTTTGGGCATTGCTTCGGTAAAGCACAGCCACCTCGTTTCGGGTGGCAACGCCTTTGCTGCCATCGCCGTCTCGGCCATCTCGCAAAAGCTGTTTGATTTCCTCCACCATCCAATGCGCCTCGGCCAAGTCACCCGTAGACTCCATCACACGCACCGGTTCTCCTGCGCCTTGGGTAGTGTGAAGGTTTTTACCTAAGCGAGTTTTGTTGTGCTTGATGAGTTCGTTGGCAGTGTCCAAAATATGGCTGTGGCTGCGGTAGTTTTGCTCCAATTTGATTTGGTGCTGCACATGAAATTCACGCACAAAGTCGGCCATATTGCCCACACGTGCACCGCGAAAAGCATAAATACTTTGATCGTCGTCGCCCACGGCCAGCACGGCACTTCGTGGGCCACTGAGCAACTTGATCCAAGCGTATTGAAGTCGGTTGGTGTCTTGAAATTCATCGATCAATATATGGGTAAAGCGCTGTTGGTAATGCTCGCGTAATGCGTCGTTATCACGCAATAACTCATAACTGTGCAACATCAGTTCGCCAAAGTCCACCACCCCTTCGCGCTGACATTGGTCTTCATAAAGTTGGTAAATCTCTACCTTTTGGCGTGTCTCAGCATCGCGCACTTGCACGTCCTTGGGACGTTGACCGTCTTCTTTGCAACCAGCTATAAACCACTGCAACTGCTTAGGTGGAAAGCGTTCATCATCAATATTGTGCTGCTTGACCAAACGTTTCACCGCAGACAACTGGTCTTGGGTATCCAAGATTTGAAATGACTGGGGCAAATTGGCCATCTTCCAATGGGCTCGCAAAAAACGGTTGCACAGGCCGTGAAAAGTGCCAATCCACATACCCCGCACATTCACTGGCAACATGGCACTCAAACGGGTGAGCATTTCTTTGGCGGCTTTGTTGGTGAATGTCACGGCCATCAAACTGCCTGCACTGGCTTGGCGAGTTTGCAGCAGCCATGCAATGCGGGTGGTCAACACACGGGTTTTTCCAGAACCAGCGCCTGCCAGTATGAGTGCGTGCTCGGCAGGCAAGGTGACAGCTGCTAATTGCTCATCATTCAAACCCTGCAACAAAGGACTGTGCAAAGAAAGCGCAACTGCAGCGGGAGAAGGGTCGAAAGAATGCATTGCTCGATTGTAGGCAGGCCAAGTTTGGATTCTGCGTAGAATCAATCACCGAGCCCAAGAATCTTGCTGCTCGGTTAGTTCCCATCAGCTATACCGACCAAGCCCCAAGCGCTCAATCCTGTCATTTTTGGAGCTTGGAACGTGGAAATTTTTGATTACGACAATATTCTTTTGCTGCCGCGCAAATGTCGCGTGCAAAGTCGCTCAGAGTGCGATACCTCGGTCACTTTAGGTCAACGCAGTTTTCGCTTGCCGGTGGTACCCGCCAACATGAAAACCGTGGTGAATGAAAGCATTTGCGAGTGGTTGGCCAAGAGTGGCTATTTTTATGTGATGCATCGCTTCGATTTGGACAATGTGCAGTTTGTCAAAGATTGCCAAGCCAAAAATATATTTGCATCGATTTCTTTGGGTGTGAAACAAGCTGACTACGACACCGTTGCGCAGCTGCTCGCGCAGGGACTGGCCCCTGACTACATCACCATCGATATTGCCCATGGTCACTCGGACAATGTACAGCGCATGATTGCACACCTGAAAGAAAAAATGCCTGCTGCTTTTGTCATTGCGGGTAATGTAGGAACACCCGAGGCCATCATCGATTTGGAAAACTGGGGCGCAGATGCGACCAAGGTCGGCATAGGGCCTGGCAAGGTTTGTATCACCAAGCTCAAAACAGGATTTGGTACTGGCGGCTGGCAGTTGTCAGCCCTGAAGTGGTGCGCTAGGGTGGCCACCAAGCCCATCATTGCCGATGGCGGCATCCGCGAACACGGTGACATCGCCAAAAGCATACGTTTTGGTGCCTCCATGGTGATGATTGGCTCCCTGCTGGCCGGTCACGAAGAAAGCCCTGGGCAAACGGTGGAAGTCGATGGCAGGCTGTACAAAGAATATTACGGTTCTGCCTCAGACTTCAACAAGGGCGAATACAAGCATGTAGAAGGCAAACGCATCTTGGAACCCATCAAAGGCCAACTCCAAGACACCCTGCGCGAAATGCAAGAAGACTTGCAAAGCTCAATTTCTTACGCGGGTGGGACCAAATTACTGGATATCCGCAAAGTGAACTATGTGATTTTGGGTGGCGCCAATGACGGCGAACACCTGCTGATGTAAGCTCAAACCTATGACACTTCTCAAAGCCCCTGAACTTCTCTTGCCCGCCGGTTCACTGGACAAAATGCGTGCTGCCTACGATTTTGGAGCAGACGCTGTCTACGCCGGTCAACCACGCTATTCACTTCGCGCTCGCAACAATGAATTTCGCTTAGAGCAAATTGGCATTGGCATCGCTCAAGCCCATCAGCGGGGCAAGAAATTTTTCGTCACCAGCAACTTGCTGCCGCACAACGACAAGGTGCGCACTTATATGCGCGACATTGAGCCCGTGATTGCCATGAAGCCCGATGGTCTGATCATGGCCGACCCCGGTCTCATCATGATGGTGCGAGAAAAGTGGCCTGAAGTACCCATCCATTTGTCGGTGCAAGCCAATACAGTGAATTGGGCCGCAGTGAAATTTTGGCAAAAGGTGGGCGTGACACGCATTATTTTGTCGCGTGAACTCAGCTTGGACGAGATTGAAAAAATCCGTCAAGAATGTCCCGACATGGAGCTTGAAGTATTTGTTCATGGGGCTTTGTGTATTGCTTACTCTGGTCGCTGCTTGCTGTCGGGTTACTTCAACCGCCGCGACCCCAACCAAGGCACTTGCACCAATGCTTGCCGCTGGAGCTACAGCACGCAAGCCAGCACCACCAACCCCAACACCGGTGAAGCCATGGCGATTCCCATGGAGGCAGACTTCGACTTTGCCAAGTCGCAACAAGAAGCTGAGCAAAGCTTTTCAGCTTGTGGCGATGGTGTACGTCATCCTGCAGCGGACAACATTTATTTGCTGGAAGACAAAGGCCGTCCTGGTCAGCTCATGCCCATCATGGAAGACGAGCATGGCACCTACATCATGAACAGCAAAGATTTGCGTGCCGTGGAGTATGTAGAGCGACTCGCCAAGATTGGGGTTGACTCCCTCAAAATAGAGGGACGCACCAAGAGCTTGTATTACGTTAGCCGCACAGCACAGGTGTATCGCAGAGCGATTGACGATGCAGTAGCTGGACGTCCTTTCAACCCCGAACTCATTACCGAGCTCGATGGTTTGGCCAACCGAGGCTATACCGCGGGTCTGCTGGACCGTCGACCCGCCAACGACTACCAAAACTACGAAACCGGCCACTCGGTGGGTCACCGCAGTCAGTTTGTTGGCGAAGTCCGCGCCGTAGCCAACGGCTGGGCAGAGATAGAAACTAAAAATAAATTTTCTGTGGGTGACATGATTGAAATCATTCACCCCAGCGGTAACCGTACTGTCAAGCTTGAAGAGATGAAAGACAAAAATGGGGCGTCCATTGAGGTAGCAGCAGGCAGCCCCACGCATGTGTGGATTCCCATGCAAACACCCGCTGACGGTGCCTTGTTGGCTCGCTTGCTGTAGACCAGCGTTCACTCTTTTTTTCAGGGAGTTCCTCTTGACCCAGCCCAGCCCCACCCTGATTCGCAACGGTCGCGTCATCACCGCTAGTGACGACTACGTGGCTGATGTGCTGTTAAAAGATGGCATTGTTCACACCATCGGCCAACACATGGAAGTGGGTGAGGATGTGCAGGTGGTAGACGCCACGGGTTTGTATGTCTTGCCCGGCGGAGTGGACACCCATGTGCACATGGAGAACGTGGTCGGCCCCACCATGACCTGCGACACTTTTGCCAGCGGCACCAAAGCCGCAGCCTTTGGGGGCACCACCACGGTGGTCGACTTTGCGCTGCAAACAGCTGAGGACTCGCCTTTGGGCGCCATCGCCAGAGCGCAACGCAGCGCAGAGTCGCAAGTAAACATCGACTACGGCCTGCACGTCATCGTCACCCGCGTGGATGAACAGGTGTTGAAAGATGTTCGCTACGCCATGCACCATGAGGGTGTCAGCAGTTTCAAAATGTTCATGGCTTACCCTGGTGTCATGATGGCCGACGATGCCGCCATTTTTCGCATGCTCCGACAAGTAGGCGCAGACGGCGGCATGTTGGCACTGCATGCGGAAAACGGTACCGTCATCGACTTACTTATCAAAGAGGCATTGGCTGCAGGCCACACCTCACCGCGCTACCACGAGATGACGCGTCCTGCCATCATGGAAGGTGAAGCCACGCACCGTGGCATTCGCTTGGCCGAGTTGGCACAAGCGCCGATTTACTTTGTGCATGTGTCCAGCAACCAAGCTTTGAAAAATATTGTTCAAGCACGAGCAGAAGGTATTGCGGTGTTTGCCGAAACCTGTCCGCATTACCTGCTGTTCGATAAGTCGGTCTACAGCAGCGATGACTTTGAAATCGCCAAGTATGTGATGACACCGCCTTTACGCACCAACGAGGACCAAAAACATTTATGGCGAGCGTTGCGTTATGACGACTTGCAAGTGATTGCCACCGACCATTGCCCGTTTTGCATGAAGGAAGGTCATCTGGGCTACCAAAAGCAAAAGCAAATGGGCAAAGATGATTTTTCGATGATCCCCAACGGCGCACCTGGCATCGAAACCCGCTTGGTGAGTTTGTTTGACATTGGCGTCATGAAGGGTAAGTTTTCACTCAACCGTTTTGTGGAACTCACCGCAACATCCCCAGCTAAATTGTTTGGTCTTTTCCCCAAAAAAGGCACGATTGCCGTGGGCAGTGATGCCGACGTGGTCTTGTTCAACCCCGCAGTTCAACAAACCATACGCGCCCAAGACCTGCACAGCAATGTGGACTACACCTTGTTAGAGGGGCGTACTTTGCAAGGTCGCGTGGAGAAAGTGTTCTTGCGCGGTAATTTGATTGTGGATGGCAAAGAATGGAAGGGCCGAGAAGGCATGGGACGCTTTGTGCCTCGAGGTCAGGTGCAGGGTTTTTAATGACGCCCTTGTTGCAAATTCAGCCACTCACCGCCAAGGCGTTCAAACCGTTTGGCGATGTGATTGAAGCCAGCGACAACGCACAGAACTTCACCATCAACCAAGGCTTCGCTCAGCGGTTTCACCGACTGGCGCAAATTGATTTGACGCAAGACGGCGGTCAACCCGCCATCAGCATTTTCAGAGCAAAGGCGCGTCCGTTACCGCTGCTACTGACTGTGCTGGAGAAACATCCTTTTGGTTCACAAGCTTTCATGCCCTTATCTGGCCATGCTTATTTGGTGGTGGTGGCCTTGGGTGGCGATACCCCAGACATGTCCACCCTGAAGTGCTTTTCAGCCACTGCGCAACAAGGCGTGAATTACGCCAAAGGCACTTGGCATCACCCCCTGTTAGCACTGCAGGATGGTGACTTTTTAGTGATAGACAGAACGAGTCCTGTGGGTGAGGTCAATTGCGTGGAACACGCCATTGATCTCCTGCACCTGCAAATCGACACCGCATTGTTCAAGCTTTGACCGTATCGGCCACTTCTTTAAAGCTCTCTATTTGGTCAAAGTTCATGTACTTGTAAATCTTGCTGCCATCGGCGTTGATCACCCCCATGTCGGCCAAGTACTCGGCTTGGGTGGGTATGCGCCCGAGCTTGGAGCAAATCGCTGACAACTCGGCAGACCCCAAATACACGTTGGTGTTTTTACCCAAACGGTTGGGGAAGTTGCGGGTGCTGGTGGACATGACGGTTGCGCCCTCTTTCACCTGCGCTTGGTTGCCCATGCACAGGCTGCAACCGGGCATTTCCATGCGCGCACCGGCATTGCCAAACACGCCGTAATGGCCTTCCTCGGTGAGTTGCTGCGCGTCCATTTTGGTGGGTGGCGCCATCCACAACTTCACCGGAATGTCGCGCTTGCCCTCTAACAATTTGGAGGCCGCGCGGAAGTGGCCGATGTTGGTCATGCACGAACCAATGAACACCTCGTCGATCTTGGCACCGGCCACATCACTCAAGGTTTTCGCGTCATCGGGGTCATTGGGACAGCACACGATGGGCTCTTTGATCTCATTCATATCGATCTCGATCACCTCGGTGTACTCGGCGTCCTTGTCGGCTTGCAAGAGTTGCGGGTTGGCCAGCCACGCCTCCATGGCTTGGATGCGGCGGCCAATGGTGCGTGCATCGGCATAACCTTGGGCGATCATGTTCTTGAGCAACACGATATTGCTGTTGATGTACTCGATGACCGGCTCTTTGTTCAGGTGCACGGTGCAACCAGCGGCACTGCGCTCGGCAGAGGCGTCGGACAACTCAAAGGCTTGTTCCACCTTCAAATTGGGCAGGCCTTCAATTTCCAAAATGCGGCCCGAGAAAATGTTTTTCTTGCCCTTTTTCTCCACTGTCAACAAACCCTTTTTGATCGCGTACAACGGAATGGCATGCACCAAATCGCGCAGGGTGACGCCGGGTTGCATCTGGCCTTTGAAGCGCACCAACACGCTCTCGGGCATATCCAAAGGCATCACGCCGGTGGCCGCAGCAAACGCCACCAAACCCGAACCTGCTGGGAAGCTGATGCCCACGGGGAAGCGGGTGTGGCTGTCGCCGCCGGTGCCCACGGTGTCGGGCAACAACATGCGGTTGAGCCACGAGTGGATGATGCCGTCGCCAGGCTTCAAGCTGATGCCACCGCGGTTGCTGATGAACTCGGGCAATTCGTGGTGCATCTTCACGTCCACCGACTTGGGGTAGGCCGCTGTATGGCAAAACGACTGCATCACCAAATCAGAGCTAAAGCCCAAACACGCCAAGTCTTTCAACTCGTCGCGGGTCATGGGGCCGGTGGTGTCTTGTGAGCCCACCGAGGTCATGCGGGGCTCGCAATAGGTGCCAGGCAACACGCCCTGACCTTCTGGCAAACCGCAGGCGCGGCCCACCATTTTTTGCGCCAGCGTGAAACCTTTGCCGTGGCCTTGGGGGACGGCTGGTAAACGGAATAAGGTGGAGGGCGGCAGGCCCAAAGCTTCACGCGCTTTGGCGGTCAGGCCACGTCCAATGATCAAGGGAATGCGGCCACCAGCACGCACCTCGTCAAACAACACATCGCTTTTCACCGTGAAGCTGGCGATTTCTTTGCCGTCTTTAAAAGCCTTGCCTTCGTAGGGGCGCAACTCAACCACATCGCCCATGTTCATTTGGCTCACATCGAGCTCGATGGGCAAAGCACCCGCGTCTTCCATGGTGTTGTAAAAAATCGGGGCAATCTTGCTGCCCAAACACACACCGCCAAAACGCTTGTTGGGCACAAACGGAATGTCTTCACCGGTGAACCACAAAACGCTGTTGGTGGCCGATTTGCGACTGGAACCCGTGCCCACCACATCGCCCACATAGGCCACCAAATGGCCGCGAGCCCGCAGGTCTTCGATGAACTTGATCGGGCCGCGCTTGCCGTCTTCTTCGGGCGTGATGCCGTCGCGCTTGTTTTTCAACATGGCCAAGGCATGCAAAGGGATGTCAGGGCGGCTCCACGCATCGGGAGCGGGTGACAAGTCGTCGGTATTGGTCTCGCCCGTGACTTTGAGCACAGATAGCGTGATGCTTTGGGGCACTTCGGGGCGGCTGGTGAACCACTCGGCGTCGGCCCACGATTGCACCACCGCCTTGGCCAAGGCATTGCCTTTGTCGGCCTTTTCTTTGACGTCGTGAAACTGGTCAAACATCAGCAAGGTTTTCTTCAAACCTTCGGCTGCTATGGGGGCGCAGGCTTTGTTGTCGAGCAAATCAATGAGTGGCGTGAGGTTGAAGCCCCCCAGCATGGTGCCCAGCAATTCAGTGGCTTTTTCGGGGCTGAGCAAGGCGCATTTTTCTGTGCCATGGGCGACGGCCGCCAAATAGCTGGCTTTGACCTTGGCCGCATCGTCCACACCAGCGGGCACGCGGTGGGTGATGAGGTCCACCAAGGTGGCTTCTTCACCCTTGGGCGGGTTTTTCAACAACTCAATGAGTTCGGCCGTTTGCTTGGGCGACAAAGGCAAAGGGGGAATGCCCAAGGCAGCGCGTTCGGCCACATGATCACGGTAGGTTTTTAACATTGCAAGCTCCAAAAAATTAGCGGTTATTTGAATTGGCTTCTAGCAAATCGGGGCGAGCAGAAGCAGGTATTTGTTTGGCTGCGGTTTTTTGCGCAGGGCTTTGGCATTCATCTGCCAAGCGTTGCGAGTGCACAGAATCCATCAGCATGGATTTTTCTATGGTTTGAATCCAGACAGCGCCAGTTTTGTCATCTTCAAGACGTACCGCACCTGAGGCCGTGGGTACCGGCGTCATGCGGTAAACACGTTTGTTCATCTTCAGGATAAACCTTCCAGGCAATGCAGTGTCGGGCCACAACATGATCATCTGCCGGCCTTCACAAACAAGTGCACCAGTGTGCACTTTGGCGGCAATCGACAGCACCTCTTTGGACACCTCCTGGGCAGCCAAGTGCACGGATATGGAAAATATCGTCAAACCCACACAGACAGTCACAGGTAAAAGTTTTCTCATGACGCGCCCCTTTTGTTCATTATTGGAAATACACCAGCGCATGCTCAGGCAAAGCTTGGCCTGTCGCATGAGCTCTTTCTAACACGGACCAAAAAAAGCGATAACTGGCGCGGTCATGCAACTGACCGCCTTTTTTTATAGGCGCCCAGTCGACTTGGACGGCTGCTTGCAAAATATCAGCAGCTTGCTCGACCTCGTCAACGGAGGGCGAAAAAGCGGCCAAAATAGGACGCACTTGGCTAGGGTGAATGCTCCACATGCGGGTGAAACCAAACTCATGGGCTGCCCGACTTGCAGCGCTTTGTATGACTTGGACATCGTTGAATTCGGTGACCACGCAATGCGATGGCGTTTTGCCATGGGCATGGCAAGCACTGGCAATCGCTAGTTTTGCGCGAACCACCAAAGGGTGACTGAACTGTCCCACCACACCCATGGCAAAGGCAGGCACTGCGCCACCGTGGGCAGAAACAAAATCCATCAACCCAAAACTCAAGGATTGAACGCGGGGATGTGCGGCAATCTCAAAAGCGTTGTGTACTGCCAGCGGTGACTCAATCAGGGCATGCAATGGCAAATGTTCTCCACCGGCTGCGTCGATGGCTTTAACAGCTTTGAGGAAGTCTGCTGCAGACTCCACCTTGGGCAGCATGATGTGACACCAACGTGGGCTGGCTTGTCCTAACAAAATAGCAAGGTCTTGCTCAAAAGCATGATGGCCCAGGGGATGCACACGAACCGCCACGCGGGCATGGGGTGCAGCGGCCATGGCCAATTCGGCGACTAAGGTGGCATGCTCAGCCTCGCCGCCCACGGGCGCCCCATCTTCGCAATCAAGGGTGACGTCCATCACGCCCACGCCAAACTCTTGGTGAAGATCGGCCTGTAACTGCAGGCTTTTTCGCATACGCACTTCCACACCACTGTAGTGGTCACAGACAGGTAAAACCATCGCAGCGGCTTGCGCACCCAGCAAGACCTCACGCGGATGTTTCATGTGTGTGTAAACCCGTCCTTGTTAAAGCAAATGGGCCACACCGGCTTGCTCGTCGGTCAGCTCTTTGAGGGTTTTATCAATACATGTTTGGCTGAAGGCATCAATAGCCAAGCCTTCAACTACTTTGTATTCGCCGTTGTCGCAAGTGACAGGGACACCAAACATCACATCTTTAGGAATGCCATACCAACCCTGTGAAGGAATACCCATGGTGACCCATTGGCCATGGGTGCCCAGTGCCCAATCACGCATATGGTCAATCGCCGCGTTAGCAGCGGAGGCAGCAGATGACAGCCCACGCGCTTCAATGATGGCCGCACCACGCTTGCCGACCGTGGGCAAAAACACCGTTTCATTCCAAACATGGTCGTTGATCATGTCTTTGACAGAGGCACCATCAATGGTGGCAAAGCGGTAATCTGCGTACATGGTGGGCGAATGGTTGCCCCACACACATAGCTTGTGAATACTCGCCACAGGCTTGCCGGTTTTGGCGGCAATTTGACTCAAGGCACGGTTGTGGTCTAAGCGCAGCATGGCAGTGAAGTTGGCAGGTTTCAAATCTGGTGCCGATTTCATGGCGATATAAGCATTGGTGTTGGCGGGGTTGCCCACCACCAGCACTTTCACATTGCGCGATGCGACTGCATTCAAAGCCTTGCCTTGCGCGGTGAAGATCGCGCCATTGATGGCCAAAAGTTCTGCTCGCTCCATGCCTGGGCCGCGCGGGCGCGAACCCACCAGCAAGGCGTAGTCGGTGTCTTTGAAAGCGGTCATGGGGTCGGCATGAGCCTGCATACCCGCCAACAACGGGAAGGCACAGTCCTCCAACTCCATCATCACGCCTTTGAGGGCTTTCTGGGCTTTTTCGTCAGGAATTTCAAGCAGTTGCAAGATAACGGGCTGGTCTTTGCCGAGCATTTCGCCAGAGGCTATGCGAAACAACAAGGCATAACCAATTTGGCCTGCTGCGCCAGTGACGGCGACGCGTACGGGGGGTTTATTCATGACAATCTCCGGGATAAATTGAAAAAAATATGCAAATTCAAAGGCGTCAACTGCAAGACATGTGTCTTATAGAAGATATGATAACGTCTACTTTTCCTTTTTTCCTGACAAACCAGATTTCTCTTTCCCATGAGCTCTGAAACCAGCCTCGCTTCCTCTGCACCTGTTGCAGGGATTGCACCTGCCTTCAGTCCACTTTATCAGCAGATCAAGGCGCTGGTTTTGCAAAGCTTGCAAAGCGGCGAGTGGAAGCCGGGCGAACCCATTCCCAGCGAATTCGAATTGGCGGCCCGCTATAAAGTCAGCCAAGGTACGGTGCGCAAAGCCATTGACGAATTGGCGCAAGACAATTTGTTGATACGTCGCCAAGGCAAGGGCACGTTTGTTGCCACCCATGCTGAGCAACAGGTTCAGTACCGATTCCTCAAACTCAAACCCGACCATGGCGACCTCAACAGCCAAGGCCCCGCCCAGCGACTGATCATCGACTGCAAACGCACCAGGGCCAATAACGATGTGGCCAAAGCCCTGCGCCTGCGCGGCGGCGAGGCTGTGTTGCAACTTAGAAGGGTGCTGTCTTTTGGCGGAGTACCCACCATTTTGGAAGATATTTGGTTGCCTGGTGGCCCCTTTAAAGGCTTGACCGCCGAACGCTTGAGCGCCGACCAAGGCCCCATGTACGCTTTATTTGAAACTGAATTTGGCATCCGCATGGTGCGAGCACAAGAGCGTTTAAGAGCCGTTAACCCCAGCGATGAAGAGGCAAAGTTGCTACAAATTGATACACACATGCCCTTGCTGAGCGTGGAGCGACTGGCCTTTACCTACCACGACACCCCCATGGAGTGGCGACGTGGCCTTTACCGAACAGATACCCACTATTACGACAATGAATTGAACTGAATCCCCTTGTCAGCCTGTGTTGGCATTCATTTTTGTGCATTGCAATAGAATGAAAACCACAGGGCATTTAACTCAACCCTTCGAACTTCAAGCGCCCTCCCGAAAGTCTGAAAGCCCTACCTATGACCGACCCCGTTCAACCAAGGCCTGAATTCCGCAATATCAACGCGTTTGCGGACTTGCCTTCTTACCGATTGCCTGCCGCTGGGTGGGTGTCCATATTGCACCGCATCAGTGGCGCACTCATGTTTTTGCTGTTGCCCTTCATTATTTGGCTTTTTGACAAGTCCATTTCCTCCGAGATTTCCTTTGCCAAGTTCAAAGCGGCTTTCAACGTTGGCGTGGGCATTTACCCCGCTTGGTTCATCAGCTTGGTGACGCTGGCCTTGGTTTGGGCCTATTTGCACCATTTGATTGCGGGTCTGCGCCATTTGTACATGGATGCAACCCATAGCGTAGACAAAGCATTCAGCCAAAGCAGCGCAGTCTTCACGTTGGTACTCAGCCTAGGTTTGACTGTGCTGCTGGGTGCAAAGCTGTTTGGCGTTTATTGATTTCAGGAACACACCATGACAGATTCGATTGGCTCAAAGCGTTTGGTGGTTGGCGCTCATTACGGTTTGCGCGACTGGTTAGCGCAACGCATCACCGCCTCCTTGATGGCATTGTTCACCCTGTTGGTGCTGCTACAACTCATTTTTTCACGCGGTCCCATCGGCTACGACACATGGGCTGGCATCTTCAACCCTCAGTGGATGCGTGCCTTGACGTTCACCGTCATTTTGGCTCTGACTTACCACGTGTGGGTGGGCATGCGCGATATTTGGATGGATTACGTCAAGCCCGTCGGCATACGCTTGGGTTTGCAAGTTTTCACCTTGGTTTGGTTGCTGTCTTGCATGGGTTGGGCAGTTCAGGTTCTTTGGAGACTTTGATTGATGACACGCTCTTCTCTTCCCCGCCGCCGCTTTGATGTGGTCATCGTTGGTGCCGGTGGCTCTGGCATGCGTGCATCGCTGCAACTCTCCCGCGCTGGCCTGAATGTGGCCGTGCTGTCCAAAGTATTCCCAACCCGCTCTCACACCGTGGCAGCGCAAGGCGGCATTGGTGCGTCGCTGGGTAATATGTCTGAAGACAACTGGCATTTTCACTTTTACGACACCGTCAAAGGGTCTGACTGGCTGGGCGACCAAGATGCGATTGAATACATGTGCCGCGAAGCGCCCAAGGTGGTGTATGAGCTAGAGCATATGGGCATGCCGTTTGACCGCAACGCCGACGGCACGATTTACCAACGCCCTTTTGGTGGCCACACTGCCAACTATGGCGAAAAATCAGTGCAACGTGCTTGCGCGGCAGCCGACCGCACAGGTCACGCGATGCTGCACACGCTTTACCAACAAAATATCCAGTCCCACACCAACTTCTTTGTGGAGTGGATGGCGCAAGACATCATCCGTGACGCTGAGGGTGATGTGGTTGGCGTTACCGCCCTTGAGATGGAAACTGGGGACGTGCATATCCTGGAAGCCAAAACCGTTTTGCTTGCCACCGGTGGTGCAGGCCGCATTTTTGCCGCTTCTACCAACGCCTTCATCAACACCGGCGACGGTTTGGGTATGGCGGCACGCGCGGGCATCCCTTTGGAAGACATGGAGTTTTGGCAGTTCCACCCTACGGGCGTGGCTGGTGCTGGCGTGTTGCTCACAGAAGGCTGCCGTGGCGAAGGCGCGATTTTGCTCAACAGTAACGGCGAGCGTTTCATGGAGCGCTATGCGCCCACTTTGAAAGACTTGGCGCCACGTGACTTTGTGTCGCGCTGCATGGACCAAGAGATCAAAGAAGGCCGCGGTTGCGGCCCCAACAAAGACTATGTGCATTTGAAACTTGATCACCTCGGTGCCGACACCATCATGAAGCGCCTGCCGTCTGTCTACGAGATTGGCCACAACTTTGCCAACGTCGATATCACCAAAGAGCCCATTCCTGTGGTGCCCACCATCCATTACCAAATGGGCGGCATTCCCACCAACATCCACGGCCAAGTGGTCACGCAAACCGCGACCGACCACAACGCGGTGGTGAATGGCTTGTACGCGGTGGGGGAATGCTCTTGCGTGTCGGTGCATGGTGCCAACCGTTTGGGCACCAACTCGCTGCTTGATTTGCTGGTGTTTGGCAAAGCGGCGGGCAATCACATCGTCGACTTTCACCAGAAAAACAAAAACCATAAGCCCTTGCCCGCCGATGCGGCCGACCGCACTTTGGCACGTTTAGCGCGTTTGCAAAACGCCACCAGCGGCGAATACGCTCAAGATGTGGCCAACGATATACGCGCCACCATGCAGCAGCATGCAGGCGTGTTCCGCACCCAAGCCAGCTTGGATGAAGGCGTTGGCAAAATCGCAGCTTTGCGTGAACGTGTTCAAGCCATTGGTTTGCAAGACAAGTCACAGATCTTCAACACGGCGCGTGTGGAAGCCTTGGAGGTGGAAAATCTTATCGAGTGCGCCCAAGCCACCATGGTGTCTGCTGCTGCCAGACGTGAAAGCCGTGGCGCTCACACTGTTGATGACTATGCAGACACACCGCAACACCCCAACGGCCGCAATGACGAAGAGTGGTTAAAGCACAGCCTCTGGCACAGCGACAGCAACAGCTTGACCTACAAGCCTGTCAAATTGCAACCACTGACCACCGAAAGCATTCCTCCTAAAGTCAGGACCTTCTAAATGAAACGCACCTTCAAAATTTACCGCTACGACCCCGAAAAAGACACCAAGCCTTATATGCAAACCATCGAGGTTGAACTCGACGGTCATGAGCGCATGTTGCTAGACGCCTTGATGAAACTCAAAGCGCAAGACCCCACACTTTCGTTCAGACGTTCATGCCGAGAAGGTGTGTGTGGCTCTGACGCCATGAACATCAATGGCAAAAATGGTTTGGCTTGTTTGACCAACATGCTGACGCTGCCTGGCGTCATCACGTTAAAGCCCCTGCCTGGCTTGCCTGTGGTTCGCGACTTGATCGTTGACATGACGCAGTTCTTCAACCAGTACAACTCTATCAAGCCCTATTTGGTGAATGACACCCTGCCGCCTGAAAAAGAGCGTTTGCAGTCGCCCAAGGAACGTGAAGAGCTCGACGGTTTGTACGAGTGCATTTTGTGTGCAAGTTGCTCGACCAGCTGCCCCTCGTTTTGGTGGAACCCCGATAAATTCGTCGGCCCCGCCGGTTTACTGCAAGCCTATCGCTTCATCGCCGACAGCCGCGATCACGCAACTGCAGAGCGGTTAGACAATTTGGAAGACCCTTACCGCTTGTTCCGATGCCACACCATCATGAATTGTGTCGATGTTTGCCCCAAGGGTTTGAACCCCACCAAGGCGATTGGCAAGATCAAAGAGTTGATGGTGAGCCGTACGGTTTAAATGGATGAAGTGCCTTTTGATGTCCTGCCCAAGCAGGCACCGCTGTCAGCAGCAGCGCTCAGCAAATTGCGCTGGCGTTGTCGGCGCGGTTTGCTGGAGAACGATTTGTTCATCGAAAAGTTTTTCAACCGATATGCGAGCACGATGACCGTGGGTCAAGCGCGCAGCATGTACGCATTGATGGAATTGGCAGACAACGATTTATTGGATGTTTTTTTGGGAAGGCCCCACACCCAAACAATCGCTCAACAAGAAGATGTGAGAGCTTTACTTTGCCTGATGCAGGCAGAACGACCAAATTCAACAGGAATGAAAAATGAAACTCGCTAACTATTCAGCCACCCTGTCTTTCAGCAACGGCACACCCAGTATCGATATCCCCGTCTACAACGGCTCCATTGGTCCCGATGTGATGGATATTCGTAAGCTGTATGGCCAAACAGGCATGTTCACTTACGACCCAGGTTTTTTATCCACCGCGTCCTGCCAGTCGGCCATCACCTATATCGATGGCGACAAAGGCGAATTGCTCTACCGTGGCTACCCCATCGAGCAATTGGCGACCAACTGCAACTTTTTAGAGACCTGCCATTTGCTGTTGTACGGGGAATTACCCAACGCTCAACGCAAGCATGAATTCACACAAACCGTCACGCACCACACCATGGTGCATGAGCAAATGCAATTTTTCCTTCGCGGTTTCCGTCGTGACGCTCACCCCATGGCAGTGCTGACTGGCTTGGTTGGCGCTTTGTCTGCTTTCTATCACGATAGCACTGACATCAACAACGCTGAACACCGCGAAATCGCCGCCATTCGCTTGATCGCCAAGATGCCCACCTTGGTTGCCATGGCTTACAAATACGGCATCGGTCAACCTTTCCTCTACCCACAAAACGACTTGTCCTATGCGGGCAATTTCTTGCGCATGATGTTTGGCACCCCTTGCGAACCCTATGTGGTCAACCCAGTTCTCGAACGCGCCATGGACCGCATCTTCACCCTGCATGCAGACCATGAGCAAAATGCTTCCACCTCCACCGTGCGTTTGTGCGGCTCATCAGGCACCAACCCCTTTGCAGCCATTGCCGCTGGAGTAGCTTGTTTGTGGGGACCTGCCCATGGTGGCGCCAATGAAGCTTGTTTGAACATGCTGGAAGACATACAAGCCAATGGCGGCATCGCCAAAGTGGGCGAATTCATGGAAAAGGTCAAAGATAAAAACTCTGGCGTGAAGCTCATGGGCTTTGGTCACCGCGTCTACAAAAACTATGACCCACGCGCCAAGTTGATGCAAGAAACCTGCAACGAGGTTTTGCAAGAACTGGGCTTGGAAAACGATCCCTTGTTCAAACTGGCTAAAGCATTGGAAAAGATTGCTTTAGAAGACGACTACTTTGTGTCACGCAAGCTCTACCCCAATGTAGACTTTTACTCAGGCATCGTGCAACGTGCCATCGGCATCCCAGTCAATCTGTTCACCGGTATTTTTGCGCTGGCACGTACTGTGGGATGGATCGCGCAACTCAATGAAATGATTGGCGACCCTGAGTACAAAATCGGTCGCCCCCGCCAGCTATTTACCGGCGCGGTCAAGCGTGATGTACCTTCACTGAACAAACGCTGAAGTGTCATTTTGGCTGGTTATAGTCAGCCATTTCGATAACGCTTGGGGGTTGTCATGACTGTTGTGAGAAAAGCTGTTTTTCCCGTCGCTGGTTTGGGTACGCGCTTTTTACCTGCCACCAAAGCCAGCCCCAAGGAAATGCTTTGTGTGGTCGACAAACCGCTTATTCAATACGCGGTAGAAGAAGCGGTGGAAGCTGGCATCACAGAAATGATTTTCGTCACCGGTCGCAGCAAGCGCAGCATTGAAGACCATTTCGACCGCTCATTTGAACTCGAGCATGAGTTGGAAGCCAAACACAAAACTGAGTTGCTGAAATTGGTGCGCAACATCAAGCCTGCCCATGTCAACTGCGTGTACGTGCGACAACCCGAAGCCTTAGGTTTAGGCCATGCGGTCAATTGCGCGGCCTCTTTGGTAGGTAATGAGCCGTTTGCGGTGGTGCTTGCAGACGATTTGCTGGACCATCAACCTGGTGTACTTAAACAGTTGGTAGGCATCTACGAGCATTACCGATCTTCGGTGATAGCGGTAGAAAAAATCCTGCCTTCGCAAAGCAAGTCGTATGGTGTGGTGGCGGGCATTTCTGCTGGTGAGCGACTCACCAAGTTGTCAGATATTGTGGAAAAACCCGAACCTCAAAATGCACCCTCAGACCAAGGTGTGGTGGGTCGCTATATTTTCACACCCAGCATTTTTCAACACATCTCTCAACTCAAACCTGGTGCGGGTGGCGAATACCAACTGACAGATGCCATCCAAAGCTTGCTCAAACTTGAAGCGGTCTACGCCTACGCCTATGAGGGTGTGCGATACGACTGTGGCAGCAAGTTGGGTTTTTTAAAAGCCTCGGTGGAATTTGCTTTACGCCACCCTGAAACCGGTGCCGATTTCAGGGCTTATCTGCAAAACCTGTCGATCTGATTTAACGACCAATACCAAAGTAATCGAAACCACGTTCGCGCATACGCCCAGGCTCAAACAGATTGCGGCCATCAAAAATCACGGGGGCTTTTAGCGAAGTTTTCACGCGGTCGAAGTCGGGTACGCGAAAATTTTTCCATTCGGTCATGATGACCAGAGCATCAGCTCCCAGCAAGGCGGCTTCCTTGGTGCCGCACAGCATCAGGTCAGAACGGTCGCCATAAATATGCTGGGTTTCTTCCATGGCAGCAGGGTCAAAAGCCTGCACACGAGCGCCGGCCTGCCATAAAGCCTCCATCAACACACGGCTCGGCGCTTCGCGCATATCGTCGGTATTGGGCTTGAAAGACAAACCCCATAGTGCGAAGGTTTTGTTTTGTAAGCCATCTTTGAAATAGCGTTGTATTTTCTCGAAGATCACATTTTTTTGCGCATGGTTGCGAGATTCCACCGCATTGAGTATCCAAGGTGCATAGCCTAAGCCTTCGGCAGTTTTCACCAAAGCGCTCACATCCTTTGGAAAACAACTGCCACCATAGCCAGCCCCTGGGTAAATGAAGTGATAACCAATGCGTTGGTCGCTGCCTATGCCTTGACGCACCGACTCGATGTCTGCGCCCACCAATTCAGCGATATTGGCCATTTCATTCATGAAGCTGATCTTGGTGGCCAACATGCAGTTTGCAGCGTATTTGGTCAGTTCAGCACTGCGAACATTCATGACGATCACTTTGTCATGGTTGCGGTTAAAAGGCTCGTACAACTCGCGCAGGAATTTTTCTGCCCTAGCACTTTCGGTGCCAATCACAATGCGGTCGGGTCGTTGGCAATCGGCGACCGCTGCGCCCTCTTTTAAAAACTCGGGGTTAGAAACCACATCAAACTCAAAACCTACCCCACGCTCTTTCAAAGTTTGGGTAACCATGGCGCTTACCTTGTCAGCTGTACCCACGGGCACCGTGGATTTGTCCACGATCACGGTGTATCCCGTCATATGGGTGGCAATGGTTTTGGCAACTGCCAACACATACTTCAAATCAGCGCTGCCGTCTTCGTCAGGTGGTGTACCCACAGCGATGAACTGCACATCGCTTTGCTCAACCGCAGTCTTGGCGTCTGAGGTAAATAACAAACGGCCTTCTGCAAAATTGTTTTTGACAATGGGTTCAAGACCGGGCTCGAAAATAGGAATTTCTCCTTTACGCAATCGGGCTAACTTGTTTTCGTCGATATCGACACAAGTCACCGTGTGACCAGCTTCTGCCAACACTGCGCCTTGCACCAAGCCCACATAACCGGTTCCAAATACAGCTATTTTCATAATGTCATCAAAGTGAAAGAATTCATCTTAAGCCCTGAATGTGTCAACGATTTGTCACACAAACACTTCGGCTTGGGCCAAAACTGGCGCTTGCGCGTCTTTGACCGCCAAGATAGGGGCAACTTGAAGTGGCCACTCAATGGCCAAGTCGGGGTCATTCCACACTATGCAGCGCTCATGCGCTGGGGCATAGTAATCGGTGGTTTTGTAAAGGAATTCAGCGCTTGAACTCAATACAGCAAATCCATGGGCAAAGCCGGGGGGTACCCATAGCTGACGCTTGTTTTCAGCGCTCAGGTGCACGCCTACCCATTGACCAAAATGAGGTGAAGAGCGGCGAATATCCACAGCCACATCAAACACCTCGCCCTCGGTGACCCGCACCAACTTGCCTTGGGGTTGTTGTATTTGGTAATGCAAGCCACGCAGCACCCCATGGGCAGAGCGGCTATGGTTATCTTGCACAAAAGAGACATTCAAGTCTGTGACCTTGGCAAAGTCTTGAGCATTAAAACTCTCATAGAAGAAGCCTCGCGAATCGCCAAAGACCTTGGGCTCCAAAATGAGCACGCCTGGGAGCGCGGTAGGAATTGCGTGGTAAGCCATGGCGTTTATTTCAGCAAAGACAAAAGGTATTGGCCGTAAGCATTTTTGGCCAAGGGGGCCGCCAACGCTTGCAAGCGGCTTGCATCAATCCAGCCTTGGTGAAACGCAATTTCTTCTGGGCAGGCCACCATCAGACCTTGGCGTTTTTGCAAGGTGGCAATGAAACTGGCAGCTTCCATCAAACTCTCGTGGGTGCCCGTGTCTAACCACGCATAACCACGCCCCATGATTTCCACGCCGAGTTGCCCCATCTCCAAATAGCGCCTGTTTACATCGGTGATTTCCAATTCACCACGGGCCGAGGGCTTGATGCTAGCCGCGATGTCACAGACTTGTTCGTCATAAAAATACAAGCCCGTGACCGCATAGTTGGACTTAGGGTGAATAGGCTTTTCTTCGATGCTGATGGCGCGTTTTTGTTCATCAAATGCCACCACGCCATAGCGTTCGGGGTCATGCACATGGTAGGCAAACACGGTAGCACCCTGTTGCTGGGCATGTGCGCTGTGCAGTTGCTTGACCAAATCGTGACCGTAAAAAATATTGTCTCCTAAGACCAAAGCGCTGGGCTGTTGGTTGACAAAGTTTTTGCCAATGGTGAAGGCCTGCGCCAAACCATCGGGACTGGGCTGCACCGCGTATTCGATGTGCATACCCCATTGCGCCCCATCCCCCAATAAATCAGTAAAGCGGGGGGTGTCTTGGGGCGTTGAAATCACCAACACCTCGCGTATACCGCTGAGCATGAGGGTGGCCAGCGGGTAATAGACCATGGGCTTGTCATACACCGGCATGAGTTGCTTGCTGACAGCTTGCGTGACAGGGTACAGGCGGGTACCCGAACCGCCCGCCAAAATAATGCCTTTGCGCTGATTCATAGGTGTTATTTATAAATAGTAGAAGTGTGGGAGTTTATCCAACCAAGATAACTGCCTAAAATCAACATCTTTGCCAACTTTGAGCCTAGGAACCCGCATGGGACGCACGCTTTACGACAAGATATGGGACGAGCACGTCGTCCACGCTGAAGAAGACGGCACGGCCGTTTTATACATAGACCGTCATTTGGTACATGAAGTGACCAGCCCGCAGGCTTTCGAGGGTATCCGCGTGGCCAAGCGCAAGATTTGGCGCACCAGTTCTATCGTCGCGACAGCCGACCACAACACACCCACCACTGGTTGGGACTTGGGCTACGACGGTATCACCGACCCGATCAGCAAAGCGCAAATTACCACGCTGGACGACAACATCCGCGAATTTGGCGCAGCCGCCTTCTTTCCCTTTCTGTCCAAGCGTCAAGGCATTGTTCATGTGATTGGCCCTGAAACCGGCGCCACCCTGCCGGGCATGACGGTGGTCTGCGGCGACTCGCACACATCCACCCACGGGGCGTTTGGCGCACTGGCGCATGGCATTGGCACTTCCGAGGTAGAGCATGTTATGGCCACGCAAACTCTGCTGGCCAAAAAGGCCAAGAACATGTTGGTTCAAGTCGAAGGTGTCTTGGGTAAAGGCGTGACAGCCAAAGACATCGTGCTGGCCATCATCGGCCAAATCGGTACGGCGGGTGGTACCGGCTACACCATCGAATTTGCGGGGCCTGCCATCCGAGCTTTAAGCATGGAAGGCCGCATGACAGTCTGCAACATGGCCATCGAAGCAGGTGCGCGTGCGGGCTTGGTGGCAGTGGATGAGAAAACCATTGCCTATGTCTTAGGACGCCCCCTGTCACCGACAGGCGTGGAATGGGACCAAGCTGTGGCTTATTGGCAAACCCTGCACTCAGATGCCGATGCCGCATTTGATGCGGTGGTCAAACTTGATGCCGCAGATATCGCACCCCAAGTGACTTGGGGCACCTCACCTGAAATGGTGCTCTCGGTGCTTGATCGCGTGCCCGACCCTGACAAAGAAAAAGACGCCAACAAACGAGACGCGATTGAGCGTGCCTTGGCCTACATGGGCTTGCAGCCCGGCAAAGCCTTGAACGACTTGTTTGTCGACAAGGTGTTCATCGGCTCCTGCACCAACAGCCGCATTGAAGACATGCGCGAAGCCGCCGCCATCGTGAAAAAGCTGGGCCAAAAGGTCGCCAAGAACATCAAACTCGCCATGGTGGTTCCTGGTTCTGGTTTGGTTAAAGCCCAAGCCGAGCAAGAAGGCTTGCATGAGATTTTCAAAGCTGCGGGCTTTGAATGGCGTGAACCCGGTTGTTCTATGTGCTTGGCAATGAACGCCGACAAGCTTGAACCCGGTGAGCGTTGTGCCTCCACCTCCAACCGTAACTTCGAAGGTCGACAAGGCAATGGTGGACGCACCCACTTGGTCAGCCCCGCCATGGCTGCAGCGGCCGCTATCCATGGCCATTTTGTCGATGTTCGCCAGTTCAGCTGAGAATTAGGATGCAAAAATTTACCGTACACAAGGGCTTGGTCGCGCCCATGGACCGCGAGAACGTCGACACTGACGCCATCATCCCCAAGCAGTTTTTAAAGTCCATCAAAAAAACAGGCTTTGGGCCCAACTTGTTTGACGAGTGGCGTTACCTTGACAAAGGCGAACCTGGACAAGACCCTGCCAGCCGCAAGCCGAACCCAGACTTTGTACTCAACCAAGCTCGCTATCAAGGCGCATCCATTTTGTTGGCGCGTAAAAACTTCGGCTGTGGATCGTCTCGTGAACACGCCCCTTGGGCCTTGGACCAATATGGTTTTCGTGCCATCTTGGCACCCAGCTTCGCCGACATCTTCTTTAATAACAGCTTCAAAAACGGCTTGCTGCCCATCGTCTTGCCTACCGCCGCCATAGACACTTTGTTCAATGAATGCTTGGCCTTCCCCGGCTACCAACTCACCGTGGACTTGGAGCGCCAAGTGGTAGTGCGGCCTCAAGGCGAAGAAATTCCTTTTGAGGTGCAAGCCTTTCGTCGCTATTGCCTCATGAACGGCTTAGACGACATTGGCCTGACCCTGCGCCACGCCGACAAAATCCGCTCCTTTGAAGCCGCTCGCTTGGCTGCCAAGCCTTGGCTTGCACACACACTGACTGAAAGCAAGTTATGAAAATTGCAGTATTACCGGGTGACGGTATCGGCACCGAAATCGTCGCCGAGGCCGTCAAAGTTTTAAACGCCTTGGACATGAAGTTCGAGATGGAAACCGCTTTGGTAGGCGGTGCAGCCTACGACGCCCATGGTCACCCCCTGCCCGAAAGCACCTTGAAGCTGGCCAAAGAAGCCGACGCGATTTTGTTTGGCGCGGTGGGCGACTGGAAATACGACACCTTGGACCGCCCCTTGCGTCCCGAGCAAGCCATTCTGGGTTTGCGCAAAAACTTGGGGCTGTTTGCCAACTTTCGCCCCGCCATTTGCTACCCCGAGCTGGTCGGCGCATCGAGCTTGAAGCCCGAGTTGATTGCGGGCTTGGACATCCTCATCATCCGCGAGCTGACCGGTGACATTTACTTTGGCCAACCGCGTGGCCGCCGTGTGTCGCCTGACGGCGCTTTCGCTGGTGCCGAAGAAGCCTTTGACACCATGCGCTACACCCGCCCCGAGGTGGAGCGCATTGCCCGCGTGGCCTTTGAAGCTGCCCGCAAGCGCAGCAAGCGTGTGACCAGCGTAGACAAGGCCAATGTGCTCGAGACCTTCCAATTTTGGAAAGACATCGTCACCGAGGTGCACAAAGACTACCCCGATATCGCCCTAGACCACATGTATGTGGACAACGCAGCCATGCAGTTGGTCAAAGAGCCCAAACGCTTTGACGTGGTGGTCACCGGCAATATGTTTGGTGACATTTTGAGCGACGAAGCATCGATGCTCACCGGCTCGATCGGCATGTTGCCCTCGGCGTCTTTGAACGCCGGCAACCAAGGCTTGTACGAGCCCAGCCATGGCAGCGCCCCCGACATCGCTGGCAAAGGCGTGGCCAACCCCTTGGCCACCATCCTGTCTGCCGCCATGATGCTGCGCTTTAGCCTGAACCAAGAAGCCGCGGCCGTGCGCATCGAGAACGCGGTGAAAAAAGTACTGGCCCAAGGCCTGCGCACTGGCGATATTTACAGCGAAGGCACGACCAAAGTGGGTACGGCGCAAATGGGTGACGCGGTGGTCAAGGCGCTACACCCATGAGGTCGTATTTCTGATTATTGAAGTAGAACTAAGGTTAGAATATTTACCATGATTACCGTCAAAACCTACTTCAAAACCACCAAGATAACCAGTTGATGGCTTAGGTTCGTCGCGCCCTTCCCGGCCAGACGAGCCGGGGGTCAAGAACACATTGATTGAAAGGGCAACCCAATGAAAAAAATAGGAAACCGCGTCGGCCTGGTCGGCTGGCGAGGCATGGTCGGCTCGGTCCTGATGGACCGCATGCAAGCTGAAAAAGACTTTGACTTGATCGAACCCGTGTTTTTCTCCACCTCCAACGCGGGTGGCGCAGCGCCTGCCATGGCGAAAAACGAAACCAAGTTGCTGGATGGCCACAACCTCGATGCGCTCAAGGCCTGCGACATCATCATCACTTGCCAAGGCGGCGACTACACCTCTGAGGTGTTTCCCAAGCTGCGCAGCGCCGGATGGAAGGGCCACTGGATTGATGCGGCCTCTACCTTGCGCATGAAGGACGATGCCGTCATCATCCTCGATCCCGTGAACCTGCCCGTGATTGAAAACGCACTGGCCAAAGGCGGCCTCAATTGGGTGGGCGGCAACTGCACAGTCAGCTGTATGTTGATGGGCGTGGGCGCTTTGTACAAAGCCGGTCTGGTGGAATGGATGAGCACCCAAACCTACCAAGCCGCCTCTGGCGGTGGGGCCGCGCACATGCGCGAACTGCTGAACCAATTTGGCAGCTTGCATGCCGAGGTCAAAGACCTGCTAAACGACCCGAAAAGCGCTATTTTGGAGATCGACCGCAAAGTCATCGCCAAACAAAGGGCACTTTCTGCCGCTGAAACCGAGAACTTTGGCGCCCCTTTGGGCGGCTCGCTCATCCCTTGGATCGACAAAGATTTAGGGCTTGGCAAAACTGAGGGCGACGAATTCTGGGGCACCAGCCGTGAAGAGTGGAAAGGCATGGCTGAAGCCAACAAAATTTTGGGCCAAGGCCCAGGCTTTACCCAACCCGCGGTGCCGGTTGACGGCTTTTGCGTGCGCATTGGCGCCATGCGCTGCCACAGCCAAGCCCTCACCTTCAAACTCAAAAAGAACGTACCTATCGCTGATATCGAAGCCATGATCGCCGCCGACAACGAATGGGTGAAAGTGGTAGCCAACAACCGTGAGGCAAGTTTGCAACACTTGACCCCCGTCTCGGTGACCGGTTCTATGAGTATTCCTGTAGGGCGTATCCGCAAAATGGCCTTTGGCCCCGAGTATGTGGGTGCTTTTACCATCGGTGACCAACTGTTGTGGGGTGCGGCCGAGCCTTTGCGGCGTATGTTGAGAATTTTGTTGAAAGCCTGAAATTCAATAAAAAGCGCTCATTTCCATTATGATACGCACTTCTTAGGCTGCACGAAAACCACCTCTATGCTCCAGCTGATAAAAAAGCCGTTCAATTTGCGTTGCTTATTCACCCTTTTTCTGGCGATTGGGGCAAGCCATGCAATGGCCCTGCAACTGGGTCGCCCCCAGATCCAATCCAAGCTAGGTGAGCCTCTTAAGCTAGAAGTTCAAGTCAGTGAATTATCGGCGCAAGAGGCCCAAGAATTTCAAGCCAACTTGGCCGATGCCACGGTTTACCAAGCGGCCAAAATTGGCCGTGTTGCGGGTCTAAACAATGTTCGGATCACCTTGGTAAGAAAAAGTGATGATCTTTATTTGCTGCAATTTCAAGGTGCAGAAGCCATCAGTGAACCCTATGTGGATTTGCTGCTTGAATTTCGCTGGGCCTCGGGTCGCGCCTTTCGCAACCTAGGTTTTCCGCTAAGCAATGGACAAGCCCCTGAGCCTTCGGTTGTGGCCAGCAACGACTCCCCGTCTTCCAGCAACTTGCCTCCTATACCTGCCGATAAACCTGCGCCAGTGGCAGTCCCGCCTCGCCCAACGCCTTTACCCTCACCCGCCAAAGAGCGTTCAGCAAAAGCCGAGCCAAAGCCTAAGGTCGACAAACCTGTTGCAGAAAAACCCAAAGCTAAAAAACCAGAATCTGGCGTTCTGACCAAGGGTGGTGACACCATTGAAGTTGTTCGTGGTGACACCGCCAGCCAACTCATGATGACGCACACTGTGGGCGGCGATGTGTCTTTGGACCAAATGTTGATGTCTTTGCTGCGCAACAACCCCAAAGCCTTCGTCGACAACAATGTCAACCGCCTCAAAGCTGGCTCGCTCATCACCTTGCCCACCGAAGAAGAAGTAACTTCTATAGACCGCAAACAAGCGCGTGAAGACATTCGCTTGCAAGCCTTGGACTTTGACGCTTACCGCTCTCAGTTGGCTGGCCAAGTCGGTAAAACCAAATTGGCTGACGCCAGCGAACGTGAATCCAAGGGCGGCTTAAAAGCACAGGTCGACAACAAGGCGCAAAAATCGTCTGACCAACTGACGCTGAGCAAGCCAGGCGCAGGTGACGCGGACAAAGTCAAACAAAATTTGGAGTCTGAACAGGCCGCACAACGCAACCAAGAGGTATCCAAAAACGTCACCGACCTGGACGCCATCTCCAAAGCTGCTGGAAAAATGCAAGACGGCCTGTCTTCAAACTTGCCCAACTTACCTGCAGGTGCCCAAGATTTTGCGGCCTTGCTCAAGCGCTATATGTTTGAGTTGATTGGTTTGATCGCAGTCATCGCGGCGGTATTGGTGAGCATTTCTTTGTTTCGCGAAAAACGTCGCCAACAACATCACCCCGATGATGACAACGATCTCGACTTCAAGTCTGGCCCAGACTCTTCGCGGGATAATGCGCCAGAGATGAAGGTCGATTTCGATTTAGAGCTCCCTCCTCGCGCAGCACCAAGTCCTGTTGCACCTGCGCCAGCACCTTCGGTCAACGCGCCTTACCGACAAAGTGCACCGGCTACCTCGATGTCCCATACAAGCCCTTTGAGCGAAGACCCTTTTCAAGTCCGTCTCGATTTGGCCGATGAGCTTTGGAAACTGGGCCAACGCCAAACCGGTCGCGCTTTGGCGCAAGAGGTGGCCGACCAAACCCATGGTGAAACCCGCGAACGGGCCCTGCGCTGGTTACAAGAACGTTCGTGAGTTCAATGCGCATAGCGCTGGGTTTGAGCTATGCGGGTCAAACCTACGAAGGCTGGCAAAGCCAGCCAAATGGGCTAACGGTACAAGACAAGCTTGAAGTTGCCATGTCAAGTTTTGCTACCCAACCGATTCGCACCTTGTGTGCAGGGCGCACCGATTCAGGTGTTCACGGTCTGATGCAAGTGGTGCACTTTGACACGGCCATCCACCGTGATATGCAAAGTTGGGTGCGCGGCACCAACACCTCTTTGCCTAGCGACATCGCGGTGCAGTGGGCGCAAGAAGTTCCCAACAGCTTTCATGCCCGTGGCAGCGCTTTGTCAAGACGCTATGCCTATATCGTCTTGCAGTCGCCGGTTCGCCCCAGCCTAGAAGCCGGACGGGTGGGCTGGGTCTACCGGCCAATGCAAATGGCACCCATGCAAGAAGCCGCAAAGTACTTGCTTGGCGAACACGATTTCACCTCCTTTCGCGCCTCCAGTTGCCAAGCACTCAGCCCTGTTAAAAACATGATGCACATTGGCATTCAGCGTATCGGTCAAAGCGAAGAGAGCGCTTATTGGCGTTTTGATTTCCAAGCGTCGGCTTTTTTGCACCACATGATTCGCAACCTCATGGGCTGCTTTGTCGCCATTGGACAAGGCCTTCAAGCCCCAGAGTGGATGCAATCTGTTTTGCAGGCGCACAGCCGAAAAGTGGCAGCACCTACTTTTCCTCCTGACGGTTTGTATTTTTTGGGGCCGGTATACGACAACGCCTGGGGCTTGCCCAATCGCACCGCGGCTTACGATAGCTTGCCTGGACTCACCCCATGAACGCCATCCCCATCAAAATTTGTGGACTGACTCGCGAGCAAGATGTGCAAGCTGCCGTGGCTGCCGGTATCAATGCCCTCGGTTTTGTGCTCTACCCCCACAGCCCACGCTACGTCTCGCCGCGCAGAGCGTCTGAATTGGCCAGATTGCTGCCAGCGTTTGTCACGCCGGTGCTGTTGTTTGTGAATGCCTCAGTTGAAGAAGTTGCACAGGCCGCGCATCAGGTACCTGGCGCTTGGCTACAGTTTCACGGCGACGAAACCCCTGCTTTTTGCCAAGAAGTGGCGCAAAACCTCGGCAGACGCTGGATTCGGGTGGCGCGTATCCCCAAGGAAACCCCTGAGGGCAAGTTGCCTTTTGACCTCTTAAAATACGCATCCGATTACTCACAAGCCCATGCCCTGTTGCTCGACACCTTGGTCGATGCCTATGGCGGCAGTGGCAGCTCATTCAATTGGTCACAGCTTCCAACAAACGTCAATGCTCACCTCGTTTTGTCTGGTGGACTCACACCTGCAAACGTGGCCGACGGCATTCGCGCCGTGCATTCGCGCGGACTGTCACTGGCGGTTGATGTCAGCTCGGGCGTGGAAAGCGCCAAAGGCATCAAAGACGCCGACAAAATCCGTGCCTTCGTGGCAGCCGTGCGTAGCACGCAACTTGCCAGTTAATTTTTAGAGCAACCCATGGGTTGCACCCCTTTCGGAAAAACCATGTCCACCTACCAACAACCCGACGCCAGCGGCCACTTTGGCATCTACGGCGGCAGTTTTGTCAGCGAAACCCTGACCCACGCCATCGAAGAACTCAAAGACGCTTACGCCCAGTACCAACAAGACCCCGCATTCATCGCCGAGTTCAAATCCGAGTTGGCGCATTTTGTGGGCCGCCCCTCGCCCATTTACCACGCAGCCCGCATGAGCCGCGAAATGGGTGGCGCACAGATTTACTTCAAGCGCGAAGACCTCAACCACACGGGTGCGCACAAAATCAACAACACCATCGGTCAAGCCATGCTGGCCAAGCGCATGGGCAAGCCGCGCGTCATTGCCGAAACCGGCGCGGGACAGCACGGCGTGGCCACCGCCACCATTTGTGCCCGCTACGGCCTGGAATGCGTGGTCTACATGGGCAGCGAAGACGTGAAACGCCAAAGCCCGAATGTCTATCGCATGAAGTTGCTCGGTGCCACCGTGGTGCCGGTGGAGTCGGGCAGCAAAACCTTGAAGGACGCTTTGAACGAAGCCCTGCGCGACTGGGTCGCCCATGTGGACAACACCTTCTACATCATTGGCACGGTGGCAGGACCGCACCCCTACCCCATGATGGTGCGCGACTTCCAAAGCGTGATTGGCGAGGAATGCATCGCGCAAATGCCCACCATGCACCACGGCTTGCAACCCGACGCGGTGCTGGCCTGTGTGGGCGGCGGCTCCAACGCCATGGGTATTTTTTACCCCTATATCCCGTTTGAGAAAACCCGTTTGATCGGCATTGAAGCCGCTGGCGAAGGCATGGAATCAGGTCGGCACTCGGCCTCGCTGCAACGCGGCGTACCCGGTGTGTTGCACGGCAACCGCACCTATGTGCTGCAAGACGCCAATGGGCAAATCACCGAAACCCATTCGGTGAGCGCTGGTTTGGATTACCCCGGCGTGGGCCCCGAACACGCATTTTTGAAAGACATAGGTCGCGCCGAGTATGTGGGCATCACCGACCAAGAAGCGCTGGATGCCTTCCACTACCTGTGCCGCACCGAGGGCATCATCCCCGCGCTGGAGTCCAGCCACGCGGTGGCCTATGCCATGAAACTCGCCAAAACCATGACACCGCAACAATCCATCTTGGTGAACCTGTCGGGGCGCGGCGACAAAGACATTGGCACGGTGGCAGATTTGTCCAACGCCGATTTCTTTTGCCGACCCAGCTGCCAAGGCCAAAGCGTCAAAGGCGAACAAGCCATTTCGTTGGCGGCATTGAACGGGAGCAAAGCATGAGCCGCATTGCCCCCGTGATGGCCGCCCTCAAAGGCGCTAGCCGCAAAGCCTTGATTCCTTATTTGATGGCTGGCTTTCCCGAGCCCTCGCACACCTTGGGTCTGATGCACGCGCTGGTGCAAGGCGGCGCCGACATCATCGAACTGGGCGTGCCCTTTAGCGACCCCATGGCCGACGGCCCGGTGATTCAAAAAGCCGGTGAAGCCGCGCTGCGCCACGGTGTGGGCATGGGCGAGGTGCTGGCCATGGTGCGAGAATTTCGCGCCACCGACAGCGCCACCCCCATTGTGTTGATGGGCTACGCCAACCCGGTGGAGAACTACAACCTGAAACACGGCGTCAACAGTTTTGTGGCCGATGCGGCCAAAGCAGGCGTGGACGGTGTGCTCATCGTGGACTATCCGCCCGAGGAATGCGTGGACTTTGCTGCCAGCTTGCGTGCCCACCACATGGATTTGATTTTCTTGCTCGCCCCCACCAGCACCGACAAACGCATGCAACAAGTGGCTGCGGTGGCCAGCGGCTATGTGTATTACGTTTCGCTCAAAGGCGTCACCGGTTCGGGCGCTTTGAACACCGACGAGGTCGAAGCCATGCTGCCGCGCATTCGCCAGCATGTGCACATCCCTGTGGGCGTGGGCTTTGGCATCCGCGACGCGGCCACCGCCCAAACCATTGGCAAAGTGGCTGATGCGGTGGTGATTGGCAGCAAGCTGATCCAATTGGTGGAAGCTGCCCCCAGCGGACAAGCGACCGAGCACGCCCGCAGCTTCATGGCCGAGATTCGCCAGGCAATGGACGCATAATGCGCCGTGGCTGAGCACTTTTGCCGTACGCATTTCGCTGTTTTGATTAAGGAAATCTGATGAGCTGGCTTGAAAAACTGCTGCCCTCCAAAATCCAGCAAACCGACCCCGCTGACCGACGCAGTGTTCCCGAAGGTTTATGGGTCAAATGCCCCAGTTGTGAAACCGTGCTTTACAAAAACGATTTGGAAGAAAACCAAAACGTCTGTCCTAAATGCAGCCACCACCACCGCATTTCAGCCAGAAAGCGGTTAGACGCCTTCCTCGACCCCGAAGGACGCTATGAAATTGGGCAAGAGGTGTTGCCCATGGACCCTCTGAAATTCAAGGACAGCCGCAAATACCCAGACCGCTTGAAAGAGGCGCTTGAAAACACGGGCGAAACTGATGCACTCGTGGTCATGGGTGGTGCGGTACACAGCATCAATGTGGTGGTCGCTTGTTTTGAGTTCGACTTCATGGGCGGCTCCATGGGTTCGGTGGTGGGAGAGCGCTTTGTGCGTGGCGTGCATACTGCCATCGAACAAAAAGTTCCTTTCATTTGCTTTACCGCCACGGGTGGCGCTCGTATGCAAGAGGGCTTGCTGTCTCTCATGCAAATGGCCAAAACCAATGCTTCCCTCACACGTTTGGCACAAAAAGGCCTGCCTTATATCAGCGTGTTGACCGACCCCACCATGGGTGGTGTGTCGGCGGGTTTTGCCTTCATGGGCGACTTGGTGATTGCCGAACCCAAGGCCTTGATTGGTTTTGCCGGTCCTCGGGTGATCGAGAGCACGGTGCGGGTGACCCTGCCCGAAGGCTTCCAGCGCTCAGAGTTCCTGATGGAAAAAGGTGCGCTCGATCTGATTTGCGACCGCCGCGATTTACGCAAAGCCATCGCCAATGCTTTGGCCATGCTGACCAAGCAACCGGCGGATTCGGTCGCCTAAGCTCAGCGGTAATACACCTCTACCCTGCCCTTTAAGGTGATCAGCAGGGGCTTGCCCTTGCGGTCCAAGGTTTTGCCAGCCGGCACCTTGATCCAACCCTCGCTGATGCAGTACTCCTCCACATCATGTCGCTCTTTGTCATTGAAGCGAATGCCGATGTCGTGGTGAAAAACCGCCTCCAAGTAATGAGGGCTGCGGGTATCGATAGACAAACGGTCAGGGAGTTCGGGGCGGGTGGGCGTGTCGCTCATGGTGTTTCGGTGTGCTCTGCTTAAACAGCTTGCATTGTCTGCGAACTCTTAGAATCCTTGCATGTCCGAAAACACCACCTCCCCCGAACCCCAAGACGAAAACCAACTCATCGCAGAACGCCGCGAAAAATTGAGCGCCATGCGTGCTCGCCAGGCCCAAGGCGGTCCGGTGGCTTTCCCCAATGATTTCAAACCTGCGCACCACGCTGACGCTTTGCACACCGCGCATGGCGCAAAAACCGCCGAGGTGCTGGCAGAAGAAAAACACACGGTGCGTATTGCTGGTCGCATGGTGTTGAAGCGCGTCATGGGCAAGGCCAGTTTCGCCACGCTGCAAGACAGCACAGGGCGTATGCAGGTGTATGTGAAGGGCGAAGAGATTGGTGTCGACATTTACGAAGACTTCAAGCACTGGGATTTGGGCGATATCGTGGGCGCTGAAGGCCATGTGTTCAAAACCAAAACCGGCGAGTTATCGGTGCATGTCAGCAGCATTCGCATGCTGACCAAAAGCCTGCGTCCCCTGCCCGATAAATTTCACGGCATCCACGACCAAGAAATCAAATACCGTCAGCGCTACATCGACCTGATCACCGACGACACCTCGCGCCAGCGCTTCATGGCACGCAGCAAAGCTGTTAGCAGTATTCGTGAGTTCATGGTGCAACACAGCTTTTTGGAAGTGGAAACGCCCATGCTGCACCCTATCCCAGGGGGCGCTAACGCACGGCCTTTTGCCACACACCACAATGCACTAGACCAAGAGATGTTTTTGCGTATCGCGCCTGAGCTGTATTTGAAACGTTTGTTGGTCGGCGGCTTTGAGCGGGTGTTTGAGATCAACCGCAATTTTCGCAACGAAGGTATTTCGGTGCGTCACAACCCAGAATTCACCATGATGGAGTTTTACGCGGCCTATTGGAATTACCAAGACCTGATGCAGTTCACCGAAAGCTTGATCCGTGATGCTGCCGACAAAGCCGTGGGCACTTTGCTGCTGACCTATGACAAAAAACCTGTGGACTTGTCCAAGCCTTTTGCCCGTCTGACCATCCGCGAGGCTATTCAGAAGCACACCGAGGCTGGCGACCATGTGGACGACGCCGCGTGGTTGACCAACGCCTTGAAAAAACTGGGCTTCACCGAAGAAAAGCACAAACTCTCCACCCGCAGCTTGGCGGGTCTGCAAGTGCTGTACTTTGAAGAAACCGTGGAAGACAAACTGTGGGAGCCCACCTTCATTTGTGAACATCCGGTGGAAATTTCACCCTTGGCCCGTGCCAGCGACAGCCACCCCGAGGTGACCGAGCGTTTTGAGCTCTACATCACGGGCCGTGAGTTTGGTAATGGGTTCAGCGAGTTGAACGACGCCGAAGACCAAGCGGCGCGGTTTCATGCCCAAGTCAACGCCAAAGACGGTGGTGACGACGAGGCCATGTTCTATGACCACGATTTCGTTCGGGCTTTGGAATACGGTATGCCGCCCGCCGGAGGTTGTGGGATTGGCATTGACCGTTTGATGATGCTCTTGACCGACAGTCCCAGCATTCGGGACGTCATTTTGTTCCCCGCTCTGCGCCGAGAAGCGCTTTAAGCGGCCTTGGGCGCGGCAGGCGTTGCGGGAACAGCCGGTTTTGGCGGTTTGCAGTCATGGCAGAAAAATGCCAAGCTGCCTGCAAAGCGCTGTTGGCTACCTTGACGGCGGGGTTTGTGCATGCCGCACTTGATGCATGACATGGTTTCGCCCATTTTTCCCATGCCTGCAAAGGGGGAGCCATTCTCACGACTGGTAAAACGAAGACCACTCTCGTCAACAGAGGTTTTGCCAGATTTGGTTGCCATGGGTATCCTTTAGTCCTGCTAAGCCCCGTTGTCTTCGGGGCAAGAGGGTCTATTTTAACCGCTTTGACAGGCTTTGTGCCGATCTCTGTCTGCGCCCTCTTTTTTCAGGGCAACAGGCTCAAAGCTTGCAAATAGCTGGGGTTTTGCATCAAAGTGGCCCAATCCAAGGCCTTGGGGGAGGGCAAAAGGGCTAAACGCCGTCGCTCGCTGACCGCGCTGGCTTGCCACTTGGAATGGTTTGCATTATGGGTTTGCGCATGAACCAAGCCATCCAGCAACTCGTCTACCGCCAGCCCAGCTTGTGGGCTGTCTGGGGTGCTTTGGTTACACAGCAGCACCAAATCACAGCCCGCTTGCAAAGCGGCCACGGCGGCCTCGGTGTAGCTGACCTCTTTGCCGTCGATCAAACGTGCGCCAGCCATGGACAAGTCGTCGCTGAACACAGCGCCCCCAAAGCCGAGTTGGCGGCGCAAGATGTCTTTGAGCCAACGCTTGGAAAAACCCGCTGGCCGCGCGTCCACCTTGGGGTAAATGACATGGGCGGGCATGACGCTGGTCAAACTGGTGGTCAACCACGCATAAGGCAAGGCGTCATCATGCAAGATGGTCTTCAAACTGCGCTTGTCGACGGGAATATCGGTGTGAGAATCCGCCTTCACAAAACCATGCCCCGGAAAATGCTTGCCGCAATTGGCCATGCCCGCTTGCAACAAACCGTGCATCAGGCTCTTGGCCAGCACAGCCACCATGCGCGGGTCCCGCGCAAAAGCGCGGTCGCCAATCACGCCGCTGGTACCGAAGTCCAAGTCCAACACAGGCGTGAAGCTGAAGTCAACGCCACAGGCTCGTAACTCGGATGCAAGTATGTAGCCACAGGCGGTGGCGGCGTTGGTGGCGTTCAAAGCGCCACTTCCAGGCAAATCTTTGTCATCCTCTAACCACAGTTGACCCAACTCGGCCATGGGCGGCAAATGGGTAAAACCATCGCTACGAAAGCGCTGAACACGCCCGCCCTCATGGTCCACACAAATCAAAGCATCTGGTCGCACACGCTTGATATCAGCGCACAAGGTCGTGAGTTGCTGACGGTCTACCCAGTTGCGGGCAAACAAAATCATGCCGCCACACAGCGGGTGCGCCAAGCGGCGGCGGTCGGTGTCGCTGAGCGAAGTGCCAGCGATATCCAAAATCAAGGGGGCGTGTTTCTCAGTCGTCATGGTTTAAGCAGCGGTTTGTTCAACAATCACATGGCTGGTGGCGTAGTCGGTTTCGTCACTCAGAGTGACATGGGCACGCAGTTGCCGCTTGGCGCACCACTCTTTCAAAGCACCATGCAGCACGATGGTGGGTTGGCCACTGGGCAAACGTCCTACCTCGCAATGTCGCCACGTCATGGGCATGCGCATCCCCAGACCAATGGCTTTGCTGAACGCCTCCTTCACCGAAAAACGGGTGGCCAAAAAACGCACACCACGGTCTGGCCAACGAGCACTGCGAGCACGAAAGGTTTGCATTTCAGCGTCGCTCAAGACCTTGAGGGCAAAGCGCTCGCCGTGGCGATCGAAGGCCGCGCGGATGCGACGGATATCGCAAATATCGGTGCCTATGCCGTAAATTTGACTCATGACTTGAGGCAATCCAAATAAGCTTTCACCGTGTCGGTGTAGCCCCTCTCAAGGGCATCAGCCATGAGGGCGTGGCCAATCGATACCTCTTTCAAACCCTGCACTGCCCGCACAAAGTCATGCAAATTGGCCAAATTCAGGTCGTGTCCGGCGTTGACTTCCAAGCCTGCTGTAAGCGCTGCCTGAGCGGTATGAACGAACTTTGCCAATATCGCCGCGCCTTGGGGCCTGCCATGGTTAGCGGCATAGGGTTCGGTATACAGTTCAACGCGGTCAGCGCCCACTTCCTTTGCAAACTCCATGGCTGCAGGGTCTGCATCCATAAAAAGGCTGACACGTGCGCCCCAAGCTTGGGCTTGTGCGATGAGTGGTCGCAGTCGCTTGGCGTCATCGGGAAAGCGCCAACCATGGTCGGAGGTGAACTGGCCTTGGGCATCCGGCACGAAGGTCACCTGCTGCGGCCTGACCTGTTCCACCAAGGCCATCAGGTTGTGAAAAGGGTTGCCCTCGATGTTGAATTCACGGTCTGGCCAGGCTTTGAGCAATTTAGCCAAATCGAACACATCGCTGTCGCGGATATGGCGTTGGTCGGGGCGGGGGTGAACTGTGATGCCATGCGCTCCGGCTTGCAAACACAAGGTGGCCGCTCGGGTGACGCTGGGGATACCCAAGTGACGGGTGTTGCGCACCAGCGCGACTTTGTTCAGGTTGACAGATAAATGGGTGTTCATAAAGCTTGCAATTCCATCATCACTTGGCGGGTGCGCAAGCTGTTGACGCCGCAATGGTAGTGCAAGAGGTTGCGCAACTGGGTTTGCAACGCACTACGCAACTCGGGTGCGAACTCGGCGCAACACCGCAGCAAGGCAGTTAAAGGCGCATCGGTGGCAACCGCAGCATGCAACTGCAGCCAATGGCTGCCGCGCAAAGCAGCACCCTCTTCAACTGCTCTGAGCCCCCCTTCTGCAAACAAGGCATAGCAGGCCTCTGGTTGCAGCGCTTGCAAGGTTAAGGTTTGCACCGACAGGTCTGGCAAAAATCCAATATCTCGCAGCAGCAGAAACTCAAAGGAACGCAACAAAGGCGCGATGGTGTTGTCCAAACCGCTGGCCAATACCTTCACGGTCTGGCGGTAGGTATCAAACAACGCGGGGTGGGCATCGTCACGTGCCAGCAAACGCAACAAGAGTTCGTTCAGGTAATAGCCCGACAGCAAAGCCTCGCCGCTGGGCATGACATGACCACCCGCCCACTCGGCACTTTTCAAGGTGCGAATTTCTGCGTCGCCGCCATAACAAAGTGACAAAGGTTGCAGGGGCAGCAAGACGGCACGCAAATTGGAGGTGGGGCGTTTGGCGCCTTTGGCGACCAAAGCCACCCGCCCATGGTGGCGGGTGAAGACTTCGAGAATGCGGCTGGATTCGCTCCAGTCGTAGTGATGGAGCACAAAAGCGGGTTCATCCAAAACCCGAAGAGTTGCCGCTTTACTCGTAGCCAAAGCTGCGAACCCGCGCCTCGTCATCGGCCCAGCCCGAGCGCACTTTCACCCACAGTTCAATAAAGACTTTGGCGTCCATCAGTTTTTCTAACTCTTGGCGAGCGAGTGTGCCAATTTGCTTGAGCCGCTCGCCGCCCTCGCCAATCACCATGGCTTTGTGGCCATCGCGCTCGACCACGATGGTGGCAGCAATGCGCACCATGCGCGACACCGTTTTGCCCGGCTCCTCGCTGAATTTATCAATGATGACGGTAGATGTATAGGGCAATTCGTCACCCGTGAAGCGAAAGAGTTTTTCCCGAATGATCTCGCTGGCCAAAAACTTTTCGCTACGGTCGGTGAGTTCGTCCTCGCTGTACCACCATGGCTGTTCAGGCAAGTAGGCTTGGCACTGGGTCAGCAAACGCTCGACGTCCTTGGCGTTTTTTGCCGACATAGGCATGAACTGCGCAAACGGGTGGCGTGTTTGCATGTCTTGCAACCACGGGGCGATGTCTTCTCGGCGGTGCACTTTATCGAGCTTGTTGGCAATGAGCAATGCCGGAATGCCTTTGTGCAACAGTGCCAGCACTTTGGCATCTGCCGCTGCAAAGCTGCCCGCATTGACCACGAACAACACCAAATCCACATCGCTCACAGCACCCATGACGGTTTTGTTGAGCGAACGGTTCAAGGCGTTAGCGTGGTCGGTTTGAAAGCCAGGTGTGTCTACAAAAATAAACTGCGTATCCCCTGCGCTGCGTATGCCGGTGATACGGTGGCGTGTGGTTTGCGCTTTGCGTGAGGTGATGCTGATTTTTTGACCTACCAAGGCGTTGAGTAAGGTGGATTTGCCCACATTGGGCTTGCCCACGATAGCCACCAAACCGCAGCGTTGTTTGCCAGTCGTTGCAGGTATCAAAGGTTCTGTCATAAAGGATGCTCCTGCAGCCATTGGAGCATGGCGGCCGCGGCGGCTTGCTCGCCACTGCGACGTGAATTACCAATGCCGCGCTGGGCTTGCTTTATCTCAGCGATTTCGCACTCGACATCGAAGGTTTGTTGGTGTGCCGCACCGGTGGTGCCTGCCACACGGTAGATGGGCAGTTGCATACGCCGGGCTTGTAGCCACTCTTGCAATTCAGTTTTGGTGTCTTTGGCAGCAGCGGACATCGTCGGGGAAATAGCCACCTTCTCAAACAAACGCAGCACCAAGCCTTCAGCAGCGTCGTACCCCGCATCCATCAACACTGCACCAATGATGGCTTCTAAGGCGTCAGCCAAGATAGAGGGGCGCTGTTGACCCCCTGAGCGCATCTCGCCCTCGCCCAAACGGATCAAGCCACTCAAGCCCAAGTCCAGTGCCAAACGGTGCAAAGTGTCTTGCTTGACCAAATTGGCGCGTACACGGGAGAGGTCACCCTCGGGTTGATCCCGCAAGGCTGTGTAGAGCATTCGAGACACCGCCAAATTGAGCACCGAGTCGCCTAAAAACTCTAGGCGCTCATTGTGTTGGCTGCTGAAACTGCGGTGGGTCAACGCCAACTCCAGCAACTTTGGCTCGGCAAAGCGGTGCTTTAACCTGTCTTGCAAGCCCGAGGTGGTCAGCTTCTCATGCACCTCGGTCATCGTCAGTCAAAACCACCAACTCGGCTGGGATTGCCAAAATTCATCCAGACAAAAAAAGCTTTGCCCACGATGTTTTGGTCGGGCACAAAGCCCCAGTAGCGTGAATCCAAGGAGTTATCGCGGTTATCACCCATCAGAAAATAGTGACCTGCAGGGACTTTGCAAATAAAACCTTCGACGTTGTAAGTACAATTTTCTTTGTAGGCAAAGTCATCTATGCCACTCACAAAAGCCGGCGCACGTTCTTCGTTCAACAAACGGTGGGTCCGCAGGTTTTTCATATCAGCAGGTGTGCTGCCAATTGGCATGGGCTCTTCGAACTGCTTGCTGTAGCGCATATTGTCAGCATCAAAAAATTCTGGGACGGCGGTTTTACCCACTTGTTGCCCATTGATGGTGAGATGCTTGTTGATATAAGCGATCTCGTCACCAGGCACGCCAATGACACGCTTGATGTAGTCTAAGCTGGGCTTGGGTGGGTAGCGAAACACCATCACATCACCACGTTGCACGGGGTTGCCGTCAGTGATTTTTTTATTGATGACGGGTAAGCGAACGCCATAGTGGAATTTGTTCACCAAAATCAAATCACCCACATGCAAAGTAGGGATCATGGAGCCGGAAGGAATTTTGAAAGGTTCAAACAAAAAAGAACGCAAGATGAAGACTGCGGCAATGACAGGAAACAAACCTGCGGTCCAATCCAGCCACCAGGGTTGGCGGTAGATCTCTTCTACTTTGGACGCCAGTTGCTGATGCTCTGGCGGTTTGGCTATGCCTTGTTGCATCAACTCTTGTTCACGCTTGGCATATTGGTCCTGCAAAGCTTGAGCGGTGCGTTGACGATTCGGCCAAAAATACAATTTTTCAGCCACCCAATAAACTCCGGTGACGGTGGTGGCCATCAATAACAGCAAAGCAAAATTGCCTTCAACAATGCCGGCGTACCAAGCACCCGCGTAAGCGACAAAAGCGGCCAGCACCAAGCCGGTGAAGGCGGCGATCAATCTTCCACCTGCAATATCGCCAAAAAGGCTTCTTGGGGAACTTCTACCGATCCGATTTGTTTCATGCGTTTCTTGCCTGCTTTTTGTTTCTCTAAAAGTTTGCGCTTGCGACTGATGTCGCCACCGTAGCATTTTGCCAGCACGTTTTTACGCAAGGCTTTGATGGTTTCGCGCGAAATGATGTTCGCGCCGATCGCTGCTTGTATGGCCACATCGAACATTTGACGGCTGATGATTTCACGCATTTTGGAGACCACTGCGCGGCCACGGTACTGCGACTGGCTGCGGTGAACAATGATGGACAGGGCGTCCACCCGCTCACCATTCAACAAAATATCGACCTTCACCACGTCTGCAGCGCGGTATTCTTTGAACTCGTAGTCCATTGACGCATAACCACGGCTGACACTTTTGAGCTTGTCAAAGAAGTCCAAAACAATTTCACCCAGCGGCATTTCATAGGTCAGCATCACCTGTCGGCCGTGGTAGGCCATATTGAGCTGCACACCACGCTTTTGATTAGCCAAGGTCATGACCGCGCCCACATAGTCTTGCGGCATGTAAAGGTGCACGGTGACGATGGGTTCGCGGATTTCTTCCATCTTGCTGGTCTCGGGCATCTTGGAGGGGTTCTCCACCATGATGACCTCGCCATCGGCTTTGAGCACCTCATAAACCACGCTTGGCGCGGTGGTGATCAGGTCTTGATCAAATTCCCGCTCTAAGCGCTCTTGCACGATTTCCATGTGCAGCAGACCCAAAAAGCCGCATCGAAAACCAAAACCCAAGGCTTGCGAGACCTCGGGTTCATAGCGCAATGAAGAATCGTTGAGCTTGAGTTTTTCCAAAGCATCACGCAGGGCGTCATACTGGTTTGCCTCGGTGGGGTACAGGCCTGCAAATACCTGCGGCTGGATTTCCTTGAAGCCCGGCAGGGCTTGCTCTGCCGGCCCAAGGTTATTGGGCAGCTTCTTCTCCAAGGTAATGGTGTCGCCCACCTTGGCAGCTTGCAGCTCTTTGATGCCCGCAATGATGTAACCCACCTCACCGGCTTCCAACGAATCGCGTGACTCGTTGGCAGGGGTGAAGACGCCCAAGTTGTCGGCGTTGTAGACCGCATTGGTGGCCATCATCTTGAAGCGCTCACCTTTGGCCAAGCGGCCATCGACCACCCGCACCAGCATGACCACGCCCACATAGGTGTCGAACCAGCTGTCGACGATCATGGCGCGTAAGGGCGCATCGGGATTGCCTTTGGGTGGCGGGATTCTGGCAACCACCGCCTCCAAAATCTCATCCACACCCATACCGGTTTTGGCCGAACAGGGAATCGCTTGCGAGGCATCAATGCCGATCACATCTTCAATTTCTGTTTTGGCGTTCTCAGGGTCGGCCGATGCCAAATCCATCTTGTTGAGCACGGGCACCACCTCGACGCCCAAGTCGAGTGCGGTGTAACAGTTGGCCACCGTCTGCGCTTCTACGCCTTGGCTGGCGTCGACTACCAACAAAGCGCCTTCGCAGGCAGACAAAGAGCGGCTCACCTCATAAGAAAAGTCCACATGACCTGGTGTGTCGATCAAATTCAGGTTGTAAATTTCTCCGTCCTTCGCCTTGTAACGCAGCGAAGCGGTCTGCGCCTTGATGGTTATCCCCCGCTCCTTCTCGATATCCATCGAGTCGAGAACCTGCGCTTGCATCTCTCTGTCGCTCAAGCCGCCACAGCGCTGAATCAAGCGGTCTGCAAGCGTGGATTTGCCATGGTCAATGTGCGCAATGATGGAAAAATTTCTGATGTGGTTCATCAAGGCAAGCTGTTAAGTATCTGAATTCACAGAGGAGAAAACCATAAAAAAGGGCGCGTCAGGTTATGACGCGCCCGGAACCAACAATCTATGGCAACTGCGATAGTTGGGGTTTCATTGTAGGGAAAAAGGCACTTGCCCAAAGCCCTTACAAGCCCCTCAAGCCAACGTTGCGACCCTACGACACATAGATTATTCACAATTTATCCACAGAATCAGCGCGAAAACAACAGAACAACTTGTGGGTGAGCTGTGGATCGTTGGGGGGAAAGTCTTCTGAATCTCGCATGGTGGTCATTTACGGTCTTTTTATATCAATTTAGATTTTTAGAATCAATTCTTTAGATGATTTTATATTTAAAAAAAGCGACCTAGCGGTAAACCTGAAAACTGAAAATATATTTTTATAGCGTTGGGAGAATCCGTCAAATACCGTCAAGGGTAAACCCTTTGTATTCAAAGGGCTTAGCGCGGGCGAATCACGGTGTACTGCGCCCACTCTCCCCGACGCAACAAGACATTGATGGGCTTGCTTTTGTCCAAGCGCGTAAGCAGTTGGGTGAAAGCTTTCACATCAGCTACCTCGGTGTTGGCAACCTGCACGACGACGTCACCCTCTCGGATACCAGCTTTCAAAGCCGGGTCAGCCACAGCATCCACACGGACACCGCCTTTGAGGTTGAGTTCTTTTTTCAAGGCATCGGTCAAATCACTGACCGTCAGACCCAGCAACTGGGTTGCATTCGGCGGAGTGGTTTTTTCAGGGGTGGTTTTTTGAGCAGTGCGGTCAGGCTCAAACTCGCCCACCATGATGGGGTAGTCCTTGGTGGTACCACGCCTGAACACAGTCACTGTGCTGGCGGTGCCTGGTTTGGTGCCGCCTACAGCGCGAGGCAGGTCAGACGATTTTTCTATCTTCTTACCGTCGAACTTCAAAATGATGTCGCCAGCTTCAATGCCAGCTTTGTCGGCAGGGGAACCCGCCTCGACGTTGCTGACCAATGCGCCTTGTGGTTTACCAAGGCCGAGGGACTCGGCGACTTCCTTGCTCACATCGCCAATGCCCACGCCCAAGCGACCGCGTTGAACACGGCCAGAAGCGCGCAATTGGGTGCTGACCTGCACAGCTTCATCGATGGGGATGGCAAAAGAAATGCCCATGAAGCCACCCGAGCGGGAATAGATTTGACTGTTAATGCCCACCACCTCGCCACGCATATTGATGAGCGGCCCCCCCGAGTTGCCAGGGTTAATGGCCACATCGGTTTGGATAAATGGCAAATAGTCGCCGGTGTCGCGGCCTTTGGCGCTGACGATGCCAGCTGTGACGGTATTTTCCAAACCAAAAGGCGAACCAATGGCCATCACCCATTCACCAACTTTGAGTCGGTTGGGGTCGCCGATTTTCACAGGGGGCAGACCACTGGCCTCGATCTTGACAACGGCCACATCGGTGCGTTTGTCTGCGCCCACAATGCGTGCAGTGAACTCACGTTTGTCGGTGAGTGTGACGATCACTTGGTCAGCACCATCGACCACATGGGCATTGGTCATGATGAAGCCATCTGTGGTCAAGATAAAGCCTGACCCCACACCGCGTGGTTGCTCTTCGGGTTGCTGTTGCTGAGGGCGGTTAGGTTGTCTGGGCTGACCGGGTGTGCCGGGCTTGCCGGGCGGGGGCATGCCAAAAAAACGGCGAAACAGTTCTTGCAACTCTTCGTCGCTGGGGCCACCGCTGTTGGGGCCGCCATTATTGGGGCCACCATTGTTGGGGCCACCCGCCACAGGACTGGCAGAGGCTTTTTCTAATGTCCGAATATTCACTACCGAAGGACCCACAGCCTCCACCAAATCGGTGAAATCGGGCAAGGTACGAACCGCGCCACTGGACTGCGCCCAAGCAGACTGCAAAGGCAGCAGTGCAGGCGCACTCCAAAGCACAGCCGTCACGCTTAAAGCGCCCATCCACAAGCCCATGCGCATGTCTTTGAATTTGCTCAACATCATGTTTAGCTCCAAAACCTAATAGAGGTGGTTGTATTTGAAAAAGTCAGCATCTGTAATCAGGTACCGGCATCACCTCAGCAAAATCGGGGCAATCTCGCGTTTTTAAAGACGTTTGAACACCAAAGTGCCGTTGGTTCCACCAAAACCAAAATTATTTTTGACTGCGACCTCAATTTTCATATCGCGGGCCGTGTTGGGGCAATAGTCCAAATCGCACTCGGGGTCAGGGGTGTGCAAATTGATGGTGGGGGGGGCTTTTTGGTCATACAAGGACAAAACCGTGAACACACTCTCAATGCCGCCAGCCCCACCCAACAAATGGCCGGTCATGGACTTGGTCGAACTGACCACCAAGGACTTGGCGTGGTCACCAAAAGCCGCTTTGATGGCCTGGGTTTCGTTGATGTCCCCCAACGGGGTAGAGGTGCCATGGGCGTTGAGGTATTGAACCTGATCAGCGTTGATCTGCGCATTGGCCAAAGCACTGCGCATGGCGCGTCGTGGGCCGTCCATATTGGGGGCAGTCATGTGCCCGGCGTCGGCACTGCGGCCATAGCCAATCAATTCGGCATAAATGCGTGCGCCTCGGGCTTTAGCGTACTCATACTCCTCCAGCACCACCACGCCTGCACCCTCGCCCAACACAAAACCATCGCGATCGCGGTCCCAAGGGCGCGAGGCACTTTGCGGATCGTCATTGCGAGTGGAAAGGGCTCGCATGGCGGCAAAGCCGCCCAAGCCCAGTGGCGACACCGTGGCTTCTGCGCCACCAGCAACCATGACATCGGCGTCGCCGTATTCGATGATGCGACCAGCCTCACCAATGCTGTGCAAACCTGTAGAGCAGGCAGTGGCGATGGCTAAATTGGGGCCTTTAAAGCCGCAGCGCATGGACACATGGCCGGAGATCATGTTGATGATGGAGGCAGGCACGAAAAACGGCGAAATGCGCCGTGGCCCACGAGACATGAGTTCATCGCGCATGTTTTCAATCAGCGGCAAACCACCAATGCCAGAACCAATCAGGCAACCTATGCGGTGAGAAGCCTCTTCATCCAACGCTTCACCGGTAGCCAAACCCGCATCCGCCACCGCTTGCAAGCCAGCAGCCACCCCCAAATGGATGAAGCGGTCCATGGTGCGCGCTTCTTTGGGTGAGATATAGGCGTCGAGGTTGAAGTTTTTCACCTCTCCGGCAAAGTGGCAGGCGAAAGCGGACGCATCAAAGTGGGTGATGCGGTCTATGCCAGATTGACCGGCCAAAATGCGTGTCCAGGATTCCTGTGCTGTGTTTCCCACCGGAGACACACAGCCCAAGCCTGTCACGACCACGCGACGACGGCTCATGCGAAACCTCGGTAATTAGGCTTTTTTATGCGCCAGTGCGTAATCGATAGCGTTTTGCACGGTGGTGATTTTTTCCGCGTCTTCGTCTGGAATTTCAATGCCAAACTCGTCTTCCAAGGCCATGACCAGTTCCACAGTGTCCAAGGAGTCAGCGCCCAGATCGGCCACGAAGGCTTTTTCGTTGGTGACTTGTGACTCTTCCACGCCGAGTTGTTCGGCAATGATTTTTTTGACACGTGTTTCGATATCGCTCATATTTCCCTCAAAGGGTTGGTTAGAAGTCCACGATTTTAGCCGCGCGGACGAAACGGCTTGCTAATGGCTTATACCAAGGTATCAGGCCATGAACATCCCGCCATTGACGTGAATCTCTTGCCCAGTGATGTAAGACGACTGCACACTGGCCAAAAAAGCCACGGCGTGGGCCACATCTTCTGGTTTTCCTAGGTGGCCCAAAGGGATTTGGGCCAGCAAAGCTTGTTGTTGTTCGGGCGGCAGGCCGGCGGTCATGTCGGTGTCGATAAAGCCCGGTGCCACGCAGTTGACCGTGATGTGGCGACTGCCCAGCTCTCTGGCCAAGGCGCGGGTCATGCCGGCCACGCCCGCTTTGGCAGCAGCGTAATTGGCTTGGCCGGGGTTGCCCGAGGCGCCGACCACGCTGGTGATGTTGATGATGCGGCCATAACGCTGCTTCATCATGGGTTTCATGACCGCGCGGCTCAAGCGAAACACCGCCTTGAGGTTGGTGTCGATGACCGCGTCCCAATCGTCGTCTTTCATGCGCATGGCCAAGGTGTCGCGGGTGATGCCGGCATTGTTGACCAGCACATGCAAGCCGCCTGATGCTTTGACGATGCCGTCGACCAAAGCTTGCACCTGTTCGGCGTCGTTGACTTGCAAACAAGCGCCTTGGCAACCGGCAAACGCCGACAGGTGTTCGCTGATGCGGACCGCGCCCTCAGGCGTGGTGGCGGTGCCGGTGACGTGAAAGCCTTGTTGCGCCAAGGTAAGCGCAATCGAGGCGCCAATGCCGCGTGAGGCACCGGTGACCAAGGCGATAGGAGGGGTGGTGTCTGGCGTGGTCATGGTTTTCAAGAAAGAAGGGTTTGCACCTGTACCAAGGTAGCGGGGTCAAACAAGGGGGCGGCTTGCAAACTGGCCTCAATGCGCGGGGTCATACCGGCCAACACTTTGCCAGGACCGCATTCCACCACATGGGTCACGCCGCGCTGCTGCAAGGCACGAATGACTTCGACCCAACGCACCGGCCCAAAGGCTTGACGGTAGAGGGCGTCGCGGATGTCGTCAGCGCTGCTGGGGCTGGCCACATCGATGTTGTTGATTAAGGGGATGGTGGGCGCTTGCAAGGGAACATTGGCCAAAGCCACACGCAAACGCTCGGCAGCGGGCTTCATCAAGGCACAGTGAAACGGCGCGGACACGGGCAGCGGCAATGTGCGTTTGGCACCGGCGGCCTTGAGCATCTCGCAGGCTTTGTCCACGCCTGCTTTGCTGCCGGAAATCACGGTTTGGCCGGGGTCGTTGAAATTGGCGGCTTGCACCACCTCAGAACTGCCCGCGCCGAAGCTGGCTTGCGCTTCTTGGCAAATGGCATTAACTTGATCAGACGGCAAACCCAAGACCGCCGCCATGGCACCGGTACCGACGGGTACCGCCTCTTGCATGGCTTGGGCACGCAGCCGCACCAAAGGCACGGCTTGGGCCAAGCTGAGCACGCCGCTGGCCACCAAAGCAGAATATTCACCCAAAGAATGGCCCGCCACAAAAGCTGGGGTCGCACCACCCTCAGAGCGCCAAACGCGGTAAGCGGCGACAGCGGCCACCAGCATCACCGGTTGGGTGTTGGTGGTGAGGGCCAAATCTTCTTTGGTGCCGGCATGGATGAGTTGGCCCAAGTCTTGGCCCAAAGCCGCACTGGCCTCGGCCAAGGTGTCGCGCACCACGGGGTTATCGCCCCACGCATCCAACATGCCCACCGACTGTGAGCCTTGACCCGGAAATACAAAAGCAAATGTCTTCATATCAATAGCGAAAAAGTACCGAGCCCCAAGCGAAACCGCCACCCACGCCTTCGAGCATGACCAATTGGCCGGGCTTCATTTGCCCTGAACGCACACCAGCGTCCAGCGCCAAGGGAATGGAAGCAGCCGAGGTGTTGCCGTGCTCGGCCACGGTCAAAATGACTTTTTCCATGGGAAGTTTGAGTTTTTTGGCGGTGCTTTGGATGATGCGGATATTGGCTTGGTGCGGCACCAACCAATCGAGGTCGGCATCTGTCAGCCCTGCTTTGTCAAGCACCGCACGTGCCGTGCCTTCGAGCACACCCACAGCCAACTTGAACACGCCTTGGCCGTCCATTTTCAGCACCGGGTCGCCCAAGATGTGGCCGTTTTGCACGTGGCCTGGGACGCACAGCAAACCCACATGCTTGCCGTCGGCATGGATGTCGGTGGCCAAAATGCCGGGTATGTCCGAGGCTTCGAGCACCACCGCACCCGCGCCGTCGCCAAACAACACGCAGGTGGTGCGGTCTTTGAAGTCGAGCAATCGGGAAAACACTTCCGAGCCCACCACCAAAGCACGTCGGGCATTGCCCGCGCGGATCATGGCGTCGGCCACACTCATGGCGTAAACAAAACCAGCGCACACGGCTTGCACATCAAAAGCAGGTGCACCGGCAATGCCCGCCGCATCGGCATCGAGTTGCGCCAGCTTGTGCTGCAAGATGCAGGCGGTGGACGGGAACACCATGTCGGGCGTGGAGGTGGCGACGATGATGAGGTCGATGTCTTGCGGGCGCTTGCCCGCGGCTTGCAAAGCGTTTTTGCAGGCCTCAAAGGCCAGATCGCTGCTAAAAACACCCGTGTCGGCAAAGTGGCGCGCCCGAATGCCGGTGCGCTCGACGATCCATTCGTCGGAGCTCTCCACCCCATCGGCGGCCAGTTGGGCGACCAAATCGGCGTTGCTCAAGCGGCGCGGGGGCAGGTAACTGCCGGTGCCGGAAATGCGGGAGTAAACAGTCATGTCAAAGCTTCAGGCTATGGTCTCTGCAGCCATGGCCGCTGCCAGCAAGGGTGCGGCATGGGCCAAACGGCGCTCCACGCGGGCCAGCAATTGGTGATGAGCTGCATCATACGCACGGCTCAAGGCCACCTCAAAAGCCAAAGCATCTGCCGAACCGTGGCTCTTGAACACCAAACCACGCAAACCCAGCAAGGCTGCGCCGTTGTGGCGCCTATGATCAACCAGCCTTTTAAAGCCACTTAGCGCAGGATAAGCGATGATGCCTGCAATTTTCGTGAAAATGTTGACAGAAAAGCTTTTTTTCAAGAAACCACTGATCATGCTTGCCAAGCCTTCACTGGCCTTCAGGGCGACATTGCCAACAAAACCATCACACACCACGATATCGACGGTGCCATGGAAAATATCATCGCCTTCAACATTGCCATAAAAATTCAAATCACCACTTTTAGCGGCAGATCGCAACAATTCAGCTGTTTTTTTGGTATTTTCGCCACCTTTGATATCTTCTTCGCCGATATTGAGTAAACCCACTGTGGGGTTTTCATCGCCATTGAGAACAGAAACCAAGGCCGTTCCCATTAAAGCAAATTGCAACAAATGCTGAGGACTGCAGTCCACATTGGCACCCATGTCGAGCATGGTGGTGGCACCGCCCTTGGCATTAGGAAATTGTCCTGCAATCGCTGGGCGGTCAATACCATCTAGGGTTTTCAGTACATAACGGGCAATGGCCATGAGGGCGCCGGTATTGCCGGCAGAAATTGCCGCATCCGCCTTGCCGTCACGCACCTGCTCAATAGCGATGCGCATGGAGGAGTCTTTTTTGCGCCGCAAGGCAACTTCGAGGGGGTCTTCCATGGTCACCACTTCAGATGCAGCGACTAGGCTTGCACGAGGATGATGGAAATGGGTCAAGGCTTGGGGCAAGCCGACCAAAAGCAATTGGGCGTCAGGATGGTTTTGCAAGAATTGCTTGCAAGCGGCCAAGGTCACGGACGGGCCATGATCCCCCCCCATGCAGTCGACGGCCAAGGTCACCACCGTTGATTCACCTGTTTGAATAATCTAGCGTGCAATGCAAAAAGCCCGCGCCATGCGATGTGCGACGGGCTTTTCAGCGAAACCTCGATCAGGCTTCGGACTTGGTTTTGAGTACTTTGCGACCGCGGTAAAAGCCGGTGGGGCTGATGTGGTGGCGCAAATGCACCTCGCCCGTGGTGGGCTCTAGGGCCAAACCAGGCACGTTGAGTGCGTTGTGTGAACGGTGCATGCCGCGTTTGGACGGGGATTTTTTGTTTTGCTGGACAGCCATGACAGGCTCCTGAAGATCTAAAAGGTTGTGCGGTGAGGCTATGAGCCTGCTGCAAAGAATCAAAGATTATAGCGGAAACTGGGTTTTTCACTGTTTACCCAGCTTCAAGCTGGCCAAAGCAGCAAATGGATTGGGCAAATCGTTGTCGCTGGACTGCGGCAAAGGCTCGTCGCAAGTGATGTGTCGAGGAATCAAGGGCATGGCCAGCAGTAACTCGTCTTCAAGCAAGGTTTGCAAGGTCAATTCGGGGGCGGGCGACAGCAAATCTTCCTCGCAGCCATCGTCCTCGGCCAGCGCAGTGGCCTCGTCAGCCACAAACCGGAAATGCCTGTCCACCTCCAAATTGACCTGCATGGGCAAGAGGCAACGCTGACAGGTTTGCTCGACCGACAGGCTGGCTTTCAGGTTTAGCCACAGTTGCTTGAGTGTGTCGGGGTGGCGAAGTTGGCTTTGCAACTGCCACTCACACACGGGCGATTGCCCCTGGGCGGGCGGTAATGAGACCTGAGCCACCCTTGACAAGTTTGCCAGCGGCGTACTCTGGGTCG
>NZ_JBBAOI010000002.1:0-74534 GCF_040401495.1 Limnohabitans sp.
TGCGTTAAGCTAACTGATACTAATTGCTCGTGCGGCTTGACCCTATAACTTTGATACAGCAATGTTCAAGGTTGTTATGCCAAGTGACGCATTCAAAATATAAATGCTGATTTGCTCTATGAATTCCTTGTCCTGACTTTGTCATGATGAGAACAAGTTATGCCTGATGACCATAGCGACGTGGTACCACTCCTTCCCATCTCGAACAGGACAGTGAAACGCGTCAGCGCCGATGATAGTGCGGATACCCGTGTGAAAGTAGGACATTGTCAGGCTATTACAGCCTCAGAAAGCCCAGTTCGAAAGAACTGGGCTTTTTGTTTTTTATGTCGACTAATTGTTATAAACAATACCGTTGCTGATGAAAGCAACTTTTTTATGAATCAACTCATCTAAAAGCTCACGACACCAATCTTGGATGGGCGTGGTGATAAAAAAAGAATTATGAATACGCAAAAGCAATGGCGTGTTCACAATCCATAAATTGAATTCCGTCAAAGAGATATATTGCAGCTCTAAAAGTTTAAATTTCAAAAGTACCTTTGCCGCATGAGAAGCATGAAGAGCTGGCGACTGAACAAAATAATTGAGTTTGGAGTGAGCTCTTGCCAAGGATTGAGGAACATCATGAATGATGGGCCCATGTCCAGGAAAAACCAATGATGGTTTAAGTTGCTCAATAACGTTCAAAGTTGCTGCCACTTCCGCAAATCCATGGCCACCCAATATTTCAGGAAAGACAATGCCAAAGCCATTGCCCCACAACGCATCTGCAGAAATCAAAATCCGGTGTTCGGGGTTAAAAAAGAGCAAGGCATCATGATCGTGACCGGGAGCGCCATGAACCTCCCACTCATACCCAGACCAAAAATAAACATCGCCAGATCGCAAAGGAACATCTGCAGTAAAGCGTGAGCACAATTGCCCCGTATCTTCATATGAAAGAGACCCCGTGTCCCATTGTCGAATATGTTCAAAAAGTCCGTGAGGAATAAAAGTTTGAACAAAAGGAAATTGAGATTGGATTGCTTGATTTCCACCGCAGTGGTCACTGTGTAAGTGCGTATTGACCAAATGAGTCAATGGGCGCGACTGCAGATGGCTGAAAATTAAGGAGAGTAAAAAGCTTGCGTGAGTGACATAACCTGAGTCAATCAAAACAGCGGAATTGCCGTCATCAAGCAAAATACTGTTTGAAGAAAGCCACCCTCGCTCGAAGAAATGCAAACCGTTAGGAAGCAAAGAAGTCATGGTTTACTTTAGCTGAAAAAAATAGCAAAACAGAGATAAATCGGCCTAAAAAACAGTATCCTTGAGGAATAGAAACAAAAGCAGGTTCTTTGGCCTGCAAGCACGTGGACGATCTTTCACACAAAAATCAAACTAAAAATAACGGCGCAAAAAAATGGCGCAGTAAATTATTTAAGGCATTTCAAATCAGACCTAAATCTAAAGAAATGCTCTTAGAGGTCATGTCTGAAGCTGAAAAGTACAGCCTGATAGGCTCGGAAAGCCGATTAATGATGGAAGGTGTATTGCGTATCAGCGAAATGCGAGCGCTAGACATCATGGTAGCAGGCCCGCGTATTGACATGATTGATATAGAAATGGACCGTGATGAATTGTTCCACCAGGTCATAGATATTGGTCATTCACGTTACCCTGTGTTTGAGGAAAACCGAGAAAATATCATTGGCGTACTGCACTCCAAGGACCTGCTGAAGTTACAAAGAGCACCTGACTTCCACATCAAAGCCCTGCTTCGCAATGCGCTGTATGTGCCCGAATCCAAAAGCCTTGTTGATTTGCTGCGAGATTTTAAAAAAAGCCGCAATCACCTTGCCTTGGTTGTTGATGAATTCGGCAGAATTGCGGGCTTGGTAACGCTAGAAGATGTGCTTGAAGAAATTGTCGGAGAAATCGAAGACGAATTCGACACAGAAACCAGCTCAACCGATATTTACACCTTGGCTGATAAAAGCTACAGAATCGCAGGCAACTGCTCTATAGAGGAATTGAACAAATCGTTTCAGACCAATTTGCTACAAGACATGGAAGAAGAATTCGACACCATCGGCGGGCTGATTGCGCATGAAATAGGTCATGTGCCACAAAAGGGCGAGTCCATCACCATTGCAGGCTTGAGGTTCGAGGTCATGCATGCCAAAGGTGGGTCTGTTAAATGGTTTCGCCTAAGGCTTTAACGATTTGCAGCGCATCCATTGTTAAGCTCCTTACTCTTCTATAGCCTGATCATTTTATTGGGCATACTCCAAGCATTTGCATTGGCATCCCCTTGGAGTGGTGAGCCAAATGCTTGGCTTCAAGTGGCAGCACTCGCCGTTTTCCTAAGTACACAGCAAAACAACACCCAACCAAAGAAGAGATTTTTACAAACTTGGGTGTTTGCAACGAGTTGGCTCATTGCCTCAGTCTGGTGGTTATATATATCGATTCACCATTTTGGTGGATTGCCAGTGGTTTTAACTGGATTGGCAATTCTTTTGTTATGTGGAGGATTGGCAATCTACTACGCCACCACGGTCACCCTCTATTACAAATTGAAAAAATCACACAGAACATACTGGAGTGCAAGTATGTTTGCTTCCTGCTGGACACTTGCAGAAATGGCCAGGGCAGAGTTTTTTACCGGTTTTCCTTGGGGCGCCATCGGTTATGCACATGTTGACAGCGTACTGGTATCGTTTGCGCCATGGCTAGGTGTGTATGGTGTTGGTTGGGTTGCTGCTTATCTTTCAGCTTGTCTAGCCCCAAGCCTTAGAGCCTTTAAACAAGACAAAAAAATAAGCAAAGAAGTAGGACTTGCTCTAGGGTGCTTGCTTCTGCTGGCGCTGCCTTGGCATGTCAACACAAGCAATAACAACAAAAACTTCAGTGTGAGCTTGCTACAAGGGAATATCCCACAAGATTTGAAATACACAAAGCTAAGGGAGCAAGCCGTAAACTGGTATATCGAAAATGCAGTGCAAGCCCAAACCGACTTGGTTGTCATGCCTGAAACAGCCATACCTTATCTTCCACAAGATATACCCAATCAAGCGTGGAAGAAAATCAGCACACACTTTTCATCAGGTCGAAAAGCGCTCATCGTAGGAATTCCCACATTTCAAGAGAACAAGGGGTTTGGTAATTCAGCCATCGCACTACAAGCAAACTCGGATGAGTACATATATAACAAACAGCACTTGGTACCGTTTGGTGAATTCATACCTCAATACCTTAAGTGGTTTAATCAAATGGTCAATTTTGGTATTACCGACTTCATACGGGGACCACTCAAGCCAGAACCTTTTGTGTGGAACGGCCAAAGCATAGCCATTCAAATTTGTTACGAAGATTTATTTGGGGAAGAGTTGGCTCAAAGGTTTACTGTGAAACAAGAAAGCATACCTTCGCTGTTGGTGAACATGAGCAATATAGCGTGGTTTGGAAACACGGTGGTTATTCCACAGCATTTGCATATTGCACGTATGCGCAGCATTGAACTTAACAGACCTAGCATTCGTGCGACAAATTCGGGTGGGACCGCCATCATTGATGCAAGCGGGAAAATTCAAGCAGTTGCAAAACCTTATACACAAACTGTTTTGGTTGGCAATGTTCCAGCCAGTGACGGCCGCGTCACATGGTTTGCCCAATGGGCAGGGCGATGGGGCTTGCGCCCTCTGTGGCTGTTTTGCGCATTGGTTATTCTGAGTTTTGCGGTGATGGGGCCTAGGATGAGTTCACCAACACATAGTCACTAAAATGCAGGTTCAACTGATGAAACTATGCTGACATTTCAACAAATCATTCTGCAATTGCAAAACTATTGGGACAAGCAAGGTTGTGCTTTGCTGCAACCCTTGGACATGGAGGTTGGTGCCGGCACTTCACATACGGCTACTTTTTTGCGGGCACTCGGCCCAGAGCCTTGGAAGGCGGCTTATGTTCAGCCCTCAAGACGACCCAAGGACGGTCGGTATGGAGAAAACCCCAACCGCTTGCAACACTATTACCAGTACCAGGTAGTGCTCAAGCCTGCACCCTCCAACATACTTGAGTTGTATTTGGCTTCATTAGAAGCACTGGGCTTTGATTTAAAAGCCAACGACATCCGTTTTGTGGAAGACGATTGGGAAAACCCCACATTAGGTGCGTGGGGTTTGGGATGGGAGGTGTGGCTCAATGGCATGGAGGTCACGCAGTTCACTTACTTCCAACAAGTCGGCGGCATAGATTGCAAACCCATTACCGGCGAGATCACTTACGGCTTGGAGCGCTTGGCTATGTACTTACAAGGCGTAGACAATGTTTACAACTTGCAGTGGACAGACGCCTTGAGTTATGGCGATGTTTATTTGCAAAATGAGCAAGAGCAATCTGCCTACAACTTTGAGCACAGCGACGCCACATTTTTATTTGATGCATTTGCCGCACATGAAAAACAAGCCCACTATTTGATGACTCAGGCCTTGGCCCTGCCAGCCTACGAGCAGGTTTTGAAAGCAGCGCATACCTTCAATCTGCTTGACGCCCGTGGCGCTATCAGTGTCACTGAAAGAGCCGCCTATATTGGACGCATTCGTAATTTAGCCCGCAATGTTGCGCAAAGCTATGTCAAAAGCCGTGAAGCACTTGGCTACCCCATGGCACCAAAGGAATGGGTCACACATTTAACAGAAGCGGCAATCTGAAATGAACCACAGTTTATTGATTGAATTGCAAGCCGAAGAATTGCCGCCCAAGGCCTTATCGTCTTTGTCTAATGCATTTGCGCAAGGTATTTTCAATAGTCTCCTGCAACAGGGCTTACTAGGGAGTGATTCGCAACTGACTCCCTTTGCCACGCCAAGACGATTGGCCGCACACATCAGCCATGTATCTGCCAAAGCCGAAGACCAGAACATTCAAGTCAAGCTCATGCCAGTCAGCGTAGGTCTGGATGCGCAAGGGCAAGCCACGCCCGCATTGTTGAAAAAGATGCAGTCTCTGGGAATGGATGCGCAGCAAGTGCCACACCTAGCGCAAAAGATGGATGGCAAAGCCTTGGCCTTGTTCATAGAGCAAGCGCAAATCGGGGTGTCGATACAGCAAGGTTTGCAAGTAGCCTTAGACCACAGCATCAGTCACTTGCCTATCCCGAAGCTCATGACTTACCAACTTGACAAAGACTGCGCATTGCCTGGCTGGGACAGCGTGAGTTTTGTGCGTCCAGTTCATCATCTGGTGGCTTTGTTTGGTGAGCAGGTTCTGGCTGTCACAACTTTGGGCTTAACGGCCGGTCGAAAAACATTAGGCCACCGTTTTGAAGCGCAAGCAGCGTCCATAGATATCAGCCATGCCGACCACTATGAACAGGAATTGCTCGAGCAAGGCGCGGTGATTGCAAGCTTCGATAAACGAAAAGTGCAGATACAGCAGCAACTGCTTCAAGTCGCTCAAGCTGCTGGAGAAGGCTTAAAGCCCATCCAAGATGAAGCCTTGCTGATGGAAGTGACAGGTTTGGTTGAAAAGCCCAATGTGTTGCTGTGTCAGTTTGACAAGGCTTTCTTAGACGTTCCAGCTGAGTGCTTGGTATTGACCATGAAGGCCAACCAAAAATACTTTCCACTGCTAAATGCCAAAGAAGAATTAACCCATCAATTTTTGGTGGTCAGCAACATCACGCCACCTGACCCCAGCGCAGTCATCACCGGCAACGAGCGGGTGGTTCGTCCTCGTCTTGCAGATGCACAATTCTTTTACAACCAAGACCGCCAACACACCTTGGCTTCAAGGCTTGATCGTTTGGCCAAAGTGGTTTATCACAATCAACTCGGCACACAACAACAGCGGATGTTGCGGGTCAGCGCATTGGTGCAACAACTGTCAGCGGTTTTAAGTTCAGTAGAAGAGAAAGCCGATGCATTGACTGCAGCACAACTGGCCAAAACCGATTTGCTCACCGATATGGTGGCTGAGTTCCCAGAGTTGCAGGGCACCATGGGCGCTTATTACGCCTTGAATGACGGGCACTCACAGCAAGTAGCTCATGCCATTGAAGACCACTATAAGCCACGATTTGCAGGCGACAGTTTGCCGCGCAGCGATGTCGGTTGCTTGCTTGCCTTGGCAGATAAGCTCGAGACACTGACAGGCATGTTTGGTATTGGCAATTTACCGACTGGCGATAAAGACCCTTACGCTTTGCGCCGTCAAGCGTTAGGTGTGATTCGTATCTTGCTGCGTGCTCCCTTTGACGCACTGCAGCTAGAACATTTGCTTGAGACTGGTTTGGCTGTGCTTGCTAAAGAATGTGACATCGATGTGGTCAAAGCCAAGACTGAGCTATACCAATTCATACTCGATCGCTTCGCTGTCAATTTGAAAGACCAAGGCTATAGCGCTTTTGAGGTGGATGCCGTGCTGGCATTGCGTCCCCAATGCTTTGGGGATGTACCCGCCCGTATGGAGGCTGTTAGGGCCTTCGCTGCAATGCCGCAAGCCGAGGCTTTGGCTGCCGCCAATAAACGAATAAGCAATATATTGAAAAAAGCAAGCAACGCAGACAGTGGCCATTTTTCATCAGAACAACTGACACTGCCTGCAGAGAAAAACCTGTATGACGCCATGGCCCAAAGTGTCAAGCAAGCCGATACTTTCTACGCACAAAAAAACTACACCGACTCCTTGAAGGCTTTGGCAGCACTGCGCGAACCGGTCGACGCATTTTTCAACGATGTCATGGTTAATGATCCCAATGAAGATATTCGTCGAAATCGTTTGGGCCTTTTGAACCAACTCCACGTCAGCTTGAACCGCGTCGCGGACTTATCTCGTTTGGCAAACTGACAAGGCAAACACATGCACACCCCGCTTGTAATTTTGGACAGAGATGGCACGGTGAACCATGACAGCGATGACTACATCAAGTCAGCTGATGAGTGGGTTGCACTGCCTGGTGCAATTGACGCCATTGCCAAACTCAACCATGCAGGCTGGCGGGTGGTTATCGCCTCCAACCAATCAGGCTTGGGGCGGGGCTTGTTTGATGTCGCCACATTGAATCAGATGCACGACAAAATGAATAAGGCTTTGGCCAAGGCAGGTGGACGAGTGGATGCTATTTTTTATTGTCCACACACGCCGGATGAACACTGCCAATGCAGAAAACCGCTGCCTGGCTTGTTCGAGCAAATTGGCGAACGCTTTGGCGCTGATCTCAAAGAGGTTCACGCAGTGGGTGACTCCTTACGCGATGCACAAGCAGCTTCGGCCAGCGGCTGCATCCCGCATTTGGTGTTGACTGGAAAAGGCGAACAGTTTGCAGATCAAGCCTTGCCAGACACATTTCCTGCGCAAACACGTATTCACGCCGATTTAGCCGCCTTCGCCGACTGGTTGATACAGCAAACCTTGGCAAAAAATTCAGCCGACGCATCGACAGAGTCTGCTTGATGGCTTTGCTTCGCTCATTGCTGCATATGCTGTGGATGTTGGTCACCGTCATTCCGGTGGCTTTTGCGATGTTGACGGCAGCGGCATTGCAAGTAAGTAGCCATCGCTTGTACCGCATGGCTGTATTTTGGTTGTCGCTTGCAATTGGCGGGGCCAAACACATTTTGGGCATACGCCATGAATTACTCGGTCTTGAAAATTTGCCTGCGGCTGGACAACCAGCTATCTTGTTGGTCAAGCACCAATCCACCTATGAAACATTTTTAATGCCCGTGATCATGCCCAGTGACTTGGCCTATGTGTTCAAAAAAGAATTGCTCTATGTACCATTTTTTGGTTGGGGCATTGGCCGCTTAGACATGATTCATATTGACCGTAAATTGCGCAGCCAAGCTTTTCAAAAAGTTGTCTCGCAAGGGCGCGATTTACTGGGCAGAGGCATTTGGGTCATCATGTTTCCTGAGGGGACGCGCATAGAACGTGGTCAAGCCGGAACCTACAAAGCCGGTGGTACGCGTTTGGCGATTGAAGCAGGTGTGCCAGTCATACCCGTCGCCGTTAATTCTGCTCGATGCTGGCCACGCAAGGCCTTGATCAAACACCCCGGCACTGTAACGGTGTCCATTGGCCCCATGATTGAAAGCACAGGCCGCCAACCTGAAGAAATGATGCAGCAGGTGGAGCATTGGATAGAGAGTGAAATGCACCGCCTCGACCCCGAAGCATATGCAATTGCTACAGCCTAAACGATGACTGCATTTGTTCAGCTTGCACTTGATTGGCTGGGTGGTCATAGCGTCCAAGATGAGCCCATTCCTGCTCCTGTGTCTTTGGTTTCCAAAGCATTCAGTTCATGCGCCTTTGTGCATCCATTGGCGAGTCGACAAATACAACTGCAGCAAACGACCATCGCTTATGCATTTCAGCGGGTCAAACGCAAAACCATCGGCATGTCGGTGGGCGCTGACGGATTGGAAGTGCGTGCCCCACGTTGGGCGACGGTTGCCAGCGTGGAAGCGGTATTGCACGAAAAAAGCGCATGGATTTTGCGCAAGCTGCAAGAGTCACAAGAGCGCCAAAAACAAATGCGCCACACCATCATCGAATGGCGTGACGGCGCCTCATTGCCTTTTCTGGGAGAGCAATGGTTGGTTCGTTTAGACCCCGAGCATCAATCCCCAACTATCAGCAATCAAGGTGCTGTAGCCAAGTATTTGCAGGTACCTCTTTCGCTTCATGCGCAACCCGGGCAAATCCGTGATGCTGTACAAGCTTGGTTGATGCAACAAGCCAAGCTCAATTTCACGCAGCGTCTTGATCATTTCGCGCCGCAATTGGGTGTGAAGTGGAAGCGCTTGTCACTCAGCAATGCCAGTTCGCGCTGGGGCACAGCGTCGGCTGACGGTAGCATCCGTTTGAATTGGCGCCTGATTCATTTCAAGCAAGACGTGATTGACTATGTAGTGGTGCATGAACTCAGCCATTTACGTGTGATGAACCACAGCCCGCAGTTCTGGGAGACAGTGGGTTCGCTGGTACCCGATTACCAGCTGCGACGCAATGCGCTCAATGAGGAAGTTTTGCCCCAGTGGGTTTGAACCGCACCACATCGCCTGCGACACGCTCTAACTCACCTCGGTACCAAAGCCAATGCAAATGGGCGAGTGACTCGCCCAGCGCAAAGGTGGTTTGATGACCATCTAACTCACGCTTGAACAATACTGCCATGGCCTCGACAGCGTTGATGGCATTCTGTGCGCAAGCCTCACGCAACTCTTGCAGTCGCTCATCATGGTGACGTACCAGTTGCCCAATGCGTATATGTAGGCCACGGAATGGTTTTCCGTGCGAGGGCAGGCACAAGCAGTTGGCTGGCAATGCCTCAAATTTTTTCAGCGAATCCAAAAATAATTGCAGAGGGTTCGACATTGGCTCAGAATCGTACACGCTGATGTTGGTAGAAATGCGTGGCAACACCATGTCACCACTGATCAGCACGTTCACAGACTCGCAGTAAAGCGCAATGTGTTCTGGCGCATGGCCATAGCCGCTAATGCAACGCCAGCGCTTGCCCCCAATCATGACTGACAAGCCGTCATGCAAACGTATAAATTGCTTGGGTAGCGCTGGCACCATGTGGGCAAACTGAAAATTGCGTTTTGTGACAGCTTTCAGCACTTGTTCATCAGTGACACCATGCAACTGTAAAAACGTCACGGCTTGATCGGCTTGTAGCGGGTTAGACGGGTGAATTAAAGTGTGTGCGGTGTGAAAGTCAGTGGCACTGATCCACAACGGCACTTTCCAATAATCACAAAGCCAATGCGCAAGCCCCAAGTGATCGGGGTGCAAATGCGTGACAAATACACGCAGCACCGGTAGCCCCTCAAGGCTGTGGTCGAAAATAGACTGCCATTGTTCCCTTGAACTGGCTTGGTCGAGGCAACAATCCACAATCGCCCAACCTTCACGCCCTTCATACACATCGCGCAGCAGCCACAGATTGATATGGTCCAGCGCAAAGGGCAAAAACATGCGCAGCCAATAAACGCCAGGGGCCACCTCGGTCATTGCGCCAGGCTGGGGCAAATGTTCCCCCAAAGGATAGTCAAGTTCTTTTTCGTCGGCATTCATGTTGTGAGGATTTTGCTTCATAATTGACGTTTACGTAAACGTAAACTGTCTACATGGCGACCCTCTACACCATCCGCGAATTGGCCAAAGAGTTCGATTTGACAACTCGAGCCATTCGTTTTTACGAAGACATGGGTTTGTTGCGCCCCGAACGCCATGGCCCGGGTGGACGCAACCGCATGTACAGCGCTCGTGAAAGAGCAAGGCTGCGCTTGACATTGCGAGCCAAGCGCTTGGGTTTATCCTTGACGCAGGCCAAAGACATCATTGACATGTATGACAGCCCCAGAGACACAGCGCCCCAATTAGAAAAATTTGTCGAAGTTTTAGCCAGTCATCGACAACAGTTAGAGTCTCAGTTGGAAGAAATCCAAGCCAATCTGGATGAAGTCAAACAACATGAGCGCGAAGCCAAGGCTTTGCTGAACAAACACAACGCCAAAAGCAAACGCTCACCTCAATCTGTTATCACTGAATGATCACCTCTGTCTATGTCTGAATCTCTGAACAGTCTTTTTGCCAACAACCGCGACTGGGCAGACCGCATGTCCAAAGAGCGGCCAGGTTTTTTTCAAAAACTGGCCCAACAGCAGTCGCCTAAATATCTGTGGATTGGATGCTCAGACAGCCGCGTACCCGCCAACGAAATTGTCGGCCTCGACCCTGGCGAAGTGTTCGTGCATCGCAATGTGGCCAATGTGGTGGTGCCTTCGGACTTGAATGCTTTGTCGGTCATTCAATTTGCTGTGGAGCATTTGCGGGTCGAGCACATTATGGTGGTGGGGCATTACGGATGTGGCGGCGTGATTGCAGCCGCTAGAGGTACACGCATTGGCTTGGTCGATAACTGGTTGCGCCATGTGCAAGATGTGCGCTTGCGTCATCGCCAACGCCTGAACCATTTGCCGCAAGCCGAACTTGAAGATGTGTTGTGTGAAATGAATGTCTTAGAGCAAGTGGGCAACGTTGCTTTGTCGAATGTGATGCAAGACGCTTGGGCGCGGGGACAAAAAATACAAGTCCATGGTTTGATTTATGGCTTGAGCGATGGCTTGCTCAAAGACCTGCATGTCAGCATGAGCCACTCGGCAGAAGTGGTTGATGTGTTTCGCAACGCATTTAAGCGCTATCCACGACAAATCGCTGGATAGGCAACACCCATGAACGCGCAACGACTTGATTCAGCTTTGGCTTACGACATCGCCCAAGCCATGATGGACGGATTCAATCGCCATTACGACTTGTTTCGTACCGAGTCTGCTCAGGCCAAGCACCGCTATGAAAACCAAGACTGGCATGGACAACAACGCGCACAACGAGACAGAATTGAGTTTTATGATTTGCGGGTCAAGGAGTGCTCGAGTCGACTAGAAACCGAATACAAAGCAGGTGAGCAAGCCAGCGAGGTATGGCAACAGGTGAAACTTCACTACATCGGCTTACTGGTAGACCACTTTCAGCCTGAGTTGGCAGAAACCTTTTTCAACTCTGTGACCACCAAAATATTGGACCGCAGTTATTTTCAAAACGACTTTATTTTTGTGCGTCCTGCGGTCAGCACCGAGTACATCGAAAACTCCGAACCCGATGCTAAGCCCACCTACAAAGCGTGGTACCCCAGCGAGAACAATTTACATGATGTCATTTTGCGCATGGTTCGTCACTTTGACTTGCAGTGCCCGTTTGAAAATTTAGAGCGCGACGCTGACGATATTTTGCGCAACGTGAGACAGCGCTTGGGCCAAGCTAAGCATCGCGCCAACTTTCAGGTGCAGGTTCTCTCTAGCCTGTTCTTTCGCAACAAGGGCGCGTATGTGGTGGGCAAGGTCATCAACGGCTTTCAAGAAATCCCTTTTGCGCTGCCGATTTTGCACAACGACAGCGGCCAGTTGGTGATCGATGCGGCTTTGTTTGGCGAAGAAGATTTGCTGATTTTGTTCAGCTTTGCGCGGGCTTACTTCATGGTGGACATGGATGTGCCCTCTGCGTATGTGCAGTTTTTGCGCAGCATGATGCCGCGTAAACCACGTGCGGAAATCTACAACGCCTTAGGTTTGGCCAAGCAGGGCAAGACCTTGTTCTACCGTGATCTTCTTTATCACCAACGTCACAGCACAGATAAATTTCGCATTGCCCCTGGCATCAAGGGCATGGTCATGTTGGTCTTTGATCAACCTTCATTCCCATTTGTATTCAAGGTCATCAAAGACTTTTACCCGCCGCAAAAAGACACCTCTCGTGAGCAAATTCAGGGCAAGTACTTATTGGTGAAACAACACGACCGCGTGGGACGCATGGCTGACACCTTGGAGTACAGCAATGTGGCGTTTCCACGTGAGCGTTTTGAAGACGAGTTGATTGCCGAAATTCAAAAATTTGCACCCAGCCAAATTGAGATCAACCGCCGCGCTGACACTGGCCAAGAAGAGGTGGTTATCAAGCACGCCTATATTGAGCGGCGCATGATTCCTTTGAACATTTATTTACAAGAGGCGTTTGACGCAGGCTTGGACGATGTGCGGGCCAAAAGTCAAATGGAGAGAGCTGTTGTGGAATATGGCAACGCCATCAAAGACTTGGTGGCAGCCAATATTTTCCCGGGCGATATGTTGTGGAAAAACTTTGGCGTCACACGCCACGGCAAAGTGGTTTTCTACGACTACGATGAAATCGAATACATCACCGATTGCAACTTTCGCCGTGTGCCAGCACCGCGCAACGAAGAAGACGAAATGTCTGGCGAAATTTGGTACCACGTCGGCCCCCATGACGTCTTTCCCGAAACCTTTGGACCGTTTTTGCTGGGCAACCCCAGTGTTCGCGAAGTGTTCATGAAGCACCATGCCGATTTACTCGACGCCAGTTTTTGGCAAGGCCATAAGGAAAAAATCAGCGATGGCCATGTGCACGATGTGTTTCCCTACGAGGCCGATAAACGCTTTCAAATCCAACGCGCTGCTTTAGGCGCTTCCCTTTAGTTTTTTATTCAGGAGCATTTCATGTCAGACCCCATAGTTATCGTCAGCGCCGCCCGTACCCCCATGGGCAGTTTTCAAGGGGATTTTTCAGCCCTATCGGCACACGACTTGGGCGGTGTGGCCATTGCCGCCGCCGTGCAACGCGCTGGCATTTCGCCCGATGCAGTGACCGAGGTGTTGTTTGGCAATTGTTTGATGGCCGGTCAAGGACAAGCGCCTGCACGTCAAGCGGCTTTCAAGGGCGGTTTGCCCTCTAGTGCAGGTGCAGTAACACTGTCAAAAATGTGTGGCTCGGGTATGCGAGCCGCCATGTTTGCCCACGACATATTGAGCGCAGGCAGTCAAGACGTGATGATTGCCGGTGGCATGGAAAGCATGACCAATGCGCCTTACCTGATGTTAAAAGGCCGTGGCGGCTACCGCATGGGCCACGACAAAATTTACGACCACATGATGCTCGATGGCTTGGAAGACGCTTATGAAGCCGGTCGCTCCATGGGCACCTTCGGTGAAGACTGCGCTGCCAAATACAACTTCAGCCGCGACGCGCAAGACCACTTTGCGATGACCAGCGTACAGCGGGCCAAGGACGCCAGCGCGTCGGGCGCTTTTACCGCTGAAATCATGCCTGTCACCGTGAAAGACCGCGCTGGTGAGCGCATCATCAGCATCGATGAAGGCCCTGGCAAAGTCAAACTCGACAAAGTCAAAACTTTGAAACCCGCCTTCAAAAAAGACGGCACCATCACCGCTGCGTCCAGTTCATCAATTAACGACGGCGCTGCGGCCTTGGTCATGATGCGCGAAAGCACCGCAGCAAAATTGGGCTGCACGCCTTTGGCCCGCATTGTTAGCCACGCCACGTTTGCGCAAGCGCCCGAGTGGTTCACCACCGCCCCCGTGGGTGCTACCCAGCAAGCCTTGGCCCGTGCGGGTTGGAAGGTGAGTGACGTCGATCTTTGGGAAGTCAATGAAGCTTTTGCCGTGGTCCCCATGGCACTGATGCACGAACTCAAAGTCCCTCACGACATTGTGAACATCAACGGCGGCGCCTGTGCCTTGGGTCATCCCATTGGGGCATCGGGTGCTCGCATCATCGTCACCTTGTTGCATGCTTTGAAAGCCAAGGGTTTGAAAAAGGGATTGGCTACTTTGTGTATCGGTGGAGGTGAAGGTACTGCCATGGCCTTGGCGTTGGTTTAATTCATGGCTGGGCGATCAAAACCATGCTTCAGTTACGACATCAGCAAATTTTTGCCTTCGTACAAATTGGCTTGCATAGGTACCACATAGCGGTGCGATTGGGTCAGTACCTGCATTAAGCCAGGTGTGCGATTAAAGCGGATGGCGTTTTCACAACCCTGAAACGCCACTTGCAACTCACACAGACAGTCCACTTCTTTTTGACTCGATAAGTGGCCAATAAAAAAGTTTTCGGTTTGCGTCAATAAATCGGGATTGATGGTGCTGGGCGACTGGGTGGCATAGGCAATGCCGATATGAAACTTTGCGCCCTCTTTGGCAAAACGAGCATACACATTTGTCATAACTGTGTCTTGCAAGGGAAAGATGGTGTGCGCTTCTTCAAAATAAAGTTGCACATAACGACCTGTCAAGGTATTCAATTTGAACTTGTGTTCTTGCGCTGCAAATATCGCCAAGCTCAGTTTTTGGGCGAAGTAGCGCACCACTCGGTCGGGGGAATTGCTCACGTCAATGATCACCGTATGTCCCTGGTCCAGGGCTGACAAGATGTGCGACGTGAAGTCTTCGGCGCTGGGGCTGTGATAGGGCAAACACGTTCGTAATTGGTAAGGACCTTGTCCACCTTCGGCGCATAAAAACTGCATCAACAGGTCTTCTTCACTGTCAAACAAGGGTCGATTGTTGTGCATCAGGTTGGGGTCATTGGTGTAGGTCATGCGAAACCGCGCCACGGTGTTGAGCTCGCTTAGCAAGGTGACCATGTTGCTAGGGGGCGCAGGAGCCGGGCGGTTAAGAATGGCTTGGTACGCCGCTTGGCGCAAACCCACGGCAAAGCCAGGGTTGAAAGGTGCGGCATAGCCCAACGCAACAAGCCATAGGCGTATGCGTTCGTTGTCGAAGGCAAACCCTGCCGCATCAAGCACTGCCCACAGCCACATCACCTTACGCAAGTGATGGTGACGCGTCGCTTCGTTGTCTTGCGGCATAGGCGTCAGGCTGGGTATGCGGCATGTCAACATGCTGCGCATCAGGTCAGATTCGGCTACCGATTGGGGCAGCAACTCTTTAAAAACCTCCAAGGTTTGATCGGGGGCTTGAAAAAAGTTAAAACGCAACAGTTTGCCGTTGGTGTTGCCTTGTCGTTGCGTTAAAAAATAAGCGATGCAGCGCCCAGGGTTATGCGAGGCCAAGGTGATCTCACCCTCTGGCGGGTTGGTGTTGGAGTATTCGCCGCTCACGTCAAACAGCAGTTGGCCCACATTTTGGGTTTGGCGGGTGAAGTCCAACATGCCTTGAGCGACAAGCTTGACGACATTCGATTTGCCCAAACGTGTTTTCCCCAGCATGGCGGTACGCTTGGACAGCATGTCTTGCATGGCAATTCGCGTGGGTACGGCGTGTTTGCTCCAATCACTTTGTTCGTTGTAGCGAAGACGCCCGAAATCCAGCACACCCTGAGGATTGAGCGTACCGTTAACCAAGTTTTGCAGCACCTTAGGTGAGGGCGCGTACAAACGAAACGCAGTGGCCGGTTTGCTCAAACTGATTTGGCTGGTGAAGATCCAAGGAGCATCGGGGTTGAGTGCTTGGTTAAAGCTGCCCAGCACCGCGCAGCGTAGCCAGATGTCTTTGTCGGGGGTGGTTTCCCAGTCTTCCACACGCAATACCAATAACTGGTTGAGCATCATGGACAGGGTTTGTCTGATGTCGGTGGGCGGGTAGCTGGCATCGGTAGCCAGCATCACTAAAAACTCGTTTTGCGACAAAGGGTGGGTGAGCAACGCTGTATCGTGTACACGGCACCACACATGGCGATACGCCAGTTTGGTACACATGCCCAAGTGCGGCAGATGCACTAAGTCATCGGCGGTAAACCGCAGACCTTCCTGGATGAGGGCTGTACTCAGATGAGCCAAAGAGGTGTTGGTGGTGAACATAGTTTTACGTCAGTTACCGCTGAAATTTGAGTGGTGCAAATTAGCATCAGTCCCGCTTGCGCTTTATGGTGCTTTTCAGAGTCGGTACGCACCCGCCACCCAAAGTGGGGTTCACCGCAATATTTTGCTCATTGGATGAAATAGGGGGGGGAGTTGTATTATTGGTTTGGGGGACAGAAAAATCAGTTGCTATTAATTGATTAGATAAAAATTTATAGCCTTCTTGCCCTCCCCCGACCATCGGAGCGGTTTGCAATATTTCAAATTTTTCATTCAAGATGAGGGTATCGCAATTTTGTAGATTGCCTATCGTGAACTTTGAAGCTGATGACATTGTTGCCGAACATTTTGGTGCAGTTAGATTTTTGTTTTCGGCTGATAAGGTTTGGGTCACTTGGAAGATGATGTTTTCATATTTCGTTTGCACATTAGTGCCACAGGTAGTGCATTCAAACTGATATTGGCTAACGAGTTTATTCTCTGTCTTTATCGAGGATTTCTTTATAAGGGTCTTGTTGGTAATGCTTGGCGAAGCAGAGACTGATTTTGTGGTGTCAAAAGCACAACCAGTGGCCTTGGTGGTGGTTTCCCATGAAGCTAAGGTTTCAGGTGTGGTGGGTAGAACGATGTATTTACCTTCTACTGAAATATCCTTGCTTTGGTTAAAACGCTCGGTGTCCAACGCAGCGCAAGCGTTGGGGGCTTGGTAGGCGGGTGCGCCTAATGTGATATCCGATTTAGCCAAAGCTTTATACGATGTGCTATCGGTAAAGAGAGTTGTTGTCTTGATTGCCCAGGACACATACCCAATATCAGCGTAGGAGAATGGGTAAACAGGCAATGACGTTTGAGCATTAGGATTCACTGTTTTGTTAAGCAAGTTACCCGTTTGCACAAACTTGACCTCGGAGAGCAACTTCAAGCTGGTGCAATTCGTTAAGTTGTTTGCGTATATATTAGGTACAACTATCCTGCCTGTTATACCGCATGCGGTATTGTTGCTGGTCAGTCCGGACAAGGTCTGGGTGATGTGCATTTCAATATTTTCATCTTGTGGTGTTGGGCCGCAATTTGTGCACCTGAATTTATAAATCGTTTGGAATGACAAACCGTTGCCAGAATAAGAGTTAGATCTCACAAAAAATTTTTCGCTAACCCCTACTATCCCTGAATACAACTTCCTCCTGTAGAAAACCATTTGGTCAGTTGGCAAGAAATTGCAATTTCTAAATTCTTGGCTTGTATAGAAATTCGCTAATTCAATACTGTCACCTGTTTTCAGGTTGGATTGGGTGAAGTAGAAATTGGAATTTTGCGGGGCTGTAGAAATGCTTTGTGTACAACTTCCGGCGCCTGTCAACACCAATGGAGCCACGGTACTGATGTTGTCCCAAAATGCTGAAGTGGGGTTAAATCGACTGGAAAGTTCACCGGCAGCGATGGCATACCAACCAGCTGGTCTGTATGTGGGATTACTCGTACCACCTACCGAAGAAGAATAGGGTTTTAATGAGATGGTTTCACCGGTATAGGTGCCGGTGATGTTGAAGGGCACCCAAAATGTATCTGGGCTGCACATCCAAGTTTCGTAGGCCGCGTAGCGGGTTGAGCGGGTGCCGTAGGCAATATCGGCCCAATTTGCATTCCATTTGTAGGAATTGCCTCTGGTCTGTGGTATGGGGTATTGTTGGCCACATCTTCCGCGCTTGAAACTGTTATCAGTTGGGAAACTCTGATATTGGGGGGTATTGTTAGGGCTGACATTGAAGTACATATTTTCCCAACCCAAGGTGAGACCCGCGCCAATGTTGCGCTGGCCACCTGGCACATCAAAAGTCACAATGCAAGAGTCTCCACCAGAGGGCCCATAGACAGCTATATTGAATAACATCATGCCCGTCAGATTGACGGGCCCCTTGGGGAGTATTAGGTTGCGCAGGGTTGTTTTCGGCACAGTCGGGTTGTTGTTGTCCGTTAAATAGATGTCTACGGTGTGTGGGCAATTGGTTGCATATGCGGTATTGATGCCCAAACAAAGCACAGAGATCAAGCAGACGGTCTTGATCAAGCGTATCAATCTGAGCATTTGAATTCTCCTTGTAGGGTGTGGTGGGATTCGGTTGTCAAAGTGATTGGGCTTTGCAGGTCCAATTAACGGCGTTTTGTACTGCCAAAACACCCTCAATGCCTGGGGTGGATGGGTTTTTTTTATCTTTAATAGGGTTTTCTAAAAAAGTTTTCTTGCCCACACTCCACAACTTGCCACTGCTGTCGTTGTCCATGCTTCTATCTAAAGACATGAAACCATCACTGCCTATGGAGGTAATCGCTAGGTTGAGTTTTTCAAAGCGTGACAATCTGAAGAAACTGCTCTTATCGTCATCAGCAAAAGGCTGTGTATTGATGATCAAGCTTTTGAACTGATCTACGGCACAAATATTGTTGTTGGTAGCGAGTTTTCCGTTGCACCAGCGTTCAATGCGTATGGCATACCCCACGGGTTCTATTCCATTTGGGTTATAGACGTTGAGGGGGTTATTGGACTGAGAAGTAGAGATTGGGACGGTTTTCCATAAAAAACTGTTATCAAAACTCTGATCTAATACTCCTTGCGCTTTCAAATCGGCCAGGGTGGGTTGCATCACATTTTTGGGGCTCTTATTCCCTACATAAGGGCCGTCTCTAAATGTGCAATTTGGTATTGGGCCTTGTGTAGGTTTGTCACCTGCACTTAATTTAAGCTCTGAGCACTCAATGGGAATTAGTTGATCGCTTTTTAAGTAAGTGTAGTTTTGAAGCATGTAGTTGCCCACAGCATCATTGAGGGTGAGGAAATAGCCGGCTTGGGCTTTTGCCACGTTGATTTCATTTTCTCTGCTTTGGTTGTACAAATAACCAATTGACACCATGGCGGCCAAGGCAATGACCACGCTGATTTCTAGCAAGCTAAAGCCGGTTTGATGTGTTTTGACAGCACGACGCTGCGCTCCTCGAGGCTCAAGGCCATTCGAAATAACGCAAGAGCTCACCATGGCGATGGCGATTGGGTTGGGGGTCATTTCAATACTCCAGGGACGGGGTTACGAATGCCTGATTGAAGGGACATGGTGGTGGAGAAAAACGCCACCATCATGCTGGCCAGCAGCACGCCGCAGATCATCATCATCATGTTGTTGAGTTGCTTGGCACGCTTTTCGATTCGCAAAATCATGCGATCGATCGAGCCCACACCAATGTGAATAAACGACTCAATCGGGTTGCTGCGTTCAGACGCGTCTTGGATGCGGTCTTCCATTTCTTGGTCAAACAAGCCGGTAGAAAAGGCTTGGCCAAAGGTGCCGTTGCTGGGCTTAGATAGGTTGATCAAGATTTGGCGTATATGCCATTTGCCCCACGGCGAACTGTTTTTATATGTGCGCTCCAGCGACGAGCGAAGCGAAATACCCGAGCGCATCAGCGAGGCCAGCGAAATCATCATCATCGAGCTGGCGTAGTCGCGGTACAAGTTCAGTGGTAACCACTTATCTAATTGCTTGCGCACCCGTCCCGTCCATCGCGGTAGGCTGTAAAACAGTGTTGCAAAAAATACGGCTGCAATCAGGCCTATGTAAATGCCGTAATCGGTGATGAACTTTGACACTGCGTACAAACCTTGGCCCATGGGTGGCCAGTTGCTAGGTGGCGAGAGCTGCGTCAAGATGGGCACCGCGTTGAGAGAAAACCCCGTTAGCAAAGATGCAAACATCAGCAATAAAACAATGGGGTAGGTCACAGCCTTTCGCATGGACACTGACATGGCGTCGGTTTTATGAACGGTTTCAGCCAAAAACATCAGACCATCGGCCATGGTGGCGTCGCCTGCAGCCTGGGTGGCGTCGATCATGGTCAATTCCGTGGTCGAGGCAATGCCGCGCAGCGCTTCAGACAGCGACCCACCCTCCAAGCCTTTGAGCATCTGCAGGTACATGGGGGCGCTCAGAGGTGTACGTTGCTGTGCTCGCGACTCGAGCTTGCGAATCGTGGTGAACAAGGGTACGTGGTCTTTCAAGGTGGAAGCCAAGTCGTAATAAAAATCTGCGCGACGCTCATGCAAATCGCGCTTGGCAAACCAAACGGGAATGGACATCAATAACTGCTTCATGCGGCACCCCGCATGACCGCCAGTTGGCGTGTGCGTGCAATCACCGCAGGTGAGCCAAAGGTGCGCTCGAAGTGATAGGGGTCGATGACACCTTTCGACATGTCGTACAAGGCATGGCCCCACGCCTCTTTGCCCAGCATGTTCTCTTGGTCAAATGCCGCTTGGCGCAAGCCCAGCCAGTGGTTGCGGGCGGCAAAGTCATTTCCTTGGTGTAGCAAGCCCAGCAAGACGTTGTCCAAGGGTATGACTTCGGCGCACACCTTCACACCCTTGACGCCCGAATGGTCGTGGTGCGCAGCATCCAAGCCAGGCACTTGACAGTGCGAACAGCCCATGTCACTGGCGCAGCGCAGTTGGGCCACATCCAGGCCAAAGTATTTTTCATATTCCACCAAACTTTGCACAGGTAAGGCTGAAATGGCAGGAACTTTGCAGTGCTCGCAGTTAAGCGGCATGAGCACTTGGTAGACCAGCAAGGATAAAAATTCGGCATTGCACACGTCTTCGCGTAGCAAGCCAATGTGCTGTGAGGTGAGCCGCGCCACAATGCCCAGCGCTGAGGTGGCGTGCACCGTGGTCAAGAGTTTGTGGCCGGTTTGGATAGCGGCATGGGCCATCTGCCCCGAGACGCGGTCACGGATTTCGCCAAACATGCCCGCATCGGGGTCCATACGCAAAAAAGCCATCATGGCCGCCTCGAAGGGGTTTTGGTTATTGCCCTTGGCTTGGCGTTGTATGGAAAAGTGAGAAACCCCCGGCACGATGTATTCCACCGGGTCTTCAATCGAGATGATCTTGCGCTGCCCTTGCGAGGCCAGCATAGACAACAGCGCCGTCAGCGTGGTGGTTTTGCCCGAACCTGTGATACCTGCGACGAACACGCCGCCCCAAGCCGATTGGGTGGTTTCACGCAGCTGCTCGATTTGCCATGGGGTGTAGCCCAGTTTGTCGATTTGCGGCAAATCGGCGTGGTTGACCGTACCGGTGCGCAAGATGCGAATCGTCACATCAAAGCCGCCCACGCTGGGGTGGCTTTGGTAGCGCAGTTGCAGCTTTTGCCCATGCACTTCCATGGGAATCATGGTCGATTGAGGCAGGCCTGCGTTGAAGGCCACCTCTGAGCTAGAACCCGATTGCGACAACACGGTATAGCCGGCTGAAATGCCGCTGATGACCATGCGCGAAGGCAGGTGCTTGACCAAGCGCATCAAACCATCCAAGCGTACCCGCAGCAAGGTGATGTCGCCACGCACTTCAAAATGAATATCGCTGCTGCCCAGTTGCAAGCAATGCGCCACGATGCCACTAAGCCAGCCCAGCGGCGCAGAATCTTGGATGATTTTGGCCATGGTTTCGCGCTCTTGCGCTTGGACTTCTTGGGCCTTGAGTGCCTCCTTTTCGTACACATGCTCTTGCATCACCGTTTGCAAAACATCAGGCGCACAGGTATACGCGCCGCCAAAGCTCAACTTCAATCGCTTACCTTGCTCGATCAGGTTGAACCAGCCCGTGCTGCGGTATTCGCTGGGCAGGCACAGCACGATGAAGCGGCCATTGTCAGTGCCCAGCGCCATCATGCAGGCCAGTTGGCTCTTGGGGATGGCGAGCAGCGGTTTGTCACCATGCGAGAGCACGTTCTTGAAGGCGGGGATCTGCGTGTAGTCGTCGATGTGGTTGCGCTTGACCATCACCGGCTCGCCGCTGAGCAGAGATGGTTTAGCACTGTTGTTGTCGACGGTGGCGTGGGGCTTCATTTGATGTTTTTCGGTGGTAAGCGCGTCGAAGGTGGTTGGCGATTGATATTGGCTTCTTGAAGCATTTGGGCGAGCACGTTATCGGTGAGGTCTTCCACCACGGCCAGCTCCGATCGACTGGGACTGCGCTGCTTGCCAGTAGGTGACGTAGCTGTGGTGGGCAGACTCGAGCTATATTGATCTAGGGAGGTGCCGGGCATGGGCGCTGCCAAAAACAAGCCCTTTTTCTTGTTGTTGTCTCTGGGGTCACTGGATACCAGATACAAACCGTTGGGGCTAAAGCGCTCGATTCGCCATGGACCAATCTCGCGGTCGCCGTCTGACAAGCGCAATACATGCACCGATTCTTGGTAAATCACCTCGGCCACCAATTGGTTGTTAACACCTGTGAGCGTCCACAATAAAGGGGGATTGTTGGGCGGGGGCAGAATCCCAAAAGGCTCAACAGGTGCTCGTCTTTTCGAAGCGCCTGTTGACTGGGGGTCGGACATCGCGTTCATAGAGAGTTCTTGCTTACGCTTGGCTTGGTTGATCATGTCACCCAAGGTTTGTACATTCTGTGTTTGGGCATAGGTTGCGCCCAAACACATGCTGCACAGACCAATCAGCAAGGCCTTATTTGATGGCGTCAGAGCGGACATAGTAGTCTCCGGTTAACTGGTACGTATCACCTAAGTTGGTTTTGAACAGCCTAACTGTGGCGTAGGGGGGTATCTCCAAGTCGCTTGTTAAGGTCAGGGGCAGTTCCGCTGTCCAAGTGCCTTGCAGCAAGGGCTGATTCAAGGCGGCGGCATCGGCGCCCGACGCCCAGATTTGCGGTTTTCCCACCAGCAGATTTCGAGCCCCAAACAGGCTCAGGTCTTGCAGCCATGAAGACACGCCGCGAAACCCTTCTTCTGCCTGTGGCAAGTCGGCCGTTTTTTCATAGCTGCGATGGGTCTCTTTGGGCGGCGTGGGGTGGCTGGTTTGCAGGACGTGGGTAAGCGCATCTTTGTCCACTGACAGGTGTTGCGTCATGCTGGTGCGTACTGGCAATTGGGCAAAAAAGTCGTCCACGCTGCCGTACATGCGATTCCAGTCGGCGGTGCAAACCTCGGCTTTGCACTCAACCTGGGTCAGCACCCAGCCTTGGTGTGCAAGCGGCAACTGTTTACTCAGTTGCACCCATGCTTGGTACAAGGTTTGACCTTGCTTTGACAAGGCCTGTACCTGCTGCACCGCCTGCTGGTTGTATTCAGTATTGGGGTCGATGTTGGGGCCAATGTTGGGGGCCAAAGGGGCAGGCATATTGGCTAAGGTAGTTGCACGCTCTTGCTCCTGCCAGTAATAAAAACCGCCCAAGCAGCCCAGTATCAATACCAAGCCTGCGCCCATCATCATGAGTTTTCGCAAGCTCGGTATTTTCTTCAGGCGCGATTCAGCGTTGGGTTGGTCGAAGACGGTTTGGGCACTGATGCGTTCTTCGTTGTCCAGCAACCCCAAGTCACCCACGCGTCGCACCACCTCGCTTTGTTGGATGGCCTCGAACTCTTCAATCAGTTCTTGCGCCTCAGCCAATGTGCCGATGAAGTCAAACCCGGGCAAGGGACGATGGTCATTAAGTGCCACCACAGCCACACGCTGCTCGGCCATGCCAAACACAAACAACTCTATGCCGCCATTGCTCCACTGACTGGCCAAATGCAAGGCCGCCGAGTGCATGGTTTTACGGGCTTTGGCAATACCACTGCACATGCCCACCACATCTTGCAAACCGCTGGCTGCATACCACTGCATGCCTTCGCGCCGCATTTGCGACAAGGTGGATTGCAACAGTTTCTCGGCCGGCTGCAGCAGGCGCCATTCCATGCCCAGCACAAAGTGGTGCTGGTCAAAACTCACCCATAAAGCGTTTTGGTTCATGGCTTTATTGGTCCTGCAAACGGGGAGTGATGAGTACCACGGTGGTGGTGCGCTCTTTGGAGCCTTTGCTGGAGCCAGGTACCTTTTGAATCAGGGGATCGACCCCTTCGCTGTTGGAGACCTCTTGGTCATAGCCGCTGAGCACAATGGTTTCGCTGGACTTGGCTACCAAACGCTGCATCACGCCAAAGTTGGCGATGCTGGGCTGTTGGATGGTTTGCAGGTTTGCGCCGGTTCCCGAGTTGAACGAGGTCAAAGATTTGAGCGCACTCAGCGACAAACCGCACTCGACCAGCACATGGTTGGAGTCGAGCAAGATGGGCAACAGCGTCAGCGTAAAGCCCGTCGTGATCTCGCCAGGCGTCAAGGTGGATGGGCCGTAAGTGGTGCCGGACGCGGAGCTGATGACGGTGGGAGCGACCGACTTCAAATAGCTTTGGGTGGTTTGGCTGCCCACCGGCACGGCTTGGCGGTTGACGGTGGTGACCACGGTGGAATAGGCCGAGCTGACCCGACCGAATTTTTCCAGCGCTTGGAACAACAATTGGTTGGTGACATTCGCGCTTTTTTGCAATACCAAGCCGACGCTACCGGCGCTGGCTGCGCTGGTGACAGGGGTGGGTCCTTTGAGTTGCAGCTGACCTATGCGCATGGTCTCGGAGACATAGCTCCAGTCGATGCCCGATTGGAATTCGTTGCTCAGCGTGATCTGCAAGACCTCTACCGTCATCGAGACTTGGCGCATCAGGTTTTGGTTCAGGTTTTGGACATATTGTTCAATCGCCTCGACATTGCGAAACGCGTCACGCACAGTGACGGTGCCGGTATTGGGGTCAATCACCAGCTTGCCGCTAACAGACACCATATTGGCCAGGTTTTTCTCGATACCGGTCCAGATGTTGACGTCGCTGCTGATGGCCGATGACGATGAGCCCCCGCCGGTGGAGGTCAGGCTCAGCGATGAGGACAGCTTTAGTCCCCCAGGCAAGGTTTTCACCGCCATAGTGCGCGACACCACGCGGAAAAAGCGGATGCGCCCCGATTCGTATGACCAGCGCAGGTCCGAGCGCAGCGCCACTTGGTTGAGTAAGCCCGCCAAGCTACCCGAGTAGTTCAATTCGATGTTATTTTGCGTGGCGGGGTCGTTGTTGGCGCTCAGGCGGTTGCCACCAGAGCGTTGCACCTTATCCAAAATGGATTTGTCGGTGGGTTCCAATGCGGTGGTGGGGGTTGCGTTAGCCCCTGGGGTTGCGTTAGCCGCAGGGATTGCAACAGCAGCGGGCTCGGGTGTGGCAGCGGTTGGTGTTTGCTGGGCCATGCCGATGGGCAAAAACATGTTGCTAGGCAAGGTGGCGTCATTGGCTACATTCACCGGAATTCCAGTCGCCTGTTCAATCAATTCGGCGATGGTTTTGATGCTGTGTTTGCCCGGTACCCGCAAGGTCACCGTGGCAATATGGTTAGGCAGCATTTCGCTGCGGTCAAAGGGAATGGAATGCGAGGTGAAGCGCGGTGTTTGGCTGCTAACCACCGAGGGCGTAGGCCCCGGGTAATTGCGAAGCAAGGCATTGGCTTGTTCGTTGCGCTTGCTTACGTCTGCGTGCGACGAGGCGATCTTGTTTTCATACTTAGACGTGGTGCAACCGCTCAGCAACAACAGGCAGCACAATCCCCAAGCATGGGTGGAGCGAAATGCGTGTTTTGTCATGGTGGTTTCAGCGAATGAAGGGGTCTTGGTGGCGGATGATGCTGATGACGCGTGTGGAGTCGTTCATCACCGCTTGCAAGGGAAAGTCGCTGCCTGCCAAAGAGTTCATCACCACCTGAATGGCGGCCTTGAAGCTACCTTCGATACTGATTTGCGCTTGAATCGGGAAGTCTCGTTCGGCTTCCCACATCAGCTGCCAGTTGGCAATTTGTGCCCAACGGCTCATGCTGTGGTAAAGCGTTTGGTCTTGGGTTTTCAAATACCAAATTGACGAAGGTTCGTCCTCGGGCAGACGCAGCTCACTGGGCGTGGCAGTAGGTTTGGGTAGGGTAGGCTTGACGGACTTGGCCAACTCCACCGATATTTCAAAGATACCCCCTGCCGCTGGGCTTTCAGCCGCCGCAGACCCGCCAACCCCGATTGACTTCGCGGGTTTGGCGCGAATGGGCGCGATCTGAGTCGGCGGCAGAGAAGGCGCGACCTGCGCAAAGGCTTGCCAGCTCAAACCCACTGCCAGCAAACCTGTCAGGTGCAAACCGCGACAACAAGCAAGAAGTCTCATGCAAGCTCTTCAGGGTTGCAAAACAAAAGACATGTTCAGCGTGCTGGCAAGGTTGCACTGAGTACCCATCGCGGTGCCTTGAACAGTTCCGCCCGGCGACTTGATTAGGTTGCCTGATATTAAGTTGCCGGTAGCACCGCTATCAGCTGCTGTGGCGTTGTAAATATAGGCGGCGGCGGCTAGGCTGGCCAAGGGTCCCGCTACGTCTGTGCAAACGGCTTTGGGAATACCCGTTAAGGTGTAAATAGCGGCTGCGTTAGCTGCCAGTTCTGTAGATAGCCCATTAGCGGTGCTTAATGCGGTGATATTACTATTGACATACTCTTTGCCGCCCAAAACGTTTGTAACGGTGGTGCCAACTATGCGGTTGGCGGGAAACAAACCCATGCCAATGCCTGATGGGGTGGTCAGTCCAGAAACCGAGGTACTGGTGAGTATGGACTGTAGTTTGGTCAAAGCTTTGCCAGAGTCTTCAATTTGCCCGTTGGCCTTGCTGCTGGTGAGCAAAGCGCTCACGCCAGACAAACCGCCGACGATCAAAATCGCGATCACTGTCAGCGCGATGGAGAGTTCAACAATGGTGTAACCGCCTTGCTTTGCTTTGACGGGTAATGAATTAACTTCTTTCATGGGAGTTCCTTTGGTTGTTAAGTGTTAATTGAAACAAATGATTAAAACCTTTTAATCACTTAATGATTAATATATACCAAAATTAGCTATAAAAAAAACAATTTTTAGCTATTTGTTATATTTTTACAACCCTTGTATATATATCAAATACTTAAAACAATTTATTAAAGTTGATTTCGCTTTCGCCATTGGTTAGTGCGTTGTCGAGATTGACGTTTACGTCAACGTCAACTAAAGTCGATGCTTTGACTTTGACGGCTTGCCATGCCTGTTCTCACCTCTTTTTTGTCCCCCCGCGCTGCAGACTTTGTGGCCAATGCGCAGGCCATGCAAGCCGCAGTGGCCGACTTGCGTGCCCAGTTACAAGCCAGTGCTTTAGGTGGCGGTGAGGCGGCGCGGGCCAAACAGTTGGCGCGTGGCAAGCTCCCCCCCCGCGAGCGGGTGGCGCTTTTGCTAGACCCCGGCACCCCGTTTTTAGAGCTCAGCCCTTTGGCCGCGCACGGCATGTACAACGGCGACGCGCCTTGTGCAGGAGTGATTGCCGGCATTGGCCGCGTGAGCGGCGTGGACTGTGTGGTGGTGTGCAATGACGCCACGGTCAAAGGCGGCACCTATTACCCCATGACGGTGAAAAAGCATTTGCGGGCGCAAGAGATTGCCCAGCAAAACAATCTGCCCTGTATATATTTAGTGGATTCGGGCGGCGCTAACTTGCCCAACCAAGACGACGTCTTCCCCGACAAAGAGCACTTTGGCCGCATCTTCTTCAACCAAGCCAATATGAGTGCCCAAGGCATTGCGCAAATCGCGGTGGTCATGGGCAGTTGCACCGCTGGCGGCGCCTATGTGCCTGCCATGAGTGACGAGACCATCATCGTGAAAAACCAAGGCACCATCTTCTTGGGCGGCCCGCCCTTGGTGAAGGCCGCCATTGGCGAAATTGTTTCCGCCGAAGACTTAGGCGGAGGCGATGTGCACACCCGCCTGTCTGGCGTGGCCGACCATTTGGCCGACAACGACGCCCATGCCTTGGCGCTGGCCCGTGAGGCCGTGGCCCGCTTGAACCGCAAAAAAGTCATTCAACTGGCGGTGCGTGAATCTCGCGCACCCTTGTACGACCCGCAAGAGCTGTACGGCGTGATTCCCGCTGACACCAAAAAGCCCTATGACGTGCGTGAAATCATTGCCCGCATCGTCGACGGCAGTGAGATGCACGAGTTCAAGCCCCGTTTTGGCGCCACCTTGGTGTGTGGTTTTGCCCATGTCGAGGGCATGCCGGTGGGCATCATCGCCAACAACGGCGTGTTGTTTTCCGAGTCGGCGCAAAAAGGGGCGCATTTCATTGAGCTGTGTTGCCAGCGCAAAATCCCGCTGGTGTTTTTGCAAAACATCACCGGCTTCATGGTCGGGCGCAAGTATGAAAACGAGGGCATTGCCCGCCACGGCGCCAAGATGGTCACGGCGGTTGCCACCGCGCAAGTGCCCAAGTTCACCTTCATCATTGGTGGCAGTTACGGCGCGGGCAACTACGGCATGTGCGGCCGTGCTTTCAACCCGCGTTTTTTGTGGATGTGGCCCAACGCCCGCATATGCGTCATGGGCGGCGAGCAAGCTGCCAGCGTGCTGGCCACAGTGCGCCGCGATGGCATCGAGGCCAAAGGCGGCAGTTGGAGCGCCGCCGAAGAGGCCGCCTTCAAGCAACCTTTGTTGGACCAATTTGCCCACCAATCTCACCCCTATTTCGCCAGCGCCCGCCTGTGGGACGACGGCGTGATTGACCCTGCCGACACCCGCCGCGTGCTGGCGCTAGGGCTTTCTGCGGCGCTGAACACGCCGATTCCAGAGACACGCTTTGGTGTGTTTCGCATGTAATGTGTATAATTTTGTAATTTCATACACATTGAGGCCGTGACCATGCGAACCAACATTGATATTGACGACGACTTAATGGCTGCGGCCATGGCCGCAGGCGGCTTCAAAACCAAGCGCGAAGCTGTGGAAGAGGGCTTGCGCTTGGTGGGCCGCCGAAAAACCTATGACGGTTTGCTCGCCTTGCGTGGCAAATTGCAATGGGACGACACCGACGCGGGTTGGGCGCGGACCCGTTCGCAGGCGCAACAGCCAGTCACCGTCCAAGAACCCAAGGCTGCTTACCAAGCCAAGGGCGTGTCCCGAAAGGTTGGCAAATCCAAATGATTTTGGTCGATACCAGCGTCTGGATTGACTTCTTTCGCGGTGACAACGGCGCTGCCAGCACCGCCTTGGCGCAGTGCCTGGGAGATGCCAGCGTCGAGGTTGGCATGGCCGACTTGGTGCTGTTTGAAGTCATGCGCGGATTTCGTGACACCCCCGCCATGCGAGATGCACAAGCACTGTTGTGTGCACTGCCGCAGGTTGAACTTGGCGGTACAGATAACGCGCTACTGGGCGCAGCCCGTTATCGCCAATTGCGCGTCAAAGGGCGAACTGTCAACAGCCCCGTCGATGTGCTGCTGGCCAGCTACTGCATGAACAACGGCCATGTGCTGCTGCACCGTGATGCCGACTTTTCCGCTCTTCAAATCTTGGGTGGCCTAGACACATGGCCACATTGACTCCCTCCACATAAAACACACAAATACAAAGCCATGAACCACATCTACCACCTGCCCGAACACCAAACCCTGCGCGACCAAATGCAGCGCTTTCTTGAGCGCGAGGTCGAGCCTTTCGGCATGGAATGGGAAAAGGCTGGCAAAGTGCCGCGCGAGGTGCTGCGCAAAATGGGTCAAGCTGGCTTTTTTGGCCTGATGTACGAGAGCGACTTCGGCGGCGCCGAGGCCGATGCGCTCACCAATTTGGTGTTTGCCGAAGCGCTGTCGCAGTCCACGTTTGCAGGCTTCATCGTGAGCGTGTTGGTGCACACCGACATGGCCAGTCCGCATTTGCACCATGCAGGCACCCCAGCGCAAAAAGCCAAGTACATGCCCCCCATCATCGCGGGCGACACCATCAGTGCCGTCGCCATGACCGAGCCGGGCGCGGGTTCGGATTTGTCGGGTATGCGAAGCACCGCCAAGCGCGACGGCGACGGCTGGCTGCTCAACGGTACCAAGATGTTCATCACCAACGGCGTGCATGCCAATGTGTACTTCGTCGCCGCTAAAACTGGCGAAGGCAAGCATCAAATGTCGATGTTCATTGTGGAAAAAGGAACGCCCGGCTTCAGCGTGGGCCGCTCTTTGGACAAAACCGGTTGGCTGTGCTCGGACACCGCCGAGTTGGTGCTCGACAACGTGCGACTGGGCCCCGAGGCTTTGCTGGGTGAGCAAGACAAAGGTTTTTATGCGCTGATGCGCAACCTGCAAACCGAGCGCATCGCTTTAGCGGCGATGGCGGTCGGCCACTGCCAACGCGCCATCGAGTTGACCTTGGACTATGTGCGCCAACGCCAAGCCTTTGGCAAAGCGCTGTGGGACATGCAACACATTCGCCAGCGCATCGCCATGCTCGACGCCAAAACCCGCGCCGCACGACAACTCATGTACCACTGCGCTTGGTCGGTCACGCAAGACCACGACATCGTGCAAGAGGTGTCCATGCTCAAAGCCTTGACCGGCGACTTGGTCAACGAGGTGGTGGGCGGTTGCCTGCAGTTTTGGGGCGGCATGGGTTATATGCGCGAAGCCCCCATCGAGCGCCTGTGGCGAGACGCCCGTGTGCTGGCCATCGGCGGCGGTGCAACCGAGGTGATGTTGGAAGAAGTGGCCAAGCGCTACTGAGCCCCATGTTTCACAAAATCCTGATTGCCAATCGAGGCGAGATCGCCTGCCGCGTCGCCGCCACCGCTCGTCGCTTGGGTGTTCGCACCGTGGCGGTGTACTCGAACGCAGATGCGAATGCAGCCCATGTGCAAGCCTGCGATGAGGCAGTGCACATTGGTGGAAATGCGCCCCAAGACAGCTATTTGAAATGGCAACGTATCTTGCAAGCAGCCCTGCAGACTGGTGCCCAAGCCATCCACCCTGGCTATGGCTTTTTAAGCGAGAACGCCGACTTCGCCAATGCGTGCCAGCAAGCGGGCCTGGTGTTCATTGGCCCCTCCTCGGCGTCGATTCATGCCATGGGCTTGAAAGCCGCCTCCAAGCAATTGATGGAAAAAGCCGGTGTGCCCTTGGTGCCTGGTTACCACGGGGCTGACCAAAGCCCTGTTTTGTTGGCCAGCGAAGCCAAGCGCATAGGTTTTCCGGTGTTGATAAAAGCCAGTGCGGGCGGCGGCGGCAAAGGTATGCGAATCGTTCAACGCTCAGAAGATTTCGACCAGGCCTTGGCATCTTGTCAGCGTGAGGCCAAAAACAGTTTCAACGACGACGCGGTGCTGATTGAAAAGTATGTGCAGCGTCCGCGGCACATCGAGATACAGGTGTTTGGCGACAGCCACGGCCAACTCATCCATTTGCACGAGCGCGATTGCTCGGTACAACGCCGCCATCAAAAGGTGTTGGAAGAGTCGCCCGCACCTGGCTTGACCGAGGAGATGCGCCAACGCATGGGTGCGGCGGCGGTGGCGGCTGCCAAGGCGGTCAACTATGTGGGTGCTGGCACGGTGGAGTTCATCGTTGAGCAGTCTGAGCGCAGCATGGATTTTTTCTTCATGGAGATGAATACCCGCTTGCAGGTCGAGCATCCTGTCACCGAAGCGGTGACTGGCTTGGACTTGGTCGAGTGGCAACTTCGTATCGCTGCAGGCGAGCCTTTGCCCTTGACGCAAGAACAGGTGAAGGTGCAAGGCCACGCCATTGAAGCGCGGATTTGCGCTGAAACCCCTGATAACGATTTCTTGCCTGCCACTGGCTGTTTGCAGGTGTTGCGCATACCTTTGGCGACAAGATTTACCCAGGGCGGTGTGCGCTGGGACAGCGGCGTTCGAGAGGGCGATAGCATCAGTCCCTATTACGACTCCATGATCGCCAAGCTTATCGTGTATGGCGACACCCGAGAACAAGCTTTGGCTCGCTTAGACCAAGCTCTCAGCGAGTTGCACATCGTGGGGGTGGCCAACAACGTGGGGTTTTTGCGGCAGGTGGTTTGTAGCCCCTCGTTTGCACAAGCGCAGTTGGACACGGCTTTGATTGATCGTGAAAAAGACCAACTGTTTCACCAACAGCCTTTGCCCATCGCGCTGGCCGTGGCCGCGGCGGTGGCCCACGGCTTGGCTGAAGAAGCACCGCGCGGTCAAGCTTGGGTCGATCCTTGGTTGCACACCGATGGTTGGGTGATGCAGGGCCACAGCCTGCGCAAGTTCGACTATGTATGTGGCGAAGCAGCAGGCGTAGCCTTGCTGACCCGTTATAGCCATGGTCCTGCTTTGTTGCAAATTGGCGAGCAAACCCAAGCATTGGCATGGCAGGTCCACGGCGATGCCGTTCAGTTGCAATGGGGCGAGCAGCGCTTGCGTGCCCATGTGTACGCGGTGAAGGAACAGCTGCATGTGTTTGCCGATGTGGGCAGTTGCAGCCTGCATTTCATCAACCCCTTGGCACACGCAGCGCAAGGTGCTGCGGCCAGCGGCAATCTGTCCGCCCCCATGCCAGGCAAGTTGTTGAACTTTGCAGTGAAAGTGGGCGACATGGTGAAGGCGGGTCAGGCCTTGGCAGTCATGGAAGCCATGAAGATGGAGCACACCGTGACCGCACCTACCGATGGCACCGTCGCTGAACTGCTGTATGCACCTGGCGACCAAGTGCTTGAAGGTGTGCCTTTGCTGCGTTTGGATTTGGAAGCTGATTGACATGAACCTGCCCGCCACCCCTTGGCATGTGTTGCGTGAGCGCTGGTTGTCGGTGCAGCAAACCCCTGCCGACGAACAACCGATCTCGCCATGCATGTCGATTTGTACCATGAACGACAGCACAGGCGAATGCGTGGGTTGTTTGCGCACCTTGGACGAGATTGGCCGTTGGTCATTTGCCAGCTCGCAGGAGCAGCACCGCATTTGGGCGCGGTTGGGTGAACTTATTTCATATAACGATACCAATTCACAGGGTTTGCCCTAGGATTGTCAGCAGTTGTTCAGCTTGAAGTCAGTCCACGGCAAGCACACATCACCACAATGCGGTGACGGTCCAATCACTGGGCCCTATAAACCTTAGGAGACCCCATGGCCATCGTTCATGAAGACCGACCAATGTCGTCGGAAGAGAAGAAAGTTATTTTTGCGTCATCCCTCGGCACAGTGTTCGAGTGGTATGACTTTTATTTGTACGGTTCATTGGCCGCCATCATTGCCAAGCAGTTTTTCAGCGGTTTGGACGCTGGCTCAGCCTTCATTTTTGCGCTCTTGGCGTTTGCGGCTGGCTTTATCGTGCGACCTTTTGGTGCCATCTTTTTTGGCCGCTTGGGCGACATGATTGGTCGCAAGTACACCTTCTTGGTGACCATTCTCATCATGGGTTTGTCGACATTTATTGTCGGCGTGTTGCCAACCTATGCCAGCATCGGTGTGGCCGCTCCCGTGATCTTGATTGCCTTGCGTTTGTTGCAAGGTTTGGCTTTGGGCGGTGAGTACGGAGGTGCAGCTACCTACGTGGCAGAACACGCGCCCCACGGCAAGCGAGGTGCTTACACCGCTTGGATTCAAACCACTGCCACCTTGGGGCTGTTTTTGTCCTTGTTGGTGATTTTGGGAACCCGCACGGCCATTGGTGAAGAGGCTTTCGTCGATTGGGGATGGCGCATTCCATTCTTGGTCTCTATCGCTTTGTTGGCCGTGTCGGTCTACATCCGTTTGTCCATGAACGAGTCACCCGCTTTCGTGAAAATGAAGGCAGAAGGTAAAACTTCTAAATCACCCTTGACCGAGTCTTTTGGCCAATGGAAGAACCTCAAGATCGTCATCTTGGCCCTCGTTGGCTTAACCGCTGGCCAAGCCGTGGTTTGGTACACAGGTCAGTTCTACGCATTGTTCTTCTTGACGCAGTCTTTGAAGATCGATGGTGCCACCGCCAATTTGTTTGTCGCCGCATCGTTGATCGTCGGCACACCGTTCTTTATTGTGTTTGGCGTACTGTCTGACAAGATCGGCCGCAAGCCCATCATCATGTTGGGTTGTTTGTTGGCTGTGCTCACCTACTTCCCTGTGTTTGAGCAACTCACCAAAGCCGCCAACCCCGATTTGCACGCGGCTCAACAAGCCAACAAAGTGGTCGTGATTGCTGATCCTGGCGAGTGTTCCTTCCAGTTCAACCCCACGGGTACTGTGAAGTTCACCTCGTCTTGCGATATTGCCAAGCAAAAATTGGCTGCCAGCTCTGTCAGCTACTCCAACGAAATCGCAGCTGCTGGCACACCTGCCGTTATCAAAGTGGGTGACGTTGAAATCAAAACCACCGTCACGCCTGAAGATGTTGCTGCTGCCAAAGAAGTGGCTGAGCAAAAATTGGCCACACTGAAAGCTGAAGAGCCTGTCAACGCAAAAGCTGTCAAGACCGCCGAAGACGCTTTGAAAAACCTTTCGGATGAGAAGAAAAGCAAAGACGCAGTTATTTCGGCTAATTTGAGCGCTGCTTTGAAGGCGGCGGGCTACCCCGCCAAAGCCGATCCTGCCAAAGTGAACAATGTTTATGTCATTGTTATTCTGACGTATTTGGTGATTTTGGTTACCATGGTCTACGGCCCCATTGCTGCCATGTTGGTGGAAATGTTCCCCACCCGCATCCGCTACACCTCCATGTCATTGCCTTATCACATTGGTAACGGTTGGTTTGGCGGTTTGTTGCCCACCACGGCTTTTGCCATCGTGGCGCAGACCGGCAATATGTACAACGGCCTGTGGTACCCCATCATCATTGCTGGTGCGACCTTCATCATTGGCTCCTTGTTCATCAAGGAAACCAAAGACGTGGATATTTACGCCAACGACTGAAGCATTCAGTTTCCCTGTCTTGCCAAGCCCTCCCTTACGGAGGGCTTTTTTTTACCTACAATCCGGCACCTTTGGGAGATCAGCCATCGATATCTTTTTTCAGCAAATCATCAATGGCTTGGTCTTGGGCAGTATGTACGCGCTGGTTGCGCTTGGCTACACCATGGTCTACGGCATCATCAACCTGATCAACTTCGCCCACGGCGAGGTGTTGATGGTGGGCGCACTCACCAGCTGGACGGTGGTGGGTTTGTTGCAAGAGCATATGCCTTGGCTGCCTGGGTGGTTGATATTGCTTGTTTCTTTGGTGGTGGCTTGCGCAGTGGCGGCCGCTTTGAATTTCGCTATCGAAAAAATTGCTTATCGCCCATTGCGCGGCGCACCGAAGTTGGCGCCCCTCATCACCGCCATTGGCATGTCCATTTTGTTGCAAACCTTGGCCATGATTATTTGGAAGCCCAATAACAAGGCCTTCCCCACCTTGCTGCCTGCGGACCCCATCGACATTGGCGGTGCGGTCATCACGCCCACGCAAATCATGATCTTGGGTGTGACCGCTATTTCACTGGCATTTTTGATATGGTTGGTCAACGGCACACGTTTGGGGCGAGCCATGCGAGCCACTGCCGAGAACCCTCGCGTGGCCACCTTGATGGGCGTGCGACCCGACACCATCATTTCAGCCACCTTCATCATTGGTGCGGTGCTGGCCGCCTTGGCCGGTGTGATGTGGGCCTCTAATTACGGCACAGTGCAACACGCCATGGGCTTTTTGCCGGGCTTGAAGGCGTTCACCGCAGCGGTGTTTGGCGGCATTGGCAATTTGGCTGGTGCGGTGGTGGGCGGCATTTTGCTAGGCCTGATCGAATCTATTGCCTCGGGCTACATCGGCGACCTGACAGGCGGTGTGTTGGGCAGTCATTACGCAGATATTTTTGCGTTTGTGGTGCTCATCATCATGCTGACCTTGCGCCCCTCTGGTTTGCTTGGCGAACGTGTGGCGGACCGCGCATGAACAAGTCCAAACCCTCTTCTTATGTGCTATGGGCAATTGGCCTGTTGCTGTTGCCTTTGCTGCTGCAGTCGGTGGGCAATGCCTGGGTGCGTATCGCCGACATGGCTTTGCTTTATGTGTTGCTGGCGCTGGGCCTGAATATCGTGGTGGGCTACGCTGGCTTGCTCGATTTAGGCTTCGTGGCCTTCTTCGCGGTGGGTGCTTATATGTTTGGGTTGCTGGCTTCGCCGCACCTCACCGACACCTTCCCATGGATAGCGGCCATGTTTCCCAATGGCTTGCACACGCCTTTGTGGGCTGTTATTCCCATTGGCGCGGGTTTGGCGGGTTTGTTTGGGGTGTTACTGGGTGCGCCCACCTTGAAATTACGTGGCGACTACTTGGCCATTGTGACCTTGGGCTTTGGCGAAATCATTCGCGTGTTCATGAACAACTTGGACAACCCGGTCAACATCACCAACGGCCCCAAGGGCTTGGGTGCCATAGACCCGATGACGGTGATGGGTCATCGTTTGTCGCGCAAATTGGATTTGGGTTTGATGGAACTCTCTAGTGTCACCCAGTACTACTACCTGTTCTTGGCGCTGGTCTTGGTGAGTGTGCTCATTTGTTACCGCTTGCAAACCTCACGCATTGGTCGTGCATGGATGGCCATTCGTGAAGATGAAATTGCGGCCAAGGCCATGGGCATCAACACCCGCAATTTAAAGCTGATGGCGTTTGGCATGGGTGCTGGTTTCGGCGGGGTGGCAGGTGTCATGTTTGCGTCCTTCCAAGGCTTTGTGTCGCCCGAGTCCTTCAGTCTGATGGAGTCGGTGATGATTGTGGCCATGGTGGTTTTGGGTGGCTTGGGGCATTTGCCTGGCGTCATCTTGGGTGCGGTGTTGTTGTCGGCCTTGCCCGAGGTGTTGCGCTATGTGGCAGGTCCTTTGCAAGCCATGACCGATGGGCGCTTGGATGCGGCCATCTTGCGCCAGTTGCTCATTGCCTTGGCCATGATCATCATCATGCTGTGGCGACCGCGCGGTTTATGGCCCTCGCCTGAGCATGGCAAAGTCTTGCCCAGCAGCGGAGACAAGCCATGAGCACACCGGTGTTGCAGGTGCAAGGCATCTCCAAGCGCTTTGGTGGTTTACAAGCCTTGAGCGACGTGGGCATGACCATTCAGTCGGGTCAGGTGTATGGCTTGATCGGCCCCAATGGCGCAGGCAAAACCACCTTCTTTAACGTCATCACGGGTTTGTATACCCCCGACAGCGGCGACTTCATGCTGGCAGGCAAACCTTACCAACCCACCGCAGTGCATGAAGTCGCGCAAGCCGGTATTGCGCGTACCTTTCAAAACATACGCTTGTTTGCCGAAATGACTGCGCTAGAGAACGTCATGGTGGGTCGCCATGTGCGTACTGGCTCGGGTTTGCTGGGTGCCATCTTTCGCACAGCCAAGTTCGTGCAAGAAGAAATTGACATTGCTATGCGTGCCCAAGAACTGCTGGACTACGTCGGCATAGGCCATTTGGCCGAGTTCAAAGCGCGTACCCTAAGTTATGGCGACCAGCGCCGTTTGGAGATTGCCCGCGCCTTGGCCACCGACCCCAAGCTCATCGCCTTGGATGAGCCTGCCGCGGGCATGAACGCCACCGAGAAGGTGCAGCTGCGCGAGTTGATTGATCGCATACGCAAAGACGGAAGAACCATTTTGTTGATCGAGCACGATGTGAAGCTGGTCATGGGTTTGTGCGATGCGGTCACGGTGCTGGACTACGGCAAACAAATCGCGCAGGGCACACCAGCGCAGGTGCAGTCAGACCCCAAGGTGATTGAAGCCTATTTGGGCACGGGGGAGCATTGAGATGAGTGACCCTAAAGTGCTGTTGAAAGTCAACAACCTCAAAGTGGCCTATGGCGGCATACAAGCCGTCAAGGGCATCAGCTTAGAGGTGCGTGAAGGTGAATTGGTGTCCCTTATTGGCTCCAATGGCGCGGGTAAAACCACCACCATGAAGGCCATCACCGGCACGCTCGCAGCGTCGTCGGGAAGCATCGAATACTTGGGCAAAGATATCCAAGGCCAAGGCGCATGGGACTTGGTCAAGCAAGGCTTGGTGATGGTGCCCGAAGGGCGTGGCGTCTTCACCCGCATGAGCATTTTGGAAAACTTGCAAATGGGCGCTTATTTGCGCGATGACAAAGACGGCATTGCTGCTGACGTTGATCGTGTCTTCACTTTGTTCCCTCGTTTAAAAGAGCGCAGCACGCAGTTGGCCGGTACCTTGTCGGGGGGTGAGCAGCAAATGTTGGCCATGGGCCGTGCTTTGCTGAGTCGCCCCAAGGTCTTGCTGCTGGACGAACCCTCCATGGGTTTGTCGCCCTTGATGGTCGACAAAATTTTTGAAGTCATCCAAGAGGTGGCGTCCATGGGCGTGACCTTATTGCTGGTAGAGCAAAACGCCAGCCGAGCTTTGAAGATTGCGCAACGTGCTTATGTGATGGAGTCCGGGCAAATCAGCATGCAAGGTCAGGCGAACGATTTGCTGCACGACCCAAGGGTGCGGGCCGCCTACCTCGGGGAATAGCGACCTTATGGCACAGGGACTCATTCGTATTCGAGGCGCCCGTCAGCACAACCTCAAAAATCTGGACATTGATATCCACACGGGTGAATTGACGGTGTTCACCGGTCCCAGTGGATCGGGCAAATCCAGCTTGGTGTTTGACACCTTGTACGCTGAAGGTCAGCGTCGTTACGTAGAAACTTTCAGCGCTTATGCGCGGCAGTTTTTAGACCGCATGGACCGTCCTGCGGTTGACAAAGTAGATGGTGTACCAGCAGCCATTGCTATTGACCAAACCAATCCTGTGCGAAGTTCACGCTCGACCGTGGGCACCATGACCGAGCTCAACGACCATTTGAAGCTATTGTTCGCAAGAGCAGCGCAGTTGTTTGACAAGCAGACTGCCGAGGCTGTGAAACACGACAACCCACAAACCATTTTTGCGCAGCTCCAAGCCTTAAGCGCAGACGACCCGCGCTGGGTCATCACCTTTCCTGTGGCGTTGCCCGCCAATACCAGCGCTGAAGAATTGCAAGCATGGTTGAGTGCAAGCGGCTTTAGCCGCGTACATACCCAGCGTGTCGGCAAAGCCAAGAACGATCCTCAGGTGTTGGACGTGGCCGCCGACCGGTTTCGTGTGCAAAGCGCCGAGCCTGCGCGGGTGATGGAGGCCATCGAGCTGGCATTGCAGCGTGGCAGCGGTCGCATGACGGCTTACCGCATGGCGCCAGACGCCGACGCAGAGTCCAAGGGCGAAGCCTTTGGCTTTTCAACTGGCCTGCATTGTCCAGCCAGCGATGTGCGCTACAGCGACCCCACGCCGTCGATGTTTTCATTCAACTCTCCAGCAGGCGCTTGCCCCAAGTGCAAAGGCTTTGGCCGTGTGATTGGCGTGGACTATGGCTTGGTCATTCCCAACGACAAACTCACCTTGCGAATGGGCGCCATTAAACCGATACAAACACCCGCATGGCAAGAGTGCCAAGACGATTTGATGCGCCACGCCGAAACCGCTGGCATACCGCGTGATACGCCTTGGAACAAACTTACCCCCGAGCAACACCATTGGGTGATCCAAGGCTCGCCCAACTGGACGGGCAAATGGAACCAGCAGTGGTATGGCATCAAGCGGTTTTTCGAGTACTTGGAAACCAAGTCTTACAAGATGCATATACGCGTCTTGCTCTCCAAGTACCGCAGTTACACGCCGTGTGGCGATTGTGGCGGCGCACGTTTACAAACCGACAGTTTGTTGTGGCGCATTGGCAGCATGGCCAGTGCCAAAGCCGCCATGCCTGACGCAAAACGCTTTATGCCGCAAGGTGTAGCGTGGCAACGTGGGCAGTTGGAAAGTTTGCCAGGCTTGTGTTTGCACGACCTGATGCTTTTGCCTGTCGATCGTTTGCGGGTGTTTTTCGAACACATGGCCCATGACGATTCGTTGACGGCCCATGCACAGGCCGAGCAGCAGGCACTGCATTTGCTGTTTGAAGAAATCCGCACCCGCTTGAAATACCTGTGCGATGTGGGACTGGGTTATTTGAGTTTGGACCGACAAAGCCGCACCTTGAGTGGCGGCGAGGTGCAACGCATCAACTTGACCACCGCCCTGGGCACGTCTTTGGTGAACACCTTGTTTGTGTTGGATGAACCCAGCATTGGTTTGCATCCCCGCGATATACACCGTATCACCCAAGCCATGTTGCGACTGCGCGATGCGGGCAACACCTTGGTGGTGGTCGAGCATGACCCGGCTGTTATGCTGGCGGCAGACCGCATCGTGGACATGGGTCCTGGCCCTGGTGAGCGCGGTGGCAATATCGTTTTTGATGGCACACCCCAGCAACTTAAAAGCGCCAACACCTTAACGGGCGACTATTTGGGTGCTCGCAAGCAAGTGGGTTTGGGCTTGAAGCGTTTGGTCACTGACTCCACGCCACGGCTGATATTGGAAGGTGCGCGTGAACACAATTTGCAAGACCTGAGCATCGAGTTCCCCTTGCAGCGCTTGGTGACTGTCACGGGCGTCAGCGGTTCGGGCAAGTCCACCTTGATCCAAGACATCTTGGCGCCTGCCTTGCTGCGTCACTTTGGCAAATCCACCGATGGTGCGGGTGCGCACGACCGCTTGCTGGGGGCTGATCACTTAAGCGATGTGGTGTTTGTCGACCAGTCTCCCATTGGCAAAACCGCCCGCTCTAACCCCGTGAGCTATGTGGGCGCATGGGACGCGATACGCGAGATTTTTGCCAACACAGCGATGTCGCGCCAACGCAGTTACACCGCCTCCAAGTTCAGCTTCAATGGCGGCGATGGACGCTGCCCCAATTGCGGCGGTTCGGGTTTTGAGCATGTGGAAATGCAGTTCTTGAGTGACGTTTATTTGCGTTGCCCCGATTGCAACGGACAACGCTATCGCCCCGAAATCCTCGAAGTCAAAATCGAGCGAAAAAAATCGGGGTCAGATTCCAATTATTTTTTGAACGTGGCCGATGTCTTGGCACTGACGGTGAGCGAAGCTGCTCAACTGTTCGCCAATGACCGCGAGGTGATACGCGCTCTGCAACCGATTATGGACGTGGGCTTGGAGTATGTGCACTTGGGTCAACCGGTGCCCACACTGAGTGGTGGCGAAGCACAGCGCCTGAAGTTGGCGGGATTTTTGGCCGAGGCCGCCAAATCTGCCTCCTCCAGCCGCCAAGCCACTGCACGCAAAGGCACTTTGTTTTTGTTTGACGAACCCACCACGGGCTTGCACTTCGATGATATTGCCAAGCTGATGCGAGCGCTCAGACGCTTGTTAGAGGCAGGTCATTCGCTGATTGTGATTGAACACAATTTGGATGTGATTCGCTCTAGCGATTGGTTGATCGACTTAGGGCCTGAAGGCGGCGAGGGGGGTGGTTTGTTGGTGGCTGAAGGCGCGCCTGAAACTTTGCGTGAACATCCGACGTCGCACACTGGCCAAGCACTGCGCGACTATGAAGAAAGCATGGGTCAGGTGCACAAGGTGTCCGACCAAGTGGCAGCGTATGTGGCAGTGGCGCGACCCGAGGTCAATAACCATATTCGCATCGTCCACGCCAAAGAACACAATTTGAAGAGCTTGAGTGTGGACATTCCGCGCGGGCAGTTCAATGTGGTGACGGGCGTCAGCGGTTCGGGTAAATCCACCTTGGCGTTTGATATTTTGTTCAACGAAGGACAGCGCCGCTATTTGGAAAGCCTCAACGCCTATGCCCGCAGCATCGTGCAACCCGCTGGTCGCCCTGAGGTCGATGCGGTGTATGGCATACCGCCCACGGTGGCGATTGAGCAGCGTTTGTCACGTGGCGGGCGCAAAAGCACGGTAGGCACCACCACTGAAATTTGGCATTTTTTGCGTTTGCTGTATGTGAAGCTGGGTACCCAGCATTGCATCCACGACAACGCGGCGGTGCAACCCCAAACCCCAGAGCGCTTAACGGCTTTGTTGATGCGCGAATACCGTGGACAGCATATTGGCTTGCTCAGTCCCTTGGTGATGAACCGCAAAGGTGTCTACACCGAGTTGGCCGACTGGGCCAGACCGCGCGGCTACACCCATTTGCGTGTGGATGGCAACTTTTTACCCACCACCGGTTTCCCTCGCCTAGACCGTTTCAAAGAGCACACCATCGAATTGCCGGTTGCCAGTCTCACGGTAGACCCCGCCAAGGAAGACGTGCTGCGCCAAGCTTTGCTCACAGCCTTGGAGCATGGCAAAGGTGTGTTGCATGTGCTCAGCGACATAGGCGCATTGAAAGAAGCGATGTTGAGTGGCGAGTCAACTGCTTCTATTGGACGACTGCATGCGTATTCCACGCGTCGTGCTTGCCCTGTGTGCGATACCTCCTACGCAGAACTCGATCCACGCTTGTTCTCCTACAACAGCAAGCATGGCTGGTGTGGTGAGTGTGTGGGCACCGGCTTAGCGCTGTCTCGCGAGCAACGCAAAGCCATGGACGACTCGGTGGCTGATGCGCAAGACAAAGGGCGTGAGAAAAGTTTTGCTGAACCCGAGTTGGACGAGGTGAGCGACACAGCCTGTTTGGCCTGTGCGGGTACCCGCTTGAATCCCACTGCCAGAGCAGTCTACTTTGGTGGCGCAGCCATCACCGAATTGGCACAGCGCAGCGTGGTCGACATGTCCACATGGGTCAAGGGTTTGCGTTTGCAAGGACGCGAAGCGGACATTGCCCGCGACCTGCTGCCAGAAATTGAAAGCCGCTTGGCGTTTTTAGAGCGTGTGGGCTTGGGCTATTTGACCTTGGACCGAGGAGCGCCCACGCTCAGTGGCGGTGAGGCGCAACGCATACGTTTAGCGGCACAGCTAGGCAGTAATTTGCAAGGCGTTTGCTATGTACTGGATGAACCCACCATCGGTTTGCATGCCCGCGACAACCATATCTTGCTGGACGCTTTAAAAAGCCTGAGCGATAAAGGCAACACGCTGGTGGTGGTGGAGCATGACGAAGACACGATTCGCCGGGCCGACCACATCATTGACATTGGCCCCAGCGCCGGCAAGCGTGGCGGCCATTTGGTGGCCCAAGGCTCGGTGGCCGATGTGATGGGTGCGGCCGATTCTCAAACCGGTCGCTATTTACGCCACGCCATGCTCCACCCCTTGCAAGCAAGGCGCAGCGTGATGCTGGAGTCGCGCAGCAAAAGCAAAACAGAAAGTCTGCAAGTGATGGGTGCAGATTTGCATAACCTTGGAACACTGTCTGCATCCTTTCCTTTGCATCGCTTGGTGGCAGTCACAGGTGTGAGCGGTTCTGGCAAATCTACGCTGGCACGCGATGTGTTACTGGCCAATGTGCAGACAGTGGTCAGCTTGCGCTCCACACAAGCAGGGCGCAAAGCCCATGACGCTGGCAAGTTGCCTGTGTGGCAAGGCTGTGTGGGTTTGGCAGGTTATGAAAGCATTGAGCGTGTGCTCGAAGTAGACCAAACCCCAATTGGCAAAACACCGCGCAGTTGCCCCGCTACCTACATCGGGTTTTGGGACACCATTCGCAAATTGTTTGCTGAAACCTTGGAAGCCAAGGCGCGGGGCTACGCCCCTGGGCGCTTTAGCTTCAACACCGGTGAGGGTCGTTGCCCCGGCTGCGAAGGCCAAGGCTTGCGCACCATAGAGATGAGCTTTTTGCCTGATGTCAAAGTGCTGTGCGAGGTATGCAAAGGTGCACGCTTCAACCCCGAAACGTTGTCGGTGCGCTGGCGAGGCAAAAGCATTGGCGATGTTTTGCAAATGGAGGTGGATGAGGCGGTGGACTTCTTTGCGGCCATGCCCCTCATCAGTCACCCCTTGCAGTTATTGAAAGATGTGGGTTTGGGTTACCTCACTTTGGGGCAACCCTCGCCCACACTCAGTGGTGGTGAAGCGCAACGTATCAAGTTGGTCACCGAACTCTCCAAGGTGAAAGACGAGGTGGCGCGGCGTGGTCAAAAAACGCCGCATACCTTGTATGTCTTGGATGAGCCTACCGTGGGCTTGCACATGGCGGATGTGGATAAGTTGATTCGTGTGCTTCACCGTTTGGTTGATGGTGGTCACAGTGTCATCGTCATTGAGCACGATTTAGACGTCATCGCTGAAGCCGATTGGGTGATTGACCTTGGCCCCGAAGGTGGTGAAGGCGGCGGTCACGTCGTGGGTGCAACCACTCCCGAGGGCTTGGTGAAGCTTGGTACTCACACCGGCATGGCTTTGGCAACAGTGTTGGCCAGAGCCTGATCAGCCAGCCGATCCCAGCGCCAATCCCGCATGCTCACGCAACGGGTGAAAGTGAATTTTGGGGAAACGCTCTTGGGCCAAACGCACGTCATAAGGCGAGGTGCACAAATACGCCAGCGAGTGGGCGGCATCGGTGGCCATGCGTTGGGGATAGGCGTTGATGAATTCTTTCAGCTCTGTTGATGTGTCGGCGGTGATCCAACGCGCACCGGTGTAGCTGCTGTTCTCTAAACGCACATCGCAGTCGTATTCGCCACGCAAGCGGTGCTGAACCACCTCAAACTGCAGCTGACCAATCGCACCCAAGAGCATGGCACCACCCATCTCGGGCTTGAAGACTTGAATCGCACCCTCTTCACCGAGCTGCTCTAAGCCGGTTTGCAGCTGCTTGGTTCGCAGCGGGTTTTTCAAGATCACGGTCATGAACATCTCGGGCGCGAAAAAAGGCAAGCCGGTGAATTGCAGCGCCGCGCCATCGGTGATGGTGTCGCCGAGTTGCACACCCCCGTGGGTGGTGAAGCCAATGATGTCGCCCGCATAGGCCTCGTCCACCGCTTCGCGGCGCTGGCTTAAAAAAGTCACCACAGATGTGGGTCGCAGCTCTTTGGCACTGCGCTGCACCTTGAGCTTCATGCCCGGCGCATAACGGCCCGAGGCCACGCGCACAAACGCAATGCGGTCACGGTGGTTGGCGTCCATATTGGCTTGCACCTTGAACACCACGCCCGAAAACCCGGCGTCTTCGGGTTGCACGGTTTTATCAACCGCTTGTTTGTTCACCAGCAAATGGCTGATGCGCGGCCCAGGCGAGGGCGCCAAGTCCACCAAGGCGTCGAGCACTTCCATGACGCCAAAGTTGTTGACGCCAGAGCCGAAAAACACAGGCGTTTGCTTGCCAGCCAAAAACGCTTCGCGGTCAAACGTGGGTGAGGCACCGGTGGCCAGCTCCATGCTGTCCATGGCGGTTTGCCATTCCAAACCAAAGCGATCGGCCAACTTGCCTTGTTCCGTAAGGGGAACGGTTTCAAAGTCTTGCGGCAAGCGCTCGCTGCCCGACTCGAACACCGTCATGGCTTGGGTGCGTAAATTGATGATGCCGCCAAACGATTTGCCTTGGCCGACTGGCCAGGTCATGGGCACGCAGGGCATGCCCAGCTCGCGTTCGACCTCGTCCAAGATATCCAAGGGGTCGCGCACCTCGCGGTCCATTTTGTTCACGAACGTGATGATGGGCGTGTCGCGTTGTCGGCACACTTCAATGAGTCGGCGGGTTTGCGCTTCCACACCGTTGGCGGCATCAATCACCATCAGCGCCGAGTCCACAGCGGTGAGCACGCGGTAGGTGTCTTCAGAAAAGTCTTTGTGGCCTGGGGTGTCAAGCAGGTTGATGACATGCTCGCGGTACAGCATTTGCATCACCGATGACGCCACCGAGATACCGCGTTGTTTTTCAATCTCCATCCAGTCGCTGGTGGCGTGACGCGAGGCTTTGCGGGCTTTGACCGAACCAGCGATTTGGATGGCACCCGAGAACAGCAACAGCTTTTCGGTCAGCGTGGTTTTACCGGCGTCGGGGTGGGAGATGATGGCAAAAGTGCGCCGGCGGCGCACTTCCTCGAGAACAGTCGTCATAAGTCTTCTAAGCTATTAAGGCAATCATAGCTGTGCTGTGTGTAGCTCACGCCTTGGGCAGGTCTTTGTCAACGGTGTAATGACGCACAGCACGAATAAGCGTTTGACGGTCAAATGGCTTGGCTAATATTTCGTTCACACCCGCAGCATTGCAGCGATCTACCGCGTCTTGCGCCACGTTGGCGGTCAAGGCAATCACAGGCACGCTGCGAAACGGTTCGGGGCAGGACTGGCGAATTTGGGTTACCACCTCAGAGCCGTCCATGTCGGGCATGACCAAATCGATCAGCACCAAATCAAAAAGGGTGAGCCGCATTTTGTCCAAACCTTGCTGCCCATTAGCGGCTTGTTCAATGATGGCATTGGGGAAGCTGCGCATCAAGGTGGTAGAAACTACCAAGCGGTTGACATCGTTGTCATCGACCACCAGCACATGAATGGGTGAGAGATCTTGGCTGGTGGCTAAATTGAAAGCAGGTGCTGGGTTGGCAGGTTGCGCGCTGACCGTGATCGGCAGGTAAAGGGTAAAGACAGAGCCTTTGCCAAGCTCACTTTGAAGATGCAGGCGACCCAGATGGCTTTTCACCAAGCTTTGGGTGATGGCCAAACCTAAACCATTGCCGCGCATGGGTTCACTCAGTCTTAGCGACGTTTCGGTGTCATAAACTTGAATAAAAGGTTGGTAAATACGTTCTTGTTGGCTGGGCGTCATGCCAATACCTGTGTCTTCGATGCGGCACACCAATTCCAAGCCTTGTTCACCGGTGTTCATGCTTACCTGCATGAGCACATGGCCTTTGGGTGTGAATTTGATGGCATTGCCCAACAGGTTGATGAGCATTTGGGATAAACGGTTTTGGTCTAACAGCACCCACGTGGGTACTTGCGCATTGATGTCAATGCGGTATTCCAGTTGCGCTTCTTGCGCTTGGTTGCTCAAGGTATGAAAGGTTTGGCGCAGCACCAAGGGCAAATTGATGACTTGCGGGTGCAGGGTCAACTGACCTAAACGGATTTGAGAAAAATCCAGCAAGTCGTTAATGACGGTTAACAGATGAGCGGCCGCATGCTGGGCACTGTTGACAAAATCTTTGGACTCTTCGGAAAGATGCTTGTTGTCATGCAGCAAGCCAAGATAACCGATGACGGCATTGAGCGGGGTGCGCATATCGTGGCTGACCATGGCCAGAAATTTGTCTTTGTGAGAGTCTGCCTTGATCAGGGCTGAGGAGAGTTTTTCTAGCCGCATGTTGTTGCGGCGCAAAATGGCCAAGTTTTGCGAGTTTGCCGAGTCATACACAAACACCAAAATAATTTGTGTGCACTCTAAGACCACAATGCAGACCGCAGCTTGCGTCATTTTTTTCCAGTCATCGCCTGGGTGCATAGGCAAATAACCTTGAAGTTGTGCATAGAACATCAAGATAAGAAGAATAAAACTCATCAACACCCAAAAAATAGCCCATGCTCTGCCAACAGTGAAGACCGGCAAAATAGGTACCACGCCCATGAATACCAGCATCGAAGAAAAAACGCCATAGGTCAAAGCGGCGTTGTAATAGATTAAACAAATCAAGGTAATTTGGTAAATCCCACTGGCCCATACCATCGGCAAACCTTTGCGCCACATGACGGTATTGACAGACAACAGCACGGCGCTCAACATGCATGACCAGCCTGCTTCAGGGTTTTGTAGCCACAGCATCAAAGGCCCAATGGGGATCAAAAACGCCACCGCACCCAAAGAGTTGAGCAGGAAATAAAAATCTTTTGAGCTTCGCAGTCTGGGCGGTAATTTGCGCAGAACCCACAAATAAAACCGGTAATTTGGGTTGTTCATGTCTAAAGTCTTTCAAATCACAGGTCATTTTAGGGGGCTTATCCAAAACAATTAGAATATGTTCACCGAGGAGCGCTGCAACCGGTTCAAAGTTGAACAGGTGAGGCTCGGAAAATTTTCCAACTGCGCTCACCCACTGACAACGTGAGGTGAGCACCTCGGTCCTCCAAGTGCTTATTTTCCTGCGTCAGTGGCCCTGAACCTTTTAGGAGCCTCGCATGAATGCATCTTTAAAACCTGCCCAAACCACTGATTTCCACGTCGCCGACATGAGCTTGGCTGACTGGGGTCGCAAAGAAATAAAAATCGCCGAAACCGAAATGCCCGGCCTGATGGCAATTCGCCAAGAGTTCGCCAAAGCCCAGCCATTAAAAGGCGCACGCATCACCGGTTCACTCCACATGACCATCCAAACCGCTGTGCTGGTTGAAACCCTGCAAGCCTTGGGCGCCCAAGTGCGTTGGGCTTCTTGCAACATCTTTTCTACCCAAGACCATGCTGCCGCCGCCTTGGTGGCCAATGGCACACCCGTGTTTGCCTACAAGGGCGAAACCTTGGATGACTACTGGGATTACACCCACCGCATTTTTGAATTTGCTGCCAAGGGCGCAGAGGGCGAAGGCCCCAACATGATTTTGGACGACGGCGGCGACGCCACCCTCCTCATGCACTTGGGCAAACGCGCTGAAACCGATGCGTCTTTGTTGAACAACCCTGGCAGCGAAGAAGAGGTGTGTTTGTTCAACGCCATCAAAGCCAAGCTGGCTGTGGACCCCACTTGGTACAGCCGCAAATCGGCCCAAATCATGGGCGTGACCGAAGAAACCACCACTGGCGTGTTGCGCTTGAACGAAATGGCCGCCAAAGGAACGTTGATGTTCCGCGCCATCAACGTCAATGACTCTGTCACCAAGAGCAAGTTCGACAACCTGTATGGCTGCCGTGAATCTTTGGTCGACTCCATCAAGCGTGCCACCGATGTGATGATCGCTGGCAAAGTGGCTTTGGTGGCCGGTTATGGCGACGTGGGCAAGGGTTCAGCCCAGGCCCTGCGTGCTTTGAGCGCCCAAGTGTGGGTGACCGAGATCGACCCCATCAATGCACTGCAAGCGGCCATGGAAGGCTACAAAGTGGTGACCATGGAATACGCGGCCGACAAGGCTGACATTTTTGTGTCTGCCACCGGTAACAAAAACGTGATCCGCTTCGAGCACATGGCTGCCATGAAAGACGAAGCCATCGTGTGCAACATCGGTCACTTCGACAACGAAATCGATGTCGCGTCGCTTGAGAAATGCAAGTGGGACGAGATCAAGCCCCAAGTCGATCACATCATCTTCCCCGACGGCAAAAAAATCACCTTGCTCGCCAAAGGCCGTTTGGTGAATTTGGGTTGCGCAACAGGCCACCCCAGCTTTGTGATGTCTTCGAGCTTTGCCAACCAAACCATTGCGCAAATCGAATTGTTCACCCGCCCCAACGACTACCAAGTCGGCAAGGTCTATGTGTTGCCCAAACATTTGGATGAAAAAGTCGCGCGTTTGCACCTGCACAAAGTGGGTGCCATGCTGACTGAACTCACCGACGAGCAAGCCGCCTACATTGGCGTGAGCAAAGCCGGCCCCTACAAGGCTGATACTTACCGCTACTGATATGCCGCGCGCAGACCAGTTGCTGGTCGAGCGCGGTTTGGCCAACTCGCGTTCACAAGCGCAGCGTTTGATCGCTGCGGGTGTGGATTGGCGAGTAGGTCAGCAAGCCTGGCAACGCATTGACAAAAATGGTGCTGTATTACCCCAAGCAGCGGAGTTGCTGCTGCAAGACGATGGCGAGATCCGTTATGTCTCGCGTGGGGGCTTGAAGCTCGAAGGTGCAATGCGTGACACAGGCTTGCAAGTCAAAGGTTGGACCTGCCTCGATGTAGGGCAGTCCACCGGCGGTTTCACCGATTGTTTGTTGCAGCACGGTGCTGCAAAAGTCACGGGTGTGGATGTTGGCCATAGCCAACTTCATCCTCGCTTACTTGCAGACCCGCGTGTTGTTTGCATAGAACATTGCAATGCAAGGGGGCTGAGTTTGGCTCAGTGTGGTCAGGCAAATGGCTTTGCTTTGATCGTGGCCGACTTGAGTTTCATCTCCTTGACTTTGGTGCTGCCTGCATTGAAACCATTGCTTTCTGAACAAGGCCAAATGTTGTTGTTAGTGAAACCACAATTCGAGTTGCAAGCCAGTGATATTGGCAAAGGCGGCTTGGTCAATGATTCTGCCAAGTACCAACAAGTAGAGGAACGCTTGCGCTCGGCAGCAACAGATTTGGAGTTGGTGGTCTGTCATTGGTTGCCCAGTGTCATCACTGGCGGCGACGGCAACCACGAATTTTTTATTCACCTCAGGAGTCCCGCATGAGCGACACCCTACAAACCCCCATCAGCTTTGAATTTTTCCCACCTAAGACTGCTCAAGGCGCTGACAAGTTGCAGCATGTTCGACATGATTTATACGCACTGAAACCAGACTTTTTCAGTGTCACCTATGGCGCGGGTGGTTCCACGCAAGACGGTACTTTGCAGCAAGTGCAAGCCATCTTGGCTGAAGGCCACGATGCCGCACCACATTTTTCATGTATAGGTGCCACGCGCGACAGCGTGCGCGAACAGTTGGCACAGTTCAAAGCAGCAGGCATTCGTCGCATGGTGGCTTTGCGTGGCGACTTGCCCAGTGGTCACGGCACCTTTGGCGAGTTTCGTTATGCCAGCGAATTAGTGGCTTTTATCCGCGCTGAAGCAGGAGACCATTTCCATATCGAGGTGGGTTGTTACCCCGAGGTACATCCCCAAGCCAAGTCTCCCCAGGCCGATGTACAAGCCTATGTGACCAAGGTCAAGGCTGGTGCCAGTTCGGCCATTACTCAGTATTTTTACAACACCGATGCGTATTTCCGCTTTGTCGATGAAGCCTACCAACAAGGCGCCGACATCCCTGTGGTACCGGGCATCATGCCTATCATCAATTCAACGCAGTTGATGCGTTTTTCAGATGCGTGTGGCGCTGAAATTCCCCGTTGGATTCGTTTGCGTTTGCAGTCATATGGCGACGACAGCGCATCCATCAAAGCATTTGGTTTAGAGGTAGTGACGGATTTGTGCGACCAGTTGCTAAACGCTGGCGTGCCTGGTTTGCACTTCTACACCATGAACCAAAGTACTGCAGTTAAACAAATCTGTCACAACCTCAGGCTGGGTGTTTAAGACTTAGCGCTCATCGAAGCTAAGCACCAGTTTAGGCGTGAGCGCTTTGGCTTGGCATGAGAGCACAAAGCCCTGCGCTATTTCTTCTTTGGTCAGTGTGAAGTTTTTGTTCATGCTGACCTGCCCCTGCATGACCTTGGCGCGACAGGTGCAACACACGCCATTGCGACAAGAGTAGGGTAAATCCAAACCGGCTTGCAGGCCTGCAGCCAAGGGGTTGTCCACAGCAGACATGGGCACACTGTGCTGTTTACCATTGCAAATGATGTGCAGGTCAATCTCTTTGGCGTTGGCCTTGGGTTGTCGAATTGCAGGTTTTGGCTCAGGGGTAATGTCACCAAAATGCTCGTTGTGAATACGCTCAGGGTCTACACCTGCTCGCAGTAGACCAGCGACGGTGGCTTGCATCATGGCATTGGGACCGCAAACAAAGACTTCATCCATATCGCTTGCAGGCAAGAGGCTGCTGGTAAGCGCTATCACTTTGTCTTCGTCTATACGACCGTGCAGTAATGCGATGTCTTGCTCTTGGCGTGACAGCACATGCATCAGCGACAAGCGTTGAGGGTATTGGTCTTTCAAGTCTTGCAGGCTTTCATTGAACATGACGCTTTGCATGCGTTGGTTGCCATACACCAAGCTGTAGCGACTGTGCGAGTTCGACGCAAGACCGCTGGCAATTAAGGACAGAACAGGCGTGATGCCCGAGCCAGCAGCAAAGCACACCGTATGACGCACTTGGTCTTGCGTAGACACAAAACGACCTTCAGGCGGCATGGCCTCCAAGCTTTGGCCAACATGTAAATCATGATTAGCCCACACAGAAAACACACCACCCGTCACAGTGCGAACGCCAATCTCGATCTCGCCTGTTGCAAGAAGACGTTCTGGCGTACTGCATACAGAGTAGCTGCGTCGACATGATTGACCCGTAATGTCAGCTCGCACCACCATGTACTGGCCTGGTTTGAAATTAAATAACTTACGCCAAGCGTCTGGTACATGCAAGGTGATGGCTTTGCCATTCACGCCTTCTGTGCGCAGTCGCACCACCTGCAGCTTGTGAAAAGTAGGAACGGTGCTCATGGAGAATTCAGTAGGGCTTGAAATAATCGAATGGCTCTTCGCAAATTAAACACTTGCACAATGCTTTGCAAGCGGTCGAGCCAAACGCAGAGGTGATGGTGGTGTTGGTGGAGCCACAGCGAGGACAGGCAATCACATCATCTTGCAAGCGACGGGCTAAACGCACCACTTGCGACGTGTTGATGCTTTGGCAATGAGGTGGGGCAATACCATATGCCAAGAGTTTGTCGCGAGCGGCGGGGGTCATCCAGTCGGTGGTCCAAGCGGGCGCAAGTTGGGTTTTGACTTGACCGTGCACACCGAGTTGTTGAAGACATTGCAAAATATCATCATGGATTTGCTCCATCGCCGGACAACCGCTGTAGGTGGGTGTGATGACCACTTCCACACCTTTATCGGATATTTGCACGTCGCGCAAGATACCCATCTCTCGCAAACTCACCACTGGTATTTCCGGGTCGCATAGTTGATCTAGCGCAGCATTGACCGCCACCATATCGGTGCGCATGGAGGATAGGCTCACCACACCGCCCTAGGGTGTGCTCGCGCCAAGCTTTGCATTTCGCTCAAAAGGTAGGTCAAGTGCTCAGAATGGATGCCGTGGTTGCCACTGGGCACAAAACCACCCTGCGTTGGACGCTTCAAACAAGCTTGTAGCAACCCCTCATCAATCAAAACATTCCATTCGGCTTGTGCGTCTGCATGGGAAAGCATCACCCCCACACTTTGCGCAGCCTCGGCGTGTGCCAAAGGCATCCAAAACTCTTGTGTGAACGGCATGAGGTGCTCCAGCGCAGTTTGGGCTCGCAGCTGCGACTCTGTGGTGCCATCCCCCATGCGAATCACCCAATCTTGCGCATATTGCCAGTGGTAGAGGGTTTCTTTGACTGCCTTGGCCGCAATCGCTGCAAGTTGCGCATCACCGCATTTGGCCAAGCGTGTCCACGTGCCCAAAGCCCAAGCGCTGTATAAAAAATTACGAACCAAAGTGGTGGCGAAGTCACGCGAACTGCTGCCACTGGGAGCGAGCGGCCCATGGTGGGGTAACTCTAGCAAGGTGAAGTTTCTGAACGCTGGCGCATCACGAAAATATGCCAAGCTGTCCTCGGTTTCGCTTTTACCGATTAACTCTGCCGCGTATTGGTAAAGCAAGCGAGACTGGCCAATCAAATCCAAGCTGTGATTGGCCAATGCGATGTCCTCTTCCAAGACGGGGGCATGACCACACCACTCGGCATTGCGTTGACCCAAGACCAAGCAGTTGTCCGCCAAGTGCAGCAGCAAAGGCAGTTGCGGCGAGTCCATCACATGTGCCCGACTTCGTCGGGAATCACATAAAAACTGGGATGGCGAAAAATTTTGTCGCCAGCAGGATCGAACAAAGCGGCTTTGTCATGCGGTTCACTGGCGTGGATGTTGGCAGAGGCCACTACCCACAAGCTCACGCCCTCTTGTCTGCGGGTATAGACGTCACGCGCCATCTGCATAGCGTGTTTTGCGTCACTGGCGTGAAGACTGCCGCAATGACGGTGTTCCAAACCTTGCTTGCTTCGTACAAATACCTCCCAAAGCGGCCATTCATGTGGGGTTGAACTCATGCGGCCTCCTTCAGTTGTCGGGCTTGTTGTTTCTGCGCGTGTGCCAGCGCTGCCTCACGCACCCAAGCGCCGTCGTCCCAGGCTTTGACGCGGGTGGCCAAGCGCTCTTGGTTGCAAGGCCCGTTGCCGTTGACGGTGGCCCAAAACTCGTCCCAATCGATGGCGCCGTAGTCGTGGTGCTGGCGTTCTTCGTTCCATTTCAAATCGGGGTCGGGCAGGCTCACCCCCAAAATCTTGGCTTGCGGCACGGTCGCATCCACAAAGCTTTGGCGCAAATCGTCGTTGCTGATGCGCTTGATGCCCCAACGCTGGCTTTGCGCTGAGTTGGGGCTGTCGCTGTCGGGCGGTCCAAACATGGCCAAACATTTCCACCACCAGCGGTTGACCGCGTCTTGCACCATGGCTTGTTGCTCGGGCGTGCCTTGCATCATCACCATCAGCGATTCGAACCCTTGGCGTTGGTGAAAAGACTCTTCCTTGCAAATGCGCACCATGGCGCGGGCATAGGGCCCATAAGAGCAGCGGCACAGCGGTATTTGGTTCATGATGGCCGCGCCATCAACCAACCAACCAATCACGCCCACATCGGCCCAAGTCAAGGTGGGGTAGTTGAAGATCGAGCTGTATTTGGCTTTGCCGCTGTGCAAGGCTTCGAGCATTTGGTCGCGGCTGGTGCCCAATGTTTCGGCGGCGCTGTACAGGTACAGACCATGACCACCTTCGTCTTGCACTTTGGCAATCAGGATGGCTTTGCGTTTCAAACTGGGCGCACGGCTGATCCAGTTGCCCTCGGGCAGCATGCCCACAATTTCGCTGTGCGCGTGTTGGCTGATTTGACGCACCAGCGTTTTGCGATAGTGCTCGGGCATCCAGTCGCGCGGCTCTATCTTGCCTTCGCGGTTGATGGTTTCTTCAAAGTGGGCTTGTTTGTCTGCATCTGTCGAGGCGACAGTGGCGTTGTTCAGTGGGGGATTCAGGTCCAAAGCCTGTGTGTACATGGGAAGCTCCATTGCCCTTGGTCAACAGGGTTTGGCAGCAGTATATCAATTAGCCAACCGGGCGGTTGGTTAACCGGTGATCAGTGTGAAACCGGCTTGTTTGTCTTGCCCCATGAGTTGCACCATTTGAGGCAAAGCCGCTTCCAATTCTTCTTTCAAAGTGAAAGGTGGGTTGATCACCACGATGCCGCTTTCAACCAAGCCCAAACGTTTGACAGGGTCTCCCGTGACCGCCTGTGGGCCTTGAGCCCCTGAGCGGATGCGCAAAGTTGCATGTAACCAAGGCCGGTTAGATTGGCGAGCCAAATTGGTCAAATGGCGAGGCAAACTGTGCGCTTGGGGACGCGGAATGATGGGGTACCACACCACAAAAGTACCTGTGGCAAATCGCTGCAAGCCAGTTGACACAGCCACCACCACACGCTCGTAATCGAGTTTGATTTCATAACTGGGGTCTATGAACACCAAGCCTCGGCGGGTAGGCGGCGGCAAGTATTTGGGCAGTCCTAAAAACCCATCTTCATTCATCACCATAGTCTGGCGTCCAGCTTGTAAAGCTTCGACATTGGCTACCAAATTGCGGATATCTGTAGGATGCAGTTCAAACAACTTCAGCTTGTCTTGCTCGCGCAACAGATGATGGGCAATGAAAGGAGAGCCGGGGTAATTCAACAAGCCGCCTTGGGGGTTGAAGTGGTCGAGTACGGCGCGGTAGGCCAGCAAAGCAGGGGCCATCGGGCCAGATAGCTTGGATTTGTTACGAATCAGTGCCAACAAGCCTTCCTGTGCTTCACCACTTTGTTTGGCATCTGGACTGTCAAGTTTGTAGAGGCCAGGGCCGCTGTGGGTATCTAAGGCGGTGTAACCAACCTCTTTTTGTGCAAGATAATTCATCGCAGAGATCAAAACCGTGTGTTTTAAGACATCGGCATGGTTTCCTGCATGAAAGGCGTGACGGTAACTGAACATGCACTATCGTAACTCGCCCAAAGCAAAATAGCTAAAAAGGCCAGTAAATGGCATAGAATGTCAGGCTTCGCAGCGAACAAGGCCCCGCGGCGGAGTTTTCATCCCCACCTAAGAGGTTCCCAGCAGAGGAACACCGACCGTGGAAAAGGGCCTCACAACCCACTCTAGGAAAAACATGTCCACCTTCAGCGCAAAACCCGCTGACGTGACGCATGAGTGGTTTGTGATTGACGCCACCGATAAGGTGCTCGGACGGATTGCCAGCGAAGCAGCCCTCCGTTTACGCGGCAAGCACAAAGCCATTTATACGCCCCACGTCGATACCGGCGACTATATTGTCGTCATCAACGCAGCCAAAATTCGTGTCACAGGCAACAAGTCTTTAGACAAGATGTACCACCGCCATTCTGGTTACCCAGGTGGCATCTCCAGCATGAACTTTCGCGATATGCAAGCCAAGCACCCTGGCCGTGCTTTGGAAAAAGCTGTCAAAGGCATGCTGCCCAAAGGTCCTTTGGGTTTTGCCATGATCAAAAAGCTCAAGGTGTACGGCGGAGCCGAGCATCCCCACACCGCCCAACAGCCTAAAGTGCTGGACATCTCAGGAGCGTCGAAATGATTGGTGAATGGAACAATGGCACCGGCCGTCGCAAATCCAGCGTTGCCCGCGTGTTTCTGAAAAAAGGCACAGGTCAAATCAAGATCAATGGCAAAGACATCGCCGAATACTTCGGTCGTCAAACATCCATCATGATCGCCAAGCAACCTTTGTTTTTGACTCAACATGCCGAATCTTTCGACATCCAAATCAATGTGCAAGGTGGTGGCGAATCTGGACAAGCGGGTGCCGCTCGTCACGGTATTACCCGCGCCCTGATCGATTACGACGCAACGCTCAAACCCGTGCTGTCCGCAGCAGGCTTTGTCACCCGCGATGCGCGTGAAGTCGAGCGTAAAAAGGTCGGTTTGCACGGCGCTCGTCGCCGCAAGCAGTTCAGCAAACGCTGATGCTGTTATGCCCACTTGGCGTGGGCAAGCCCAAACAAGAGCCGCTGGCATTCCTGCTGGCGGCTTTTTTCATGCCCTGGCAATAACCCTCTCTCGGGTATTGTTGAGTAAACTAGGTTACTATTAAGACATCAAGATTTTGGAGTGCGCTATGAGTGCCTTAGCTGAAGCAACACCTACCACCATGCCCGAACCCATAGTGTTCACTGACAGCGCAGCTGCCAAAGTGGCCGATTTGATCGCTGAAGAAGGCAATTCCGATTTGAAATTGCGTGTCTTTGTACAAGGCGGCGGCTGTTCGGGCTTTCAATATGGCTTCACGTTTGATGAGATCACCAATGAAGACGACACCACCATGTCTAAAAATGGCGTGTCTCTGCTGATCGACGCCATGAGTTACCAGTATTTACTAGGCGCTGAAATCGACTACAAGGAAGATTTGCAAGGTGCCCAGTTCGTCATTAAAAACCCCAATGCCACTTCTACCTGTGGTTGTGGTTCTTCCTTCTCTGCTTAAGTTTTAAGCGGGGTACAGCCCGCCCAAGACACGCAAGCCTTTGGCTCCTGTCACGCTAGGCAGGTTGCCAGGCAAACCCAAGACAAACTGTCTGGCCAGCCATGCAAACGCAGCAGCTTCGACTTGCAGTGGCGGCAAGCCATGGGACGCTGTGGTGCTGACTTCAACCTTTGGAAGATAGCGGCCAAGCAGTGACATCAGGTGCAGGTTGTAGGCCCCGCCGCCACAAACCATTAAACGACTCGTTTCAGGTGCGAAACGAGCCACAGCCTCTGTGGCACTGCGAGCACTCAGGTGTACCAAGCTGGATTGAACATCCACAGGCGACAAGGCTTGGAAGTCCGACAGGTGTTCAGCAAGCCAGTGTGCATGAAACAAATCGCGGCCTGTACTTTTAGGCGGTGCAAGTGCAAAAAAAGGCTCGGTCAGTAGGTGTTCGATCAACGCTTCAGACTGTGTTCCTTTGGCGCTCCAAGCGCCGTCTGCATCGAAGGCAAGTCCAAGGTGTTGCTGGCACCAGAGATCGAGTAGGACATTGCCAGGCCCGCAGTCAAAACCTGAAGCACTTTTATCTGGGTGCAATATGCTGAGGTTGGCCATGCCTCCAATATTGAGTATGGCCGTAGTTTCTGCCGTGTCGCCCCACAGCGATTGATGAAATGCAGGTACCAAAGGCGCACCTTGGCCGCCGGCCGCAACATCTCTGTTGCGAAAATCGGCCACCACATCGACGCCACAAAGCTCGGCCAGCAAAGAAGGGTTATTGAGTTGCAGGGTGTAGCCCACGCCATCATGTAAGCCCGGTTGGTGACGAACGGTTTGCCCATGGACGCCAACAGCCCTAACCGAAGCAGCATCTAGCCCTTGGTGTTCAAGCAACAAATGAATGGCATGGGCGTAGACCTTGACCAAGGCATTGGCGGCGATTGCAGATTGGTGCAGTTCGTTCAAACCAGCATGGTTGAGGTCTAACAGGGTTTGCTTTAAAAGTGGTGGGAAGGGAAGTGTCTGGTGAGCCAAGACACTGCAACCAGATGCAAAGTCCACCAAAACCGCATCGACCCCGTCAAGTGAGGTTCCCGACATCACGCCTATATAGAGCGTGGACATAGTGCGTTCAGGGTGCAGGCAGCGCCAGCGAGGCTGAGGCCAATTGTTGGCTCACCTGCTTTGCCAACTGATCAAATGCGGTGCGTGCTTGGGCAGATACGGGCACGCTCTCGTTTTTCCGCGCCATCACCAAAGGGTCTTGGTGTTTGCCGTTAACGCGAAACTCAAAATGCAGATGCGGGCCTGTGGCCCAGCCCGTAGAGCCCACTTTGCCAATGGACTGACCTTGCGCAACTGACTGACCGCGTTTAACTAACATTTGACTCAAATGGGCGTAAACCGTGGAATGGCCGTTAGGGTGTTTCACCACGACTGCGTTGCCATAGCCACCCAGATTACCTGCACTTTCGACCACACCCGTCCCAATAACGCGCACAGGGGTACCAGTTGGGGCCGCGTAATCCACCCCCAAGTGAGCACGCCAAGTCTGCAAGATGGGGTGAAAGCGCATTTTGAAACCACTGCTGATGCGCGAGAAAGTCAGCGGGGAAGCCAAGTAGGTACGACGTAAACTTTGCCCGTCTAGGGTGTAATAACCTCCTGGGTGGCTGTTGTTTTCTTGAAACCACATGGCTTGAAATGACTTACCTCGGTTGACAAATTCTGCACTCAAGACCTTGCCGGACTTGATGGTCTCGCCATCCGCTTCCAAGGATTCATAGGCCACACTGAAGCGGTCGCCAACTCGCAGGGCGCGGTGAAAATCGATATCGCCTGAAAAAATTTCAGCCAACTGAACCGCGATGCTGTCGGGTATGTGTGCGTCATCCGTGGCGGCAAACAAAGAGCTTTGAATGAATGCACTGGAAAGCCGAACAGAGGGTGTAAGTTCGCCGCTTTCAAGTCGGGCAAGAAAGCCTAGCTCTTGACGTTCAATCACCAAGCGTTGAAAGCTGACGCTGCTGTCAGTGGCCCAACGGGCTGTCAATCGCAGCAAGCGGTTGTCATCGTCCATTTCGGCGCGGATCAAACGGCCAGCACGGCCAAGCAAATTGCTACGCACCAAGGCATTCGCACGCATGAAGTCAGCAGCCTGCGCATCGCTCACATTCAATCGGGCCAATAAACTATCAGCGCTGTCGCTAGAGCGGGAAGTCTCAGCGCGGTAAAGGCGAATACTGCCCCTTCCCAAACTTTGCATTTGATTGTCTAGAGAAAGGGTGCTGACGGACTCTACCAACTGCTTGACGGGAAGTGAGGAAGAAAGCGGCGACAATCCAACCATAGCCAGTGCGCCTCCTGCGCCCAAGAGCAGCAACAGACTGATGTGCCCTATCCATGTTTTGGATGAGGGCACAGCGTCTTGCGAAGATGGCGTATCAAACTGTTGCAAACTGCAATATCCTGTGGTTAAAACTGGCAGGCAAAAGAAAGTTCCAAGCCCATTCAAATGAGCGCAGAGTATACAAGCACTTTTTACCGACATAAACCTTAAATTTTTATATGAATCAAGGATCTACGACGGAAATCTCTATTTCGCAAGAGGTTTTGCATGCCATGCAAGTCAGCCAACGTGGTTGCGAGGAATTGCTGCCCGAGCAAGAGTGGCTGAAAAAACTCCAGCGTTCTCACACCAGTGGCACGCCCTTGCGCATCAAACTGGGACTTGACCCCACCGCGCCGGACATCCACATCGGCCACACCGTGGTGCTCAACAAAATGCGCCAATTGCAGGATTTGGGGCATCAGGTGATCTTTTTGATCGGCGACTTCACCTCGTTGATCGGCGACCCTTCGGGGCGCAACAGCACCCGCCCGCCATTGACGCCCGAGCAAATCAAGCTCAATGCCGATACCTATTACAAGCAGGCCAGCATGGTGCTGGACCCGGCCAAGACCGAGATTCGCTACAACAGCGAGTGGAGCGAGCCTTTGGGGGCCAGCGGCATGATCCAACTCGCGTCGCGCTACACCGTGGCGCGGATGATGGAGCGTGCCGACTTTCACAAACGCTTTCACGGCGGCCAATCCATCAGCGTTCATGAGTTTTTGTACCCGCTGATGCAAGGCTATGACAGCGTGGCCTTGAAAAGCGACTTGGAGTTGGGCGGCACCGACCAAAAATTCAACCTACTCATGGGGCGCCATTTGCAGCAAGAGTACGGTCAAGAACCGCAATGTATTTTGACCATGCCTTTGCTCGAAGGTTTGGACGGCGTGGACAAAATGTCCAAAAGCAAAAACAATTACATCGGCATTGCTGAAGACGCCAACACCATGTTTGCCAAGGTGCTGTCCATCAGCGACACCTTGATGTGGCGCTGGTTCACCTTGCTGAGCTTTCAAAGCATAGAGGCCATTGCCGCTTTGAAGGCCGAGGTCGATGGGGGGCGCAACCCGCGCGACGCCAAGGTGATGTTGGCCAAAGAAATCACCACCCGTTTTCACAGCGCCGCCTTGGCCGATGCGGCCGAACAAGATTTTGTGAACCGCAGCAAAGGGGGCATCCCCGACGTGATTCCCGAGGTGAACCTGAGCGGCGCACCACTGGGCATTTCAGCGCTACTGAAAAGCGCAGGCTTGGCACCATCGAGCAGCGAGGCCAGCCGATTGATCGACGGTGGCGGTGTTCGCATTGATGGCAGCGTGATCAGCGACAAAGGCTTGAAGCTTGCGGCGGGTACGTATGTGGTGCAGGTCGGCAAGCGCAAGTTTGCCCGGGTTCACCTTGCTTGAAACGCTTGAAGCCCCGGCCACCATGAGGCTTTTTGATGAATTTTCTCCGTCGACTCCAACCTAAAACGCTGCTGTGGGCATCTGTGGTGGTGGCCATCATCACCATTGTGATGAAAACCTTGGCTTGGTACATCACCGATTCAGTGGGTCTGTTGTCCGACGCCATGGAGTCGTTTGTCAATTTAGCCAGCGCCATCTTTGCGTTGGTGATGGTCACAGTGGCACAACAACCTGCTGACGAAGCGCACCCCTACGGTCACCACAAGGCCGAGTATTTCTCCTCTGGGTTTGAAGGTGTGCTCATCATGGGCGCAGCAGCGGCCATTATTTGGGCGTCCGCGCATCGCATCTTTGACCCGCAGCCTGTGGAAGATTTGGGCTGGGGTTTGGCGCTGTCGGTGGCAAGTTCTGCCTTGAATGCTTTTTTGGCATGGGTGATGTTTGGTGCTGCCAAGGTGCATCGCTCTATTGCCTTGGAAGCCGATGCCAAGCATTTGGTCACCGACGTATGGACCTCGGCTGGGGTGGTGATCGGTCTGACCATGGTTTATTTCACCGGTTGGTTATGGCTGGATGCGCTGGTCGCCATGGGTGTGGCATTGAATATTTTGAAAGAAGGCTTTAACCTGATTTGGCGCTCCTCTCAAGGCTTGATGGATGAAGCGGTAGAACCCGAAGTGCTGGCGCAAATCAAGGAAGTCTTAGACGGCTTTGAGCACCATCGGGGTGAAGTGCAGATCATTCGTTTTGACCATGTCACCACCCGTCAAGCAGGGCAACGCCGCTTTGTTGATATGCATATGCATATGCCCGCGAGTTGGTCGTTGGGAAGAGCTGCAGCTTTGCGCACCAGCGTGGAACAAGCCCTGATGAGTGCTGTACCTGGTCTTAGAGCCACCATTCAATTGCTGCCCAACGATGTGGAAGCGCATTTCGATGATGTGCGGGATTTGAAGTAAATAAACAATTGGGGTCAGGTACGAATTTAGCCACCGATAATCCCCCTATGACCCAAGCTTTCAGCGCACTGCCTCTTTCCCCCGATACCCTCGCCAACCTCGACCAACTGGGCTACACCGAGATGACCGCCATACAAGCGGCGAGTTTGCCCTTGGCGCTGGCGGGCAAAGACCTGATCGCCCAAGCCAGCACCGGCAGCGGCAAAACCGCTGCGTTTGGTTTGCCTGTGGTTGAAAAACTCACTGCCAACTTTCACGCGGTGCAAGCGCTGGTGATGTGCCCCACCCGAGAATTGGCCGATCAAGTCACGACAGAAATTCGTCGATTAGCCAGAGCGACGGCCAACATCAAGGTGGTGACGCTGTGCGGTGGTGTGGCCTTGCGCGGCCAAGAGCAAAGCTTGCAGCATGGGGCGCATGTGGTAGTGGGCACGCCTGGACGCATCTTGGACCACTTGACACGCGGCAATTTGCGTTTGGATTCGGTAAAAACCTTGGTGCTCGATGAAGCCGACCGCATGCTCGACATGGGTTTTTACGACGACATGAAGCAGCTGATTGCGCAATGCCCGGTGCAAAGACAAACCTTGCTTTTCTCGGCCACTTATCCCGAGGGCATTGCCAAACTGTCGGCGCAGTTCATGCGCGAGCCACAAACAATCAAAGTGCAAACCGTGCATGCAGCGGACAAAATCCGCCAAATTTTTTACGAGGTGCGTGAAGACGAGCGACTGCATGCGGTGTCTTTGCTGCTGAACCACTTCAGGCCCGAATCGACACTCGCGTTTTGCAACACCAAGCAGCAATGCCGCGAGTTGTTGGCGGTGCTGCAAGCCCAAGGTTTTGACGCGCTGGCGCTGTATGGCGAGTTGGAGCAGCGCGAGCGAGACCAGGTGCTGGTGCAGTTTGCCAACCGTTCTTGCTCGGTGTTGGTGGCAACAGACGTGGCAGCGCGTGGCTTGGACATCAGCCAGTTGAATGCGGTGATCAATGTGGACGTCACGCCAGACGCCGAATTGCACATACACCGCATCGGCCGTACTGGTCGAGCGGATGCCCAAGGTTTGGCGCTGACCTTGGCCAGTTTGGATGAGATGGGGGCGGTCGGGCGAATCGAGGTGTTACAGGCCCAAGAATCAAAGTGGGCCCCCCTATCTGAGCTGACGGTTGCAGTGGGGGACAAGCTGCAAGCCCCTATGCGCACCTTGCAAATTGTGGGTGGGCGCAAAGAAAAAATCCGCGCTGGCGATGTGTTGGGTGCCATGACAGGCGAAGCAGGTTTTGAAGCGACGCAAATTGGCAAGATCAATGTGAACGAGTTTTCTATCTATGTGGCGGTTGACCGGGCTATTGCGCACACAGCGGTTGAGCGTTTGTCCAAAGGCCGCATCAAGGGCAAGTCGGTCAGGGTGCGTTTATTGGACGAAGAAGCGTCTCAACGGTAAGGGTTGGCAATGCCCAGACCCGCCAAGATGGCCATTTCCTGCGCTTCCATGGCGTGTGCATCGGTCAAAGAAGTTTCATGGTCCCAGCCTTGGGCATGCAGTGTGCCGTGCACCAGTAAGTGCGCGTAATGCGCCGCCAGCGTTTTGCCCTGTTCTTTGGCTTCCTTGGCGATCACCGGCGCACACAACACCAAATCTGCCATCACCACAGGTGACTGCGCGTATTCAAAGGTCAGCACATTGGTGGCGTAATTTTTTTTACGGTAACTGTGGTTCAGAGCGCGGCCTTCTTCCAAGCCGACGATACGAACTGTGATTTCGGCGTCACTTGCCAATGCATGTCGAATGCAGCGTGTCACCATGTGTCGAGACAGCGCAGTGCGGTGTCTTGTTGCATGAGGAATGTCGGCAAATTGCAAAGAGAGTTGAAGCTTGGCCATTGACATGCTCAAACCTCTTTACGCTGTTTGTCGTAGGCATCCACAATGCGTGCCACCAAGGGGTGGCGCACCACGTCCTTGCTGGTGAAGTGGGTGATGGCAATGCCTGACACTCTTCGCAGAACATGTTCTGCCTCCACCAAACCACTGGGACTGCCTTTGGGTAGATCTATTTGGCTTACGTCGCCTGTGATCACCGCTTTCGCCCCAAACCCGATGCGGGTGAGAAACATTTTCATTTGCTCAGGCGTGGTGTTTTGTGCCTCATCCAAAATGATGAAAGCATTGCTCAAGGTGCGTCCACGCATAAATGCCAGCGGAGCAATTTCCAAAGCACTGCGCTCAAATGCTTTTTGCACTTTGTCAAAACCCATTAACTCGTACAAAGCATCGTACAAAGGGCGCAAATAAGGGTCAACCTTTTGCCCCAAATCACCAGGCAAAAAACCCAGTTTTTCTCCTGCCTCCACAGCGGGACGGGTCAAGATGATGCGTTGCACCGCACTTCGTTCCAGTGCATCGACCGCGCTGGCAACTGCCAAATAGGTTTTGCCTGTACCTGCCGGTCCAATGCCAAAAGTGATGTCGTGTTGTGCGATGTTTTCCAAATAAAGGGCTTGGGTGGGGGTGCGTGCTTGGACATCGTTGCGACGCGTTGAAAGCATCAAAGAACCATCCCTGTTGACGGCCATGTGCGCATCCCCCGCCAACATCAGTTGCACCTGCTCCTTGGCAATAGGCTTGGCCGCTCGTTCGTAAAGAGCCTGAAGCACTTCAAGGGCTCGCTCTGCTTTGGCTTTGTGACCATCGATTCTGAATTTCTCATGGCTATGTGAAATCTTGACAGTCAGGCCGAGCTCTATGGTGCGTAAATGCTCATCCATGGCGCCACACACGTGGCCAAGTCGGGTGTTGTTGGAGGGGCTGAAAGTGTGGCGCAGAATCAAGTTGATAATCCGTTGAAATTTCCCCAATGATAGGCATTCAATGATCGGCAAGTTGAGCGGCACCCTGAGCGAAAAAAATCCGCCCCAAGTTTTGGTGGATTGCCACGGCGTGGGCTACGAGGTGGATGTGCCCATGAGCACCTTCTACAACCTTCCTGCTGTGGGTGAAAAAGTGTCGCTGTTAACCCATTTTGTGGTGCGTGAAGACGCGCAAATTCTGTATGGGTTTGGTTCGCCCGAGGAACGCACCGCGTTTCGCCAGTTGATCAAAATTTCGGGCGTGGGCCCACGCATGGCACTGGGTGTGCTCAGCGGCATGAGCGTGGCCGAGTTGGGCCAAGCCATCACCTTGCAAGAGGCGGGTCGCTTGGTGAAAATCCCTGGCATTGGCAAAAAAACCGCCGAGCGGCTGCTGCTCGAACTCAAAGGCAAGATGGGCGCGGACTTGGGGCCGTCTTCGGTACCCGTGGGCAATAGCAGCCAAAACGACATCTTGCAAGCGCTGGTGGCACTGGGTTACAGCGACAAAGAAGCGGCCTTGAGCCTCAAAGCCTTGCCAGCAGACTTAGGTGTGAGCGAGGGCATCAAGTTCGCGCTCAAGGCATTGGCGCGGTAAGTCAAGCGATGAGCATACAAACCGATAACTTTGGCGAAGACTTCAATACTGCACCACGCGTGGTGTCGGCCGCGCCGGTGAGCCCACGCGAAGAAGCGATTGAGCGTGCCTTGCGCCCCAAGCTGCTGCAAGAGTATGTAGGCCAAGCCAAGGTACGCGAGCAGTTGGAGATTTTCATTGGTGCGGCACGCAACCGCGATGAAGCCCTCGACCATGTGCTGCTGTTTGGGCCGCCGGGCTTGGGCAAAACCACGCTCAGCCACATCATTGCGCAAGAGCTGGGTGTGAACCTGCGCCAAACCAGTGGGCCTGTGTTGGAAAAGCCCAAGGATTTGGCGGCACTGCTGACCAACTTGGAAAAAAACGATGTGTTGTTCATCGATGAAATCCACCGCTTGTCGCCCGTGGTGGAAGAGATTTTGTACCCCGCCCTAGAGGACTACCAAATCGACATCATGATCGGCGAGGGACCGGCAGCGCGCAGCATCAAGCTCGATTTGCAGCCTTTCACCTTGGTGGGGGCCACCACCCGCGCCGGCATGTTGACCAACCCGCTGCGCGACCGCTTTGGCATCGTGGCGCGTTTGGAGTTTTACAGCGCCGAGGAGTTGCAGCGCATCGTCATGCGCAGCGGCGGTTTGCTCAAAGCGCAGCTCGACGAGCAAGGGGGCTTTGAGATCGCCCGTCGCTCGCGCGGCACGCCGCGCATTGCCAACCGCTTGCTGCGGCGGGTGCGCGACTATGCCGAGGTCAAGGCCGATGGGCGCATCACACAAGCCGTGGCGCAGGCTGCGTTGGCAATGCTCGATGTGGACCCGCAAGGTTTCGATTTGATGGACCGCAAGTTGTTGGAAGCCGTCATTCACCGCTTTGACGGCGGCCCCGTGGGCTTGGACAACATCGCGGCCAGCATTGGCGAAGAGCGTGACACCATCGAAGATGTGATAGAGCCGTTTTTGATTCAGCAGGGTTTTTTGCAGCGCACACCGCGGGGCCGCATCGCTACTTTGGCGGCCTATCGGCATTTGGGGGTGGCGGCGCCTCAGAGGGAAAGCGGTTTGTTTGGCGAGTGAGTGCGCATCAAGCGCTGGACTCATCCTTGGATGCTTCCAAATGCGCTTCATCAGCCCAGCCCACGATTTGCAGACCCTCAGGCGTCCAAAGCAATCGATTGATGGCGGTATTGCGCAAACCCCAGGTTCGCGCGGCTTGTAAATCTTGGCGTGTTGCCATGCGGTAAAGAATATCTAATACACCGCCATGGGTGACCCACAGCACTTGTTGCCCTGTATGCGGGGATGCCATTTCGTGAATCAAGGCTGCTATACGGGCGTGCAACATGACCAGGCTTTCGCCGCCTCCTTGCGGCGTCCATTCAGGGTGACGCTCTCGCCACTGCTCTGCGTCTTGTGGCCACTGGTTTTGAATGTCTTGCCAAGTGTGGCCTTGAAAATCGCCAAAGTGACGCTCGCGAAGAGGGGTTCTGGCGTGGACAGGTATTTGTTTTGTCGCGGCCACGGCCTGTGCAGTGTCAAATGCTCGGCTTAAATCGCTGGCATAGACTGCATGAATGTCCTCATCGGCCAAGGCTTTCGCAAGTTGTTGTGCTTGCCAACGCCCATGGTCGTTGAGGGGGATGTCCATTTGTCCCTGAATTCGGGTCTGCACATTCCAATCTGTTTCCCCGTGGCGAATGGCCAAAATACGTGTGATTTTCATGCGGGTTAGTTTAAAGCTTGATGCGAAACCCTCCTTTTTATTGCTGTTAGGTAAGCATCACACGCGAAATAGCGTAAAATAGCACGGTCGTTCTATTTTTATGCAAATGCCTGTGACTTCACAACCCGACATGACTGATATTCCCGATCCAGAGGCCGATAACGGCAGGGGTCGATTAATGCAAAAAGGTAAGCAAACCAAAAGCGCGATTGTTGATGCTGCTCTAGGTCTTGCTACCCAAATCGGTATTGAGGGCTTGAGTATTGGCGCGGTTGCAGAAGTGATGCAGATGAGCAAATCGGGTGTTTTTGCACACTTTGGTTCTCGTGAAGAGTTGCAAATATCCGTGGTTCGTGAATACCACCATCGATTTGAATTGGAAGTGTTTTACCCCGCTATGCAAGAAGCCCGTGGACTGCCTCGTCTTCAAGCGCTTTTCGCCAACTGGATGAAGCGTACCTCGGCTGAAATTGACTCAGGGTGTTTGTATATCAGCGGCGCAGCAGAGTTTGACGACAGACCTGGGCCTGTCAGTGATGCCTTGGCCAGCTCTGTCAAGACATGGCTCAGCGCTTTGAATCGCTGTGTATTGAAAGCGCGTGAAGAAGGTCATTTGGCTGAGAACACGGACGCCGCCCAAATGTCATTTGAGTTGCACGGCTTGATATTAGCCTTGCATTACGAAGCACGATTTCTCAAAACAGACAAAAGCCTAGACCGCGCTCAACGCGGCTTTCAACATATTTTGTTGCGCTACGGCGCGTCCCCAACCTAAGGAAAGATTGATCATGCCCAGCTACACACCGCCATTGCGCGATATGCAATTTGTGATGAATGAAGTCTTGGATTTGCCAGGTGTGCTGAAAAGCTTACCTACCCATGCAGAGCTTGACGCTGAAACCATCGCTGCCGTATTGGAAGAAGGCGGTAAGTTCGCTACAGAGATCTTGATGCCCTTGAACCAAGTAGGTGACAAGCAAGGTTGCCAGTTAGACAACAAAACCCATGAAGTCACCACGCCCAACGGTTTCAAACAAGCCTTTGAACAATTTGCGCAAGCTGGCTGGTCCGCACTCAGCTGCGACCCTGCATACGGCGGGCAGGGCTTGCCGATTGTGGTGAACCAATGCATTTATGAAATGCTCAACAGTGCCAACCAAGCGTGGACCATGTACCCAGGACTGACCCACGGTGCTTATGAGTGCTTGCATGCCCATGGCACAGAAGAACAAAAGCAGATGTACCTGCCGCGTCTCACCAATGGCGAATGGACGGGCACCATGTGTTTGACAGAATCCCACTGCGGCACCGATCTGGGATTGCTGCGCACCAAGGCCGAGCCGCAAGCGGATGGCAGTTTCAAACTCACTGGTAACAAAATTTTCATCAGCGCAGGTGAGCACGACTTGGTGAGCAATATTGTTCATCTGGTGCTGGCACGGCTGCCGGATGCGCCTGTCGGTAGCAAAGGCATCAGTCTGTTTGTGGTGCCTAAGTTTTTGGTCAACAGCGATGGCAGTTTGGGAGAGCGCAACCCTATTTACTGCGGTGGCTTGGAACACAAAATGGGTATTCACGGCAATGCCACTTGCCAAATGGTGCTCGATGGTGCGGTGGGAACCTTGGTGGGTCAACCGCACAAAGGCTTGGCGGCGATGTTTGTGATGATGAACGCTGCACGCATAGGCGTGGGCATGCAATCGCTGGGATTGACCGAAGTGGCTTACCAAAATGCCTTGGCTTATGCCAAAGACCGCTTGCAGTCCAGAAGCCTCTCAGGTGTCAAAAGCCCAGATAAACCCGCTGACAGCATCTTGGTTCATCCCGATGTTCGCAAAATGCTCTTGACCGCCAAAGCTTACGCAGAAGGTGGCCGAGCCTTGAATCTTTATTGCGCCTTGCTGATTGACCAAGAGTTACACCACCCAGATGCCGCCGTGCGTGCTGAAGCGCTGGAGATGGTGGCCATGCTGACACCCATTGTCAAAGCTTTCATCACCGACAACGGGTGGATAGCAACCTCGTCTTGTATGCAGGTGTTCGGCGGCCACGGTTTCATCCACGAATGGGGCATGGAGCAATTTGTGCGCGACTCTCGCATCAATATGATTTACGAAGGCACCAACACCATCCAAAGCTTGGATTTATTAGGGCGTAAGGTGCTGGGTAACCAAGGTGCAACATTAAAGAAATTTGGCAAATTCATTGCCACCTTGGTCGCCGAAGAAACCGACAACGAGGATATGGCCGAGTTCATTCAGCCTTTGGCAAAGCTAGGCCAGCAAATGACCCAGTTCACAGGTGAAATTGGCATGAAGGCCATGTCGAATGCGGATGAAGTAGGGGCAGCAGCGGTCGATTACTTGCGTGTGACAGGTCATTTGGTTTTTGCCTATTTTTGGGCGCGTATGGCCAAAGTAGCTTTACAAAAAATCGCCCAGGGCAGTAGTGATCCGTTTTACAAAGCCAAATTGCAAACCGCCAGGTTTTACTTTGCCAAGTTGTTGCCTGAGACTGCAAGTTTGATGCAAACTGCTCGCGCAGGAAGCGCCGTGTTGATGGATACCCAAGAAATTTTTGCTTAATGCCCCACCCACCAAGGAGACACCGATGAAAAAAATCTTTTCTTTTTTGCTCAGCATGACCGCCATGACAGCTTTTGCTCAAATGACGCCCGTCGGTTTGTGGCACACCATTGACGATGAAACCAACCAACCCAAAGGGGAGGTGCGGATTTTTGAAAAGGATGGGGCGCTGGTGGGTGTTGTGGGACGAGCACTTAAAGAAGATCCCAATGCCAAACCCAACTGCGACAAATGCGTAGATGACCGCAAAGGACAACCCATCATCGGTATGGAGATTTTGCGAGGCTTAAAGCGCGAAGGCAAAGAAGAAGAGCATTTATGGGCGGGTGGGGGAAAAATTCTTGACCCCACGAACGGAAAGATTTACACCGTGAAAATGGTGCCGATTGAAGGTGGAAAACGTTTGCAAGTGCGAGGCTATATTGGCCCCTTTTATCGCACCCAATTCTGGAATCGTGTTGAGTAACTCACTTAAAAGTACCACTGATATGAGCCATGTTTTGCAACACTTTGAAAGCGGCGTTCTAACGCTGACCCTCAACCGAGTCGACAAAAAAAATTCACTCACTTCTGTCATGTACGCTGAGTTAGCCCAAGCCTTGGCATCTGCTCAAACGGATTTGCAGACCAAGGTTGTGCTGATCCAGGGTCATGAAACTGTTTTCAGCGCCGGCAACGACATTGCCGACTTTCTGCAGCAACCTGCAGCAGGTGAGGACTCCCCCGTTTTTCGCTTTCTAAGAGGCATTGCAGTTTTTGCCAAGCCCTTGATGGCCTCGGTGTGCGGTCCTGCGGTGGGAATAGGCACCACCTTGCTGCTTCATTGCGATTTGGTTTACGCAGGCGACAACGCAGCATTTTCTATGCCGTTTGTGAATTTAGGTTTGTGTCCTGAGGCTGGCTCCAGCCTGTTGGCGGTTCAGCTCATGGGCTACCAGCGTGCCGCAGAAGCCTTGTTGATGGGCGAGCCCTTTTTGGCTGAAACAGCTTTGGAAATAGGCTTGATCAGCAGAGTGCTACCCCCTGCTGAGGCCAATGCCTACGCCCAACAGCAAGCCCGCAAAATGGCGACCAAGCCTTTGTCTTCCCTGATGGAAACCAAACGCTTAATGAAGGCCGCTCAAACACCGCAGGTGTTGGAGCGCATCCAGCAAGAAGGCATGGTGTTTGGTCGAATGCTTAAAGAGCCCGCGGCTATCGAAGCTTTCAGGGCCTTCATGGAAAAGCGCAAGCCTGTGTTTCACTGATCAAATGGCTGGCCCTTTGCGCCAAAAATGCTTGGCAACGATGGTCCAACGGCCCTTGACCTTCATCAGGTTCAGGTAGTCCACCATGATGTTGTCAAACAAGCGCAACTGAACTTTGGCCAAGGCCATTTCATCGGACAGCACATCCAGCATCAATATAGTGTCTTGACGTGGCGCGTTAATTGATGCGGGTGAAGCGCGGCCTTGAACCATTTCGCGATAAGCCTTGAAGGGGCGAACCACAGTTAGGTCATCTTGGGTTGAATACAGTACACAATCTTGGTGAAAAACTTTATCGAATAAGGACATGTCTTGGTTCTGTAGCACATCAAAATAATCACTCAAAAATGCACGAATCTCATCTGTCACCATGGCGGGTCTCCTTTTTGTTCAAGCAATATGGCTTAAGAGTTGTATTGAACAAGACGATCCATCACTGTGATCATCAATTTATTTGCAGAACAGGTGAATTTTTTTAACATGACGTCGCGTATTCCACCGTTGAGCGCATTAAAAGCTTTCGAGGCCATGGCCCGACTTGAGCGTGTTAACGCCGTGGCCAAAGAGTTAAACCTTACCCACAGTGCAGTGAGCCACCAACTCAAAAGTTTGGAAGATATGGTGGGTGTTGCTTTGTTTGAGCGCCTGGCCAGACAAATGACCTTGACCGAGGCGGGTCGAACCTACGCTTACCAAGTCAGGCAGTCTTTGGACGAGTTGAATCAGGCCACCCAAAAACTCAGAAAACCAAGCCATCAAGCCACCTTGTCCATCGCAGTACTCCCCTCTTTTGCCACGCATTGGTTGATTCCACGGTTAGCTGATTTACGACAAACCTACCCTGAGTTGGTGCTGAGCTTGCATGCGGGTTTATCGTTTATAGAGTTTGAAAAAAACAGAATTGACGCGGCATTGCGATTTGGCCATGGGCAATGGCCAAATTTGCAAACAGAGCACCTCATGGGTGACAGCTTGGTCTTGGTCGCTGCCCCTTCGTTGGTAGGTCATCAATCATTCAAAACTTTCAAGTCTTTGATGAAATACCCTTTGCTGCACTCAGGCGAAAGTTGGTCGTCTTGGTTGCAAAGTGCCCACACAGAAGATGATCCTCCCTCGCCCCATCTGCTCTTTACAGACTCGACTCACTTGCTCGAGGCTGCCAAATTAGGCATGGGTATTGCCCTGACCCGAAGGTCTGTTGCGCATGGCTTGATTCAGCACGGGGCGCTGCGCTGCTTGAGTCCCGTTGAGCCAGTGCACAGCAGCAGTTATTACTTGGTTTGGCCCTATCACAGCCAACCACACCCCATGTTGAAAAAATTCCGCGACTGGTTAAGTATCCAAGTAAAAAACTATCAAGCGTCTTTGCGTTGAATGTGTCGGGGCTTGCCTTGGGCGTCAATCGCCACATAAGTCACCATGGCTTCGGTCACTTTCAAATAGGTGCCTTGAAGGGTAAATCGCTCGGCAAACACCTCTACTTTGACCGTGATAGAGGTATTACCAATGCGGGTGATAGTGCTGAAAAAGCTCAAAATGTCACCGACTTTCACGGGCTGCTTGAACACAAATTCATTGACAGCAACAGTGGCTAAACGGCCGTTGACATAGCGTGCTGGCAAAACTGCACCTGCCAAGTCGACCTGCGCCATCACCCAACCGCCAAAAATATCGCCGTTGGCATTGCAATCGGCTGGCATGGGGATGACTTTGAGGACCAACTCTTGGTCTGTGGGAAGGGCTTTGACGGTAAAGCGCAGATCAGAGGTATCAGTCACAGGCACAATCCTAGTTGTTCATTCTTTCGCTATTGTGCTGTATGCGCCCTTCTACTAGCCCTTCACCTACTCTGTCTGATACAGCCACGCCTGCCCCTGCGGTCTCAGATTGGCAAACCTTGGCACGTTTGTTCCCCTACTTATGGGAATACAAATGGCGTGTGGTGGCTGCGCTTTCATTCATGGTGGGGGCCAAGCTTGCAAACGTAGGCGTCCCCATACTTCTAAAGACCTTGATCGATCGCATGACACCTCAGCCTACAGGCGTACAAATGCTATTGGTGGTGCCGGTTGCCCTTCTCATCGGTTATGGCTTGCTGCGTTTATCGGTCTCTGCGTTCACCGAGTTGCGTGAGTTGATTTTTGCCAAAGCCACACAAGGTGCAGCCCGCACCATTGCCTTACAAACCTTTGAGCATTTACACGAATTAAGTTTGCGTTTTCATTTAGAACGACAAACCGGCGGCATGAGCCGTGACATTGAGAGAGGCGTGCGTGGCATTGAGTCGCTGATTGCCTATTCGCTCTACAGCATCGTGCCAACCTTGATCGAGGTGGTGTTGGTACTGAGTATCTTGGGCATTCAGTTTGACAAGTGGTACGCCATCATCACTTTGTGTGCATTGGGTTTGTATATTTATTTCACCGTGACAGTGACGGAATGGCGTACCCAGTTTCGCAAACAAGTCAATGAGTTTGACTCCAGTGCTCACACACGTGCCATAGACTCTTTGCTGAATTACGAGACCGTCAAATATTTTGGAAATGAAGGCTTTGAAGCCAATAGGTATGACGAAAATTTGAACAAATTACGCCTAGCCCGCATCAAAGCACAAAACTCATTGAGTGCCCTCAATATGGGTCAACAACTCATCATCGCTGTGGCTTTGGTGGCCATGCTGTGGCGAGCCACACAGGGATTGGTCGATGGCCACATGACCTTGGGCGACTTGGTGATGATCAATGCCTTCATGATTCAACTCTACATACCGTTGAATTTTTTAGGTGTGATCTACCGTGAGATCAAACAAAGCCTGACAGATTTAGACCGTATGTTCAATTTGCTTGAGAAGGAGCGTGAAGTTGCCGATGCGCCCAACGCACAACAGCTTAGCCTTGAGAGTCCACCCAGTGTCCATTTTGAACATGTGCATTTTGCTTATGAGCAAAACAGGGTTATCTTGAAAGACGTGAGCTTCACCATTCCTGCAGGTAAAACCGTGGCTATTGTGGGTCCCTCTGGGTCGGGCAAGTCAACCTTGGCGCGCTTATTGTTTCGGTTTTACGATGTTCAGCAAGGGGTGGTGCGTATTGATGGACATCCCTTGAACCATTTAACGCAAAAAAGTGTGCGTCAGGCCATTGGCATCGTTCCGCAAGACACCGTTTTGTTCAATGACACGGTTTACTACAACATTGCTTATGGTCGGCCTTCTGCTTCTAGAGAAGAAGTCGAACAAGCCGCAAGGGCAGCACGCATCCATGACTTCATTGCGTCTACACCCCTAGGTTACCAAACCATGGTGGGCGAGCGTGGCTTGAAGTTGTCGGGTGGTGAAAAACAACGTGTGGCCATTGCGCGAACGCTGCTAAAAAATCCCTTCATTCTTATTTTTGATGAAGCCACCTCCGCGCTAGACAGCAGCAATGAGCGAGCAATTCAATCGGAGTTGCGGGAAGCGGCAAACAACAAAACCACCTTGATCATCGCCCATCGACTGTCGACAGTTGTCGACGCACATGAAATCATCGTGCTGGATCAAGGCGCCATAGTGGAGCAGGGTACCCATGCGCAGTTGCTCGAGGCGCAAGGCGCGTATGCCCGCATGTGGTCAATGCAACAAAGTCAGGAAGAGCATGCGCTTTAAGGGAGTTCAGCGTTTTCGTCAGGCGCATTGCTTTCTCGCGGACCAACCATACCCAGTTTTGCTTTAAGCGATTGTGGCTCGTTTTGAATCAGCGCTGCGTAAACGGTGGCGTTGGCCAAGAC
>NZ_JBBAOI010000002.1:74544-258212 GCF_040401495.1 Limnohabitans sp.
AAGGGAATGCATTCAGCCCAAGCGGCACCCTCCATCTCAGGACCATTGCGCCAGCGCCTTGGACGACTTGGACCCGCGTTGTAGGCAGCAGCGGCCATGGGCATAGAGCCTTGGAAATTATCTAAGACCAATTTAAGGTATTGCGTTCCGATAGCGATATTGGTTTTGCGCTGTTGCAGTTGTTCGGGACGAAAATTCTTCATGCCCATGCGCTTAGCCGTCCATTTGGCGGTTGCTGGCATGATCTGCATCAACCCTGATGCTCCTACGCTGGATTTGGCATCCAATATAAAGCGGCTTTCTTGCCTTATCAAACCATACACATACGCCGAGCTCAGACCAATACTGTTGGCGGCTTCAATGACATCTTCTCTGAAAGGCATGGGATAGCGATGCATCACATCCATTTGGACGCTGCGCTCACTGGTGTTGATGCACCTGTCCCAAATGGCTTGGTCGCAAGCAAGTTGTGCGGCAGCAAGTCTTTCACGCTCATTCAAGCGGCCACGTTGCCCTGCGCTGTCGACCAGTCCTGTGGCGTAATTCCACTCACGCACACCGTCTTGGCGCAAACCAATTTTGATGGCGTATAAAGCCCGCTGTAGCAAGGGGTTGGCTTTTACCGCCGCAGTTTCTTGTGGCTGAGGCGGCAGTGGTCGAGGAGGTATTGCGATTTTTTTGCCTAATTCTTCGCTTGCTAATTGCTCATAAAAACCTTGTGGTCCTGCGATGCTTTGCAATGCGGTCAAGGCTTGTCCTGTGGGTGGTGAAGCAACAGATTGCTGACCCATCACAGCGCGTGCTCGCCAATACACCCAAGCAGGGTCTTTTTGTGCCGTAGCACTCATGGCGTCTACCGCAGATTGAATAGCAGACCATGCAGGTGTTTTGCCGGCTCGCAATGCGGCTCGCACTTTCCACGCCAACATATCATCGCTCAGATTGGTATGGCTTGCATTGGCAAAGTAGTCCAAGGCTTTATCATCTAATTGCTGTGCAGCCTGTTTAGCGATGACACCCCAGACCCATTGTTTGTCCTCGTTACTTAAAGACGAAGTCGATTTGTTTTGCAGCAACTTGATGGCGTTGTCATGGTCTGCGGTAGCTGCTTTAATCAGAGCCAAGGTCATCCAATCAGAAGACTCCGCCCCCATATTGGAAGCCCGCTGTGATAAAAAACGGCCTCCGTTTGCAAAGAGTTCATCGACCACTGCCATATTGTGGTCAGAGACCAACTTCAGCGCGTCTCTGCTTGGTACTTTGCGGTTGCTCTCAACCGATAAGCGTGCTTTAAGCCAGACATCTTTGGGGTTAAATTTATGTTGTTTCAGCAGTTGGGAAGCCGCATAAGTACAACCCTCATCAGATTGCTTGAGGCTCAGCCAATTGCGGCGAATATCTTCGATGGGAGAGGAGCCTGCATTGAGGTCTTTTTGTTGAACTTCCAGAAGTTTGGCGTAGCACTCGATTTCCTTGTCGTCGTGCATTCGGTAGAGGGCGTACTCGCGCTCAAACTGTGCCCATTCGCGTCGCTCGCCAAGCAGCAACAACCAATCGTTGCGCATTCTGTCTTCTTGGTAGGTGCCGGCGTAGCGCTGAAGAAAACTTTTGATTTCATGGTCTGAGGCATCGCCTAGGCGCAGACGCAATTCCCAAAACGCAGCCCAGGGCTCTAGTACATGCCCTTTGGCTTGCGGTAACAATGTTGCCAGTCTTTTGCGGTCGCCCTTTTGAAAGGCTTGCGACATGTCGATGAACACCGCATCGGCGGCATCGGCCGGTCTGGTGGGTGGCGCAGGCTTGGCAGGGGCTTTGTGTTTATTGCCTGCGGTTGCCATCGTCATGCAACTCATCAAGAGGATGCAACAAACAATTCGAACAAATAATGGAGGCATGACACAATCAATCAACTAACAGGATGGTTGGATTCTCCCATGGACAAAAAAGCCCTGCGCCAAGAACTGATTCAAACAAGACTGCAAATGCCTGACAGAGAGCGACGTGCAGACCTTCTGCAAAGAGTCATGCGCATTTGGTTGTTCGATCAACCGCACACAGTCATTGGTGCTTATTGGCCAATCAAAGGGGAGTTTGACCCCTTGCCTGCATTGCACAGATGGAAAGAAGATGGTGAATTGCTAGACCATCCCCTTCGCCGGCGAATCGGTTTGCCCGTCATGGACAAGCAAACCAAAACCCTGACATTTCATTCTTGGTACCCAGGTTGCGCCATGGAAGAAGATGCTTACAACATACCCAAGCCGAAAGACACGGAAATTATTCAACCCACCTTGCTTTTTGTCCCTTGCGTGGGGTATGGGCCGGGTGGCTACCGCTTGGGGTACGGCGGTGGGTTTTATGACCGCACCTTAAACCAAATCGAGCCTAAACCCTACACCGTAGGTTTGGGTTTTACCCATGGTTTTTTATCCGACTTCATTGCAGAGCCTCATGATGTGCCCTTGGATGCTTTGTTGAATGAAAACGGCGTGGTGTGGCCAATGTCTTAAAGGTGTTGGATGGCGCGACCTAAATCTGCAACCCACGACCTCAAGCGAGAAGAGATTTTGGAGGTAGCCGCAAGCTGCTTTGCGGCTTCTTCCTATCCGTCTGCCAGTATGAATGATTTGGCCAAGGCTCTGGGTACGTCAAAGGCGCGGCTCTACCATTACTACGACAGCAAACAGGCCATACTTTTCGATTTGCTAGACCGCTACACCCTGCTTTTGCTGCAATTGCTGGCAGAGGTACAAGCTCAAGGGCTTCAATCAAAGCTCAGCCCACAAGAGACAGTTCACAGCGTGGTCAAACGTTTTTTGCAAACCTATGAAAGCTCTGCAACCCGCCACATTGCTTTGTTGCACAGCACCCAATTTCTCAGTGAGTCACAGCGTGGCTTGGTGGTTGAACGCCAGCGGAAAGTGGTCAGCGCTTTGGGCGATATGTTGGCACAAGCCTATCCAAGTCGCATCCATGCGCAAAATAAAATTCCCCTGACCATGATGCTGTTTGGCATGATCAACTGGACTTTCACTTGGCTCAGACCCCAGGGGCCACTCAGTTACGATGCGTTTGCCAAAGAGGTCATTGACACCTTAGAAAACGGTTTTAATTCAAGCGTAGGTTAAGCCCAAGGAAAAAATATGTCTAAAGCATTTGCCAGTCAAAGCGATTTGACCGATAAACACATCAGCTTCACCCAACTCAGCCCCCACTGCTGGGCCTACACCGCAGAAGGTGACCCCAATTCGGGCGTCATCATTGGCGACAAATACATTTTGGTGAGCGACGCAACGGCCACGCCTTTGATGGCCAAAGATTTGATTGCCAAGATACGCACAGTTAGCGACAAGCCCATCAAATATGTTTTGCTGACGCACTACCACGCTGTGCGTGTGCTGGGTGCCAGTGCGTATCTGGCCGAAGGTGCGACCGAGGTGATAGCCAGCAAAGGCACTTATGACTTGATCGTCGAGCGCGGTGCCCAAGACATGCAAAGCGAGATGGACCGCTTTCCCCGCTTGTTTCGCGGCGCTGACAGCGTGCCAGGCCTCACATGGCCGACCATGGTGATTGGCGATGGTAAGCCCGGGCGTCAGGGCAGTTTGCGCATCGATTTGGGTGGTGTTCAAGTCGATATTTGGCACCCAGGCGCCGGCCACACACGAGGTGACACCATTGCTTGGGTAGAAGCTGAAAAGGTTTTATTCAGCGGCGATTTGGTGGAGTACTTGGCAGGTGTTTACACAGGCGACGCTCACTTGGCCGAGTGGCCCACCACTTTAGAGGCTTTGCGGGATTTGCAAGCTGAGGCGATTGTGCCCGGTCGTGGCGAAGCCATGCGAGGTAACGCAGATGTGAACAAGGCTTTGGACTACACCAAGCTATGGGTAGAGACCTTGTTTCAATGCGGACACGAAGCCGTGGCGCAAAAAATGGACTTGAAAGCCGCCATGGCGCATACCCGTCAGCACATGGACCCCGTGTTTGGACAGGTGTTTATTTACGAGCACTGTTTACCGTTTGATGTGAGCCGTGCTTTTGACGAGGCCAGTGGCATCAAGCACCCACGAATTTGGACAGCAGAGCGAGACAAGCAAATGTGGGCTGCACTGCAAGCTTGATTCAAGAAGCCTTGGCTTTTGACAAAGCACGAATGTCAGCCTCATAAGCCTTCAGTGTTTTTAATGCAAATTCTCTTTGTGCTGCACTGGTGGTGTTATGCAACTGCGCTGCAGCCTCGCAATTGATGGTTTTGCGCATCTCGGCATAGTCTCGATAAGCCTCATCGGGTGAGTTGAGCAAACTTCGGGTAATCAAAGCCGTGGCCTCTTGTTGTGCTGCTGCAAACCCTTGTGTTGATTTAGCGATGCGCTCCAAAGTGCTTACCGTGTCTTGCTGACGCCTTAGGCGTTCGGCCCAACTCTTTGGCAAGTCAAACTGCGATTCCTTGGCCAGTTGTTTGACCAAAGCTTTTTGTTTTTTATCCAAGCGGTCATACAAGCGTTCGGCGTTTTCCACGCCCTTGTCAGTCTGCACCTGCAACTGCTCTGCGGCATTGGCATCGAACTTCCATTCTTTGCGGTAATCCTTGTTGTCTTTGTCGACCTGTTGCTCCAGTCGCTGAATTTGCGCAGGGGTTAACTTCAAGGCCAATCGGGCAATGGCCGGCGCCATTTGCTGCGACAAGGGTTCGAGGGTATCTTTGAATTCATCGACCAGCGTACAAATTTGCGATCCCGTCAGTTCCTTGGGTGCCAGCGCCGCCATTTTTTGCAAAACATCTGCATAGACGGGCAACTGCTGCTGGCGGTGCCACTGGTGCAACACCTGCAAATCTGCACGCAACTGCTTGTCTTGCTCTGAGTTAAGGTCTAAGTGGGGATTGACCCATGTAAATATCAATAAACTGGGTGCTTGGTTGTAGCCAGTCACCACAAAGCTGCAAGCACTCAGGCAGGTAAACAAGCCTAAAGCCAACAGTTTGGAGCCTAGACCAAAGCGGGTAGTAAGCTGATTGATAATCCGAGCAACAAGGGGAAGCAGGTTCATGGCATTTGTTGATGTGGTGGTCATGGCAGCGGGCAAGGGCACCCGCATGAAGAGCAGTATGCCCAAAGTTTTACACCGTTTGGGGGGTAGGGCTTTGTTGCAGCACGTGATTGACGCTGCGGGTCAACTCCAAGCCAGAAGCGTTGTTGTCATCACCGGTCACGGCGCAGAGCAAGTCGAAGCCTTTTTAGGCCAGAAAGACCATTTGCAATGCGTGCGTCAAATACCGCAACTGGGCACGGGTCATGCCATGCAACAAGCACTGCCTGTGCTTGAAGATGATGGTGTGACCTTGGTTCTGTCCGGGGATGTGCCTTTGATTCAAACCAACACCTTAAGCGCTTTGCTGAGAATGTGTGACGGTCAGCACTTGGCCTTGCTGACTTTGCAAACACCCAAGCCCACAGGCTATGGCCGCTTGGTGCGCAACCCACAGGGGCAGGTGCAAGCCATCACGGAAGAAAAAGACGCCACGCCCGAGCAGCGCCTTATTCAAGAAATTTACAGCGGCATCATGGCCGTACCCACCCGTTTGCTGCGTGCTTGGCTGGCCCGCTTAGACAACCATAACGCCCAAAAAGAGTATTACCTCACCGATGTGGTGAAGTTCGCCGTGGCTGATGGCTGTCAAGTTCAGGCGCACACCATCACCGATGCTTGGCAGGTAGAAGGCGTGAACAACCCTGTGCAACTGGCCTGTCTCGAGCGAGCCTTTCAGCATTTGCAAGCCGAGCGTTTGATGCTCGATGGCGTTCGCTTGGCAGACCCTGCCCGCTTGGATGTTCGCGGTAACCTCACCTGTGGCCAAGATGTGGAGATTGATGTCAACTGCGTGTTTGAGGGTGTTGTCAGCTTAGGCGATGGGGTGCGCATAGGACCTAACTGCGTCATTGCCAATGCTGACATCGGTGCAGGCACTTTTGTTCAGGCTTTTACACACATCGATGGTGAGCATCAAGCTGTGCAAATTGGGCGTGATGCTCGAATTGGACCCTTTGCCCGATTGCGTCCTGGTGCCCAGCTGAGCGACGAGGTGCACATTGGCAACTTTGTGGAAGTGAAAAACTCCACCATGGCCAAAGGCTCAAAAGCCAACCACTTGGCGTATTTGGGCGACGCTTCTGTTGGAGAGCGTGTCAACTACGGTGCCGGCAGCATCACCGCCAACTATGACGGCGCCAACAAACACCGCACCACCATCCAAGCCGATGTTCATGTGGGCAGCAACTGTGTGTTGGTAGCACCCGTTACTTTAGGCGTGGGAGGCACGATTGGAGGTGGCTCCACCATCACCAAGGACACACCTGCTGGTGCACTTACGGTGGCCAGGGCTAAGCAAACCAGCATTGCCAATTGGCAGCGACCCGTCAAAATAAAAAAATAAAGGACTGCAAACATGTGCGGCATCGTCGGCGCGGTATCTACGCGCAACATCGTTCCTGTGCTGGTACAAGGCTTGCAGCGCTTGGAGTACCGAGGCTATGACTCTTGTGGTGTGGCAGTCAACAGCACGCAAGTGCAAATGGGGCAAGCAGCCGGTTTGCAACGCGCTCGCAGCACCTCGCGTGTGGCCGAGTTGGAGGTCCAAGTCAACGACGACAAAAATGGTTTGCAAGGCTTGACGGGCATTGCCCACACCCGTTGGGCAACCCACGGCGCACCCGCGGTACACAACGCGCACCCGCATTTCAGCCGCGACCGCATTGCGTTGGTGCATAACGGCATCATCGAAAACCACGAAGAACTACGCGCAGCTTTGCAGGCCAAGGGTTACACCTTTGTTAGCCAAACCGACACAGAGGTGATGGCGCACCTGATTGATTCGCTTTACCAAGGCGATGTACTGCAAGCCGTGATGCAAGCCACCCAACAATTGCGCGGCGCATTCGCCATCGCCGTCATGGCCAAGGATGAGCCGCACCGCGTCATTGGTGCCAGGGCTGGCTCGCCGCTTATTTTTGGCAAAGGCGAAGGTGAAAACTTTTTGGCCAGCGACGCCATGGCGCTGGCGGGGGTGACCAACCAAATCTTGTACTTGGCTGAAGGCGATGTGGTGGATGTGCAGTTAGACAAATTCCAAGTGTTTGATGCCCACCATCAACCTGTACAGCGCGAGGTGTTGACTGTGAACGCCCACAGCGGTGCGGCCGAGCTTGGGCCCTACAGCCACTACATGCAAAAAGAAATTTTCGAGCAACCCCGTGCCATTGCAGATACTTTGGAGGGAATAGAGGGCATCGTGCCCGCGTTGTTTGACAACCCCACTTTGACCCAAGACGGTCATGCTGCGAAAGTATTTGTCGAGGTGGAATCGGTGCTGATACTGGCTTGCGGCACCAGTTACTACAGTGGATGCGTCGCCAAGTACTGGTTGGAGAGCATCGCGCAAATCCCTTGCCAAGTGGAAGTCGCCAGTGAATACCGCTACCGCACCACCGTGCCCAACCCGCGCAGCTTGGTGGTCACCATCAGCCAGTCGGGGGAAACCGCCGACACCTTGGCTGCCCTGCGCCATGCGCAAAGCTTGGGCATGAAGCACACCCTGACCATTTGCAATGTATCCACCTCGGCCATGGTGCGTGAATGCAGTTTGGCCTACATCACCCGTGCAGGGGTGGAGATAGGCGTGGCCTCTACCAAGGCCTTCACCACCCAGTTGGCAGGTTTGTTTTTACTCACCCTCGCACTTGCCAAGGCCAAAGGGCGCTTGAGCGTCGCCGATGAGGCGCAACACCTCAAAGCCATGCGCCATTTGCCCGTGGCCTTGCAAAGCGTGTTGGCTTTAGAGCCGCAACTCATTGCTTGGGCGCAAGACTTTGCCAGCAAAGAAAACGCCTTGTTCTTGGGCCGTGGTTTGCACTACCCCATCGCCTTGGAAGGCGCTTTGAAACTGAAAGAGATCAGCTACATCCATGCTGAGGCCTACCCAGCAGGAGAGCTCAAACACGGCCCACTGGCGTTGGTGACGAGCGCCATGCCGGTGGTGACCGTCGCACCCAACGACACTTTGCTGGAAAAGCTCAAAAGCAATTTGCAAGAAGTCAGAGCGCGTGGCGGCGTGCTGTATGTGCTGGCTGATGCCGACACCCGAATCGAATCGGGCGAGGGCTTGCATGTGATCCGTATGCCTGAGCACTATGGCGAGTTATCGCCCCTGTTGCATGTGGTGCCCTTGCAATTGCTGGCTTATCACACCGCTTGCGCGAGGGGTACAGATGTGGACAAACCTCGAAACTTAGCGAAGTCAGTTACGGTGGAATAAGTAACCCAAGCAGCCAAACTCCACAAACTCAGGATGATGGCCAAGCCCACCCAACTTCTTGGTTTTTGCTGGTCTTGACGAAACCATTCGTCGGCTTGGTTTCTGCATTCAATCAGTACTTGCGCTGGGATGATTTTCAGCAGCAGCCAAATGCCCGCCGGCACAATGATCAGGTCATCCAGGTAACCCAACACAGGAATGAAATCCGGAATAAGGTCAATGGGGCTGAGCGCATAAGCTGTTAGCAAAGCGGCCAAAGCGCGGGCATACCATGGAGTGTGTGGATGCTTGAACACAAACCATAGCGTCATCACATCGCGCTTTAAGCTTTTCGCCCAAGTTTTGATTCGGTTTGTCAGCAAAGAGACCATGGGGAATTATCACCATGCTTGTCGCCTTGGAAACTTTGGCGTAAGTACTGATGGTTCTAATGCTCGTATGAACACCTTGAACACGACCTCTCCCACCCGCATGCCCACCTGGTTCATCCCGCACGGGGGCGGGCCATGTTTTTTCATGGACTGGAACCCCATCGATGCATGGGACCGCATGGCGCATTACTTGAAAACCGCGGCGAGCACCTTGCCGCGTCAACCCAAGGCGATTGTGTTGGTGTCTGCGCATTGGCTGGAGCCGTACATTGCTGTCACCAGCGGCGCACATCCTGAGTTGATTTACGACTATCACGGTTTCCCGCCGCATACCTACGAGCTGACCTACCCCGCACCCGGTGCCCCTGCCTTGGCGGCGCGAATTATTGATTTATTGAAAGTGCAAGGCATACCTGCGCAACAAGATGCCAAGCGTGGTTTTGACCATGGCGTGTTCATTCCGATGAAACTGCTTTTTCCCCAAGCCAATATTCCGGTGGTGCAAGTCTCATTGCACACATCGCTGGATCCAGCCCACCACCTCAATACGGGCCGAGCCTTGCAAGCGCTGCGTGATGAGGACGTTCTCATCATTGGCAGTGGCATGAGCTTTCACAATATGCGTGCCTATGGCAACCCGCAATACGCACCTATCTCTGACGAGTTTGACGATTGGCTCACCCACGCGGTTCAGGCTGAGCCCCAAGAGCGTGAACAGCTGCTGGCTGAGTGGACAAAAGCCCCACGGGCGCGTGACTGTCATCCGCCCCGTGCGGAAGAACATTTGTTGCCTTTGATGACCGTGGCAGGTGCGGCAGGAAACTCCGTGGGCCGCAAAGTGTTTTCCGACCGTGTGATGCAGACCACGCTGTCGGCCTTTGCGTTCAGTGACTAAGCACTTCCTGTATCAAGGCTTCGCCCTTTAAAAGGGGTTTGACCAATATCGCATAGGTGTCAGCATCAAAGCTTGCGGAGACATCGCCTTGCGGGGGCTCCACCGCCGTGCCCTTGGAGCACCAAGTTCCCAAATAGCACCAATTCAAGACACGGTGTTTTTGCACCCAGTCGCCAGACTGCTCCACCACATCAATGGCCGTGGCGTAAGGCCAAACATGCACTTGAAGTTGTTGTAAGGCGGTACGCAACCGTTCATCATGATTTGCGCGAGCCTCTTTGCCCACGCAAGCGCCATTGCATTGGTGAAGCTGCAAACCAAAACAGCCGCGAGTCGTGGATTTTTCCAAACCGAGTGTGGCCAAACACAATGTGTGCTCCAAAGCCAGGGCCCGCAATTTTTCTTGCGCTGCATGGCGCGATGAAAACAGGCCAAACAGACCTTGGGTTTGACCATGCACCACATCAGCACTGCTGACAAGCTGGTTCACAAGCCCTTGCGCACTCTCGCTGAGTCGCCATGAGTGCAGGTGCTTGGTGCGCCTGAGTCGCTGATTGAACAAGGGCTGGCGGGTTTTGATGAGCCGAGACTCTAAAAGCAAAGCGCCCATTTCACCAGCGGTGGGCAAACACTCGATACGACGGGTTTGTGCCAACATGCGTGCCTCATCAGGCTGGCGAAAGTGAGACATCACCCTGCTGCGGATGTCGACACTTTTGCCAATGTACAAAGGCAAGCTGCTGTCACCCCAAAAGACATAGACCCCTGGCGCATGGGGCAAATGCGCCGTCAGGTCTTGCTTGGTTCCATTCACAAAGCCTTGATACGCACATTTCTAAACCTCACCACCCCTTTTTCGTATTGCAATGCGATGGGGCCCGCTGCACTCAAGCGGCTGTCGCGGGTATCCACGGTTTTCTCACCATTGAGGTAAACCACCATACGGTCACCTTTGAAAGTGATGTCGTAGCTGTTCCATTGGCCGCCTGCTTTAGGCATGGGTGATACCTTGGCCACGTCCACAATGGCGCCTGTGCCGAAGCTGGGGTCTGGCCGTTGGTCGAAAATATTGACTTCATAGGCATTGGCCGAGGTGATGTTTTGCAAGTCGGTGCAGCGAATAAATATGCCGCTGTTGGCTGAGGGGTCCACCCAAAAGTCAACCTTGAGTTGGAAGTCTTGGTAGCTTTGCCGCGTCACCAAAAAACCGCTGCCCAGATCGGCCAGCAGCAAACTGTCTTGCAGTCGCCAGTTGGCGTTGCCTACCGGCTTCCATTGGTTCAAGTCGCTGCCATCAAACAGTGTGGTGTAAGCAGCATCGGCGGACGACCACTCCAGCGCGCCGATACTGCCGCAAGATGTAAGCAAAGGGATCGCCAAAACACCTACCCAAACGGCTGCGCGGGACGATAAAGATGGTTTCTTCATAAAGACTCCTTGGAAAGGTTAAAAGCTTACAGCTAGTGGGTGACTATAATTTGAACGTACTCATGAGCCCATTGAATTTCATCCGTTCTGATATCCAGGCCATGAGCGCATACGTGGTCCAGCCAGCCGCAGGCATGGTCAAGCTCGATGCGATGGAAAACCCTTACACCCTGTCACCCGACTTGCAGTCTGCCTTAGGCCGCAGGTTGGGCGCTGTGGCCCTGAACCGCTACCCCGGCCAGCGTACCGAAGACCTCAAAACCGCCCTGCAAGCTTATGTGGACATGCCCGCAGGCTATGCGCTGATGCTGGGCAACGGCTCTGATGAACTTATTTCTTTGCTCTCCATGGCCTGCCAAGCACCAGGTGCCGTGGCTTTGGCCCCCGAACCTGGCTTTGTCATGTATGCCCTGAGCACCCGCTTACAGGGATTGACTTATGTACCAGTCAGTCTGACGCAAGACTTCGAGTTGGACGAAGCCGCCATGTCCTCCGCCATCACCACACATCAACCAGCTATTGTCTATTTGGCTTACCCCAACAACCCTTCGGCCAATTTGTGGGATGCGGCGGTGATTCGCCGCCTCATCGCCCAAGTCAGCGCTTATGGCGGTTGGGTGGTTTTAGACGAGGCTTACCAGCCGTTTTCATCGCTCACGTGGTGGGACGAGATTCGCCGCGACCCCGCCGCCAACACCCAAGTGCTGCTGATGCGTACCTTGTCGAAATTTGGTTTGGCGGGGGTGCGTATTGGCTATATGCTTGGCCGCGCCGAGGTGATTGCCCAGATTGACAAAATTCGCCCACCCTACAACATCAGTGTGCTCAATGCCGAGTGCGCTTTGTTTGCCTTGGAGCACCAAGCGGTTTTTCAAGCGCAGGCACAGGCCATCCGCTCAGAGCGCGAACGTGTCAGCGCAGTATTAGGTCAACTCAAAGGCGTAAAGGTTTTTCCCAGCCAAGCCAATATGCTCTTGGTGCGTTTTGAAGGCGCCGAGGACATTGCCACCCGCTTGTTTGAAGCTTTGCGTGAGCGTGGTATTTTGGTCAAGAACGTTTCTAAAATGCATCCCTTGCTGCGCCGTTGTTTACGCCCGTCGGTGGGAACGCCTCAAGAGAACGACCAATTCCTTGCTGCCTTAACTGAACTTTGGACACCCTTGGCGCCTGCCTCCATTTGAAAGCCACCATGACACCACGCATTGCAGAAGTCAGTCGCGACACCAAGGAAACTCAGATACAGGTGCGCATCAACCTCGACGGCACGGGACAAGCCGACTTGTCCACTGGCATTGGTTTCTTTGACCACATGCTGGACCAAATCGCCCGCCACGGCCTGATCGACTTGTACATCCACGCCAAAGGCGATTTACACATCGACGGCCACCACACGGTGGAAGACGTGGGCATCACGCTGGGCCAAGCGTTTGCGAAAGCCGTGGGCGACAAAAAAGGCATTCGCCGCTACGGCCATGCTTATGTGCCGCTGGACGAGGCCTTGAGCCGCGTGGTGGTGGACTTCTCTGGCCGCCCTGGCCTTGAAATGCATGTGCCTTTCAAAAGCGGCAGCATTGGCAATTTCGACTCGCAGTTGGCGTTTGAGTTTTTCCAAGGCTTTGTCAACCACGCCTTCGTGACCCTGCATATCGACAACCTGCGCGGCGAAAACGCCCACCACCAAGCCGAGACGGTGTTCAAGGCCTTTGCCCGTGCGCTGCGTTTTGCGTTGGAAATCGACCCCCGCTCCGAGGGCGTGATTCCTTCCACCAAGGGCTCGCTCTAAGCTTTTATGCGAACCGTGGCGGTCATCGATTACGGCATGGGCAATTTGCGTTCGGTGGCGCAGGCCGTCATGGCCGCAGCCCATGGCTCGGATGTCAACGTCGTCATCACCGCCAACCCTGAAGAAGTTCACGCCGCAGAACGCGTGGTGCTGCCCGGCCAAGGCGCTATGCGCGACTGCATGCGTGAGCTGCACGACAGCGGCCTCATGCCATCTGTGCTTCACGCCGCTGCCAATAAGCCCTTGTTTGGCGTGTGTGTGGGCATGCAAATGCTGCTCGACCACAGCGCCGAAGGCGACGCGGGCGGCACAGCAAGCCTTGGGTTGATCCCTGGCGAGGTGGTCAAATTTGACTTGGCTGGCCAACACCAAGCCGACGGCAGCCGCTTCAAGGTGCCGCAAATGGGCTGGAACCAAGTGACCCAGACGCAAGCGCACCCCCTGTGGCAAGGCATCCCTGACAACAGTTATTTCTACTTTGTGCATAGTTTTTACGCCCGCCCGTTAGATACGCACCACACTGCGGGGGTAACCGATTACGGCCAAAGCTTTACCTCTGTGCTTGCCCGAGGTAATATTTTTGCTACCCAATTCCATCCGGAAAAAAGTGCCGACCTTGGCCTTACCCTCTACCGAAATTTCTTGTCTTGGTCTCCCTGATGTACCTCAACCGAGGCTTTATTCCTTTGCTTAACCATGCTCCTCATCCCCGCCATTGACCTCAAAGACGGCCACTGCGTTCGCCTGATCCAAGGCGATATGGACCAATCCACCGTCTTCAGCGAAGACCCTGCCGACATGGCTTTGCAGTGGGTGAACAAAGGGGCACGGCGTTTGCACTTGGTGGACCTGAACGGCGCGTTCGCTGGCAAGCCGCAAAACTTCAGCGCCATTCGCAACATCTTGAAGGCCGTGGGCGACGACATTCCGGTGCAACTCGGTGGCGGCATCCGCGACTTGGACACGATTGAAAAATACATCGACGGCGGCATCCGTTACATCATCATTGGCACCGCAGCCGTCAAGAACCCTGGCTTTTTGAAAGATGCTTGCAGCGCGTTTGGCGGCCACATCATCGTGGGGCTGGACGCCAAAGACGGCAAAGTGGCGACCGACGGCTGGAGCAAACTCACCGGCCACGAGGTGGTGGACTTGGCGAAGAAGTTTGAAGACTACGGCGTGGAGTCCATCATCTACACCGACATTGGCCGCGACGGCATGCTGAGCGGCATCAACATCGACGCCACCGTCAAGCTGGCGCAAGCCCTCACCATCCCCGTCATCGCGTCTGGCGGCTTGTCCAACATGAAAGACATCGAAGGCCTGTGCGCGGTGGAAGACGAGGGCGTGGAAGGGGTGATTTGCGGCCGCGCGATTTACAGCGGCGACCTCGACTTCGAAAAAGCCCAGGCCCGCGCCGACGAGCTGAACGGCTGAGATGCTGGCCAAACGCATCATTCCCTGTCTGGACGTGACGGCCGGACGGGTCGTCAAGGGCATCAACTTTGTGGAACTGCGCGACGCCGGTGACCCGGTGGAAGTTGCCGCCCGTTACAACGAGCAAGGCGCAGACGAACTCACCTTCCTCGACATCACCGCCACCAGCGATGGGCGGGACGTGATTCTGCACATCATCGAAGCCGTGGCTTCTCAGGTGTTTATTCCCCTGACCGTGGGCGGCGGTGTGCGCACCGTGGACGATGTGCGCCGCCTCTTGAACGCGGGTGCTGACAAAACCAGCTTTAACTCGGCTGCCATTGCCAACCCGCAGGTGATCCGCGACGCCTCGGCCAAATACGGCGCGCAGTGCATCGTTGTGGCGATTGACGCCAAGCGTCGCAGTGCGGAAGACGAGCAACGCTTGGGCGCGAATGGCGTGCCCATGGGGCCGGGGTGGGATGTGTACAGCCACGGCGGCCGCAAAAACGTCGGCCTCGACGCCGTGGCCTGGGCCACGCAAATGGCCGAACACGGCGCAGGTGAAATACTGCTCACCAGCATGGACCGCGACGGCACCAAAAGCGGCTTTGATTTGGCGCTGACCCGCGCTGTGAGCGACGCCGTGCCCGTGCCGGTGATTGCCTCTGGCGGTGTGGGCAACCTCGACCACTTGGCCGATGGCATCCAAACCGGCGGCGCCGATGCGGTGCTGGCCGCGAGCATTTTTCACTATGGTGAGTACACGGTGCAGCAGGCGAAGCAGAGGATGCGGGAGCGCGGGATACCTGTGAGGTTGTGAGTTGGTTGGGTTGAGCCGATAGCTTTTCTTCATACACAGGGTGCTGGCGTTTGACGCCATTGATGGGCCTCGAAAGGCACAGAGAAGATGAGTAGTATTTGTTTTAAAAATAATATAAATATTTAATTATTGAGCTAATTAGTACAAATTTTTGAAGCTATAGTGCCGATAACGCAAACACTCGCGCAGCTGGTCAAGCAAGCGGGTGAACTGCAAGGAAGGGGCACTGAGTTTCATGGCAAATTTTTATCTTTATGAATTCACAGTTCATGAACCGCTGAGCCATTGCGAAAGGGGCTTGCAGGTGTTTCATCGAAACGATGTGTCGACCAGGCTCGGATGTATCCACCGAGTTTTGCGATCTACATCACTTTAGAGCGCAACCATGAGAGACATAGAGGGAATCGAACAGGTTGTTGCCCGTCTCAAGCCGCATATGGCTGAGATAGAAGCGCACTTCAATGCCGAAAATGCTCGATTCATTGAGCTAATGAGTCGGCCCCACGACGTAGTGGGACGCCTTCTTAAGTGCCACCTTGTTGTCGAGCACTACCTAGATCGTTTCTTGTCGGAACATTTCGGTATTGAAGATGTTGAGCGTGCCAAACTAGGGTTCTTCAATAAAGCGATGTTGCTACCCAACAAGGCCGCCAGTGCGGCCGTTGTAAAGCCAGGCATTCTTAAACTAAATACGCTGCGCAATCGTGCAGGCCACAATCTTAGTTCCGATATCACCTTCGGAGACCTGGGGCCAATAAGTGATGTCCTTGCTATCGCACGCGCCAGCGTGAAGTTTGCCGAACCTACCGAGGCCATTGAAGCGTTCACAACTGTCGCGTGCACCTGGCTAATTATTCCTCCCAAAGAGCACCTGCAACTTTTCGTTGATGCATTCTCCGAGGTAAGGGTCAATGCGCTCTAACACTTCATTCCAGCGGACCGCCAAAAAGCTAAGCTTTTTGACGTCTGCTGAATTCGGACGTTGGGCATTACAAAGAGGACGCACCACATGCTGACGGAACAGGAAGCAACCGAACTCGGACAAGCAATCAATGCGCTAATTGCTGAACGCGGCCTCGGAGCAATCTCGAAGAAGGACTACGAGTTGCTCATCTTCCATCACCTGTCTGGCTCAGCTGCATTGCTCTCAGACGGCAATTACCTTCTTGCGAACAAGCTGAAGGTGACCGAGACGAAAATCAAGTCGCTACGCCTAGAAGCATCCATTCGCCACAAGCCCGCCAATCACAAGGCGGTTCTGGGTAATGTCGTCCAGTGGATAATTGCTGAAATAAACAAACCGGAATTTTTAGGTGGCAAAGTATCTATCACTCTCGAAAACCCGATTGATCGACGTGAGTTTGAGTACGCCGTTAAGGTGGCCAAGTATTCGGTTGAATATGGAATCAATCGTGAGATTCTCAAGATTGACGCACTGGCTCTGTTTGAGATCATTCTTGCAAACGTCGAGCATGCAGAAACTCGATTCAAAGAGATTGTTCAAGCGAATATCAAGACCAGAGCCAAGCAGCAAGAAGTTCTCGACAAGTCCCTGACACTTCGACAGAAGATCAACAAGCTCCGACAAGAAGTGACGAGCAACAAGGGCGCTGTATCACTACTTTCCGCTGCGGCGGGACTCCTGTAATGCCCAACCCACCATTCCACCGGACCTGCGCGAAAAGCAGCGCAGGCCGGTGAATTGAGACGTTATACATTTCCCACTTTGGATCGATAAATGTTTATTGATTGGTCAGTAAAAGCCACAGACATCGCAATCGTCTTTGCCACTCTCGTCGGTCCAATTTTAGCCATCTGGGCATCCGAGTGGAGGCAAAAGAATCGTCAAGACCAAGAACGAAAAGAGTGGGTTTTTCGCACACTAATGACAACTCGTTCCGCGAGACTGCACCCAGATCACATACAAGCGTTAAATCACATCGCGTTTGTTTTCTCAGATCACCAGGAGATAGTTGACGCATGGGGGCTGTATTTCTCTCACTTGAAAACAGACCAAGGTCAAACACGGGACAGTCATGCACATTGGCAGGAGAAGTCGAACACCCTGCTTGCAGAGTTGCTTCATCTAATGGCGAAAGATTTGAATATCTCATTTTCCAAGACAGACATTATTCAACCGTCTTACTATCCACGTGGGTACGAACTGACAGAAGAAGAGCAGCAAGAGCTTAGAAGGTTGTTGCTTGAGGTTCTTCGAAACGAACGCAGCATCGACATGAACGCCACCGTATATTCACCACCAAATGCATAACCACACGTTCAAGCGGTCGCCTGATCGGCGCAGCCTATTTACACGTTAGAACTCGCATGCCAGCACCCAGACCTTTCCGACGCCAACGCTTAAAAGTACAAGCTCAGGCATCGAGCGCTGCACACCAAAATCGAATTGATATATGGCTTCCCCGCGTCAGCCATATTTCTCAACTTGGGCTGCTCTTGCTTACCGTTGGTGGCTTTTACTTTACTGTCATTCCTCTCTACCAAAAGGCGCTCCTAGATGAAGCAATTGCGCGAAAGGAAATTGAGCTGAAACAGACGCTAGTGGCTCTCGACAAAGCGTACGTTTCCGTCCGCCAGATTGCCGTCCAGCAGTTCATAGTTCTCTCAGTCGAAAAGTGCGCTCGAACAGCACACCTCCTCGTCGATCCAGATGACCACCCAGTCAAACAAAAAAGTGGGCCTAAGCACTCGTCTAAAGACGTCCTTCTAAGCGTCGATGTGAGGAGATGCATTACCGATGCGATTGCCGGAGCCAAAGCAATCGCAGATCTTAGGCAGGTTGACCGAACTGCGCTGGAGGTCGAAGCAGGTCGGATTTCTAATGCGCTTGTGACTCTTCAAGCGCGAGCGATAAGAGACTTCGACGCTACACCCGAAGCGGTCAAACGGAATGCCGGGCAGTACAGCCTCAAGAGCGACTTCAGATCTCGGATGTTGGACTTTCTGGCAAAGCACCGCCCGGCCGAAGAGATTCAGAAGCAGCGAAACGAACTTGTCGTCGTGCAGGCGCAAGAGAACGTCTCCGCCGAGTACTACCAAGCACTGCTGAATGAGATTACGTCTGTCCGCCGCTTAAGCTGGCCGGTCGAGCGATCAAATGCTCAGTAGCTCGGCGAGTTCTAACCCTTCAATCGAGAGGACTTGCCCCGGCAAGCCGGGTCAAGCCTCTCATCTCAAACGTTATTCTGTATTTTGGAGTTGCCAGTGCATGTAAATGAACCTAATCACCGCGCCATCATTGCCACTTCATGGGGCGGCATGCTGGCGCTTTTGCTAGCCATGCTCATGCTGAGCCCTTTGCAGTACGCCATGAATGGTCAATATGAAGCCCTGACTAAGGTGCTTCGCGAAGACCCTAGCCCTCTTGGCCTGCAAGTTCTCATCGTGATGCTTTGCCTTAATGCGCTTGTTCAGGTCACGGTGCATGCCCGTTCATGTCGCACAGCTAAGGTCAGTGTATTTATTCTCAGCGTCCTTTATGGACTGTTCTTTTTGGTGCACAACATCGTCCACATGGTTGGCGGTGAGCCCCTGGGTCTTCAATCGGTTTTGGACTTCAATCACCACGCGCTGGCTGGGTTTGCCATCTGGGGTGCGTGGCGTTGGCAAAAAGCGGCTTAGTCATGCCAAACCAGCCACCCCCCGTAGCCCTTGTCGCCCTCAAAGCCCCCAAGCGCACCAAGCCTTCCAACTATCCAGAGCCCTTCGCATTCCAAATGCAAGGCCGCGAAAAGCGCCCTTTAGGCGACCTGTTCGGCCTGACCAACTTTGGCGTCAATTTGACCCATCTCGCACCTAGCGCGGTTTCTTCACTGCGCCATGCTCACACCACGCAAGACGAATTGATCTATATCTTGGATTGATCCCTTGAATCATCAGTCCACCAATGCCAATCGCAAAGTGTGCATTTAAGTTTTTGTATATACAATAACCATGCGTATCACCTTTGCTCAAGCCAAGCGCGACAAAACTTTGCAAGAACGCGGTTTGGATTTTGCCGATGCCGAAATCGTGTTTGAAAGGGTGACATTGGAGATCGAGGACAAGAGACACGACTATGGCGAATCACGCTTCATTTGTTATGGACTGCTCTTAGGACGAATGGTGGTCGTGGGCTACACACCGCGTGGCGCGGACCGCCATGTTTTCAGCATGAGGAAAGCCAATGAACGTGAACAAAACCGCATCGCGCCGCTCCTTGACATCTAACGTGAAGCAAATTGACACCCATGTCATTGCGCCGCACGAATATGAAGAGTTGCCAGAACTCACCGAAGACATGTTGGCTCGCGCCAAGCTGAAAAAAGGCGGCCGCCCTTTGTCAGCCAGTCCGCGTAAATCCATCTCCTTGCGCCTGCCCCCAGAAGTCATCGAGCGCTGGCGAGCCACCGGCCCCGGTTGGCAGACCCGCATGGCAGAGCGGTTGAGCAAGGTTTAAAGATCGGCGGAGCTAGCCGCAAGATTTGATGCCTTCATAACAGTAGACAAGAATCTCCCGTATCAGCAGAACACATCAACTCTGCCGCTTTCGGTCTTCGTGCTGGACGCGCTTTCAAATGAGCTGCCATACCTGCTGCCTCTTGTTCCGGAACTTGAGGCCGCTTTGTCGAGACACAAGCAAGGCAGCTATGTGCTGTTGCGCACTGAGGCCTAACCCCTCGCTCAAGCGGACCGATGCCCCTAAGCGCATCAAGCCGGGTACGGGCAACGGACAAAGGCTGCTCAACGAAACATCAGAAGCAGTTGTGTACAGTACCGATATGGCACCAACCATTGTTCGTGATGGCCAATTTCGTCTCTTCTTCTTTTCAAGGGAGGAGACACGCATTCATGTCCATGTCGCACATGTGGACGGTGAAGCAAAGTTCTGGCTCACACCACAGGTGGCGCTTGCCAACCATACTGGTCTTTCTGCTACCCAACTTCGACAAGCGCAAGAAGTTGTGAATTCACACTTGAAGGAGATCCAAGATGCCTGGACCCACCACTTTGGCGGCTGAGGTTACCCATATTTCAAAGCACGGTTTTTGGCTGCTGCTTGCCAACGAGGAACTGCTCGTGCCTTTTGATCAATTTCCATGGTTTCGAAAAGCGACGATCGAACAGATTTCGGAAGTTGAGTGGCCAACCGCCGATCACCTCTATTGGCCGAAGTTGGACGTCGATTTATCTGTTCAGTCCATCCGAAATCCATCCACATTCCCGTTGGTTTCGGAAGCGGCGGACTGACAGCGCCTACGTTAACCATGACCAGCAACCTCATCACCGTTGATCCCGATATTCAAAGCGGAGCACCCGTTTTTGCAGGTACACGCGTGCCAGTCCAAAACCTTTTCGATTACTTGGAAGAGGGCGACTCGTTGGATGTGTTTTTGAAGCAGTTCCCGTCTGTCACACGAGAGCAGGCCGTAGGCGTTCTTGAGAAGGCCAGGGTGTCCCTGGTGGCCGATTGCAAGAACTTGCACCATTGCTACATGAACTCGCAGTCGTTTTGAATAATTTGGTCCCTCGCAGACTGCGCACGATTGGGGTCTAACGCTTATTTCAAGACATGTTTGAGGCGCTGCCCCAAAGACAGCGCCCTTGAGCAAGATCTAACTAAATGCTAGGATTTGTCCATGGACACAGCCAACCTCACCAACCAAGCACTTTCACTGCCTGTGCAACAAAGGGCGGAGTTGGCTGCGCAGTTACTGTCCAGTTTGGACGTGCTGACCGAACCTGAAATTGAAGCGCTTTGGTTGCAAGAAGCCGAACACCGAGCATCGCAAATAGATCAAGGTTTATCCAAACTCATACCTGCTGAAGAAGTGCGCCGCCAGGCCAATGCCTTGCTCAAGTGAGTTACTTCTTCAACGAGGCCGCACGGGATGAGCACCTGGAGCATGTGGCTTACTATGAATCTTGCCAAGCAGGTTTAGGCGCTCGATATCTGTCGGCTTTTGACGCCGCGATGCAAGCAGTGTGCGAAGCACCTGAGCGTTATCGCATTGAATTCCCGCCGTCCATTCGCAAGAACATGAAATCCGCATCATCTCTTTCAGAAAAGCCACCAAGCGTGAGTCGCAAATCTACTTCGATGAAATCAAAAACTGATTTAGCCCAACTAAAAAGTGGCAAGGTCAAGCCAACGACTGAGCACCCTGAGGCAGATGTCCAGCACATTGTGCGAGGCATGGTCCGCAAGGGTTTGAAAGTTCAACCCGCCAAGGCTTCCATTTCATTGCGGGTCGATCAAGATGTTTTGGAGTGGTTCAAGGCACAAGGTGCGGGTTATCAAACCCGCATCAACGCCGTCCTCAAGGCTTACCGCGACGCTTCTGTCTGAACCCATGCCCATGCCCATGCCGGGCGATGCCCTTAACATCTCCCCCTATGAATTGGCTAGACACTATCAAATGGGACGCCCAAGGCTTGGTGCCGGTCATCGCGCAGGAACAGGGCAGCAAAGACGTGCTGATGTTTGCGTGGATGAACCGCGAGGCGTTGCAAAAAACCGCCGAACTCGGCCGTGCGGTGTACTTCAGCCGCTCGCGGGGCAAGCTGTGGTTCAAGGGCGAGGAGTCTGGCCATGTGCAAACCGTTCACGACATCCGCTTGGATTGCGACAACGACGTGATTTTGCTCAGCGTCACCCAAACCGGCCACGACCCGAGCATTGCCTGCCACACGGGCCGCCACAGTTGCTTTTACCAACGCTGGCAAGCCAGCCCCGACGGCGGCCAGTGGTTGAGCGTCGAGCCGGTATTGCAAGACCCCGCCACCATTTACAAGGTCAAACCATGAGCTCTGACGACACCTTGGCCCGCTTGGCCGCCGTGATTGAAAGCCGCAAAGCGGCCAACGGCGGCAACCCCGACACCAGCTATGTGGCTCGTTTGCTGCACAAAGGCCCCGATGCGTTTTTAAAGAAAATCGGCGAAGAGGCCACCGAGGTGGTGATGGCCGCCAAAGACCTCGACCACGGCGGCGACCCGCACAAGTTGGTGGGCGAGATTGCCGATCTGTGGTTCCACAGTTTGGTGGCGCTGTCCCACTACAACTTAAGCCCCGAAGACGTGCTGCAAGAGCTGGCGCGACGCGAAGGCTTGAGCGGCTTGGAAGAAAAAGCCTTGCGCAAAGCGCAAGCCCGTGAAGCTGGCGAAGATTAAACTTGTCAAATACCACCATGCATACCGACCCCAACTGCATCTTTTGCAAAATCGTTGCCGGCAAGATACCGAGCAAAAAGGTTTACGAAGACGAAGAGATATTCGCCTTCCACGACATCAACCCTTGGGCGCCAGTGCATTTTTTGCTGATCCCCAAGCTGCACATTCCCTCTATGGCGCAGGTGGGCCCTGAGCACCAAGACCTTTTGGGACGCATGCTCTTGCTGGCCCCTAAGCTTGCCTTACAAGAGGGCGTGAACCCCTATCCCGAGGGTGGTTTTAGGTTGGTTACCAACACCGGCGCCGAGGGCGGACAGGAGGTTCACCATCTGCATTGGCATGTCATGGGCGGTCCTCGCCCGTGGTTACGCGGCTAAGACTAGAATTCCTCTCTTCATTCAGGAGCATCCCATGGGATCATTTTCAATTTGGCACTGGTTAATCGTGCTCTTAATCATCGTTTTGGTGTTTGGCACCAAAAAACTCAAAAACATTGGTGCGGACCTCGGTGGCGCTGTCAAGGGTTTCAAGGACGGCGTCAAAGACGGCTCTGCAGCGCCTGAAGAACCTGCCAGCGCAGCGGCCCAGCAGGTTGCTGCCAATGCAAACCCCAATGCAGACAAAGCGCCCATCGACGTCGAAGCCAAACAAAAGCCTTAAGCCATGTTTGACCTGGAAATCTCCAAGTTGGCCCTCATTGGTGCGGTGGCACTGGTGGTGATCGGCCCTGAGAAGATGCCCAGGGTGGCTAGAACCATAGGCACCTTGATAGGCAAGGCGCAGCGCTATGTGTCAGATGTCAAAGCTGAAGTGAACCGTTCGATGGACATGGAAGACCTCAAGAAAATGAAGGAAACCATGGACAGCGCCATGACTGATGTGCAAAAAAGTGTGCTCGATGCCACGACCAAGCTCAACCAAGGTGTGGCCAGCTTGGACATGGATGGGCAGGCAGAAGACGGCTACCAGCCCATCATTCCTTACCAATGGACGCCACCACCACCCAGTTACCAACACCCCGGCAAGAACTGGCGCGTTAAGCGCTCGGCCACGCCGCAGTGGTACAAATCGCGCCAAGGTGTTCGCACACGCGCTTTATCTGGTGCCGCCAGAGTAGCCCGTTTCCGCCCGCCCTCAGGTTTGGGCAACAACTAGACCTTTATGGCTGACTCCTCCACCAAAGACACCGACGAACTCGCCGGCACAGAACAACCCTTTGTGCAGCACCTCAAGGAGTTGCGCGATCGCTTGGTCAAGGCGACGATTGCCATCGCCTTGGTCTGTATTGTTTTAAGCCTTTACCCAGGCCCTGCGCAACTTTATGATTTCTTGGCGGCCCCCTTGGTCGCTCAACTCCCTGAAGGCACCCGATTGATCGCCACCTCGGTGATTTCACCTTTTTTGGTGCCTTTGAAAATCATGCTGATGACGGCGTTTTTGATCGCCTTGCCCGTGGTGCTCTACCAAGGCTGGGCGTTTGTGGCTCCAGGCTTGTACACCCACGAAAAGAAACTGGTTTTGCCATTGGTTTTTTCTAGTACCTTGCTCTTTTTCATCGGCGTGGCGTTTTGTTACTTTTTCGTCTTTGGCCAAGTCTTTAAGTTCATACAAAGCTTTGCGCCTAAAAGTATCACCGCAGCGCCTGATATCGAGGCTTACTTAAGTTTTGTGCTGACCATGTTTGTAGCCTTTGGCTTGGCGTTTGAAGTGCCCATTGTGGTGATTGTGCTGGCACGCATGAAAGTGGTGAGCATTGAAAAGCTCAAGGCCTTTCGCTCTTACTTCATCGTTTTGGCTTTCATCATTGCAGCAGTGGTCACGCCACCTGATGTGGTCTCACAACTTGCTTTGGCTGTACCCATGTGCATTCTTTATGAGATAGGCATTTGGGCTGCCCAAATATTCATACGCCATACCCAAGCCCCCGATGAGTCAAAAGGGGCTGATTCAAACTCACCATGAAGCGCCTGTGGCTATTGTTTGCACAAACTGTCACCGTCTTGGTGGCGGTTTGGTTTGTGCTGATCACCCTCAAACCCGAGTGGGTCCAAAGGCCCGCTTGGAATACAGATCTGCAAGTATTTGAGGTCGCCCCTGGTGCTATCTCGCCTACAGCAAGCGCTGGCAGTTTGAGTTACGCCGCAAAGAAAGCTTCCCCTGCGGTGGTCAGTATCAACACATCGCAAAAAGCCGCACTCGAAAAAAACAAAGACCCATGGTTTCGCTATTTTTTTGGTGACCAAGATGACTCAGCACAAACGGGATTGGGCAGCGGTGTCATTGTCAGTCCACAGGGATACATCCTCACCAATAACCACGTGGTGGAAGCGGCTGATGAAATTTTGGTGATGCTTAACGATGGTCGCCAAACCCAAGCCAAGATCATCGGCACCGATCCCGAAACCGACTTGGCTGTTCTCAAAGTGAATTTGGAAAATTTGCCAGTGATGGTGATGAACAATTCCGAGCAAGTCCAAGTTGGCGACATCGTGTTGGCCATAGGCAACCCCTTTGGTGTTGGTCAAACCGTCACCAGTGGCATCGTGTCTGCCTTGGGTAGAAACCAACTGGGCATCAATACTTTTGAGAATTTCATTCAAACCGACGCGGCCATCAACCCAGGCAATTCAGGCGGCGCATTGGTGGATGTGCAGGGCAATTTGTTGGGTGTCAACACAGCCATATATTCCAAATCGGGTGGCAGCATGGGCATTGGTTTTGCCATCCCTGTGAGCATTGCCAAACAAGTGCTTGAAGGCATCGTCAAAGATGGCTTGGTTACCCGCGGTTGGATTGGGGTCGAACCCACAGAACTCACCCCAGAGTTGGCCCAAACTTTCAATGTGAAGCGACACGATGGCGTCATCATCACCGGCGTTTTACAGACAGGCCCGGCATTCAAAGCGGGCATTCGTCCTGGCGATATGTTGTTGGCTGTGAATGACCACAAAGTTCAAAATGTGGCGGAACTTTTGGCGCAAGTTTCTTTGCTCAAGCCAGGGGTGGATGCCCAACTGAAGATTTTGCGTAAAGAACAAGAGCAGGTGCTGTCGGTCACCCCCTTGCAACGCCCCAAAGTTCGGGTGGAGCGTCGCTGACATGGCTGAGCGCACCGCATTGTTGACGCTGTGCGATGGATTGCTGCAACCTGAACGCTTCAAAGACTATTGCCCCAATGGCTTGCAGGTGGAGGGGCGTCCCCAAGTTCAATCAATTGTGTCGGGTGTCACCGCCAGTCTGGCCTTCATTCAATCTGCCATTGATGCTGGCGCCGACACTTTGCTGGTTCACCATGGTTTGTTTTGGCGTAACCAAACGGGTACGGTGACGGGTTGGCTTAAAAAACGTTTGGCCTTGTTACTTCAACACGATATCAATGTACTGGCCTATCACCTGCCACTTGACGCCCATCTAGCGCTTGGCAACAACGCCCAACTGGCCGCACATTTGGGCTTTCGCGTAGACGGCACGTTTGGTGAACAAGGTTTGGGTTTTGTGGGGCAAGCGCTAATGGCTTTTGACAATGGCCAAGCCTTGGCGCAGCTCTTACATAGCCGTTTGGGTAAACAGCCCGTGTCTGTGGTGCCTGACGCCCAAAGGCCTGTTCGACGCATTGCTTGGTGTACGGGTGGCGCACAAAATTTGTTTGAAGAGGCCATCTCCCAAGGCGTCGATGCTTTCATTACTGGCGAAATCTCTGAACCCCAAGCTCATTTAGCGCACGAAACAGGGGTGAGTTTTTTTGCTTGCGGTCACCACGCAACCGAGCGCTACGGCGCCCCTGCATTGGGCGCTCATCTGGCCAAACAGCTCGGCGTCAAGCATGTGTTCATCGATATCGACAACCCCGCTTGACGGTTGAATGAACGCCTTGCAATCTTCCCCTTTGCCCGTGGCCATCACCATGGGAGACCCCGCCGGCATTGGCCCAGAAATCATCCTGAAAGTCTTTGCGCAGTCGCCAGAGTTGACCAAAGGTTGTTGCGTGTTTGGCGATGTGCCAACGCTGCAAAAACAACTCGCCTTGCTTGCCCCTTTATTGCCTAGACCTTTAGCGTGTCTGCCCATCACAGATTTGGCTCAAGTGGGGCAAAGCTTGGATCACCAATTACCTGTTATTCAGTGTGGTGAGTCAACACAGATTGCCATGGGTCAAGTCAGCCCTCAAGCGGGGGCGATGGCAGCGGCGGCCATCCGCGCAGCCACTTGCGCTGCACTCAATGGAAAAGTTGCCGCCTTGGTCACTGCACCAGTCCACAAAAAGGCTTTGCAACTCAGCGGTATTGAATTTCCTGGACACACCGAGATGTTGCAGTCACTGGCTGCGCAACACTTGGGCCTGCCGATTAGCAGCTTGCCGGTTCGCATGATGTTGTCTTGTCCAAGTTTGAGGGTGGTGTTGGTCAGCATCCATGTACCTTTACGCGAAGCCATTGGCTTGGTCACCCTTGAAAATGTTCTTCAAACTTTCCAAGTTACAAATGACAGCTGGCTCAAAATGCATGGTACTGTTCCTCGCATGACTGTGGCAGGGCTTAACCCACATGCGGGTGAAGAGGGGCTGTTTGGGGACGAAGAGAGACGCTTTATTGCCCCAGCTATTGAAAAAGCCCAAGCGCTTGGCATGCATATCCGCGGCCCTTACCCGCCAGACACTGTGTTCATGCAAGCCCACAGTCAGCAGGGACAAGAAGCCACGGATGTGGTTGTTGGCATGTACCACGACCAAGGCTTGATACCTGTCAAATACTTGGGGTTAGACAACGGCGTGAACCAAACTTTGGGCCTGCCTTTTGTGCGAACCAGTCCCGATCACGGGACCGCCTTTGATATTGCTGGCAAAGGGGTGGCTGACCCCAGCAGTTTGTTGGCGGCTCTCAAAGTAGCTAAAGGTCAACGTTTGTAATCGACCAAGCAGTTGAATTACCTGCGCTGGAGATGGTCCCGAATTTCTCGCAGCAACAAAACTTCTTCAGGTGTGGCTGGCGGTGGGGCAATCGGCTCGGCAACCGCAGCGGATTGTTTCATGCGCTGAATTTGCTTGACCATCAGAAAAATAGCGAAAGCCAAAATAAGAAAGTTGATGGCAATGGTGATGAAATTACCGTAAGACAAAACCGGCACGCCCGCCTTGCGTATGGCCTCTAAGGTTCTGGGAACTGAGTCTGGGACCGAACCAAGCACCCAAAAATAGCTGGAAAAATCTAAGCGCCCAATCAGCACCGAGACGACGGGCATGATCAAGTCGCTGACCAAGGATTCAACAATCTTGCCAAACGCCCCGCCGATGATGACCCCCACGGCTAAATCGACCACATTCCCCTTGATGGCGAACTCTTTGAAATCTTTCAACATGAAGCAGTCCTTTTAATGAGTAATTTAAAACTATATTTAACATCATTTTGAAAATTAAAAGATCTAAAAACCATGGTTTTGTGGGGTTGGTTAGACAACGCGCGCTCGGTTAGAATCAAAAGCTTTACAAATTTGCATCCCAATTTAGAGGTCTTTCATGAGTGAAACCACTGTGGACACCAGCAAGCGGACGTGGCTAATTGCCTCGAGTTGTGCAGGTGCAGTTGGCGGCGTTGCTGTCGCGGTCCCGTTTGTCAGTACTTTCAGTCCCTCCGAGCGAGCCAAAGCGGCTGGTGCGGCTGTGGAGGTAGACATTGGCGCCATCAAGCCCGGAGAAAAATTAACTGTTGAGTGGCGTGGAAAACCCGTTTGGATCATCCGCCGCACACCCGAGCAACTTGATGCTCTGAAAAAAGTCGAATCTCAACTTGCTGACCCCGAGTCAAAACGCAACCCCACAGAGCTCACCCCTGAATATGCGCGTAACCAAGCCCGCTCTATCAAGCCTGAATTTTTTATTGGCGTGGGTATTTGCTCCCACCTAGGATGCTCGCCCAGCGATAAATTCCAAATGGGACCTCAGCCATCTTTGCCAGACGATTGGCTTGGTGGTTTTTTATGCCCCTGCCATGGTTCGACTTTTGACATGGCTGGCCGTGTCTATAAAAACAAGCCTGCGCCCGATAACTTGGAAGTTCCCCCTCATATGTACCTTTCAGACACTCGTTTGCTGATTGGTGAAGACAAAAAGGCTTGAGAAGACCATGGCTGATTTCAAAGAAATTTCTGCTGATGCCCCCATGGCCGATAAAGCCTTGAATTGGATCGATAACCGCTTTCCTTTGTCCAAGATGTTCAAAGAGCATTTGAGCGAGTACTACGCGCCCAAAAATTTCAACTTTTTCTACTTCTTTGGCTCTTTGGCCTTGCTGGTGCTGGTGATTCAAATTGTCACTGGTATTTTCTTGGTTATGCATTACAAGCCTGACGCTGCCATGGCGTTTGCCTCAGTGGAATACATCATGCGCGATGTTCCATGGGGATGGCTGATTCGATATATGCATTCAACCGGCGCCTCTGCTTTTTTTGTGGTGGTGTATTTGCATATGTTCCGAGGCCTCATTTACGGTTCATTCAGAAAACCACGTGAACTGGTTTGGTTGTTTGGTTGCGCCATCTTTTTGGCTTTGATGGGCGAAGCCTTTATGGGCTATTTGCTGCCTTGGGGCCAAATGTCCTACTGGGGTGCGCAAGTGATTGTGAATTTATTTTCAGCTATCCCGTTCATTGGCCCCGACTTGGCATTGCTCATCCGCGGTGACTATGTGGTGGGTGACGCCACCTTGAACCGATTTTTCGCTTTCCATGTGATTGCTGTGCCCTTAGTGTTGCTTGGCTTGGTAGTGGCCCACATCATTGCTTTGCATGAAGTGGGTTCAAACAACCCCGATGGCGTAGAGATCAAAGCGCATAAAGATGAAAACGGACGGCCTTTAGATGGCATTCCTTTTCACCCTTACTACACTGTTCACGACATCTTGGGTGTGACAGGCTTTTTATTGGTTTTTTGTGCCATCATATTTTTTGCCCCTGAATTTGGCGGCTACTTTTTGGAATACAACAACTTCATTCCTGCAGACCCACTGAAAACACCCCTGCACATTGCCCCTGTTTGGTATTTCACGCCTTACTACTCCATGCTGCGTGCCATCACCAGCGAAATGATGTACGCCCTTATCGCCTGTGTGTTAGCGGCAGCTTATTTGGGTGCTACCCACGCGAAAATCAGCAGCATGCTCAAGGGCGTGGTTATCGGTGCTGCTGTCGTTGGCGTTGTTTTGATGCTGGCGATTGACGCCAAGTTTTGGGGTGTGGTGGTCATGGGTGGCGCGGTAGTCATTCTTTTCTTCTTGCCGTGGCTAGATAAATGCGCGGTCAAATCCATTCGCTTCCGTCCCGATTGGCATGTTTATTTGTATGCCATCTTCGTGGTCAACTTCTTTGTTCTGGGCTACCTTGGTATGCAGCCTCCTTCATACATTGGTGAACGGGTGTCGCAGATAGGCACCTTGTTTTATTTCGGGTTCTTTTTGTTGATGCCTTGGTGGAGCACCTTGGGTGAAACCAAACCAGTTCCCGATCGTGTGAACTTTGTGGCGCACTGACAGAACCTGGAGCAATCAGTCATGAAAAAATTCTTAATCAGTCTTTGTATGGTCTTGGGAGTGGCTTTGCCCGTTTTGGCCAATACCGATTTGATGCCTTTGGACAAAGCGCCCAATAAACTTAACGATTTAAGTGCCCTGCAAAATGGCGCAAAAATATTTGTTAACTACTGCTTGAATTGCCACGCTGCGGCCTATATGCGGTTTAACCGCCTTAACGACATTGGCTTGACAGACAAGCAAATCAAGGACAACTTGCTGTTCACCACAGACAAAGTCGGCGACACCATGAAGATCAGCATGGACGCCAAGCAGGGCAAAGATTGGTTTGGCGGCAACCCCCCCGACTTGACAGTGATCGCACGATCACGCTCTGGCCCGGGCGGTTCAGGTGCTGACTATTTGTATACCTATTTGCGCACCTACTACCGCGATGACACCAAAGCAACGGGGTGGAACAATTTAGCTTTCCCTAATGTGGGAATGCCCCATGTTCTTTGGGAGTTGCAAGGACAACGTCGCCCTGTTTACAAAGAAGTAACACAGCATGGACATGCTACCCATGTGTTTGCTGGTTGGCAGCAAATCACCGCTGGGAAAATGACAGCTGTTGAATACGATACAGCTGTAGCGGACTTGGTCAACTATCTGCAATGGATGTCTGAGCCAACGCAAAATACCCGAGTACGAATTGGCGTTTGGGTCATGCTATTTTTGCTGATCTTCATGGTCATTGCTTGGCGTTTGAATGCGTCATATTGGAAAGACATTCGCTGATTTCAGTTGTGTTTTCTGCCCGTCTTGTGCGGGTTCTTACAATGGGCCTTGGCTAGTCCATTAAACCCTTAGCCTTTTAGGAGCCAATCTCATGATGGTTTTGTACTCTGGGACAGTTTGTCCTTTTTCTCACAGATGTAGATTCGTGCTTTTTGAAAAGGGCATGGATTTTGAAATCCGTGATGTTGATCTCTACAACAAACCAGAAGACATCAATGTCATGAATCCCTATGGCCAAGTGCCTATTTTGGTTGAGCGCGATTTGATTTTGTATGAGTCAAACATCATCAACGAATACATAGATGAGCGTTTCCCCCATCCACAGTTGATGCCTGGCGACCCTGTCGACCGCGCCCGTGTGCGCTTGTTCCTTTTGAACTTTGAAAAAGAACTGTTTGCCCATGTGATGACGATTGAGTCGCGCAGCCAAAAAGCCAATGAGAAAGCGCTTGAAAAGGCTCGCTCTCATATTCGTGATCGATTGACTCAACTTGCCCCCGTGTTCTTGAAGAACAAATTCATGTTGGGCGACAACTTTTCAATGCTGGATGTGGCTATTGCGCCTTTGCTGTGGCGCTTAGACCATTACGGCATTGAGTTGTCCAAAAACGCTGCTCCTTTGCTGAAATACGCTGAGCGTATTTTTTCCAGACCAGCTTATATTGAAGCGTTGACACCTTCAGAGAAAGTGATGCGTAAATAAGCTGCTGACATGATCAACATTTCGCAGTCATCTTCTACCCGGCCATATTTGGTTCGAGCATTACACGAATGGTGTACCGATAACGGATTTACGCCTTACATCGCTGTTTTGGTAGATGACACAGTGCAGGTGCCCAGAGAATATGTCAACAATGGTGAGATCGTTCTCAACATCAGTTTTGACGCCACCAGCAATTTGCAACTGGGTAACGAGTTTGTAGTTTTCAAAGCCCGATTCGGCGGTGTGGCCAGAGAAATCAGTGTTCCCATAGCCAGGGTGATTGCCATTTATGCACGCGAAAATGGACAAGGCATGGCTTTTCCTGCACCTTCTTCGTCTACTGGTGAGGCTGAAGATGCGGTGCCCAAAACAGTCGTGTCTGCGATCAAGCCTATCCTAGGTTTAAGCACTGCAAACTCACACCAAACGCAAGACAGTGATGACCCAAGCGATCCCCCAAAACCACCTCAACCCAGTACGGGCAGCAGACCACAACTCAAGCGCATCAAATAATTTTGCCTAGGGTGTTGTGGTTAGAATATCTACAGTGCCGATTTAGCTCAGTTGGTAGAGCAACCGCCTTGTAAGCGGTAGGTCATCAGTTCGAATCCGATAATCGGCACCATTTTTTACATACTACCCAGTAATTAATTGTTATTTGAAGCACGACATCTTTGAATATCGCAAGCCGTTGGAAGCTGCGATCTGTATTCAATGTTTGTTGGCATCACCCCGTTATTTCGTATGGAACATTTTTCGCCACTGGCATTGGTGTAGTAAGACAGCACATCCACACAGCGTCTAGAGTGTGAGGTCAAGCCCTGAAAATGCCCGATTTCATGGGAAACCACCATTTGCAAGGTTTCCAAAAGGTTTCTCGTGGCATTTGCCTTTCTCAGGTTTACAAAGGCTTCAGGGCTGAGCGTCAACGTTTTTTTGGTGATGTTGGCCAAGCCAATCGTTCCTAATTTATCTTCATCACTCCAGAGCGCGGCTATTCTGAGGCCAACAGGTGCAGAACTGGCATCGCGCTTCAAGATCACATTATTTTGACCCCCGCACTGATCCCAAGCAGTAGCAGAATTTTTGAGTGATAACAAAACAGCTTCTTCGCTGAAACCTTCAGGTGCACCTTGGTGGTCATAAACGTAGACCATGCTTGGACTGAGCATTTTGGTGTCTTTACCGCCATCGTTCCAAGTAACGATCTCATTGGCCAAGCACTGGTTGATTTCACTCTCACGCAAACCCGTAGGGCTGATGCTGGTCGCAACACTTTCTTCAGCTTTTTTTGCAGTGGGCGTTCTCTTTTGGGTACCGACGGTATCGGCTTGGGTAGAGGCAGCAGCGGACGCCGACTTGGGAGGGGCGTTGGGCGAACTATTGGCAGCCGACTTACGGGCGTTGCTTAAACCGCTGATAGCTTGATTGACTTTCGCTGTGTATGACGTTCCTAACCAAAGTGGAGCATTGTTATTGATCGCATCTAATTCAGCCGATGGACAGTTGCTCTTGCCAAACTTTGCCAGCCAAGCAAGGGCGTTTGTCTCACGAGCGTCCACGTCATTGGTGGTGTACGCCAAGGCTTTAAATTCATTTGAAAGACAAGAGGCGGGTAAATTTTTAACTTGAGCTTGGACCAAATGATTCAGTGGAACAAACAGGCCAAGGACAAGTAATGAAACCCCAATAGCTGAATGCCGAAAAACTTTGAGCAAAACAAAAGGCATGAGATTTAAATTGAGGGTGGAAAGAGCATTATGAATATCGCATCAGCAAAAAAAGGGGCTAGACTGAGGGACATTATTTCTTAATGGGTGCAGTTCATCTTGGCCTGTCAACAGCTTTTTCAAGCTCTTGCGCAGACGCTTTTTTTTGTTTGTAAATTGTTTCTATAGAAGAAATGATAGCGGGCGTATTTGAGGTGCCTAGCCAGACAGCTTGGTTCATCAGAATAAATTCAATTTGATCAAGAGGGCAAGACTTACCGTACTTACTAAGCCACTCTTTTGCGCGGTCTTCTCGCAGTTGCGCATCATTCGTGGTGTATGCCAAAGCTTTGAAATCTGTGGCTGAACAAACTACAGCAGGCGGGGGAGTTATTGCCGTATTTTTATTTTGCGCAGAGGCATCATTGATTACGAATCCGCCAAAAGTCAAAAAAAACAACCATCCCAATCGGGGGCGTGAAAGGCTAAATTGAAACTGTGAAAGCATAAATTTGATTCTATAGAGCAGAAATGTTTTGCAGGAGAAAAAGAATAGGAAATCGAATTTATTAATCTATAACAAACTGAGAGGCGTTTTTACCTTTAAAAGTCGCATAAAAAGCTTTGATGCGTGTCATATCTGTTTCTAAATCGCCTGTTGGCAAAAGCGCTGGACCCAGTCCAGAGGTTTTACTGCCAAAGTCTAAAAACCCCAACACGATAGGAACCTGTGCCTCCAGTGCGATGTAATAAAAACCGGTCTTCCATTGTCGTGACTGCGATCTTGTGCCTTCGGGAGGAACCACCAAGTGCAATTCGCCATCTGCATCGCGCAAGGTTTGAGCCGAAGCTGACACCATATTGGTGGACTGAGAGCGGTCAACAGCAATGCCGCCCAACCAACACATCAAACCTCGAAATGGAAAGCGAAAGATTTGAATTTTCCCCATCCAATGGATATTCAAATCAAGGGCAAATGCCACCATCAGTGTGTAAGGCAAATCCCAGTTGCTGGTGTGAGGCGCTGCAATCAAAACGCTCTTGGGTGTATTTGTAGGCATTTGACCTACTAATTTCTATCCTGACAAGCGCAAAAAGAAAATAGAAAACCTTTTGAGTAAAGGGCTAAGGACCGGCATGGTAAAAATCGTCAACCGCATAAAACTGCTTGTAAAAATAATGCCCTAACCATACCACCAGTCGAATGGAAAAAGACGCAATGAATATCAGATGTAGCCGCTTCGCTTTGGCGCTGATCGGCGTGATGGTGACTGGATTGTCATTCGCCCAAGGTGGGTCTGCCATCACATCGCAACTGGATATGCAGATGACAGAAAAAATTTGGGAGTTCATCAAAACAGAAACCCAAGCACCTGCTAATTTGCCCATGCCCCCCATACTGTTTGATGAAAACATTCCTAAAGAAGCGAGGATGGTGTTTCAGTTCCCAAGTGAAGATGCTCCCGATAACCCTATGCAAATTTCAATCGGATCAACAGCCACTCGTTTGTGGAGACAGGAAATGTTTATATGGGCCTTAGGCCATGAACTAACCCATTACGCGCTATTAATGCAAGAAAATCGCTGGGAGGATAAGACGGTGTATGTAAACAATATTCGCCATCATTGCAATGTTGAATTCATGCGAATCACCCGAGCTATCGTGGAAATTATTTGGGAGCAATACCAAAGCGTTGCAGGGCGAATGCGCATGTACAGCGAAGTTCATAAAAGCTGTTCACGCCAGCCGATGCAATAAAGTATTTACTTAGTTTTCACGCAAACCGATTGTTTGCCGGGCACACAGGTACCTGCACAAATAGCTTGACCTATGTAATTCAATGCGGTTCGGCCATTCGGTTGATTGGAGCAAACCACTGCACCATTGGTCATATTTATACATTGACCCACGCCACAAAAAACCTCTCCGCTCGGTCTTTGTCCTATGCCGCCTTGATCAGGAGCACACCACACAGTGCCGTCATTGTCCTTTTTGCATTGGCTTTCATCTTCAGCCCAGCTCGAAAGATATAAAACTGACAAAAGTAGGCCAGTTAATAACTGCACAAAAAAAAGTGGCATAGAAACTTTCATTTAGCGGGACATGACTTTGACGCGGATTTTTTCAATGGGAAAGTTGTGCGAGCGCAAATGGGCTGACAAAGCAGGAACCAGTTGACGAAGTTTTGCACCCGCAGCATTGTGGGGAACCAGTAGACACCAACCCTGAGCATCCAAGGGGCCAGCTTTCACAAGACCCGACAAACCCAAGGGCAAAAGGTCTTGAATGGACGCCAAACAGGCTTGCGATTGCTGACTGATCTGCATCAGCGAGGACAAGGTGGCGGATTGGGCCATGGCTGATTGAACAGGGGTCGCGGATCGAGATTTAAAGGTATTTGTGGCAGACATGCCCTGATTATGTAGTGCTTGGCACAGAGGTTAAAATTAAACCTTATTCATAAGGAACGTACGTATATGTACCGCTGGCATGGCATTTAATCTTCTGACCCAGATATTCGGTAGTCGCAACGATCGGCTGCTAAAACAATTTCGCAAAACCCTAGAGCGTATCAATGGGCTAGAGGCCAGCTACGAGCATTTGAGTGACGAGGCCCTGCGTCAAAAAACAAACGAATTTAAACAACGATTTGGGCAGGGCGAGACCTTGGAAAGCCTATTGCCTGAGGCTTTTGCGGTTGTCAGGGAAGGCTCTAAGCGGGTCATGAAGATGCGCCATTTTGATGTGCAAATGATGGGCGGTATCGCTTTGCACCAAGGCAAGATAGCCGAGATGCGCACTGGGGAAGGAAAAACCCTCACCGCCACTTTGGCCGTTTACCTCAATGCATTGAGTGGCAAAGGCGTTCATGTGGTGACAGTGAATGATTATTTGGCTAACCGTGATGCGCAATGGATGGGCCAGCTCTATCAATTTCTAGGTTTGAGTGTGGGTATCAATTTATCTCAGTTAAACCGAGAAGAAAAGCAAGCCGCTTACAACTCTGACATTACTTACGGCACCAACAACGAATATGGTTTCGATTATTTGCGTGACAACATGGTTTATGAGGTGCATGACCGAGTTCAGCGTGGCCTCAATTACGCAATAGTTGACGAGGTTGACTCTATTTTGATTGATGAAGCCCGAACGCCGCTCATCATCAGTGGACAAGCCGAAGACCACACCGCCACCTATGTGGCCATGAACAAAGTTGTTCCTTCCCTGACCCGTCAAGAAGGTGAATTAGATCTGCGCACAGGTGAAGGCGTGACCAAGCCCGGAGACTTCACCCTAGACGAAAAATCGCATCAGGTGTATTTGACTGAACTGGGCCATGAAAAAGCGGAGAAAGTGCTCTCAGAGATGGGCTTGTTGCCAGAGGGGGCGTCTTTGTATGACCCCTTGCATATTGGCTTGGTGCACCATTTGTATGCTGCATTGCGTGCCCATCATCTCTACCACCGCGATCAACATTACGTGAATCAAAATGGCGAGATTGTCATCGTAGACGAGTTTACTGGTCGATTGATGTCCGGTCGCCGTTGGAGTGATGGTTTGCACCAAGCGGTGGAGGCCAAAGAGGGTGTGCCGATTCAGGCTGAGAACCAAACCATGGCCTCGATCACCTTTCAAAATTATTTCCGTTTGTATGGAAAATTGTCTGGTATGACCGGAACCGCCGATACAGAGGCCTATGAATTTCAAGAAATTTACGGTCTAGAGACAGTCATTATTCCGCCCAATAAACTTAGCAAGCGAGATGACCAACTCGATCGGGTCTACAAAACCACGGACGAGAAATACAAAGCTGCTATTGAGGACATTCAGGAATGTCATGGCAGAGGGCAACCTGTTTTAGTAGGTACAACCTCCATTGAATTGTCCGAGTTGCTTGCTGGACTGCTTGTCAATGCTGGGTTGGCCCATCAAGTGCTCAATGCAAAGCAGCACGCCAAAGAAGCAGATATCGTGGCGCAAGCCGGTGCATTGGGCTCCATCACCATTGCCACCAATATGGCGGGGCGTGGTACAGATATTGTCCTAGGGGGCAATATTGAAAAAAATATCGCCATCATCGAGTCCGATGAGAGTTTGAGTGAAGACACCAAAGTCAACAAAATTCAGGAGCTTCGTGCTGCATGGCAAAGAGACCATGAGAAGGTCAAGTCCTTAGGGGGCTTGCGCATCATTGCCACCGAGAGGCATGAATCTAGACGTATTGATAACCAACTCAGAGGTCGATCAGGACGTCAGGGCGATCCTGGCTCATCGCGTTTTTACCTCAGCCTAGACGATTCGCTGATGCGCATATTCGCTGGTGAGCGCGTCAAAGCCATCATGGACAGATTGAAAATGCCTGAAGGCGAAGCCATTGAAGCTGGCATGGTGAGCCGCAGCATTGAGAGTGCGCAGCGTAAGGTAGAAGCGCGTAATTTCGATATTCGCAAGCAGTTGTTGGAATACGACGATGTTTCCAACGACCAACGTAAAGTCATTTACCAGCAGCGCAACGATATTTTGGATGCGCAAGATTTACGTTTTCAAATTCAAAGTTTGCGTGAAGGCTGCTTCACCGACTTGGTTCACCAATTTGTGCCACCCGAGTCTGTCGAGGAGCAATGGGACTTACCAGCCTTGGAAAGTATTTTATTGAACGAGTGGCACTTGAGTGTTGCGCTTTCTCAGCAGGTTCAAGACGCACAAGCGATCACGGCTGAAGACATTGTCAAAACTGTTGTCGATGCTGCCAACCAAAGCTTTGAAGAAAAGATCAGCAAGGTAGGCGTTGAACAATTCACGCCTTTCATGCGAGCCGTTCTGCTGCAAAACATTGACAGCCACTGGCGAGAGCATTTGTCTTCACTTGATTATTTGCGCCAAGGCATTCATTTGCGCGGCTATGCCCAAAAGCAACCCAAGCAAGAGTACAAACGGGAGGCTTTCGAGCTTTTTGGTCAGTTGTTAGACATGGTTAAAACCGAAGTCACCCGAATCTTAATGACTGTGCAAATTGAGTCTACAGAGCAAGTCCAACTTGCTACCAACCAATTAGAGGAAAAGGCGGAAGCTATTTCCAACATCATTTATTCCGCACCCGATGAGACTGGGGTCACACATGTGTTTACTGGCAGCACCGAAGAAACCCCCAATGCGGGTGTTCTAGCTGTGGGGCGCAATGAGGCTTGCCCTTGTGGCAGCGGGAAGAAATACAAGCACTGCCACGGAAAGCTTGCCTGAACCATGCCTGTCAATCTCATTGCACCAGTTGCATCCGATTTATTTCCAGTACCAGGAATTGAAATAGGCACTGCAAGTGCAGGTGTGCGTAAAGCTAACCGCAAGGATCTCACTGTATTTAAGCTTGCTTCAGGCTCCAGTGTGGGCGCGGTTTTTACACAAAACCGTTTTTGCGCAGCCCCTGTTCAAGTCTGTCAAAGTCATCTGAAAGTCACGCAAGGCATACGTGCTTTGGTGATCAATACAGGTGTTGCTAACGCAGGAACGGGTGAATCAGGCTTGTTACACGCCAACCAAGTTTGCCAAGCCTTGGCAGATCTTCTCCAAGTCCAAGCCGATCAGGTTTTGCCGTTCTCTACTGGCGTGATCATGGAGCCTTTGCCAGTCGAGCGCATTGTGGACGGACTGCCATTGGCTTTGGCCGATTTGGCACAAGACCACTGGTCACAAGCGGCTAGTGCCATCATGACCACGGACACCTTACCCAAGGCTGTGAGTCGTCAAATTCAAATCGATGGTGTAACAATCACCATAAGCGGTATCTCTAAAGGTGCTGGAATGATTCGCCCCAATATGGCAACCATGCTGGGCTTTATTGCGACTGATGCTTGTATTTCACCTGCCTTGATGGACAACTTGGCTCTGGACTTAGCGCAAGCTTCTTTCAATCGAATCTCCATCGATGGCGATACATCCACCAACGACTCTTTTGTGGTGATGGCCTCATGCAAAGCGTCTCATAAGCCTATCGACAGTTGGTCTAGCAGCCATGGCCATGCACTTAAAGAAGCGCTTACCGATGTGGCTCGATGGCTTGCACAGGCAATTGTGCGTGACGGCGAAGGCGCCACCAAGTTCATCACTGTCACGGTGGAGGGCGGGAAAAACAGTGCAGAGTGTTTGCAGGCCGCTTATGCGATTGCCCACTCACCTTTGGTGAAAACTGCTTTTTTTGCCAGCGACCCCAACCTTGGTCGCATCTTGGCCGCCGTTGGCTATGCTGGCATCGCTGATCTGGCGCAAGACAAGATTGAGCTTTTTTTGGACGATGTGCATGTGGTGACACGAGGTGGCAGAAATGCCACTTACAAAGAAGACGACGGCAAGCGGGTCATGAAGCAGTCGGAGATTACTGTGCGGGTGGTTCTTGGACGAGGCGACGCCATTGAAACAGTTTGGACGTGTGACCTGAGTCATGACTACGTCACCATCAACGCTGACTACAGAAGCTGATATGGGAATCAATGAGCATCTAGAGCGCATGTTGCTGCGAGCCGAAACCTTGATGGCACGTATCGAATCGGTACTTCCCCAAGCACTGCACGCCCCTGACTGGCGTGCCAGTATTGCTTTTCGCTACCGTAAACGCACCAACGGGCACGGCGTGCTCGAACCCGTCAAACATGTGGCTAACTTGTCCTTGGATGATCTAAAAGAAATTGACATTCAAAAAGAAAAAATTCAACGCAACACTTTGCAATTTGTTCAAGGCTTGCCTGCGAACAATGTCTTGCTCACAGGCGCACGAGGCACAGGAAAATCCTCTTTGATCAAAGCCTGCCTGCAAACCTACGCCCCAGATGGATTACGTTTAATTGAAGTCGATAAGCAAGACATGGTGGACTTGCCCGACATCATCGAGGTGGTTGCCAGTCGGCCCGAAAAATTCATCATCTTTTGCGATGACTTAAGCTTCGAAGAGGGCGAGCCTGGCTACAAGGCTTTGAAATCTATTCTTGATGGCACGGTTGCTGCAGCCACACCCAATGTGTTGATTTATGCGACCAGCAATCGACGTCATTTATTGCCTGAGTACATGAAGGACAACCTTAGCTACAGCCACACTGCAGATGGTGAGGTCCACCCAGGCGAGGTAATTGAAGAGAAGATTTCGCTGTCAGAGCGCTTTGGTTTGTGGATCAGCTTTTATCCTTTCAGCCAAGAGGCCTATTTGCTCATCGTTGATCAATGGCTGTCATCCTTAGGTGTTTCGCATGAGTTGATTAACAAGGCTCATCCAGAAGCTTTGGTGTGGGCACTCGAACGTGGTTCGCGCAGCGGTCGTGTGGCTTTTCAGTTCGCCAGAGACTTTGCAGGACGGCTTGGTGCTCACTGATCCTATTCGTTTGTCTGCTACCCAAGAGGGGCAGGTCCGGGTTGCCGATGCGCAGATACCTCGCCCTGAAATTGATGGCCAACGCTCAATGACGCAAGTGGCGGTAGGTGTTCTGATTCGTTCAGACAGTTTTTTTTTATTGACCACCCGACCTGAGGGAAAGGCTTATGCGGGGTACTGGGAGTTTCCAGGTGGCAAAGTTGAAGAGGGTGAAACCGCCGAGCAAGCGCTTGCGCGTGAACTTCGAGAGGAACTGGGCATTGAGGTGATTCGTTATGCACCTTGGCAAACTGAGTGCATTGATTACCCCCATGCGTTGGTGCAACTGCATTTTTACAAAGTTTTTGAATGGCAAGGTGAGTTGCAAATGCGTGAGGGTCAGCAGTTTGCTTGGCAGTGTTTGCCTGTAGAGGTATCGCCGGTATTACCTGGCACGTTGCCAGTACTGGAATGGCTGGCTCAGGCGCAGAGTTCTATTTCAAACTCTGCATTTTCAGTGGCTGCTTGAGGCTTACCTTCCCAATTTTGATGGATGAGTCTGACCCAGACCATCATTCTGTTGCCACTGATCTCTGGCACCAAACCCAGAGCAGGATCGATGAACACTCGCATCATTTGAAATCGCCCTTGAGGCAGCGCCTGTTGAAATTGTCCGTTGTTGGCAATAACGCGCTGTGCAGCACCACTCTCGCGTAACAAACGCATCAACAGCACTACGCTGTCGTTGAGCGCTTTTAGAGGCTCTGACCATTTCAAAATATTCAGGCGTCGGACATCTGGATCTAATTGTTTCCACGCGTGGTAAGCAGGCAGGTCAAACGCACAGGTGCCACCAGGAATCGCGACACGGTTGCGCAAACTGCTCAAAAAATCGTTATCGCTCACGCAGTGACCAATCCGACTGCCAATCGTATTGAAACCGTTTAAGCACTGGTCAATTTTTTGTAGCAATTCATCCAACACTTCCACAGACACCGATGGGTTGCCACGGTAGCTATTGAAAAGTTGTTTGTGTCTATCGAGTTCTTTCAATATGTCAGACTTCAAATCTGATCGACCCCCAACATCCACAATTTCAAACAGTGTGGTAAGGGCAAAGTGATGATCAATTTCAGAGGAGCGTAACAAAAGCTGCTCAAAACGCTCCAGCAGGTATTCAAGTCGCAGGTAGGTGCGAATTCGCTCGTTAAATGGGTGTTCGTAAAGAATCACAATACTTCGCAGGTGGGTAAAAAGCAACTGCCAAATCATAACCGCTCAAATGGGGGGTTTCTCTCCTTGACTTTGCCTAAATGGGCTCCCATGCATCAGCCTGTTTTTGCAGGGCGCTCAAATCGTCGCTGTCGTTATCGATGACCCAGTTGGCCACGGCTAAGCGTTCTTGTCGACTGGCTTGGGTGGCCATCACCGCTTGCGTCTGTGCCTGAGTCCATCCGTTCCTCGCCATGACACGGGAAAGTTGCCTAGCCTGGCTGCAATCCACCACGATGATGCCGTCGAGCTGCCCCTGCCACTGGGAGGACTCGACCAACAAAGGAATATCTAGGATTGCCAAGGGTTCTCCCTTGTCTTTGATGGCGCTTAATTTTTCAGCAATAGACGCTCGGACAAGCGGGTGCAAAATATTTTCCAATTGCGTCTTAGCTTGGGGATGATTAAACACCAAAGTACGCATTTGGTCTCTGTCCATGCTGCCATCCAATGCAATAAAACTATTGCCGAACGCTTCGCGAACCTTTGCAATGGCCAAGCCGCCAACGCCAGTCAGCTCCCTAGAAACCGCATCTGCATCAATCAATGCAAAACCACGAGCGCTCAACATGGCTGCAAAGGTGGATTTGCCGCTGCCGATGCCGCCTGTCAGTCCAATGCGTTTGAATGAGGGGTGTTGCATAAGCCCTGCAGTCTATAAGAGAAGCCTAAAGAACTTGGCCCAATTGAAAGACGGGTAAGTAAAGTGCCAACACCAGCCCACCCATGAGAAGACCCAGCACAACCATTATGGCGGGTTCTAAAAGTTGCGTGAATTGTCGCAACAGGTTATCAACTTGAGTATTGAGTTGTTGCGCGACTTTGGCAAGAAGTACGTCCAAGGCCCCGCTTTGTTCACCCACACCAACCAGTTGTATCAGCATGGTGGGGAACACATGTGATTGCGAAGGGATGGAGGAAAGGCCTTCCATTGCACTGGCCAGCGAGGCACCGTGGCTGACTTTGGAGCGAATCATGATGGTGGACATGCCGATACAACGGTTGGTGCTGCTGACGGCAACCACCTCTAAAGCGTCCAGCATGGGGACTCCAGCTTTGAGCAAATCAGACAGCGTAAGCGCCCATACAGATAGCTGGCTTTGGTGGACCATTGCGCCAAGCAAAGGCAAGCGCAAAAGAGTGGTGTCGCACCAAAGTTCAATACCAGGTTTGTTCATTACCAACCTTGCAGGTACATATAAGCTGCAAAGTGCAAGCAAAGCAAATACAGCGCCGCCGTTACTCAGCCAGCGACTCATCTGCACCACTGACTGGGTCAGTGTTGGCAAGTCAGCGCCAAGAGATGAAAAAATGCCTTCAAACACGGGAACCACCCAGACCATGATCACAGTGACAACCACCAGAGTGATTAAAAGGATTGCGCAGGGATAGGCCAAGGCTGTGCGAATCTGCGAATGCAGGGCCTGGCGCTTTTCAAGCAAAACAGCTAAGCGCTCTAACACTTGGTCAAGGTTGCCAGCCATTTCGGCGGCTGCGACCAACTCGCAATACAAAGTATCAAAGTAGTTCAATTGCCTGAGGGCGCGGTGAAAACTGCTGCCTTGTTCAAGCGACACACATAGGCGAGCAATCAAATGACGCATGTCTGTCGATTGTTCTGACTTGGCCATTGACGTCAAGGCGTCAAGCAAGGGCAAACCTGCGGCCACCATTGTGGCAAGTTGCCGAGTGAAATGACAACGCTGACGCAGTGCCAGGGTCATGATGAAGTAGCAGCCCAGACTTCTTCGTGCGATGTGATGCCAGCACATGCTTTTAACAAGCCAGCTTGACGCAGTGTGAGTACACCCTTTTCTTTGGCGTGATGGGCAATGCTGAGCGAGTCTAAGCCTGAAAGCATCATCGATTGAAGTTCTGCAGTCATGGGCAGGACTTGGTGAATACCTACCCGGCCTTTATAGCCATTCACGCAATACGCACAGCCAACTGGCGTGTACCTGTTCTCGTTAGGTACTTTGCATTTGCAATGTGGACAAAGTTTTCGAACCAGTCTTTGAGCACAAATCAAAATAACACTGCTGGCCACATTGAAGTCAGCGACCCCCAACTGGCAAAGACGCAAGAGCGCAGATATTGCGTCGTTGGTGTGAAGGGTAGACAACACCAAATGCCCAGTTTGAGCCGCTTTTGAGGCGATATCGGCAGTTTCGCTGTCACGTATTTCACCCACCATCACCACGTCAGGGTCTTGCCGGAGCAAGGCTCGCAGCGTTTGTGCAAAACCCAGTCCAGACTTCTCGTTCACGTTGATTTGATTGATGCCGGGCAGCACAATCTCACAAGGGTCTTCTACAGTCGATATATTGATTTTGGATGAATTCAAGTAATGCAAACAGCTGTACAGCGTCAAGGTTTTGCCAGAACCCGTGGGGCCGGTTATCAGCACCAAGCCGTTGGGTCGTTGCAATGCAGTGAGCAACTGATCGAGTTGATCTTGCTCAAAACCCAAGTCCTTGAGGTTTAACTGCTGTGACAGATTGTTTTGAATGCGTAGCACTATTTTTTCGCCATGCAATGTGGGTAAGCAACTGACCCGCATATCTATCGGCCAGGAGTTGACAGGAATGCGCAATCGGCCGTCTTGGGGCAAGCGCTTTTCAGAAATATCCATGCGCGACAGCACTTTGATCCGCGAGATGATGCGGTCCTTTAATTGCGCATGGGGTGGGGGACGCTCCTGTAAATGACCGTCGATACGTATACGCACCCTGAGTAAATTTTCAAAAGGCTCTAAATGGATATCCGATGCCCCATCGGCCAGCACTGTGACAAAAAAATGCGTCAGCCAGTCAACCGCTTGCTGGTCTTGATCGGTAGAAGAGAGAGGGTATGACAGTGAAACCATGGGGCCCACTGTAAAAAAAACGGTTGCTAAAGGTGTAAGCCACGCTCAATAAAAGAGCCAGTGTTGGCCAAGGTTAGGAATGCGAGTGGCGTGTTATCTGCGCTTGCTGTGCAAAAGACTCACATTCATTTCTGCTGAAAGGGTGGAGGCATAAAATTTTTCTATCATTTCCACAGATGTACGGGCATTTCGTGCCAAGGTCAGCAAATCGATATTGCCGCCGTAAATCAAACGGAAGGTAATTGCGCTGTGGCGCAAGCTGTAAAAAGTGCGGTCGTTGCCGTGCGGGCCTTGTTTAAGGTTCAGGTCTTTCAATATCCAGTTGAAGCACCATCCCACAATGTCCAAAACCAAACGCCGGTTTTTGACTTCGGGGAAAAACACATAGTCATCGGGTGAGCCGTAGCCCTGTGCTTTTTGGTGATCCAAGATATGTTTAAAAAGTGGAACGGCTGGCGCCAAGCTGACGGTGGCTGATTTATGGCGCTTGACTTCGGGCATGGTCAGGCGCAGGTAGTGGTAATTGCCGTTGATGATTTCAATATGCTGGTTTTTCAGTTGCCGCACATCGCCTGGTCGCATGAAGGTGTAGACCATGAAGCGTATGAGCCAATTGATTTCCACGGGCATTTGGTGATAAGCGCTTCTCATCCAAGCCCGTTTCCCTTCGCCCCAGTCATTAAATGTTTGGCTTTGCAGTGCTTTGGATTTGCGCAAAATCGCTTTGTATTCAGTAACGGTAAAGCCGCCCCTGGAGTTGGGTTGTGCTTTGAGCGGCGGAAAACTCGGCACATAAGAGAGGATTTTTTTGCGCTCCAACAACCGCAGAACTTTGCGCATTTGCGCGATATAGCCTTGCATGGTGGAGGCGGAAAGCTTCTTCTCGGTCATGTGCCGGATGAAGTCTTCCAGCACTTGGATATCAATTTTGTGAAGCGGTTTGTCTTTTAAAAATTCAAAAATCAAGCCTTCCAAGCGGATTTTGGTCATCACATACGAGTTATGGCGTATTTCGTCGCGTTGCACTTTCTCTAGCTCTGCTTGCAAGATGTCTTCGATCAAGTTATGTAGCAGTTGCTGGTTCTTCATCCCCGCGGGGTAGTTGTCCTCGTTTCGGTCTTGCGTGCCTAAACCCTCAGCTTCTAAACTTTCATAAATGAACCGAGCACACAGCATGGCCTCAGGCAGGTCCACGGTTTTCAAGCTTTTGGTGATGTACTTGCCCTGCACGAAATAGCGCATTTGCCAAAACTTGCTTCCTGCAATGCGAAAAATCTTTAATTTTTTGGGCAAACCATCGACATTGGTCATGCTGGATTTAATCACTGCGCTGCGACTTCGCGTGGTGTGATAAGCCCCATCGTTGGAGGCGTTCATGACAGACTGTCTAACAGTACTCATAAAACCTTATAAATAATAAATTATTTTTAAAATATAAATTTGTTATTTGTATTTAAATTTAAAAAAAATTACTAAAACAAGGAAATTTATAATATTTAAGTGATATTTTCATAGTACATAACTCCATCGAAATAGGTAATTGTCGATTTTAAATAAAAATTTATATAAAAATCAAGCAGATAAGTAAATAAATTAAAAAAATGTTCAACAACCCTCGTTGCACTCGCAGCAATTTCAGCCGTCACTGGCGCAATGGCTGATGCAAAAATTTCAGGTATCTTGGATCAAGCAGCTATGACCATCGGCACAACCAGTGCGCTTGGTGTAAAAACCACTGCTAAAAGTTTTGGCGAAGATTTGAACGGCGTTTCTGAACTCGGCGTTTCTGGCTCTGAAGATGTCGGCAATGGTTTGACTGCCACTTATGGCATCAACCTAGCCCTTGCCGAATCAACCAGTGGTGGTGCCGTGACCGTCTATAACGGCTCAGGCGTAGGCTTGAAGGGCGGATTTGGCGCTGTCAGCGTTGGTACCAGCTATAACCTGAACTTCTTTACTAATGCAGCTGCTGACCCTACCGGTTTTGGCGGACACATTGGCCAGTTGAATAGCTCAGCTGGTGGACTCAAAGGCAATCTGCTTAGCTACACCGCACCTCAATTTGTTCCAGGCTTGAGCTTGGCTGGTGAACTGCAACGGGGCGGCAATAGCACCAATGCAGGTAACCTGACTGGTTACATGGCTCAGTACGATACCGGCGGTTTGATGGTTCGCTATTCAAATTCCAGTAAAACTGAAGTAGCCAATGCTGTGACATACACCTATGCTGCAACAGCATCAACCAGCGGTGCGGGAACTGCCGTCTCTTCCAATCAAATGACATCTACATCTATTGGTGGCGCTGCAACTGCTTTGGCTGCCAGAACAGCCTTGGACAAAACCAAAGCAACGGCAGTTGCAGTGACATATGACTTTGGTATCGCCAAAGCTTTCTATGGCGCATCAACCATCAAATCTGGCACGACAGTAGCTCAATTTAAAACCAGCACTACAGGCGTAAGCGTGCCTTTCGGTGCAATTGGTATTGGTTATGCTGTGTCAACCGAAAAAGGCACATCTGATGGCACTGGCGTAGCTAGCAGCACCACAGTTACTGTTCCTACCGCTCTCGTATCTGGCAAAACAGTGGAATCTACCGCCAACCGTTTATTTGCAACTTACACACTGAGCAAGCGCACGACTCTGTACGGAATGTCTGGTAAAGCAAGCGTTGACACCATTGCAGGTTCGGCTTCAACATTGAAGACAACCATTACTGCACTTGGTATCAAGCACGCTTTCTAATCCCTGCGCTGGCCTAGTTGCCAGTTAAAGGACAAAGAACTTAAAACCCGCTGCTCACAAGGCAGCGGGTTTTTTTAATTCTGGCGCTCTAGCAATTGCTCGGCAATTTCGGCCAATGCAGTTTTGTACTCACTGGCAGGCAAAACATCTAAGGCATGGAGGGCCAACTGCGCTTCGTCCGATGCAGCCTGCCGAGTGGCTTGCATGGCACCCGTGCTGCGCACAATCTCGGCGATGTCCGCCAATGCGCCAATATCACCTTGCTCAATGGCATTTCGAATCAACTCGCATTGACTGGGCGTGCCGCGTTGCATGGCAAAAATAAGCGGCAAGGTGGATTTGCCTTCGCGCAAATCGTCGCCAAGGTTTTTCCCCATGGTGTTAGCGTCACCGTCATAGTCGAGCACATCGTCAATCACTTGAAACGCAGTGCCCAAGGCCTGACCATAAGCGGCGCAAGCAGCTTCCACCTTGGCAGAAGACTTCACCAACACAGCGGGCAAGCGAGTGCTGGCCTCGAACAATTTTGCAGTTTTACTGCGAATTACCTTTAAATAGCCTTGCTGATCAAGGGAGGCATCATGCATGTTCATGAGTTGCATGACCTCGCCTTCGGCGATCACATTGGTGGCGTCGGCCACGATGTCCAAAATGCGCATCTCGCCGCACTCGACCATCATTTGAAAAGCGCGGGAATACAAAAAATCTCCCACCAACACACTTGCGGGGTTGCCAAACAAGGCATTGGCTGTGGCTTTGCCGCGCCGCATTCCCGAGTCGTCCACCACATCATCGTGCAAAAGGGTGGCGGTATGGATGAACTCCACCACAGTAGCCAATTTGAAATGCTCGTCTCCCTTGTAGCCCAATGCGCCGGCCATCAAAAGCAGCAAAACAGGGCGTAAACGCTTGCCGCCCGAGGTGATGATGTGCTGTGAAACCTGTCCCACCAACGGCACACTGGAGGACAGCCGCTGGCCAATCAGTTGGTCAACAGCGGTCATGTCCTTGGCGATAAGACCAGAAAATGGGCTGGAAGAGGGGGCGGGGGGGCTGGACAATGGGGTAAATATATGGATTTAGACCCTAATTATAGGTAGGCTGGGGCGTTCAGGAGCGAAAAATAGTGACAAAACCCTAGCGCATGCTAAAATCTTTGGCTCTGCTCAAAATGGTTTGGCGGAGAAGAGTCTTTTCTTTCAGAGGTTCGTATGTACGCAGTCATAAAAACTGGTGGCAAGCAGTATCGCGTGTCAACCGGCGAAAAAATCAAAGTAGAACAGATCGCTGCGGATGTTGGCCAAGAAATTGTGATCGACCAAGTTTTGGCTGTCGGTAACGGCGCTGAAATCAAAGTTGGCACACCCTTGGTGTCCGGTGCATCTGTCAAAGCCATGGTGGTCGCACACGGCAAGCACGATAAGGTGCATATTTTCAAAATGCGCCGCCGTAAGCACTATCAAAAACGTCAGGGGCATCGCCAGCAATTCACCGAATTGCAAATTGCCTCTATCCAAGCCTAAGGAGTTAATCAAGCATGGCACAGAAAAAAGGCGGCGGCTCAACGCGTAACGGCCGCGATTCCAACCCCAAAATGCTTGGCGTCAAAGCCTTTGGCGGCGAGCACATCACTGCAGGCGCCATCATTGTTCGCCAACGCGGTACCAAGTTCCACCCTGGCAACAACGTCGGCATTGGCAAAGACCACACTCTGTTTGCATTGGTCGAAGGCCATGTGTCTTTCTCGTTCAAAGGCGCTTTGAACAAGCAAATGGTGAACGTCACCCCTGTCTGACCCTTGGCTTTTTGACCGACGTCAGCTTCAAAGCCCCGCTCGTCGGGGCTTTGTTCTTTAAGATAGCCCTATGAAATTCGTTGACGAAGCCTTTATCGACATCATCGCTGGCGACGGCGGGAACGGTTGCGTGTCGTTTCGTCATGAAAAGTACAAAGAGTTTGGCGGCCCCAATGGCGGTGACGGTGGGCGCGGTGGCCATGTATACGCGGTGGCGGACGCCAGCTTGAACACCTTGGTCGATTTCCGTTTTTCACGCCGCCACGAAGCGCGTCGCGGCGAGCACGGCATGGGTTCAGACATGTTTGGCGCAGCAGGCGACGACATTACCTTGAAAATGCCGGTGGGCACCTTGCTGATTGACGCCGAAACCAATGATGTGCTTTACGAATTGCTCAACCCTGGCGAGGTCATCATGATCGCCAAAGGCGGCGACGGCGGTTTTGGCAATATGCGCTTTAAAAGTGCCATCAACCGTGCGCCTCGCCAAAAAACGCCCGGCTGGCCGGGTGAGCGCAAAAACCTCAAACTAGAGTTGAAAGTGCTGGCAGATGTGGGCTTACTAGGTATGCCCAACGCTGGTAAATCCACACTCATCAGCGCCATCTCTAACGCCAGACCCAAAATTGCCGACTACCCCTTCACCACTTTGCACCCAAACTTAGGCGTGGTCAGGGTGGCAGCGGAGCAAAGCTTTGTGGTGGCAGATGTGCCCGGTTTGATCGAGGGCGCTGCCGAGGGTGCGGGTTTGGGTCACCAGTTTTTACGCCATTTGCAGCGCACCCGTTTGCTGCTGCACATGGTCGACTTAGCCCCATTTGACGATGCGGTAGACCCTGTCGCCCAAGCTAAGGCCATCACGCTGGAGCTGAAAAAATACGACCCTGAGCTGTTCGATAAACCTCGTTGGCTGGTGTTGAACAAGCTCGACATGGTGCCAACTGATGAACGTGCTGCGCGGGTGAAAGATTTTGTCAAACGCTTTAAGTACAAAGGTCCGGTGTTTGAAATATCGGCCTTGAACCGCGAAGGTTGCGAAGGCTTGGTGCGGGCTATTTACGACCATTTGCAGGCGCAATTTCAATCGACCCAAGAGCCAGAGGTTGTGGACCCTCGCTTTGCCGTCATGCCCACCACGCCTGTAAACAGTTAATACCCATGAATGAAACCGCCAACTCAAAGGTCTTGCGCGACGCCAGACGCATTGTGGTCAAGGTGGGTTCCAGCTTGGTGACCAACGAAGGCAAGGGCTTGGACGAAGCCGCCATTGGCGAGTGGTGCCGTCAAATGGCGACGCTTGCCAAGGCGGACCCTGCGCGGGAAATCATCATGGTCTCTAGCGGCGCCATTGCCGAGGGTATGAAGCGGCTGGGCTGGACCACCCGACCTCACGAGTTGCATGAATTGCAAGCGGCGGCAGCGGTAGGTCAAATGGGTTTGGCACAAATGTACGAAACCAAACTGCGCGAGCAGGGCTTGCGAAGTGCGCAGGTGTTGCTCACACACGCCGACTTGGCCGACCGCGAGCGCTACCTCAATGCCCGTTCTACCTTGTTAACTTTGCTGCAACACAAAGTGCTGCCCGTGATCAACGAAAACGACACGGTGGTGAATGACGAAATTAAGTTTGGGGACAACGACACCTTGGGCGCTTTGGTGGCTAACTTGGTCGAGGCGGACGCCTTGGTGATCTTGACCGACCAGCAAGGCCTGTTTACCGCCGACCCGCGCGTGAACAAGCAAGCTACTTTTGTTCATGAAGCCAAAGCCGGGGACCCTGCATTGGAAGTCATGGCTGGTGGTGCAGGCTCCAGCATCGGTAAGGGCGGCATGATCACCAAAATACTGGCGGCCAAAAGAGCTGCAGGCTCGGGTGCCAGCACCGTGATTGCATGGGGGCGCGAACCAGATGTACTCCTGCGCTTGGCCCAAGGCGAAAGCTTAGGTACCTTGTTGGTCGCACCTACCCACAAGCAGCAAGCGCGAAAGCAGTGGATGGTGGATCAGTTGCAACTGCCCGGCGCGGTCTGGGTGGATGCGGGTGCTGTGGTGAAGTTAAGCCGTGAGGGAAAAAGTTTGTTGCCCATTGGTATGAGCAGCGTGCAGGGAGATTTTTCCCGCGGCGACATCATCGCCATTTGCGATGAACACGGCAAAGCATTTGCCCGAGGCTTGGCCAACTATGCAAGCGCCGAAGCCCGTTTGTTATGCCGCAAGGCGTCAAGCGAGATTGAAAAACTGCTGGGTTATGTGGCTGAACCAGAGATGGTTCACCGCGATAACTTGGTGCTCACCGCTTAATTGGGTGCAGTCGGGCGTTGTTCAGAGCCATCTATGCGATCGGTATGGCTCAGTCCTTGTCCTAAAAAACGGCTTTTGGTTTCTGGTTGTGGCAGAAAGCGTGACAACTCGGTCAATGCCCTTTCATACACCCCGCGCTTGAAATCGACCACTGAATCCAGTGGCACCCAGTAGTCGTTCCAGCGCCAAGCATCAAACTCGGGGTGGGTGCTGGCGCGAAGATTCAAGGCGTGATCAGGCACCACCAATTGCAGCAAAAACCATATTTGTTTTTGCCCCTTGTAATGGCCGCGCGCATCCTTGCGGATGTAGCGGTCTGGCACTTCATAGCGCAACCAGTCTCGGGTTCGGGCAACGATGCGCACATGTTCTGCTAACAGCCCCACTTCTTCTTGCAATTCCCGAAACATGGCTTGCTCGGGAGTTTCGCCGCGGTCGATGCCGCCCTGCGGAAATTGCCAACTGTGGGTGCGAATGCGCTTGCCCCAAAAAACCTGATTCCTCTGATTGAGCAGAATGATGCCGACGTTAGGCCTAAAGCCATCGCGGTCAAGCATAATCAAACCTCAATTTTTCAACTGAGTCCATTATGCACAGACAACGGCTGTCATCAATAGGGCTGACCATTCATTTATGCCGATTTATGCGGCACAGCAGACCATGAAAGCCTCCCAATTTTTTATCTCCACCCTCAAGGAAGCCCCGTCCGACGCCGAGGTGGCCAGCCATCAACTGATGATGCGTGCCGGCATGATCAAAAAGCTAGGCGCAGGCATTTACACCTACATGCCCATGGGCTTGCGGGTGATCCGCAAGGTCGAGGCCATTGTGCGCGAAGAGATGAACCGCGCTGGCGCCATTGAACTGACCATGCCGGTGGTGCAGCCCTCAGAGCTGTGGCAAGAGACGGGCCGCTTTGAAAAAATGGGCCCCGAGTTGCTGCGCATCCAAGACCGCCATGGCCGCGACTTTGTGGTGCAACCCACCAGCGAAGAGGTGGTCACCGACATCGCCCGCCAAGAATTGCGCAGCTACAAGCAACTGCCGAAAAACCTCTACCAAATCCAAACCAAGTTTCGTGACGAGCGCCGCCCCCGTTTTGGATTGATGCGCGGGCGTGAGTTCACCATGAAAGACGCCTACAGCTTTGACCGCGACGCCGACGCGGCCAAGGCCAGCTACCAAGTCATGGCGCAGGCCTACCGCGCCGTCTTCGACCGCTTTGGCTTGCGCTACCGCGCGGTGGCCGCTGACAGCGGCGCGATTGGCGGCGACTTGAGTGAAGAGTTTCAAGTGATTGCGGCCACCGGCGAAGACGCCATCGTTTATTGCCCCAGCAGCGACTACGCCGCCAACATGGAAAAAGCCGAGGCCTTGGCCCCGCAAGGCGCACGGCCTGCCGCCACCCAAGCTTTGGCCAAAACCCCCACGCCGGGCAAGAGCACCTGCGCCGATGTGGCCGAACTTTTGGGTCTGCCTTTGACCAAAACCATTAAATCGCTGGTTTTAGCGACAGATGACCTCAATAAAGAGGGTGTTGTCGTCAAATCGCAGGTTTGGTTGCTGTTGGTGCGCGGCGACCACGACATGAACGAGGTGAAAGTGGGCAAGTTGCCGGGCTTTGAAAAAGGCTTTCGGTTTGCCACCATCGCCGAGATTGAAGACCATTTCGGCTGTAAACCCGGCTATCTCGGGCCCATTGGCTTGCAAAAGCCGTTAAAAATCGTCATCGACCGCGATGTGGCGGTGATGGCCGATTGGGTGTGTGGCGCCAACGCGGTCGACTTTCACATGACCGGCGCCAACTGGGGCCGCGACCTGCCCGAACCCGACATGGTGGCCGACATCCGCAACGTGGTCGAAGGCGACGTCTCACCCGACGGCAAAGGCGTGTTGGCGATTGAGCGCGGCATCGAGGTGGGACATATTTTTTACCTCGGCACCAAGTACAGCCAAGCCATGAACGCCACGTTTTTGGCCGATGATGGCAAGCCCAAGCACTTCGAGATGGGCTGCTACGGCATTGGCATCACCCGCTTGCCGGCCGCTGCCATCGAGCAAAACCACGATGCCAAAGGCATCATTTGGCCCGACGCTTTGGCGCCTTTCACCGTGGTGATTTGCCCCATCGGCCCCGACCGCAGCCCTGATGTGAAAGCCGCCGCCGACACCCTCTACGCCGACTTGCTGGCTTCAGGCGTGGACGTGATCTTGGACGATCGCGGCGAGCGCCCTGGCGCCATGTTTGCCGACTGGGAGTTGATTGGGGTGCCGCACCGCGTGACCATTGGCGACAAAGGCCTCAAAGACGGTTTGGTGGAATACCAGCACCGCCGTGACACCGAGGCCAGCAAGGTGGCGCTGGCTGAGGTGTTGGGGTTGTTGAAGGCAAAGTTGGGCGTTTAACGCCCTGCTTCTTTTAGGGGGGCCAAAGGCGTATTAAGCGCCCAACAACTTAGGCAATTCGCCGCTCTCGTACATCTCGGTCATGATGTCTGAGCCGCCAACGAACTCACCTTTGATGTAGAGCTGGGGAACGGTGGGCCAGTTGCTGTATTCCTTGATGCCTTGGCGGATATCTGCGTCGTCCAGCACATTGACAGTGGTCAGTGTTTTGGTGTCCACGCCGCTGGCTTTGAGTAACTGCACTGCACGGCCGGAAAAACCGCACATGGGAAAGCTGGCGTTGCCCTTCATGAACAACACGATGTCATTGTTTTTGACCAATTGGTCGATACGTTGCTGCACATCACTCATAGAAAACTCCCTTAAACACTGGGCATTTGCCCGATCAGAATGGTCATTATTTCACTTCTGGCCAACAGCCCCCGCTGCAACGATTTATGCCCGCAAGGTCCACACGGCTTTGTATCTGAACAAAGCCATGCTGCTCAAGCAAGGCAAGCACCGACGGCGCTTGGTCAAAACCGTGCTCCAGCAGCAGCCAAGCGCCTTGATCAAGGTGCTGGGGGGCTTGCGAAATGATGTGGCGAATGGCGTCCAAACCGTCCACCCCACTCACCAAGGCCATGCGGGGCTCTGAGGGTAAGGCTTGCAAATGGAGGTCACTCTCAGCAATGTAGGGCGGGTTGGCGACAATCAAGTCAAACAAACCTGTCACTTGTGACAGCCAATCGCTGGGCGCAAAGGTAACGTCAAGTTGATAGCGTTGGGCATTGAGTCTCGCCAATTGCAAGGCCTCGTCGCTGGCGTCCACGGCGCTCACCTGCCAAGCAGGCTGGGCGTGTTTCAAGGCCAAGGCAATCGCACCACTGCCCGTACCCAAGTCCAATACCTTTGCTTTTGTTGCGCCAACAGCCAAGGCCCAATCCACTAAAGTTTCGGTGTCGGGGCGGGGTACCAGCGCTCGCCAGTCTGTTTGCAACGTCAGACCATGGAAGTCTTGAAAGCCGGTTAAATACGCCAAGGGTTCGTGTTGCAGACGCCGTTGCACCACAGCATGGAACTTTTCTACAGCGTCAGCGCTGAGTTCATCCATGTCGTGTAACAGCAGCCATGCGCGGTCATGCAGGTCCCGCCCCAAAGTATGAAGCAGCAGTGTTTGGCATTCCAAATGGTCCAGCGCCAGAGTTTTAGCTTGCGCCAAGGCTTGGGCGATGTTCACCCTGCACCCTCAAGCGCCGCCAGTTGTTCAGCGGCTTCATAGGCTTGCAAGGCTTCGATCACATCGCTCAAATCACCCTCCATGATGCCCAAGAGTTTGTAAAGCGTCAGGTTGATGCGGTGGTCAGTGAAGCGCCCTTGGGGGAAGTTGTAGGTGCGGATTCGATCGCTACGGTCGCCGCTGCCAATCAGGCTTTTGCGCTCAGCCGCATCTTTGGCGGCCCGCTCGGAGCGGTCTTTTTCTTGGATACGTGCCGTCAACACCCGCAGCGCTTGCGCCTTGTTGCTGTGCTGGCTGCGGCCGTCTTGGCACTCGGCCACGATGCCAGTGGGCAAGTGGGTGATGCGTACCGCAGAGTCGGTTTTGTTGATGTGCTGCCCCCCCGCGCCGCTGGCGCGAAAGGTGTCAATGCGTAAATCCGAGGGGTTGATTTGAATGGCTTGCGCTTCGTCAGGTTCAGCCAAAACTGCCACAGTGCAAGCGCTGGTGTGAATGCGCCCTTGGGTTTCGGTGGCAGGCACACGCTGCACCCGGTGGCCGCCTGACTCAAACTTCAAAGCGCCATACACCCCAGTACCCTCGATGCGGATCACCACCTCTTTGTAGCCGCCCAACTCGCTCACCGACTCGCTGATCACCTCCACCCGCCAGCCTGTGGCGGCGCAATAACGGGTGTACATGCGCAGCAAGTCGCTGGCAAACAGCGCGGATTCGTCGCCGCCTGTGCCGGCACGGATTTCCAAAAAGGCGTTGCGGCCATCGTCGGGGTCTTTGGGCAGCAACATGCGTTGCAACTGCGCTTCAATCGACAAAATCGCAGGCTCGGCGATGGCAATCTCTTCTTGCGCCATGGCTTGCAAATCAGCATCATGGTCTAGCAGCATGGCCTGCGCAGAAACCAAGTCTTGCCCAAGTTGCTGCCATTTTTGGTAAGGCGTGACCAAGGCCACCACCTCGGCGTGTTCGCGCGACAAGGCCATGAACTGTGTCATGTCTTGCATGATGTCTTCGCGGGAGAGCAAAAAATCCAGCTCGGACAAACGTTGCACCGAGCGCTCTAGCTGAGCGCGCATAAATGGTTTCATGGGGAAGGCCGCAGCTAACGTGAGCTGCGCAAAAAGAAGTGTTCGATAGCGCTACGCGCTTGTTGACGCGCTTGCGGGTCGTCTGAATGCAGCTCAGACATTGCACCATGTAGCATTTTGTGGGCGAGGTTTTTGGACATGCTGTCCAACACAGCTTCGACAGATTCGCCCTTGGAGAGCAGTTTGTGCGCTTTTTGCAACTCAGCGGCACGCCAAACTTCAGCTTGCTGGTTGAGTTGTTGAATCAGCGGCACATCGCTGCGCTGGTCCAACCAATTGACAAAACTTTGCACGCCAGCGTCGATGATGACCTCGGCTTCGGCCACGGCGGCTTGGCGGCTGGCTTGGCCGGTTTGCACCACTTGCGACAAATCGTCCACGGTGTAGAGGTAGACATCGCGCAAAGACTTCACTTCCGGTTCAATGTCTCGGGGAACCGCTAAATCGACCATGAACATGGGGCGGTTGCGGCGTTTTTTCAGCGCACGCTCCACAGCGCCTAAACCAATCAAAGGCAAGGTGCTGGCGGTACAGCTGATGACAGCATCGAATTCGTGCAAGCGGTCTGGTAAGTCTGCCAAACGCATGACATCGGCCTTCAGTTGAACTGCCAAGCGCTCGCCGCGCTCTTGGGTGCGGTTGGCTACCATCATGGTTTTGGGATTTTTAGCGGCGAAATGGGTGGCGCACAACTCGATCATTTCGCCTGCACCTACAAACAATACATTGATTTTGGTCAGGTCTTCAAACAATTGCGCAGCCAGTCGAACAGACGCGGCAGACATGCTGATGCTGTGGGCACCAATTTCGGTGGAGCTGCGAACCTGCTTGGCCACCGCAAAAGAGCGTTGGAACATTTGGTGCAAAGTAGAACCCAAGGCACCCACCTCGCGGGCCACCCGCACAGCGTCTTTCATTTGCCCCAAGATTTGCGGCTCGCCCAGTACCATGGAGTCCAAACCGCTGGCCACTCGAAAGGCGTGGCGCGCTGCCTCGTTGTCAACCATGGTGTAGATATGGTCGTGCAAGCTGTCGGGGCTTACGCCACCAGACTCAGCCAGCCACAGCAGGGTCTGGGGCATGGCGATTTCTTGCGAGGCGCAATAAATTTCAGTTCGGTTGCAAGTGGAGAGAATGGTGGCTTCTGTTTGCGAGCCAAAACTTTGACGCAAACCGTCAAGAACAGGCCCTATTTGCTCAATAGCAAACGCAAACCGTCCCCGCAAATCGAGCGGAGCGGTGGTGTGGTTGAGTCCTAGCGCCCATACTGACATAGTGGAGATTATAAAATTTCGGGATGGATAGCTTGTCGCTTATTGTGCACTTAGTCAATTTTTTAGCTCCTGCGGTCTTTATGGCGGCGTGGATGGGGGTTCTTACTCGCCTTTTATGGCGCCATAAACCTTTGCTGGTTAAGCCTTGGCTACAGTTTGTCCTGAACAGTTTGGCAGGCATGGCAGTTTTGACAGGTGGGCTGCTGATAGGCGGTCAAGACGGCAAGATGCTGACCTACACCTTGCTTGTGTTGGTATGCGCTTCTTTGCAATGGGTATTTTTCAGGGCTTGGCGTCGCTAAATTCTGCCTAGGTTAATATCCCACTCCCTTATGAACGCTCCTACGCCCTTGCCCCCTTTGCTGGCGGCTGACCAAGACATCCAACGATCGAGGGAAATCCCCTACAACTACACCTCGTTTTCCGATAGAGAAATCGTTATTCGACTGCTGGGGTCAAGCACTTGGCAGACCTTAGAAACTTTGCGCCAAGAGCGCAAAACTGGGCGCTCTGCGCGCATGTTGTTCGAGGTCTTGGGCGACATTTGGGTGGTGCAGCGCAACCCTTATTTGCAAGACGATTTATTGGACAACCCCAGGCGACGTCAACAACTGGTGCAGGCTTTGCAACACCGCTTGGGTGAGATCGACAAACGCCGCGATGTTTTCCATGACCGCGAACGCGACGTTATGGTGGTGCAGTTGTTGGATGCGGCTCGCTCGTGTGTCAAAGCCTTTGCCCAAGGTTTTGATGAAGTGGATCGATTGCGCAGCAAAGCCAAAAAAGCTTTGCGTAAATGCACCCACGACAACAATATTCGCTTTGATGCCATGAGCCGTGTGTCGCATGTCACCGACGCCACCGATTGGCGGGTGGAGTACCCTTTTGTGGTGTTGGCGCCCGACAGCGAAGCAGAAATGGCTAAGCTGGTGAAAGCCTGTATCGATTTGGGTTTGACCATTGTGCCGCGCGGTGGTGGCACTGGCTACACGGGGGGGGCCATTCCACTCAGTTGGAAAAGTGCGGTCATCAACACCGAAAAGCTGCAACACCTGGGCAAGGTAGAAATGCTGCAACTGCCAGGCTTAACCCATGCCTTTGCCACCATTGCCACCGAAGCTGGCGTGGTGACACAGCGTGTCGCCGATGCTGCAGAACAAGCTGGTTTTGTGTTTGCCGTCGACCCGACATCTGCCGAGGCCTCTTGCATTGGCGGCAATATCGCCATGAACGCTGGCGGCAAAAAAGCGGTACTCTGGGGCACGGCGTTGGACAACTTGGCCAGTTGGCGCATGGTCACACCCGACGCCACTTGGCTGGAAGTGGTGCGACTCAATCACAACTTGGGCAAGATCCACGACGCAGAGATGGCAAGTTTTGAGTTGCGCTATTTCCAAGCTGATGGCACCACCCCTGTTCGCACCGAGCGTTTAGATATACCTGGGGCGAGTTTTCGCAAAGCCGGCTTGGGTAAAGACGTCACCGATAAATTTTTAAGCGGCTTGCCCGGTATCCAAAAAGAAGGCTGTGATGGTTTGATCACCAGCGCAAGGTGGATTTTGCATCGCATGCCCGCGCATACACGTACCGTGTGCTTGGAGTTTTTTGGCCATGCCCGCGAAGCCGTTCCCAGCATCGTGGACATCAAAGACTATATGTTCCAACTCGCCAAAACCAGTGGCACGGTGCTGGCTGGTTTGGAGCATTTGGACCGGCGTTATTTGAAGGCTGTGGGCTACACCACCAAGTCCAAACGTGGTGGCTTGCCCAATATGGTGTTGTTTGGCGATATCGCTGGCGACGATGCAGATGCCGTGGCACGTGCTACCTCTGAAGTCATTCGCTTGGCCAATGCCAGGTCAGGCGAAGGCTTTGTGGCGGTCAGTGCCGAGGCGCGTAAAAAGTTTTGGCTGGATCGCAAACGCACCGCCGCCATCAGCCGCCATACCAATGCCTTCAAGATCAACGAAGACGTCGTCATTCCTTTGCCGCGCATGGCTGAGTACACCGATGGCATAGAGCGAATCAATATCGAGTTGTCTTTGCGTAACAAGATTGCGCTGTGCGATGCACTCACCAGTTTGTTCGCGCATGGATCGTTGCCACTGGGTGAGGTCTCTAAAGACAGCGAAGCGCCCTCTCCTGAGTTGCTGCAAGAGCGTGTGATGCAGGCTTTGGAATTGTTCAACGAGGTTAAAACCCGCTGGTCTTCATGGCTAATTGGTATTGACCATTTCTTTTCAGACTTACAAAGTCACAGTCTGCGGGCCAGCTGGAAAACCGAGTTGCGCCAGCCCTTGCACAGCCTGTTCAATGGCGCGGCGTTCGCCCCTTTGCGCCAAGCCTTGGATGACACACATCAAAGGGTTTTGAAAGGCCGTGTTTGGGCTGCATTGCACATGCATGCAGGTGACGGTAATGTGCATACCAATTTGCCGGTCAACAGCGATGACTACGAGATGCTGCAAACCGCGCATGAAGCGGTCGACCGCATCATGGCCTTGGCTCGCTCCCTCGATGGCGTGATTTCTGGTGAACATGGCATTGGCATCACCAAAATGGCTTACCTCACCGACGTCGAGCTGCAGCCTTTTGCCGACTATAAATCGCGTATAGACCCAAGGGGCCACTTCAACCAAGGCAAGTTGATCAGAAAAGCTCTGCCAGCCAATGAGCAACGAAGCTCAGACCTGAGTCAAGCCTACACCCCCAGCTTTGGCCTGATGGGCCACGAGTCGTTGATCATGCAGCAGTCAGACATTGGTGCCATTTCTGACTCCATCAAAGACTGTTTGCGCTGCGGCAAATGCAAACCGGTTTGCGCCACCCATGTACCAGGGGCGAATTTGCTCTACAGCCCGCGCGACAAAATTTTGGCGACCTCTTTACTGATTGAGGCTTTCCTGTATGAAGAGCAAACACGGCGTGGTGTGTCCATCAAGCATTGGCAAGAATTTGAAGACGTGGCTGACCACTGCACGGTTTGCCACAAATGCGCCAGCCCTTGCCCCGTCAAAATTGATTTTGGCGATGTCACCATGGCCATGCGCAATTTGCTGCGCAAAATGGGTAAGCAAAGCTTTCGCCCTGCTTCATCTTTCCAATCTTGGTTGGTGACCACGGTGAATCCGCAGGCGATCAACCTTGGCCACGCCGTCACCCGAGTTGCCATGCAGGGGCAGCGTTGGGCCAACCAAGCCTTGCATGTGCTGGCCAAACAGCAAACCCAGCAACCGCCCTCTAGCGTGGGTGCGCCCGTTATCAAGGCGCAAGTGGTGCATTTTGTGAATAAAAAAATGCCCGCGGGCTTACCCAATAAAACCGCCCGTGCATTGCTCGATATTGAAGACCGCGACTATGTGCCCATCATTCGTAACCCGCAGACCACCAGCGCTGATGCGGAGGCGGTGTTTTATTTTCCTGGTTGTGGCTCAGAGCGCTTGTTCAGCCAAGTAGGTTTGGCCACCCAAGCCATGTTATGGCACGCCGGTGTACAGACTGTTTTGCCACCGGGGTATTTGTGCTGCGGTTACCCGCAGCGTGGTTCGGGTCAGCAAGACAAAGCAGACAAAATCATCACCGACAACCGTGTTTTGTTTCACCGCGTGGCAAACACTTTGAACTACCTTGACATCAAAACCGTGGTGGTGAGTTGCGGAACATGTTTTGACCAATTGCAGGGATACGAGTTCGACAAAATTTTCCCTGGCTCACGTATTTTGGACATCCATGAATACTTGCTTGAAAAGCAACTTTCTTTGCCCGCGGGTGGCGCTTACCTTTACCACGATCCGTGTCACAGCCCCATGAAACAACAAGCGCCCATGAAAACGGTGAAAGCCTTGCTGGGCGAACAAGTTCTCGAGAGCAAACGCTGCTGCGGCGAAAGTGGTGGTTTGGCCTACTCACGACCAGATGTATCAACCCAAATTCGTTTTCGCAAAGAACAAGAAATTCGTTTGGGCGAAGATGCGTTGCGCGAAAAAAAATGGGTTACGGAGCAAGACAACATCAAAGTTTTGACCAGTTGTCCAAGCTGCTTGATGGGCTTGAACCGCTTTCAAGACGATCTGCAAAACGGTTTGCTAGAGGCCGATTACATCGTGGTTGAGATGGCTAAAAAAATATTGGGCGAGCAATGGATGACTGACTATATTCGCCAAGCCAACAGTGGTGGCATAGAACGTGTTTTGGTTTAAGGAGCAGACATGGCTGGACTGACACCCACAACCCCTCAACCCATGGATATCGTGTTGCACAGCCAGTCCAAAGTGATGGAAATTAGCTTCTCTGATGGGCAAACATTTCGTATACCCTTTGAGTTGCTGCGTGTGTACAGCCCCTCGGCAGAAGTCCAAGGCCATGGTCCTGGACAAGAAGTGCTGCAAACCGGCAAGCGTGAGGTGGCTATCGTGGCCCTCGAGCCTGTGGGCCACTATGGGGTGCAACCCCAGTTCAGTGATGGCCACAACAGTGGTATTTTTTCTTGGGACTATTTGTACTCTTTGGGTCAGCGTGAAGCCGAGTTGTGGGTGCAGTATGAAATGCGTTTGAAATCAGCGGGTGTAGGACGTGATGATCCCATGGGTTCTGCCACCGGCAATGTTTGCCACAGCCATTAGGTCAGATATGACGCAAACACACTTCGGTTTTAAAAAAGTCAACGAAGACGACAAGGCCCGTCGGGTGCGTGGCGTTTTTGATTCGGTTGCCAGCAAATACGACATCATGAATGATTTGATGTCCATGGGCATGCACCGCGCTTGGAAAGCTTATGCGGTGATGGTGGCCCATGTGCAGGCAGGTGACGCTGTGCTCGATATCGCTGGGGGCACGGGAGACATGGCACAGGCGTTTGCCAAGCAAGCCGGTCCCCAAGGCACTGTTGTGCACACCGACATCAATTTGGCGATGTTGCGCCAAGGCCGCGATCGCCTCTTAGACGAAGGTCTGATGCTGCCCACCACCGTCTGTGACGCTGAGGCTTTGCCATTTGCAGATGCCAGCTTCAATGTGGTTTGTGTGTCCTTTGGTTTGCGCAATATGACTCATAAAGACCGCGCTTTGGCCGAGATGGCGCGGGTGCTCAAGCCCGGTGGCAAGCTCTTGGTGTTGGAATTTTCCAAAGTTGCCCAACCTTTATCTAAGGTCTATGACTGGTATTCCTTTCAAGTCTTGCCGCGACTAGGCAAAATGGTGGCTGGCGACGATGCCAGCTACCGTTATTTGGCTGAATCCATTCGGATGCATCCTGACCAAGCAGCGTTGAAAGCCCTCATGCAACAAAGTGGTTTTGCGCATGTGGACATTCATAACCTCTCCTTAGGCGTGGTGGCATTGCATGTTGGAATACGTTGTTGATGCAATTTGCATGGTTCTTTGATGGAAAGTTTTTTATGAAAATCTTGACTATGTTGCTAAGTGTGGCGCTCTTATCGGTCAGCCTGCAGGCTGATGCTAAGCGTTTGGGCGGGGGACGCTCCTTTGGTAAGCAGTCTGGCGCTGTCACCCAACGTGAAGCCGCTCGCCCAGCTGGTCAAAATGCTGCCACAGCACCTGCTGCGACGCCTTCACCTGCTACACCGCCTGTTCAACAACCGCGCCGCCCTTGGGGTGCCATGCTCGGTGGCTTGGCTGCTGGTTTGGGCTTGGCATGGTTGGCCCATTCAATGGGTTTTGGCGCAGAGTTTGGTCAGTTCATGATGTTTGGTTTGTTGGCTTTGGGCTTGATGCTGCTGGCTGGTTGGTTTATGCGCCGTCGTGTCAACAGTCAAACCGCAACTCCCTATGCCTATGGTGGTGCCGGTTCTGCTGGCAATCCTGACCATGCTCCGCAGTACAACCCCGCAAAGGTTGGCAACGATGCCTCGGCTCGCCCTTGGGAAAACCCTAGCACCCCTTACCCCTCACAAACAGCCCCCAATCGTGCGACTGCCCGAATTGGTTCTTCATTGATGGGCAGTGGTCAAAACTGGAGCATCCCAGAAGGTTTTGATGTGCAAGGCTTTGTGCAAGCTGCTAAACAAAATTTCATCAATCTGCAAGCCGCTTGGGACAGAGCCGATATTCCCGCCTTGCGCGTCATGATGACCGATGACATGCTGCTTGAAATTCAGTCCCAACTGTCTGAGCGGGGACAAATGGTCTCTGGCCCCAACACCACTGAGGTGGTCATGCTAGAAGCGCAGTTGCTGGGTATTGAAGATTTGGGTGAAGGTTATATGGCCAGCATCGAGTTCTCTGGTTTGATTCGCGAGGACGCAGCAGCAGGCCCCAGCCCCTTCCGAGAGGTGTGGAATATGACCAAGCCTAAAAATGGACAAATCGGTTGGCTGGTTGCTGGCGTACAGGCTTTGCAATAACTCACGCTGTTGATGAAAAATTCACCCTCATTGGCAGAGTTGGCTGCTCAGTTCAGCTCTGCCCTGATGCATCTGCAGCCACCTGCTGTCTTGATTGAAGGGGCGCAAGACCGCGTGCTTCTTGTGGTCAACCATGTCTTGATGCAAGAGCCTGCTGCCATGACGAGGCTTAGGCGCCAGCAAAACCGCACACTGCAAATCAGCTGGCGACAACTGCAACTGTCCTGTCGCATCACCCCTGCGGGTTTGCTCGAAAGGACGGGGCTGCAAAATTCGCCAGACTTGTGTTTGCATATCAGCCAAGAGTCGCCGCTGGCCATTGTTCAAGGCTTGGCGCAGGGTGACAAACCCACCATGCAAGTGCAAGGCGACGTCATGTTGGCAGCAGATATCAATTGGCTGGTAGACCATGTTCGCTGGGACATCGAGGAAGACCTCTCACGTGTTCTTGGCGATGCTATGGCGCACCAAAGCGTGGCCGTGGCCAAGCGAGTCTTTGCGGCACTCAAAGGATTTTTACCTGCACCCGCTTCCCATACGGTGCACCCGTCATGATTCGCATTGACCGCGGCGTGTTTATCGTCTGGATCGTTCTGCGCTTCGGTCTCGATGAATTGCTGCTCTCAGGCTTCAAGCAGCCTTGGTTAAAGGTTGTTTCTCGTGTTCTTACATTTGGGCGAAATTTACGCGCCCCCCGAGGCGAGCGTCTGCGTCTTGCCTTGGAGCGCTTAGGCCCCGTCTTTGTAAAGTTTGGCCAAGTGCTATCCACCCGCCGCGATTTGTTGCCTGAAGACATTTCTGACGAACTCGCCAAACTGCAAGACCAGGTGCCCCCTTTTCCTTCCGCTCAAGCAGTGGCCATGATTGAAAAAGCTTTTGGTAAAAAGCTTGACGAGGTATTTAGCCACTTTGAACACACGCCTGTTGCCAGCGCATCTGTTGCACAAGTACATTTTGCGCGACTGCGAAACAACAAGGGTGAGCCTGAGCGCGAGGTGGCGGTGAAGGTGTTGCGCCCAGGCATGCTCAAAGTGATCGACAAAGACTTAGACCTCATGCGCAATATGGCAATGTGGCTTGAGCGACTCTCTAGAGACGGCAAGCGACTCAAGCCCCGCGAAGTCGTGGCAGAGTTTGATAAGCACCTGCACGACGAACTCGATTTGGTTCGTGAGGCCTCCAATGCAGCACAGTTGCGCCGCAATATGGAGGGCTTGAATTTGGTCTTGATCCCTGAGATGGTCTGGGAATATTGCCGCACCAATGTATTGGTCATGGAGCGTATGTATGGCATTCCGATCAGTCATACCGAGGCTTTACGCAAGGCGGGTGTCAACATCCCGCAACTTGCCAAAGATGGCGTAACCTTGTTTTTCACCCAAGTCTTTAGAGATGGTTTCTTTCATGCTGATATGCACCCAGGCAATATTCAAGTCAGCACTGATAGCGCAACCTTTGGGCGCTATGTGTCCCTAGACTTTGGCATCGTGGGGACTCTCACTGAGATCGATAAAGATTATTTGGCGCAAAACTTCACCGCTTTTTTCCGGCGTGATTACAAGCGAGTGGCCGAGTTGCATATTGAGTCGGGGTGGGTGCCAGACCACACCCGAGTAGATGAACTTGAGTCGGCTATTCGGGCAGTTTGCGAGCCTTATTTCGATAGGCCATTGAAAGAAATTTCCTTGGGTATGGTGTTGTTGCGCCTATTTCAAACTTCCAGACGCTTCCAAGTGGAAATACAACCGCAGTTAGTGTTATTGCAAAAAACCTTGCTCAATATTGAAGGCCTGGGGCGACAACTCGACCCAGACCTCGATTTATGGAGCACCGCCAAGCCCTTCTTGGAAAAGTGGATGCTAGAGCAAATGGGGCCCCAAAAATTTTGGCAACAACTCAAAATTGAAGCCCCTCGGTTTGCCAAACTTATTCCAGAAATTCCACGTTTGGTCCATGCCTATTTACAACGTGATCAGTTAGCAGAGCGTGATGAATTGATTCGTTTGATTGAAGCACAACGCAGAACACATCAAAACTTGCAGGCTATTTTGTTATTGGTCTTGGGCTTTATGGCTGGTATCGTTATCACTGCTGCACTTGGTGTGTGGAGCTTGGCTGGCTGATCTTTCAGTCTAAAGGCCGGTAGGCTTCACGCCGCATTTGCCGTGACGTATGCACCCCATACAACACCACTGCCAGACTCACCACGGCCATCAATAGCGTGGCCGCAGCGTAAATTGAGGGGTTCACTCCACGCCGCGCATAGCTAAAAATCACTTGGGGCAAGGTAGTCACGCCAGGTCCAGATAAAAATTCGGAAATCACCACATCATCAAACGACAAGGTGAAGGTCAGCAACCACGCTGCAACCAAAGCTTGCGAAATATTGGGCAGTGTCACCAAAAAAAATACTTGGTAGGGTCGGCAACCTAAGTCAAGTGCTGCCTCTTCAATGGATCGGTCCATTTCTTTTAGGCGAGACTGCACCACCACAGTGGCATACGCCATGCCCAGCAAAGCATGTCCCAACACGATGGTGGTTGCACCCCTTCCAGGCCAACCCACCCAACGCTCCATGCCAACAAACAGCAATAGCAAGGACAAGCCAATGATGACTTCAGGCATGACCAAAGGTGAGTTCAGCATGGCATTGAACAAGGAGCGACCTTTGAATACTCCAAAACGTATCAAGGCATAAGCTGCCAAAGTAGCCAATACCGTAGCTAAGGTGGCACTGAGCAAAGCCACATTCAAAGACAGCAAAAAACCTTCAACCAAACGGGTGTCTTGGCCTAAGGCTTGATACCAACGCAGCGAAAACCCCGTGAACTGGCTGTCTTGGCGGGTACTGTTGAAGGAGAACACCACCAAAAAAATCAGCGGTAAATAGAAAAATAAAAACACCCCACCCAGCCATAAGCGGCTGACATAGCGGTGCCATGGGTTGGCCTGCATTACTGGCCTTCCTCTGCGACCTTAAGAGCCAAACGTTGGTTAAACCAAGCCAGCGGAATGATCACACCCAAAATCAACACAATAGACAAGGCGCTGGCTCGAGGCCAGTTGTTGCTGCTGAACATTTCATCCCACACCACACGTCCAATCATGATGTTTTCTGCGCCCCCCAAAAGAGAGGGGATGACAAATTCACCCAAGCAAGGAATGAAAACCAAGATGGATCCAGCCACAATGCCTGCACGACTCATGGGTACGGTGATGAGCCAAAAAGTCTTCCAAGGGGTTGCTCCCAAATCTTGGGCAGCTTCAAGTAAACGCAGATCAAGTTTCACCAAATTGGCATAAAGAGGTAAAACCATGAAGGGCAGGTAGACATAGGTCATGCCTACCAACATGGAAACATCGTTGTAGAGCAGTTGTACAGGTTCATTTATCAACCCCACTGCTAGCATGAGGTTATTGATCAAGCCGGCATCTGCCAGCAAGCCCTTCCATGCATAGACCCGTAATAAAAACGAGGTCCAAAAAGGCAGCATGACCATCAAGAGCAACAAAGGACGAACGTTGCTGGGACTTCGGGCTAAGAAATAGGCAAAGGGATAACCAAAGAACAAACACAAGCAGGTCGTTAGAAAAGCGTACCGCAAAGACAGCAGATACGACTCGATGTAAAGCGTCTGTCCCCAGCCTGAGTCTGGGTCGCGCAATAAAGACACATAGTTGGCGAACTTCAGACGCAAAGAAAAATGCCCCGCTTGAACATCTACCAGCGGGGCAAAGGGGTTGAGTTGCTCCCCCATGTCGGTCACACTGATGCGCAGCAGTATGAAAAAGGGGACCGCAAAAAACAGCAGCAACCAAAACCATGGGACACCCAAAACCATCAAGCGGCCACGCCGCAAAAACAGCAGTCCTAACGTGGACGACAAGGTCTTCAAGATGTATGACTTAGCTTAAAGACGGCGGACACTCTGTGAACAACTTAAGTGTCCGCACCAATCTTTACTTGCCTTTTTTGAAGCTGGTGTAGACCGCTGTCATGGACTCACGAGCCGCGTTACCCAATGCGGCAGGTGGCACCATCAAGCCCAAATTGGCTTCATCAGGAAACACGGCTTTGTTTTGTGCGACTTCTGGGTTGACGTTGGCCAAACTGGCTTTGTTCGCGGTGGGGTAGCCCAATTCGTTGGTCAAAGCAGCAGAGACTTCGGCTTTGAGGAAGTAATTGATGAAAGCCATGGCGTTATTGGGGTGCTTGGCGTCAGCAGGAACGGCCAAGTTGTCAAAGAAGATCAGGCCGCCGGTTTTGGGCAACATCACTTCGAGCTCTTGGCCGCTCTTGTTTTCATTGGCACGCGCAATGGCAATATTGAAATCACCCGCCCAGCCCAAGGCCACACAAGCTTTGCCTCCTGCGACGTCGTCGATCATGGTGCTAGAGAACAATCGAATGTCTTTGCGAACCTTGGCCAGCATCTCGCCAGCGGCTTTGTGGTCCGCCGCATCTTGCGAGTAAGCATTCTTGCCAATGTAGTGCAGAGCAGGTGGCAAGATTTCAGAGGGTGAATCGAGATAGGCGATGCCACAGGATTTGAGCTTGGAGGTATAGGTGGGGTTAAACACCAAGTCCCAAGCGTTTTCTGGCATGGGGGTGCTGCCCAAAGCTTTGGTGACTTTGGCTTTGTTGATGGCTACCGTAGTGAAACTCCACGCCCAAGGGAGTACATATTCATTGCCTGGGTCCACACTTGTGAGTTTGCTCATCAAGGCGGGATCAAGGTTTTTGTAATTGGGGATTTGGGATTTATCGAGTTTTTTCAGCAGACCTGCTTCGATTTGGGCTTTCACGAACACCGAGCCAGGAACCACGATGTCATAACCAGAGTTACCTGCTACCAACTTGGCTTGCAAGCCTTCATTGTTTTCAAAGGTTTGGTAATTAACTTTGATACCAGTTTCTTTTTCGAAATTGGCGATCATGTCGGCAGCAATGTAATCGGGCCAGTTGTAAACGTTTAACACCTTCTCTTCTGCATTCACAGGTGCCGCAGCAACGGGAGGAGCCTTTGGCTCTTCCTTTTTGCCACAAGCGGCAACAGACAAGCAAGCCAAGACAAGCCACAAAAGACGTTTGTTCATGATGGCAAAGACTCCATAAGTAAAAAGTGGATAACCCAACAAAGAAACTCGCTGTGCGAGCGCCAGGCGAGTAGTATAAGAACAGTTGGACGCGGTTTTCAGGGGCTGGGGGCCTTCTCCTGCATAAAAAGCATACAATTTAAGGCTTCAATCTGTGCTCACTCTGCGAATCATCTATGCCAATTTATGCTTATAAATGCAGCGCTTGCGGCTTCGCAAAAGACCAGCTGCAAAAAATGTCCGACCCCCCCTTGAGTGACTGTCCCTCTTGCGGTAAACCCTCTTACACCAAGCAACTCACGGCTGCTGGTTTTCAGCTCAAGGGATCGGGTTGGTATGCCACCGACTTCAAAGGAGGGGGCAACACTGCCCCTGCCAGTACCGACCCTGCCACCACGGCTACGCCTGATGCAGCGCCGCCTGCCAAATCCGCTGACACCCCTGCTGCTACCAGCGCCTCTTCTTGCGCCCCTTCGTGTGCTTGTCACTAAAGTCGATAATTACTGGCTGGCTTTTTCAAGTATCACAAAATGAATTTAAAAAAATACATCTTTGCTGGACTGCTGGTGTGGTTGCCCTTGGCCATCACCCTGTGGGTTTTGAGTTGGCTGGTTGGCGCCCTCGACGGTATTTTGGCTAATGTGCTTTATGGTTTGGGCAGTGTCTTGCCGCAAGTACATACAAATTCTTTGCAGCAGCTCAATGGCATCAAAGGCTTGGGTGTTGTGATGGTTTTTTTGGTGCTGGTTTTCACTGGCGCCTTGGCTTCCAATGTGGCAGGCCGTTGGATGGTCAAGCAATGGGATCATCTTTTCACCCACATACCCATTGTCAAATCTATCTATACCAGCGTAAAAAAAGTATCTGACACGCTTTTTTCAAGCAATGGCAACGCCTTTCGAAAGGCAGTGTTGTTGCAGTACCCACGACAGGGTGCTTGGACTATTGCATTTCAAACTGGTGTACCCCAAGGCGAAGTGCAAACACATTTGGGAGATGGCTTTATGAGCGTTTATGTGCCCACCACGCCCAACCCTACCAGTGGATTTTTTTTGCTGGTACCCGTCACAGATGTGATTGAACTCGATATGAGTGTGGACGAAGCGCTGACCTATGTCATCTCTATGGGTGCAGTCTCTCCCACGGCTTTACCCACCACCCTTCAATAAAAGTCGGTGCCCTAGAGTGCCTGATGTCGCAATTATTTTTTAAGACTGGATAACAAGCTATGAGAACGCACTACTGTGGATTGGTCACCGAAGCACTGCAAGGGCAAAGTGTGTCTTTGTGCGGATGGGTCAATCGCCGACGCGACCATGGTGGCGTGATCTTTATAGATTTGCGTGATCGTGAGGGCTATGTTCAGGTGGTCTGTGACCCCGACCGCTCCGATATGTTCAAAGTGGCCGAAGACATCCGCAATGAATTTTGCGTGCAGATCAAAGGCGTGGTGCGCTTGCGCCCAGAAGGCACCATTAACGAACAACTCAAAAGCGGCAAGATAGAAGTACTTTGCCATGAGTTGGTGGTGCTCAATCCTTCAGTGACGCCGCCTTTCCAACTTGATGACGACAATTTGTCTGAGACCACTCGATTAACCCACAGGGTGTTGGATTTGCGTCGCCCCTATATGCAAAAGAATCTTATGCTGCGCTACCGCGTATCAATGGCAGTGCGTAAATTTTTAGATGCCAATGGCTTTGTCGACATTGAGACACCCATGCTGACCAAAAGCACGCCAGAGGGCGCTCGTGACTACTTGGTACCTAGCCGTGTTCACGATGGACATTTCTTTGCTTTGCCACAGTCGCCCCAACTGTTCAAGCAGTTGCTGATGGTGTCTGGCTTTGACCGTTACTACCAAATTACCAAATGTTTTCGCGATGAAGACCTGCGAGCAGACCGCCAACCCGAATTCACCCAGATTGATATCGAAACTTCTTTCTTAGGTGAAGAAGAAATTCGCGCTTTGTTTCAAGACATGATCAAAGGTGTGTTCAAGCAAGTGCTCGATATTGACTTGGGCGACTTCCCCATCATGGCCTATTCAGAAGCAATGCACCGCTTTGGTTCGGACAAGCCCGACTTGCGTATTCAACTCGAGTTCACCGAACTCACCGATGTCATGGCCGATGTAGATTTCAAAGTCTTTAGCGGCCCGGCTACCAGCAAAGGCGGGCGTGTGGTTGCATTGCGTGTGCCCGGTGGTGGCGAGATGAGTAGAGGCGAGATAGACGGTTTCACCGAGTTCGTGAAAATTTATGGCGCCAAAGGCTTGGCGTGGATCAAAGTCAATGAAGTGGCCAAGGGTCGAGAAGGCTTGCAGTCGCCTATTGTGAAAAATCTGCACGACAAAGCCATTGCTGAAATCTTGTCGCGCAGTGGCGCACAAGACGGGGACTTGCTGTTCTTTGGTGCTGACAAGGCCAAAGTGGTGAATGACGCTATTGGCGGCTTACGCCTGAAAATCGGTCACAGTGACTTTGGCAAAAAACAAGGCCTGCTGCAAGACCGCTGGGCGCCGTTGTGGGTGGTGGATTTCCCCATGTTCGAGTTCGACGAGGAAGCCGGTCGCTACAACGCCGTACACCACCCTTTCACTGCCCCCAAAGATGGGCACGAGGATTGGATGGTCACAGCGCCTGAGAAGTGTATTGCCAAGGGCTATGACATGGTGCTCAATGGCTGGGAAATTGGTGGGGGCTCGGTGCGTATTCACCGCGCCGATGTACAGCAAAAAGTATTTGATGCCTTAAAGATTACCCCCGAGGAAGCGCAAATCAAATTTGGCTTCTTGCTCGACGCATTGCAATATGGCGCTCCACCCCACGGTGGTTTGGCCTTTGGTTTGGACCGTATCGTCACCCTGATGACAGGTGCAGACTCTATCCGCGACGTGATTGCTTTTCCTAAAACCCAACGTGCGCAGTGCTTGCTTACCCAAGCGCCCTCGCTGGTAGATGAAAAGCAACTTCGCGAGTTGCATATCCGTTTGCGCACCATCGAAACAGCCTAGGCAGGGTCTTTGTCTTTGCCTGTAGGCTCAATCAGTCCACTGCTGTTAGTATCTTGGACATGTTGAAAAAGACTGAGACAACCATGACTTCAGAGGCAAATGACGCGGGTGTTCCTGTGTCCATCAAAATCCGCGAAAGGTTGCTGGCTTCGCGCAAGCGTTTTCATGCCAATGACAATATTGCTGACTTTATTGAGCCAGGCGAACTCGATAAATTGCTCGAAGAAGTCGCCGAGAAAATGACGGGTGTTCTCAGTAGCCTCGTCATCGATACCGAGCATGACCACAACACCGCAGACACCGCGAGGCGGGTGGCCAAAATGTATGTTCAAGAAGTCTTTCGTGGCCGCTTCGTCACCCCGCCTGTCATCACCGAGTTCCCCAATGCCGAGCATTTGAACGAGTTGATGATCGTCGGCCCCATCACGGTTCGCAGCGCTTGCAGCCACCACTTTTGTCCGGTCATTGGAAAAATTTGGATTGGCGTCTTGCCCAATGAGCACACCAATGTGATTGGTTTGTCCAAGTATGCTCGACTTGCTGAATGGGTCATGGGCCGCCCCCAGATTCAAGAAGAAGCGGTGGTGCAGTTGGCTGACTTGATTCAAGTCAAAACCCAGCCCGATGGTTTGGCCATTGTCATGGAGGCCTCTCATTACTGCATGGCTTGGCGCGGGGTGAAAGACATGGACAGTCGCATGATCAACTCCGTCATGCGTGGCGCATTTTTGAAAGACCCCAATTTGCGCCGAGAATTTCTGTCACTGATTCCTAAAAAGGACTGATGGTATGTTGGTGCGATTGCTTTATGTCAGTCGGGCGCTAGACCCCGACGCTTCTGCGGCCACAGACTCCATCTTGTCGGTTGCCCGCGAACACAATATGGCCAATGGCATTACAGGCATTCTTTGCTATGGCGGCGGCATTTATTTGCAAGCCATTGAAGGTGGGCGCAACCAAGTCAATAACTTGTATGCCCAAATTGTCAGCGACAAGCGCCATACCGATGTGGTACTGCTCAACTACGAAGAAATTGCAGAACGCCGTTTTGGTGGTTGGACCATGGGGCAGGTCAATTTGTCCAAACTCAATACCTCGGTGGTGTTGAAGTATTCCGAACTCCCCGTGCTGGACCCTTATACGGTATCGGGCCACGTCTCTTTGGCCTTGCTTGAAGAGTTGATGGCCACAGCTGCCATTTTGGGTCGCGCCTAAATTTTTTGCCATGACACGCTTGCTGGGCTGTGACTTCAGCAGCTCACCCTCCTCACGCAAATCCATTGTGCTGGCTTGGGGTGCTTGGCGAGATAAGCGCTTGGTTCTCGAGGGTTTGCAAGCTTGCACAAGCCTTGTTGCGTTCGAGCAAGCTTTGCACACGCCAGGCCCATGGACGGGTGGTTTTGATCTGCCGTTTGGCTTACCACGCGAGTTGGTCACTACGCTGAAATGGCCGCTCAGTTGGAAAGACTGCATAGACCATTTCGCCTTGCTCAGCCGCGCGCAAATTCGAGACACTTTCAAAGCCTTTTGCGATAACCGCCCCGCTGGTGGCAAATTTGCCCACCGTGCGACCGATATTCCTGCAGGTTCAAGCCCATCGATGAAATGGGTGAACCCACCAGTGGCTTATATGCTTCATGCTGGTGTGCCTTTGATGCTGCAAGCGGGTTTGGATTTCCCAGGCCTTCATAACGGCGACACACAACGTGTGGCTTTGGAAGCCTACCCTGGGTGGTTGGCCAGACAACTGATAGGTTCGCGCAGTTATAAGAGCGACGATAAGGCCAAACAAACCCCTGAGCGCTTGATTGCCCGCAAGGACATCTTGCATGGCTTGGTAAGCGGGCAAGTGGGGGTAACGCTGTATTTGCGTCCTGCGCAGCATGACGCTTTGGTGCAAGACGCCACTGGCGACAAACTCGACGCTGTGCTTTGCATGGTGCAAGCAGCTATGGCACAGCAACGCCATGTGGGTGGCGATAAGCTGTATGGTTTACCACCTGAGATGGATGCACTGGAAGGCTGGATCATCGGCGTATGAGCACTGCATGGCTTGAACTTATAGAGACGTCACGTTTGTGGTTACGCTGTCCTCAGCCCGGAGAAGGCGCCGCCTTGCACTCGGCAGTGCAAGAGAGTTTGCCAGCGCTTCGCCAATGGCCCGACTCTTTACCTTGGGCGCAAAAGCCACAAACACCCGAAAAAGCAGAGGACTACTGCCAATCTTGCTTTGGTGCTTTTGTATTGGGTTTGTCTTGGCCGATGCTGATGCATGACAAAGCCACAGGCACGCTAGTAGGTAGCGTCGGTTTTCACCGCATTGATGCCAAAGTACCAGAGTTTGAGTTGGGGTATTGGTGCAGAACCTCAGCGCATGGACATGGCTTGATGAGCGAAGCTGTCGCCGCCTTGAGCGACGCAGCCCTAGACCTTATACCCAGTGCACGCTTGGTTTGCCGTGTGGATGAGCGCAATGCAGCCAGTTGCAGGGTGGTAGAAAAGTCGCGTTACCGTTTTGTGCGCTCAGTTATTGAAATGCCGCAAGCAGATCGAGCTGCGCTGGCGGTGCGTTTTTACGAGCGCTTGTCCGAGCAACACACGGCGCAATCAGCTTGACGGCGCAAACGCATTTCGGTCCATGCCAGACTGCGACCATCAAGCATTTGCAGTCGCCCCACCAAAGAGCTGCCTAAGTCAGTCAGTAACTTCAGCGCTTCGGCTGCTTGCATGCTGCCAATGACGCCCACCAAAGGCGCCAACACACCCATGGTGGCGCAACTGATTTCTTCAGGGACTTGGTCAGGCGGAAATACACAGGCGTAACAGGGTGAGTCCGATTGCCTGGGGTCGTAGGTGGTCAACTGACCATCCAAGCGAATGACTGCGCCGCTCACCAAGGGCACACGGTGTAGCACGCAGGCCTTGTTCAGCAGGTGGCGGGTTTGAAAATTGTCACTGCAATCCAGCACCACTTGGGCCGAAGGCAAGAGTTGATCCAACAGCGCAGGGTCTGCCTTTTGTTGCAAGGCGGTGATGCGTATGTCGGGGTTGAGCGCCAGCATCGCTTGTTTGGCTGATACCACTTTGGCTTGCCCTATGCGCTCGGTGCTGTGTGCGATCTGCCGTTGCAAGTTGGTGAGATCCACCTCGTCATGGTCAACCAAGGTGATATGCCCCACACCGCTGGATGCCAAAAAAAGTGCTGCACTGCAGCCCAAACCGCCTGCACCTATGACCACGGCATGGCTGCCAAGCAGCCGTTGTTGGCCTATGTCGCCGAGCTCATCGAGCAGGATATGCCGAGAATAACGCAGCAGTTGGGCGTCATTCACGCCTTACTGTTCCTTTTTGTCGGCAGGACGTTCGGTCAAAGTTTTGCTGACCTTGACAGGTTGATTCTTCAAGCGGTTGAGCGCTTGTTGCAACTGGAAGTCTTCAGGACTGCCGTACTCGGGCGTTTTGCGATCTGCCACAGGTTTTTTCGATTCTTCTTCAAGGCGCTTCAAAGCCTCATCGCGGGCTTTCTCTCGCGAAGGGTCTTTGACTTCTTCGCCTTGGCCGCTGTTCAAATGTTTTTCCAAATCAGCCTCGCGGGTGCGCAAAGCTGCATAAGGACTGCCCTCGGCGGTATCGTCAATGAGCAAATCAGGCACGATGCCTTTGGCTTGAATGGAGCGTCCGCTGGGCGTGTAATAACGTGCGGTGGTGATTTTTAACGCAGTGTCTGAGCCGAGTTGGCGAACGGTTTGAACCGATCCTTTGCCAAAGGTTTGGCTGCCCATGAGGGTGGCACGTTTGTGGTCTTGCAAAGCGCCGGCAACGATCTCGCTGGCCGAAGCAGAGCCCTCGTTGACCAAAACCACTAAGGGGATTTTCTTGAAAAAGCCGTTGGTTTTGTTATTAAGACTGGAAACACTGTCTTGACCACCGCGACGCAAGTAGAACTCGGGCGCTGCTTTGAATGTGTATTTGCTTTCTTCCAATTGGCCGTTGGTGGAGACGACAGTCACGTTGTCGGGCAAGAAGACGGCAGAGATAGCCACTGCTGCATCCAATAAACCACCGGGGTCGTTGCGCAAATCGAGCACCAAGCCCTTCATTTTGGGGTCTTGTTTGTACAACTCTTCAAGTTTACGGGCCAAGTCGTCAACGGTGCGCTCTTGGAACTGGCTGACGCGAATCCAACCGTAACCGTTGTCAATCATTTTGGATTTAACACTGACGGTTTTGATCTCTTCACGAACGATGGTGACTGGGAAGGTGCGGTTTTCGTCTTTGCGGTAGATGGTAAGCAAAACCTTGGTGCGGGGTTCGCCACGCATACGCTTGACGGCTTCGTTCAATGACAGGCCTTTCATGGAGGTGTCATCGACCTTGGTGATCAAGTCGCCAGGCTTCAAGCCCGCGCGGTCAGCGGGCGAGCCTTCGATGGGCGAGACCACTTTGACCATGCCGTCTTCTTGGGAAATTTCGATGCCGACGCCGACAAACTTGCCTGTCGTGCCTTCACGGAATTCTTTGTAGGATTTTTTATCAAAATACTGTGAATGCGGGTCTAAGCTGGAGACCATGCCAGAGATGGCGTCATTGATGAGTTTTTTCTCGTCAACTGTTTCAACGTAATCGCTCTTGACCATGCTGAAAACAGCGGCGAGTTGCTGCAACTCTTCAAGTGGCAGCGGCGCCATGTTGGCGCGAGCCACAGTTTGCAATGAAAAGGTGGTTAATGCACCCGTCAGAGCACCAATGCTGATCCAGCCCGCGATTTTGAGTTTTTGGCCCATTTTTACCCTGTTTAAAAAAAGCCGTTAATAGGCAATTGAAGAAGATAGTTTACTGTGCCTGAATCCCAAGCGCAGCCTTTATGCAAATTAACCTTGGCAGGGCATGGTCAGCACTGGGTCTAGGCGTCTTTCAGGTAATAGCTGCGGATGGGGCGTAAATCCGCGTCCAATTCATACACCAAAGGTTCGCCGTTGGGAATATTCAAACCCACAATGTCTTGGTCGGCGATGTTGTCAAGGTATTTGACAAGGGCCCGCAGCGAGTTACCGTGCGCACTGACCAAGACGCGTTTGCCAGCGCGAATGGCGGGTACCAGGGATTCATGCCAAAAGGGCATGACCCGCTCAACCGTGTCTTTGAGGCACTCCGTGAGTGGCACCTGAGTGGCACTGAGCTTGGCGTAGCGCGGGTCCTGGGCTTCCCAGCGGCTGTCGCCAGGTTGCATAGCAGGCGGGGCCACATCGAAACTGCGCCGCCACGCCATCACTTGCGCTTGACCGTACTGCACAGCGGTCTCGGCTTTGTTCAAGCCTTGCAAGGCGCCGTAATGTCGCTCATTCAAGCGCCAGTGGTGAGTCACCGGCAACCAAGTTCTATCCATGCCATCCAAGGCGTGCCACAAGGTATGGATGGCGCGTTTAAGCACGCTGGTATAGGCCTCATCAAAGTCAAAACCTGAGTTTTTCAGCAAAACGCCAGCTTGTCGGGCTTGCTCAACACCCTTTGGGGTCAGATCGACATCGGCCCAACCGGTGAAACGGTTCTCCAGGTTCCAAATTGATTCGCCGTGTCGAATGAGCACCAGGGTATACATAGGGAAGAAATGTCCTTGTTTAGTCAGAATAAAAGAATGCATTCTAAAATGACAGTTCTGAGACTAATTTCCAAGGTAACCATGGTGAGTTTTTTGATCGATAACTGGATGTTGGTGCTGGTCGCTGTGATTTCGGGTCTGGCGCTGCTTGTGCCCACCTTGCAAGCCATGGGCAACGCAGGTATTTCCCCAACCCAAGCGGTATTGATGATCAACCGTGAAAAAGCCCAAATCGTTGATGTTCGCAGCCCCGAGGAGTTTGCCGCTGGACATTTGATCGGCGCCAAAAACATTGTCATTGATACTTTAGAGTCAAGCCTTGGCAAAGCCATCAATGACAAAAAACGTCCCCTCATCTTGGTATGCGCCAGTGGCGTTCGCTCGCAACGCGCCCAAAAAATTGCTACCAAACTCGGCTTCGAGCAGGCCCACAGCCTGTCTGGCGGATTGAAGATTTGGCAAGAAGCCAATTTACCTTTGGAAAAAACCTAACTACCCGCAACACCATGCCACCCATCAAGATGTACACCACCGCTGTTTGTCCTTATTGCAATCGGGCCAAGCAAATCCTCAAAGCTCGCGGCGTCGAGCACATCGAGGAGGTACGCATCGACCTCTTGCCCGACGAGAGAGATCGGATGATGACATTGACAGGCAGGCGCACCGTGCCGCAAATCTTCATTGGTGAGACCCATGTGGGCGGCTGCGATGATTTGATGGCTTTGGACAGCCGTGGCGGCCTTATGCCTTTGCTGCAAGCCAAGCTGACATAATCTTCGCCACCTAACCCTCGCCCGCTTAGGAAGTTATTTCTAAGCGGGTATTTATATTTCAGGAAACACACCATGGCCGAAGCCAACGATCCCGTCTTTCAAATCCAGCGCGTTTACCTTAAAGACCTGTCTTTAGAGCAGCCCAATTCACCTGCCATTTTGTTGTCACAAGAAGCCCCTTCGGTGGATATTCAAATCGGTTTAGGCTCCGAGCAAATTGGCGAAGGCGTTTTTGAAATCACCGTCACCGCCACCGTCACCACCAAAATCAACGAGCAAACCATGTTTTTGGTCGAGGCCAAGCAGGCGGGTATTTTTGAAATTCGCAACCTACCTGAGGGCCAGTTACAACCTGTCACAGGCATTGCCTGCCCACAAATCATTTACCCCTATTTGCGTGGCAATGTGGCTGACGTGATTCAACGGGCAGGTTTCCCTCCAGTTCACATGGCGGAAATTAACTTTCAATCCATGTACGACCAGCAGCAGCGCATGGCGGCAGACCAAAAACTGCAGTGAAGCTGGTCATCGTTGGGGCAGGCGCATGGGGAACGGCCTTGGCCTTGCAAGCCTGCCAGCGCCATGAAGTCACTTTATGGGCCAGAGATGCATCGCTCATTCAAAACATGCGGCAGCAGCGCGTTAACAAGCGCTATTTGCCTGGCCGTGTTTTGCCTGATTCTCTTGACTTAAGTCACGCCCCTTTCTCGCAAGTCTTGTCCGGTGCTGATTTGACCGTCTTGGCTACACCCATGGCCTCGCTACGTTCGGTGTTGCAAGCGCTGGCGCCTTTGCAACATCGCACCCCACTGGCTTGGTTGTGCAAAGGGTTTGAGGCTGCTGCGTCGACTTCATCGCGCCAAGGTTTGCTTGCCCACGAGGTGCAAGCCGAGGTTGCGCCTGAGATGCTGGCAGGTGTCTTGAGTGGACCGAGTTTTGCTCAAGAGGTGGCTGCTGGGCAACCTGCCGCGTTGGTGGCGGCCAGTGAACATGCATTAGTGCGTCAGGTATTGGTGGATGCTTTTCATAGCGACAACTTGCGTGTTTATGCCAATGACGATGTAGTAGGTGTGGAGGTGGGTGGCGCGGTGAAAAACGTTATGGCGATTGCTACTGGTTTGTGCGACGGCATGCAACTGGGCTTGAACGCACGTGCGGCGTTGATCACCCGTGGTTTGGCAGAAATCTCCCGCTTGGGACTGGCCATGGGCGCACGTGCTGATACCTTCATGGGCTTGAGCGGTTTGGGTGACTTGGTGCTCACCGCCACCGGCGACTTAAGCCGCAACAGACAAGTTGGCATGGCCTTGGCGCAGGGTCAATCGCTGGACAAGGTATTGCAGTCGCTGGGCCATGTGGCTGAAGGCGTGTACAGCGCCCATACTGTGGTGCAACGTGCGCAGCATCTGGGTGTAGACATGCCCATCGCCCAAGCGGTGGAGGCGGTATTGCAAGGGCACACCACGCCGCAGCAGGCCGTGGCGGTGCTCATGGGGCGAGGCGCTAAGGGCGAATAAGCTCTAAGTTATCAATCAAGCGCGTGCCACCCAATTTCGCCGCACCCAACACCACCAGTGCATCACCGGCCTGTGGCGCTTGCAGGTCTTGGCGCCGCCGCAAGGTGAGGTAGTCGGGTTGCCAGCCGCGCTGACGCAAGTGGTTCATGGCTTGGGCTTCGAGTTGGGTTAACAAGGCGGGCATTGCAGCACCTGCGGTCATGGCCGAAAGGCCCAATTGGCGCAGCGCCATCGACAGTTGCACCGCCTCGGTCCGTTCGTCGGCGCTCAAGTAGCCGTTGCGCGAACTCAGCGCCAAACCATCTGGGGCACGGCAGGTGTCCACGCCGTGGATGTCAATCGGCAGGGCAAACTGGCGCACCATCTGGCGAATCACCATTAATTGTTGATAGTCCTTCTTGCCAAACACCGCCACGCCCAGCGCTTTGCCGGCAAACACGGCCGTGAAGAGCTTCATCACCACTGTGCTTACACCGGTGAAAAAGCCAGGGCGAAACTGCCCTTCCAAGATGTCGGCCAAGGCTGGGTCGGGCAGCACTGTGAAGGTTTGGGGCTGGGGGTACAGCTCGGTTTCTGCAGGGGCGAACAACACATCGCAACCCTGTTCACGCAGCTTGGCGCAGTCTTCTTCAAAGGAGCGGGGGTAGCTGGCAAAGTCTTCGTGCGGTAAAAACTGCAAGCGGTTGACAAAAATGCTGGCTACCAACACATCGCCTAAGGGCTTGGCCACTTGTAGCAAGTGCAAATGGCCCTCGTGCAAATTACCCATGGTGGGCACAAAGGCGGGTCGTTCAAAGCGCAGCAAATGCTGGCGCAACTCGGCCAGCGTATAAGCGATCAACATGCGTTTTTTACCAAGCGTGCAATTCGTTCACAGGGAATCGTTGCTCTTTGACTGCCCGCACATAGGCGTGCATGGCGTCTTGAATGCTGCCGACTTCGCTCATGAAGTTGTGTGCGAACTTAGGAACCTTGCCTTGGGTCACGCCCAACATATCGTGCAACACCAAAATTTGTCCTGCGGTATCTACGCCAGCGCCAATGCCGATGGTGGCGCAAGTGGTCAAAGCGCGTGTGATGTCCCCCGAGAGCGCTGCAGGCACCATTTCCAAAACCAACATTTGTGCGCCGGCCTTCTCCAACAGCAAAGCGTCTTGCATCAATTGTTGTGCACCGCTGTCGGTGCGCCCTTGCACACGGTAGCCGCCCAAGGTGTTCACGCTTTGGGGTGTCAGGCCAATGTGTCCGCATACCGGTATGCCACGGGTGACCAAAAACTCCACGGTGGGGGCCAACCAGACGCCGCCTTCGAGCTTCACCATATGCGCACCGGCTTGCATTAACTCGCTGGCGCTGCAAAAAGCTTGTTCAGGGGTGGCATAGGTGCCAAAGGGCATGTCGCCCAAAACAATTGGTCGGCCGTTTTGCTTTTGTACGCCACGGGCCACACATTCGGTGTGGTAGCGCATGGCGTCAAGCGTCACTGGCAAGGTGCTGGTGTGGCCTTGGCACACCATGCCCAAAGAATCCCCCACCAAAATGACTTCAAGGCCTGCCAAATCAGCCAGCGCTGCAAAGCTTGCGTCATAGGCGGTCAGCATGGTGATTTTTTCGCCTTCGCTGTACATCTTCATCAAGCTGTGCAGGGTCATGGCAGGGCGCTTGGCAGGATGATGGGAACTCGGTTGTACGCTCATGGTGGGTCTTTCCTCAAAGAGATCAATTCACTGGTGCGTAAGCCAGTCGAACATAAATAGGTGCATAGGCCTCGGCTTGGGTGATGTCCACCAAAGTTTCCTTGGCCAGTTCGAGCAAGGCGATGAAGGTCACCAATAACACTGGTACACCCAAAGCGGGGTCGAACAAATCGGCGAACTCGACAAAGCGCTGGCCTTGCAGTTTTTTCAAGACGATGCTCATGTGTTCTCTGACAGACAATTCTTGGCGGCTGATTTTGTGGTGTTGCACCAGTTTGGCACGACGCAAAATATCCGCCCAAGCTTGCTGTAATTCCACCGCATCCACGTGCGGGAATCGGGGTTGCATGGACTGCTCGATGTACACCTGTGCGCGTAAAAAATCTCGCCCTTGTTGGGGGAATTGGTTCAGGTTGGCTGCCGCCAATTTAAGTTGCTCATATTCCAACAAGCGGCGCACCAACTCCGCGCGGGGGTCCTCGGCCTCTACACCCTCGGCCACCTTTTTGGGCGGTAGCAACATACGCGACTTGATCTCTATCAGCATGGCTGCCATCAGTAAATATTCAGCGGCAAGCTCAAGGTTGGTTTTGCGAATTTCCTCGACATAGCTGAGGTACTGGCGGGTGAGTCCCGCCATGGGAATGTCCAAGATATTGAAGTTTTGTTTGCGGATCAGGTAGAGCAGCAAGTCCAACGGGCCCTCAAAGGCCTCTAAAAAAATTTGCAATGCGTCGGGCGGGATGTACAGGTCCTGCGGCATGGCAAACAGCGGTTCACCATACAAACGAGCCACCGCCACATGGTCGATGACGCTGGGCATATGGGGCAAGTCGCCGCTGGGTCCTTGCCAATCAGGATGCAAATGAGGCGTGTTCACTTGACGCTGGAATTGAAATAAACGTAGGGCTTTTGTGCGACTTTGGCTGCCTTGAACTCGCTTTGTTCCTTGGCATTGAGAAGGGTATCCCATAGCAATGCACGGCCCTGACGCTGCTCGGCTTCCAGCGTGGGCTTGGCCTGCTTAAACTGATCGATGAACTGCGAGGCTTCAGAGACGTATTCAGGGCGGGCAAACAGTGACATGGGGCTGTCCAAGAGTGGGAACACTATTCTAGCCACCAAGGGTTTTTACCAGCGCCTGCGCATCGGGCAGGCAGTTTTCTTCGCCAATTTCCGCCAACAGACCACAGCGGCACAAGATATCCAAGGGTTGTCCTCTCAAGCCTGCCAGTTGCAACAGCAGTCCTTGTTGTTGACAAGCCTCGTACAACTGTCCCAAAGCTTCTGCGCCGCTGGAGTCGATGTAGATGAGGCCTGCGCAGTCGAGTACCAAGCGCTGGTTGGGTAAATCGTCGATGCGTTGCTCTATCAGGTTGACTGCACCGAAAAATAAAGCCCCTTGCAAACGAAGGACTTGGGTTTGCGGGTCTTGCCACAGCACCTCGCTGCGAGTCAGGCTGGAGATGCGAAATAAAAACGTGAGGGTGGCCGCCACCAAGCCCACCGAGACGGCAACACTCAAATCCACTGTCACCGTCAGCACAAACACCGCCAACAGCGTGAGGCGGTAAGGCCAGCGAAACTGCTGTAGATCCGCAAATGCATGCCACTCGCCCATGTTCCAAGCCACAAAAACCAAGATGGCGCTGAGGGCCGCCAAGGGCACATGAAACGCCAAAGGCGCTCCCAGCAGCATCACCAGCAACAGGGTGATAGCGTGGACCATGCCGGCCACTGGGCTAGCAGCGCCGTTTTTCACATTCGTCATGGTGCGGGCAATCGTGCCGGAGGCTGGCATGCCGCCCACAAAAGACATGGCCAAGTTGGCAATGCCTTGCGCCATCAACTCCTGGTTGGGGTCATGTCGGTCATGAATAAGCTTGTACGCCACCCTTGCACTCAGCAAAGACTTGATCGCGACTAACAGTGCCAAGGTGATGCTGGGTAGCAGCACGGCATGCAGTTGTTGAGCGTTAAATGACGGCCAAGTCCATGGGGGTAAGCTGTCGGGCATGCCGCCAAAACGGTTGCCCAAGGTGTCTACTGGCAAGTCCATGCCCACAGTGGCAAGCGTGCTGAGTACCAGCACCAACAGCGAACCCGGCAACACTGCCAAACGCCGCACCCAAACACTGGGCAAGACCTTGGGCAACAATTTTTGCCACAGTACCAACAGACCCAGACTAGCCAAGGCCAAGGCCAAGGCGGCGGTGTTGAGGGTATCGGCATGTTTGGCCAAGGACGCCAACAAATGGAAAAAGTCTGGCGGCAGAGGGTGAATATGCAGACCGAAAAAATCTTTCATTTGCGACAACAAAATCAGCACCGCAATGCCGTTGGTAAAACCAATGATGAGAGCCACAGGAATAAATCGAACCAGCAATCCCAATCGCAACATGCCCATGAGCAGCAACCACACACCACAGAGCAGCGTCGCCAACATCAAGCCAGCCACACCATGCTGGCTAACGATGCCATAAACGATGACGATGAAGGCGCCAGCCGGTCCACCGATTTGCACCTTGCTGCCGCCCATTGCAGAAATGAGAAACCCCGCGATGATGGCGGTGAACAAGCCGGCTTCTGGCTTCAAGCCTGAGGCGATGGCAAAGGCCATGGCCAAGGGCAGGGCCACTACCGCAACTGTCAAACCCGCGCCTATGTCTTGTCCCAGTTTCTGGCGGTTATAGCCCTTGAGCGCTTGAAATAATTGGGGTTGAAAAGTCAGCCATGCCATGGCAAACCACTATACGCCTCTGGGCTTAGAGTGCGCTGACGTCTGGCCAGCGTAGATCGATACCGCGTTGCTGCAAGGCCGCGATATCGGCTTGGCTGTCAAGGTCGGTGATGAAGTGCTGGTTGTCGCTTGCCCATGCACACACCAAAGCGGTATTGTGTTGACGCCAAGTTTGGCAACCAAAGTCATCTGTGGCTTGCAAGACCGCTTCACGCACTTCAGCGCTTAAGGCTACTGGGTTACCCGGCTGTCCTTGCACTTGAGGAAAAACCAAGCTCGTATTTGTTGGGCGATTGGCAAAAGCTAAAAGTAATTCAGTGCTGTCTTGTGCTTCTATCAGCGGTTGATCGGCCAAACACATCAGCACCGCATCGCAGGTTGCGGTGATACTTTGTAAGCCTAGACGTTGGGAGGAAATGATGCCTTGCTCGGGATGGAGGTTGGTCACTGTGCGAACTGACAGACCTTTCAAAGCAGGTGCTACCTCTTGGGCGTAGTGTCCCAGCACCACCACCAACTCTTGAATGCCTGCGTCGAGCAAGGCAAGGGCGGTTCGGCGAATCAGCGCTTGGCCATCACGCTCGAGCAAGCACTTGGGTCGGTGACCCATGCGTGAGGCCGGGCCTGCTGCCAATAAGACCGCCGAGCAGCGCATCAGTGGATGCGCATGCCCGGCGTGGCACCCGGCCAAGGGTGCAGCACATGGATGCCAGGTTGGGCTTTTTCATCGGCGTGGCTGGCGGCCAAGACCATGCCCTCAGACACACCGAACTTCATTTTGCGCGGCGCCAAATTGGCCACCATGACGGTGAGCTTGCCCACCAAGTCCGCGGGTTGGTACATGCTGGCGATGCCGCTAAAGACATTGCGGGTGCGGCCTTCGCCCACGTCCAGCGTCAAGCGCAAAAGCTTGGTGCTGCCCTCCACCGCTTCGCAGTTGACGATCAAGGCGATGCGCAAATCGATCTTGGCAAAGTCGTCGATGGAGATGGTCTCGGCAATCGGCTCGCCGCCGGGGACAGATAAATTGGGGTCAGATTCCAATTTATCCGGCTCAAACAAAGCTTCCAGCATCTTGGGGTCGACGCGTTGCATCAGGTGTTGGTAGCTGCCGATGCTGTGATCCGCGCCCATGCGGTGGTCGCGCTGCGCAAACTGCAAAGGCGCGATGTTCAAAAACGCTTCCACTTGGGCGGCCAAGGCCGGCAGCACGGGCTTCAAGGCCAGGCTCAGCAATCGGAAGGCCTCGATGCAGGTGCTGCACACATCCAGCAAGCGGGTGTCTTGGCCTTCTAGTTTGGCCAACTCCCAAGGCTTGTTGGCGTCGACGTATTCGTTCACGCGGTCGGCCAAGGCCATGGTGTCGCGCAGCGCTTTGGCGCAATCGCGGTTGTCGTAAAGGGCTTCGATGGCGGGCAGGCCGGCATGCAGTTGCGCCAGCAGCGCTTCGCCATCGGCGCTCACCGCGCCCAACTTGCCGCCAAAACGCTTGGCAATGAAGCCCGCTGCCCTTGAAGCAATGTTGATGTACTTGCCCACCAAGTCCGAGTTGACCCGTGCCAAAAAATCATCTGCGTTGAAGTCGATGTCCTCGTTGCGCCCGTTCAACTTGGCGGCCAAGTAATAGCGCAGCCACTCGGGGTTCATACCCAGCTCCAAGTACTTCAAGGGGTTCAAGCCGGTGCCACGGCTTTTGCTCATCTTCTCGCCGTTGTTCACGGTGAGAAAGCCATGCACAAACACCTTGTTCGGCACTTTGCGGCCGCTGAACTTCAATATCGCCGGCCAAAACAGGGTGTGGAAGGTGACGATGTCTTTGCCGATGAAGTGGTATTGCTCGGTGTCATCAGCGGCCATGTACTCGTCAAAGCTGCGCGTCTCGCCGTGCTGGGCCTTGGAGCCGCCTTTATCGAACCAGTTTTTCAATGACGCCAAATAGCCAATCGGCGCATCCAGCCACACATAAAAGTACTTGCCCGGCGCATCGGGAATTTCAATGCCAAAGTAAGGCGCGTCGCGGCTGATGTCCCAGTCGCCCAGGCCCTCGCTGGTGGAGCCATCCGGGTTGGTGCGAACGCTGAACCACTCTTTCACCTTGTTGGCCACCTCGGCTTGCAGGTGTTGGCCGTTTTGTGTCCAGTCTTGCAAAAATTCAACGCAGCGCGGGTCTGAGAGTTTGAAGAAGAAATGCTCGGCGTGTTTCAGCACCGGCGTCGCACCCGACAAGGCCGAGTAGGGATTTTTTAAATCGGTGGGCGCGTAGACCGCGCCGCAGCTTTCGCAGTTGTCGCCATACTGGTCTTTGGCACCGCACTTGGGGCATTCGCCCTTGATGAAGCGGTCGGGCAAGAACATGTTTTTCTCGGGGTCGAAAAACTGCTCGATGGTTTTGCGCTCGATCAGCGTGCCGCCTTGTGCAGGGGAGAGGTCGCGCAGGTCGCGGTAAATCTGCTGGGCCAGGGCGTGGTTTTCGGGGGCGTCGGTGGAGTGCCAGTTGTCAAAGCCAATGTGAAAACCATCCAAGTACTGTTGACGGCCAGCGGCGATGTTGGCGACAAACTGTTGTGGCGTGAGACCAGCCTTTTCGGCGGCGATCATGATGGGCGCGCCGTGGGTGTCGTCAGCGCAGACAAAGTTGACCGCGTGGCCCTGCATGCGTTGAAAGCGCACCCAAATATCGGCCTGTATGTATTCCATCATGTGCCCAATGTGGAAGTTGCCATTGGCATAGGGCAGGGCGGTGGTGACAAATAAGCGGCGCTGGGTCATGGGGGGTCGCAACAAAGAGGGAGGCTGATTTTATGCGTTGCTTCTTTCGTCAATGAAAGAGCTCGTTAGACTAGCCCCCTTTTGCCCAACAGACACATTGGAGTACATATGGCCCTGAGCGAACAAGATGTCACCAACGCGTTGAAAACCGTGGTCGACCCCCTTACTGGCCTGGACTTTGTAACAAGCAAGTCTGTGAAAAATCTTCAACTCAAAGGCGGCGATGTCAGCTTTGAGGTGGAGCTGGGTTATCCCGCCAAAAGCCTGTGGGCCGCATTCGAGCAGCAGTTGCAACAGGTAGTGGGTCAAGTCAGCGGAGTGAGCTCGGTCAAGGCCAAAGTCAGCAGCAAAGTGATTGCCCATGCAGCCCAGCCTGGCGTGGCGCTGTTACCGCAGGTCAAGAACATCATCGCGGTGGCCTCTGGCAAAGGCGGCGTGGGCAAATCCACCACTGCTGCCAATTTGGTACTCGCTTTGGCCGCTGAAGGCGCCAGTGTGGGTTTGCTGGACGCCGATATTTACGGGCCCAGCCAACCCATGATGATGGGTTTGTCGGGTCGGCCTGAAAGTGCTGACGGCAAAACCATGCAACCTTTGGAAGCGCACGGCGTTCAGGTGATGTCAATTGGTTTTTTGGTGGCACAAGACCAAGCCATGGTCTGGCGCGGTCCTATGGCCACGCAGGCCTTGGAGCAATTGCTGCGGCAAACCCATTGGCGTGACTTGGATTACCTCATTGTGGACATGCCCCCTGGCACCGGCGACATCCAGTTGACGCTGAGTCAGCGCGTACCGCTGACGGGTGCGGTGATTGTTACCACGCCGCAAGACATTGCATTGATAGACGCTTTGAAGGGCATACGCATGTTCCAAAAAGTGGGCGTGCCTATTTTGGGCATTGTGGAAAACATGGCGGTGCATGTGTGCAGCCAGTGTGGCCATGCCGAGCACATCTTTGGCGTGGAAGGCGGCAAAAAAATGGCCCATGCCGAAGGCATGGCGTATTTGGGTGCTTTGCCGCTGTCCATGGCCATTCGTGTGCAAGCCGACAGCGGCTTGCCCAGCGTAGTGGCCGACCCCGATGGCGAAGTCACGGGTATTTACAAAGCGGTGGCAAGGCAGTTGGCAGTGGCGGTGGCCGCCAAGGCGAAAGATTTTTCTTCCAAATTTCCCACCATCAAGGTGTCCAAAGACACCTGAAACCAAGCAGCCACCAATATGCATTAAAGTGCATAGATGCGCAACACCCCGCTGGACGAAAAACACCCCTACCTGATTGCCTTGGGCGAGCGGGTGCGCTTGTTGCGTGCCCGCAGGGGCTTGTCACGCAAAGCGGCGGCGGCCAGAGCGCAGGTGTCTGAGCGGCATTGGGCGAATTTGGAATCGGGCACGGGCAATGCATCGGTCTTGGTGCTGTTGCAAGTGGCCAAAGCCTTGCAATGCAACTTGGTAAGCCTGCTGGAAGAATCGGCGCAAGCCGGCTTAGCGCCGCGTCAACACATTGCACTTATTGGCCTGCGTGGTGCGGGCAAGTCCACCTTGGGCAAACGTTTGGCTAAAGAGCTGGGCTATGTGTTTGTCGAGCTCAGTCGTGTGATCGAGCAGCTGGCGGGTTGCAGCATCAGCGAAATTCACGGTCTGTATGGGCCCGAGGCCTATCGCCGTTACGAGCGCCGCGCTTTGGAAGACAGCTTGGCGCAAAACACCCACGCGGTGTTGGCTACCCCTGGCGGCTTGGTGTCAGAGGAGACCACCTTCAATAAGCTGCTGGCACAGTGCTTTGCAATTTGGTTGCAAGCCACGCCAGAGGACCACATGGCGCGGGTTTTGGCGCAAGGCGACACCCGCCCCATGGCTGCCAGCACCGAGGCCATGCAAGACTTGCAACGCATCCTCAGTAGCCGCAGCCCCTATTACGCCAAAGCAGATGTATACATCGACACCAGCGCCCAGTCCGAGGAGCAAAGCTTTCAGGTGTTGAAAAAGGCTTGGCTAGCTCAGTTGTAAATAGCTGCAATATATTGCATTAACCGAGATAAATTCTGCACGATGATGCAGGGCATCAAAGGAATGCCCCCATGTCAGATTTCAAGGTCGATTACCAAACCCATACAAACCAGTACCGCCATTGGTCCTTGAAAGTGGACGGTGAAATTGCCACCTTGTCTTTGGATATCCAAGAAGACGGTGGCATCTTGCCTGGCTACAAATTGAAACTCAACTCCTACGATTTGGGTGTAGACATTGAATTGCACGATGCCTTACAGCGACTGCGTTTTGAGCACCCTGAAGTCAAATCGGTGGTGGTCACCAGTTTGAAAGACCGCATTTTTTGCTCGGGTGCCAATATCTTCATGTTGGGTTTGTCTACCCACGCGTGGAAGGTGAACTTTTGTAAATTCACCAACGAAACCCGCAACGGCATCGAAGACAGCAGCCGCCATGGCGGCTTGAAATTTGTGGCGGCGGTCAACGGCGCTTGCGCGGGTGGCGGCTACGAGTTGGCGCTGGCGTGTGACGAGATAGTGTTGGTCGACGACCGCTCATCCAGTGTTTCTTTGCCTGAAGTGCCATTGTTGGGCGTGTTGCCTGGTACCGGTGGCCTGACCCGCGTGACTGACAAGCGCCATGTGCGCCATGATCACGCAGATATTTTTTGCACCAGCGTTGAAGGCGTGCGCGGCCAAAAAGCGGTGGACTGGCGTTTGGTGGATGCCATCGCCAAGCCCGCGCAGTTTGCCGATGCGGTGGCCAAACATGCCCAACAACTTGCTGCCCAAAGCCAACGTGCGGGTGCAGCAGCCAAAGGTCAAGGCGTGGCTTTGACCCCTTTGCACAAGAAAACCACTGCCGACAGTTTGCACTATGACTATGTGCAGGTCGACATTGACCGCACCAAGCGCACAGCCACACTTACCGTGTCAGCACCCAAAGCGGCTTTGCCCAGCACCATCGAAGCGATTCAACAAGCCGGTGACAGCTGGTACCCCTTGCAAATGGCGCGTGAATTGGATGATGCGATTTTGTGCTTGCGCAGCAACGAGCTAGATATCGGTACATGGCTGCTGAAGACCAGCGGCGACCAAGCCTTGGCTTTGCAGTCTGATGCATTGCTGGTACAGCACCAAGCGCATTGGTTGGTGAATGAAACCATCGGCTTGCTGCGCCGTACCTTGGCCAGACTGGATGTGTCGTCCCGCTCTTTGTTTGCGCTGATCGACGAGGGATCTTGTTTTGCGGGCACCTTGGCCGAGTTGGCGTTTTGTGCCGACCGCGCCTATATGTTGGCCCTGCCTGATGCGCCAGACACAGCGCCTCGTGTGGTGTTGAATGAATTGAACATGGGCTTCTTCCCCATGGTGAACCATCAGTCTCGTTTACAACGGCGTTTCTATGAAGAAACCGCGCCGCTTGAAGCTGTGCGTGCCGCCATCGGCAAAGCTTTGGACGCTGACCAAGCGATGGCGCTGGGTTTGGTCACTGCGGCACCCGACGACATTGACTGGGCCGATGAAATCCGCATCGCCATTGAAGAGCGAGCTGCCATGTCGCCCGATTCGCTCACCGGCTTGGAAGCGAATTTGCGCTTCAGCCAAAAAGAGTCCATGGAGACCCGCATTTTTGGCCGTTTGTCGGCTTGGCAAAACTGGATCTTCAACCGCCCCAACGCCGTCGGCGACAAAGGTGCGCTCAAGGTCTACGGCAAAGGCGAGAAAGCCGCTTTCGATTTCAACCGCATTTAATTGGGGTCAGATCCCAATTAATTTCCTTCATCTCATCAGGAAAACACATGTCAGCCATTAACTACAGCGAAAAAATCCCCAACAACGTCGACCTGGGCGGCGACCGCACATTGCAACGCGCCTTGGAGCAGTGGCAGCCCAACTTCATCAACTGGTGGGACGACATGGGCCCCGAGGGCACGACCGACAACGATGTGTATTTGCGCACCGCTGTCAGCGTGGACCCGCAAGGCTGGGCGCAGTTCGGCCATGTGAAGATGCGTGACTACCGATGGGGCATCTTTTTGAACCAAGGCGAGGCCGACCGCAAAATCCATTTTGGCGACCACAAAGGCGAGGCCGCATGGCAAGACGTGCCTGGTGAACACCGCGCCAATTTGCGCCGCATCATCGTGACGCAAGGTGATACCGAGCCGGCTTCTGTCGAGCAGCAGCGTCACCTGGGACTCACCGCGCCCAGCATGTACGACTTGCGCAATCTGTTTCAGATCAATGTGGAAGAGGGCCGTCACCTGTGGGCCATGGTGTATTTGCTGCACAAACATTTCGGCCGCGATGGCCGCGAAGAAGCCGAAGCGCTTTTAGAGCGCCGCAGCGGCCAAGAAGACAACCCGCGCATCTTGCAAGCCTTCAACGAGCAAACGCCCGATTGGCTGAGCTTTTTCATGTTCACCTATTTCACCGACCGCGACGGCAAGTTCCAACTCTGCGCTTTGGCCGAGAGCAGTTTCGACCCACTGGCTCGCACCACCAAGTTCATGCTGACCGAAGAGGCGCACCACATGTTTGTGGGTGAGTCTGGCATCAGCCGAATCATCCAGCGCACCTGCGCCAAGATGAATGAACTCAAAACCGACGACATGGGCCAGTTGCGCGCCGCTGGCGTGATCGACCTGCCCACCTTGCAGCGCTATTTGAATTTCCACTTCAGCGTGACCATCGATTTGTTTGGTGCCGACGAGTCCAGCAACGCGGCGACGTTTTATTCCACCGGCATCAAAGGCCGCTATGAAGAAACCAAGCGCGACGACGACCATGTGTTGCGCGGCCAAACCTACAAAGTGCTCAATGTGGTCAACGGCCAGTTACAAGAAAAAGAAGTGCCCATGCTCAATGCACTCAACGAAGTGCTGCGCGACGACTTCATCAAAGACTCGGTGGGTGGCGTAGAGCGTTGGAACCGCGTCATCGACAAAGCCGGTTTGCCCCACCGCCTGAGCGTGCCGCACAAAGCATTTCACCGCAACATCGGCGCATTGTCGGGCGCCAAAATTTCGCCCGATGGCCGCGTGGTGTCGGAGAACGAATGGAATGCCAAGGTCGGCGAATGGTTGCCCACCGCAGAGGACCGTGCTTTTGTGCAAAGCCTGATGGGCCGTGTGGTCGAGCCAGGCAAGTTTGCCAATTGGATTGCGCCACCAGCGATTGGCATCAACCGCCAGCCGGTGGATTTTGACTACGTGCGCTTCAATTAAAGTTCAGGCATGAGCGAGACGGTCGAGCTGCTGCAGCAGCATGTGATTGATCCCGAGGTGTGCATCCGCTGCAACACCTGCGAGGCCACTTGTCCCGAGGGTGCGGTCACGCACGACAGCCGCAACTATGTGGTGGATGCAGACATTTGCAACCACTGCATGGCCTGTGTGCCGCCATGTCCCACGGGCTCCATTGACCATTGGTTGCCAGTGTTGCGCAGCAAAGCCTACAGCGTGGCTGAGCAACTGACGTGGGACGAATTGCCTGCGCCCCAGTCTGATGTCGAGTGGCAAGGCGTTGCTGCCGCGCCCTTATCCCCCCCAGAAGTCAATGTGCCGCCACGCTCTGCGGCGCAACCCACGACCAATTTGTACGGCCCCAAGTCGCCCATCAGCGCCAAGGTGGTGGGCAATATGCAGGTCAACGAGGCAGGCACCGACAACGAAACCCACCACATCGTGCTTGACTTTGGCAGCCTGCCATTTCCCGTGTTGGAAGGGCAGTCGGTGGGCATCATTGCGCCAGGCGTGGACGCCCAAGGCAAGCCCCACCATGCCCGTCAATACTCAGTGGCCAGCCCACGCAACGGCGAACGTGCGGGTTACAACAACCTCTCGCTCACCGTCAAGCGTGTGGTGCAAGACCACCAAGGCCAGCCCGTCAAAGGCGTGGCTTCCAATTATTTGTGCGATTTGAAAACCGGCGACAGCGTGCAGGTGATAGGCCCCTTTGGCAGCAGCTTTTTGATGCCCAACCATGCGGGCAGCCACTTGGTGATGATTTGCACCGGCACCGGCAGCGCGCCCATGCGCGGCATGACCGAATGGCGCCGCCGCTTGAAAGCCAACGGTAAATATGAAGGCGGTCAGTTGGTGCTGTTTTTTGGCGCTCGCACCCAGCAAGAGCTGCCCTACTTTGGCCCCTTGCAAAAACTGCCCAAAGACTTCATCGACATCCACTTTGCGTATTCACGCACCCCCGGCCAGCCTAAGCGCTATGTGCAAGATGCCATGCGCGACGCAGCACCGCAACTGGCGGCCTTGCTGCAAGACCCGCAAACCCATTTTTATGTGTGCGGTTTGAAGGTCATGGAAGAAGGCGTGTTGCAGGCTTTGCAAGACATTGCCGTGGGTGCAGGAATGGACTGGGCCTCTGTGGCTGCTAACTTGAGGCAAGAGGGGCGGTTGCAGTTAGAGACTTACTGAGCGGGAAGGTCTTGGTGTGCATGGCGCAAATACTTAACGCAGTCACGCAAAGGTATGGCGGTTTTCGCTGATCTTGCAAAAGGCCAGCACTTGTGAATCTGCTTGTGCCCAATGGATGAATGTTTTCTCCAAGCCACCATTGCGGGACGGCCATCCCTGACGTTCGTAAATGCTTTTGGACACCTCGACCAATGTACTTTCGTGCAAAGTCAGTTGGGCGAACTCACTCAAAAAACGCAAACGCACTTCGGTTTGCCCCACACTTCGGGTGCCTTGGGCTTCTGTCAATGCCAAGACATACTTTGCTCATGTGTTTCACCATCGGTGGCAGCAACAGTTTTCCATCGTTGGTATTCATTTGATAGAGCCAATGAATATATAAATATATTCAATATAACTAATAAATAAATCAAAATACCTGTTTAACTAGAACTTAATTGTTTAAGCAGTATCACTTTCACTCTGAAATACGTTTGTTGGTTCAAATCAAGCGCTGATACAAAATCAGAGGGGTAATAAAATATACGCATACAATCATGCGCATCGAAATCATGCATAACCTGAGTAACACCAAAACGCTTCAAGCGCTCAAGCCTTCGGGCAAGCGTGCGGCCAACCTCACCCTCAGCGCAGATGTGTTGGACGCTGCCAAGCAGCTCAACCTCAACATCTCCAAACTGTGCGACGCCTACTTACAGAATTACGTCAAGCAAGAGCAGGCCAGACGCTGGCGCGAAGAACATGCCGCATTTGTCGCCGTCTACAACGAAACAGTGGCTGCCGAAGGCTTGCCCTTGGACGAATGGAAGACCTTCTGATGCCTCGCTTTGACGTCTATGCCAATGAAGGTGCATCAGCCAAGACAACACCCTATATGTTAGATATTCAAAACGATTTATTTGATGGCTTGGACACCAGAATGGTTATCCCATTGAGACCGATGGGGCAGTTTGCCAACGTGAGAATACCCGAGCGACTCATGCCTGTTTTCAGTATTGCAGGTCAAGACTTTGTACTTGAAACCCCCAAAATGGCAGCGGTTCCCGCCAGGGTATTGAAGCATCAAGTGGCTTCTTTGGTCACCGAGCAAGCCAGCATCGTGACGGCCCTTGATTTTTTATTCAATGGCTACTGATAGCTTCCACTGCCTGACACACATCCACCCACACCCCTTGCGTCACCTGCTCAAGCAGCGCTACTGAGATACGCACCGCGCTGTTGACCGAACCCGCCGCAGGCAACACCTCGTCAAAAGCCTTCAACGATACGTCCAAGTAAATCGGCAGCGGTTGCGCCAAGCCAAACGGACACACGCCGCCCACCGGGTGACCAGTGATGTCAGCCACCACATCGGGGCTGAGCATCTTGCCTTTGCCCAAAGCGGTTTTGAATTTGCCGTTGTCGATGCGAGCGTCACCCCGCGCCACCAGCAACACTGCGCGGCCATCGGCCAACTTGAAGGCCAAGGTTTTGGCAATGCGTCCCGGTTCCACGCCGTGAGCGGCAGCGGCCAAGGCCACGGTGGCGGTGTTGGCCTGGGTCTCCAAGATGGCGACGTCAAGTTGCAGTGCTTGAAAAAATGTTTTGACTGAAGACAGGCTCATGGCGGCAGAGCATACAACTCCCCAACGGGGGTACGGCTAAGATTCAACGCGCTCACGCTGGCCGTGGGAACCCTTCTTGGAGTGCAATGCATGCGTGATACAGACAGCACCTTGGCGCAATTTGACCAAGCTGGCGCCCAGCGTTTGGAGAACATCTACCTCACACCCGATGTGGTGCAGCAACGTGAGCAGATTTTTCAGTTGCTCCATATCAAACCTGGTATGCAGGCCTTGGACATTGGTTGCGGCCCTGGCCTCACCTCCTTGGCCCTAGCGCTTGCAGTAGGTGACCAAGGACGTGTGGATGCCATTGATATCGCCCCGCCCATGTTGCAGTTGGCGGCTCGACGCTGTGAAGACGCCAAGCAAGTGGCTTTTCACCAAGCCGATGTGTTGCATATGCCGTTTGCCGATGGCGCATTTGATGTTGCACTGGCCACGCAGGTCTATGAATATGTAGCGGACTTGGACGCTGCATTCCTTGAACTGGCGCGGGTGATGAAAAGCGGCGCACAGGTTTTGTTGGTCGACACCGACTGGGAGTCTTGCGTCTGGGCGTGTCGTGATGAAGCACGTATGCGCCGCGTGATGCAGGGCTGGAGCCAGCATATTCCGCATCCCCAGTTGCCACGCAGCTTGGTGCAACGCTTGCAAGCTGCAGGATTTGCGCAAGTGCAGGTCAACACCATCCCCTTAATCAACCTCAGTTTCAACCCCCACACATTCAGCGGCGGCATGATGGGTTTTATCGCTTCCTTTGTGGGTGGTTTGCCTGACTACGGTTCACAGTTGGTTGCCGATTGGCAAGCCGATGTCAGCAGCATGGAGCAAGCTGGCGGCTATTTCTTTAGCCTCAATCGCTATGTTTTTACCGCCTGCAAACCTTGATGCCTTTGGTGGCGTCTGTAAAGCCACCACACAATGCCAAAGTTCAGCGCATTCCATGCAATGCCGTTGATAAAGGCCGCGTGGTAGGAACCTGTGATGTCAAAAATCTTGCCGGACAACCAGCCGCCCAGCGCCATGCCCACCAAGGTCGCCATGATGATGGTGCCGGTTCGCGCACCCGCTTCTTTGGCAGGGAAATGCTCGCGCACAATGATGGCGTAAGACGGCACGATGCCGCCTTGAAACAAACCGAACATGGCCGACACCAGGTACAGCGGCACCAAGCCATCGAAGGGCAAGAACATCATCAGCGCAATGCCTTGCAAGGCTGAGCCCAGCAGCAAGGTGCGAATGCCACCAATGCGGTCGCAAATCGCGCCCGACACCAAGCGACTGACGATGCCGCAAGCCAACATCAGCGACAGCATTTCAGCACCTCGCGCCGCACCAAACCCCAAGTCGCTGCAATAGGCCACGATATGCACTTGCGGCATGGCCATGGCCACACAGCAACCCACACCCGCCACACTCAACAGCCATTGCGCTTGGGTGACGGACAAACCAAAGGGCCGCTCAGACGCTATCACGCCGTGGCGGTTGACCGTGGCCGCTTGGGCTATTGGTGGTTTGGTGCGCATACGCAAAGACAGCAAGGCCATGCCTATGCCGCAAAACAAGCCTATACATAGATAGGTAGTGCGCCAGCCCACTTGGGTCACGCCCCATTGCGCGATGGGTGGCCACAAGGTACCTGCCAAATAATTGCCACTGGCGCACACCGCCACCGCAATGCCACGGCGTTTGTTCCACCACTGCGCGGTGTCGGCCAACAAGGGCGCAAAGGTGGACGCAATGCCCAGCAAACCCAACAAACCTTGCGCCAAGGCAAAACCCACGATGCCGCCCGATATGCCCGCTAAAACAAAACCACTGGCCACACCTAGAGCGCCCAAGGCCGCCACCCGCGCAATGCCAAAGCGGTCGGCCCAGCGCCCCATCCACATGCCGCCAATGCCAAAGCCCAACATGCTCAAGGTGTAGGGGATGGAGGCATCGGCGCGGCTGACAGCAAACTCGGCTTGCACCTCTGGCAACACCACAGACACCACATACATACCGCTGTTGCCCAAGAGCATCAGCAGCAAGGTGGTGAGCAATCGCCACGCCGCTTGGGGCGAGTCGATGGCGGTGTCTGGGGTTTGCAAGAGTGCCATGTGTTTCAATTTTGATTGAATTGCAAAGCTGCCAAACTCGCATACAAACCGCCCTTGGCGACCAGCTCGGTGTGCGTGCCTTGTTCGACCAAAGCGCCGTGGTCTAACACCCAAATGACATCGGCTTTTTGCACGGTGGCGAGACGGTGGGCAATCACCAAGGTGGTGCGCCCTTGCATGGCGGTTTCAAGTGCGGCTTGCACCATGCGTTCGCTGTGCGCGTCCAGCGCACTGGTGGCTTCGTCCAGCAAAAGAAGCGGCGGGTTTTTCAGCATGGCGCGGGCAATGGCGATGCGTTGGCGTTGACCGCCCGACAAGCGCACGCCTTTTTCACCCAAAAAGGTGTCATAGCCTTGGGGCAGTTGCACGATGAACTCATCGGCAAACGCGGCTTTGGCAGCAGCCAACACCTCAGCGTCGGTGGCTGTGGGTTTGCCATAGCGGATGTTGTCCATGGCTGAACCTGAAAAAATCACCGGCTCTTGCGGCACGATGCCAATGCGTGAACGCAAATCGTGCAAAGACAACTCGCTGATGGGCACGCCATCGAGCACAATGCGCCCCGCTTGCGGGTCGTAAAAGCGCAGCAGCAAACCAAACAGCGTGGTTTTGCCCGCACCGCTGGGGCCCACCACCGCCACTGTTTGGCCCGCATGAATATCGCCGCTCAAACCCGCCAAGGCCATGGTTTGCGGCCGTGAGGGGTAATGAAAATCCAAAGCCTGCAAAGACAATGATGAGCCGCGCTCTGGCCAAGCGGCTTGCAAAGGCCTTGAGGGTGAACTGATGACAGACCTTGTGCTCAGCAACTCCATCAAGCGCTCGGTAGCCCCTGCAGCGCGCAGCAAATCGCCATACACCTCGCCCAGCACCGCAAACGCACTGGCCAGCAAAATCACATAGACCACGGTTTGCCCCAACTCACCCGCACTCATGCTGCCGTCACGCACTGCCAAAGTGCCTTGGTACAGGCCCCACAAGAGCGCGGCACTGCTGGCCAAAATAATGAAACCCACCAACACCGAACGTGCCAATGCGCGTCGCAAGGACGTTTTCACGGCTTGCTCGGTGGAGTCCACAAAACGCGTGGCTTCACGGGCCTCCGAGGTATAGCTTTGCACCACAGGAATCGCGTTCAACACCTCGGCGGCCAAGGCACTGGCGTCGGCCACGCGGTCTTGGCTGGCGCGTGAGAGTTTGCGAACCCGTCGACCCAAGGTCACGCTTGGCCACACCACCAACACCAAGAGGCCAATGACTTGCACCATCAGCATGGGGTGGTTGTAAACCAGCATCAGCAAAGCACCGGTACCCATCACCAAGTTGCGCAGTCCCATGGAAAGTGATGAGCCGACCACGGTTTGCACCAGTGTCGTGTCGTTGGACAAGCGCGATAACACCTCGCCGGTCTGCGTGGTCTCGAAAAACGCAGGGCTTTGTTGCAGCACATGGCCATAGACCGCATTGCGCACATCCGCCGTGATGCGTTCGCCCAACCAAGTGACGGTGTAAAAACGCGCTGCTGAAAAAAGCGCCAAAGCCGCCGCCACGCCAAACAACTGCGCGAACTGCCCTGCCAAGCGCTCGGCACTGCCCGGCCCCGTCAGGCCTTGGTCGATCAACTGTTTTAAGGCCCACGGAAACGCCAAGGTGGCTGCTGCGGCTGCCAGCAAAAACAACCCCGCTAAAGCAATACGCGCTTTGTAGGGTTTCACAAATGGAAAGAGGCCAGAGAGGGATTGGGGGGAGGGGGAGGAAGGGAGGTTCATGGAGTCCTGAAAAACAAGGCAGTAGCAACCGCTAAGATGCCCACTTTATGAATGGCAACGCTTTAGAAAAAACACCACAAACCGGTGCATATGCCGGTGGTCAGCTGTATGGCCAAGTCAATCAAGGTGCCAATCAACAGCAAGGGGATGCCCACATAGATAAACACCCACAGGGCAGCTTGCCACGTCAGGCGCGGCTCGGCAAGGCGATGGCCCATCACGGTTTGTACCGGCGTGCGTTTAAACAATCTGCTCCACATGCGGCCATGTTAACCAAAGCGGGTGTGGCGGCATGAAAGTCGAGTGGGGCACCCAAGACACAGATGCATGGGACGCAGCGCACGCCCAGGCCGCAGGCCCACTTCAGCAAGATTGGGCTTATGGCTCGACCATGTTGGTCAGCGGTGGCACAGTTGTTCGCGCAGTCATTCAAGCCGATGGCCAAACCGTAGGTTTGGCGCAATGCGTGGTGCGACGTTTTGGCAACTTGGGCGGTGTGGCCTTGTGTACCCGAGGCCCTTTGTGGTTAGCTCACCTGAGCGGCAAAGACAAAGCCCATGCCTATCGCAGCCTGCGTCAAAGCCTGCCGGTCAAGGGTTTGCGGTTTTTGTTTGTCACCCCAGATGAACCCAGTACACAAGACTTGGGGCTGTCGCCCTTGAAGCGCGTCATGACCGGTTATTCCACTGCGCTGCTTAACCTCAGCCCGTCGATGGCAGACCTTAGAGCAGGTTTGGAAAAGCGCTTTCGCCATCGCGTGGGTGGCGCTGAAAAGTCAGAACTCACGGTACACCGCGTGGGCACCAATGTGGGCCAGTACCGCTGGTTGATGGACGCCGAGCAGCAGCAGCGAGACAACCGCGGCTTGCAAGGCATGCCGCTGCATTTTGTCGATGCCTACATCGCCTCGCGTAAACAGCCCGGCCACAATGTGTTGACTTTGCGTGCTGACATTGGGCGCGACCGTGTGGCAGGCATGATGTTTTTGCTGCACGGCCAAGCCGCCACCTACCAAATTGGTTGGACCAGCGATGCGGGGCGCGATGCCCATGCGCACAACCTGCTGCTGTACAAAGGCATGGAGGCTTTGAAAGAGCGCGGCATTCGTACATTGGACATGGGCGGCATCAACACTGGTCGCAGCGCCGGTATTGCACGTTTCAAAATCAGCACAGGTGCCAAAGTAGTGACTTTGGCGGGTACGTTTTGGGTATGAGCCAACTCCAAGTCATTGCGCTGAGTTGCGAACGTGGCGGTCGTCCCTTGTTTGCACCCCAAAGTTTCACCTTGAGTCCTGGCCAAGCCATGCAAATCGAGGGCGACAACGGATCGGGCAAAACCAGTTTGCTGCGCATGGTGTGCGGATTGGCTCCCACTGCCAGCGGTGAGGTGCGCTGGGGCGGGCAAGCCATTGCGCAGGTGCGTCATGCTTTTTTGCGGGACTTGCTGTATTTGGGCCACAACCTTGGCTTGAAAGATGAACTCTCTGCTGTGGAGAACCTGCGCGTCGCCTCAGTACTGGCAGGCCATCCTGTCAGTCACGAACAAGCCTTGCAAGCCTTACAAGCGCAGGGTCTAGAGGCAAGAGCCCATTTGCCACTGCGCGTCTTGTCGCAAGGTCAAAAGCGCCGCGTAGCGCTGGCACGGTTGCATCTGTCCAAAGCCCGCTTGTGGGTGCTGGACGAACCCTTTGTCGCACTGGACACACTGGCGGTTCATGCCTTGCAGCAAGTGTTACAAAACCATCTTCTGCAAGACGGCTTGTTGCTCTTCACCAGTCACCAAGCGGTTGACTTGGGACCCTCTGTGCAGCCATGGAGGCTGGGCGCATGAACGCGTTTTTTACTTTGGTTGTGCGCGACCTGCGTTTGGCCTTCAGGCGAAAAGCCGAGGTGCTGAGTGGCTTGTTTTTCTTTGTGGTGGTCGCCGCCTTGTTTCCTTTGGCGATTGGCCCCGAAGCTGCCACCTTGCGTCATATTGGGCCGGGCGTGTTGTGGGTAGGGGCATTGCTGGCCAGCATGCTCACCTTGCCGCGTTTGTTTGAAAACGATTGGCGGGACGGTTCGTTGGAGCACTTGGTTCTGTCCCCGCAGCCTTTAGGGCTTTTGGTCTTAGGGAAAATTTTTGCGCATTGGTTGGTCTCGGGCCTGCCCTTGGTAGCATTGGCGCCATTGTTGGGGTTGCAGTTCGATTTGCCAACGGATGCTTTGGGCATGTTGGCCCTCTCGCTTTTATTGGGGACACCGGTGTTGTCTTGTATTGGTGCCATTGGCGCAGCACTCACCTTAGGGGTAAGAGGCGGTGGTGTGTTGATCGCGTTGTTGGTTCTGCCTTTGTTTGTGCCGGTGCTGGTGTTTGGTGCTGGCGCAGTCGAGGCCTTGAACAGTGGTTTGGGTGCGCAAGCCCATATTTCAATTTTGCTGGCGATGTTGTTGCCAGCTGTGTTTTTCAGCCCTTGGGCGTGCAGTGCGGCTTTGCGCATTGCCTTGGAATGAATAAATGACGATGCGCTGGTTCTATTACGCTGCACCCCAGACCTTTTACGGCTTGGCGGGACGCTTGTGGCCTTGGCTAGCCGCCATCGCCTTTGCACTCACTTTGGCGGGCTTGTGGATAGGCTTTGCATTGGCGCCAGCTGACGCCCAACAGGGCGAGGGCTACCGCATCATCTTTGTGCATGTCCCCGCTTCTTGGATGTCCATGGTGATTTACCTTGCCATGGCGTTTTGGAGTGTGCTGGGCCTCACCTTCAACACCCGCTTATCGGGCATGATGACCCGCGCTTTGGCGCCCACCGGTGCCATGTTTGCGTTTTTGTCTTTGTGGACAGGCGCTTTGTGGGGCAAGCCGATGTGGGGCACATGGTGGGTTTGGGATGCACGTTTAACGTCTGAGTTGATTTTGTTTTTTCTCTACCTTGGCTACATTGCGCTCACCTCTGCCATTGACGATGTGCGCCGCGCCGACCGCGCCGGGGCTTTGATTGCTATCGTTGGCGCCATCAATGTGCCCATCATTTATTTTTCAGTGAAGTGGTGGAATACCTTGCACCAAGGCGCATCGGTGTCGCTGACACGCTCGCCAAGCATGGCGCAACTGATGTTGTGGGGCATGTTGCTGATGGCCTTGGCCATGTGGGCCTATACCTTGGCCATTGTTTGCTACCGTGTTCGTACCCTCATCATTGAGCGTGAACGTCATACCGATTGGGTGCAGGCTCTTGCTGAAGTTGCCGGAGCCAATGCATGAGGTGGGAGACATGGTCTGATTTTTGGTTGATGGGTGGTTATGGCCTGTATGTGTGGGGCAGCATGGGAATGACGGCTTTACTACTGCTTTTGGAAATGGTTCAGGCTCACCTAGCCCACCGCCGCGCCTTGGCGCTGGCGCGGGCCGAAAAAGCCTTGGAGAACCCATGAATATGACGCCTCGGCAAACCCGTTTTGCGCTGATTGCAGGTGGTGTGCTGGTGCTGGCATTGGCCGCAGCTTTTGTGCTTAATGCGTTTCAAAACAATTTGGTGTTTTTCTTCACACCTACCCAAGTGTTAAAGGGTGAAGCGCCCAAGAACAAAACCTTTCGCATTGGTGGTTTGGTGAAAGTAGGCAGCCTGCAACGCAACGGCACAGATGTGTCTTTTGTGGTGACAGACACCGCCCAAGAGATACCTGTGCGCTACAGTGGTTTGCTGCCCGATTTGTTCAAAGAGGGCAAGGGCGTGGTGGCGCAAGGTCGCTTGGATGCGCAAGGTCTGATGACCGCCTCCGAGGTGCTTGCCAAACACGACGAGAATTACATGCCCCCTGAGGCGCAACACGCCTTAGACGAAGCCGCGCAGGCCCGTGCCGCGCAATCTGTCAAACCTTGAAAGCGCACAGCTGATGATTCCTGAACTTGGTCAATTTGCGTTGGTGTTGTCTGCCGTTATCGCTTTATTTTTGGGGACTGTGCCGCTGGCAGGCACTTTGCGCTACAACGTGGTTTGGCAGTCTTTGGCACGTCCTGCTGCGCTGCTGCAATTTGTATTGGTTTCTTTTGCCTTTGCCTGTTTGGCCTCTTCTTTTTTAAGCAACGACTTCTCGGTCAAATACGTCGCCGAGCATTCCAATACCTTGCTGCCAAAGCCTTACCAATTCGCAGCGGTGTGGGGCGGCCACGAAGGTTCTTTGCTGTTGTGGGTGCTCATGCTCAGTGGTTGGACCGCAGCGGTTGCAATTTTTTCCGCCAGCCTGCCACTGGCCATGGTGGCGCGGGTGTTGGGTGTCTTGGGCCTGGTGTCGGTGGGTTTTTTGATGTTCATCTTGACCACCTCCAACCCCTTTGACCGGCTCTTTCCCATGCCTGCCGATGGGCGCGATCTCAACCCTTTGTTGCAAGACCCTGGCTTGGTGATTCACCCGCCCATGTTGTACATGGGCTATGTGGGCATGTCGGTGGCGTTTGCCTTTGCCATTGCTGCCTTGCTATCGGGGCGACTTGACGCCGCCTGGGCTCGCTGGTCGCGTCCTTGGACCGTCATCGCGTGGGCTTTTCTCACCTTTGGCATCGGCTTGGGTTCTTGGTGGGCGTACTACGAGTTGGGTTGGGGTGGATGGTGGTTTTGGGACCCCGTGGAAAACGCGTCCCTCATGCCTTGGTTGGTGGGCACAGCGCTTATTCACTCTTTGATGGTCACTGAAAAGCGTGGCAGTTTCAAAGCTTGGACAGTTCTTTTAGCGATTGCGGCTTTTTCGCTGTCTTTGCTGGGGACTTTTTTGGTTCGTTCTGGTGTGTTGACGTCGGTTCACGCGTTTGCATCTGACCCTTCTCGCGGAATTTTTATTCTGATTTTTTTAGCGGTTGTGGTGGGCGCGTCCCTCACCTTGTTTGCTTGGAGGGCGCCGGCTGTCACCTTGGGCGGAAGCATGGGTTTGGTCTCGCGAGAGTCTTTCTTGCTGCTCAACAGCGTCTTGCTGGTGGTGGCCACGGGCGCGGTGTTGCTGGGCACCTTGTATCCGCTCATCATCGATGCGTTGAACCTTGGCAAGCTGTCGGTGGGGCCGCCGTATTTCAATCTGGTGTTTGCGCCTCTCATGGTGCCGCTGCTGTTTGTGTTGGTGCCTGGCACCGTGGCGCACTGGCGTGAGGCGCGTATGAGCGAGGTGTTTTGGCGTTTGCGGTTTGTAGGAGGCGCTGCTTTGTTATTGGCTATGGTGCTGCCCTTTGTGCTGGGTAATTGGTCTGGCGGCACCGTGCTGGGCGTTTTTCTGGGCATGTGGGTGGGCCTGGGCAGTTTGCAGCATGTGCTGGAGCGCTTGCGCAAACCTGGGCGCATAGGCGGTTCGTTTTGGGGCATGCATTTGGCGCACTTTGGCATGGCTGTTCTGGTGCTGGGCATCACCGGTGTGAAGTCTTACGAGGTCGAGCGCGATGTGCGAATGGCCATGGGCGACACCGTCACCATTGCACCCTATACCTTCCGTTTGGTCGGCGTGGAAGACGTGATGGGGCCCAATTACAAAGCCCTGCAAGCCAAAGTCGAGGTGCTGAAAAACGAACAAGTCATTGAAGTTTTACGCCCCCAAAAACGCCGCTACTTTTCTACCGCCATGCCCATGACTGAAGCTGCCATCGACTCAGGCTTATGGCGTGATTTGTATGTTTCCTTGGGTGACCCTGTCGCAGGAGACACGCCTTCTTGGAGCATGCGCGTCTACTACAAGCCTTTTGTGCCATGGCTGTGGGCTGGCGTGCTGTTCATGGTCTTTGGTGGGGTATTGGCCGCCCTAGACCGGCGCTACCGCCGCAACACCAACCAACAGTCTGTTCGCACAGCATCCGAGGCTTTGTCAGGCTCGGTATGAAAAAATTTCTACTCCCATTGGCGTTGTTCGCCGTTTTGGTGGTGTTTTTGGGCGTGGGTTTAAAGCGCGACCCGCGCGAAATCCCTTCCCCCTTGGTGGGCAAACCTGCGCCCGTGTTCAGCTTGCCCACCTTGAGTGGTGACAAGCCCTTTAGCCCGACTGACATGAAGGGTCAAGTGTGGATCTTCAATGTCTGGGCGACATGGTGTGTGGCTTGTCGAGAAGAGCACCCTTTGCTGGTGCAATTTGCCAAAAGCCAGCGTATTCCCATCGTGGGTTTGAGTTACAAAGAACTGCAAGGCAGCGAAGCAGCTAACCCGCAAGCCAGTGAGGCGGATAAATTGCAACTCGCTCGGGAACGCAGCTTGAAATTTTTACAAAAGGCTGGCGACCCTTACAAACTGTCGGTGATGGATTTGGATGGAAGTGTGGGTATCAACTACGGTGTTTATGGCGTTCCCGAGACCTACCTGATCGATAAAGAAGGCGTCATCCGCTACAAGCGCGTTGGCCCAGTTACCCCTGAAATTTTGATTGAGACCATTCTTCCCTTGATTCAACAATTGGACAAACCCGCATGAAACATGCACTCCTTGTGGCTTGCTTGAGTCTGATGTCTGGGTTGGCGCAGGGGGGGGAAGCCCAGCCCATGGCGCAAGACCCTCAGGTGCAAGCCCGCTTGGTGGTGATTGCCGAAGAATTGCGTTGTTTGGTGTGCCAAAACGAGTCCTTGGCTTCTTCGCACGCTGAATTGGCCGAAGACTTGCGCCGCGAGGTGCGCAAACTCATTCGTGAAAACAAAACCGACCAAGAGATCAAAACCTATTTGGTTGAACGCTATGGCGACTTTGTGCTTTACAAGCCGCCGCTCAAGCCCTTGACTTGGCCCTTGTGGTTTGGGCCTTTTTTCTTGTTTGTGCTGGCAATTGGCGGTTTGTGGCGGTATTTGCGTCTGCGCCGGCAACTCACCCATCACCATCTTGACGCTGCTGAGCGAGCGCAAGCAGAACAACTTTTGAAAGATTGAATGAACGCGGTTCAATGGTTTTTGATTTGGGCGGCTCTCATGTGTGTCGTCGTGGTTTTGGTTTTTGCGTGGAGTTTGCGCCGTGCGTCGCTGGCAGGTTTGCCGGTCAGTGAACATGAAAATGTGTTGTCGCAGGTCGCGGTTTACCGTGAACATTTGGCAGAGTTGCAACACGAACTGGCGCAAGGCACCCTTGACCAAGCCGGTTTTGATGCGTCGCATGAAGAGTTAACCCAGCGTCTACTGGAAGATACCCCGCAGAAAACCGCCTCTGCGCCTGTGGCCACGCCTGACTGGCGTGGCTTGGTGGCGGGTTTGGCCTTGGTCATTCCCTTGATATCTTTTGGTTTGTATTTTTGGGTAGGAACACCTGTTGGCATCGATCCCTTGCTGGCCAACCAAGTCGGTGGCGACGAACAAATGTCCAGCGAAAAACTCCAAGCCATGTCGGACCAATTGCGCCAACGCTTGGCCGAGAACCCCAACAATGCCGAGGGCTGGGTGATGCTGGGGCGTATCGAGCGTGCTTTGGGGCGTTTTGAACCTGCCGATGAGGCCTTTAAAAAGTCGCTCTCACTTGCTGCCAACGACGATGTGCGTATTGAACGTGCCGAGGTGTTGGCGCAAAAAAACCAAGGCAAGTTTGACGGTGAGCCATGGGACATTATCCATAGTGTGCTCAAAGCAGACCCAGAGCATGGCAACGCTTTGCTGCTGGCTGGTAGTGCTGCATTTTCACAAGGCCAGTTTCAAGACTCGCTGAAATACTGGGACAAAGTTCGCGGGTTGTTGCCAGCATCCTCACCTGACTTGCCCGCCTTGGTCGAGGCCATCAACAAGGCGCGTGAACGCTTGAACATGCCGGCTCTTGACCCCGACACGGTGGTGGCCCAAGCGCCACAAACCCCTGCGCCAACTGCCAAGCCCATGCAGGGCAAATCGGCGCCAGGCGCTGAGCGCATTGCCGGTCGTGTCAGCCTAGACCCTTCCTTGGCTTCGCAGGTTTCTCCGCAAGACACGGTGTTTATTTACGCCAATGCTGCTGATGGACCGCGCATGCCTTTGGCCATTGTCCGCACGACAGTGGACAAATTACCTTACGATTTTGTGCTGGACGACAGCATGGCCATGAACCCGCAAATGAAGCTCTCGCACATCAGCGCGGTGATGGTGAGGGCGCGTATTTCAAGAAGCGGTAACGCCATGGCTCAACCCGGCGACTTGGGGGTGAGCGCTGGCCCCATTAAGCCAGGTAGCAAAGAAAAACTGAACTTGGTGATTGCCCAACCCTTGAGTAAATAAGGGCTGGACGGTGGGCTATCAGCCCATCAATAAACCATGGGTACGTGCAAAGTGCAGAGTTTGGGTACGGCTTTTGACACCCAAGCGGCGAAACAGGCGCCACAAATGAACCTTGACGGTGTGCTCGCTGATGCTGAGTTCGGCGGCGATATCGCGGTTGGACAAACCGCGGTCCAGCATGAGGATGAGTTGCTTTTGGCGCTTGGAGAGTTTGATGTCGCCAATCACCACAACTTCGGCATCGTCGTCGCCATCGTCTGACTTCATGATGTCTTGGATGGCAGCGGAAATTTCAGCTGTGTCGGTGGATTTTTCGATGTACAAGTCGGCACCCGCTTCAAGGCAGGCGTCACGCGCTTCGCCAGAAGGCATGGCTGAGAGCACTACCAAGGGAATCTCGGGGTACATTTTTTTCACATCGGAGATAGCGGTCGCGCCCTTGACACCTGGCAGCAAGAGGTCGAGCACAAACAACTCGGGCTCTCCGTTTTTGATTAGCGCGGCCTGTAACTCGCTGAATTTCTCCAACTCCACCACCTTGGAGGCGGGGCGTAGGCGGCGCAGCAGCATGCCAATCATTTGGCGCACCATTGGGTGGTCATCAATGACGTAAAGACTCATCGTTATTCTCCGTTCTTAGTAATTCAGGCCCATGGCCTCGCGCACATCGCGCATGGTTTCTTGTGCCGTGGCCCGAGCCCGCTGTGTTCCAGCGTCTACGATATCACGAACAAGCCGAGGATTGGAAACAAAAGGTTCAGCGCGTGTCAACATGGGTTGTTGCTCGGAAACGATCGCATCTATCACCGGCTGCTTGCATTCCAAGCAGCCAATGCCAGCGCGAGCGCACTCGGTTTTCACCCAATCGCGGGTAGCGGGGGGCGAATACACCAGGTGAAATTGCCAAACTGGGCAGCGATCAGGGTTGCCAGGGTCGCTGCGTTTGACCCGCGCAGGGTCGGTGGGCATGCGCTTGACCTTGGTCTCTATGCTGGCCTTGTCTTCGCGCATGGCAATCGAGTTGTTATAGCTTTTGCTCATTTTCGCGCCGTCCAGCCCTGGCAATTTGCTGGCTTCGCTCAGCAGGGCTTGTGGCTCGGTGAGTACGGCTTTGCCTGTGCCTTTGAAATAGCCTTCTAGACGCTCGCGGTCTTTGTCATCGAGTTCAGGTGCAGTTTTTAAATAACCCAAGGCACCTTCCATGGCTTTGGCGTCGCCAGTTTCCTGAAATTGTTTTCGTGATTTTTCAAAACGCTTGACGCTGTCTTTAGGTAACTTGGCCAAGCAGTCTTGCACCAAGGCGTCAAAATTGGGTTCGCGACCGTACAAATGGTTGAAACGCCTTGCCGCTTCACGGGTGAGTTCCACATGGCTGGCTTGGTCTTCGCCCACGGGCACCCAGCGGGCTTTGTAAATCAGAATGTCGGCGGCTTGCAACAGCGGGTAGCCCAAGAAGCCGTAGGTGCTGAGGTCTTTGTCCTTGAGCTTTTCTTGTTGGTCTTTGTAGGTCGGCACACGCTCCAACCACCCGATAGGTGTGCCCATGGCCAACAGGGTAAAGAGTTCAGCGTGTTCGGGTATGCGGCTTTGCAAAAAAATGGTGCACTGATTGGGGTCTAGGCCCGCCGCCAACCAGTCGATGACCATTTCATAGACATTTTTCTCAATGACTTCGCGGCTTTCGTAGTGCGTGGTCAAAGCGTGCCAGTCAGCCACAAAGTAAAAGCACTGCATTTCAGACTGCAGGCGCACCCAGTTTTTCAAGGCGCCGTGGTAGTGGCCCAAGTGCAAGGCGCCGGTGGGGCGCATGCCAGAGAGTACGCGTTCTGTCATGGGGCAAGTTGCAGCAAAGCGGCCAAAGGCTGAAGCAACCACTGAATACCTTCGGTGGTGGCCATCATGATGGGGCGCATCCAAAGCGTATTGATCACACCCATGAGCACCAAGCCCATGACAATGAAAAACCCAAAGCGTTCAATGTGCGAGAAACCAATGGCCAAGCGCATGGGCAGCAAGCCCACCACGATGCGTCCGCCGTCCAGCGGAGGCAGGGGAAACAGGTTGAAAGCAAACATCACCAAATTAACCAATACGCCAGCTTGCGCCATTTCAATGAAAAAACGCTCTTCATTACCCATGCCCGAGAGCAGGTAAATCAGCACCGCCCATGCAAATGCTTGAAGCAAATTGACCGCAGGACCTGCCAAAGCCACCCACACCATGTCGCGCTTGGGTTGGCGCAGACGGGAAAAATCCACAGGAACAGGCTTGGCATAGCCAAACAAAAACTGACCTGAAGTGGCGAAAAACAGCATCAAAGGCATGAGGACTGTGCCGAGCAAGTCGATGTGGGCAAAAGGGTTGAGGGTGACGCGCCCCATTTGCCATGCGGTGTCGTCACCCAACTGCCGCGCTGTGTAACCGTGCGCAGCTTCGTGCAGGGTGATAGCGAGCAACACAGGTATTGCATGGGTAGAAATTGTTTGTACTAATTCATTGAAATTCACAAAAGTATTCTCTCACTAATTTTTATCAATTTATTGGTGAAAAGTATGTGATAAAAATTTTTGTTAAGCGCTTTAGGATGCGTAAAAACCCTGAATTAAGTTATTTTAGCCAATTCATAAACCTAAAAGTACTAATTTCCCTAAACCTTGACGTAAAACTTCTGGCTCACTTCCGTCGGCCATGGGGGTGAGGTCCACCACCGTGGTGGCTTGCAGGCTGCAGGCTCCTGCATCGACCACTGCCGCCACTTGGTGTTCATAGCGTTCACGGATCAGTTCGGCGTCGTTCAAGGGCTCGGTTTCGTTTTGGGGAATCAGGGTGGTGGCCAGCAAGGGTGCGCCATGAATCTCCAACAAAGCCAGCAAAGTGGTGTGGTTGGGCACCCGCAGGCCAATGGTTTTGCGCTGCGGGTGGGCAACGCGGCGCGGAACTTCTTTGGTTGCCTCTAATATGAAGGTGTAGGCCCCAGGGGTGGCGGCTTTGAGCAATCGAAATTGCCGGTTGTCCACCTTGGCGTAAAGCGCCAGTTCGCTCAGGTCGCGGCACAGCAAGGTGAGGTGGTGCTTTTCGTCCACACCGCGAATTTGGCGCAAACGGTCAATTGCCGCTTTGTCATCAAGGTGGCAGACCAAGGCATAGCTGGAATCGGTGGGTACGGCCAACACGCCGCCTTGGGTAAGCAATGCCACCGCTTGTTTCAGCAAACGAGCTTGAGGATTGTCCGGATGGACTTGGAACAGTTGTGCCATGCGAAAACCGCAGCCTTATTGGATGCGGTGGGTGAGCAATTCCCACACCGGTGTGAGGTCACCGGGCAACCAAGGCAATGCGCCTAAATCGGTATGGCTTTCATTGGGGCTGTGAAAGTCGCTGCCCCGCGAGGCGGCCAAACCAAATTCACGCGCCATATCGGCGTATTGAATAGCTTCTGCTGCCGAGTGGCTGCCAGTCACCACTTCCACCGCTTGACCGCCATGGTTTTTGAACTCGGTAAAGAGCGCATATTCCTCAGTGGGCGTGAAGTCGTAGCGGGCGGGGTGGGCAATGACAGCCACGCCTTGGCATTCCCGAATCCAACGCACCGCGTCGCCCAAACCGGCCCAGCGGTGTTCCACATAGCCCGGTTTGCCATCGGTGAGAAAACGGCGAAACACCTCGTAGGTGTCAGCGCACACGCCGGTTTCCACCAAATAACGGGCAAAGTGGGTGCGAGAAATCAGGTCGGGGTTGCCAGCAAAGGTGAGGGCGCCTTCAAAGCTGCCGTGTATGCCAACCTTGGCCAAGCCTGCAGCCATGTCTAAGGCTCTGGCGTGGCGACCCCCGCGGGTGGTACGCAGACCTTCTTGCATGCGTGGGTCTTGCGGATCGAAACCCAAGCCCACGATGTGAACAGTGCGGCCGGCAAATGACACGGAAATTTCAGTGCCGTGCAAATAGCCCATGCCCAGCGCTTGGGCGGCGGCACAGGCACGCGCTTGTCCACCAATTTCATCGTGGTCGGTGAGCGACCACAACTCCACGCCATTGGCGTGGGCTCGTGCGGCTAACGCCTCGGGCGTGAGCGTGCCGTCGGAGACGACAGAGTGGCAATGCAGATCAGCGTTGAGGATAGACACGGCCTAATTGTAGAAGGGCAGCATGGCTTCAATCTGCAACTGCAGTTTTTCCATGCCTTGCCAACTGTTGATGTCGAGGCGGTAGGCCACGGTGGCTTGCACCGGTAAGCCCTCGGTGCGACCAAACCAGATCGCATCCACCTGCTGCCCGTGTAACTGAAGCTTGAGCGACAAATGTTTTTCGCCGACGATTTTTTGGCTCAGCACATTCACCGTATCTTGGAATACAGGCTGAGCAAAGCCTTGCCCCCAGACCTGCGCTTGCAGGTGCTTGACCATATCGGGTCGCAGATAAGCAGGGGGCAAACTGCCATCAGTGGCCAAGGTTTGCGCCAAGGTGGCAGCGTCCAACCATTGGGTAGCGATGTCTTGCAAAGCCAACTCGAAGGTGGCCAAGTCGTCTTCTAGCAAAGTGCAACCTGCGGCCATGGCGTGACCACCAAAACGCAGCAGCAAATTCGGGTGGCGTTTGGCGATGGCATCAAGCGCATCGCGCAAATGAAAACCAGCGATGGAGCGTCCGGAGCCTTTGAGCACCGCTTGGCCCTGTGACTGGCTGCTGGCAAACACAAAGCAGGGGCGGTAGTGCAAGTCCTTTAAGCGACCGGCAATGATGCCCACCACGCCCTCGTGAAAATCTTCGTCATACACACACAGGGCGGCGGGGGCTGCTTCCTCGCTGTCCATCAACGACTCGGCGAGCAGCAGCGCTTGTTCGCGCATACCGCCCTCCATGGAACGGCGTTCACGGTTGATGGTGTCGAGCTGAAGCGCCAGTCGCCAAGCCAATTCGGTGTCGTCGGTGCGCAAGCACTCGATCCCCAGTGTCATGTCAGATAAGCGGCCCGCGGCGTTGATGCGCGGCCCAATCGCAAAGCCCATGTCTTGGCTGCTGGCTTGGGTAGCGTCACGTGCGGCCACTTTGAACAAGGCGGCCAGTCCAGCGGGCATTTGGCCTTTGCGCATTCGCAGCAAGCCTTGGGACACCAAGCGGCGATTGTTGGCGTCTAGGGAGACCACATCGGCCACCGTACCCAAAGCCACCAAGGGCAGCAAACCGTCGAGTTTGGGCTCGGTGTCTTTGCTGAAGATGCCGCGCAAGCGCATCTCAGCTCGCAAGGCCAGCAACACATAGAACATCACGCCCACACCTGCCATGCTTTTGCTCTCGAAGCTGCAGCTAGGTTGGTTGGGGTTGACCAAGGCATGGGGCGTGGGCAACTCGCTGCCCGGCAAATGGTGGTCGGTGATGAGAACTTGCATACCTAAGCGCTTGGCTTCATCCACACCCGTGACGCTGGCGATGCCGTTGTCCACGGTGATCAAGACCTGTGCGCCACTGGCGTGAACGCGTTGGGCGATTTCAGGTGTCAAACCATAGCCATCGACCACACGGTCTGGCACGATGAAACTAAGGTTTTTTGCACCTAAAAGCGTGAGGCCACGCAAGGCCAGCGCACAGGCGGTGGCGCCGTCACAGTCGTAGTCGGCCACGATGCACAAATGCAGTTGCTTTGCGATGGCGTCGGCCAACAATTGTGCGGCGGCATCAATGCCTTTGAGGTTAGTGGGCAGCAGCAGTTGACCCAGGCTGGCGTCCATTTGCTTGGCGTCATGCACACCCCGCGCTGCATACAAACGCGCCAGCAGAGGATGCACACCGCTTTGCTCTAAGGCCCACACGCTGCGCGGTGGGACATCGCGAACCTGAAGTTTCATCGCAGCAAGTCCGAAAGTTTGGGTGTACGCAGCCTGTTTTTCAGCTGGTCAAGCCAGCTTTGCGGTTGTACTTGCAGCCACACACCTCGCGTGGGGTCACACAGAAGCACCTGTTCACGTCTTGCAAGTGCAGGGGCAATGGTTTCTTGCAGCACAGCCTTGAAAGCTGGCACAAACACCTCGGGGTTTTGGCTCAGCCAAGCCTCCCGCAAGTTTTGGTGCATCACGATGTATTGCTGGACGGTTGGCGTATTCGCCGTGGGTAGCTCGCCAGTGCCGCTAAACCAAATTGAGTTCAAGGCCACAGCGCGGTGGTCGTTGACAGCGTGGGTATAAAACAGCATTTGCATCTCATTTTGCAAGCGGCGTAACAGGCGCTCTGCGTCTGTTTGGGCGGCGATGCTGCTGGGCTGCAGCCAATGGTCGATGCGTTGCCCGTTGACGCGGTCCAAGGACACGCTGCTCAAGTGTTTGAACACGCTGGCGTGTGCCAACCAACGGCCAAGGCTGTAGGGATGCAGTTGGATCCCATCTTGCGTTAAAAACGGCTGCATGGCTTGGCGCAAAGCGTCTGATTCATTAGCGGTGATGGGGGTGGGCACACTCAAATTCACCTGTCCTTGGCTGATGTGCCAGTTGACCGCGTCGATGAAAGCCCAGCCGTGTTCGGTGGGGCAATTCAACCCTTGCGCGTGTGCGGCGAAAGCGGCCAAGGGTATTTGACCATCCTTGACATCCCAGCCCAAGGCCTGCGCCCAAGCCATTTCATGGCAGGCACTCATCGCACCGTCAGGCACGGCGGTGGTTTTCATGCGCTGTGCTTGACGCCAAATGTCTGACGCTGTCTGCGCAGATGTCTCGTTTAAAGCCTGTTGCCAATAGTCAAACTCTGGGTGGTCTACGGCCAAGCCTGCAGGCAAGGAAAAAGCCACAATGGTCAAGGGAGAAGCAACGGTCATATGGGGGATTGTGCAAGATGCCACAATCTGCCTGCATGAATCTTTCTAGACTTCCTTTTGAGTTACGGGTGGGTTGGCGCTACACCCGTTCTGGCCGCGCGGCGCGGCGCAACCGATTCATCTCTTTTATTTCCTCTGTGTCCATGCTGGGCATTGCCTTGGGTGTGGCCGCGCTCATCATTGTGTTGAGCGTGATGAACGGTTTCCAAAAAGAGGTTCGTGACCGAATGTTGGGCGTGTTGTCGCATGTGGAGGTGTTGGCCTACAGCAGTGCTTCGCTGCAAGACCCGCAAGCTTTGCAGCTGAGGCTGGCGCAGCACACGCAAGTCATCGCCAGTGCGCCTTTTGTGTTGTCGCAAGGTTTACTTGCGCAAGGCGAGGACATGCGCGGCGCGGTGGTGCGAGGCATCGATCCCAGCCAAGAGGTGTTGGTCACGGATGCGGTGGCCTTGATGCCGCGAGAGGTGTTGAACCAATTGCAAGCCGGTGGCTTTGGTGTGATTTTGGGCAGCGAATTGGCTCGGGCTTTAGGTGTGAAGGTGGGGGAGCACATCACCTTGGTGGCTCCTGGTGGGCAAGTCACCCCTGCCGGCGTGGTGCCACGCTTGAAACAACTGACCGTGGTGGGCTTGCTCGACTCGGGTCACTATGAATACGACGCGTCTTTGGCCTTGCTGCACATCGAAGACGCACAGCGGATTTTCCGTTTGGAGGGGCCCAACGGCATACGTGTGAAATTGAAAGATGCGCAGCTGGCGCGGCAAGTGGCGGCAGAACTCTCGCCCGTTTTGGGTGACGATGTGATGGTGCGCGACTGGACCCGTGCCAACCGCACTTGGTTTGCGGCGGTGCAAATTGAAAAACGCATGATGTTCATCATCTTGACCCTGATCGTGGCTGTGGCGGCTTTCAACTTGGTTAGCACCTTGGTGATGACGGTCACCGACAAGCGGGCCGACATCGCTATCTTGCGCACCTTGGGCGCGAGCCCCGCCAGCATCATGGGCATTTTCGTGGTGCAAGGGGCCTTGGTGGGGGTGATTGGTACTTTGTCTGGCTTGGGCTTGGGGCTGTTGGTGGCATTCAATATTGGCAGCATCGTGCCGGCCATTGAAAAAGCTTTGGGCGCGAGCTTTTTGCCTAAAGACATTTACCTCATCAGCCGCATGCCCAGCGACCCGCAGTGGGCCGACATCGGTCCGGTGGTCATCATCGCTTTGGTGTTGGCCTTGGTGGCCACGCTCTACCCCAGTTGGCGAGCCAGTCGCATCGATCCCGCGGAGGCATTGCGCCATGAATAAGCCGGTATTGCAAGCCCAAGGCTTGGGTCGTCGTTTCCATGAGGGCGTCATCGATGTGACCGTGTTGCAGGGCATTGAATTGCAAGTCCACGCTGGTGAAACCTTGGCGGTGGTCGGCACCTCGGGTTCAGGCAAAAGTACTTTGCTGCATTTGTTGGGCGGCTTGGACACCCCCACCACGGGGCAAGTGCATTTGCTTAACCACGCCCTAGCAGGTTTGGATGCCACTGCACTTGGGCGTTTGCGTAACCAGCACTTGGGTTTCATATACCAGTTTCACCATTTGCTGCCCGAGTTCAGCGCTTTGGACAATGTGGCCATGCCCTTGTGGATAAGGCGTATGTCCACAGAAGAGGCGGCCGTGAAGGCGCAGGCCATGCTTGAAGCAGTGGGTCTGGCCGATCGCTTGCACCACACACCCAGCGAGTTGTCGGGCGGCGAACGCCAACGCGTGGCGATTGCCCGTGCCTTGGTGACCCAACCCGCTTGTGTACTGGCCGATGAACCCACGGGCAACCTTGATCGCGCCACCGCCGACAGCGTGTTTGCCTTGATGCTGCAGTTAGCACGGCAACAAGGCACGGCGTTTGTGGTGGTTACCCATGATGAGCGCTTGGCGGCGCTTTGCGACAGGCAACTGCGTTTGGTGGCGGGGCGCTTGGTCTAGCCTGCGGCACGCACCTACACAAGGATTGCTTCGCCGCCTTGCTCCTCGCAATGAGGGCTTATCGCTATGCCCGCGACAATCTCCCCATGACCTGGATCGACAGCCACTGCCACCTCGATGCGCCTGAATTTGCGCCTGACCGAGATGCGGTGCGCCTTGCTGCTAAGCACGCAGGGGTTGGAACCTGCGTTATTCCTGCGGTGCAGGCGGCGAACTTTGAGGCGGTGCGTCTTCTCGCCCATCTGCATGACGATGTTTATGCGCTGGGCATCCACCCGCTTTACACCCCACAAGCCAGTGATGCTGACCTGCAAACTTTGAGTGATGCGTTACAACAGCACATAAGTGACTCGCGCTTGGTGGCTGTAGGTGAAATCGGCTTGGACGGATTTGTGCCGGGTTTGGACATGGCTCGGCAACAACAGTTTTACAAAGCGCAGCTCAAGCTCGCGCAAGAGCATGGTCTGCCGATCATCTTGCATGTGCGGCGCAGTGCTGATTTGCTGCTCAAAGGCTTGCGCCAAACGCCAGTCAAGGGCGGCATCGCCCATGCTTTTAACGGCAGTTTGCAGCAAGCTCAGCAGTTCATCGCCATGGGCTTCAAACTGGGTTTTGGCGGTGCTTTGACGTTTGAAAGGGCCAATCAACTGCGCCTGTTGGCGACCCAATTGCCGCTGTCTGCCTTGGTGCTGGAGACCGATGCGCCCGACATCCCGCCGCATTGGTTGTATGTGGCTGCACAGGAGCGTGCCCAAGGTGTGCCGCAGGGGCGCAATACCCCCGGCCAAATTCCAACCATCGCCCAAGTGCTGGCCGATCTGCGTGGCATCAGCTTGGAAGAGCTGCAGCAAGCTACGACCGCCAATGTGAAGGCGGCGTTGGGACTGCTTTAGCCAGTTAGCGAAAGTACAAGCGAGCCTACTGCGCTCGCCTTGAGATTGCTTTGCTTCGCTCGCAATGACGAGCGGCGACAATCCCCCCATGGCCACCCCTTTCTTACCGCAAGTCAATATCTCCGAGCATGGCAAGGTGCGCTATTTGCATTTGGGCTCTGTATGGGTGCAAGGTTCCATGGAGACCAGTAAACCCAACGCCATCCATTTGGACTATGTGCAGCGCATGCAAGCGTGGTTGTTGTTTGTCGAGCCTGATGCTGTAAATCAACTTCATGCCATGCAGTTGGGCTTGGGTGCTGCGGCGCTCACCAAAAACTGCCACAAGGTGCTGGGCATGCAAACCACTGCCATCGAACTCAACCCGCAAGTCATTGGTGCTTGCCGCAGCTGGTTTGCGCTGTCTCCCGATGATGACAAGTTGTCGGTGGTGTTGGGCGACGCCGCCGAGGTGGTAGCGCACACTTACTGGCGCGGGCAGATCGACGTATTGCATGTGGACCTGTACGACCATGAGGCGGCTGCGCCGGTGCTGGACGACGCTGACTTTTACACCCAATGCCGCCAATTGCTGACCGCCCAAGGCTGTCTGGTGGTGAATTTGTTTGGCCGTTCCTCCAGTTTCGACAAAAGCTTGGCGCACATCACCCAAGCCTTTGGCGAGCAAGCGGTGTGGGCTTTCAAGCCCACCAAAGAGGGCAATACCGTGGTGCTGGCGCAGGCTCAAGTGCTGCGCCCTGATCGAGCGCTTTTGCAAACCAGGGCTGAGGCGATACAAGCACGATTTGCACTGCCAGCACCGCTGTGGCTCAAGGTTCTCAAGCCGGTAGCGGTTTAGGTGACAATCCACTCTCTTCTTTGCCAAGGTTCGTATTGTGTCGATCAAAAGTGAAAAAGACTTTGCTTCAGGCGTGATGTTCATTGCCATCGGTGGTGGTTTTGCATGGGCCAGCGCGTCCTCATACACCATTGGCTCTGCCAGTCAGATGGGGCCTGGCTATTTCCCCTTGGTATTGGGCCTGATTTTGTCCCTGCTGGGCGCGTTCATTTTGTTCTTTTCCTTGGTGGTTGAAACCCCTGATGGCGGCAAAATAGGCGACTTCGCTTGGCGGCCCTTGCTCTGCATTTTGGGTGCCAATTTGGCCTTCGGTGCATTGCTCGGCGGTGTAACAAGCATTGGTTTGCCCTCCATGGGCTTGGTGGTGGCGACCTTGGCGCTGACAGTGATTGCGGCCATGGCGGACGAAACATCCTTCCAAATTCGTAATGTGCTGGTGCTTTCCACCATTTTGGCCGCCGGCAGTTATGGCCTTTTCATTGCATTGCTGGGCTTGGCCATGCCAGTATGGCCAGCGTTCTTGGCTGTGTAGACAGGACACCTATGGATTTGCTTGCTAACTTAGCCACTGGTTTTGCGGTTGCAGCCACCCCCATCAACTTGCTCTATGCCTTGGTGGGTTGCTTGCTTGGTACTTTGATCGGCGTCTTGCCCGGCATTGGTCCCGTGGCGACCATCGCCATGTTGTTGCCTGCCACCTATGCCTTGCCCCCTGTGTCGGCCTTGATCATGTTGGCCGGCATTTACTACGGTGCGCAATACGGCGGCTCGACCACCGCCATACTGGTCAACCTCCCTGGCGAGTCGTCCTCGGTGGTCACCACGCTAGACGGCTACCAAATGGCCAGACAAGGCCGCGCCGGTCCGGCCTTGGCCGCAGCAGGTTTGGGTTCGTTTTTTGCAGGCTGTGTCGGCACTTTGTTGTTAGCAGCATTTGCCGCGCCCTTGACCGAGATGGCGTTTGCCTTTGGTCCCGCTGAATACTGCGCTTTGATGGTATTGGGCTTGGTGGGTGCGGTGGTTTTGGCTTCGGGGTCCTTGCTCAAAGCCATTGCCATGATTATTTTGGGTTTGTTGCTGGGCTTGGTGGGTACCGATGTCAACTCAGGTTTGGCGCGCTTCACCATGGACACCCCCGAGTTGGCCGACGGCATTGGCTTTGTAGCGGTGGCCATGGGCGTGTTTGGTTACGGTGAAATCATCACCAACCTGGCCAAATCGGGCGAAGATCGCGAAGTCTTCACAGCCAAAGTGCAAGGCCTCATGCCTACCCGTGAAGACTTTCGCCAAATGATGCCATCGGTACTGCGCGGCACCGCCTTGGGTTCGGTGTTGGGCGTATTGCCAGGTGGCGGCGCAGTCTTGGCCTCCTTTGCCGCTTACACGCTAGAGAAAAAAATCAAGCTCAAAGCAGGTGAGGTACCGTTGGGGCAAGGCAATATCCGCGGCGTTGCTGCGCCTGAAGCCGCTAACAACGCCGGTGCGCAAACCTCTTTCATTCCTTTGCTCACCTTAGGCATTCCGCCTAACGCGGTGATGGCGCTGATGGTAGGTGCCATGACCATTCACAACATTCAGCCTGGCCCGCAGGTGATGACAGTCAACCCCGAGTTGTTTTGGGGTTTGATTGCTTCCATGTGGATTGGCAACCTGATGCTGATTGTGTTGAACCTGCCCATGATTGGGATTTGGATCAAACTGTTAACCGTTCCCTACCACTATCTGTTTCCGGCCATCGTGCTGTTTTGCGCGATTGGGGTGTACACCACCAACAACGCCACGTTTGACATTGCGCTGGTAGCCGCTTTTGGTTTGGCGGGCTATCTTTTTCATAAGCTCGGTTGTGAGCCTGCGCCTTTGTTATTGGGTTTTGTGCTGGGTCCGATGATGGAAGAGTATTTGAAACGTGCTTTGAAGTTGGCGCGCGGCGATTGGTCGGTGTTCATCACCCGCCCCCTGTCTGCAGCCTTGTTATTGGCAGCCTTGGTTTTGGTGGTCATGGTCTTATTGCCGGCAGTGAAGTCTAAACGTGAAGAAGCCTTTGTCGAAGACTGATGCGCATGTTGGTTAACGAACATCCTTTGCGCCGTGCACTGCACAACGAGGTGCATGCTCGCCCGCCCGAGCCCATGATCGCGCCCTTGGCCATCAGCCATGTGGTGATGCTGGCCGATGCCGATGCACGTCAAGCCAGCCGCGAACACTTGGCGGCCTTGTTGCGCGACCACCATTTGCCAGTGCCAGATGAACAAGCCAACCATTTGCGGGTAGACATGGGGTCATGGCGTCTGCGCTGGGAATTGCACACCGAGTTCGTTACTTGGACCTTCATGGCAGACGCACCCATGGGCCTGCCCAAAGGCGAAGACTACGACTTGGCCATGCGCCGTTTGCCACAAGCGTGGTTGAAAGCTTTGCCGGGCGAATGCTTGGCGCATATCCAGCTTTGGGCCAAGCTCACCGAGGACTTGTCAGACCGCGACGAGCTTCACCAGCAATTTCGCGAAGACAGCTTGGTGGCTTGCCAGCTGGCCGAAGGCTCGGCAACTTTGCACACCGATTTTCAAATCGACCCTAGTGGTTGCTCGCGCATGTTGTTGCGTGTGGGCAAACTTACCCAGCGGCGCTTGGGTCGTTTGGTGCAGCGTTTGCTAGAGATCGAAACCTACCGCATGATGGCGTTGCTGGGCTTGCCAATTGCGCGCAGTGCCGTCCCTCCCTTGGCCGCTGCCGAGCAAGAGTTGGCCGATTTGGCGCAAGCCATTCGCAGCGCCAGCCACGACCAAGAGGCCGAGTTGCTCGACCGACTGACCCGTTTGGCAGGGCAAGTTGAGGGTCTGTACGCCTCACAGCATTCACGCTTTTCTGCCAGCAAGGCTTACTTCGAGTTGGTGGACCGACGCATCAAAGACATACGCGAAACACGTTTGCCAGGTTTTCAATCGGTGGGCGAGTTCATGGAGCGACGCCTAAGCCCCGCCCGCAGCACCTGTGACTGGGTGGCCAAGCGTCAAACCGCGTTGTCCGAGCGGGTTTCACGCATGAGCAATTTGCTGCGAACGCGGGTTGACTTTCAGCAAGAGCAAAGCAGTCAAGCGTTGCTGACCGCGATGAACAAACGCCAAGGTATGCAACTGAAATTGCAAACCACGGTGGAAGGTTTGTCGGTGGCGGCTATCACTTACTACATCGCCGGTTTGGTGCACTACATGGCCGAAGGCATGCAAGCCAAGGGCTGGATTCCAAACCCCTCTATCGCCACCGCCGTGGCCGTGCCGTTTATTGCTTTGGTGATCTGGTGGATCACCCGTCGTTTGCATTACAAAGTTCTTAAAACCGAAAAATCATGACCTTTAACTTTTCCAATCCCTACACCAGCACCCGTCTTCCTGTATTCGCTCGCAACATCGTTTCCACCTCTCACCCTTTGGCCGCCCAAGCGGGCTTGCGTATCTTGTGGCAAGGCGGCAATGCGGTGGACGCCGCCATTGCGGCGGCTGCGGTTCTCACTATCGTCGAGCCTGTCAGTTGCGGTTTGGGGTCTGACGCTTTTTGCATTTTGTGGGACGGCAAAGCCCTGCATGGTTTGAATGCCTCTGGGCGAGCGCCGCAAGCTTGGACGCCCGACTATTTTCAAAATAAATACGGCCTTGATGCGATGCAACCCCCTAAGCGCGGCATCGATTCGGTGACCGTACCAGGAGCCGTAGCCAGTTGGGTGGCGATGAGCGAGCGTTTTGGCAAATTGCCTTTTGCCGATTTGATGCAGTCAGCCATCGAGATCGCCGAGCGTGGCTATTTGCTGAGTGTGGTGGTGCAAGAGAAATGGGCTGCACCGGTGGAGGAGTTGCGGGTTCAGCCAGGCTTTACAGAGCATTTCCTGCCCAGGGGGCGTGCCCCTCAGGTGGGCGAGTTGTTCCAGTTTCCGGCTGCTGCTCGGGGCTTACGCGCCATTGCCAACAGCAAGGGTCAAGCGTTTTACGGCGGTGAAATTGCCCATGCCTTGGAGAAGTTCTCCAAGGCACATGGCGGCAGCTTAAAGGCCAGCGACTTTGCCGCATACAAAGCCGATTGGGTCACACCGATTGCGCAAAACTACCGTGGCCACACCCTGCATGAAATCCCTCCCAATGGGCAAGGCATTGCTGCACTCATTACCTTGGGTATTTTGGGTAACTTTGATTTGGCCGCCTTAACCCTTGATGGCGTGGATTCGCAGCATCTGCAAATCGAGGCCATGAAATTGGCGTTTGCCGATGTGTACCGCTATGTGGCCGATGAAGCCAGCATGGAAGTCACGGCCCAACAGATGTTAGACCCCGCTTACTTGAAGCAACGCGCTGGCCTGATTGACATGAAAAAGGCGCAAGACTTCAAAGCGGGCAACCCTGCCAAGGGCGGCACAATTTACCTCACTGCTGCGGATGAAAACGGCATGATGGTCAGCTTCATCCAAAGCAATTACATGGGCTTTGGCTCGGGTTGTGTCGAGCCTGAGTTTGGTGTCAGCTTGCAAAACCGAGGACATGCTTTTGCGGTTCGCGCAGGTGGGCACAACCCCGCCAATTTGGTGGCACCTGGCAAGCGGCCCTTCCACACCATCATTCCGGCTTTCCTCACCAAGGATGGCCAACCGGTGATGAGCTACGGCGTGATGGGCGCCAATATGCAACCCCAAGGCCATGTGCAAACCTTGGTGCGTATGCTGGACTACCAGCAGAACCCGCAAACGGCATGTGATGCGCCGCGTTGGCGCTACAACGAAGGCTTGGTCATCAATGTCGAGTCGGCAATGGACCCGCAAACCGTCAAAGGTTTGCAAGCCTTGGGTCATCAAATGGAAGTCATTAACGACAGCTACCAAGACTTTGGCTCGGGCCAGTTCATTTGGCGCATGGGCGACCCTAGAGTTCAAGGTTATGTGGCTGCCAGCGATTCCCGCCGCGATGGGTTGGTCGCGGGTTTTTAGGTTTTGACTAACTCTACAGCGATGGCGACACCTCGCCTGTCGCCCCATGCCAGCGGTGTGCTGTTGGCGCTGGCGGGTGCCATCACGTTCAGCGGCAAGGCCATCATTGTCAAACTCTCTTACCGCTATGGCGTGGATGCTGTCACCGTCATCATGGTGCGAATGCTGTGGTCGCTGCCCATGTTTGTGGCGCTGGCATGGTGGGCTTCACGAGGTACCCATGCCAAAGAAAACCCTTTGCAGTGGCGTGACGCGCCCATCATCATTGTCTTGGGTGTGCTGGGTTACTACTTGGCCAGTTTTTTGGATTTTTTAGGTTTGCAATACATCACAGCCAGCTTGGAGCGGTTGATTTTGTATTTGAACCCCACCTTGGTGCTGCTCTTGAGTGCCTTGCTTTACAAGCGCCGTGTTCGCCCCATCCGCGCCTTGGCTATGGCGGTCAGTTACGCGGGTGTGCTGTTGGTGTTTGGCCATGAGGTAAGTTTGGCAGGTCCCGATGCGGTGACGGGTGCCTTGTTTGTGTTGGCCAGCGCCTTGAGCTATGCCTTGTATTTGATGTTCAGCGGTGAGGTGGTCAATCGCTTGGGCTCGATACGTTTGGTGGGTTGGGCCTCATCGGTAGCGTGTGTGTGTTGTTTGGCACAATTTGCCTTGCTGCGGCCGCTCAATACCGTGATACCGGTGGAGGTGTGGTGGTGGGGTTTGCTCAATGCCACGGCTTGTACAGTGGCTCCTGTGTTGATGGTGATGTTGGCGATCGAGCGCATAGGTGCTGCGCTCACCTCGCAAACTGGCATGATTGGCCCCCTGTCGACACTGGCCTTGGGTGTGTGGGTGTTGGGTGAGCCCCTGAATGCGTGGATTGGTCTGGGTACCGTGTTGGTGCTTGGTGGTGTGTATCTGGCTTCTCGTTATGGAGATAAATAATGGATTTAGGAATCAAAGGTAAATGGGCTTTGGTGGGTGGTGCCAGCAAGGGTTTGGGCTTGGGTTGCGCCACTGCGCTAGCGCAAAACGGGGTGAATGTGGTGATGGTGTCGCGTGGCGCTGATGCCTTGCAAGCCTCCGCTGACAAACTGCGTTTGCTGGGCGTGACTGTGTTGACAGTTGCCCAAGACATCACCACCGAAGCAGGGCGTGCAGCTATTTGGTCGGTGGCTGGTGGACCCGGCAAAAACTACGACATCGTGGTGACCAATGCGGGTGGCCCTCCGCCTGGCGACTTTCGTGAGTGGGACCGCGAAGCTTGGATCAAAGCGGTCGACGCCAATATGCTCACACCCATCGAACTCATCAAAGCCACGGTGGATGGCATGGCCTCTCGTGGCTTTGGTCGCATCGTCAACATCACGTCCAGCGCGGTCAAGGCACCTATCGATATTTTGGGTTTGTCCAATGGCGCTCGCAGTGGCTTGACGGGTTTTGTGGCGGGTCTGTCGCGCACCACTGCTTTGGCTGGCAACAATGTCACCATCAACAGCTTATTGCCTGGTGCGTTTGACACCGATCGCTTGAAAACCACGCTGGCGGGTGCCGCAACCAAAACGGGTCAAAGTATCGAAGCTTTGGCCGAAGCCCGTAAAAAAATGGCACCTGCTCAGCGCTTTGGTCACCCCGATGAGTTTGGCCAAACCTGCGCGTTTTTGTGTAGCCAACATGCAGGCTTTATCACCGGTCAAAACATTTTGATCGACGGCGGAGCCTTTCCAGGAACGCACTGATGTTGGCAAGTCCTGTGCACAGCCCCGTGGACGGTTCGCTGTGGCCTGCCCATCGTGCAGTAGCGCATCTGCCTGGCTCCTTGCCCATGGGTGGCGTGGTGCCCATGACGCCGGTGTACGCGTTTGAGGCCTCTCCTGAACCTTTACGTTTAGGCGCAGCACCTGACACACCCGCCCAACGACGCGATATTGATCTGGGCGGCCTGTTGGCGTTTGCTATCGACCCCGTTGTCACGGCAGTTGAAGCTGACGCCATTGTCACGGCCAGCGAGCGCATGGGCTTTCGCGAGGAAGCCCCTGGCATCGCCACGCCGCCGGGTATGCGCATGAACAAATCGGTGCATTGGGTAGCTGATGAAGAGTTGCTTGGCCCTATGTTCGAGCGCATCGGCCATTTGCTGCCGCCCATATTGCAAGGCGAGGTGTTGTTCTGCGCGTTGAGCCGGCGCATCAATATGTACCGCTACGACGATCAAGATGTCTTCAATTTGCACACCGATGGCGCTTGGCCTGGCTACAGCCTGAGCGACGACCGCCAACAGATGCTGGAATGGCCTTCACACATCCGTTCTGGTTTGACCATGCTGCTGTACCTCAACGGCCCAGAGGACGGGGTGCAAGGGGGTAATACACGTTTATTCCGACCCGATGGCACCTGGGTCGATGTGTCGCCTCGCAAGGGTTCGGCTTTGTTTTTCCGCCATGGTTTTGGCATGGACTCGGTGCGTCACATAGGTTGCCAAGTCAGCGGCGAGGTGTCTAAATATGTCGCTCGCATTAACGTGATGTTCACAGGCTGAGGCTGTGTGCCTGTTCTCGTTTGGACAGCACATGCAGTTGTAAAGTGCTTTGCAATTCCTGAGGCTGAACCGGTTTAGGAATAAAGGCATTTACCCCAACAGTCGCTGCACTGTCACGTGCTTCCTTGTACACGTCTGCGCTCAACACAATCACAGGTATTTGAGATTTTTCACTTGGTAGGGCGCGTATTCTGCGGGTGGCCGTTAAGCCATCCATCACGGGCATATGGATGTCCATCAATACCACGTCAAAGTCCGTTTCTTGCAAAGCTTGCAAGGCCAATTCACCGTTGTCACAAAAGGTCGCGGTATGGCCCATGCGTTGCAGTAAAAATGCTAAAAATTTCTGATTCACTGGGTGATCATCAGCGACCAGTATCCGCAGGCTGATGTCATTTGAAGCTGAGAGGTAGTCTTCACTGGGAGGCAAAACTTCGGTGATGGCAGGCGTGTGCTTTACCAGGGGTAGCTTCACCCGAAATGTCGAACCTTGCCCCAGCTGACTTTGGACCTCGATTTCGCCATTCAACATACGTGCCAGCCCTAGGGAAATTTCAAGCCCAAGGCCTGCACCAGAGAAGCGGCGGGATAAACCGGAATCGACTTGGTAGAAGCGCTGGAACAATTTGCTCAGTGATTCGGTGTTCAGCCCGATACCAGTGTCTGTCACCGCAAATTCAAAAAACTGCTGCCCTGAGGGGTTGGCGGATGTCTGAAATTGCAGACTGACCTGGCCTTTATCGGTGAACTTGATGGCGTTATTCAACAAATTAAGCAAGATCTGGCGCAAGCGAGTGCCATCAGATTTGACCCAAAAAGCCGCTGTCGGTAAATCGTGAAGTGCAAAGTCAAGTTCTTTTTGAATTGCCATCGGCAGCATGATGGCGTGCACATCTAGCATGATGCTTCGCAAATCCACCTCTTCAGCTTGGATGTTCATCTTGCCCGACTCAAGTGCAGACGCATCCAAAATATCGTTGAGCAGCTTCAAGAAATGTCCAGCAGAATTATTGACCGTGTGGATCAGATCGGCTTGCTGCGGGCTCAGGGGCGTTGTCGCCAGCACATTCAAAATACCCACGATGCCATTGAATGGCGTGCGCAACTCGTGGCTCATATTGGCCAAGAAGAGGCTTTTGCCACGACTAGCAGATTCAGCAGCTTGCTGAGCCTGTCGCAACTGATTGTTCAAATTGGTGAGTGCAAGCTTTTCTTGCTGCTGCTTACGGTGACGTGACAAAAGACCTATGGCCGTGGCCATCAGAAATACCAATTGAGCCAAGGTAATCGATGTGATTTGGCGGTTCTGCACAATCAGTTCGGCGTATTGATCCTCCATCAGCATTGAAGCCATCAGGTCTGCCGAGGTGCCCAAAGAATGGGTTTGTGCAGAGAAATCGGCCATGTCCTGAAGCAGTCGACGCAATTCGCTAGAACGGCTGTCTGATCGGTTGAGTTCTTGTTTAGCTCGTTGAACAAATTCGTTGATCTGTGCAACGCTATCGACGTTGTCTGGATTTTTGAATATGAAAGCAGCACCCGGGGACTCGCGAATAACGTCTACTTTGCTTTCCAGCAAGTCCAGATGTATGAGCAATTCATCCTTTGGCAGGGGAATAGTTTTATACAAATGCATCTCCAATGCGTGTTGGAGTCGCAAAAATTCGCGGTCAAGTAAAAAAGCAGGTGCTGTTTGAGAGTCAACCCTTAGGTTGCTTTGCGCAATCAGGGCCTGCCTTTGTATCAACTCGAAAGTCAACAGCAAAACCATAGCCACAGCGATCGCTGCAGTTACCACAAACAGCCGTATGCTGTAAGTCCATGTATTCAGGTTTTTCAACATATAAGGTATTTATTCGACGATCAGTGCCTTGAGTTGCCAAACTGATCGCTGGTAATACACCACAGCTTGTAATTCCTTTTTGCTGTCGTAAGGGTAGACGATGAACAGCGGCCCCTTGTTTTTGGGAGTCAGTTGTTCGCCATTGATCGAGTGCGCCAAGATGACATCAAAATTCATCACGTCATTCAAAGGAAATTTGGATTTGTAGTTGTCTAGCGCCACGGCATTCAGAGTTTTGCCCTTGAGTTGGGCGTTGGCCAAAACATCGCGAACCAAGGGTCCGGTGAAAGTGACAGGTTCTTTAAACCAAGGGGTGTGGGTGGTGAAGGTGTGTTGTGGAAGTTTTTTCAAGCTCGCTAAATCAAGCTCGGCCACCAAGCGTTGCGGTTGTTTGCGGTCAGCGGTTTGATGAAATAATTTCAATACATTGTCTTGTGGCGAGGGTATTGGGGCCTGTGCCAGCAAGCCCAGCGAGGTATGCCATAGCGCCATGGCAAATCCCAACTTAAAACACATTCTTTTGAATTGCATAAATTTTCCTTTTTAATTAAAAAAGCAAGTTAATTCACTTTTTAAAGGATGTTATGTCAATAAATAGGGTTACAAAAGTGGCAAAGTCGTAAAAATTTAAAATAAAAGTTTATTGAATCTTAAAAGTTTATTTTTATCATTTAAATGAGTACTTTTAGTTATATCCAATTCCCAACACTTACTGGTTTGTCCGCGAAGAGACCACAATGCCGCCCGCAATCAAGACAAACGCCACACCGTGGTAAGTGTGCGGAGCGTCGCCCAGCAAAACAGTGGACATGACCGCCGCAAACAAGGGTGTCAGGTTGGCAAAAAAACTGGCGATATTGGGCCCCACACGCTGAATCCCTAAGCCCCAGCTGCGGTAGGCCAACAAGGCCGGCCCCAAGGCCACATACAACAGTGCAGCAGCCAGTGGCCAGCCCCATTCAATCTGCGGGTTACTGCTGTAGTGCCATTCCAAAGCGGTACAGACGCCACACCACAGCAAACCAAACACCATTTGTGCCATTAAAAAATTTACCCAGTTGCTGCGAATCTCAGGAGGGTCTTTGGGTTGAGACAGCAACCAGCTATAGAGCGCCCAACACAGCACAGCGATCAATACATACACATCGCCAATCACCCATTCAACCCGCAGCAAGGTTTGCCAGTCGCCACGCCCCAGTACGCACAGCACACCAGCGATGGACATGGCTGCCCCCAGCAATTGCCGCGGTGTGATGTGCTGCTTGAACCACACCGCGCCCATGGCCAGCATGAACACGGGAACGCTCGAAGCCACGAGCGTGACATTGATGGGGGTGGAGGTGTGCAGGGCCAAATACTGAAAGCTGTTGTAGCAACCCACGCCCAACAAGCTGAGCACCGCGTAGCGCCGCCAGTGCGGCCACAAGGGACTGCTGGGCAAGAGTAAGCGCCATCCCCACGGCAAAAGCAGCAAAAAAGCCAGTAGCCAGCGGAAAAAATTCAAGGTGATGGGCGGCACCATGTCGGCCACCACGCGGCCCAAAATGGAATTGCCCGCCCATACCAAGGGCGGCAGCAGTAACAAGCCGATGGTGGCGGGGGTCAAAAGCGAGGCAGCGGCGGGGGTGGGGGCGGAGGTGTTGTCAGACATGCGGGTGACACTCTAACCCACAGCCTGTCAATTTCATGGCAGGATGTGGGTTTTCTTTTCGTATTTGCCCCTAGGAGATCCGCATGAGCAAAGCCATTCATTTCAACAAACCCGGTGGCCCTGAAGAGCTGCACCTCGTTGATGTAACTGTAGGAGAGACAGGCCCTGGTGAAATTCGCATACGCCACAAAGCTGTGGGTTTGAACTTCATTGATGTTTACCACCGCACGGGCTTGTATCCCCTGGAGATGCCCCATGGTTTGGGCATGGAAGCTTCGGGCGTGGTCGAGGCCGTGGGTGCAGGCGTGACGCATTTGAAGGCTGGCGACCGCGCGGCCTATGCCAGCGCGCCTCCTGGAAGTTACTGCGAAGCGCGGGTAATGCCCGCCAAAAACGTCTGCAAACTGCCTAACAACATCGATTTCGACACGGGTGCGGCCATGATGCTCAAAGGCTTGACGGTGCAGTATTTGCTCAAGCGCACCTTGCCCCAAGCCGGTTTGCAAGCGGGTGACCCCATCTTGTTCCATGCAGCTGCGGGGGGCGTTGGCCTCATTGCCTGCCAATGGGCCAAAGCCTTGGGTTACCAGCTCATTGGCACGGCGGGTAGCGATGAAAAATGCGCCTTGGCCAAAGCCAACGGTGCCGCCCATGTCATCAACTACGCCAAAGAAGATTTCGAAGCCCGTGTGAAAGAGATCACGGGTGGAAAAGGCGTGAAGGTGGTCTACGACTCGGTGGGCAAAGACACTTGGGAGAAGTCGCTCAATTGTTTGTCGCCGTTTGGTTTAATGGCCAGTTTCGGCAACGCCTCGGGACCTGTGGCGCCTTTTGCGCCTGGCGTATTGGGTGCCAAGGGCTCGATTTACATGACCCGACAAACCTTGTTCACGCATATTGCCACCCGCGAAGTCAATCAGCAAATGGCCGACGATTTATTCGAGGTGGTGGGCAGTGGCAAGGTGAAAATCCACATCGATCAGCGCTACCCCTTGGCCGATGCGGCGCAAGCGCACCGCGATTTGGAAGCCCGCAAGACCACGGGTTGTACGATTTTGACGGTGTAATTTCAGAGAGGGTTTGCAGATGCGTTCAGCTTTTGCGGACCCTGATCAATTCATCCAAGATCAAACAAACCGCGCCCACACTGATGGCGCTGTCGGCGACATTGAAAGCGGGAAAGTGGCCTTGAAAAAACACGGGCGACAACCAATCCCAGTGAAAGTCAAGGAAGTCGATCACATGGCCGTACAGCAAGCGGTCGATGACATTGCCCACCGCGCCGCCCAACACCAAGGCCAGCGCAAAGCAAAACAGTTTTTGCGTGGGGTGGCTGCGCAGCAGCCAAAGAATGAAAAGCGTGGCCGCCACGCCTATGCCAGTGAAGAACCAGCGCTGCCAGCCTGAAGCGCTGGAGAGCATGGAAAACGCCGCGCCGCTGTTGTGCACCCGCACCAAGTTAAAAAAAGTGGTGACCGCTTGGCTGTCGCCTAACGCAAAGCTTTCCACAATGAGTAACTTGGTGAACTGATCAGCCAGCAACAAAGCCAAGGCAATGCCCAACCACAGCAGCAGGGACGGGGAAGACGGTTTGGCCATGGACCTTAAGCGACTAAGCGAGATTCACCCGAACCAAACAAATTGCTGGTGCATCGGCCACACAAAGTGGCATGCGCTGAGTCGCTACCGATATCGTCGCGGTAATGCCAGCAGCGCTCGCATTTTGCGTGGACTGATGGCGTGACCTGAATAGCCACAGCGTCGCCAGCGTGTAAACGCAGCGCCGAGGTGATGAACACAAAACGCACATCCTCACCCAAGCTTGTTAGCAATGCTAAATCAGCAGCAGGCAAGGTCAGATCCACCTCGGCTTGCAAAGAAGAGCCTACCAAGCCTTGGCTGCGCACCAACTCGATCTCTTTATTCACCTCTTCACGCAGTTTGAGGACGCGTGACCATTTGCCAAGCAGTTCTTTATCTGCTTCGGGAAGGTGGACATAGCTGTCACTGAAGATGGTTTGACCCATACCAAGTACGTACCACGCCTCTTCGGCGGTGAAGCTGAGAAATGGCGCCATCCAACGCAACATGGCTTGGGTGATGTGCCACAGCGCGGTTTGGGCGCTGCGCCTGGCGTGTGACGCGGTTTGGGTGGTGTAGAGACGGTCTTTGAGCACATCCAAATAGAAAGCGCCCAAATCTTCAGAGCAAAAAATCTGCAACTTGGCCACCACGGGGTGAAACTCGTACACCCCAAAGTGACCGCCCTCGAACACTTTTTTTGCCGCGTTGTAGTGGCCCACGATATCGGCTTGCAGTTGAGCGGTGCGGCTCAAAGCGTAGCGGTCGACCTCGAGCATATCGGCCAAGGCCACCGCATCTTTGGCGAAGTCAAAGTCGCTGGTGTTGGCGAGCAAAAACTTCAAGGTGTTGCGCACACGGCGGTAGGTGTCGACCACCCGCGCCAAAATTTTGTCGTCGATGTTCAAGTCGCCCGAGTAATCGGTGGAGGCCACCCACAGGCGCACGATTTCTGCGCCCAGTTTGTCGGTGACTTCTTGCGGCACCACCGTGTTGCCAAGCGATTTGCTCATTTTGCGACCTTGTCCATCGGTGGCAAAGCCGTGGGTCAACAAGCCTTTGTAGGGTGCGCGGTCGTACAAGGCGCAGCCCAAAAGCAAAGAACTGTGGAACCAACCACGGTGCTGGTCGTGGCCTTCCAAATACAGATCAGCTTCGGGGCCACTCTCATGGAAGGGCGGCCGGTCGTAAGCGTCTTTGTGGCTGCCGCGCAGCACATGCTCAAAGGTGCTTCCTGAGTCAAACCACACCTCCAAAATATCGGTGCTCTTGGTGTAGTCCTCGGGGTGGTCGCCAGATTGGGTGAGGATGTCTTGCACCGTGGCGCGGCTCCATGCTTCGATGCCGCCATGCTCCACCATGTCAGCGGCTTGGTCCAAGATGGCCATGGTGCGTGGGTGCAATTCGCCGCTGTCTTTGTGCAAAAAGAAAGGCACGGGCACGCCCCACGAGCGTTGGCGCGAAATGCACCAGTCGGGGCGGTTGGCGATCATGTCGCGCAAACGGGTTTTGCCGTTTTCGGGGTAGAACTGGGTTTGCTCAATGGCGTCCAGCGCCAATTGACGCAGCGTCTTGGGCGCTTTGTCGACGGTGAACACACCCGCACCTTCGTCCATGCGAATAAACCACTGCGCTGCGGCGCGGTAGATGACAGGTGTTTTATGTCGCCAGCAATGCGGGTAGCTGTGGGTGATGCCGTGCGTGGCCATCAAGCGGTCGGCGTTTTTCAGCGCCTCCAAAATGACTGGCACGGCTTTCCAAATGTGTTGGCCACCGAACAACGCGAAGTCGGGCGCATACGCACCATTGCCTTGAACGGGGTTCAAGATGTCGGTGTACTTCATGCCGTGCGCCACGCAGGAGTTGAAGTCGTCCACGCCGTAGGCGGGTGCGCTGTGCACGATACCGGTGCCATCATCAGCAGTGGCGTAGTCGGCCAAGTACACCGGTGCAACACGTTGGTAGCTTGCGTCCACATGTGAGAGTGGGTGGTGAAACTCGATCAAGTCCAGCGCTTGGCCCTTGCAAGTGGCCACCACGTTGCCGCTGAGCTGCCAGCGCTCCAAACACTTGTCCACCAAGCTTTCAGCGCAGAGGTACAAGCCTTTGGCGGTGTCGACCAAGGCGTAAGTCAATTCGGGGTTGAGGTTCAAGGCTTGGTTGGCAGGAATGGTCCAAGCGGTGGTGGTCCAAATGACGGCAAAGGCTTGTTTGTCCAGCTTGGGCAAACCAAAGGCCGTGGCCAGTTTGTGGGGTTCGGCGCACAAAAATGCCACATCCAAGGTGTCGCTCTTTTTGTCTGCGTATTCAATTTCAAATTCGGCCAAGGACGAGCCGCAATCGAAACACCAATACACCGGCTTTAAACCTCGGTAAACAAAACCGCGCTCAATCACCCGCTTGAAGGCGCGGATTTCGCCGGCCTCGTTGGCCGGGTCCATGGTGCGGTAGGGGCGCTCCCAGTCGCCTAAGACGCCAAGGCGCTGAAAGTCTTCGCGTTGTTGGTCAATTTGCTCGGTGGCAAAGGCGCGGCTTTTGGCCTGCATATCGTCTCTAGAGAGTTTGCGGCCATGCAGTTTCTCGATGGCGTTTTCAATCGGCAAACCGTGGCAGTCCCAGCCGGGGATGTACTGCGCATCAAAGCCCGCCAATTGGCGGCTTTTCACAATCATGTCTTTCAATACTTTGTTCAGCGCATGGCCAATGTGCAATTTGCCGTTGGCATAGGGTGGCCCATCGTGCAGTACAAACAGCGGTTGGCCGTGGCGGGCCACGCGCAGTTGTTTGTAAAGCCCTTGCTCAGACCAAGCCTTGGCCCACGCCGGTTCGCGCTTGGGCAAGTCGCCGCGCATGGGAAAGGGCGTGTCGGGCAGGTTGAGGGTGTTGCGGTAGTCGGTTGAGGTATCGGTCATGAGTTAAACCACTGACGTGCGTCAATGCAGTCTTGGGCGATGCCTTGTTCCAGAGATTCAAGGCTGTCATATTTCAGTTCATCGTGCAGTTTGTGGAGCAAATCCACTTGTATGAGTTTACCGTAGCCCCCATCCATGCCGAGTGAGGCAGGCCAATCTAAGCAATGGGTTTCCAGCAGTACCTGACCCCCATTGACATCGTTGGGGTCTAGAGAGGGGCGAATGCCTAAATTGGCCACACCTTGTAGGGGTTTGTCAGCTAAGCCATGAACAAGCACCACAAAGATGCCACTTGCCGCGGGTTTAGCGTGCGGGAAGCGCAGGTTCAAAGTAGGACATTTCAATTCGCGCCCCAGTTTGCGACCATGCACCACATGGCCCGAGATGGCATAGGGACGCCCCAACAGTTGCGCTGCATCAGACATGCGCCCTTGCGCAAGGGCTTCACGCACCGCTGAACTCGACACTCGAACACTGGCATGGGCTTGGGCGGGGTCCGCCACTTCATAGCTGTTCATTCTTGCCACCTCAAAGCCCAGTTCTTGCCCACTGAGCGATAAAGAGGCGTAATCACCGGCACGCTTGGCGCCATAGCAAAAGTCGTCCCCCACCAAGATGTAGCGAGTGCCTAAACCTTTCACCAAGACCTGCTGCACAAAATCATCAGGCGACAGGCCAGATAACCAAGCATTAAAAGGCATGACCAAGCATTGGTCGATGCCGCAAGCTTCAAGTTCGGCGAGTTTGTCGCGCAGGCTGGCGATGCGCTGGGGTGCCATCTCCGGTTTGCCCAAGCTTTGCGCAAAGAAGTCGCGCGGGTGCGGTTCGAAAGTCATCACGCACGAGGGCAAAGCACGATGCCGCGCTTCGTTGCGCAGCAAAGCCAACATGGCTTGGTGGCCGCGGTGAACGCCATCGAAGTTGCCAATGGTGACGGCGCAGGCTGGCGCCAGTTTGGGATGTTGAATGCCGCGAAAGATGTGCATGGCTCAGGGTAGCTTGACAAAGATGTTTCATGAAAACAAGGTATATTGTCTAGGAATCGACGTCAGTGCTCGCTTTGATCTCTGTGGAGGTGAATGTTGAAGGTGTTGAAGCTGTCAGCCCAAGGGTTGCCGCAGTCTTGGATTTCGCTGGAACAAGCGGTCATCCATTACGCGGCGGAAGAAGTGCGCTGGGAAGCCGGTGCGCAAATCGCGGTGTTTCGCGGTGGTCATAACGCCATCACCGGCGAGCAATCCATCATCACCGTCAACAGCATCATTGGCACCAAGGGTGTGCCGGGCATCAACCCGTTTGAACTCAAACCCGGCTTGACCAACAGCAAACTCTTTGCCCGCGATCGCAATATCTGCGCTTACTGTGGGGACGACTTCCACGAAACCGAACTCACCCGAGAGCACATCATTCCGTTTGGCCAGCATGGTTTGGATACTTGGATGAATGTGGTTACCGCTTGCCGCGCTTGCAACCACCGCAAAGCCAACCGCACCCCTGAGCAAGCCCGTATGCCCTTGCTCTACACCCCATATGTACCCACGCTGTGGGAAGACTTCATCTTGCGCAACCGCCGCATATTGGCCGACCAGATGGAGTTTTTAACCGCGCATTTGCCGCGTAATTCAAGGCTGGCGGCTTAGTAACTGCGCCACCACCCTAGGGTAGATTAAATGCTCTTGCGTGAGCACCCGCGCCGCCAAGCTGTCAGCCGTGTCCTCTGGCAAAACTGGCACCACGGCTTGCTCAAGAATGGGGCCATCGTCTAAATCCACTGTCACTTGGTGCACCGTGGCGCCAGCAAAGCCACAACCTGCGTCAATGGCGCGTTGGTGGGTATGCAGCCCCGGAAAAGCTGGCAGCAAAGAGGGATGAATGTTCAGCAATCGCCCTTGGTAATGCACCACAAAGCCAGGCGTCAAGATACGCATAAAACCAGCCAGCACCACTAAAGTGGGTTGATGGGTATCGATGGCTTGCATCAAAGCCGAGTCAAAAGCATCGCGGGGGTTGGATTGGTGTTGGTACAGCGTGTGGTCCACCACTTGCGTGGTCAATCCCATGCTGGCGGCTTTGGCCAAGCCCGCTGCTTGGGGGCGGTTGCTGATGACGCAAGCGATACGCGCATCAAAACGCGCTTGCCATTGTTCAAGATGGGCGGCTTGGGCGATGGCCAGCATATTGGAGCCGCCGCCAGAAATTAGAACCACAATGTTTTGCATAGACGGGGATTATCTGCGGACGGTTCAATCAGCCATGAAAAATCGCGCAAAATGGCACGACCGTTCTAAATTGCCTTGGAGACCCTTGATGGATTTGGCTTTCACCCCTGAAGAACAGGCTTTTCGCGAAGAGATACGCACATGGGTACACGCACATTTGCCGAAGAATATTTCCGAAAAAGTGCATAACGCCTTGCGCTTAACCCGCGAGGACATGCAGTCTTGGGCCAAAATTTTGGGCGCCAAGGGTTGGTTGGGCTACGGCTGGCCCCAACAATTTGGCGGCCCAGGTTGGAGCGAAGTACAAAAGCATTTGTTCGAAGAGGAATGCGCCTTGGCCGGTGCGCCACGCGTGGTGCCATTTGGCCCCGTCATGGTGGCGCCCGTCATCATGGCGTTTGGTTCGCCCGAGCAACAGCAGCGCTTTTTGCCGGGCATTGCCAGCGGCGATGTGTGGTGGAGCCAAGGTTATAGCGAGCCTGGTTCGGGTTCGGACTTAGCCTCACTCAAAACCCGCGCCGAGCGTGTGGGCAACAAATTCATCGTCAACGGCCAAAAAACCTGGACCACCTTGGCCCAGTTTGGCGAATGGATTTTTTGCTTGGTGCGCACCAGCACCGAGGGCAAGCCGCAAACCGGCATTTCGTTTTTGCTGATCGACATGAAGTCCAAGGGTGTGAGTGTGCGTCCCATCAAATTGCTGGACGGCGAATGCGAAGTCAACGAGGTCTGGTTTGACAACGTGGAAGTGCCCGCCGAGAACCTGATTGGCGAGGAAAACAAGGGCTGGAATTACGCCAAATACCTGCTGGCGCATGAGCGCACCAATATCGCTGATGTCAACCGCGCCAAGCGAGAGTTGGAGCGCTTAAAGCGCATCGCCAAAGCCGAAGGTGTTTGGGATGACATGCGCTTTCGCGACGAAATAGCCAAGCTCGAAGTCGACGTCATTGCCTTGGAGATGATGGTGCTGCGCGTCTTGAGCGCAGAAAAGTCCGGCAAGCAGTCTCTGGACATTGCAGGCCTCTTGAAAATCCGCGGCTCCGAAATTCAGCAGCGCTACAGCGAGTTGATGATGATGGCCGCTGGTCCTTTCAGCTTGCCCTTCATCCAAGAAGCGATGGACGCCGGTTGGCAAGGCGACCATGTGGGTGCGGCCCACTGTGCGCCTTTGGCGTCCACCTATTTCAATATGCGCAAGACCACCATTTATGGCGGTTCGAATGAAGTGCAACGCAACATCGTTGCGCAAACCGTTTTGGGGTGAACCATGGACTTTGATTTTTCAGACGAACAATCGCAACTGCGCGACGCGGTTCGCAAATGGGTGGACAAGGCCTACAGCTTTGACGAACGACGCAGCGTGGTGGCCGCAGGTGGTTTTTCCGCCAGCGCCTACCAAGCCATGGCTGAGTTGGGTTTGTGCGGCCTGTATGTGCAAGACGCTTATGGCGGCATGGCCATGGGCCCCACCGAGGGCATGGTGGCCATGGAGGAGTTGGGGCGGGGCATGGTGTTGGAACCCTTGGCACACACCTGGATCAGCACCGCGGTGCTGCAAGCTTATGCGCCCGAAGACCTCAAAACCGAGTGGCTGCCTCGCTTGGCCGGTGGCCAAGCCTTGCTGGTGTTGGCGCACCATGAAAAAGGTGCTCGCTACGACTTGCATAAATGCCAAGCCACGGCAAAGCAAGTGGGCGGCGCTTGGCACATCAACGGACACAAAAGCTTGGTGCCGGTCGGTGATCACGCCCATGGGTTTTTGGTGCCTGCCACGGTGAATGGAAGGCTTGCCCTGTTCTTGGTGCCGCGCAGTGCGGCCACCGACACGGCACCAGCCTACCTTGCGCAAGACGGCAGTCGCATGAGTGAATTGCATTTGAAAGACGCCCCCGCACAACTCATCAGCCAAGACGGCTTGGCGGCTTTGCAATTGGCGGTGGATGTGGGTGCCACTTCCTTGTGCGCCGAAGCTGTGGGTTTGATGGAGAAAACATTGTCCATCACCGTGGAGTACATGAACACCCGCAAACAGTTTGGCGTGGCGATTGCCAGCTTCCAGGCGCTGCGCCACCGCGTGGCCGACATGAAAATGCAACTCGAGTTGGGCCGCTCCATGAGCTATTACGCCACGCTCAAACTCAATGCACCAGCCGCTGAGCGTTCACTGGCGGTGTCACGTGCCAAATTTCAAATCGGGCGCTCCACCCGACATGTGGGCCAAGAAGCGGTGCAGTTGCATGGTGGCATTGGTGTGACCGATGAGTACATCGTCAGCCACTGCTTCAAACGCTTGACGCAAATCGAACTCAGTTTGGGCGACAGCTTGCACCACTTAGGTCAAGTGTCGGCGCAGATGCAAGAGACTGCGGGCGTGTTTGCTTAAGGTGTGCGCGGCGTGAAGCGCGGCTGCTTCACGCCTTCAATCACCACCTCTTCGGTGAACATCGCAAACGGCCGCACCCACAGACCCCGTTCACCGTATTCGGCGCGGTACAGCACCAAAGGCTCTAGGGTTTCGCTGTGGCGCACCACGCCCAGCACTTCATAGCGCAGGCCTTTGTAGTGCATATAAGGCCCGAGCGGCAGGACGGGTAAGGGTGTGAGGTCGGTGTCTGACATGGCAGCCAAGCATAAAGCTTATCTGGCAAAGCCGATAATCCGTGCATGCATCCAAAAGCCTTGTTAGACGCTTGCACCGAACTCACCCGTTTGCTGCTTCGCTTTGACCACCCTGCCGACAGCGTGGTTTCCAAATACTTTCGTGACCAACGCAAACAAATGGCCCTAGGCCCGCGTGAGCGTGGCGTCTTGGCCGAAACCGGCTACAACGTGTTGCGTCAAAAACTGCGGTTCGAACACTTGGCCAAATCTGGCACAGGCGTCAAAGAGCGGCGCTTAGCCATCTTGGGATGGGCAGCTTACTTGGATGCGCAAGCCAAACTGCAGCAACCCCAAGCTATTCATGGGGACCGCGGCTTCATGAAAGCCGCCATGAGCGAGATGGAGTTCAAGTGGTTGGCCGATTGCGATGCTGCCACTGATGACGCTTTTCTGGCGCCACATCAACATAATTTGCCGCCTTGGTTAGCCCAAGCTTTGCAGGCGCAGTTGGGCGACGAGTTTTGGCCCTTGGTCGAGAGCTTGCAACACACCGCGGGCTTGGATGTGCGGGTGAATACCCTGCTGGCCAAACGCGCCGATGTTCAGACTGAACTGGAAAAGCATGGCATTGCGGTTGTACCTACGCCGTTTTCTCCATGGGGCTTGCGCATGAACGCCAAACCCAACCTTAGCAAGTTAGCGCTTTTTGAAAAGGGCTTGATCGAAGTGCAAGACGAGGGTTCGCAATTGTTAGCGCTGTTGGTGGATGCCAAGCGCGGTGAGATGGTGGCTGATTTTTGTGCAGGTGCAGGCGGCAAAACCTTGGCGCTGGGTGCATCCATGCGCAACACTGGTCGCTTGTACGCATTTGACACGTCCGCACATCGCTTAGATGCTTTGAAACCTCGTTTAGCTCGTAGCGGGTTATCCAATATTCACCCTGTGGCGATTGCCCATGAACGCGATGAGCGTATCAAGCGCTTACGCGGCAAGATGGACCGTGTGCTGGTGGACGCGCCTTGCACCGGTTTGGGCACTTTGCGTCGCAATCCCGACTTGAAATGGCGCCAAACTCCCGAGGCTGTTGCCGAACTCAGCGTCAAGCAAGCGGCGATTTTGGCCAGTGCCGCACGTTTACTTAAACCTGGTGGTCGCTTGGTGTATGCCACCTGCAGCTTGTTGCTTGAGGAAAACGAGCAGATTGCCCAAGCTTTCAGTGCAGCCCATCCCAACTTCAAGCCTTTGCCCGTCAAGGACTTGTTGACTGAGCTTGATGTGGATCAAGCAGCAACTTTGTGCACCGCCGATGATTTGTATTTGCGTCTGTGGCCGCATCGCCATGCCACCGATGGGTTCTTTGCGGCTGCATGGACAGCTGCTTAAAATAGACAAAAATTTGCACTAAAGGATTCGTATGCTGTTACCTGCTTGGCCTTGGCTGGATGTTGTATTGAATTGGCTGGCTTATGGCACATGGCAACTGAGTGGCTGGCAATTGGTGCTCATCACGCTGGCCATGACCCACGTCACCATTGCAGCCGTCACCATTTATTTGCACCGTCATCAAGCGCATCGCTCTTTAGATTTGCATTGGCTGCCAGCGCATTTTTTCCGTTGTTGGTTGTGGTTGACCACCGGCATGACCACCAAGGCATGGGCGTCGATTCACCGCAAACACCATGCCAAGTGTGAAACCGAGGAAGATCCGCACAGCCCCCAGGTGTTTGGCATTAAAAAGGTGTTTTGGCAAGGTGCAGAGCTGTATGGTGTTGAAGCGGCAAATGAAGAAACCTTGCGTAAATACGGCCATGGCACGCCTGACGATTGGCTAGAGCGAAACATTTATTCGCGCTTCACTTGGCAAGGTGTGGGGCTGATGCTCATCATCGATTTGGCTTTGTTTGGTGCCATTGGCGCGACCATCTGGGCGGTGCAAATGATGTGGATTCCCGTCACGGCGGCCGGTGTCATCAATGGCATAGGCCACTACTGGGGCTACCGCAATTTTGAAGCACCCGACGCCAGCACCAATATCTCGCCTTGGGGCATCCTCATTGGTGGTGAAGAGTTGCACAACAACCACCACACCTACCCCACCTCGGCCAAATTGTCTGTCAAGCCTTACGAATTCGATATTGGCTGGTTGTACATCCGCATCTTGGAAACACTGGGGTTGGCCTCAGTGAAAAAGACACCACCCAAATTGCTCTATGCCGATGCCAAGCCAGTCGCCGATGAAAAAACCTTGGAGGCCTTGATTGCTAACCGCTACGAGGTGATGGCCGGTTTTGCCGCTCAACTCAAGCTAGCCTTAAAGCAAGAGGTTGCCAATCTACCCAAGTTGCCTACCGAAGCAGTCTTGAGCGCGGCGCGCCGTTGGATGCACCGCGATGAGGTTCAAGTGCCCGAGCAATTCCGCTCACTCTTGGCCCAAGCCCGTGCTGCTTTGCCCGATGTGGACACCATGGTGCGTATGCGCGAAGAGTTGCGTCAGCTTTGGCTCAATACCCATGCGACACAGGCGCAATTGGCTCTGGACTTGCAAACTTGGTGCAGGCGTGCCGAGGAAAGCGGAGTTGCCGCTTTGCGCGACTTTTCTTTGCAATTGCGCACAGCGCGCATGGGATGACCACTCCCCAGTTCGACTATGTCATTGTGGGCGGCGGCTCCGCTGGCGCTACTTTGGCCAATCGTTTAAGTGCCGATCCTAGCGTTACTGTGTGTTTGTTAGAGGCTGGCGGCGATGGCCGTGATGTGTTGATCCGTGCGCCCATGGCGGCTGCCCTCATGTTGCCTGGCAAACCACTCAAAATCAATAACTGGGCTTTTGAAACCACACCCCAAGTGGGCTTGGGAGGTCGGCGTGGCTACCAGCCTCGCGGTAAAGCCTTGGGAGGCTCTAGCGCTATCAACGCCATGTTGTATGTGCGTGGCCAGCGAGAGGACTACGACGGCTGGCGCGACTTGGGCTGTGAGGGCTGGGGCTTTAAAGATGTACTGCCCTACTTCAAGCGCTCGGAAAACAACCAACGTGGCAACAGTGAATGGCACGGCACAGGCGGGCCTTTGTCTGTGGCATTTCAGCAGTCGCCCCATCAGGTGTCTGCGGCTTGGATTCAAGCCGCTCAGCAGTGCGGAATTGATCTGAACGAAGATTTCAATGGCCCGAAACAAGAAGGCGCTGGTTTGCATCAGGTCACCCAGTTTTGGGACGACCAGCGCAATGGGGAGCGGTGTTCAGCAGCAGCTGGGTTTTTGCACCCCATCATGGCCCAACGCCCCAATCTCACGGTCTTGACGGGTGCGCATGCCACTGAACTTCTATGGCGTGAGCACCGCATAAGTGGTGTGGCGTACCGGCGCGGCTCTCATGCACTGCAGGTACACGCCAAAGCCGAGGTAGTCTTGTGTGCTGGCGCATTTCAGTCGCCCCAACTTTTGATGCTCAGTGGCATTGGTCCATGTGATCATTTGCAGTCTCTAGGCATCGAGGTGAAAAAAGATTTACAGGGTGTAGGTGCGAACTTGCAAGACCATTTGGACGTCACTTTGGGGTACCACTCTTTAAGAAGCGATGTACTGGGCATTGCCCCAGGTGCTGCTTGGCAACTCCTGAAAGGTATTGCTCAATGGCGCAAAGATGGAACCGGCATAGTGGCAACGCCTTATGCAGAAGCAGGCGCATTTGTTCGTTGTGCGCCAGATGCTAAGCGACCCGACATCCAATTTCATTTTGTTGTAGCACGTGTTGAAGACCATGCCCGTCGCCTGCATTGGGGCTATGGCTACTCCTGCCATGTATGTGTGCTCAGACCACACTCTAGAGGCAGTGTTCGCTTGAACAGTCGAGACCCTTTTGATGCACCGTTGATAGACCCGGCTTTCTTAAGCGACGACAGAGACATAGCCTTGATGGTTGAGGGTGCTAAAAAGTTACGCACCATCATGCAAGCACCGGCTCTTGAGGCCTACCGAGGTAAAGAAATTTACACCACAGACATACAAACCGACGCGCAATGGGAGGCGTATATCCGTCAGCGTGCTGACACGATTTATCACCCTGTAGGCACTTGCAAAATGGGCGCTGAGCATGACGCCACAGCGGTACTTGATTCTCAATTACGGGTCAAAGGGGTATCGGGTTTGCGTGTGATTGATGCCTCGGTCATGCCCACTTTGGTGAGCGGCAACACCAATGCGGCTACCGTCATGCTGGCAGAAAAAGCAGCAGATTTCCTTCTTCATTAAGTTATCAAATCACAAAGGCTATTTATGCACCCATTTTTTAGATGCCTGACAGTGGCAAGTTTTTTGTGTGTATTCAGTGCTTGGTCCCAAGAGCAAGCCAGAGTCATCTCAAGCACGCCCTTTGTATCGCCTTCGACCATCGTCAACAGCAATGGCGAGGTGGTCATGCACACCACTTTCAATGTGGTTTACGAGTATGCAGGCAAGCAATACACCGTGCAAATGCCCTACGATCCCGGCTCCTATGTGACATTGCAAATCACGCCTACCTATTCAGCTTCAACACCAACGCCGCCTTTGCCACCAGCGCCGCAAGTGATTTACTTGCAAGCCCCGCCTCAGGTGCTGACCAATCCCGTTTACGTTCTGCCGTATTCGCCGCCTTACTATTACGGCAACCCCCTGCCATTTACATTTAACTTTGGCTTAGGCTATTACCGCTGGCGGCACTAAGACACTTTTATAGGTCGTAAAAAAACCCGCCTAAGCGGGTTTTTTGTTTCAACGGCTGAATTACTTCAGCTTGATTTCTTTGTATTCCACATGCTTGCGAGCTTTGGGATCAAATTTCATGATCGACATTTTCTCGGGCATGGTTTTCTTGTTTTTGCTGGTGGTGTAGAAGTGACCGGTGCCAGCAGTTGATTCCAGCTTGATTTTTTCGCGTCCGCCTTTGGAAGCCATGATGAAGTCCTTTCGAAGTCGGTAAAAAAATTAAGCTTGACCGCGAGCGCGCATGTCTGCGAGCACGACGTCAATGCCTTTTTTGTCGATCAAGCGCAATGCAGCGCTGGAAACGCGCAAACGCACCCAACGGTTTTCGGTTTCCACCCAGAAACGGCGGTATTGCAAATTGGGCATGAAACGACGCTTGGTTTTGTTGTTGGCGTGGGAAACATTGTTTCCGACCATGGGGCCTTTGCCCGTGACTTCACATACGCGTGCCATTCAGACACTCCTTTTACTAACAGCCTGACAACAAGCAGTGGTCAGGCTTGACCTCGCCAAATGGGGGGCGGTATCCCCTGGATGAAAATCCTCAAAGCCAAAGATTGTAGCCTGAAACCCCTTGGCGATCTTAAATCGGTTTTATTGCTCTAAAAAGCGCTGCGCATCCAAGGCCGCCATGCAACCCGTTCCTGCGCTGGTGATGGCTTGGCGGTAAATGTGGTCTTGCACATCCCCAGCCGCAAAAATACCGGGTACGCTGGTTTGTGTAGCCATGCCTTGCAAGCCGCTTTGGGTGATGATGTAGCCATCTTTCATGCTCAACTGGCCTTCAAAAATACCAGTGTTGGGTTGGTGACCAATGGCAATAAAGCAGCCGTGGACCGCTAAATCGCGGGTGCTGCTGTCCAAGGTGCTTTTCAAGCGAACGCCGGTGACGCCGGAGGCATCTCCCAAAACTTCTTCCAGCACACTGTGCACTTCCAGCACAATCTTGCCTGCTTTGACCTTGTCCATGAGTTTGTCGATCATGATGGCCTCAGCCTTGAACTTGTCGCGGCGGTGAATCAGGTGAACTTTGGCGGCGATGTTGGAGAGGTAAAGCGCTTCTTCCACGGCGGTGTTGCCACCACCGACCACACAGCACACCTGATCGCGGTAGAAAAAACCGTCGCAGGTGGCGCAACCCGAAACGCCGCGCCCCATGAACGACTGCTCGGATGGCAGGCCCAAGTATTTGGCCGAGGCGCCTGTGGCGATGATGAGGGCGTCACAGGTGTAGGTGCCGCTGTCACCAAACAAAGTGAAAGGACGCTTAGAGAAGTCAACCTTGTTGATATGGTCAAACACCATGTGGGTATTAAAGCGCTCAGCGTGTTCCAAAAACCGCTGCATCAGATCGGGTCCTTGAACGCCATGGACATCGGCGGGCCAGTTATCCACCTCGGTGGTGGTCATCAATTGACCGCCCTGTGCCATGCCGGTGATGAGCGTGGGTTGAAGGTTGGCACGCGCGGCGTAAACGGCGGCGGTGTAGCCGGCAGGGCCAGAGCCCAAAATAAGAACTTTGCTGTGTTGGGGGGAGGTCATGGAATATAAGTCTTTGAGCCGAAAGCGTGAACAAGAAGTTTGTCACGGTAAGCGATAATTTTAGGGCTTGCTGTCATTGTCTGCTGGGACGCCCCTGTTAAGCTTCGCTTCTGTCATGACTTATACATTGCACACACTCAACAATACCCGTGAAAAACCGCCCGAGATGACGGGTTGGCAACGGTTTATCCAAGAAATTGCTTTAGCCGTCGGGTTCGTGGTTTTGCTTTTTTGGCTGTTGGCCATCGTCAGCCATTCTGCGCTTGACCCAGCTTGGACGACCTCGGGTTCTAACCCGCATATTCGCAACTGGGGCGGGCGAGTTGGCGCCGCTGTCAGCGACTTGTCATTTTTCTTGCTGGGTTATTCGGTGTTTTGGTGCTATTTGGCAGGCTTGGTTAATTGGTTGTCTGCCCTGGCCAAGCGTTTGCGCAGCGAAGTAGATGTAGATGCGGACCCCCACATTTGGCGATTGACGCGATGGGCCTTTTGGAGTGGCTTGGCTATGCTGCTGCTCTCGAGCACAGGGTTGGAGTTCACCCGCCTTTACCGCTTTGAAAGTCAATTGCCCGGCCACCATGCGGGTGGTGTTTTGGGTTACTTGGTAGGCAGTACCGCCAACAGCTGGCTCGGCTTCAATGGTTCTGGTCTGGTTTTCATTGTCTTCATGGTCATTGGTTTATCGTGGGTGTTTCGTTTTTCTTGGATTGAACTTGCTGAAAAAATGGGCTCAGCGATTGATGGTTTGATTCAACAGCAGCGCGAGAAACGTGAAATTGCCCAAGACTTGGCATTGGGCGAAGCAGCAGCCAGAGCGCGTGAAAAAGACATGGTGTGGGAGCGTGATGAGAACGCAGACATACCTGCTCACCCCGTGCGTATCGTTGTTGAGCCTGAACCAGCGCCCCCCAAAAGTGAGCGTGTCGCACGTGAGCGGCAAAAGCCCTTGTTCAATGATTTACCCGATTCCCGCTTGCCGCAGGTTGAGTTGCTTGATGCCTCGCAACTCAAGCTAGACCCAGTGGACGCAGAAACGATTGAGTTCACCAGCCGCTTGATTGAGAAAAAATTACGTGACTTTGGCGTGGAGGTCAAAGTGCTGGCAGCTGCGCCTGGTCCTGTGGTGACACGTTACGAGATTGAACCTGCCACCGGTGTCAAAGGCTCTCAAGTGGTGAACTTGGCCAAGGATTTGGCTCGATCCCTCAGCATGGTGTCCATACGCGTGGTGGAAACCATTCCAGGTAAAAACTTCATGGCGCTGGAGTTGCCCAACAGTAAACGCCAAACCATTCGCTTGAGCGAAATCTTGGGCTCATCGGTTTACAACGAAGCCAAGTCCATGCTCACCATGGGTTTGGGCAAAGACATTGGCGGCAACCCTGTGGTGGCTGATTTGGCCAAAATGCCGCACGTGTTGGTCGCTGGCACCACGGGCTCGGGCAAGTCGGTGGGTATCAATGCCATGATTTTGTCCTTGCTGTACAAAGCCGAAGCACGGGACGTTCGTATGCTGATGATCGACCCCAAGATGCTAGAAATGTCGGTCTATGAGGGCATACCGCATTTATTGGCGCCGGTTGTCACCGACATGAAACAAGCCGCCAATGGCTTGAATTGGTGTGTCGGTGAAATGGAGCGCCGCTACAAACTCATGAGCAAGCTCGGTGTGCGTAATTTGGCGGGCTACAACCATAAATTGGACGAGGCTAAGGAGCAGGGTCAAGCCTTGACCAATCCATTCAGCCTCACCCCGGATGAGCCTGAACCATTGGACCGCTTGCCCCACATCGTGGTGGTGATCGATGAGTTGGCCGACCTGATGATGGTGGTGGGCAAAAAGATTGAAGAGCTGATCGCTCGTTTGGCGCAAAAAGCCAGGGCTGCTGGTATTCACTTGATCTTGGCGACACAACGCCCAAGCGTGGATGTCATCACTGGCCTGATCAAAGCCAACATCCCCACACGCATCGCATTTCAGGTCAGCAGCAAAATCGACAGTCGCACCATCCTCGACCAAATGGGCGCAGAAGCTTTGTTGGGCATGGGTGATATGTTGTACCTGCCCAGCGGCACGGGTTTTCCCATACGCGTTCACGGCGCGTTTGTCAGCGATGAAGAAGTACATCGTGTGGTTAGCTATTTGAAAACCCAAGGTGAGCCCAATTACATCGAAGGCGTTCTCGAAGGTGGCACGGTGGATGGCGGCTCAGAAGGCCCCGATTTGTTTGGCGATATTGCAGGTGAAAAAGACCCCCTTTATGACCAAGCGGTAGAGGTGGTGTTGAAAAACCGCAAGGCCAGTATTTCCTTGGTGCAGCGCCATTTGAAAATTGGCTACAACCGCGCCGCCCGTTTGGTGGAGGACATGGAAAAAGCCGGCTTGGTCAGCGCCATGAGCACCAACGGTCAGCGTGAGATTTTGGTGCCTACACGCGCAGAATGAATATTTCATTTCGCCTCGCCCTCATCACTGCCTTCTGTTTTGTCGTTGGCATGGCCCACGCCGATGGCTTGGACAGCTTGGCGCAATTTTTAAAATCTACCCGCAGTTGGCGAGCCGATTTTGTGCAAGTGGTCACAGCCCCCGCCAAAGAAGGCAAACCCCTCAGGCCCAAAACCTCTTCAGGGGTTTTCGCTTTCATTCGACCCAGCGTTTTTCGTTTTGATTACAGCAAGCCCTATGTGCAAAACATCGTCGCTGATGGTCAGCAACTTTGGTTGTTCGATACCGATTTAAACCAAGTCACGGTGCGCAACCAAGCGCAGACTTTGGGCAGCACCCCAGCAGCTTTGATTGCATCTGCGCAAGACATTGCCTCACTCAGCAAAGAGTTTGCTTTGAAAGCAGCGCCCTCCGAGGAGGGCTTGGACTGGGTGGTAGCCACCCCCAAAATCAAAGACGCCGGTTTGCAAAGCGTTCGCATTGGTTTGCGTGTAGAGGCAGGACAGGCTGTATTGAGCCAATTGGACATCGTTGACGCCTTTGGCAACCGTTCGCAAATTCGGTTCAACCATGTCGAAGTTAATCCTGCCAACCTCACAATGCCATATTTCAATTTTGTACCACCCAAGGGGGTGGACGTGGTGCGGCCTTGAGTCATACCCCTCTGGCCGAACGCCTGCGCCCTCGAAATTTGGGCGAGGTGATTGGTCAGCAGCAGGTGTTAGGCGAGGGCATGGCCCTCAGGGTGGCGTTTGAATCGGGCCAACCCCACAGCTGCATTTTGTGGGGCCCACCGGGGGTTGGCAAAACCACCATTGCACGGTTAATGGCCGACGCTTTTGATGCGCAGTTTTTGGCTATCAGCGCGGTGCTCGGTGGCGTGAAAGAAATCCGTGAAGCAGTGGACAAGGCGCTGGCTGAGCGAGATTCCTTGGCCTCCAAGCGCACCATTGTTTTTGTCGATGAGGTGCACCGTTTCAACAAAAGCCAGCAAGACGCGTTTTTGCCGCATGTCGAGTCGGGGCTGTTCACCTTCATTGGCGCAACCACCGAAAACCCTTCGTTTGAAGTGAACTCGGCGCTGTTGTCGAGGGCCGCAGTCTATGTTTTGCAGCCTTTGTCGGAAGTCGATTTGACCCACATCATTGACAAAGCCCGCGCCATCCATGCCGTGCCTGCCTTGGACGACGATGCCCAAGCAAGATTGATCGCTTATGCCGATGGCGACGCGCGCCGATTGCTCAACACCTTGGAGACCTTGGCGGTGGCGGCGCAGCACGAAAAGCTAAGTCTGGTGAGTGACGCATGGTTGATGAAGGTGTTGGGCGAGCGCATGCGCCGCTACGATAAAGGTGGCGAGCAGTTCTACGACACCATCAGCGCCTTGCACAAATCGGTGCGCGGCTCTGACCCCGATGCCGCGCTGTACTGGTTGGTGCGCATGCTCGACGGTGGGGCCGAGCCCAAGTACATGGCGCGGCGCATGATTCGCATGGCCGCCGAAGACATTGGGCTGGCGGATCCCCGCGCCTTGCGCTTGGCGCTGGATGCCGCCGAAGTATATGAGCGCTTGGGTTCTCCCGAGGGTGAATTGGCCTTGGCCGAATGTGTGGTGTATTTGGCCATTGCACCCAAGTCCAACGCGGTTTACAAGGCCTACAACAGCGTGCGAAAACTCATCAAAGCCGATGGCACCCGCCCTGTGCCCCTGCACCTGCGCAACGCGCCCACGGCCTTGATGAAAGACCTGGACTACGGCAAAGCCTACCGCTACGCGCATGATGAACCCGACGCATTTGCCGCCGGTGAAAGCTATTGGCCCGAGGGCATGACGCCGCCCACCCTTTACCAACCGGTGGAGCGGGGTTTGGAAATCAAAATTGCTGAAAAAATGCGAGCTTTGCGAGAAAAAAATGCACAGGCACGCAAACCTTAAACAGCGGCTTTATCTGCTTCGCTGGTGAACGAGTCGGCATAAAACTCGTCTGGCGACAAACCGCTGGCCACATAGTCATGACGTGCCGAATCCACCACGATGGGCGCTCCACAGGCGTACACCTGATAGCCAGCCAGGCTTGGCGTGTCTTGCAACACCGCAGCATGAACAAAGCCTGTTCTGCCCGTCCAAGCATCTTCTGGCAAAGCGTCAGACACCACGGGGATGTATTGCACATGGGGCATCAAAGGCAGCTGCGCCAAGACCCAATCGTTTAAATACAAATCTGCGGGTCTGCGACCACCCCGGTACAAGCGTGTGGGCCGCGTGATGCCTTTGTGTTGCATATGCTCCATCAAGGCTTTGATGGGTGCAAACCCCGTGCCAGAGGCCAACAACACCATGGGCGCATCACTGTCCTCGCGCAAGTAAAAGCTTCCTTGGGGTCCTTCAACGCGCTGGATATCTTTTTCTTTCATCGCACCAAACACATGGTCGGTGAATTTACCCCCTGGCATATGCCGGATATGCAATTCAACTTTGGGCGCATCTGCTGCCAGGGTATGCGGTGCATTTGCCATAGAGTACGCGCGGCGAGAACCGTCACGCAATAAAAACTCCACATACTGTCCAGCGTGGTATTGCATCAACTCGGTAGCGGGAAGTTGCAAGAAAACGCGCATCACATCGCTAGAGACTTTTTCCATGGAGGCAATGCGCACAGGCATTTTTTTCATGGGAAAGGCATCTGCTGAAGTGACTTGCTTGGACTCCAGCACCACATCGGACAAAGCCTTGGCGCAACAGGTCAACACCAAGCCTTGGGCGAGTTCCTCGTCACTCAGTGCCTTGGTTTGGTAAGTGCCCAGTTGCACCTCACCGCTGATTTTTTTGCATTTGCAAGAACCACATGCGCCATCCTTGCAGCCATACGGCATGTTCAAGCCTTGGCGAATGCCAGCGGAGAGCAAAGTTTCATCACCCTCCACCGAGAAACTGCGCCCACTGGGTTGCACCACAATCTGAAAAGCCATGCTTGTTATCCTTGGAAACTTGTTAGCTATCGAAAGCGCTGATTTTGCCTTCAATTCAAAGCCCACTTGGTGCCTTGCCCGCAAGGTTTCGTCGCCCCCGTGTCTTGATCGTCGGTTGCGGCGATGTGGGTTTGCGAGTCGCGGGTTTGCTCAAAGCCTCTTCGCGCTTGATGGCCTTGACCAGTTCAAGCCAGCGCTTAGAGACTTTGCTGCAAAGTGGCATCACCCCCATGCTGGGCAATTTGGACAAACCACAAACCCTCAGGCGTTTGGCTGGGGTGGCCACGCATGTGGTTCACATGGCGCCACCGCCCCTTGAAGGTTATACAGACCCGCGTACCCGTGCCTTGGTGTTGGCGCTGCGTTTGCGCAGTTTGCCCTCGGCCATGGTTTATGGTTCGACCACTGGTGTCTATGGTGATTGCCAAGGCGAATGGATCGATGAAACACGTCGACTTCAACCTCAAAGCGCCAGAGCGCAACGGCGTGTAGACGCCCAAAACTGGATTAATTTTTTGGGCAAAAGCGGGTACCCCAGAACACAGGTGTTGCGTATTCCAGGTATCTATGCTTTAGACCGCGAAGGTGGAACACCTCGTGAACGTTTACTGCGCGGCACGCCAGTGTTGGATGCGCAGGAGGATGTTTATACCAACCATATCCATGCAGACGATTTAGCCCGTGCCACGGTGCTGGCGCTTTGGCGTGGCTGTCCTTTACGTCCCATGAATGTGTGCGACGACACCGATATGAAAATGGGCGACTATATGGACAAGGCTGCCGCCATATGGGGTTTGCCAAAACCGCCACGCATCAGTCGCGAGCAAGCAAAGTTACAACTCTCACCCATGGTGATGAGCTTTTTGAACGAGTCTAGGCGTATACGCTCAGAGCGTATGGCCCAAGAAATGGGATTGCGCTTGCTCTACCCCACAGTGATGGACGGCCTAAAGGGCAAGACCCCTTAGCGCATACCTATCTTGGCATCGCCAAAAATACCGTTGGCCTCTTTGGGCAAGCTGCGCCAGTATTGCTGTGTCGCTTGTACTTGACCGCCCAAGGCTGCGGCGGCCTCCCACCCCCAGCGGGGTTTGTATAAAAAGCTGCGACCCAAAGCCACCAAATCCGCTTCGCCTTTGACCAAAACATCCTCAGCTTGTTGAGGCTGCGTGATCAGTCCCACCGCGATGGTGGGCATTTGTGTTTTTTGCTTTACATGGTGGGCAAAAGGCACTTGGTAGCCTGGGCCAATGTTGATTTTTTGCTGGGGCGCAATGCCGCCTGAAGATATATGGATGAAGTCTGCGCCGGCTTGTTTGAGCATCAAGGCAAAGTCTGCAGTTTCCTCTAAGGTCCAGCCGCCTTCGATCCAGTCGGTGGCAGAAAGGCGAACACCAAAGACGCCGTCAAAAACCTTGCGAACTGCTTGAAAAACTTGCAAAGGGAATCGGGTTCGGCCAGCAAAATTGCCGCCATAGCCATCAGTGCGTTGGTTGGCGATGGGAGACAAAAATTCGTGAAGCAAATAGCCATGTGCGCTGTGCAACTCAATCATTTCCAAGCCCATGGCCTGGGCGTATTTGGCGGCTTGCACAAAGGCTTGCTCAATCGCTATCAAGCCTGCAGCATCAATTTCGTGGGGAGGTGCTTCACCCTCCATCAAATGGATGGGCGAAGGTGCCACAGTTTCCCAGCCTCCTTGATTGGAGGGAATCAACATGCCGCCATGCCAAGGCTGTGCGCTCGAGCCCTTGCGTCCAGCGTGAGCGATTTGCAAACAAACAGGCATCGGCGGAGCCAAGCGGCGTGCCCTGGCCAAATTCTCGGACAAAGCATGGGCAGTTGCGTCATCCCATAAGCCTAGACAATTGGGTGTGATACGGCCTTGGGCAGTGACGGCCGTTGCTTCAATCATGAACAAGCCCGCACCACTGTTGAGCAAGTTAGCCCAATGCATCAGATGCCAATCGTTGGCTTGACCATTCAGATCGCAGGCATATTGGCACATGGGTGCGACCACGATACGGTTGTGCAGTGTCAGTGGACCGCGGGGAGAACCGAGTTGGAAAGAGGAAAAAAGTTGGCTCATGGTTGGCGAATTTTAAATAATGAATTTTGGGATCTTAAGCCCCAAGAAAAAACCCGCACTGTCGTGGAACAGTGCGGGCCTTTTGATGGTGCCGAAAGCCGGAATCGAACCGGCACGGTGTTTTGCACCGGCAGATTTTGAATCTGCTGCGTCTACCAATTTCGCCACTTCGGCAGAAGAGGGAATCGAATTATGGCACAGTGTGGGCATGAACTATCCAACCATTGAATCAGCAATAGGTAACACCCCTTTGGCATCCTTACAGCGCATTGGCGCTGCGGAAAACAAAGAACGTAGCAATGTACTTTTGGGCAAGCTAGAAGGCAACAACCCTGCGGGCTCAGTCAAAGACCGTCCCGCCTTGTCCATGATCCAACGCGCCCAAGAACGTGGAGATATCAGACCTGGCGACACCTTGATTGAAGCCACTTCTGGCAACACTGGCATCGCCTTGGCCATGGCTGCAGCCATCAAGGGCTACCGCATGGTGCTGATCATGCCCGAGGACTTGTCTATTGAACGCGCCCAAACCATGAAAGCCTTTGGTGCTGAACTCATCCTTACGCCCAAAACCACAGGCATGGAAGGCGCTCGGGATTTGGCGCACCAAATGCAGGCGCAGGGTAAGGGCTTGGTGCTTGATCAATTTGCCAATGCAGACAACCCACGCATCCATTTTGAAACCACTGGCCCCGAGATTTGGCAGCAAACGAATGGCCAGATCACGCACTTTGTGAGCGCCATGGGGACGACCGGCACCATCACCGGTGTATCTCGCTACCTCAAAGGGAAAAATCCCGAAGTGCAAATCATTGGCGCACAACCCAGCGAGGGTTCTCGCATTCCAGGCATTCGCAAGTGGTCACCCGAGTATTTGCCCAAGATTTACGATGACACCAACGTGGACGAATTGGTCTACGTCAGCCAACAAGACGCTGAAGATATGTGCAGACGCATGGCGCGAGAAGAAGGTATTTTTGCGGGTATCTCGGCGGCTGGTGCTTGCTGGGTGGCTTTGCAAATCGCCAAGCAAGTGCAAAACGCCACCATCGTGTTCATCGTCTGTGACCGAGGTGACCGCTACTTGTCCACCGGTGTATTCCCCGCATGAGCAACTTCCAATATTGCCCCATGTGCGCCACCGAATTGCAACTCATCACGCAAGATGAAGACGGTGGTCCTAAGCAACGTATGCGCTGTGTAGTGTGCCAATGGACGCATTGGAACAACCCCACACCTGTCTTGGCAGGTATCGTGCAATACCGAGATCAAATTTTGCTGGCGCGCAATGCCGCATGGCCTGGCAGAAGGTTTGCGCTCATCACCGGTTTCATGGAGGCGGGTGAAACGCCCGAAGAAGGCATTAGCCGAGAGATTGCCGAAGAAACCAACTTGCAAGTGTCTGCTTTGAAGCTGGTGGGTGTATACGATTTTCAGCGCATGAACCAAGTCATCATTGCCTACCATGCGGTGGCGGATGGTGACATTCGCTTGTCGCCTGAATTGGCCGAATATAAATTGTTCAATTACGCAGACATCATTTGCTGGCCAGCCGGCACGGGTTACGCCATGGGTGACTGGCTGCGCACGCAAGGTATGGAGCCACGCTTCATGAGTTGGGAAGAGCGAGCCGCACAAAATTTAGAATAAGCACCATGAACATCGATCAAGAGTTAGACACACGGGGCTTGAACTGCCCTTTGCCCATTTTGAAAGCCAAAAAAGCGTTGACCGCCATGCAAAGCGGTCAGTTGCTGAAAGTGGTGTCTACCGACAAGAGTTCTTTGCGAGATTTTGCTGCTTTTTCCAAGCAAACAGGCAACGAGTTGATGTCGCAAGAAACTGTGGGTGACGATTTCATCCATGTACTGAAAAGACGCTGAATACGGCCTTACCCCAAGCGCCGGAGCTGATCTTGCACCTTCAGCAAGGTCGCTTCAAAGTCGGCCACCCGCTGGCGCTCTTGGGCAATCACCGCAGGCGGTGCTTTGGCCACAAAAGCCTCGTTGCTGAGTTTGCCGTGGGCCTTGGTGATTTCGTTTTGCAAACGCGCCACCTCTTTGCCCAATCGGATTTTTTCTGCCGCCACGTCCACTTCCATGAACAGGCACAAGCGGGTTTCACCCACCACCGCCACCGGCGCGGCTTGGGCGGCGGCTTGCCATGGGGCTTCGTCGTCAAACACCTTGACTTCACTCAGCTTGGCCAGCGCTTGCAACACGGCGGCATTGCTGCGCATGAATTCGGCGTTGCCTAGGGCGAACATGGGCATGCGGGTGGAGGGCGACACATTCATCTCGCCGCGCAAATTGCGACACGCATCGACCAGCGATTTGAGTTGATTCACATTGGCAATGGCTTGCGCATCGATCTTGTTCATCTGCGCTTCAGGGTAGCGGGCGATGCTCACTGACTCGCCAGCCAAGCCCGCCACGGGGGCGACTTTTTGCCACAGCTCCTCGGTGATGAAAGGGATAAGCGGATGGGCCAAACGCAAAATGGCTTCCAAAGTGCGAATGAGGGTGCGGCGCGTGGCGCGTTGCTCGGCGGGGCCGCCGGTTTGGATTTGCACCTTGGCGATTTCCAAATACCAGTCGCAGTACTCGTTCCACACAAATTCATATATGGCTGTCGCCACATTGTCCAAGCGGTATTCTTCAAAGCCTTTGGCCACATCGGCTTCCACCTGTTGCAGCACCGAGGAAATCCAGCGGTCGGCTTGGCTGAACTTCATGTATTGGTAAAACGGGCCGGCGGGAATGTGTGTGCCGCTTTCATCGGTGCGCGGGGGTGCGCATTCGGCCTTGGTGTGCTCCTTGAGGCCACAGTCTTGACCCTCGCAGTTCATCAGCACAAAGCGGGTGGCGTTCCACAGCTTGTTGCAAAAGTTGCGATAACCCTCGCAGCGCTTGCTGTCAAAGTTGATGCTGCGTCCCAAGCTTGCCAAGGCGGCAAAAGTAAAGCGCAGGGCATCTGCGCCATAAGCGGGAATGCCCTCGGGAAATTCTTTTTGCGTGTTCTTGCGCACCTGCGGTGCGGTCTCGGGTTTGCGCAAACCTTGTGAGCGTTTGTCCAGTAAGGGCTCCAGTGCAATGCCGTCGATCAAATCGACCGGGTCGAGCACATTGCCCTCAGACTTGCTCATCTTCTTGCCCTGCGCATCGCGCACCAAGCCATGGATGTACACATGCTTGAACGGCACCTTCCCAGTGAAGTGCGTGGTCATCATGATCATGCGCGCGACCCAAAAGAAGATGATGTCGTAGCCAGTGACCAAAACGCTGGAGGGCAGGTACAAATCGCCGTCGGATGTTTTGTCGGGCCAGCCCATGGTGCTGAAAGGCACCAGTGCAGAGGAGTACCAGGTGTCGAGCACATCGGGGTCGCGGGTCAGGGTTTTGCCAGGAGCCTGCGCTTGCGCATCGGCCTCGTTGTGCGCCACATAGACTTTGCCATCTTCGTCATACCAAGCAGGAATTTGATGGCCCCACCACAGTTGGCGGCTGATGCACCAGTCGGTGATGTTGTTCATCCACTGGTTGTAGGTGTTGACCCAGTTCTCCGGCACAAACTTCACCTCGCCCGACTGCACCGCGTCAATCGCTTTTTGCGCAATGCTTTTTCCCGTGGGGTCTTGCGGGCTGACCTGGTTCATGGCAACAAACCATTGGTCGGTCAGCATGGGTTCCACCACTTGGCCGGTGCGGGCGCAAATCGGCAGCATCATTTTGTGCGGTTTGATCTCCAGCATCAATCCCAGGGCCTCTAAGTCACGGTTGACGGCTTTGCGTGCTTCAAAGCGGCCAAGGCCTTGGTAAGCAACAGGGCCGTTCTCGTTGACCTTGGCGTCCAAGGTGAAGATGGTAATGAGCGGCAAGTTGTGGCGTTGGGCACAAGCGTAGTCGTTGAAGTCGTGTGCGCCGGTGATCTTCACGCAACCCGAGCCGAATTCGCGGTCCACAAAATCATCGGCAATGATGGGAATTTGGCGGTTGCACAAAGGCAGGTCCACCATCTGGCCCAGCAAATGTTGATAGCGAGCATCTTCGGGGTGCACCGCCAACGCGCCATCGGCCATCATGGTCTCGGGCCTTGTGGTGGCTATGGTCATGCCTTTTTGCATCACGCCGTCAATCTGCTGCGGCCCTTGGGCAAACGGATAGCAGATGTAGTGCATATGGCCATCGGACTCGGTGGCTTCGACTTCCAAGTCGGAGACCGCGCTCATCAGCACTGGGTCCCAATTGACCAAGCGCTTGCCACGGTAAATCAAGCCTTGTTGGTACAGCTTGACGAAGGTGTCGGTGACCACGGGCGACAACTTGTCGTCCATGGTGAAGTATTCACGGCTCCAGTCCACGCTGTCGCCCATGCGGCGCATTTGTTGGGTGATGGTGTTGCCCGATTGCTCTTTCCAATCCCACACCTTGGTGATGAAGTTTTTGCGTGCCACATCAGGTGTCGGCCCCATGTCATGGCGGCTGATGCCTTGGGCTTGGAGTTGACGCTCCACCACGATTTGCGTGGCAATGCCCGCATGGTCGGTGCCGGGCACCCACACGGTGTTGAGACCCTTCATGCGGTGGTAGCGCGTCAAGCTGTCCATGATGGTTTGGTTGAACGCGTGGCCCATGTGCAGCGTGCCGGTCACGTTGGGTGGCGGCAGTTGAATGGCAAATGCCGGTTGTTCTGCTTGCGGTTGACCCGTGCCGCGAAAACCCGCCACGCCATAGCCGCGCTTTTCCCACTCTGGGCCCCAGTGGGCCTCGAGGGCGGCGGGTTCAAAAGATTTGGACAGGCTGTCTAAGCCGGGCTGTTGAGAAGGCGTTGTGGACATGCTGAGCAGACGATGTAAGTGATGGAATCAACGAGTTGGGCTAACCCTTGATTCTAGGGTTCAGCCTCAAGCTATACTTTTGGATGATGTCATCGGGAGAGCGTGTCAACCAACACCGCCGAAGGAGCAACCGCCCCGGAATCTCTCAGGCCCCAGAACCGGTGACATGGTAAATCTCTGAAGAGTTGCAGAAGATGGTCAATCTGCACACCGTAGGAGCAAGCCATCGCCTTGGCGCGATGCGTGAATCTCTCAGGTCCAGCACAGAGGGGGTGATGCACAGCGGTTTGCTGCGCTTCTCCCTTTCACGGACTCTTTGAGGATTTCTCTATGCAACACATCGCCGTCATTGGTGGTGGCATCACAGGTGTCACCACCGCTTACGCATTGGCCCAACAGGGTTTCTCTGTCACTTTGCTTGAACGTCACCGCTACGCAGGCATGGAAACTTCCTACGCCAATGGCGGACAACTGTCTGCTTCCAATGCCGAGGTTTGGAACCATTGGTCTACCTTGGTCAAGGGCATGAAGTGGATCACCCGACGTGATGCGCCATTGCTGTTTCATCCGAAAGCCAGTTGGCATCAATGGTCATGGTTGACCGAATTTGTGGCACAACTGCCCCACTACGAAGCCAACACCATCTTCACGACACAACTGGCTATTGCAGCGCGAGAGTATCTTTTTACTTGGGCGCAACAAGAAAACATCGATTTCGATTTGAAATGCGAAGGAATTTTGCATATCTACCGAGATCAAGCAAGCTACAAACACGCTGCCAAAGTCAGCACCTTGCTGCAAAAAGGTGGCTTAGTGCGTCGGGCTGTCTCGCCCGAGGAAATGCGCCAGATCGAGCCGACATTACACGGAACATTTCATGGTGGCTTCTTTACCGAGAGTGACAGCACGGGCGATATTCATAAGTTCACCTTCGGACTTTCGCAAGCCCTTGAGCGCATGAAGGTGCAAACCCTTTACGGTAGCGAGGTAACCACCGTCCAGACCACAGGCGAGAGAATTCGGATGATTTATGAGAAAGAAGCCCAGCCTGTTGCGTTTACCGCAGATGCTGTCGTGGTTTGCTGTGGCATTAAAAGCCGAGACTTGGCTGCACAACTGGGTGACAGAGTGAATGTGTACCCCGTTAAAGGGTATTCCATCACAGTGCATTTGGATGATGCCCACAGCCAAGCTTGCGCTCCGCAGGTGAGCTTGCTCGATGACGCCACCAAACTGGTTAGCAGTCGTTTAGGGTTGAACCGCTTTAGGGTTGCGGGAACCGCCGAGTTCAATGGTTTCAACAAAGACATACGCGCAGACCGCATTCAACCTTTGGTCGATTGGGTAGCGCAATGTTTTCCGGGCATCAGTACCCGTCAATTCACGCCTTGGGCAGGCTTGCGACCGATGATGCCCAATATGATGCCCAAGGTCGGGTCGGGAAAAGCGCCCAATGTGTTCTACAACACAGGCCATGGTCATTTGGGTTGGACCTTGTCGGCTGCAACGGCTGTGTCACTCGCCAACACGGTAGTGACTGCACGCAATGCGGGTGTTAAGCAACCTTTGTCGAGAAAGTGGATGGGGGAAATTGCTTAAACCACTTCATGCTTGCGTTGCGATCTCACGCAAAGCCTGCACAAATACGTGTGCAGGCTGTCCACCCGAGATCAAGTGGCGGTCATTGATGATGACAGCTGGCACCGAATGAATGCCAGCGCTGATGTAAAAGTTTTCTTTCTCACGCACAGCTTGGGAGTAGGTATCGCTCTCGAGCACAACCTTAGCAGCAACCGTGTTCATGCCCAGCGCCTCGACGATGGCCAGCAACACTTCATGGGACTCAATCACTTCCCCACGACCTTGGTAAGCCTCTAAGAAAGCCTTTTTCAGTTTGTGTTGATCGCCAGCCACACCCTCGTGTTCGGCCCAATGTAGCAAGCGATGCGCATCAAAAGTGTTGAAAATGCGGCCACGCCCAGTTGGGTGAAACGCAAAGCCCACTTCAGTTCCCCGCGCTTTGATATTTTGGTACATCTGTGCTTGTTGCTCTGCAGTGGAGCCATATTTTTTTCCTAGATGTTCGACCAAGTCTTCGCCACCCTCGGGCATGTGAGGGTTGAGTTCAAAGGGTTGGAAATGGATATGGGCTTTCACTTCATTTTGCAGTTCTTCAAGCGCTTGCTCTAGCGCACCCAAACCCACAGCGCACCAAGGGCAGGCGATATCGGACACAAAATCAATTTTCAAGGTGGTGGTCATGGCTAACTCCAATTCAGGTTGTTTCAAGGTATGGCCAAGGCCTTGGCCACGCTGTGTACCAAGCCAGCATTCAAGGTTTGACCTCGGGCAGCCACATATGCGTCTGGGCGCAGCAAGGCCCACCGCGCAGCAGAATCGCCGCAGGCTTGGCGTAATCGCTGGGGCTTATCGATCACATGTTCTACAGCTTGTGCTGTTGCATCGGACACCACTTGAACGATATGCACAGCAGCGCTTTGTGACAGTTGTCGCAACTGTTGCAATTCGTGGGATGAGCAAGCGCCAAACACCAAGAGCAACAAACCGCTGTCTGCCCACAAAAGCAAATCACCTAAGCAACCCGAATGATGAGCGCAAAACTGCAGGGCAACGTTTTGCACCATCAGCCCACCTTCAGTTTGGCAAATGCTGGATGCGGTGTAGCGGTTGGCCTCAGCCATGCGTCCGGTGTTGATGAGTTGTCGTGCAAACCCATGTTGCTTGGCCAAGCCGATGGTGGCACGGCGAAACAGACGTTCAATACCCTCGGGGGCTCGCAAATACCGCGCCGTGCGGTTAGTCACTTGCACATTACGTTGTGCAGCTTGCAAACGCTCTTGGTGGTAACTGTCAAGCAATGCTGCTGGTGCTTGTTGGCGCGTCACAGCGGCAAGTTTCCATGCGAGGTTGTCTGCATCCGCAATCCCCGTGTTGCCACCTCTGGCGCCAAAGGGACTGACCACTTTAGCAGTGTCGCCTAGGAAAAATACACGGCCATGGCGCAGCAAGTGGAGGCATTGTGATTTGTAGGCATAGGGTCCTACCCAAACCAGTTCACAGACTACGTCTGTACCGAACTGCTTGGCCAAGCGTTCCCGAACCACATCTTCAGGGCTGACATAGGCGGGGTCAGCGTCGGGCGCCATTTGGTAATCGATGCGCCAGACATCGTCACCCATCAGGTGTTGCCAGACAGCGCGGTTGTCATTGAAGGGCGCTTCAATCCAAGTGTGCCGCTCTGTGGGCGGCGTGTGTTTGAAGCGCACATCGGCAATGCACCAGCGGTCGTCGCCGCGCTTGCTGTCCATGGTGGCGCCTACCCATGCATGAAAAGGGGTGTGTGAGCCACTGGCATCAATCACATGGTCTGCGGTGATTTGATAGTCACCTTCGGGCGTACTCACGCCAAGCAATGCTTGCGTTTCGTTTTGTTCAAAAGAAGTGACTTTAGAAGACCAACGCAAATCTATTTGACCGCCAAGGCCGTTGAGTTCTTGGATACGCTCTACCAGATACATCTCCACATAGAACTGCTGGATGTTGATAAAAGGGGGTTGCTGGCTGAAGGAGAATTGACTTCTTTCGCGAAGGTCAAAAGAAAACACCTCGTCATGGCCGGCGAAGGTTCTCCCGACTTGCCAAGCAACACCCTTGGCGGCGATGCGTTCATAAATACCCAAGCGTTGAAAAATTTCCAATGATTGTTGGGTGTAGCAAATACCTCGAGAGGACGCGCCCTTGACACCTACCGAGTTGTCTTCATCGATCAGTACGGCAGGTATGCGCAGTTGTGCCAAGCGACACGCCAAGGTCAGGCCTGTCAATCCGCCGCCCACAATCACCACCGAATGGTGGCAACTGCGGCGTTCAAGCAGTTCGGTTGGGGCTGTGAACGGGTACGCTGGCAGGGCGTAGCCGTTTGCAGGCAAATCAGGCATTGAGTTCTCTGTCGAGGCGACGTCTTTTCTTCTCTTCGTTCCACGCATTTAATTGCGCATGGACATCCAGACTTTCGCGCTGCATTTGGTGCTTGTCTGCAACTTGGGCCGCGAGCTCCAAGCGAATACCGTTGGGATCAAAAAAATAAATACTTTTGAAAATTCGGTGATCAGTCACCCCCAGCACTTCGACGCCATGCGCTTGAAGGCGTATTTTCATGGCCTCCAAGTCATCGATACTGTTGACATTGAAAGCGATGTGGTTCACCCAAGCAGGGGTGTTGGGTGAAGGCTCACATGCAAGGTCGTCACCCAAGTCGAAGAAGGCGATAAATGAGCCGTCTTGCAACTGAAAAAAGAAGTGGGTGTAAGGGCAGTACTCGCCTGTGCTGGGCACATGGTCATTTTTAATGACATGGTAAAGCGGCAAACCCAAAATGTCTTCATAGAAGTGGCGGGTTTCTTCTGCATCTCTGGCGCGATAAGCATAATGGTGTAAACCATGAACTTTGGCAGCAGCAGGCAGGTTTTTCATGAGGTCAGTTTACTTGACCAGCTTTCTGGCAATCACATAATCGGAAAATAATCGGAATAATTGGGGTCAGATCCCAATTAATTTCTTACAGATACAGGTTTTGTTGGGAAAATCAATGGTTGATAGCCTTAGTCAATTATGTAGATTGAAACATCTCATTGGACTTTTCGTATTCAGCAGTTACCCTCACACAGTCTTTGATGGCAATATCAAAGCATTTTCATCAACCCTAGGAGATTTCTCATGGCAGCACTCAAAGGCTCCAAAACGGAAGAAAACCTGAAAGCCGCCTTCGCAGGCGAGTCACAGGCCAACCGCCGTTACCTGTATTTCGCAAACAAGGCCGACATTGAAGGCCAAAACGATGTGGCAGCGCTTTTCCGTTCGACCGCCGAAGGCGAGACCGGTCACGCCCATGGCCACTTGGAATGGCTCGAGCAGTGCGGCGACCCCGCCACTGGTCTGCCCATTGGCGCCACCCGTGACAACCTCAAAGCCGCTGTGGCTGGCGAAACCCATGAGTACACCGACATGTACCCTGGCATGGCCAAAACCGCACGCGACGAAGGCCACGACGAAATCGCCGATTGGTTTGAAACCCTGGCCAAGGCTGAGCGTTCACACGCCAACCGTTACGCCAAAGCATTGGCTGAATTGGTCGATTGATCTTTTGTCAGCATTGAGGGTAGGGCGTTGGGTGCATATGGCCCAGCGCCCCTTTTTTTAAGGAACACACCATGGCCCGCGAAGGCAGCTTGGAAGCCCCCACACGCCATCCGCTGGATTGGCTCAATCCTGAGTTCTATAACGAAGAGGCCTGCCTCACCGAGATGGAGCGCATCTTTGACATTTGCCACGGTTGCCGCCGTTGTGTGAGCCTGTGCGGCTCGTTTCCCACCTTGTTCGACTTGGTGGATGAAAGCCCCACGCTGGAGATGGATGGCGTGGACAAAAAAGACTACTGGAAAGTGGTCGACCAATGCTATTTGTGCGACCTGTGCTACCTGACCAAATGCCCTTATGTGCCGCCGCACGAATGGAACCTTGACTTCCCCCACACCATGCTGCGCGCCAAGGCCATCAAGTTCCAAAAGGGTGAGGTCACCACCGGCGAAAAACTGCTGGCCTCCACCGATGTGCATGGCCAGTTTGCCGGCATCCCCGTCGTGGTCCAAGCGGTCAATGCGATCAACAAAACCAAAGCTGCGCGCTCGGTGATGGAGTCGGCCCTCGGTGTGGACAAAGATGCCTGGTTGCCTGAGTTGGCGTCCAAAAAATTCCGCAGCCAAGCGCCCAAAGCAAAGAGCAGCAAAGTGGTGAATGGCGAGAAAACACCCGGCAAGGTGGTGATTTATTCGACTTGCTATGTGAACTACAACGAGCCTGGGATTGGCATGGATTTGCTCAAAATCCTCGACCACAACGACATCCCCTATGAGCTGGTGTCCAAAGAAAAATGCTGTGGCATGCCCAAGCTCGAATTGGGCGACTTGAAGTCGGTGGACGAGAACAAACAAGTCAACATGCCCATCCTCGCCAAATATGCGCGTGAGGGCTATGCCATTTTGAGCGCGGTGCCATCTTGCACCTTGATGTTCAAGCAAGAGTTGCCGCTCATGTACCCCAACGATGCCGAGACCCAGTTGGTCAAAGAGCACATGTGGGACCCGTTCGAATACCTGATGGCGCGCAAGCGCGATGGTTTGCTGAAAACCGAATTCACTGAGGGCTTGGGCAACATCAGCTACCAAATTCCTTGCCATGGTCGGGTGCAAAACATCGGCAAAAAAACCGAAGAGATGCTCAAAATGATCCCCGACACCACCATCAACACCATCGAGCGGTGTTCTGGGCATGCGGGCACCTATGGCGTGAAAAAAGCCACCCATGCCTACGCCATGAAGATTGGCAAACCTGTGGTCAAAGCCATGGCCACCATGAAAGACGGCAGCAAACCCGACTACATCAGCTCCGACTGTCCGCTGGGCGGCCACCACATTGCCCAAGGCTTTGAGGCCAGCGGCCAAGCCGTGCCCGAACTCCAACACCCCATCAGCCTCGTGGCCAAAGCCTACGGCCTGAAGTAATTGGGGTCAGATTCCAATTTATTGAAAGTCATTTATGCAGATCACCGGACACATCACCGCTGAAAACCTGATGAGCCTAGAGGCTTACAGCAAGTTTCGCAAGACCCACAAGGCCGAGGTGCTGGCGCACCGCAAATTGCGCTCGGTGCATTTGGGCGACCACATCACTTTGCAGTTTGAAAGCGAAACCACCATTCGCTATCAAATCCAAGAGATGCTGCGGATTGAAAAAATCTTTGAAGAAGAAGGCATTCAGCAAGAGATCGATGCCTACGCGCCCTTGGTGCCAGAGGGCAGCAACTGGAAGGCCACCATGCTCATCGAGTACCCCGATGTCAACGAGCGCAAACGCGAGTTGGCACGCCTCATTGGTGTGGAAGACCGCATGTTCATCGAGGTCGAGGGTCACGCCCGTGTGTACGCCATCGCCGACGAAGACTTAGACCGCGAAAACGACGAAAAAACCTCTGCGGTGCACTTTGTGCGCTTTGAGTTTGACGCCGCCACCAAGGCGGCCATCAAAGCGGGTGCGGCGGCGAAATTGGGCTGCGACCACACCAACTATCCGGCGCATACGCAGATCGCGGAAGACGCTTTGGCATCCTTGGCTGGGGATTTGAAATAAGTTTTACCAGCGGAGTTGTTCAGCGGTTAAGCCAAGTGCATCAGCAACTTTTTGCAAGGTGGCTTTTCGCGGTTTTTTCACCCGCTCCATTTGGGCGTAAGCTGCTTGTGTGATATTCATTCGAGACGCCACTTGAACTTGCGTGAGACCGAGGTGTTCGCGCCAAGCAGCCATAGGCGTCAAGTTTTTGTCGAAAGAAAGATTAACAACGTTGTTGGGCACCGTTGAGGCGTTTTGGGCGCTTTTCATCTTCTCGAACTCTTCGAAAGGCACGACGACAAATGCAGGCTTACCGTCTTTACCTAAGATGATCTGAAACTCAGTACGTGCGTTCATCTCGTTTCCTTACCTCTTCAATCGTCACGATGCGAATGGAGTCATCGTATTCAAAAAAGACTCGATAGCTTCCTATCCTTAAACGATATCCATGCGCATGGTCTGTCAGCGCCTTCACATTTCGAGCTTGCTTTAAATCCGCTAATTCGCTGGTCACCGCAAATCGAATCTTTGCCGCTTGCTGGACCTCGATTTTTCGAAGTTGTCGAAGCGCTTTGGGTAGCCAGTTAATGGTGTTCAAGTTGAATTATAAGTTATTTATAAGTCTTTATGCTCAAATTACATTTGAGTGGGGTGGAAGATCTTTGTCACAGCATTCGCAGCTTGGTCGCAATTCAAGCATGGGATTTCTTTCGTTTATGGCTTGTTGAATACTAAAAGAGCGATAGGGCCCAATCAGCTGAAATTTTTAAATATGAATACGATTTCAATACAAATTCTGCAAGGATAATTACCAGATGCTGTTCCTGCTCTCCCCCGCCAAATCCCTGGACTACCAGTCCGCCTTGCCGCCTGTCAAGGCCAGCGAACCGCAGTTTGTCCCGCAGTCCACTGCGCTGATTTCAACGCTCAAAAAGAAGAGCCCTAAGCAAATCGCCGAGCTGATGGACTTGAGCGAGGCGCTGGCCCAATTGAATGTAGACCGCTACAAAGCTTGGTCACTCACGTTCACCGAGGCTAACGCTCGCCCTGCGGTACTGGCCTTCAATGGCGATGTGTATGAAGGTTTGGACGCCAAGAGCTTGAAGCCTAAAGAGTTGCAATGGGCACAAGACCATGTGGCGATCTTGAGTGGTTTGTATGGTGTGCTGCGACCGCTGGACTTGATGCAGCCTTATCGCCTCGAGATGGGCACGGCACTCAAGCATGGCAACGCCCACAACCTGTACCAATTTTGGGGTGCTCAAATCGCCGAGCATTTGAACCAACAACTCATCCCCAGCAAAGACCCTGTCATCGTCAACCTGGCGTCGCAAGAGTATTTCAAAGCAGTGGACCGCAAAGCTCTGCAAGCACGGGTGATTGAATGCGTGTTCCAAGACTTTAAAAACGGCCATTACAAGATCATCAGCTTCTTTGCCAAACGCGCGCGTGGGTTGATGGCGCGTTACGCCATACAACGCCAAGTCAAAACGCCCCAGGCTTTGCAAGGTTTTGATTCAGAGGGCTACAGTTACACCCCCGCAGCTTCAACTGAAGATACCTTGGTTTTTCGCCGTCAACTCAAAGACTGAAAGTCCAGACCATGCAAATCTTTGTCAATGGTGTGCGCATTGAAGTGGAAGACACAGGCGAGCGAGACCGTGTGGCGGTGCTGCTACTCCCCGGCATGGCGATGCAACTGATTGTGTGGCCTGAAGCCATGGTGCATCAACTCCACCAAGCGGGCTACCGAGTCATTCGACTAGACAACCGTGACATCGGTTTGTCGCAAGACATGGCGCAATTGCCTGTACCCAATTTACTGTGGTTCATGCTGCAACAAAAATTGGGCTTTCACCCGCAAGCGCCTTACAGCATCCAAGACATGGCCCAAGACGCTTGTGGCGTTCTAGACCATTTGCATATCAAGCAAGCGCATTTGGTCGGTGTGAGCATGGGCGGCATGATTGGTCAACGCATATGCATCTCAGCGCCCGAGAGAGCTTTGAGTTTGACCAGCATCATGAGCAGCAGTGGTGCCAAAGGCTTGCCAGGTCCTACGCCAGAAATGCGCCGCGTATTGTTCACTCCGCCCGCCAAGGCTGGCAGTGACGCTGCGCGTCAGCATGCGCTGCGCTTTGTGAAAGCGCTGGCTGGTCCTGGCTTTGAGCACCCTGAAGGTTCACAACAACAACTGGTCAATGATTCTTTGAAACGCAGTAACCGACCCATGGGTGCTTACCGACAAATGCTTGCTGCCATGGCCGACCGTGAGCGCGCGGGTCTGCTGGGACGCATCACCACACCTACTTTGGTGATACACGGCAAAGCCGATCCCTTGGTGCCCTTCGCCTGTGGCGAGGACACGGCGAGACGCATACCCAACGCCAAGCTGCATGGCATCGAGGGCATGGGCCATGATATGCCGCCCGGTGCTGTCGACAACATGATGGCTCGGTTGCTGCCATTTTTGAATGCACATACGCCTTTATGAATACCCCTGAAACTTCTTTGCTGGGTAAGCTTGCTACTTATGCTGATCGTTATGACGCCGCCTTGCTTTACCCCTTGTCCAGAGCAGCGCAGCGTGCGCAGATTGGTGTCACAGATCGCCTGATTTTTTTGGGTGCAGACTTATGGACTGCCTACGAATTGAGCTGGCTTAACCCTCGTGGCAAACCTCAAGTGGCGATAGGCCGCTTTACAGTGCCAAGTGAAAGCACGCATCTGGTAGAGAGTAAGTCCCTCAAGCTGTACCTCAACAGCTTCAACAACACGGTGTTTGCAGACATCGATGCGGTTCGACTAACTTTACAAAAGGATTTGTCAGAGGCGGTATGGCGCGGTGGCGTGGTGAAGTCCAGTGTCGGTGTGCAATTGCTTTCCCCTGAACAATATGCCAAAGAAAAAATCGCTGAAATGGATGGATTGAGTTTGGATCGATTGGATTTGGACTGTAGCCATTACCAACCTGCGCCGGAGTTGTTAAAAGCTGCTGCCAACCAAGCACCTGTGACAGAAACGCTGTGCAGCAATTTACTGAAAAGCAATTGTTTGGTGACGGGTCAACCCGATTGGGGCAGTGTCAGCATCAGCTACAGCGGTGCGCAAATAGACCAGGCTGGCTTATTGCAGTACATCGTCAGCTTTCGCAACCACAACGAATTTCACGAGCATTGCGTGGAGCGAATCTTCATGGATATTTGGACGCGTTGCCAACCCACCAAATTGACTGTCTATGCACGTTACACGCGGCGGGGTGGCGTAGATATCAATCCTTGGCGCAGCAGCCATGCGCAGACGCTGCCCTTGCAGGTTCGAACCGCGCGGCAGTAAAGCGCTTAGTCTTTGAAGGAAGCCAGCGGCGCCAGATCAGGGAAAGAGGCACTGCGTTTGGCTTGAAAGGCAGTTATCGCCTCTTTCACGTTGGCATTACTCCAAATGCCACTTTGCAACCAACCCATTTGTTTGAGCGCATCTTCTGTGCTGTGGTCACGCGCATAGTGCAAAGCCTGTTTGGTACCCCAAATCGCCACAGCCGGTTTGCTGGCAATCTCTTTGGCGGCTTGCATGGCGGCAGCCAAAGCGCTGGCAAGGTCGGGCAGCACTTCATTGACCAAGCCATAGTGCAAGGCTTTGTCTGCACTCAAGCGCCGCCCTGTGTAAGCCAGTTCCTTGACCACCGCCATGGGCATGAGTTTGGGCAGACGCTGCAAGGTGCCCACATCGGCCACCATGCCGATGTTGATTTCTTGGATACAGAAAAACGCATCTGCACTGGCATAGCGCAAGCAAGCTGCCGTGACCATGTCCACCGCGCCGCCGATACAACCCCCATGCAAAACAACGATGACGGGGATACGCAGGTTTTCAATGCGGGTGAAGGTGGACTGCAAACCAGCCAACATATCTGCAATGGCAGCCCGTCCTTCTGCGCTTTGGTCGTCCATTGCAACAGATGAGCCAAAGACTTCGAGCGACATACCTGCACTGAAGTGTTTCCCTGTGCTGCTGATCACCAACACCCTCGCATGATTGCCTTGGTGTAAATCGTGCAGCACCCCATCGAGTTCGCGCCAAAAAGTCAAATCCAAAGTGTTGAGTGCTTGTGGACGGTTCAACACCAAGTGGGCAATATGGTCGTGGATACTTAAATCAAAACAGGTCAGCTTGTTCATGGTGTGACTCGGTAGGAGGTGGGGGTTCGCGCAACAACAGGGCAGATTTTGCAGCATCAGGGGCAAGCGCTTCTTGGGAATCGGCTTTCACCAATGCGCTAACGCGAACACCCAGTAAGCGCAAGCGTCGTTGCATATCCACCCGCTTCAAACACAGCCCACCAATCTTGCGAATATCAGTTGCATTGGCGGTGTAATGCTCAATGGTTTGGTCTCGTGTGACACTTTGAAAATTGTCAAATCGAAGCTTGATGCCAATGGTTTTACCCACATAGCCTTTGCGCTGCAAATCAGTCGCTACTTGTTGGCACAAGCGGGTGAAGATTTCGCCCAAAGCGGTTCGGTCGTGCACCGCATGCAAGTCTTTTTCAAAAGTGGTTTCGCGGCTCATGGACACCGGCTCGCTGTCGGTCACCACTTCACGCGCATCCAAGCCGTGCGCTGCGTCGAACAGCCAAGCACCATAACTCTTGCCAAATTCGCTTTTCAGCCAATCTAAATCTTTTGCTGCTAAATCACCAATCGTGTCAATACCATGCGCTTGAAGTTTGGCTTCTGCTTTGGGGCCAATGCCGTTGATCTTTCGACACGAAAGAGGCCAAATTTTGCTTTCTAAATCTTGCGTGTAAAGAATGGAAATACCGTTGGGCTTATTGAATTCACTGGCCATCTTGGCCAGCAGTTTGTTGGGCGCCACACCGATGGAGCAAGTCAAGCCGGTGTTGTTGGTGATGGTTTTTTGGATCAAGCGTGCCAAGGCTTTGCCGCCATCACGTTGACCGCCTGGGACTTCGGTGAAGTCAATGTAGATTTCATCCACACCTCGGTCTTCCACCAAAGGTGCAATGTCGGCGACGATGTCTTTGAAAGCTCTGGAGTAAAAACGGTATTGGTCAAAATCCACAGGCAACAAAATTGCGTCTGGACACAGCTTGGCAGCCTTCATCACCCCCATGGCTGAGCCCACACCAAAGGCCCGCGCTGCATAGGTGGCCGTGGTGATGACGCCTCGGCCGGTATAGCTTGTGAGGCGAGGAAACACCTCTATGGGAATATCTGCCAAGTCAGCAGTGGTCCATTCGCGCTCTGGTTGCAAGACACGCATTCGGCCTAGCAAGTCGTCCTCCCGCCGGCGTCCACCGCCTATGACCACCGGCAAGCCTTTAAGTTGCGGATAGCGCAACAACTCCACCGACGCATAAAAAGCGTCCATGTCCAAGTGGGCAATGCGGCGCAATAAGGCCATGAGCGCCGAGAATAAAAGTTAGCGGGGGAAAGTTCCTGGCAGCAAGATATCGCGGGTGACGGTGTTGATGTCGGTATGTCCGCAAAATGCCATGCTGAGTTCCAACTCTTTGTGGATGATTTGCAAAGCTTTGGAGACGCCTTGCTCACCCATTGCGCCTACGCCGTAGAGCATGGCGCGGCCAATGTACACGCCTTGTGCGCCTAACGCTTTGGCTTTAAGAACATCTTGACCACTGCGAATACCGCCATCCATGTGCACTTCAATGTCTTTGCCCACCGCATCCACGATAGCTGGCAAGGCGTTGATGCTGGACTCTGCACCATCCAATTGACGACCGCCATGGTTGGAGACGATCAGTGCGTCAGCCCCGCTTTGAACAGCCAAGCGAGCGTCTTCCACGTCTTGAATACCTTTCAAGATAAGTTTGCCACCCCAGAGTTTTTTCACCCATTCCACATCCGCCCAATTCAGGGTGGGGTCGAATTGACCATTGGTCCATTCGCCCAAAGAACTCATGTCTTTGATGCCTTGCACATGACCGACGATATTGCCAAACTGGCGCCGCTGGGTACCCAACATGCCCATACACCAACCGGGCTTGGTCATGAGGTCGATAAGGTTGGCGATGGTGGGTTTGGGTGGCGCAGACAAACCGTTTTTGATGTCTTTGTGGCGTTGCCCCAAAATTTGCAAGTCCAAGGTCAGTACTAAAGCCGAGCAACCTGCCACTTTGGCGCGTTCAATCAAGCGAGCCACAAACTCGCGGTCGCGCATGACATAGAGCTGAAACCAAAAACCGGCCCCTGCATGTTGGGCCACGTCTTCAATCGAGCAAATGCTCATGGTCGAGAGGGTGAAAGGAATGCCAAATTTCTTCGCTGCACGTGCAGCCAAAATTTCGCCATCAGCATGTTGCATGCCAATCATGCCGGTGGGTGCAATCGCCACGGGCATGGCAGCGGCTTGGCCAATCATGGTGGTGGCGGTCTTTCGGCCTTCCATGTTGACCGCCACACGTTGGCGAAATTTGATTTTTTGAAAATCATCTTCATTGGCGCGGTAGGTACTTTCAGTCCAACTGCCTGAATCAGCATAGTCGTAAAACATTTTCGGCACACGCTTTTTGGCCAAGGCTTGAAGGTCTGCAATATGAGTGATAACGGGCATGGGGAACTCCTGATCAATGGTGAGATGTTAGCCGTAGTCCAAGGGCAGACCTGTCGCCCATATTCCCTTGGCGTACCTAGGCGGCAAGGTACAGCGATAGGATGCGGGTTTTGCTTTTCAAAATAATGCCTCGCATGTCCTTCTTTAAAGATATCTCTGTCTCAACTGTGTTTGCCGGTGCAGTCACGGTGATGGTGGGCTTTACCAGTTCTGTAGCGGTGGTCTTCCATGCCGCGCAGTCTGCGGGTGCCGATGCGGGGCAGATGGCTTCTTGGATATGGGCTTTGGGATTGGGCATGGGCATCACTTGCATGGCCTTGTCGTGGCGCTACAAACAACCGGTGGTCACGGCTTGGTCTACCCCAGGGGCGGCCATGTTGATCACAGCTGCCAGCGGTGTCCCCATGCCAGAGGTCATTGGTGCGTTTGTGGTGTCGTCTCTGTTGGTTGCTGCTGTGGGCTTTAGCGGCGTTTTCGAGCGCTTCATGCACCGTATTCCTTTGCCATTGGCTGCTGGCATGTTGGCGGGTGTGTTGCTGCGGTTGGGCTTGGACGTGTTTGTCACCATGGCACAGCAGTGGCTTTTGCCATTGCTCATGACAGTGGTGTATTTGTTGGCCAGACGCTGGCAACCACGCTATGCCGTGGTTTTGGCTTTATTGGCAGGGACAACGCTGGCGGCATGGCAAGGCGACGTGCGTTGGCAAAGCATAGATTGGCAATGGGCACAACCGGTGTGGGTGACACCCACTTTCAGCGTTGCTGCATTCATCAGCATGGCCTTGCCTTTGTTCATCATCACCATGGCGGCGCAAAACATCCCAGGCGTTGCGGCCATGAAAGCGCATGGCTATGCTCCGCCTCTGTCGCCTGTCATGGGCTGGATTGGCGTAGTCAATCTTTTGCTGGCACCTTTTGGCGCATTTGCGCTGAATTTGGCCGCTATCACCGCATCGATTTGCTCCAGCGAAGAAGCCCATGCCGACAAAGCCAAGCGCTACACCGCGGCCATGAGTGCAGGAATTTTTTACATTGCTGCAGGCTTGGCGGGTGCTTCGGTGGTGAGTTTGTTTGCCGCCTTGCCCAAAGCGCTGGTGATGGTGATTGCAGGCTTGGCCTTGTTTGGCACGATTGCCAACGCCTTAGCCAATTCATTGCAAGATATCTCCACCCGTGAGCCCGCTTTCATCACGTTTTTGGTGACTGCATCGGGCTTTAGCTTGTGGGGAATTGGCGCGGCTTTTTGGGGCTTGGTGGCGGGGGCCATTGCGTGGGGCTTGTCACCTCACCCCAAGGCTTAGGACCAAATCACATTGCTTTTGCTGGCATACCAGTTGTCTAACTGGTGCTGCACAGCGAACTCAATACGGCTGCGTTTGATTTTCATGGTGGGCGTGAGGCAACCGTTTTCAATGCTCCATGGCTCCGAAGCCACCACCAGCATTTTCAGGCGCTCGTAGTCGGCAATTTCTTGGTTGACCTCAGCCAGCAAGTCGGTCAACGCTTTTTCAACGTCAGAGCGGACATCACTTTGCTTGAGTTTGGGGCGCAGGTCTTCAGCCAAAACCACCAAGGCATAAGCTGACTCTAAGCCTGAACCCGACACCATGGACAACTCGATCATGGGGTGGGCGTTTAAGAGGTTTTCAATAGGTGCGGGGGCAACGTACTTGCCCTTGCTGGTCTTGAACAATTCCTTCAAGCGGCCTGTGATTTTGAGTTGACCATCGGGGCGCCGTGAACCTAAGTCACCTGTTTTGAAGAACCCATCAGCTGTAAAAGATTCAGCATCGAGGTCGGGGCGTTTGTAATAGCCCACCATTTGCCCTGGCGACTTGATCAGGATTTCGCCTTCGTCGCTGATGCGAACTTGCACACCCTCATAAGGAATGCCGACACAGCCAGGCTCGTTATAGGTTTCGTCAGCACTGTGCGAATAGGCAAAGTCCTCGGTCATGGCGTAGCCTTCGACCAAATTCAAACCAAGGCGTCGGTACCAGCGGATCAAGTCGGGCGGCAGGGGGGCTGAGCCACTGCCAGCCATTTCCACTTTGTCCAAGCCCAAACCTGTGAGAACCTTTTTGGCCACGATCTTGCCAATGAAGGGCAAGGACAGCAGAAGGTTGAGTTTTTTAGCTGGCATTTTGGCAAAGACACCTTGTTGAAACTTCAGCCAAAGGCGCGGCACCGAGACAAAAATTGTCGGCTGTGCACGGTTCAGGTCTTGAATGAAAGTGTCCAAGCTCTCAGCAAAGTACATGTGCATGCGACCATGAACAAGAGACACGGTTTCAGCCCAAGCCCGTTCGAACACATGTGCCAGCGGCAGGTAAGACAGCATCCGGTGATCGCGGTCATGGCCCAAGCTGTCATCGATGCGCTTGGCAATGCCATGGCCCACGGCGCTGATGCGAGCGAAGTTGTGCATCGCCCCCTTGGGCTGTCCGGTGGAGCCCGAGGTGTAAATGATCATGGCCAAGTCGTTGTCGTCACGTAGCACATCACCTTGCAAGGGATTGGTGCGGTCGATGATGCTGTCCCAGCTGTCATACGGCGTAGCGGGGGCCAAAGGTAAAGCAATGCGCGGCAAGTGCTCTGGCACACCGAGGGCTTGTTTGTGCCATTCATCGAGTTTTCCAACGAACAAAAGGCTGGATTCACTGTGCTCTAAAACAAACTTCACAGTGTCAGCACTTTCAGTGGGGAATATGGCGACGGTGGTGTAACCGGCCATCCAAATCGCGATTTCAGCCATGAAAAAGTGCGCACAGTTTTTCGACAGAATCGCAACTTTGGCGCCATGGGGCAGACCCAATGTTTTCAAATGCGCGGCCATTCGGCGAGATTGGTTCACCGTTTGCGCCCATGTGTAGTCCAACACCTTCCCCTGACCAATGGGCTGGGTCAGAAATATTTTGTCGGCCAAGTTTTTTTCATGTTTGTAAATACATTCCAGCACGGAAGTGGCGGGGAAAGTCATGGTTGTCTCCAAAGAATTTTTAACATTTTAGTATTATAAAAAACTTATTTTAGTTAGAAATTTACAAAAAATTAACATATTCCTTGTCAAGCTAAGGGGTATGGCTTTTTAAGCCAAACGCTGCTTATGCCGCGCAATTTGCGCCTTGACCTGCGCGGGTGCGGTGCCGCCCACGGTGTTGCGCGCGTTCAATGAGCCGTGCAAGCTCAACACTTCATAGACGTCTTTTTCAATCGATGGGTGAAAGCCTTGCAGCACATTCAGTGGTAACTCGGACAAGTCGCAGCCTTGGCTGCTGGCGGCTTTCACCGCGTGCGCCACGGTTTCGTGGGCATCGCGAAACGGCAGGCCTTTTTTCACCAAGTAGTCGGCCAAGTCGGTGGCGGTGGCGTGGCCTTTTTTCGCCGCCGCTTCCATGTGGGCGGCATTGACGCTTATGCCGCCTTCTTTGGCGCCGGTGGTGGGGTTGGTTTGTCCGCCGATCATCTCGGCAAAGATGCGCAGCGTGTCTTTCAAGGTGTTTACCGTGTCAAACAGCGGTTCTTTGTCTTCTTGGTTGTCTTTGTTGTAGGCGAGAGGCTGGCCTTTCATCAAGGTGATCAAGCCCATCAGGTGCCCCACCACTCGGCCAGTTTTGCCCCGCGCCAACTCGGGCACATCGGGGTTTTTCTTTTGCGGCATGATGGAAGAACCTGTGGTGAAGCGGTCGGCCAATTGAATGAACGCAAAGTTTTGGCTCATCCAAATGATCAGCTCTTCCGACAAGCGGCTGATGTGCACCATGCACAGCGCGGCAGCAGCGCTGAACTCGATGGCGAAGTCGCGGTCGCTCACCGCATCCAAGCTGTTTTGGCACAACTGCGCCTCACCTTGGGCGTTGACCATGCCCAAGGTTTTGGCGACACGGGCACGGTCCAGCGGGTAGGTGGTGCCGGCCAGTGCCGCAGACCCCAAAGGCAATCGGTTGGTGCGGGCGCGGATTTCACCCATGCGCTCTTCGTCGCGCGAGAGCATTTCCACATAAGCCAGCAAATGGTGGGCCAAGCTGATGGGTTGCGCCACTTGCAAATGGGTGAAGCCAGGCATCACCGTCTCGGTGTGCGATGCGGCCACTTCCACCAAAGCGAGTTGCAGCTTGTTTAGCAGTTCACGGATGGCGTCGATTTCGTCGCGCAACCACAGGCGCACGTCGGTAGCCACTTGGTCGTTGCGGCTGCGACCGGTGTGCAGGCGTTTGCCTGCGTCGCCCACCAGTTGCGTGAGCCGTGCTTCGATGTTGAGGTGCACGTCTTCAAGTTCTAACTTCCACTCGAACTGTCCGCTTTCAATGTCTTGGGTGATTTGCTTGAGGCCACGCTGGATGTCGGCCAAGTCTTGGGCGTTGATGATACCCTGGGCTTGCAGCATCTCGGCGTGGGCCAAGCTGCCTTGGATGTCAGCGCGCCACAGGCGCTGGTCGAAAAACACGCTGGCCGTGTAGCGCTGCACCAACTCGCTCATGGGTTCGGAGAACAGGGCGGACCAAGCCTGGGATTTGCGGTCTAGCGAGTTGGAGGACGTCATATGGGCATTTTAGGTGTGGCTCGCCATGTTCAAGTAACTACCCAGTATTTCGCAAGCCCGCCGCGATGCCATTAATGGACAAGTGAATACCGCGCTGCGCCCGTTCGTCGGTGATGCCTGCTCTATGGCGTCGAATCAGCTCCACCTGCAAATGGTGCAAGGGATCGATGTAGGGGAAACGGTGTTTGATCGACCTTGCCAATGAAGCGTTGTGGGCCAAGCGTTGCTTGTCGCCGGTGATGCGTTGCAAGGCCTGTGTGGTTAACTGCCACTCAGTTTCAATCGCTTTGAAAATCTTTTTGCGCAAGCGCACATCTGTCACCAATTCTGCATAGCGCGAGGCCAGCGCCAAATCGCTCTTGGCCATGACCATGTCGATGTTGGAGAGAAGGGTGCGGAAAAACGGCCACTGTTTATTCATGCGACGCAGCAGGGCCAGCGCTTGGACTTGGCTCAAGCCAGGGTGGTGCTCCACGAATTGTTGTACCGCCGAGCCAAACCCTAGCCAACCGGGTAAGGTGAGGCGGCATTGGCCCCAGCTAAAACCCCAAGGAATGGCGCGAAGATCTTCGATACGTTGCGAGGCTTTACGCGATGCTGGTCGCGAGCCAATATTGAGCGCGGCAATCTCACGCAACGGCGTAGCTTCGAAAAAATAATCGGTGAAACCTGGCGTCTCGTAAACCAATTGCCGATAGGCTTTGAAGCTGTGTCCCGACAAAATCTGTGCAGCTTCGATGAAAGAGCGTGGCGCAGCTTTTTGGGTTTGCAGAAAACTGGCCTCCAAGGTGGCGGCCACCAAGATTTCCAAATTGCGCCTTCCCAAAGCAGGATTGGCGTATTTTGAGTTGATCACTTCGCCTTGCTCGGTGAGCCTGATTTGTCCACGCACCGTACCAGGTGGCTGCGCCAAAATCGCATCAAAGCTTGGGCCACCGCCGCGCCCCACCGTTCCGCCGCGCCCATGGAACAAGCGCAAGGTGATGCCGTGTTGCTCCTCTAAACTTTGGAACACATTGACCAAGGCCAACTCGGCTTGGTACAGCGACCAGTTGCTGGTGAAAATGCCGCCGTCTTTGTTGCTGTCCGAGTAGCCCAGCATGATGTCTTGTTCGCTGCTGCTGCGCTTGACCATTTCGGCTACGCCTGCCATAGCAAAATAGTCGCGCATGATGTGTGGCGCATTTTGTAAGTCTTCAATCGTTTCAAACAGGGGCGAGACAATCAATTCAACTGTTGCCTCACCGTTCAAAGTGCCATGCAACAGACCTGATTCTTTTTGCAGCAATAGCACTTCAAGCAAATCGCTCACGCTTTCAGTGTGGCTGATGATGGCGTGGCGAATCGCATGGGTGCCAAAGTCGCGGCGTATCTGTCGTGCCGTTTCAAAAATTCGCAACTCAGATACCGTGTGAGCGCTGTAAGTGTGGTGGGGAATGCGCAAAGGGCGTCGATCGGTTAAGGCTTGCAGCAGCAGGGCTTGCCGGGCGACTTCATCGAGCTTGGCATAGTGCACTTCTATGCCTGCCACCTTCAACAACTCGGCCACCACCAACTCGTGCTGGTCCGAGCTTTGTCGCAAATCGACTGTCGCCAAATGGAAACCAAACACCTGCACCGTACGTATCAGAGGGCGCAAACGCGGTACAGCCAATGCTTGGGCGTGTTGGGCTGTCAAGGCCTCGTCCAAAGTGCGCAAATCGGCCAACAAGCTCTCCGCGTCAGGGTAGGGGTGTTGCGGTGGCAAGGCGTGCCGTGCAGCTTCTTTGCCTGTCAACTGCGTGAGCGTGGCAGCCAATCGTGCGTACATAAATGTCAGGCTGCGTCGATAGGGTTCGTCCTGGCGATGCGCATTGGTGTCGGGAGAAGAATCTGCCAAGGCCTGCAATGCGGGGGGCACACCGACCAACATGGCCGAGGTGGAGAGCTCGCTGCCCAGCCAGTGGATTTCAGTCAGGTAGTGGCGCAACGCCACCTCGCTTTGGCGCTGCAAAGCGTATTGCAAGGTGTCGGCATTCACATTCGGGTTGCCGTCACGGTCGCCGCCCATCCATTGGCCCATGCGAAAAAACGGGGCAATGGTTTGACCGCCCAACTCAGTTTCCAAGTCTGCATACAGTTTGGGAATTTCCGACAAAAACGTGGACTCGTAATAGCCCATGGCGTTTTCAATCTCGTCAGCCACAGTGAGCTTGGTGAAGCGCAGCAAACGGGTCTGCCACAGTTGCAGCACACGTGCTCGCACTTGAGCCTCAATCAGCGCCATGGCTCGGGCGGTTGTGGCGTCTAAAGGCCTAGAGGTGATGGCGTCTCGGTCTTGCAAACTTTGGGCAATGCCGCGCTCAGCATCCAAAATACTTTTGCGTTGCACCTCGGTGGGATGGGCGGTCAGCACGGGTGAAATATGCGCATGCGCCAAGGCTTGGCGCACCGACTTGGAAGTCCAACCGGCAGTTTTGAGTTTGGCCAAGGCTTGCGCCATGCTGCCCGAAGGCACGTCACCCGCACGGTCATGGATTTGTTGGCGACGAATATGGTGTTGGTCTTCCGCCAAGTTAGCCAAGTGACTGAAATAGGTGAAGGCGCGGATCACGCTCACCGCTTGTTCGCTGGAGAGGGATGCCAAGAGTTTTTTCAAGGCTTTGTCGGCCAAGGCATCGGCGTCGCGTCGAAAAGCCACGGACAAACGCCGAATTTGTTCAATCAAAGCAAAGGCCTCATCGCCTTCTTGTTGGCGTATGACGTCACCTAAGATGCGCCCAAGCCAGCGGATATCCTCCACCAAGGGGCGTTCTTGCTGGTGTAACTGGGTGGTTTGTCGGGCTAAAGCAGGTGGTCTGGACATAAAAAAATCAAGTATGGCGAGGGAAAACCATGAGCAAGCCCATGCTAGCATTCAGCCGAGAAAAATGCACACCCTAGCCCCATTTTGAGCACCGTTCACCTCACCATCGCCACCCGTGAGAGCCGCTTGGCTCTGTGGCAAGCCCACCACTTGCAAGACCTGCTGCAAGCCCGTGGATGCAAAGTTGCTATTTTGGGTATGACCACCCAAGGCGACCAAATCTTGGATCGTTCTTTAAGCAAAGTTGGGGGCAAGGGTTTGTTTGTCAAAGAGTTAGAGGTCGCCCTTGAGGAAGGCCATGCTGATTTAGCGGTGCATTCCCTTAAAGACGTGCCCATGGACATGCCCGAAGGCTTTGCACTGGCTTGTGTGATGGAGCGTGAAGACCCGCGCGACGCTTGGGTCTCGCCGCATTTCGCCACCTTGCAAGACCTGCCGCAAGGCGCAGTGGTCGGAACCTCCAGCCTTCGCCGCACAGTGTTACTTCGCGCTTTGCGCCCCGATTTGCAGATTCAGCCCCTGCGCGGCAATTTAGATACCCGCTTGCGCAAACTTGACGAAGGTCAGTACGCAGGCATTGTGTTGGCCGCGGCCGGATTGAAGCGCTTGGGTTTATCGGACCGGATCCGCCATATTTTTTCCACCGCTGAGATGCTGCCCGCAGCTGGCCAAGGCGCTTTGGGTATCGAAATTCGCAGTGCACGTGACGACGTGAGCGACTTGTTGGCGCCGCTTGCGCATCACACCACTTGGTTGGCCGTGGCTGCCGAACGTGCTGTCAGCCGCGCCATGGGGGGCAGTTGCTCCATGCCTTTGGCCGCACATGCCACGCTTGACCAAGACCAGTTGCGTATTGATGCCGCCTGGGGCAATCCCGAAGATTTACACGCTCCCCTTTTGCGCGCCCATACCGAAGGTCTGGCCAGCGATTTGGCGCAAGCGGAGCAATTGGGCTTGCAAGTGGCTGCCCAGCTGCGCGCACAAGGCGCCGCGTAACTGCGCTGGCTGCTCCTCCTATGGTGCACACCGCCAGTTTGCCTTTAGACGTCATCCTCACCCGACCTGCTGCTGAAGGGCAAACTTGGGCAATGGGTTTACGCAAAGCGGGATACCGCGTTAAAAACTGGCCGCTGATCGAAGTCAATCCTATGACCGATTTAATGCGTTTGCGGTCTGCACTCAATGCTTGGCATGGTTACCAAGCGGTGATGTTTGTCAGCCGTGCAGCCGTGACCAATGCCTTAGGTTCAATGAAACCCAAAGCCGGATGGGGCATGACGCGCTGTTGGGCCACAGGGCCTGGCACCCGCCAGGCTTTGCGCGATGCAGGTGTGCCAGAAACACTGATCGACTCGCCACCGCCTGACGCCCCACAGTTTGATACCGAATCATTGTGGCCGGTGGTGCAAGCCAAGCTCCAGCCGCTCAAACCTGTTTTGCTGTTGCGTGGCAGCGATGGCGACCAAGAAGACCCTGGCTCGCAAGGCTCTGGGCGTGATTGGTTATTGCGGCAACTGGCCTTGAGCGGTGTTGCCGTGGAAATTTTGTCGGTCTACCAACGCTCAGTTCCGCGTTGGGACAAATACCGTTTACAAGAAGCAAGTCTGGCCGCCCACGACGGCAGCGTTTGGTTGTTCAGCAGTTCCCAAGCTTTGAACAACTTGGACAGTTTGCTGCCAGACCAAGATTGGGCTGCCACCAGAGCCATGGCCACGCATGAACGGATTGTGCAAACAGCCATCGACTTGGGCATAGGGAAAGTGGTTTTTTGCAGACCCAGTCTTGGCGAAGTGCTTGCCTCATTAGAATTGCTGGCATGAGCAGTGAGTCTGGACCAACGCAAAGCAACCCTCCCCCAGCGGCCGGTCCTGCAACCTCACGTTCTTTCTGGCTCACTTATGGGGGCAAATTTATCGGCTTGCTTGCCTTGCTTGCGCTGACAGTGGCCATCATGCTTTGGCAAAAACTCAGTTTGATTCAAGAGCAATTGGCCAGACAAAGTGCGGATGCAGGACAACTCTCCATGCAAGCCAATAGCTTGGCTAAAAACGCACAAGACTTGGCCAATGAAACCGCAGCCCGCGTGGCCTTGCTCGATACCCGTTTAAATGAAGTGGCCTTGCAGCGCTCGCAACTTGAGGAGTTGATGCAAAGCCTGACGCGCTCCAGAGATGAAAACATGGTGGTTGATATCGAGTCTGCATTGAGTCTGGCGCAGCAGCAGGCCGAACTCACGGGCAGTGTGCAACCCATGTTGGCGGCATTGCACAGTGCGCAAAAAAGGCTAAGCAAAGTGTCGCAACCGCGTCTGGCACCCGTGTTGCGAGCTTTGCAAACAGACATTGACCGTATTCAGTCGGTCAGCATCACCGATACCCCTAGCTTGCTCAACAAGCTCGATGAGTTGGTGGTCTTGGTAGAAGAGCTGCCCTTGCTCAATGCGGTGGGCGCCAACAGCAGAGCTACCCCCGCGCCCAGCAAACTATTGGGCAATGTGTGGGAGCAGGCGTGGCGCCAAGGACAGTTGTCATTATTGGGCACTAGCCTTTGGACAGAGTTGAGCAGTCTGGTACGAGTCAGCCGCATTGACCAACCCGAGGCGGTATTGCTCACGCCTGAGCAGAGCTTTTTTGCTCGCGAAAATTTGAAATTGCGTTTGCTCAATGCCCGTTTGGGTTTATTGGCCAGACAGACAACAGCATCACGCAATGATTTGCAATGGGCTGAACGCGATATGCGTCGCTTCTTTGATGTGACTGGTCGTAAAGGCATCACCGCCTTGACTTTGCTCAATCAAACCCAAAACCAACTGCGCCAATTTGATATGCCGCGCTTGGACAATTCGCTGGCAGCGCTGGCGACAGCGGCAGCAGGTCGCTGAGATGCGCTTGGCCCTTTGGTTTGTCGCTTTGTTTGCGGTCGCTGTGGCTGTGGCCTTGGGATTGAGCCAACAAGTGGGGACGGTCACCTTGTTTGTGCCGCCCTACCGTGTCGACCTTTCGCTCAATTTGGTATTGATTGGCTTGGCCGTGCTGTTTGCTTTCTCGTATGCGGCGCTGCGCAGCTTATTGGGTTTATGGGTGCTCCCAGAGCAGGCGAAGCGTTGGCGTGTTCAGCAACGTGAACGTAGCGCTCAGTCTTTCATGCTCAATGCTCACATCGGCTGGATGACGGGGCGTTATTTGCGAGCTCGTAAAGCGGCATTGCAAGGGTTGGCGCAAGTTGATGGCTTGCTTTCAGCAGAAGACAGTGGTTCGCCCAGCACCAGTTTGCTTCTCATGCGCAGCGTCTTGCATTTGTTGGTTGCTGAGAGCGCGCATGTGCTGCGCGACGAAAAGGCGCGGGACGAGCATTTGCAGCAAGTCTTTCAGACACACCCTGCTTTGGGCGCATCGCTGCGAAATGAAGTGCAAGACGCTGCACGCTTGAGCGCGACTCGCTGGGCCTTGCATGACCGCGATGAGCGCAGCGCACACCAATACCTCAGTCAATTGCCCCAAGGCACAGCACGACGCACTTTGGCGCTGCGCTTGCGTTTGAAAGCTGACCGAATGGGTCAAATGCATCTGCCTGCATTGGACACCGCACGTTTACTGGCCAAGCATGGCGCTTTTTCCCCTAACGCCGCCAACAGTTTGATGCGCGGTCTGGCTTTGGCCAGTATTGACGACTGCCGTGATGTGCACCAGCTGCAAGCCACATGGCGTATCTTGCAATCGGCTGAGCGTTCCATACCTGAGGTTGCTGTGCACGCAGCGCGACGTTTGCTGGGATTCAAAGGCGAGGCCAACTTGGCCTTGCAATGGCTTTTGCCTGTTTGGGAAGACCTTTCGAACAACACCTCAGAGTGGAGCGACAGCACAGTGCGCCAACGGGTGGTGGAAGTGATGGCGCAGGCCTTGCAAACCTTGACCCCAGACAGCGAGTGGTTGGCGCGTGTCGAGCAATCGCGTTTGGCCAATCCGCGCAGCGTCGAGTTGCAGTACTTGAGCGGCATGGTGTGTTTGCGCCACAGCTTGTGGGGCAAGGCCCAACAACTGCTAGAGCAAGCCGCGCCGCGCTTGCAGTCCAGCGATTTGAAACGCAGCGCCTGGCGAGCTTTGGCTGAACTGGCAGAGCAAAAAGGCGATCAAGCGCAAGCGCTAGCGTGTTGGAAACTGTCCGCCAGCGCTTGAACTGAGGGCTTAGGCCGCAGGACGGTTGTCGTCAAACGGCATATGCATTTGACGCAAATCTCGTTTGGTTTCTACCAATACCAAAGGGCCTTCATCAATGACGATGGGTGCTGGACGTTCACGTGGCACGTGAACAGGCTTGGGTTCAGCCGCAATGGCTGCCTTCACTTGGGCAATGCTTTCGGGGTTGGAGTTGACCCACTCCAACCCGCTGGCTAAGGCGACTTGCTGCAACTGGGTCAGGGGCAGCTCGTAATCGCCAATGCTGGGCATGCGGTGCGACGGCGCCACGGTGGCAGTTGCAGCCGTTGTGACAGGCGCAGGTGCTACAGGCGACCAAGCGTTATCGACAGTTGCTGTGTTTGCGTCATCGGACTTTTCGGCGCGGGGTGCGCGATCGCGGCCATAGCGGTCGCGGTTACGTCGTTCACGGCGCTCATTGACGCGCTCGCCGCCTTCGCTTGCCACTGCGGATGCGTCGGACGTAGCGGACACACTTTGCTGCTCGACACCATTTGCATTATTGGCAAACGCATCTTCTGCCAATGGCATTTGAGCGTCGGAGGTGCTTTGGTTGCTGCGCTCACCACGTCTGCCACGTCCACGGCGGCCATCAGTTTTTTCGCGTGTTGGGCGATCGACGCTCTCGCTGGTGTTGAGCGCGGTATCGCCTGCCATGGTCTTGTTGGGGGTTTCAGCGGGTACTGCTTCTTGGCGACGACGTCCGTCGGGGCGTTCGCCTCGGCCGCGTCCACGTCCACCTTCGGGGCGGTCGCTGCGGGGCGTGTCGGTCTTGGCTTCAGTGGATCGTTCATCACGACCTTCACCCGAGCGGGCTTCGCCGCCACCTCGGCGCGCTTCACCACGTCGTTGACCACCGCGGCGGTTGTCGCCCGAGCGGCCCTCGCCCCTACCTTCGCCAGATCGACCTTCGCGCCGCTCGCTTGTACGAGCAGGTTTGCCTTCAGTGGCAGGTTTAGCTGATTCGCTACTGGGCTCGCTGCCAAACAAATTCTTAAGCCATCCAAAAAAGCCTTTTTCTGCCGGTACTGCCGCGGCAGTACTGCGACGGGGCGCAGCAGCGGGTGCGGCGCCCACTGCTTTGGCCGCACGGGGTTCGGCATGGGGTGCAGGTAAATCGGGCAACACGCCTTTGATGACGGGCGACTGTTTGTTCGTAGGCTCTTGTGAGCGACGGGTAACGGCGGTCGGGTCTTCAATTTCCTCGGCCATTTTGTAGCTGGCTTGGATATTGTCCAGACGGGGGTCGTCGTGCTTTAAGCGCTCCAACTTGTAGTTAGGTGTCTCCAAACCTTTGTTGGGGATCAGCAGCACATTGGTGCGTTGCTGCAACTCGATTTTGGCAATCTCTGAACGCTTTTCGTTCAGCAAGAAAGAAGCTACTTCCACCGGCACTTGGGCGTGCACCGCGGCGGTGTTGTCTTTCATAGACTCCTCTTGGATGATGCGCAAAATTTGCAGCGCTGAGCTTTCGGTGTCGCGAACATGGCCCGAACCACCGCAGCGTGGGCAAGGGATAGAGGCACCTTCGCTCAGCGCTGGGCGCAAGCGCTGGCGGCTCATTTCCATCAAACCAAATTTGCTGATGGTGCCAAACTGCACTCGGGCGCGGTCTTGGCGCAACGCATCGCGCAAGCGGTTTTCCACCTCGCGGCGGTTTTTTGACTCGTCCATATCGATAAAGTCGATGACGATGAGGCCACCCAAATCGCGCAAACGCATTTGGCGAGCGACTTCGTCGGCAGCCTCTAAGTTGGTGCGGGTAGCAGTCTCTTCAATATCGCCGCCTTTGATGGCGCGTGCCGAGTTAACGTCCACCGACACCAAGGCCTCGGTGTGGTCAATCACGATCGCGCCGCCCGAGGGCAGGTTGACCGTGCGGGCATAGGCCGACTCGATTTGATGCTCGATTTGAAAGCGCGAGAACAGCGGCGTTTCATCGCGGTAGCGCTTCACACGGGCGGCATGCTCGGGCATGACGTGTGCCATGAACTGCTGCGCTTGGTCGTAGATGTCATCGGT
>NZ_JBBAOI010000002.1:258222-263891 GCF_040401495.1 Limnohabitans sp.
ATTCTTGGTAAATCAAGAAAGCACCTTTTGCGCCACTGGCCCCATCGATGGCGGTCCACAGTTTCAATAGGTAGTTCAAGTCCCATTGCAACTCTGGGGCGCTTCTGCCGATGCCAGCGGTGCGGGCAATGATGGACATGCCATTGGGGTATTCCAACTGGTCCATGGCTTCTTTGAGTTCAGCGCGGTCGTCACCCTCGATGCGACGACTGACACCCCCGCCTCTGGGGTTGTTGGGCATGAGCACCACATAGCGACCGGCCAAGCTGATGAAGGTGGTGAGGGCCGCGCCTTTGTTGCCGCGCTCTTCCTTTTCCACCTGGATCAGCATTTCCTGACCCTCTTTGATCACGTCCTGAATGCGGGCTTGGGAAGCTGACACATTGCCAGAGAAATACTGTTTAGAGATTTCTTTGAATGGCAAAAAGCCATGACGCTCTTCACCGTAATCGACAAAACAAGCCTCAAGCGAGGGTTCGACCCGGGTGACCACAGCTTTGTAAATATTGCCTTTGCGCTGTTCGCGCCCTTCAATTTCGATTTCGTAGTCTAGGAGTTTTTGTCCGTCGACGATGGCCAAGCGGCGCTCTTCGGCCTGGGTGGCATTGATAAGCATCCGTTTCATGATGCGTTCCTTTTCATAGCATTACAACAACACAGGTCCATGTCGGACCAACGATGCCGCAAGCCAATGCTGGAAAAAGAAACGGGGAACCGGACAGCTACAGAGATCGGCGCGTCAACGGCGCCGACGCTCCTGCGGGGGAGGGTTAGGCGTGATGCGAATACGAACAGGCTGGGCTTGAGGCGCCAGTGGGTTCGAGGGGAAGCGGGTGCGGGGCTGTGAAGCGCTCGTGCCTGACGATGGCAACAGCCAAGTCAAACAAAATTTCAACATAACCAACACCAGATTCATGCTTATCTATCTCGCTTTGATCCTCTGTCGGTTTAACGCAAACCGGCAGCTGGGGTATTTCGTTTCAAGGTTTTCCAAGGCATCGGCTCGTCTTGTGGTGCAGGGCAGACCGCAAAGGGCGGTTGGGCGTCCGGCGGCCACAATGGGCATCGACCTCTCAGCGCTGGTAGGACGTGCTCTAATCTCTTATTCAAATCAAGCACTTAGAACCTGGCACTGGTGAAGAACATTATAGACGCTGAACAAATCCCTGTCGCGGCAGCTGTCCAAGCCCTGACCGTGGACGAAGAATCGGCCGGTCAACGCTTGGACAATTTTCTGATTCGCTACTTAAAAGGTGTGCCCAAGACCCACGTCTACCGCATCATTCGCACCGGCGAGGTGAGGGTCAACAAGGGCCGTGCCAGCGCTGACACGCGTGTCCAAACCGGCGATGTGGTGCGCATTCCCCCGGTTCGCGTGGCCACCCCCGACGCTGATGCGCTGCCCGTGCCTGGGCGGGAATTCCCCCTTCTGATGGAGGACGAGCACATGTTGGCCATCAACAAACCCGCAGGTGTCGCGGTGCATGGCGGCAGTGGGATCAGCTTTGGTGTGATCGAGCAATTGCGCCAAGCCCGACCGGGTGCTCGTATGTTGGAGTTGGTGCACCGCCTAGACCGTGAAACCTCGGGCGTGCTACTGGTGGCCAAAAAGCGCAGTGCGCTCACCCGCTTGCAAGACCAGTTCCGCGACCGTGAAACTGGCAAAACTTACCTTGCCTTGGTTCATGGGCAGTGGCCCTCCAACAAAAAAGTCATCGATTTACCTTTACAGCGCTACTTGCTGCCAGACGGGGTGAGTGAAGGCGAGCGCCGCGTGCGTATCGCGGCCCTGACAGACCCAGGCGCTCAACGCGCCATCACCTTGGTGCGGGTTGCACGTTTGGTGGGAGACTTCAGCTTGTTGGAAGTCACCATCAAAACCGGACGTACCCACCAAATTAGGGTGCATCTGGCCAGCCAAGGCTATCCCATTGTGGGGGACGACAAATACGGCGACTTCAGCCTGAACAAACGCCTTGCAACGCAGGGCTTAAAGCGCATGTTCTTGCACGCTTGGCGGTTACAGTTCATCCATCCTAGTTTGGGCAAACCGCAGACTTTGCAGGCTGATTTGCCCCCCGAATTACAACAGTTTGTTGACCATGTCCAACCTCCACCGCTCGCGCCAATTTGACCTGATCGCCTTCGATTGGGACGGCACCTTATACGACTCCACGCAAATCATCGTACGCTGTATACAGGCGGCGGTGACTGATGTCGGGGGACAAGCCCCCAGTAACGAACAAGCGGCGTATGTGATTGGCATGGCCTTGATGCCCGCATTGGCCCACGCCGCCCCTGATGTCCCCAAAGAAAAATATCCCCTGCTTGGTGAGCGCTACCGTTACCACTACGCCTTGCACCACAACGATTTGTCTTTGTTTGATGGGGTCATGCCCTTGCTTCAAGCGCTGCATGAGCGCCAGCATTTGTTAGCGGTTGCCACTGGCAAAAGCCGCAAAGGCTTGGATGAGGCCCTGCACCAAGTGGCATTGCGCGGCATTTTTGATGCTTCGCGTACCGCTGACGAGACCGCTGGCAAGCCCGACCCGCGCATGTTGCAAGAGTTGATGGCCGAGTTGGGTGTCACGCCCGAGCGTACCTTGATGATTGGCGACACCACCCATGATCTGCAAATGGCCAACAACGCCGGTTGCGCCAGTGTGGGCGTGAGTTATGGCGCCCATGGCAGGTCTGGTCTGGAAGATTTTCATCCACGCGCAGTGGTGCACAGCGTCGCCGAACTACACACTTGGTTGCTTGACCATGCCTGAACTGCAACCCCTGTGCAACAGCGCCGATTTGCAAGAGGGCGGCCTGGCCGTGCCTTTCGATGTGGTTTATGCCGGTCAAACCTGTCGTGCATTTGCAGTCAGGTTTGAAGGTCAGGTCAATGCTTACCTCAACCGCTGCAGCCACATTGCCATGGAAATGGATTACCAGTCCGACCGGTTTTTCGATCCCGATGGCCGTTGGCTGTTGTGCGCCACCCATGGTGCGACCTATGCGCCTGACACGGGCGACTGTGTGGGCGGTCCCTGCCGTGGGGGCTTGGTGAAAATTAACCTTTCAGAAACCGATGGCGTGGTGCACTGGCATACTGAATACAACTTGAAGCCTTTGGAATTTTGAATATGACAACCGAGAACGACTCCCTTAACGATACCCCTGCTATTGACAAAAACCCTGGTGAACCTGGGTGGGAGCGACAAGCTCTAGAGCGATTGGTGATGGCCCAAATCGCCGAGCAGCGAGCAGCCAGACGCTGGCGCATTGGTTTTCGCTTTTTGTGGCTGGCCTTGGCTGGTGCATTGCTGTGGTTCAGCACGCACCACAACAAGGCCGCAACCTCGGCCAACCCATCCTCACACACCGCTTTAATTGAAATCAAGGGTGAAATTGACAGCGAAGCCAATGCCAACGCCGACGCCATCATGACCTCGTTGCGCAGCGCCTTTGAGGATGAGGGCGCTCAAGCGATTGTGTTGTTGATCAACTCTCCTGGTGGCAGCCCCGTGCAAGCCGGCATGATCAACGATGAGATCCGTCGCCTCAAAGCCTTGCATCAAAAACCGGTGTATGCGGTGGTCGAGGAAACCTGCGCCTCAGCGGCTTATTACATCGCGGTCAGTGCGGACAAAATCTTTGTCGACAAGGCCAGCATCGTCGGAAGTATTGGTGTGTTGATGGACGGATTTGGTTTCACTGGCCTGATGGACAAGGTGGGCGTGGAGCGGCGCTTACTTACCGCCGGAGAGAACAAAGGCTTTTTGGATCCTTTCACCCCGCAGTCGAAACAGCACCGCGCCTATGCGCAAAATATGCTTGATCAAATCCACCAACAGTTCATCAAGGTTGTGCGTCAAGGGCGGGGAGACCGTTTGAAAGAAAACCCCGAAATTTTCAGCGGTTTGTTTTGGAGTGGACAAAAATCTATCGAGCTGGGTTTGGCCGATGCCTATGGCACGCTCGACAGCGTAGCCCGTGATGTGGTTAAGGCCGAAGACATTGTGGATTACACCCGCCAAGACAATGTGGCTGAACGCTTGGCCAAACGCTTTGGCGCTGCCTTTGGCGAGGCGGTGGTCAAGGCGTCGTTGAATGTCGTACCGCATTTACGCTGAGCATTCAGGGTTTTCAAGACCTCAATTCAAGGCCCAAAGGCAAACACCACTGGCGTGTGTTTGTCTGGTTTGGGGTTCAGGCGTTTCCAATCAACCACCCTCAAGCTCTGTATTTTCATCTGCGGCAAGGTCAATCCACTGCAAATAGCCAATCGGGTGCTGTCCTTTAAAGATCCCAGCAAGGCTGCCATGACAGCGGCATTGCGGTAAGGCGTCTCGATCAAGATTTGGGTTTGACCACTTTGCAAGGCCAGCTTTTCAAGATTGGCAAGATGTTGGTTGCGTTGTGCGCTGTCTTGCGGCACATAGCCGACAAAAGCAAATGACTGCCCATTGAGCCCGCTGGCGGCCAAAGCCAAGACCAAAGAGCAGGGTCCTACCAAAGGCACCACAGCCAAACCCAAGTCATGGGCGGCACGGACCAAGGAGGAGCCAGGGTCGGCCACCGCCGGCATACCGGCTTCACTCAGCAAACCGATATCAATGCCTTGCACAGCTACTTGCAACAAGGCTTTGGCGTCCCACGCTGTGCCGTGGTCGCCTTTTTTATGCACTTCTCTGGGCAATTCAACGATGGTTTGTGCCTGCAAAGCGGTTGCAAGCGGTTTATAAGCGTCAATGCGTTTAAGCAAAGCGCGGGCAGATTTGGCGTTTTCACACACCCAATGCGACAAGCCTGCTGCCACTTCCATGGTGTGCAGAGGCAGCACCCAGTCCAACGGCACTTGGGTGTCGCAATGAAAATCCAGCGGCGCAGGAACCAAATACAGCGCACCCCTAAGTGAACTATCAGTCATACAAAGGCATTCCGGCAGCACGCAACAAGCGGCAGGTAAGTATCAATGGCAGACCCACCAAAGCGGTGGGGTCTTGGTTGTCGATGCGCTCCAGCAAAGCAATACCCAAACCTTCGCTTTTGGCGCTGCCCGCGCAGTCATAAGGCTGTTCAGCTTGTAAATAGGCCTCAATGGCGGCGTCGCTGACATGGCGAAACTGCACTTTCACCTGCGCCAACTCGCTTTGGGCAAACCCTGTGGCCATGCACACCACCGATACCGCGGTTTGAAAGACCACGGTTTGCCCACGCATTTGCTGCAATTGCGCCACTGCGTTGGCATGGTTGCCCGGCTTGCCCAAGGGTTCGCCATGCAAATCTGCCACTTGGTCCGAGCCAATCACGATGGCTTGCGGAAAACGCTGGGCCACCGCTTGGGCCTTGGCCAACGCCAAGCGAAGTGCTAAATCTGCTGGTTTTTCGCCAGAAAGAGGGGTTTCGTCGACCTCTGGGCGTTGCACCTCAAAAGGCAGGCGCAAGCGCTGCATCAACTCCCGCCGGTAAGGCGAGGTCGAGCCAAGGATGAGGGTGCGGCGCGAGGGCGAATCAGACATGAGGAGGATTCTCTTACACTGACTCGCATGAAAACCTCGGACACTCTTTTGTCGCTGGAACTCCAGCCATGGGCCATGGCGGGGGGTGCGACGACCCAGAGCACGCCGCTGGCAAACTTGTCAAGGGTGGCTCAGGTCTCATTACCGCCCGCCCAG
>NZ_JBBAOI010000003.1:0-100370 GCF_040401495.1 Limnohabitans sp.
TGAACACCGCCAACTGGATCCCCGACCTGTTCATGCGCCGCGTCATGGAAAAAGGTGAATGGACATTGTTTTCCCCCTCTACCACCCCAGACTTGCACGATAAGTTCGGCAGTGAATTTGAGAAGGCCTATACCAACTATGAAACACAAGCCAAGCAAGGCCTGATTCAGCCGACCAAAACGTTGCAAGCGGCAGATCTGTGGCGCAAGATGCTGACCATGCTATTTGAAACAGGCCATCCTTGGATTACCTTTAAAGATGCCTGCAATGTGCGCTCACCCCAGCAACACGTTGGTGTGGTGCATTCTTCCAACCTGTGTACTGAAATTACCCTCAACACCAGTGACACCGAAACCGCTGTTTGCAATTTGGGCTCGGTCAACCTGATTCAGCACCTTAAACAAGGCGCGCACGGACCTGAACTCGACCACGACAAACTCAAACGCACGGTGAACACTGCCATGCGTATGCTCGACAATGTGATTGATATCAATTACTACGCCGTCAAGAAAGCCCGCGATTCCAACTTCAAACACCGCCCGGTTGGTATGGGCATCATGGCTTTCCAAGACAGCTTGTACGAAATGCGTGTGCCCTACGCTTCACAAGCCGCTGTCGATTTTGCTGACCGATCCATGGAAGCTGTTTGCTACTACGCTTACTGGGCGTCCACAGAACTTGCCAAAGAGCGCGGTCGCTACTCCACCTACCAAGGTTCTTTGTGGGATCAAGGTGTTCTTCCGTTAGACACCCTAGATCTGCTGGAAAAAGCCCGCAGCGGCTACATTGAAGCCGACCGTAGCACCACCCTCGACTGGGAAGCGCTTCGTCAAAAAATCAAAACCGACGGCATGCGCAACTCCAACTGCGTAGCCATCGCTCCCACCGCTACCATCTCCAACATTGTGGGTGTGGACGCCTCCATCGAACCTTGCTTTGGCAATCTGTCGGTCAAATCGAATTTGTCCGGTGAGTTCACTATCATCAACTCTTATTTGGTTAAAGACCTCAAACGCCTTGGCCTGTGGGACGATGTGATGGTCATGGATCTCAAACATTTTGATGGTTCTTTGCGCCCCATTGACCGTGTTCCGCAAGACCTCAAAGATCTGTATGCAACCGCCTTCGAAGTGGAGACTCAATGGTTGGTCGAGGCGGCCGCACGACGTCAAAAATGGATAGACCAAGCGCAGTCGCTCAATATTTACATGGCCGGCGCATCAGGTAAAAAGCTCGATGAAACCTACAAGCTTGCATGGTTGCGCGGCCTCAAGACCACCTACTATTTGCGCACCACCAGCGCCACACAGGCTGAAAAGTCCACGGTTCAATCCGGATCGCACAACGCAGTGTCCTCGGGTTCTGGTTCGGGCCTGAGCGCCATGGAAATTGCCGCTGCAAGCGCACGCGCACAAGTCCAAGCGCAGACCCCTGCAACCGATATCAAGGTGTGCGGCATTGATGATCCCACTTGTGAAGCCTGTCAATAACGCCTCCTGTTTGCCAAGCGCATATACCCGTGTGTGTCGATGCAAATCAACAACAAAGCCCGAGAGGAATGTGAATGAATTCTGTGAATTTCTCATTTCTCCATTGATAATCAGAACGATGGAAACGCCACTATGTTGACCTGGGAAGAAGAAGTACAGCCTTTGCCACCTGTTCCTTTGCAAGGAAATGTTTCGCCGCCGCCTACGGACGCCTCCCCCACACCTACCATGCGTGTTCTCGACGATGGTGCCGTGGTGTCTGCCATCCCTCCCACCGTTTCAGCTACCCCTGCCCAAACGACAGACACTCGGCGCGTAAATGCGGCGGACAAGCGGATCATCAACGGTCAAACCGACGTCAACCAGTTGGTTCCCTTTAAGTACAAATGGGCTTGGGAGAAATACCTCGCTACCTGTGCCAACCACTGGATGCCGCAAGAGGTCAACATGACCCGTGACATTGCCTTGTGGAAAGACCCCAATGGCTTGACCAAAGATGAGCGCCGAATCATCAAGCGCAATTTAGGGTTTTTTGTGACTGCAGACTCACTGGCTGCCAACAACATTGTGCTGGGTACCTACAGACATATCACAGCACCCGAATGCCGCCAGTTTTTGCTGCGCCAAGCCTTTGAAGAAGCTATTCATACCCACGCTTACCAATACATCGTTGAATCTTTAGGGCTTGATGAAAGCGAAATCTTCAATGCCTACCATGAGGTTTCTTCTATACGCAACAAAGACGAGTTCTTGATCCCCTTCATTGATGCGATCATGGATCCCCATTTCCACACTGGAACGCCAGAGACTGACCAGACCCTGCTCAAGTCTCTCATTGTGTTTGCGTGTTTGATGGAAGGCCTGTTCTTCTATGTCGGCTTTACCCAAATTTTGGCTTTAGGTCGTCAAAATAAAATGACGGGTGCAGCAGAGCAATACCAGTACATCTTGCGAGATGAATCCATGCACTGCAATTTTGGTATTGATCTGATCAACCAAATCAAACTTGAAAATCCGCATTTGTGGACAAGTGAATTCAAGGCAGACATCATCGACTTGTTTCACCAAGCGGTTGAGCTTGAATATCGCTATGCAGAAGACACCATGCCTCGTGGAGTTCTGGGCATGAACGCTTCCATGTTCAAAGGCTATTTGCGCTACATAGCGAATCGCCGCGCCACCCAAATTGGTCTTGAGACTCTATACCCTAATGAAGAAAATCCGTTTCCTTGGATGAGTGAAATGATTGATTTGAAAAAGGAACGCAATTTCTTTGAAACACGCGTGATTGAGTACCAAACCGGCGGCGCGCTATCTTGGGATTGATTGACAACATGCATAACCTCTTTGTCCAAACACTTGCAGATTCAATTCGCCAGTGCTTGGACTCACCCCGTTCATGGAATTGGACATTTGTCCAGTTCCATGAATCTCTTGGCTTTGATGAAGGGCCAAGTGTTTTGAACCAACGATCTGAAAACTTGATCTAGGAGTATCTAATGGCAACTGCAAAAAAAACCGCTGCAAAAAAACCAGCAGCAAAAAAGAAGCCAGCAGCAAAAAAAGCTGTTGCTAAGAAACCAGCCGCAAAAAAAGTGGCTGCTAAGAAACCTGTAGCGAAGAAAAAACCAGTCGCTAAAAAAGCACCTGCTAAAAAACCAGCAGCTAAGAAAAAGCCAGTCGCTAAAAAAGCACCTGCCAAAAAGCCAGTAGCGAAGAAAAAGCCAATCGCTAAAAAACCAGCCGCTAAGAAAAAGCCGGTGGCTAAAAAGGCACCTGCCAAAAAGCCAGCAGCTAAGAAAAAACCAGTCGCAAAAAAAGCACCCGCTAAAAAGGTTGCTGCAAAAAAAAAACCAATCGCTAAGAAAGTAGCAGCCTCAAAACCTGCTGCACACGTAGCTAAGCCTTCAGCTGTGCATCATGTGGCACAAACCACGCTGAATCCACAAGCTGCTTGGCCTTTTCCGACAGCGTCAAAGCCCTAACTGATTCAGTAAGGGACTTTCGCCCACTCCCAACCCGGTGCATGCACCGGGTTTTTTTATGTCAGCTGGTAATTTTGTGGGCCACGGCTGGCTATTTTGAGGGCGCCTATACGGTTACCGAGTTCGGCGCACTTCACCAAATCCCAGTCTTGTTCTAAGCCAAACAATAAGGCACCGCGCCATGCATCGCCGCATCCTGTGGGGTCAACTACAGCTTGGGCTTTCACAGGATTCACCAGGTGTTTATGGCCCTGCTGCCAAACTTCACATCCCTGCGCACCCAAGGTCACGATCAGGCCTTTGACATGGGAAGAAATCTCGGCTGAACTCCAACCGGTTCGGTCGCTCAGCATTTTTCCTTCGTAATCATTCACCGTGACCCATGTCGCCAACTCAATGAAATGGCGCAACTCTTGCCCATCAAATATGGGCAAACCTTGACCGGGGTCGAACACAAAAGGAATGCCTGCATCGGCCATCTGTTGTGCGTGTGAAAGCATGGCGTCACGTCCATCGGGTGAGATGATGCCCAAACGTATATCCGGATGCTTTTCAACATGCAAAGCGTGGGCTTGCATCATGGCGCCAGGATGAAAAGCGGTGATTTGATTGTTATCCAAATCGGTCATGATCATGGCTTGCGCGGTATAGGTGTCTTCAATCGTTTTGATATGCGCTGTTGATATGCCAAGGTCTTGCAAACGTTGCAGATAACTAGCGCCATCATTGCCTAAGGTGGCCATGGGCAAGGGCTCTGCACCCAAAAGTTTCATGCTGTAAGCGATATTTCCAGCGCATCCACCAAAATCTCGCTGTAAGCGAGGTACCAGAAAAGACACATTCAAAATATGAAGCTGCTCAGCAAGAATTTGTTCTTTAAAGCGACCCTCAAAGTGCATGATGGTGTCAAAAGCCAATGAACCGCAAATCAGTGCTGCCATGAAAAATCCTAGTTTGTTAAGGGTAAAAAAGCAAGGCTCGGTAACCGTTAATTTTGCCAGCCAACGGTTCTTCTACTGAAAAAACCATTTCCACTGTTTGGGTGCGCATGGGCTTGAGTACTTCGGGCAGGTCTATCTCTTGAGCCAACCACACCTTGCGCACCACATCCCCTTCCTCATCATTGGTCAAGGTGAGCTCAAGCGCAGGGGTGCCTAAAAAATAGGTGGCTTGATTTTTGACTGACAAGGTAAACGAGAATTGATCTTTACCGAGTTGTTTAAAGTTGGTACTGTCAATGGCCACTTTATCGGGCTCTTTGGGCCAATCCACCCGACAGCCGAAGGTCTGACAAACTGAATTGAAAAAAGGCGACACACTGAGGTTCAGCGCCACCAATTTATTGCGCTGAAACACAAGTAGTTGCCCTAAGAAAACCGCTGCAGCCAGCATAGCCACCACCACCGCTAATGCAGGGCTTGTGTTATTGACAGCTTGCCACACAGGAGGTGTAACAAGTACAACGGAAGGAGCCCCTATAGCAACAGGGGCGACAGTGGGGGGTTCGGTAGTTGAGGGCCCTGTTTCGCCCTGAGTGGAGTCAATTTCAAATAAATGCTGATCGACCTCGAACACATGGGCACATCGACCACAGCGCACCCATGCATCGGCTGCGCTGTAATGCTCTGCTTGAATCGCAAAAGCAGTCTTGCACTGAGGACAAAGGGTGACTATCGACATAGGTGTCGATTTTAGGTTGTCATCAACACCCAACCGTCCAGCGTATCGGCAACTTGGAGTTGGATGTAGGGTGCATAAGCGAGTTGTATTTCTTCAACCTGTCGACTCAAAATACCAGCCAAAATCAAGTGTCCACCTTCTTTCATATGACCGCATAGCAAGGGTGCAAGCACCTTCAAGGGTGCAGCCAATATATTGGCGACCACCAACCCATAAAGCCCTTGAGCCATATCGGGCAAACCGGTATTCACAATCACGTGGTTAGCTATTGCATTAGCTTGGGCCGCAGTCACTGCGTCGTTGTCGATGTCCACAGCGTCTACGCTACTCGCGCCACACATGGCTGCCCCAATAGCCAAAATACCCGAACCACAACCGTAATCCAAGACACGACTTTGCGGCATCACATGGTGGGCAATCCAGCGCAAACACATACGCGTAGTGGGATGGGTGCCAGTGCCAAAAGCCAAACCAGGGTCTAAACGAATCACCTTGCTCGCTTGTGCAGGAACTGCATGCCAAGAGGGAACAACCCATAACTCAGGGGTGATTTCTACTGGCTCAAATTGCGATTGGGTTAAGCGCACCCAGTCTTGATTGGGAACCTCGACAATGCGTTCCACGCTGGCTTTGCCAAAAAAATCTTGCACCTTGAGTATGTCCGCCGCCTGCTCTGCCAAAGCTTGATCAGCAAACAACGCAACCACCTGTGAGTGCAACCAACCCTGCGCTGGTGCAGGCATTCCAGGCTCACCAAACAAAGCTTGCTCTTGCTCGGTGTGGGCATCGGCATCTTCTACGGAGACGCTTAATGCATCTAAAGCCAAGAGCGCTTCACTGACGGTCTCGACTTGGTCTTGAGCACACAGCAGTATCAACTCGAACATCAGGCTGCAGACGCTCTCACAGCTAACCACTCTTCCAAGTAATGAATATTGGTACCACCCGCTATGAAGCCTGGATCCATCATGAGTTCGCGGTGCAAAGCAATATTGGTTTGAATACCTTCCACCACCGTTTCACCCAACGCTGTTCGCATACGTGCCAAAGCATGTTCGCGGTTATCGCCATACACAATGATTTTGCCAATCATGGAGTCGTAATGGGGGGGGACAAAGTAATTACTGTAAATGTGGGAGTCAACTCTAACGCCTGGACCCCCTGGCGGATGCCACATGGTGATGCGCCCAGGCGAAGGCGTGAACTTGAACGGGTCTTCAGCATTGACACGGCACTCCATCGCATGACCCTTGAACACCACTTGGCGTTGGGTGTAAGGCAATTTTTGCCCTGCAGCGGTCATGATTTGGGTTTTGACAATATCAATGCCCGTAATGAACTCTGTCACAGGATGCTCCACCTGCACACGGGTGTTCATTTCAATGAAATAAAACTCGCCGTTTTCATACAAAAACTCAAAGGTACCGGCGCCGCGGTAGCCCATTTTTTTGCAAGCAGCCACACAACGCTCGCCGATGCGTTCAATAAATTTGCGGGCAATGCCAGGCGCAGGCGCCTCTTCAATGACTTTTTGGTGACGCCGTTGCATGGAGCAGTCACGCTCGCCCAAATAAATGGCGTTTTTATAGTTGTCAGCCAGAATTTGAATTTCTATGTGTCTGGGGTTTTGTAAAAACTTTTCCATGTACACGGCTGGGTTGCCAAAGGCAGCGCCAGCTTCAGCCTTGGTGGTTTGCACTGCATGGATGAGTGCCGCTTCGTTGTGCACCACCCGCATACCTCGTCCACCACCGCCACCGGCGGCTTTGATGATGACGGGGTAGCCAATGGTTTTAGCAATTCTGCGTATTTGAGCGGGATCATCGGGCAACTCGCCTTCAGAGCCAGGCACACAGGGTACGCCCGCTTTGATCATGGCCTGCTTGGCAGACACCTTGTCACCCATCATGCGGATGGACTCTGGGGTGGGACCGATGAAGGTGAAACCGCTTTTTTCAACCCGCTCGGCGAAGTCAGCGTTTTCACTTAAAAAGCCGTAGCCAGGGTGTATGGCCTCAGCGTCCGTGACTTCAGCCGCCGAAATGATGGCGGGCATGTTCAAGTAGCTAAGGGTGGATGAGGCTGGGCCGATGCACACCGCCTCTTCGGCCAACTTCACATATTTGGCTTCACGATCAGCTTCGGAATACACCACCACCGCTTCCACACCAAGCTCTTTGCAAGCACGCTGAATTCGCAGCGCGATTTCGCCACGATTGGCGATCAAGATTTTTTTAAACATGCGCTGGCATCACTCGATATGGAACAAGGGCTGGCCGTATTCCACAGCTTGGCCGTTATCGACCAAGATGCGGGTGATGGTGCCACTTTTGTCTGCCTCGATTTCATTCAAAATCTTCATGGCTTCGATAATGCAAATGGTTTCACCCTCTTTCACCACAGTGCCAACTTGCACAAAGGGCTTGGCTTCGGGGCTGGAAGAGGTGTAGAAGGTGCCCACCATAGGTGACTTGACCACATGGCCAGCAGCAGCGGCCTGTTCGGCCTCGGACAAAACGGCAGCAGCCGTAGGCACAGCTGCACCCATTGGCGGTGCGGCAGCCACGACAGGCGCGGCCACAGGCGCTGCCACCATGACATGCCCACCGACGGGGCCTTTGACAATGCGCACCTTGCCCTCGGCTTCGGTGATCTCCAATTCCGACACGTTTGAGTCAGAGACCAAGTCGATTAATGTTTTAAGTTTTCTTAAGTCCATGAATTTTGTAGTCTTCTGCGGTTAACAGTGGTTAAAGTTAAACCATTGTAAAGACAATGGCACAGTCAATATGCGTCTTAATTTACACCCATTGACGCATTTCTTGACCAGATAGTTTTCCTAATTTTTGCACAACCAGTCCACCTTGTGCATTTAAAACCAGTGTAAAAGGCAAACCACCTTTCGGGTTACCCAAAGTTTTCACCAGTTCGGTGCCGCCCAAACCTGCAAATCCGATCGGGTAGTTTACGGGGTTTTGCTTTAAGAAGCGTTTGACGGCACTGGGTTGATCGATGGCCAATCCCACAACTTGCCAGCTTTTAGATAGGTTTTCTTGAAAGAAGGCCTCTAATAAAGGCATTTCCTCTACACAAGGGGTGCACCAAGTGGCCCAAAAATTCAGTACCAAGGGCTTGCCTTGAAATTCAGAAAGACGCAAAAGCTCGCCATTGGGTTGGTCAAATTCAGCCGTCCATAAAGCTTGCGCGGCTTCAGGGGAAAGAGCCCTAGGCCTGAGTCTGGTCCAGTTAAAGCCAGCGCCAGCCACCATGGCCATGACAGCCGCGCCTAAAAGCAGTCGACGCGACGAACGCCTTGGTGTGTCAGACAGAGGTTCTTCCATCCATGGAGTCTACCAACCGCCGAACAGCCTCGGTATCCCCCCGCCAAGCTTGGCCATGGGCGTCTGGCAACAAAGCACCACGCATGTCGTCGTAGTCGTAAACCATGAAATGCACACCTATTTCTTCATTCAAGACCGGACAGCGACTGCGCACACTCAGTGCATCCACCGTTTCCCCCTTGAAGCCGCTGACGGCGTGAACCTCGTAGCGCACACCTTTGTCGATCAGCAAAAGTTCAGCTGACTTGGCTTCGTCGCAAAACAACTGAATGTAGATGTCAGACAGGCGGGTGGCGGTGCCCCGCCAAACTGCGCCGCTGAGGTGAGGTCGAAATTCAGCAACCCGCTGCATCCACTTCAAGGCCAGTTCACGCAAAGCAGCAAGTTCTATGGGCTGTGTGTCAGCACAAAAAATGTCTATGTATTCGCGAACCGCTTGCTCAGTGAGTTCGTTGTTTGGCAACGCTGTTCGGGAACTCAATCCAAGCTCACGAACAGCGCGGCGCTTGGCAGGTCCGTACCCCAAACCCTCTTCCACAATGAGCCGAGCAGCGGTGGCAGCAATTTCTTGTGAGTCAGTGATATTCATGGTTCTCGAATTGTGCCGCACACACTTTTACAATGGCCAATATGCATATTCATATATTAGGCGTCTGTGGCACCTTCATGGGCGGCTTGGCCGCCCTGGCCCGCGAAGCCGGCCACCGCGTCACCGGCTGCGACAGCGGCGTCTACCCCCCCATGAGTGACCAACTGCGCGCCTTGGGCATCGATCTGATCGAGGGCTACAGCGCCGACCAACTGGCCTTGAAGCCGGATATGTTCGTCGTGGGCAATGTGGTCTCTCGCGCCCGCTTGGCCGACGGCACGCCCCGCTACCCGCTGATGGAGGCGATTTTGGAGGCCGGCCTGCCCTACACCAGCGGCCCACAGTGGTTGAGCGACCATGTGCTACATGCCGCTTCACAGCCTCGCCATGTGCTGGCCATTGCTGGCACCCACGGCAAAACCACCACCACCGCCATGCTGAGCTGGGTTTTGGAGCATGCTGGCCTGACACCCGGCTTTTTGATCGGCGGCGTGCCGCTGAACTTTGGCGTGTCAGCCCGTTTGGGGGCGTTGGCCCAAGGGCAAAGCCGGCCACTCTTTGTCATCGAGGCCGACGAGTACGACACCGCCTTTTTTGACAAGCGCAGCAAGTTTGTGCATTACCGCCCCCGCACCGCGGTGCTCAACAACCTCGAGTTCGACCACGCCGACATCTTCCCCGACTTGGCCGCGATTGAGCGCCAATTTCACCACTTGGTGCGCACCGTCCCCGCCAGCGGTCGCTTGGTGGTGAACGCCGAGCAAGACAGTTTGCAAAGGGTACTGACCATGGGCCAATGGAGCGAGGTGGCGGGTTTTGGCGCTTCGCCCCATGCCGCATGGCAACTGCGCGGTGAGCCCAATGACTTTGAAGTCTTGCACCACGGCGCGGTCAAAGGCCGGGTGCAATGGAATTTGGGCGGGGTGCACAACCAAATGAACGCCTTGGCCGCTGTCATTGCCGTTGATCATGTGGGCGTGGCCGTGGCAGACGCTTGCCAGGCTTTGTCATCTTTCGAGAATGTGCGCCGGCGCATGGAGGTGCACGGCCGCGTGGGCACGGGCGCACAAGCCATCACGGTCTACGACGATTTCGCCCACCACCCCACCGCCATTCGAACCACGGTGGACGGCCTGCGCCGCCAAGTAGGCAAAGCCCGCATCTTGGCGGTGTTCGAGCCACGCAGCAACACCATGAAACTCGGCGCCATGAAGTCGCAATTGCCGTGGAGTTTGGAGCAAGCCGATTTGGCGTTTTGTCACACCGCTGGCTTGGACTGGGACGCCGCCGAGGCCTTGGCCTCGATGGGTACAAGGGCGCATACCGCTGGCGACATCGACAGCTTGGTGGCGCAGGTCAAGGCCGCTGCCCGCCCCGGCGACCATGTGCTGTGCATGAGCAATGGCGGCTTCGGTGGCGTGCACGCCAAGTTGCTGCAAGCCTTGACATAGCATCATCGCGACTGCTTCGATGTAATGTTGATTTTATTTTTTGCCGCGCCGTGCTTTCACGCCTGCTGACAGCGCCTCCAGCGCTTGCAGGGAATCGTCCCAAGCCAAACAAGCATCGGTGATGCTTTGGCCGTAAACCAAGTCTTGCACCTTGTCTTTGCCGGGGGTGAACTTTTGCGCACCTGCTTTGAGATGGCTTTCGATCATCACGCCAAACACGCTGTGTGAACCGCTGGCCATTTGGTCGGCAATGTCTTGGGCCACCACCAACTGGCGTTCATGCTGTTTGCTGCTGTTGGCATGGCTGCAGTCCACCATCAAACTGGCGGGCAATTTGGCGGCTTCGAGCTCTTTGCAGGCGGCGGTCACGCTGGCGGCATCGTAATTGGGCGTTTTGCCGCCACGCAAAATCACGTGGCAATCAGGGTTACCTTGGGTTTGCACAATCGCGACTTGGCCGTTTTTGTGCACCGACAAAAAGTGGTGACCGCGCGCTGCGGCTTGGATGGCGTCGGTGGCAATTTTGATGTTGCCGTCTGTGCCGTTTTTAAAGCCAATCGGCGCCGACAAGCCAGAGGCCAACTCGCGGTGGACCTGGCTCTCGGTGGTGCGTGCGCCAATGGCACCCCAACTGATCAGGTCGCCAATGTATTGCGGTGAAATCACATCCAAAAACTCGCTGCCCGCGGGCACGCCAGCGCGGTTGATCTCAATGAGCAACTGGCGCGCAATGCGCAAGCCCTCGTCGATGCGAAAGCTCTCGTCCAAGTAAGGGTCGTTGATCAAGCCTTTCCAACCCACTGTGGTACGGGGTTTTTCAAAATACACCCGCATCACAATTTCCAAGGTATCGGCGTATTTTTCGCGCTCTACCTTCAAGCGACGCGCATAGTCCAAGGCGGCAGCGGGGTCGTGGATGGAGCAAGGGCCCATCACCACCAACAAGCGGTCGTCTTTGCCGGCCATGATTTTGTGGATGCGCTGGCGGGTCTTGGCGATCAAGCTCTCGACAGCGGTGCCGGCAATGGGGAAGAAGCGGATTAAATGCTCGGGAGGCGGCAGCACGGTGATGTCCTTGATGCGTTGATTGTCGGTTTGGCTGGTCTGGTCATTGATCGGCGCATAAGCATCATGCTTGGGGGTTTTCATCGAGAGGCTCCTTGGAAGCGTTTCAGATCGGTACAAAGGGATGGGGCAAAAAAAAACCGCCGTTGCCGGCGGTTGGTTTGCGAGTTCAGAGCGTTGTTTGCGTTCAGACCTCTCGACCGCCGGTGAAGCGTGAGAAGGAAAAGTAAGCAAAGTAAAAATGCAATGAAGTCATGTCTCAGACTGTAGCACACCGGCAAACAAGGGCATGAGGACTGAACTCAAGCCGTCCCGCCCACGGTCAAACCGTCGATGCGCAAGGTGGGCTGGCCCACGCCCACGGGCACGCTTTGCCCTTCTTTGCCGCAGGTACCCACACCAGGATCAAGTGCCATATCGTTACCGATCATGCTGACGCGTGTGAGGGCATCGGGACCATTGCCGACCAAGGTAGCTCCTTTGACGGGGTATTGAATTTTTCCGTTTTCTACCCAGTAAGCCTGGCTGGCGGAGAATACAAACTTGCCCGAAGTGATGTCCACTTGGCCACCGCCAAAGTTGGTGGCGTACAAGCCTTTTTTGATGCTAGCGACGATTTCTTCTGGGGCCTTGTTGCCTGCCAACATATAGGTGTTGGTCATTCGCGGCATGGGTACGTGCGCATAGCTTTCGCGTCTACCGTTGCCTGTGGGGGCAACACCCATCAAGCGAGCGTTCAAGCTGTCTTGGATATAGCCCACCAAAATACCGTCTTCGATCAACACGTTTTTCTGACTCGCATGGCCTTCATCGTCCACGTTGAGCGAGCCACGGCGATCGGCAATGGTGCCGTCGTCCAACACCGTCACGCCTTTGGCGGCCACACGTTGGCCAATTTTGCCGCTGAAGGCGCTAGACCCCTTGCGGTTGAAGTCGCCTTCCAAACCGTGACCGATGGCCTCGTGCAGCAAAATGCCAGGCCAACCCGAGCCCAGCACCACGGTCATCTCGCCAGCAGGCGCAGGGCGAGCTTCCAAGTTGGTCAAGGCTGAGCCAACAGCTTCATCCACATAGCGGCTTAAACAATCCGCATCAAAATGCGCCAATCCAAAGCGACCGCCACCACCGGCGGAACCACTTTCACGGCGTCCGTTTTGCTCGACGATGACCGACAAAGACAAGCGAACCAAGGGGCGCACATCGGCGGCCAAAGTGCCGTCAGCTCGTGCCACCATGACCACGTCGTACTCGCTGGCTAAGCCAGCCATGACCTGCACCACTCGTGGGTCTTTGGCGCGGGCTTGTTTTTCCATGCGCTCGAGCAACTGAACTTTGGCGGTGCTGTCCAAACTGGCAATTGGGTCAAGCCCGTGGTACAGGGTTCGGCTGGGTGCGATGACCCTTGCCGGTACGTGGGTGCGGGCATTCAGGCCTGCTGCCGAGATGCTGCGCACCGTGTGCGCTGCGTCCATCAACGAGGCCAAGGAAATATCGTCGGAATAGGCAAAAGCGGTTTTCTCGCCACTCACCGCACGCACGCCCACGCCTTGGTCAATGCTGAAAGAGCCGGTTTTGACAATACCCTCCTCCAAGCTCCAACCTTCGGAGCGTGTGTACTGAAAGTACAAATCAGCGTCATCGACTTGATGGGCTCGGATGGCCGACAAAGCTTGGGTGAGATGGGATTCGTCCAAACCGTAGGGTGTAAGGAGCAGGTTTTGCGCGATGGTCAATCGCTCGAGGGTGGGTTCGCGTGAAATCATGTCGCTATTGTAGGAGTCGGGCGACAACCCTGTGCGCCACGGGTTGAGGCTAGGCTAAGACTGCACCAATTGCTTGGCTTTGGCGATGGATAGCAAAATGCCAATGCCAAAGCCCAGTGTCACCATGGACGTCCCCCCGTAACTGATAAAGGGCAAGGGCACCCCAACGACCGGTAAAAAACCACTGACCATGCCCATATTGACAAAAGCATAGGTAAAGAAGATCAAGGTCACGCTGCCCGCCAACAAGCGGGCAAACAAGGTGGGCCCTTCAAGAGCGATCGCCAAGCCCCTTAAAACCAAGACCAAAAATCCACCTAGCAAAAGCATATTACCCAACAAACCAAATTCTTCTGCGTAGGCAGCAAACACAAAGTCGGTGGTGCGCTCAGGAATGAAATCGAGTTGTGCTTGTGTGCCTTGCATAAAGCCTTTGCCCCAAAAGCCGCCCGAACCAATCGCAATCATGCCTTGTATGGTGTGAAAGCCCTTGCCTAAAGGGTCTCGCCCAGGGTCCAACAAAGTACATACCCGCTGCTGTTGGTAATCCCTCAATAAAGGCCAATCAACGCCCTTGAGGCATAAGCTGGGCTCGAAAATTACAATCAAAACAATGCCCAGAACACCTAAGACCAGTGGCGGAATGATCAGCCACCAACTCAAGCCCGCGAAAAAAATAACATACAAGCCTGCTGCCAAAACCAAGATGGCTGTGCCTAAATCGGGTTGCTTGACGATCAGGCCCACAGGAATGAGCAAGATCAACCCACCCACAAAAAAATCCAAGGTTCTTATTTGACCCTCGCGTTTTTGAAACCACCAAGCGAGCATCAGCGGCATGCCAATTTTCATGATTTCGCTGGGCTGAATCACGATACCGACATTGAGCCACCGCTGAGCACCTTTGCGGGTTAAACCAAACAACGCCACCGCTACTAACAAAGCCAAGCCCACGGTATAAATGGGTACAGCCAAGGCCATCATGCGTTGGGGCGGAATTTGCGCCACCACAAACATGATGACGCAGGCTATCAGCATATTACGGCTATGGTCTATAAAACGCTGTCCTTCGGCATAACCCGAGGAAAAAATGGTCAGCAATCCAACTGCGGCCAACAGCAAAACTGCAAAACCTAAAACAGTGTCAAAGCCTTTGACCAGCGGAGTGATGCGCTGAAACACACTGTATTTACCAAGTTGGGTTCCCATGGCCGAAGTTTATCGGAGCGCCATGGGAGAATCCGTCCCCATGTATGCACTTTATGAAGAAGGCGGGAAATTCCACACGGGACGGGTCTTGTCCGAGGCTGATGCGTCTGCACAACTCGAACTCGACAGCGGCAAACGTGTCAAGGTCAAATCCAATCAATTGCTGATGAAGTTTGACAAACCGCAGCCTACGGAATTCATGCTTGCCGGTAAAGCGGTTGCCTCCGGCATGGAAGTTGACATGGCTTGGGAGTTTGCACCTGACGAAGAATTTGGGTTTGCCGACTTGGCACGCGACTATTTCTCTAAAGACGCCAGTGCCAGCGAGCAACTGGGCACACTGTTTTGCCTGTTTGACGCCCCCCACTATTTCCGAAGAGCGGGCAAAGGTCGCTTTCGCAAGGCCTCAGCCGATATCGTGCAACAAGCCCTGATTGCTATTGAAAAGAAAAAGCAGCTTCAACTGCAAATCGCAGATTGGGCTCAAGAACTGATGCTTGGTCGCTGCCCTCCGCCAGTGCAGACACAGCTTTTCAAGATTCTCTTTAAGCCTGATAAAAATGCACCGGAGTACAAGGCTGTGGTGGAGGCTTCTAAACAAAGTCAAACTGCGCCTTTGGTTTTGCTTCAAAAAGCAGGCGCTATCCGTTCAGCCTATGACTTTCACTGGCAGCGTTTTTTGTTTGAGCATTTCCCCAAAGGAACGGCCTTTGCACCCCTTCAAGCGCCCGCTGTTACCACTGACCTTGCGTTGGCCAATATCAAGGCCTACTCCATCGATGACTCCCAAACCACCGAAATTGATGATGCTTTATCGGTTCAAGGCTTGGGCAGCGACTGCGTCACCGTTGGTATCCATATCGCTGCGCCGGCTTTGGCACTCCAACCTGGGGATGCAATTGATATGTGCGGCCGAGCCCGATTGTCTACGGTGTACATGCCAGGCCACAAAATCACCATGTTGCCCGACAGCGTGGTTCAAGCCTACACCTTGCAAGAAGGACGCGCCTGCCCCGCATTGTCTTTGTATGTCAGCTTTGATGCACATACTTTGTCTGTGCTAAGTACCGAAACTCGGCTTGAGCTGGTTCCTATCCAAGCCAATATGCGCCACGATCAACTCGACACGGTTGTCACCGAAAGCTGGCTGCGCAAAGAGGCCAGCGATGTGCAAACCACCACAGTAGTTGCCATGCCCCATGCTGAATTGGCCTTCTTGTTTCGATTGGCAAAACATCTGAAAGCAGGCCGAGAACTCGTTCGCGGCAAACCCGAAACCTTCAACCGCCCAGATTACAACTTCCGCTTATCAGAGGTGGCTCAGACGGGTCCAGATGGAAATGAAACGGTACACATCACTGTTCGCACACGCGGCTCCCCGCTTGATCTGATCGTGGCTGAAGCCATGATTTTGGCCAACAGTACTTGGGGCCAATGGCTTGCCAGTTTGGGCGTGCCAGCTATTTACCGCAGCCAAGCCTCTTTGGCACCTGGCATCAAAGTGCGCATGGGCACCAAGGCCTTGCCCCATGCGGGTATTGGTGTGCCCAGCTATGCGTGGAGTACCTCGCCGCTGCGCCGGTACACCGATTTGGTCAACCAATGGCAATTGATTGCCAGCGTGCGACATGGCGCAACCGCTGCGCTGGCGGCCCCCTTCAAACCCAAGGATGCAGAGCTGTTTGGCATCATCACCGCTTTTGAATCTGCCTACACTGCCTACAACACTCACCAAGCCAGTATGGAGAGGTTTTGGACTTTGCAATTTTTACGCCAAAACGCGCTTGCAGAACTCGACGCGACCGTGATTAAATCCTTTCCTGGCGAACCTGCGCTGGCACGTGCTGACCATTTGCCGCTGGTTTTTTCGGTCATGGGTTCTCCTGCGCTTGAAAGAGGCAGTCGGGTTCGGGTTCGCTTAGGCGGTATGGATTTGATTGCTTTGGATATACATGCACAATTCATCGAATCCTTGGTACCAACGCAAGAGCCCACACCCACCGAAGAAGATGAAGAGATGGCAGTCGGCCCACTCGCCATTGCTGTTGACTTGAATGATGCAGACGAAACCCAAGCTTCGCCTTCGGGCGTATCTGGCTAACCATTTTTTGAACTAAGCAGATGCTTGTTGCCTTTTTCCATGCTGACAGACTTTTGCCCTTGGCCGTGGGTATTTCGCTGGTGGTTCATGCGGTAGTGCTGGCTGTGCGACTGAGTCCGCCTGAGGATATAGACCGCTTGGTGCGCGACGCTGGCTTGGAAGTGATTTTGGTCAATACCGAGTCTGATGAAGCAGCGCCAGCCAAACCCAAGGCTATTGCCCAAACCAATTTGGCGGGCGGTGGTGAAACCACCCATGACAGATCTACCTCACCATTGATCAATTCCCCGACTACCCGCTTTGGCCAAGCGGACAACCAAGTACAGCAAAAAATTGTCGAAAAGGAGCGCGAGCAAGCCGAACTGCTCACCCGTACCAAACAAACATTAGCCAAACTCAATGCCTCGCACAACACCAGCAAGGATCCTGCTATTGAGCGACAACGCCAGCAACTTATCAATTTGTTGGCCCAAATTGAAAAACGCATACAAGAAGAAAACGCCCGCCCGCGTAAACGCTATGTCAGTCCCAGCACACAAGAAGCTTCATACGCTCGTTACTACGACTTGCTTAGGCGCAAGATCGAGATGAAGGGAACTTTGGATTTCCCCCAGTCGCAAGGCCAAAAACTCTACGGCTCGCTGATCATGGTCATCACGATTGACACACGTGGCCAAGTCATCTCAGCTGATGTTTCCCAGGGCTCGGGTAACCCTTTGCTTGACTTTCATGCCAAGAAAATAGCGCGTAACGCAGGCCCCTACGGTGCCTTTAACGACGCGATGCGCCGTGAAATGGACCAACTCGCCTTAGTCACTCGGTTTAGTTTTGACCACAACAACACTTTGCAAACCACTTTGCAAGGCGAATGACTGTGCCGTCAATTAGCCCCAATCATTTCTTTCTTGCGGGACTGAGGTGGCTTGTATTTTTGTTTTGGTGTGCTTTGGGTCTACAGTTTTTTTTCGTCGCACGCATTGCAATGATGCGCTATATAGACCCAGGCTCCACTGCTTTTCAACGGTCTGAGTTGGGGCGTATAAGTCACAAATACCCCTCTATTCGTTGGTCGCAGAAGTGGATAGATCGCCCGAAACTGCCGCCCCATATCCAACGCGCTGTCATTGCCTCTGAGGATGATCTTTTCGCGTCACATTCAGGTGTTCAATGGGAGGCTCTTGAGCGGGCTTGGAGTAAAAATGCGCGAGCTGAAGCCTCGGCACAGGCTAAAAACCAAAGCCCGAAGGTGGTGGGTGGCTCCACCATCACGCAGCAATTAGCAAAAAACCTTTTTTTAAGTGGCGAGAGAACTTTCTTTCGGAAGGCACAAGAGTTGGTTTTGACACTCGTCTTGGAGCAATGCTTGAGCAAGCAGCGTATCTTGGACATCTACCTCAACAACGTCGAATGGGGGGAGGGTGTTTTTGGCATTGAAGCGGCGGCGCGACATTACTATGGCCGCTCTATTGTTCAATTGAGTGCTGCAGAGGCTGCACGGTTGTCAGTCATGTTGCCTCGCCCCAAGTACTATGAAAAATTTCCACGCTCTCCTTATTTGAATGAACGTGCCGCTATTATTTTGGCCCGTATGCCGCAGGTGGCGCTGCCATGACAGAGCTTGTGCGTATTTTGGGCATAGACCCTGGCTTGCAATGTGTCGGGTTTGGCGTGATTGACAGCACAGGCAGTCAATTAAGTTATGTGGCCAGCGGTACCATTACCACCACGCATTTGCCTCGAGAAGATTTAGCTGCTCGCTTAAATGTAATTTTCAATGGCATTGCACAAGTTGTTGAGCGCTACCGTCCACAGGAATCAGCAGTTGAGATTGTCTTTGTGAATATGAATCCGCAAGCCAGCTTGTTGCTAGGTCAAGCAAGAGGTGCGTGCTTAACGTCCTTGGTACACAATCATTTGCCTGTCACTGAATACACTGCATTACAAATGAAAAAAGCCATTGCGGGTCACGGCAAAGCGGCTAAAGCGCAGGTACAAGAGATGGTCAAGCGCTTGCTGAAGCTACCGGCTTTACCAGGACCAGATGCAGCCGATGCTTTGGGCTTGGCAATCACACATGCGCATGGGCGACACAGCGCACGTATTCGGGAGTTGGGGGCAAAAGCTACCAAGCAGGAGCGAGTTGGGCAAGACCCCTTGGTGCGCGCCGCTCGTCCTCGAAGCTGACGATTTCATAGGCTTGGGGTTGGCTAAGTAATTCGCGTAGCAAACGGTTGTTCATGGCGTGGCCTGAACGAAACGCGCTGTAAGACGCCAGCAGTGGCCGCCCTAAGAGATACAAGTCGCCCATGGCATCCAGTATTTTGTGTTTCACAAATTCATCGTCATAGCGCAATCCGTCGCTGTTGAGAACTTTGTAATCATCCATGACGATGGCATTGTCTAATCCGCCGCCTAAGGCCAAACCATTGGCACGCATATGTTCTATGTCTTTTGAAAAGCCAAACGTGCGAGCTCTGGCAATGTCTTTGACGTAACTTCCAGTTTCAGTATCAAACTCAACTCGCTGGCCTGTGGCGTCAACGGCTGGGTGTTGAAAGTCAATCTCAAAGCTTAATTTGTAGCCATGGTAAGGCGAGAGTTTGGCCCATTTGCGCTGCTCTGCCTCACCCTCCATGACAGAGACTTCGCTGAGCACACGGATAAAGCGCTTAGGCGCATCTTGCAACACTATGCCTGCACTTTGCAAAAGAAATACAAAAGAGGCTGACGAACCATCAAGAATGGGCACTTCTTCGGCCGTGATGTCTACATACAAGTTGTCAATACCAAGCCCAGAACAAGCCGACATTAAATGCTCAACGGTCAGCACTTTCACGCCATTGGCCGAGATGGTGGAGGCCAAGCGCGTGTCGGTCACAGCAGTCGCGCAGACAGGAATATCAACTGGATGACTCAAATCGATACGCCTAAAAACGACTCCTGTGTCTGGGGGAGCGGGACGCAGACACAGTTCCACCCGTTGGCCGCTGTGCAGGCCAACGCCGACCGCTCTGGTAAGGGTTTGCAGGGTTCTTTGTTTGAGCACGTCTTGGATTTTAATCAGCTTGTTTGCGTAAGAAGGCTGGAATTTCGTAGTTATCCATGCCGCCAGAGGACATGGCATCAACTTTGGCTGCTGCTTGTGTGCGGTCACGTGTTCGCCAAACACTTGGCACATTGACATTGCTGTAGTCGGCGGGTGTCATTGTGCTTGTTGTATTTGCTGTGCTACTGGCTATTGGACTGCTCTGAGTCATTGTGCTGTTGGGCATGATGGCTTGTGGTGCATAGCCTACGTTGTCAGTTCCTGTTCGTTGAATGACAGTCAAGGGAGGGGCGATACGTTTACCTGCATGCGCCAGGCCGGTGGCGACAACCGTGACGCGAATTTGGTCACCCAGCGATTCGTCATAGGCCGTGCCATAAATTACATGGGCTTCAGAAGACGCAAAAGCGCGAATGGTATTCATGGCTTCGCGGGATTCGGCCAGTTTTAGCCCACCTTTGGCAGCTGTGATGAGCACCAAAACACCTTTGGCACCTGTCATATCGACACCTTCAAGCAAGGGGCAGGCCACGGCTTGCTCAGCGGCAATACGTGCGCGGTCTGGTCCGCTTGCTGTGGCAGTGCCCATCATTGCTTTGCCTTGCTCGCTCATGACGGTGCGTACGTCCTCGAAGTCAACATTGACCAAAGCTTCCACATTGATGATCTCGGCAATCCCGCCTACAGAGTTACGCAGCACATCATTGGCATACGCAAATGCTTGATCTTGGGTGACGTCGTCTCCCAGCACATCCAGCAATTTTTCATTCAACACCACAATCAATGAGTCCACATTTGCCTCAAGCTCGGCCAAACCAGCTTCAGCATTGGTCATGCGACGTCCACCCTCCCAATCGAAAGGCTTGGTCACCACACCGACGGTGAGGATGCCCATTTCACGCGCTACGCGGGCAACCACGGGTGCTGCACCCGTGCCTGTTCCACCACCCATGCCAGCAGTGATGAACACCATATTGGCGCCCTCAAGAACCTCACGAATGGTTTCGGTAGCAGCCTCTGCGGCCGACTGACCGCGCTCTGGTTTGCTGCCCGCACCTAGACCGTTGTCACCCAACTGAATCACGCGGTGGGCAGAACTCACGCGCAAAGCCTGCGCATCCGTATTGGCGCAGATGAATTCCACCCCACGTACCCCGCTCTTGATCATGTGCTCAACAGCGTTACCACCACCACCACCAACACCAATCACACGGATTTGGGTGTCTGAGCTAAATTCGTTTTTTTCAATCATTTCTATGTTCATTTTTTTCTCCAATTTCGTGTTGTCTGTTTAACCGTTAATTTCAATCAATCTTTTAGCAGTTCTCACTGATGGGCGGGGCTCCTCGTATACACGGTCGCCATCGACGGTGGTCGCCAAACAAACAGGATTCATATTGATGCTGGTCATTTAAATTTACGTTCATCATCAGAAATTCCCCACAAACCAGTCTTTAACTCGACCCATGGCGGTTTTCATCGAGCCATTTTTCTGAGCCACTCTAAAACCTCGCAAACGTGCCAGACGAGCCTCTTCGAGCAAGCCCATCACTGTGGCAGCACGCGGGTGAGAAACCATGTCTGACAATGCACTGCTGTAGCGCGGTACGCCGCGTCGAACCGCCTTTAAAAATATGTCTTCGCCCAGTTCGATCATGCCTGGCATCATGGCGCTACCACCCGTGAGCACAATGCCAGATGAGAGAACTTCCTCGTAGCCAGAGTCACGCAACACCTGTTGTACCAATGAAAAAATTTCTTCTATTCGCGGCTCAATAACACCAGCTAAATTTTGTCGACTCAGCATTCTGGGTCCTCTGTCACCCAGTCCAGGCACCTCGACTTGCACATTGGGGTCAGCAAGCAGTTGTTTTGCAAAACCCGACTCGACTTTGATGTCCTCAGCATCTTTAGTAGGTGTTCTAAGTGCCATGGCGATATCGCTGGTAATCAAGTCGCCAGCAATCGGAATCACAGCGGTATGTCGAATAGCTCCATTGGTGAAAATAGCCACATCGGTGGTGCCAGCGCCAATATCGACCAATGCCACACCCAGTTCACGCTCATCCGCAGTGAGTACCGAATGACTGGAAGCTAAAGGGTTGAGCATGAGTTGCTCTACGTCGAGTCCGCATCGACGCACACACTTAATGATATTTTCTGCAGCACTTTGGGCGCCAGTGACGATATGCACTTTGGCCTCCAAACGAATGCCACTCATACCAATCGGTTCTTTGACGTCGTGGCCATCAATCACAAATTCTTGTGGTTCAACCAGAAGCAATCGTTGGTCGGTTGAAATATTGATGGCCTTGGCCGTTTCAACCACTCTGGCGACATCGGCGGCTGTAACCTCATGGTCTTTGACTGCCACCATGCCATGTGAATTCATTCCACGTATATGGCTTCCGGTGATGCCAGTGTAGACACGCGTGATCTTGCAGTCGGCCATCAATTCGGCTTCTTTCAAAGCCTGCTGAATACTTTGAACAGTTGCATCGATATTGACAACCACCCCTCGCTTTAATCCGCTGCTAGGGGCTATTCCAAATCCGGCGAGCTTTAACTCTGCCCCAGGCAATACCTCGGCAACCACCACCATCACCTTGCTGGTGCCAATATCCAAACCTACAACCAAATCTTTGTACTCTTTTGCCATGGAAACCTCTGTGTGTTTACCTTGTTGTTGTTGATGTTGATGTCAGCGTACTTACCCCGCGCAAGCGCAAGGCATAACCATTCACATGCCGCAAATCTGCTGCTTCCAGCGCCTGTGTTTGTCGGCCGTATCGTTGCGCGACCTGAGCCAAGGTGAGCGTCATGCGCTCAACGCGCACCAGCACTTCATCACTTGTGCCACGACCCAACTCAATTTGCGCGCCACTTTTGAGCTCTGCTCGCCAACTGCCACGGGCGGTGAGTTCCAAGCCTTTCATTTGGAGCTGTAATTTTCCTAATTCGGGTTTTAATTTTTCATACATTCGCAATACCTGTGCAGACTCTGAATCTGGGCCACTTAATCGGGGTAAGTTTTCATCATCCAATTCACCAAAGTTTGCGCTGAACACTTCTCCCTGACGGTTGAGCAACCGGGAATCAGCGTCATTACCCCAAAATGCTGCAGGTTGGTGCTCTTCAAGTTCAACGCTGAGTCTGTTTGGAAACTCGCGCCTGACCAAGGCTTGTCTGACCCAAGGAACATTTTCAAAAGTGGCTCGCGCTTGCACCAAATCAACAGTGAAAAAACTACCCTTCAATCGTGGAACAACATTGGCTCTCAAAGTGACAGCATTGTTGTGTCTCACATCACCTTGTACCGTAATAGCAGAAAGCGCAAACACTGGATGGCGAACGATCCACCACAACATCGCACTCACTAAAACCACGCAAAAAACCGCCATTAGGATGACGCTTGTGATATTCATTAATCGAATATCCATCGCAACTGGTAAGTCATCGCTCATGCGCATGGCATTTTTAGCTTTCATTGCTTGGCTACCCCTCGTCGCGTATCTAAGCTCGCATTCGACAAAATCATGAGGCAAAGCTGGGGGTATGAAATACCAGAGGCCAATGCAGACATGGGTACCAGCGAGTGACTTGTCATTCCTGGACTGGTGTTCATTTCAAGCAGAAATGGTTGACGATCACTGGCACGAATCATGATGTCCGCTCTACCCCAACCACGACAACCCAATACCCGGTAGGCATCCACACTCAAAGCCTGAATTGTTTTCTCTTCATCTGCGGCTAAGCCACTTGGACAAAGATAGCTGACCTCATCGGTGAAGTATTTGTTTTGATAGTCATAATCACCTTGGGGGGCGACAATTTTCACCACGGGCAAGGCCTTGGCATTTTCACCGTGACCAATAATGGGGCACGTGACTTCTTCTCCTTCAATGAACATCTCACACAGCAAGTCAGGGTCATAGCTAGTCGCTAATGCAATGGCTTGGGCAAGTTGTGCCTCATGTGTGACTTTGGTCACACCTATGGATGAACCTTCGTGTGGTGGTTTGACAATCAGTGGCAAACCGAGTTGCTTGATGATGCTGTTGATTTCTTCGGGGGTTTGTTCGTTAGGCGCTAACCAAACGGATGGTGGTGTAGACAAATTCTCTGCTCGCCAAAGGCGCTTGGTCATTTGCTTATCCATAGCAATAGCAGAAGCCATCACTCCTGAACCGGTGTAAGGAATACCCATCAACTCTAGGGCACCCTGCACTGTTCCATCTTCGCCGTGTCTGCCATGCAACGCAATAAAAGCATGGGTATATTGCTGTGCCTGCAGTTGCTCCAAGGGGATTTGCGATGGATCAAATGCGACTGCATTGACCCCCAGAGATTGCAATGCAGTGAGAACACCTTGTCCAGACAACAGCGAGATTTCTCGCTCGGCGGAACGCCCACCCATCAACACAGCGACTTTGGATGTTGCAATGTCAAAGCTTTTCATGCGCTAACCACCTTCAATGCAGCCCTGTTAGCACAGCGCTCAACAACCATGGAAGGTACTGAGCCAATTGAACCCGCTCCCATGCACATCACCACATCGCCGTCTAAGGCGTTGGTAACCACCAAGTCAGCGAGTGCTTTTAAGTCTTGGGCAAATACCAGTTGCTGCTGTCCCGCCACACGAACGGCATGCGACAGTGATCGTCCATCTGCGGCCGCAATCGGAACCTCACCCGCTGAATACACCTCTGTCAACCAAAGGACATCAACTTTCTGTAGTACAGCGACAAAGTCTTCAAAGCAGTCGCGTGTTCTGCTAAAGCGGTGCGGTTGAAATGCCAACACCAAGCGACGACCAGGAAAGGCTCCGCGGGCTGCTTCAATGGTTGCTGCCAATTCAACCGGGTGGTGACCATAGTCTTCAATTAACGTGAAATAGCCACCGGCTTTGGCAGCTATTTCTCCATGCCTTTGAAACCTTCGCCCCACGCCACTGAAGTTTGCCAATGCTTTGACAACAGCTTCATCTGGCACATTCAACTCAACTGCGATTGCAATAGCAGCTAATGCGTTGAGTACGTTGTGCGTTCCTGGTAAATTCAAAACAATATGTAAGTCTGGCAATGTCACGCCGTTGCTGCGCTTCACAGTGAAATGCATGCGATCGCCTACGGCGCGAACATCTGTTGCTCGAACTTGGGCTTTTTCTGACAAACCGTAGGAAGTAATTGGTCTTGAAACTTGTGACAAAAGACTGTTGACCACTGGATCATCTATGCACAACACAGCCGCACCATAAAACGGCATTCGGTGTAGGAATTCAATGAAAGCTGATTTCAATTGATTGAAATCATGCCCATAGGTTTCCATGTGGTCTGCATCTATATTCGTCACCACAGACATGATGGGACTCAGGTTCAAGAAGGAGGCATCCGATTCATCTGCCTCAACCACAATGTAGTCTCCAGCCCCTAATTTGGCATTGGCACCCGCACTGATAAGCCGACCTCCAATCACAAAGGTTGGATCTAAACCCGCTTGCGCCAATACACTGGCGACCAAACTGGTGGTGGTGGTTTTCCCATGTGTTCCTGCTATAGCTATGCCTTGCTTGAGTCGCATCAATTCTGCGAGCATCACGGCCCTAGGAACAACGGGTATCAGTTTTTGGTGTGCAGCAATAACTTCTGGGTTATCGGCTTGTACAGCAGTCGATGTGACCACTGCATCTGCACCTGCAATGTTGAATTCGCTATGCCCCACTTGGGTTTGAATTCCCAGCGCAGATAGCCGTTGCAAGACGGGTCCGTCTGACAAATCAGATCCAGATACTTTGTAACCAAGGTTGTGCAGTATTTCGGCAATGCCACTCATGCCCGCACCCCCGATACCCACAAAATGGACATGACTGATGGCGTGCTTCATTGCAGCGCCTCGTTACATGCTTGTGCAACCCACTGTGCAGCATTGGTTTTTCTCAATTCATACGCCTTGGCAGCCACCTCCAGAAGTTTGTCCCTGCTCAGAGTTTGCAACTGTTGTGCAAGTACTTGTGGCGTTAATGTGTGTTGTAGTGCTATCCATGCTGCGCCATACTCTGACAGAAACTTGGCGTTCATTGTTTGGTGGTCATCGACTGCAAAGGGAAAAGGTATTAACAATGCGGCAACACCGATAGCTGAGAGTTCACTGACCGTACTCGCACCTGATCGACAAATCACCAGATCAGCTTGTGACATGGCCTGTGCTGGGTTATCGATGAATGCAGTGAGTTCAGCCTCTACACCTGCTTGGGCATAAGCTTTAGCCAAGTCCTTTAAATGCTTTTCACCACCTTGGTGCAATACTGTAGGTCGATCTTGAAGAGGGATCAAAGCCAGTGCTTGGGGGACAACCGCATTGATTGCCTGCGCACCCAAACTGCCGCCCATCACCACCACCTTCAATGGTCCGGTTCTTCCAGCAAACCTTTGTGCAGGCGCCATTTGATTTATAAATTCCGCACGCAGTGGGTTACCCACCCACTCGGCTTTGGGTAAAGCGTTAGGAAAACTGCTAAATACTCGATGTGAAATTTTGGCAAGCCATTTATTTGCCATTCCAGCAACTGCGTTTTGCTCATGCAATATCAAAGGCCGGCCACACAACACACCCATCACCCCCCCTGGGAATGTGATGTAACCCCCAAGGCCCACCAATACATCAGGCTTTATGCGCAAGATCAATTGCAAACTTTGAATGAAAGCTTTTATCAACCGCAATGGCATCAGCATCAAGGTGGATATGTCTTTTCCTCGGACACCACCAAATTGCACCGCCTCAAATACAAAGCCCTTGGGGGGAATCAGTTGTGATTCCATGCTGGGATGTGGCGCACCCATCCAATGCACCTTCCAACCTTGACCACGTAAAACTTCAGCAATAGCTAAGCCTGGAAAGATATGTCCGCCTGTACCGCCGGCCATCACCAATGCGGTGGGAGTGCTCATACACGACCTCCATGCATAAGTAGTCGGTTTTCATAATCCACACGCAGCACAACGGTCAACGCAATTAGGTTGAGTAATATGGCCGAACCACCGTAACTCATCAAAGGCAAAGTCAATCCTTTGGTTGGCAAAGCGCCTAAATTCACGCCCATATTGATAAAGGCTTGAAAGCCAATCCAAATGCCTACTCCCTGCGCTACCAATCCAGCAAATACCCGGTCCATGGCAATGGCTTGTCGTCCAATGAACATGATGCGACGCGTCATCCACATGAAAACGCCAATCAATGTGACTACGCCTATGAGTCCAAATTCTTCACCAATCACCGCAAGCAAAAAGTCTGTGTGCGCCTCAGGTAGCCAGTGAAGTTTTTCGACACTGCCACCTAAACCAACCCCAAATATTTCTCCCCGCCCAAAAGCAATCAGTGAGTGGGAAAGTTGATAGCCTTTTCCAAGAGCGTACTTTGCACTCCAAGGATCTAGGTAGGCAAAAATACGTTCACGCCGCCATTCAGAAAAACCAATGATGAGGCCAAATGCGATGAGTAAGACAAGTGCAATCAATATGAACATTCGCGCATTGACACCGCCTAAAAATAAAATGCCCATAGCTATCACTGCAATCACTAAAAATGCCCCCATATCGGGTTCTGCCAGCAATAGTGAGCCCACAATTGCGATTGCCACACCCATTGGTGTAACTGCTGCAAAGAACTTTTCTTTCACATCCATTTTGCGAACCATGTAATTGGCTGCATACAAAAGGGTTCCGAATTTTGCCAATTCTGAAGGTTGAAAATTGAACACGCCTAAACTGATCCAACGTCTGGCGCCATTGATACTTTTCCCCATAAAGGGCAGTAACACCACAATCAATAAGACGATGGAAACAATGAATACCCAAGGAGCGGTTTTCTCCCAAGTGTCCATTGAAACTTGAAAGACCAGCAAGGCAGCAATGAAGCCAACACCGAGTGCAGCCATATGGCGCACAAGATATTGAACCTGAGAAAAACCTGTGGAACGTGGCCCATCGTTGAGTGCAATTGATGCGGAGTAGACCATCACCAAGCCCCATATCAGTAAGCCTGCTATGGCCCAAACCAAGTTCTGATCGAATGCTTTGATACCTGCAGGTGCTACTCGCGTGCGACCATATTCACGCCCATGTACACGAACTGGCAATGCGTCAGGCCCCTCTTTTGGCGTGCTGCCAAACCAATGACCTACGCGGTCTGCCCAATTTAAAAACACGCTATCGCTCATGCGTGCCTCTCTTCAAAAACCAATGCGTTAACGCAGTCGGCGAATATTTGCCCACGCTCTTCATAGTTTTTGAACATGTCTAAGCTTGAACAAGCCGGCGAGAGCAAAACTGTATCCGCAGCACGCGCCTGTTCGCTGGCTTTCGCTACAGCGCTGGCCATGTCGGTGGCCTGTAGCACGGGGAACTCCACTCCAGTCAATACTTCTTGAATGTGTGGAGCATCTTTACCTATCAAAACAACTGCTCGCGCAAATTTCCTTAGCGGCTCTACCAGTGGCCCAAAGTCTTGGCCTTTAGCGTCGCCACCTAGGATAGCCACGATATTTTTATGTTTGCCTAAACTGTTCATAGCTGCAACAGTTGCACCAACATTCGTACCCTTGCTGTCATCGACGTATTCAATATCGTTGATAACACCAACTGTTTGCAATCGATGAGGCTCGCCCATGTATTCACGAAGTGCATACAACATTGCCGCCACTCCAGCCCCGCAAGTACTTGCCAGCGCAAGAGCGGCCAAACTGTTGATGGCATTATGTTGCCCTCTAATTCTCAGCGCATCAGCTGGCATCAGTCGCTGAAGATAGAGCTCTTGCTCAATAGACTTCTTGCCCTCTGTCTCGGGAACAGATGCTCGCACCAGCCATGTCATGCCATTGACATGCTCTAAGCCATAGTCACCTGCATGCGCAGGTACGTCCGCACCATAGAAAATCAATTGTCGTTTTTCTGATTTCTTTTTGGCTGCATCCTTGGGTAGCAATGCTGCAACCGATACATCATCGCATGGCACTACTGCAATGGCATGATGACCATAAATTCGAGATTTTGCATTGCCATAACTCTGCATATCTGTATGCCAATCTAGATGGTCTTGTGTCAGGTTCAACACACATGCCGCCGTTGGCTCAAATTGCGCTTCACTATCGAGCTGAAAGCTTGATAACTCCAATACCCATGCTTGCGGTAAATCATCCAAGTTTTCACGCAATGTATCCAGCAAGCTAGGGCCTATGTTTCCAGCCATGGCCACCGTCATTCCTGCGCGCTCTAGCAAAAGTGAAGTGAGCTTGGTAACTGTGGTTTTTCCGTTTGTTCCCGTGATGGCAAGCACCTTCGGTTGGTATGCTTGCTCTTTGGCCAGATAGTTCATGGCATGCGCAAACAGGCTTAGTTCAGTTCCATGCCAAAGCCCTTTTTGTTTGACTGCTGTCCACACTGGTTCGACTTGTGCGGGTGTTAGCCCTGGGCTTTTGAAGACACCCTTTATAGAAGAATCATCTAGCAAGCTTGCAGCAATCACACCATGTACAAATGTGGCTTCAATTTTTTCTAGCCGCATAGTTGCCAAGCATGGCGGTTTTTCACGGTTGTCAACCACAGTCACTTTGGCACCTTGCGATACACACCAACGAACCATGGCCAAGCCAGACTCACCCAGGCCTAAAACCAATAGATGAAGGTCTGTAAGTATCTTCATGCTCACCGCAATTTCATTGTAGAAAGACCCACCAAACACAGCAGCATGGTGATGATCCAAAATCGAACCACTACCTGCGTTTCTTTCCACCCAGATTTTTCAAAGTGGTGGTGCAATGGGGCCATTTTTAAGATGCGCCTACCCTCACCATATTTACGCTTGGTGTATTTGAAATAGCTGACTTGCATCATCACTGAAACAGCCTCTGCTACGAAGATACCGCCCATGATGGCCAGCACAATTTCTTGTCTGACGATGACGGCAATTGTCCCCAAAGCTGCACCTAAACCCAAAGCGCCTACATCACCCATAAAGACTTGTGCGGGATAGGTGTTGAACCATAAAAAGGCCAATCCTGCACCAGCCATTGCAGCGCAAAATACCAATAACTCACCAGCGCCTGGGATATGTGGGAAAAATAAGTAACGCGAATACACAGCAGAACCTGTGACATAGGCAAATACGCCAAGTGCTGATCCCACCATGACCACAGGCATGATTGCCAAACCATCTAATCCATCGGTCAAATTGACTGCATTGCTAGAGCCTACGATCACCAAATAGGTCAACCCCACAAAACCAAGCACCCCTAATGGGTAGCTGATTTCTTTAAAGAAGGGCAATAGCAAACCTGCTTTGGGCGGCAAGTTGACATCAAAGCCTGAGCGTACCCAGCTGTAAAACAGTTCCATCACGCGTATGTTGCTGACCTCTGAGATGCTAAATACCAAGTAAAGCGCGGCCAACAGACCAATGATTGATTGCCAGAGGTATTTTTCTCCAGAGGGCATTCCCTCTGGGTCTTTTCTAACGACCTTGCGCCAATCATCCACCCATCCTATGACCCCAAACCCCAAGGTAACCAACAACACAATCCAAACAAATCGGTTGGATAAATCTACCCACAGCAAAGTTGACAATGCAATAGCTAGCAAAATCAAAACGCCGCCCATGGTGGGAGTTCCAGATTTCACAAGATGAGTCTCTACGCCATAGCCTCTGATGGGTTGTCCAATTTTGAGTTGTGTCAATTTGCGAATCACCAAAGGACCAGCAATCAAGCCAATCATGAGCGCTGTCATTGCAGCCATTACAGCCCTGAAGGTAAGGTATTGAAATACCCGCAAATAACCATAATCTGGCGACATGGCTTGTAGCCACTGAGCCAAGCTCAAGAACATGGAGCCTCCGTGGTGTTAGAAGAAAGTGAACGGGCGTCTACCCAAGTTTGAATGGCTTGCACAACACGCTCCATACGCATGAACCGAGAGCCTTTAACAAGCACTGTTTCTACCAAAGGTAATCTGGCTTGTACCAGTGCACATACCTCATCAATAGATTGGCAGTGCTTTGCATTTGAAAATGACTTGGCTGTATCCCTGCTAAGTTCGCCTAAGGTAATAAGATATTCAATACCACTGGCCTGAGCATAACGACCGACTTCGGCATGAAATTCTGGCCCTTGGGTGCCCACCTCGCCCATGTCTCCCAGCACCAATAAGCGGGGCTGGGTTGACTGGGCCAAGATATTGATAGCAGCTCGTACTGAGTCTGGGTTGGCGTTGTAGCTGTCATCGATCAGCACCAATTGTCGATCTGCCCACTTTAGGAAGAAGGATTTCGATCTGCCATTGACAGGTCTAAAAGCAGCTATGCCTTGCTCTATGAATGGCAAAGGTATGTTTGCTGCAACCGAACAAGCTATCGCGGCTAATGCATTCTGAACATTGTGATTACCAGCAACAGACAAGACAGGGGATAGCTGTCCCATGGGCGTTTGAATGCTGAGTTGCCATTGCTGATTCGACCATCCGCTATTGATCAGTTTGACGTCTGCTGTATTCGATCGTCCAAAACTTATGCCTTGCCTATTGCCTGTTAATTTCCTCCAAAGCTCTGTGTAAGTATCCTCTGCTGGAAACACAGCAACACCATTTGTAGGCAGTGATGTAATCACTGCACCGTTTTCAGTAGCGACTGCTTGTACGCTGTGCAAGAACTCCTGGTGTTCACGTTGAGCGTTATTGACCAATGCAATATTGGGGGCAGCCAAACTGGCGAGTTCTGCAATTTCCCCGGCATGGTTCATTCCCAACTCGACCACGGCGCTACGATGGTGCGATTGCAATCGAAGCAAAGTCAGTGGCAATCCAATGGCATTATTGAAATTTCCTTGGGTTGCCAGTGAATTCTCACCCTGCCACGCACGCAATATGCTTGCAATCATCTGCGTGACGGTGGTCTTGCCATTGCTACCTGTCACAGCAATTACAGGGATTGAAAACTGTGAGCGCCAAGCACGAGACAGTTCTCCGAGTGCTTTCAATGTGTCCGCCACCTCTAAGCCCATCAAACCAGCTTCTTTTAAGCCATGGCTTGCAATGGCAGCACCAACACCTTGTTCAGTGAGTTGAGATAAAAAGTCGTGCCCATCGAACCGCTCGCCCCTTAAAGCGATGAACAGATCACCACGCAACAGACTTCGGCTGTCGGTGTGTATGCGAGATACCTTTAAGTTTGGGTCCCCAACCAGACGGCTATGAGGCAACCAGGAATGCAATTGCCCCAATGAAATATCGAGGTGCTGAGTCATACATCACCCCTTAAACGCAAAGCAGCCAACACATGCTTTTCATCTGAGAAGGGAGTTCGCTGCCCTCCTATTTCTTGATAATTTTCATGGCCTTTGCCTGCAATGAGAATGACGTCTTGTGGTCTGGCTTTTTCAATAGTTTGGGTAATAGCTTGCGCTCGGTCTATGCAAATGATCGCCTTTGATGGATCTGCTAAACCATCCACCATGAATTCAATGATGTCTTGCGGCTTTTCATTGCGAGGGTTATCACTGGTTAAGACAATGAGGTCGGCTCCCTCCTCTGCGGCTTTTGCCATAGGTGCTCGCTTGCTTGTATCGCGGTCACCACCGCAACCAAAAACACAGTACAACTTTCCTTGACGCGCAGTTGCCATGGGTCGCAGGGCTTTGAGCGCCTGCATCAGGGCATCGGGTGTGTGCGCATAGTCAATGACGACACATGGCGTTTGTGCACCACCCAAACTTTGCATACGACCTGGAACAGATGGCAATTGGTGACAGGCTTTGATCGCTTGTGAAAGCTCTATCCCGAGAGCACGCATAGAGGCTAAAACTCCCAGCAAGTTCAGCACATTGAATTCGCCCACCAAGTCAGTTGTCAGCAGGTGAATTTGGTCGCTTTCCACTACTTCAAATTGCAAACCATGTTTACCGTTTTGTACGGACTGCGCACGAAGTCTTGCGTCGGAGTGCATGGAAATTGTCCAAATGTCTGGTGTCACTTCCTTTTTTTGAACTTGTAGTTGATGCGCCAACTCTTTCCCATGTACATCGTCAATATTAATGATTGCTGCTTGCAAATTTGGCCAAGCAAACAGCTTGGACTTCGCTTGCCAATAGGCATCCATATTGCCGTGGTAATCCAAATGGTCTTGCGTGAAATTGGTGAATATGGCGATGTTTAATCGGGTTCCATCTAGTCGATATTCACTCAATCCTATAGACGAAGCTTCTATGGCACAGGCTTTGACGCCATCGTCTACCCATTGACGTAACTGTGCATGAAGCCGTAAGGGATCTGGCGTTGTCATGCCAGTGATGTGTAACTGATGCGCTTCACCCATGCCCAATGTACCCACTACGGTGCATCGTTGACCTGATCGGCTAAGAGCATGCGACAACCACCATGCGGTTGAAGTTTTACCGTTGGTTCCAGTCACCGCCAGCATCTTCAGGTTTTGACTTGGTGAATCGAAGTACGCATCAGCAATAGGACCACAGGCTTGCTTTAAATCTGTGTAGACGCCAATCCTTGTCTCGTCTTGCATCCAGGAAAATTGTTCAAGACCTTTAGCCTCCACAAGGCATGCGCCTGCACCTTGGGATAAAGCTTGCGCTACATACTGGCGGGCATCCTGAGTTAACCCTGGCCAAGCAAAAAAACCGTCACCTTTTTTGATTTTTCGGCTGTCAATATGCAGTTGTCCTGAGACCATATTTCGCAGCCACTGAGCTGCTTGGGGTGGCGTCTGTAATGAACGCATCAAAACGACTCCGCTTCGGCTTTGGCAATGACTTGTGGCTTAACGGCCCTATCAGGTTGAATACCTAGCATCCGTAATGTTTGCTGCACAGTTTCACTGAACACGGGTGCAGCCACATCGCCACCAAAGTAGCGCCCATTGCTAGGCTCATCAATCATCACCGCAACCACAATACGGGGCGTTTCTATAGGAGCCATGCCTACAAAAAATCCTCTGTACTTTTTATCTGCGTAGCCTTTGCCTTCTTGCTTATGGGCTGTTCCGGTTTTTCCACCCACGGAGTAGCCCATGGTTTGTGCTTTAGGTGCAGTACCGCCAGGGCCGGTGACCATATTGAGCATCTTGCGAACTGCAACAGCGTTTTGAGCGCTGATAGCGCGTACGCCGACCACCCTTTCTTCTCGCTTGATAAGACTGACAGGTACGACCTCGCCATCTCGTGCAAACACCGTATAGGCTTGTGCTAACTGAAACAAGCTGGTGGATAAACCATAGCCGTAACTCATGGTGGCTTGTTCAAGGGGACGCCATGTTTTGTAGGGGCGCAAACGTCCGGCAACTGCACCAGGAAAGGGGATTTGAGGTTTTTGCCCAAAGCCTACTTGGGTATACATCTCCCACATATCTTTTGGTGTCATCTTCATTGCAATTTTGACTGTGCCAACATTGCTCGACTTTTGAATCACCTCTGACACACTGAGCATCCCGTGCGGATGAGCATCTGTGATGGTCTTGCCGTTCATATTGAGCTTGCCAGGCGATGTATCTATGGGTGTTTCAGGTTTAACCATGCCTTTTTCCATCGCCAATGCGATCACAAAGGGCTTCATCGTCGAACCAGGTTCAAAGGTATCTGTCAGTGCGCGATTGCGCATTTGCACGCCATTGAAATTGCTTCTTTTTTCCGGGGAATAACTTGGGTAATTTGCCAGCGCCAGCACATCCCCTGATTGCGCATCTAAAACCACTACGCTGCCAGCCGCGGCCTTATTCTCAATCACTGCTTCGCGCAGTCTTTGATAAGCAAAATACTGAACTTTGCTATCAATGCTAAGTTGTAAATCTCGGCCGTCTTCGGGGGGAATTTCGTCGCCAATGCCCTCAACGACTTGTTTGTGACCATCATTAATGACACGTCGAGAACCACTCTTGCCTGCCAAATGCTTGTTGAAGGCAAGCTCAACACCTTCTTGCCCGATGTTTTCAATATTTGTAAACCCAACCACATGCGCTGCTGCTTCACCTTCTGGATACATGCGCTTGTACTCCATGGTGGTGTAAATGCCTCGCACACCTAGCTCATTGATTTTTTTACCTAATGCCATGTCTGCTTGCCGCTTGAGCCATACATGCTTACGCTTTGGATCTTTGATTTTTTCTTGAAGTTCTGCGCTTGGCATTTCAAGTAAAAGTGCGAGCTCCTTCAGCTTGGGATTGCTTGTATCCATTTCCTCTGGACTGGCCCAAATACTCGGCATAGGAACACTCGACGCCAAGATCAGCCCATTTCGATCGAGTACCCGTCCTCGGTTCGCAGGTATTTCTAACGTTCGCTCAAAGCGAACTTGTCCCTGTTTTATAAAGAAATTGTTATCGAGTACTTGGACATAGGCTGCGCGTACGACCAAACCGATAAATCCTAGGGCAATGCCGGCAACAATAAATTGGCTGCGCCAAACAGGAGTTTTGCTCGCAAGCAATGGATTGGTGGAGTACTGCACACTGCGACTGCTCATGGCTGTGCCTTAGGTGTGCTGCTAGCGGAGACGCTTTCACTGTTGTTTTTCTGTGTTGAAACATATTGGGTAATTGCAGGCGAAATCGTATGCATATGCATTTGTTCACGTGCGAGTTTTTCGACTCGCAGTGGGGTTGCCTGCGCACCGCGTTCTACGTCTAATCTGTCATGTTCTGTATCGAGTCGTTGGGTCAGGGCCTTGGCTCGGTCTAGCTCTGTATACAAGCGGCGCGACTCGTATTGGGTGCGTACCAAATACAGCGCACTCAGCACTACCGCCAATAACAGCATGGCACTGATGCGCGTCATACCGCCTCCTGCAACGGTAAGCGCTCTGCTACGCGCAAAATTGCACTTCGACTGCGCGGGTTGGCACTGACCTCTTCTGTAGTCGGACGTTGACGCCCCAAATCGCGCAGCGCCAATGTCGCTGGGTTGGCAAATGGGGCTCGTCGGTCATACACTTCTTTCGCGTTTTTTGCGATGAATTGTTTGACCATTCGATCTTCCAGTGAATGAAAACTGATCACCACCAAACGCCCTCTAGGTTGTAAGACCTGCAGACTGGCGTCCAGTGCCTGTGCGAGCTCTTCAAGCTCTCGGTTGATAAAAATCCGAAAGGCTTGGAAGGTTCGTGTTGCGGGGTTTTGACCCGCTTCACGGGTTTTGACAACTGAAGCAACCAATTCGGCCATGGCCAATGTACTCGCGGGCAGTTGCCCCGCATCACGTTGGGCGACGATGGCTTTGGCGATGCCATTAGCAAATCTTTCCTCTCCATAGTCACGAATCACCTGAGCTATCTGGTCGGTACTTGCCACGCCCAACCAGTCGTAAACGCTTTGGCCCTGGCTTGTGTCCATTCGCATGTCCAACGGGCCGTCCTGACGGAATGAAAAGCCTCGCTCTGGGTTGTCGATTTGAGGTGAACTCACCCCCAGATCCATCAGCACACCGGCGACGCTGTTGTGCGGCAGTTGGCTCAGTGCTGCGAAGCCCTGATGGCGTATCTGGATTCGGGAGTCGTTCATCGCTTTGGCTACCGCAATCGCTTGCGGGTCTTTGTCGAAGACGATCAGTTGGCCCGTTGGGGAGAGTTTTTCCAAGATGCGCTTTGCATGGCCGCCTCGGCCAAAGGTTGTGTCGACATAGGTGGCTTCGGCCTGGACGTCCAGCGCCTCGACCGCCTCCTTCAACATGACGGTGGTGTGTGCCCATTCAGTTGTTGCCATTCCACGTTAGAACGAAAAATCGCGAAACACATCGGGCATTTCACCCTTCATGGCTTCGGCCTCTTGGGTGTCATAGGTCGACTTGTCCCAAAGTTCGAAATGGGTACCCATGCCCAGCAACATCACGTCTTTGCTGATATTGGCTGCGCTGCGCAGTTCAGGAGAGATGAGCACACGTCCCGTGCCATCCATTTCGACATCCATCGCGTTACCCAACAAAATACGCTTCCACCATTGGGCGGTCATTGGCAATGCGGCAACACGCTCTCTGAATTTTTCCCACTCGGGACGTGGAAACAGCATCAAGCAACCATGTGGGTGACGCGTGATGGTCAGCAGGCCTGCCGTGGTCGCGCTCAATACCTCGCGATGCCGCGTCGGCACCGACAAGCGACCCTTGGCATCCAAACTTAGCGATGACGCACCTTGAAACACGACTAACAACCCCTTGGTTACACAAACATGGCTTGCAAACGTGATGAATCTCACATTTTTGCACTAAATACCACTTCTATGCACTTTAACAGGATTTTTCGTACTTGCAAGACATAAAATGAAGTTTTAGTAGCAAAATCAACAACTTAGCTCGTATTTCGCATTGCCATCTATTTAAAAAATCATTATTAATTAAGTACTTAGAAGAAATATCGTATGTGACTTATTAGCTTTTTGAGAGTAAAAAAAAGCAGGCCATATGTGGCCTGCTTTTCTCTGAGCGTAGCGTAAGCGTCAATCGCCGAACATCTTTTGCTTCAATTCACGCCGCTGTTGAGCCTCTAGCGACAGGGTGGCGGTCGGTCTGGCCAATAAACGACCAACCCCTATAGGCTCGCCAGTTTCATCGCAATAGCCGTAGTCGCCGCTGTCGATACGCGCAATAGATTGCTCAATTTTCTTAAGGAGTTTGCGTTCACGGTCGCGCGTGCGAAGTTCTAATGCGTGCTCCTCCTCGATAGTGGCCCGATCGGCTGGGTCTGGCACGATGACGGTGTCTTCACGCAAATGCTCGGTAGTTTCACCAGCGTTTGCCAAAATGTCTGTTATGAGCTGAACCAATTTCAATCGGAAAAAAGCCATTTGCAGTGCATTCATGTACTGCTCTTCAGGCATTGCCAGCACCTCCTCATCAGAGATGGTGGCCGCTGTTTTTGTTTTCCAGTTGTTAGCCAGTTTGGGGTTTTTCACAGGAATCATGGGGACAACCGCAGGCAGAGTTGGGACAGAAATGGGCCCATAACTGGCTTTGGCCATGGTGGAGGCCACGCTCAGCCCTGGGGGGGGAGGCATCATCGACATGGCCTTTGCTGCTCGCGGAGACTTCTTGGCGTTGTCAGGTGTGGACTCAGCCCGAGGGAGGGCAGATACGGGAGTTTTCGATGCAAGCGCAGACGCTTTGGTATTGCTTGAAGCAGTTTTGGAGGCAGTTGTCACAGTTTTGGTTACAGGTTTCGCAGAGACGGGTTTCTTGACTGGGGGCGCTTTTTTAACCGCTGGTTTTTTTGCGGCTGGCGTTGCTTTTTTGGCAGGCACGGCTTTCTTTGCTGGGACAGCTTTTTTAGCAACGGCCTTTTTCACAACTACAGGTTTTTTAACAGGCACAGCTTTCTTTTTTAACACAGGTTTCGAGGCTGTCACGGATTTCTTGGCAGCGACAGCTTTCTTGGACGAGACAGCTTTCTTAGCCACTACAGGTTTTTTGACTGCAAGGGTTTTTTTAACAGGGGCTTTCACGACCTTGCTCTTAGGCTTTGCAGCGGCGACCTTGGATTTACTCTTGGCTTTGCTGTCGCTCGAATGCTTTGTGGATTTCAATGCAAATCTCCTTACAGGGTGGCGTCGAGTGCGCTAGCACCAAGCCCCATACTGCTTCTGGTTGTTGTTTATTACTTCATGCGTGACCAGTGTCAAGGGCTTGGTGCAAAACATCACCTCAAGCCAATGGCGCGCGGATTGTACTCAGCTTATGCACTGTTCTAGGCCCTGCTGAAAGATATCTTTTGGCAAATCGATGCCAATGAATACCATTTTGCTCGTTCGCTTCTCCCCGGGTGCCCAAGCTTGGCCTAAATCACTGCCCATGAGTTGGTGTACGCCCTGGAAAATTACCTTGCGCTCGGTGCCTTTCATATGCAATACGCCCTTGTAGCGCAACATGCGCGGGCCATAGATATTGACGATAGCGCCCAAGAAGTCCTCCAGCTTGGCTGGATCTAGCGCTCGGTCGGCTTTGAAGACAAAACTTTTGACATCGTCATCATGGTGGTGATGGTGGCCGTGATCATGATCATGGCCATGGTGTGCATGGTCGTGTTGATGCGATGGGTGGTCGCAATGTTCATCATGTGCGTGGTGATGGTGGCCATCACTTAAAAAATCTGGGTCAATTTCCAGCGTGGTGTTGAGGTTAAACCCACGCAGATCAAATACCTTATCGATAGCTACTTCGCCAAAGTGCACGATATGTTGAGGCGCTCTGGGGTTCATATGCTTTAAGCGGTGCTGCAAAGCCTCCAAATCTTGGGCGGACACAAGCTCACTTTTGCTGATAAATATTTGGTCTGCAAAACCAACTTGCCTGCGTGCTTCTTGCCGATCATTCAAGGTCTGCGCTGCATGCTTGGCATCCACCAATGTCAGTACCGCGTCCAGCAAATAGCTTTCAGCTATTTCATCATCCATGAAAAAAGTTTGTGCCACAGGTCCCGGGTCAGCCAAACCTGTGGTTTCTATAACGACGCGCTCAAAGTCAAGTTCACCTTTACGTCTTTTTTCAGCCAGATCTTGTAATGTGGTGCGTAAATCCTCACGGATCGTGCAACATACACAGCCATTGCTCATCTGAACAATATGCTCTTTGGTGTCAGCAACCAATATTTCGTTGTCTATATTTTCTTCACCAAATTCATTTTCAATCACGGCAATTTTGAGACCGTGGGACTCAGATAGGATGCGCTTGAGCAGTGTGGTCTTGCCAGCACCTAAAAAACCAGTCAGAACCGTAGCAGGTATCAACATATCAATTCAACCTTGAAAACAACAAAGACCAAGTGGGGCAGTTTAGCCAGCATTCAAGCAGACTTACCTACTTCTGCATCAAAACCAAACCTTTGAGGTATTCACCCTCAGGAAAACACACGGTCATGGGGTGGTCGGGTGCGGCTTGAACTCGGTCAAGAAAATAGGCATCTACACCCGCATCAGTTCCAGCGGAGGCAACTATTTTATGAAACAACTCTGGGGCAATACCGCCCGAACAACTGTAGGTAAACAATACGCCTCCTGGCGAGAGTAACTTAAAGGCCCATCGGTTGATATCTTTATAGGCACGGGCAGCACGCTCGGCATGGGCTGCACTGGGTGCAAACTTGGGTGGGTCCAGCACAATGCCATCGAAGCGACGCCCCTCTTTGTGCATGCTTCGCAAAGTGGCGTTGACGTCTGCGTCTAAAAACGTAGCGTTGCGGTCATCAAAGCCATTGCGCTTGACATTGGCCTGTGCTTTGGCAATGGCTGGTGCAGAGGAGTCCACCGTGGTCACCGTGGCGCCGCTTCCCAGTAAACCTGCTGAACGCATGCCGCTTAAAGCCGCCACACTAAAACCACCTGTATAGCCATAGCAGTTCAAAACCTGCTGCAAGCCTAGGCGCTGAGCATATTCGGCAAACTTCAACCGACTGTCTCGCTGGTCCAGATAGAAACCTGTCTTATGCCCCTCCAAGATATCCAACTCTAAGCTCCAGTGGTGTTCTTGAATCACAATGGCAGTGGCGTCACTCGCGCCAGGCGCTCTGAAAAGCCACCCGGTCTTGGGCTCTAAACCTTCTAGCCCACGCACCCCAGAATCCGAGCGCTCAAATACTCGCTGCGCACCTGTGTGAACCACCAAAGCTTTGACAATATCAGTTTTAAATCGTTCAGTACCTGCAGACAAGAACTGCGCTACCAAAGTGCCGTCATAGCTGTCCACTATCAAACCAGGCAGCCCATCAGCTTCACCATGGATTAAACGCACACCATTGGAAGGTACTTGTAACCGCGAACGCATGGCCACCGCTTTAGACACCTGTCGCTCAAAAAAAGCTGCGTCAATGTGTTCGGCTTCTTGAAATGACCATATGCGTGCACGAATTTTGGATGTAGGACTGAAAGCGGCCCAACCTAAAAATTGACCTGTTTCAGACTCCACGCGGACGGTCTCACCTGCATCAGCGCCTCCTTTGGCAATCGCTGAGTCGAAAATCCATGGGTGTCCGCGCAAGGCTGAGCGTTCCTTGCCCGCTTTGAGTTTCAATGTTTTCATAAGTTTTTCTTGCGCGCACGTGGATGGGCAGCGTCATAGATCTTTGCCAAATGTTGGTAATCCAAACGTGTATAAACCTGTGTGGTACTGATATTGGCATGACCTAGCAACTCTTGTACACCTCGCAAGTCGCCACTGGACTGCAACACATGGCTGGCAAAAGAGTGGCGCAACATATGCGGATGAACTGGTGTTGCAATACCAGCTTGGAGACCTCTTAAGCGCAAGCGTTGCCATACAGCTTGGGCGCTAAGTCTGGTTCCCCTTTGCCCCACAAACATGGCTGTTTGATCAACCGTGTTTTCTGGCAAACCAGCCGCACGAACAGCTAACCATGCTTGCAAAGCAACCAAAGCTTGCTGTCCAACAGGAATGCTTCGCCGCTTAGAGCCCTTACCCAGTACCTGCGCCTCGCCAGCAGACAGGTCTATCCACCCCTTGGCATGAGGACTGGCTTGAACGTCCAAACCGATCAATTCGCCCACACGCAACCCGCTGCTGTAGAGCAGTTCCACCATCGCGGTATCTCGGGCTTGCAACCAAGGATCGGTTTCGATGGGACGGTATTGTGCAAGCTGTACTGCATCGTCAACATTCAAGGCTTTAGGCAGCGGTTTGGCCGCTTTGGGCGCTCGCAAGCCAGACAAAGGATTCGCCTGTATCAAACCCTCTTTGCCCAACCAATTGAAAAAACCGCGCCAGCCTGAAAGTATCAGTGCAATACCGCGCGGGCTTCTGCCATCGGCATGCATTTGCGCCATCCAACGCCGAAGATGTGGCGTGTCAATAAGGGTTAAATTCGCCAAGCCAGTTTGCTCTGCCCACTCTGACAACTTGTTCAAATCTTCACTGTACAAAGCCACTGTTCTGTCTGACAGGCGTTTTTCAAATCGTACATGCGATAAATAACGCGTCACCAAATCTTGTGTGTCGTTCATTCGAATGTGCAATGGGCTCAACGTAAGCGGCTAAGGGCTGCGCTGGCCAACTCAGCGATGCGGCTGAGTAGATCAGTGCCCATGGAAGAATGAAATCTTTGTGGGTCTGGGGAAGCTAAAACCAACAAACCTAAGCTTGTATCGCTGGAATACTCGGCAGTCGCGTCAGTCACCCAAGGTGACTGAATGCTTCGCAGCGGCAACAGTGCCACTGACTGCGCTTCATGCGGGTGGGCCAACCATTCAACGGCTTCAAATTCGGCATTTACACCGCAATAAGGGGCTCGCAAGCCTTGCGCAAAAGCTTTGACTTCATCACTAACACCTTGGGCGAATTGTTCAATTTGAAATGCTTCGCCTACTCGCCAAACGCGAATAGCGACCTGTGGCACCATGAAGTGGTGTTGAATTTCATCGACGATGATGCCGGGCAGTTCAGCAGGGTGCTGGGTCATTAATAAACTTTGTGACCATCGGTGCAAGCGATCAGCCAAGACGGCGTTGTCGCTGCCGTTGCGAATCATTTCCATCATGCGTTGCTCTAAGGCACGAATTTTTTCACGCAACATATCGGCTTGACGTTCTTGCAAACTCACCGCACGCTGGCCATGCGGGCTGACAAACCGAACGTTGGACAGGAGCTGAGCATGGCGCTCAAAAAAGTCGGGCGTATTCACCAAAAAATTAGCGATATCGTCCTCTGTAATAGGGGTAATTGAGTTGCTCATTCGGGGATCTCCATCTCGCCAGTAAATACGGTTGTGGCTGGCCCACTCATCATCACCGATGAGCCCTCACCTTGCCAAGCAATTGTCAGCACACCACCTCGGGTATGAACTTGTACTTTGGGGTCTAGCCAGCCTTGTCGAATACCGGCCACGACAGCGGCACATGCACCAGTGCCACAGGCCAAGGTCTCACCTGCTCCGCGCTCATACACACGAAGTTTCACCTCTGTGCGCGAAAGTACTTGCAAAAAGCCTGCATTCACTCGCTTGGGAAATGCCATATGGTTTTCAATCAAAGGCCCCAAATAAGCCACGGGCGCTTTATCTACATCGTCCACACGAACAACCGCATGCGGGTTACCCGTTGAGAGTATTGCAGCATCTACATTTTCTTGGGCATTAAGTACAAGACGCCAAAGCAAGCCAAAAGGGTCTGCCAAAGAAATGGCCTTTGCAGCATCAAAGGGAACCAGCGCTAAACCAAATAATGGGGGTCCCATGTCTACTTGAACAGAACCATCATCTAATTGACTCAAGGTGATGATGCCACCATGGACTTGTACTTTGATAGTGGTTTTATCTGTTAAACCTTGAGCAAGCACAAAGCGGACAAAACACCTTGCACCATTGCCGCATTGCTCTACCTCACCTCCATCGCTGTTGTGGATGACGTAGGCGAAGTCGGCCTCTGCCAAAGAGGGTCGACGAACAGAGAGAATTTGGTCAGCGCCCACGCCGAAATGGCGATCCGCTATGAAACGGTAATGGGCAGGGTCCAGACCCAGCAAGCCTTGGGTCTCGTCGAGCACCACAAAGTCGTTGCCCGCACCCTGCATTTTGGTAAATCGTAAGCGCATTGGGTGATTATCGCCTTGTCATAATGTAGCCATGGTACGCGCCCATTCACAACTGCACCCCAGCCGAATTCCTAGCAAGCCTTTGCCAGCTGCCACGGTTTTGTTACTTCGTGACACGCAAGACGGTATTGAAGTGCTGATGACACGTCGCTCTTTGCAAGCCAGTTTTGCACCAGGTGCCTATGTTTTTCCTGGGGGCGGCATAGATGCAGCAGATGCAAGCTGTCACCATTTGGCCGAGCGACGTCCTACGCAAGATGACCAACGCCTGACGCAATCGATTGCCGCTATTCGCGAAAGCTTTGAAGAATTGGGTGTTCTTTTGGCTAGAGAAGCTGACGGCAAACCTGTACGCCCAGAAACGCAAATCTTACTTTCTAGACAAGAAAACTTTGCCGCGCAGTGCCTGTCGCATGGCTTAACACTGTCTGCAAACCAAGTGTATGTTTTGGCACATTGGGTAACCGACCGTGATTTGCCTAGGCGATTTGATGTGCCGTTTTTGGTAGCCCGCATGCCTGAGGGTCAAATACCTATTGCCGATGAAAAAGAACAGTTTGAGCCTGTATGGGTAAGCCCAACTGAGGCGCTGACGCGTCATGCGGCAGGGGACTTCTTCATTATCTTTCCCACCATTCGCACTCTTGAAAAACTGCAGAACTACACAACGGTGGACAGTGTTTTGGCCGATTGTGCCCACGAACAACCATGGTTTCACAGTTGCCCACGAGCTGGATTGCTACAAGGCAAAGATGCGCGCTTCATGGAGCATGAACCACCTTTTGGCGAGTTGGCACTGACCTGTCCTGATGGGCAAATCGTTCACCACCTAGATTGGCAATCTCACACCGCCGTACCCTTGCTGAATCACCTTAAACGCTTAACAGCACCCAACCCCAGCATGATGACAGGGCCAGGCACCAACAGTTACCTGATTGGAGACGCCCAAAGCGGTTATGTGGTGGTAGACCCTGGCCCACCTGACGCGCAGCATGTTGAGCGGTTATGGCAGTCTTGCAATGGCGACATCCGTGCCATCATTTGTACCCACTCACACCCAGACCATTCACCTGCTGCTTGGTTGCTGAAAAAAAAGTGTGCAGAAAATGGTTTATCCGTTCAAGTCATGGGATTGCCCTCTTGCGCCCACGCCCGTCAGCACAGCACGTTTGTGCCTGACACCGTTTTGCATGATGGTGAATGCATTGTTTTGAACAGTCATGGTCACTCGCACACCTTGCAAGTGATCCATACCCCTGGTCACGCGGCAAACCACCTGTGTTTGATTTTGCAAGAAGATGGTCTTCTTATCAGCGGCGATCATGTGCTCAATGGCAGCACCACCGTTGTTGACCCTCCCGACGGTCACATGGGGGACTACCTTGACTCATTAGACAAGCTAGTCTTAGCCTGCAAACAGTGGCATGTTCAATTCATATTGCCAGCGCATGGCTATGTTCTTGGCAACCTCTGGGATGAGCCTTACAGCGCCATCGACTGCATCAATCGTTTGAAAGCCCACCGATTAAAACGCGAAGACAAAGTTCGCCGTGCCATGCAGGCCTTGCCCCAAGGCTCTTTGCAAGATTGGTTGCCTCTAGCCTATGACGATGTACCGCAAGCCTTGTGGCCAGTGGCTCTAAGATCGCTGCAGGCACATGTGGCGCATTTACATACCAACTAAAGAAGGAAATCCATGATGAAACATCATGTTCTGCCCGTCATCCTCTGTGGTGGATCAGGTACCCGTTTATGGCCCTTGTCTCGCTCTGGTTTTCCCAAACAATTTTTAGTATTCAACGGCAATACCAGCCTCTTTCAACAAGCTGTTGAACGTCTGAATCAACTGGCCTCAACTGACATTGTCGTGGGACAAACTTTGGTGGTGACCAACGAAGAGCACCGTTTTTTATCGCTTGAACAATTGCGCGAATTAGAAAGCATTCAATGCTCTTTGCTTCTTGAACCAGCAGCTCGAAATACTGCTCCAGCGCTAACTTTGGCGGCGTTGTGTGCAGTGGAAAACGGTCAAGATCCCATCTTGGTGGCGACACCTGCCGACCAAACAGTTCAAAACCTTGAAGCGTTCAAGCAGGCTTTGCAAAAAAGCATACGAGCAGCCGCAGGTGGTGAAATTGTTATCTTGGGGGTCACGCCTGATCGCCCTGAAACAGGCTACGGCTATATCCAACAATCTGGCGCTATGGGCCAGCATGGCGAGTACAAGGTAGCCCAATTTACCGAAAAGCCCAGTTTAGAAGTCGCGCAATCCTACTTGCTTGGCGGTGAGCACACTTGGAACAGTGGCATGTTTGTGCTCAAAGCAAGCACTTGGCTACAAGCTTTAAAAGAGTTTGAACCTGATATGTTGGCTGCCAGCCAAGCAGCTTGGGCGGAGAAAACCGCCGATGCATCCTTTATTCGGCCTAGCAAGTCCATGTTTGCTCAAGTGCCTGCGGACTCCATAGACTACGCGGTGATGGAGAAATGCCCACAGTCACGTTTTCCAATCAAAATGGTTCCGTTGAATGCGGGATGGTCCGACCTTGGAGCCTGGGATGCTGTATGGCAAATTGCGCATGATGCTTTGCAAGACCCTGCTGGCAACGTGAGCCAAGGCGACACTTTGATGGTCGATACCACGCAAACTTTGATTCATGCGACCAGCCGTTTGGTGGCGTCAGTAGGTGTGACTAACTTGATCATTGTGGAAACACCTGATGCTGTGTTGGTAATGGATCGCTCGCAAAGCCAAAATGTTAAAAAAATCGTTCAACAACTTGAACAACAAAAACGGCAAGAACTCAAATTACACCGCAAAGTGAATCGTCCTTGGGGCTGGTATGACAGCATTGATGAGGGTGATCGTTTCAAAGTTAAACGTATTCAAGTCAACCCAGGGGCCAGCCTAAGCTTGCAAAAGCATCACCACCGGGCAGAACACTGGGTCGTGGTGAAAGGAACAGCCGAAATCACCAATGCAGGCCAAGTGATTTTGTTAACGGAAAACCAATCTACCTTCATTCCTTTGGGAGAAGTTCACCGACTTGCCAACCCAGGAACGATTCCACTTGAAATCATTGAGATTCAATCGGGTAGCTACTTGGGCGAGGATGACATTGTTCGATTTGAAGATACATACGGTAGAAGCTAAATAAATATTCTTTATTTATTGTCGATTTTTTTTGTTGCATTCAAAAACATTGAAGTAGCTCCCCTTTTCAATCGAACGGTATTCCCTGGCAAAAACCATGCGCAACTCGTCTGAAAAAAGCGGCTTGTTTGTATAAAAATTCAAAAGGGTAAAGGGCTGACCCTTTGACGGAAGAATAATGTGGTCGTAACTGCAGTTTTCAATTTTTGAAACAAAGAGCCGATCGTCAATCTTCGTGGTGAAACTGACCTCCATGAACGCAACAGGATCAAGCCTATCTCCATAATCTGAACCGAAAGCATAAGGTCTGAAAAACGACAGGGAATAGTTGGCGTGTTTTGAATCAGTTACCCCGACATATGAATTAGGAAATTTTTTCAATAAAGAATGGAACTCTTGTTTGGCTTTGTATTGGCTCTCTAGATAGTCGACACTGACGAAATAATTTTTCAAAAATTTGGGATAACCGTAGGCGATGTAATACAAAGACATTGACCACAAAACCAAGCCCAAAAACCGCGCAGAGCGATGCCCCTTGACTTGTTGAGCAAGAGTGAGTTCATGGATAAGCCAGAGTTTGAGGGGCAAGCCAGGCAGCAAATGGTGTGGCCCTGCGCCAGGCTTAGATGTCAACACACACACCAAAAATTCTGTGACTATCACCACAAGAATCATCACCCCATACTGATTCTTAAAACTGGTGCCTTTGGACACGCCCGTCCAAAGCCATGCAATAGGCAAGATGGAGAACAGAGAATAGGCTAAATTGCGTTGAAACAAGCCCTCACTGAGAGTTTGGGTTGCCAAAGTTTGAACATAAGCAAGATGGTTTGCAAGAGAAAAAACTGACAAAGCGTAAGGCGCAAGCGCCACAGCCAATCCCGCAAAAATCGCCATCCATAACTGCCGCAAAGCGTGACCTTGCATCAGTAACAATAGAGCAACAGGAATAAAAAATAAAAAGCCTGTGAACTTGAAGGTGGTAGCAATACCAGCCAATAAGCCAGTACACAACAAGCCCCAAGTTGGGGACTTGCCCACCAAAGTAACTGCCAAGGTGCTTAGCAAGAGCAAATAGGATTCGGGGCGATTCCAAAATCCAAACTCATAAAAGAAAAAGATCAATACCAAGCCTGCACGTGAAGCATGGCTTGGCAGCCGATTCCAAAGTAACAACAAAGACACTATATACGCCAAAACACTAGGAAGTTTGCTACCCAGAATTGGATCGCCAACCAGCATGGCGATTGAATTGCTTATATAAATTCCGGGGCCATAAATCAGCCCAATGAATTGCCACTGATCGCCAGTTGGATAAGCCAATCCACCGGCTTGAACAATTTGTCCAATGGTTGCAACAGTGGGCTCTGCGTGATCAAAGTAATTGGGGAAAATTAAATAAGCAACTGCAAGAGAAAGCGCCAGTACAAAAGTAATTTTTGAAAGTATGTTGAGCGATGCCAGTGCGCTGAATTGCCAGACTTTGGGTAAGACGACCAGAAACAACAACCCAAGCACAAGTCCATGACCCATGTCCTTCACCGACAGTAAAAATAAAAAATCAGAAATATTGAGCATGGTCATAGATTCAGAATAAGTTGACGTAAATCAGGTCTTGCGTCTGTGCGGCCAAACAAAAATAGCCGTGGCACTGAAGTTCCACATAAGTCCAACCAAGATTCCGGCCAAGCCCGACCACAGCCAACCGCCACCGCTGGTGTGGAACCAGGAAGCAACACCCACATTGGCCAAAGCACCCAAACCACAAGCCGCCATGAATTTCACCAAGCCCCAGCACCACATCCACCCGTGCAATTGTTTATCGCGGTAGGTGAGCAAATTGTTGAGATGGAAATTAAAAGCCATGGCCAGCAATACCGCAGCAGCCTGAGATTCAGTAAATGGCCATTCCAATAACTTAAGAGTCAAGAACAAAACAAATAAATGAACCATTACACCTAGGCTACCGACTGCACCAAAAGAAATCAAAGCAGTAGGCAGGTAGCGGCCCAAGGACTTGTCCGCCAACATCAATAAGTAGTCCCACGCTACGCGAGCGTCTAACTTGCTTTCCCCGGCATGGCGCAGCCCAAAGGTGAAGGGGATTTCTGTGAAAGACAATTTGCGAGGTGAAGACACCACGATATCAAGCAAGATTTTGAAGCCCATGCTGGAGAGGTTATGCACGGCAGCCATGAACGCTTCTCTACGCAACATGAAAAAACCGCTCATAGGGTCCTTGAGAGTGACCCCCAATAATCGCTGACTCAACCAAGTAGCAAAACGGCTGCTGAGTTGTCTGGACTCATCCCATTGCCCAACACCACCGCCCTCCATGTAACGCGTGCCCACCACCAGTTCACAACCAACTTGCTTCAAGGCCTGCAGCATCACGGGCAATCGGGTTTCATCATGTTGCAAGTCGGCGTCCATGACGGCCAAATAGGGAGCGCAGGTTGACAACATGCCTTCGACGCAAGCAGAGGACAAACCTCGCCGCTGAATACGGTGTATACACCTGACCCTTGGATGGCAAGCGTAGCGTCGTTTGATGTGCTCAGCTGTACCGTCTGGCGAATCGTCATCGACAAACACCACTTCCCACTCTATACCTTGCAAGACACGGTCTAAGCGGGACACCAACTCATCAATATTTGCAGCCTCATTGAAAGTGGGAACCACCACGGTGAGTTCCAAAGCCAGCGATTGAGCAAGATTAGTCATGCGATTTCATTATTTTCTTAAAGACAAGAAACAGGCTGCCAAATACACCAAACACTCACCCATTCCAGCGCCAAAAAAAGGGCAATTCATCAACCCCATCACAGCGGCAATGGTGGAGATGGTCCATAAAGCCTGTCTATGGTTTGTAAGCAAGGCTTGGGCGTCTTTGTACTGAGCAAACAACATGCCCAGAACCAGCATGCAGCCGACTGCGCCTGCCTCCACCAACCACAGAAAATACTGCTGATGAGGGTTTGAAGGTGCGTCTGCTTGCATTCCGCCCAACCGGTGGTAGCTCATACGCCAACTTCCAACACCATGGCCGATAAGAGGTTTTTCTTGGATAGCTAGCAATGACCGATGCCAATAATCCAAGCGTTGAGCCTGAGATGTTTCAATACTTCCCTTTTGATAGCTCAGAACATCATGAAACACTTTGGTGGTTTGAGCTTCAAATCTTGGCGACAAAACCATCATCAATGCACTCAGAACAAACGGCAATCCCATCACCAGCCAGCGCCAGCGCCTAGGCAACTGCCACCATACAGCCATCGAAATAAAAATCAGCATGACCACAAAGCCGCTGCGCCCCGTCATCACAAAAAAAATATTGAAAGCTGTTAGAAGCAATATGCATATAGGAATCCAGCGTAGTCGCCCTGTGGGCCAGTGCTCACGCATAAACCATAAGACCACGGCCAGAAGCGTCAGTAGCACGGGTTGCTCTAAGGTACTGCCATGCACAATTCCCAGCGAAGGTAATTCTTTCGCACTCGCCCAAGGCACGGGCCATCCTACAACCAGCGCCCATGAAGACAGCAGCATGAGGATCATGCCTGCGACAAACCATTTCAATGTCAATATGGCTTGGTCTGAGGTTCGAAGCAAATAAAACACTGCCAAAAACCACAAAATTCGGCTGTGCCTTCCCCAAGCAAGCACTGCATCAGCTGAACTCGCCTCTGTCCAAAAAAAACTCAGACTCATCCAGCCCATGGCCAACAAAATCCACCATGTCACCTTGGGCGATTGTCGCCATGAGGGGAAACTTCGGTGTCGACTGTCAAAAAATACTTGCCCAAATAATGCTATGAGCAAAAAAAGTTTGGCTATGGACACCATGGCCACGCCTAAACTCACCGATACAGCCAAAAATGACACGCAAAACACTGCAAAACTTTGCCACCGATGCTGCCAATGAAAACTACTTGTGTGCATGTAAATTCAATTAAAAAGTGAAGCCCGCCGATACGCCGGATTCTGTGCATATTGGTTTCCCAATACGTGACCGTCATTCCTCTGGGCCGAGGGTCACCCACCCGGCTCGGTGCTACCTACCCGCCAACTCAGCGAACCGCCTCAACGTTGGCCTACTTGGTATTGCTGCGCGTAGAGATTGCCCGTTTCACCCACCTTGTATGCGCGTGCCGCTGGCTTGCGCCTTCGGTGCTGCACCCAAGGTGACTCGTCTCTGTTGCTCTGATCCTCACCTCACGGTGGAGAGGTGTTACCTCCTACGCTGTCCTGTGCAGTCCGGACGTTCCTCCAGTGCGACATTTCTGTCCTTGCACCAGCGACGGCCTAGCGAGCTTCACCCATGGGATTATCCATCGGTCTATGATTCGAGTCAGGCACGCCCCGAGCGTGCAGTTTTTGAGAAGAAGTGAGGCGCAGTTATTTCGCAGAACCAAGCAGATTACAGACCCGATATTGATGGCTTAAGGGCCATCGCGGTGTTGATCGTTGTCATTTTTCACGCATTTCCCGACCACCTGAGTGGCGGCTTTGTCGGCGTGGATGTTTTTTTCGTCATCTCCGGCTACCTCATCACCGGACTGATACTGCGCGACTTGCGCGATCAACGCTTTAGTCTTCGTCATTTTTATGCAAGGCGTGTTCGGCGCATTTTCCCCGCTCTCTCGCTGGTCTTGGGTTTTGGCTTGGCGGTCGGTTGGGTTTGCCTGAACTTCATTGAATACAAACAACTGGCAAAGCACACTGGCAGCAGCGCCATCTTTCTCACCAACTTCATGCTACTGCGGGAGTCCGGCTATTTTGACAATGCAGCCGACACCAAACCCATGCTGCATTTATGGTCGCTGGCGATTGAAGAGCAGTTCTACTTGCTTTGGCCTTTGTTGCTTTTGTTATTCAAGCGAATACCTCGTTGGTCTTTGCACATGCTGATGGTGTTGATGCTGTCTTCCATTGGCTATAGCTTTTGGTTGGTCTTCAAAGGCGATTTGTCGCGTGATTTTTATTCCCCATTGAGTCGCAGTTGGGAGTTGTTACTGGGTGCGTCATTGGCCATTGCCTTGATGAACAACCCACGTTTGGCGAGGGCATGGCGCAATCCGGCTGGCTGGTGGGGATTGGCCTTGGTGTTGGGGTCGGCGTTCTTTTTCGATAAGGACATGGCCTTTCCTGGCTATTGGGCTCTCATTCCTGTCATTGGCGCTGCATTGGTATTGCTTGCTGGCATGAACAGCAGTCTCAACAGTTCCTGGTTGGCGTCGCGGCCCTTGGTTGCCATCGGTTTGATCAGCTATCCGCTGTATCTGTGGCATTGGCCTTTGCTTTCTTTTGCCCGCATTTTGGCAGCGCAAACCCCGTCGGTGGAAGTGCGTTTGGGTTTGGTGGCACTGAGCTTTCTACTGGCCTACCTGACCTATCGCTTTGTCGAGCGACCAATCCGCTTTGGTCAACGCTATCCGCGTGCTGTACTTTGGCTGAGCATATGGATGGTTGCAGTGCTTTTGATGTCACATGCCATCAACCGTTTCGATGGATTGAAATTTCGACACCACGGCATGCTCAATGCCGACCCTTCCACCTTGGTAGTGGGTGCCGAGCGTGGAACTTTAACGCCAGGTTGCACACTCCCAACAGACCAGGTGCATTTGCTGATGTGGTGCTTTCAAGACGGCAAGGTGCAGCCTCCTACCCATGTGCTTTTGGGTGATAGCAAGGGCGAGGCACTGATTTACAGCTTGATTCGATCTTCTCCACCCGAGGACAGCTGGGCCATGATGGGACCTGTCAGCTTGCTCTCTGCGCAGACCACCCCTGCCAACCGCGCCGCCTACGAAGCGATTGATGCCAATCCAAACTTAAAAGTAGTGGTTTTGGCCAATGCATTGAGAGGCATGTACCGCCTCGATGGGCAATCAGGCTTCATCGCCCAGCACACCACTTCCGAAGAGGTTGACAAAAATGTGTCCATGTATTCGCAGCGTATCAAACATTGGCAAGCTTCTGGCAAACGTGTGGTGTTTGTGATTGACAACCCAACATTGCCAGACCCCAACAGCTGCATCAGTGGCGGCTTGACGCGCTTTGACTTTTTCAACACCGTTTTACAGCGACAGCAAAATCCCTCATGTCAGCTGCGCTTTTCCGACCACCTCAAAGGAACAGCTGCCTACCAAGAGTTCATCACCAAACTTATGCATGACAACCCTGGTTTGCTGGTGTATGACCCCCTTCCTTTGCTGTGCGATCTACCCGCAGACAGTTGCACCATTGCCAAAGAGGGTAAATTTTTATACAGCTATGGCGACCATATTTCAGACCATGCAGGCATGTTGATGGCCAAAGATTTACTGCCGCTGATAAATGCCATGCGCCAATGATTCGCCTGTCTGAACTCAAGCTGCCACTCGATGGTGCTTTCGAACCGCCAGACGTGGCTTCTTCGCCTCCTCTTTACCCGCCCACTCTAGCGCCATTGATTGCAAAGACGCTGGGTATCTCAATGGATACCATTACAGATTGGAAAGTGTTCAAACGCAGTTTTGATGCGCGGCAAAAACTGCAGGTGGTCTATATCGTGGATGTGCAACTCCACGATAGCAAAAAAGAGCAACTGTTGCTGCTACAGCACGCACAGCACCCGCATATCCAAGCCACACCGGATATGCAATGGCACCCTCCGGTACATGCACCTGCAGACTGGGCAAGACTTGACGCAGTGCGACCTGTGGTGGTGGGTTTTGGACCCTGCGGCATATTTGCAGCACTGGTCTTGGCGCAAATGGGTTTAAAGCCCATCGTCATTGAACGCGGGCAAGCCGTTCGGCAGCGAACCCAAGATACCTGGGGTCTGTGGCGCAAATCTGTTTTGAAGCCTGAGAGCAATGTGCAGTTTGGCGAGGGTGGTGCAGGCACGTTTTCAGATGGCAAGCTCTACAGCCAAATCAAAGACCCACGGCACTTGGGTCGCAAAGTCATGAATGAATTGGTGCGGTTTGGTGCGCCAGAAGAAATTCTGTGGGCAGCGCATCCGCACATTGGCACCTTCAAGTTGGTCAAGGTGGTTGAAGGCTTGCGAGCAGAAATTATTCGCCTTGGTGGTGAGGTGCGGTTTGCACAACGTGTGACAGACATCCGTTACGACAACAAGCGCCAACTTCAAGCGCTGCAGATTTTGAAGCAAGACACGAACGAGACATACGAATTGACAGCGCACCATGCGGTGATGGCCTTGGGTCACAGTGCGAGAGACACCTTCACCATGCTGCACCGCCACCAAGTGGCAATGCAGGCCAAGGCGTTTTCTATCGGAGTTCGCATTGAGCATCCGCAAGGCGTGATTGACCGCGCACGCTGGGGTAAACATGCAGGCCACCCCATGCTGGGTGCCGCAGACTACAAACTGGTGCACCATGCCAGCAATGGGCGAGCCGTCTACAGTTTTTGCATGTGCCCTGGCGGCACGGTGGTGGCCGCCACCAGCGAGGCTGGTCGGGTGGTGACCAATGGCATGAGCCAATATTCACGCAACGAACGCAATGCCAATGCAGGCATTGTGGTGGGCATAGACCCCATCGATTACCCAAGTGACGCAGCCTCTTTCGAAGCAGCCCTAGGCCAAGAAATGGGCAATGCGGTTCGCTTGGACACCTTGGATACCGTAGACGGTTTTCACCCTTTGGCAGGCATGGTGTTACAAAGGCAATTGGAATCGGCGGCCTTTATTGCTGGAGGCAGCAACTACTTCGCACCTGCACAGTTGGTTGGCGACTTATTGGATGACGCTGCGTCCACCGCCTTGGGCAGTGTCGACCCCTCCTACAAACCTGGTGTACACATGACCCACCTGCGCCATGTACTACCCTCTTTTGCCATCGACGCGATGCGTGAAGCCTTGCCTGTCTTTGGGCGAAAGATCAAAGGTTTTGACATGGCGGACGCTGTTTTGACTGGCGTTGAAACCCGAACCTCATCGCCTTTGCGCATTGAGCGGGGCAAGGATCTGCAAAGCCCCAATATGCACGGCCTCTTTCCAGGTGGAGAAGGTGCTGGCTACGCCGGAGGCATTTTGTCGGCTGCGGTCGATGGCATCAAGTTAGGTGAAGCCGTGGCTTTGAAAGTATTGCAAAATCACCTACCGCATTAAGGAGTAGCGCATGAAAGCCCATAACATCCTAGAGACCATTGGACATACCCCACACATACGCATGAACCGCTTGTTTGGATCTGATGCACATGTGTGGATCAAGTCCGAGCGCAGCAACCCCGGCGGCTCTATCAAAGACCGCATTGCTTTGAGCATGGTGGAAGACGCCGAGAAAAGCGGCGTATTAAAGCCCGGTGGCACCATTATTGAACCCACCTCGGGCAACACGGGTGTGGGCTTGGCCATGGTGGCGGCTGTTAAAGGTTACAAACTGGTGTTGGTCATGCCTGACAGCATGTCGATTGAACGCCGTCGCCTGATGTTGGCTTATGGCGCAAGTTTCGATTTAACGCCGCGCGAAAAGGGCATGAAAGGCGCTATCGCCCGTGCCCAAGAGTTGGTAGACGCTACCCCAGGTGCATGGATGCCGCAGCAGTTTGAAAATGCCGCCAACATCGCAGTGCATGTTGGCACTACTGCTTTGGAAATTTTGGCTGACTTCCCTGAAGGCTTGGATGTACTCATCACCGGTGTGGGAACGGGTGGGCACATCACCGGTTGCGCACAAGTATTGAAAGCCACATGGCCGCAGTTGCAAGTGTTTGCGGTGGAGCCCAAGGCTTCGCCAGTCATTTCCGGTGGTGCGCCCTCGCCTCACCCGATTCAAGGCATTGGCGCAGGCTTTATTCCTAAAAATTTACATACCGATCTGCTAACTGGCGTGATTCAAGTCGACGCTGAAGATGCCCGTGAATATGGGCGACGCGCAGCTCGCGAAGAAGGCATGTTGGTAGGTATTTCATCGGGTGCCACTTTGGCAGCCATTGCACAAAAACTGCCCGAGCTTGCTGCAGGCGCAAAAGTGCTGGGCTTTAACTACGACACAGGCGAGCGCTATTTGTCTGTAGAAGGTTACCTTCCCGCGTGAAGGACTTTCGCGTTTTGGCGCTGATCGCGCCCATGACGCAACTCAACACTCCCTACCCGTCAAGCGCTTACTTGACGGGTTTTTTGCGATCTAGAGGGGTTGATGCACGGCAAGATGATTTGGCTTTGAAGCTGGTGCTGAAAATTTTCAGCACAGAGGGTCTTAAGCGTGTTCACGCCATTGCCCAAACGCAGGCAGAGCATGAACGCAGCGCCAGTGTGAACTTTTTTTTAGACCATGCACTGCGCTGCATAGACAGCATAGAACCCGTGATGGTTTTTTTGCAAGGCCTTGACCCCACCTTGGCGCACCGCATTGCAGCACGCGGCTTCGTACCTGAGGGTCCGCGCTTTGCAGCCTTGGACAGCGCCGAGGACGACACCCTGACATGGGCCTTTGGTGCTTTAGGGGTACAAGACCGCGCAAGGCACTTGGCCACACTTTTCTTGAATGACTTGGCCGATGTGCTGCGCGATGCGGTGGATGATAGGTTTGAGTTTGTACGCTACGGTGAATCGCTGGCCTCCAGTCAGGCCAGCTTTGACCCACTGGCCAAGGCGTTGGCTGCGCCTGAAACCTTTATAGACCAAGTGCTGCATGACTTGACGATTGAAACTTTTGACAAGCATCAGCCGCAGTTGGTCTTGCTGTCTGTGCCATTCCCTGGCACGGTGTATGGTGCTTTGCGAATAGCCCAAACCATCAAACAACATCATCCTGATGTGAAAATTGTTTTGGGTGGTGGCTATGCCAACACCGAACTGCGCTCATTAAATGAACCCCGTTTGTTTGACTTTGTGGACTACGTCACCTTGGATGCCGGTGAGCGCCCCCTTTTGGCTTTACTTGAACACTTGCAAGGCAAACGGTCTGCACAGCGATTGGTCCGCACCTTTTTGCGTGAACAGGCAGAGGTCGAGTACATCCACTGGGCTGAGCCAGATATTGCTTTCGATGATGTAGGCACACCCACTTGGGATGGTTTGCCTATGCAAAGTTATTTGTCCTTGCTCGACATGCTCAACCCCATGCATCGCTTGTGGAGCGATGGCAGGTGGAACAAGCTCACGGTGGCGCATGGTTGTTATTGGAAGAAGTGCAGTTTTTGCGATGTATCCCTGGACTACATCTCACGCTATGACGCTGCCACGGCACACACATTGGTAGACCGCATCGAGCGCATTGTGGGTGAAACCGGTCAAAGTGGTTTTCATTTGGTGGATGAGGCCGCACCGCCCAAAGCCTTGAAAGCCATGGCACAAGAACTTCTGCGCAGGCGTTTGAACATATCGTGGTGGGGCAATATCCGTTTCGAGAAAACCTTCACGCCTGATCTTGCCGAACTGCTGGCTGAGAGTGGCTGCATTGCCATGTCGGGCGGATTGGAAGTGGCCAGCGACCGCTTGCTCGCCTTGATGCAAAAAGGTGTGACAGTAGACCAAGTTGCCCGCGTGACGCATGGGTTTTCTCAGTCCGGAATTTTGGTTCACGCTTATTTGATGTATGGCTTTCCCACACAAACTGTGCAAGACACGGTGGACGCTTTGGAGTATGTGAGGCAACTGTTTCTTTATGGCTGTATTCAAAGTGGGTTTTTTCACCGCTTTGCCTGTACCGTGCATTCGCCTGTGGGAATGAAGCCGCAAGACTATGGCGTCACATTACTGCCTTTGCCTGAAGGTTTGTTTGCGCGAAACGATATTGGTTTTGTAGACCCTACTGGCACTGACCACGATGTGTTGGGCAAGGGCTTGAAGAAAGCCATCTACAACTATATGCACGGCATAGGTTTGGAAGAGGATGTGCGCCTATGGTTCGACTTACCCAAAGGCCAATGCCCTAAGCCTAGAGTGAAAAAAAACGCGATCGCCCAAGCTTTAGGCGAATCGCGCTGAAAAATAGTGACTTAGCTGTTTTGTAACGCAGCGATACGTTCTTCCAAGGGGGGGTGGGAAGAGAACATCTTGCCTAAGCCACCACTGATGCCCATGGCTTGCAAACTGGCTGGCAAACCCTCTGACTGCATATGCTGCAAGCGAGCCAAGGCATTGATCATGGGTTGCTTTCGCCCCATCAATTCGGCCGCACCCGCATCAGCACGGAACTCGCGTTGTCGGCTGAACCATGCCACGACGACGCTGGCGGCAATACCCAGCACAATGTCCAACACGATGCTGGTGATGTAGTAGCCCATGCCAGGGCCTGTGCTTTCTTCGTCGTTTTTTCGCAATGCACTGTCGACCGCGTAGCCAATGACACGGCTGAGGAAGACCACAAAGGTATTGAGCACACCTTGCACCAAGGTGAGCGTCACCATGTCGCCGTTTTGGATGTGCGCCACCTCGTGTGCCAGCACCGCCTCTACTTCTTCACGCGTCATGCCCTGCAGCAAACCGGTAGAAACAGCAACCAGCGCAGAGTTGCGAAACGCGCCTGTGGCAAAGGCATTAGGCTCGCCTTCGTAGATGGCAACCTCAGGCATTTCCAGACCAGCGCGTTGCGACAGGTTTTTCACGGTGTCGAGCAACCAAGCCTCGTCTGCGTTTTGCGGCTGATCAATAACCTGCGCACCTGTGCTCCATTTGGCCATGGGCTTGCTGATGAGCAGAGAAATAAATGCGCCGCCAAAGCCCATCACCATGGCAAAGCCCAGCAATGCGCTGAGGTTTAGCCCGTTGGCTGTCAGGAATTGGTTGACGCCCAGCAAGCTGGCCACAATGCCCAAGACCAGCATGACTGCCAAGTTGGTAACGATGAGAAGAATGACGCGTTTCATGTAATCCTTTGAACTGGCCAAGAAGTTAGCCCGAGTACGAAAATGGTAAGGGTAATTTTGTTTTTTTCAATACCCTTGTTTTTTTTGTGGGCGAAACACCTGTGTATCTTCATAAAAACCCAATACTTCATTGGGCGGCCACCAGCCCGGAACCCCTAAAACGGGTAAGGGTAAAAAGGGTTTGTGTTGCATTTCATGTGCATGAATTTGCTGTGACAACCAACTATCCAATGCAGCGTCACCTGCGGCCTGAATACCCAAGGGCACAGGTACACACAGCACATGCGCGGTAATGCCTTTGTACGGCTTGATCAATTTTTCTAACAACGCATGACCAAATAAGGTGAGTTGCACCTCTTCCCAAGATTGGCGGTGCGTCACAAACAATGCTTGCCAGTCTTGCGCTTGCAACGCTTGCCACAACACATTGGGCGCACACAGCAAAGCAGCGTTTTCATCAAACAAGGTGAGCGCATCACGCAAGGCGCCACGCTGTGCTGTCACCCCTTGTGTTTGTATGGCTTGGGCTTGCAAGCGGTTGAGGTGCTGCTTGGTTTGAGGGAAACGCAACCAACACAAGCCATTGAAAAAATCGTGGGTGTTGTTGCGGGTGGGTACGGTGTGCGTTCGGTAAATAAATGCTTCATAGGCTTCATCACTTGGCAGCATGGTTTGGGGCACAGCCATAAAGTCTGTTTGTTTAGCCGCCAAGCAGGCATGAAGAGCGTCAGGTTGCTGTTGCCATGCATGGAGCACATCTTCGCCTGTCAAATGCCACGGCGTGAACCACTCATAGCGTTTAAAGGCTTCAACCACCATTAGGGAATTAACCGCCACCCCACGGTCTCGCCTGCCCGCAATGGTTTAAGACTGGTTTGACCAAAAGGCAGGCTCTCAGGCAGAGTCCAGCTTTCCCGTCGCAAAGTCACTTGTGTGGTGTTGCGTGGCAGACCGTAAAAATCTGGGCCGTGAAAGCTGGCAAAGCCTTCAAGCTTGTCCAATGCGCCCACACTGTCAAACACCTCGACGTAAAGCTCTAGCGCGGTCAGGGCGGTGTAGCAGCCTGCACAGCCACTGGCGTGTTCTTTCAAATGCGTGGCGTGGGGTGCGCTGTCGGTGCCCAAAAAGAAGCTGTTGCTGCCCGAGGTTACCGCGTCCACCAAAGCTTGGCGGTGCACTTCGCGCTTTAGCACTGGCAAACAATAGTAATGCGGCCGTACACCACCCATGAAGAGCGCATTGCGGTTGTAGAGCAAATGGTGGGCAGTCACGGTGGCTGCGGTGAAGCGCCCTGCTTGCGCCACATATTGCGCAGCCTCACGGGTGGTGATGTGCTCGAACACAATTTTCAGCTCAGGGAAATCTCGTCGCAAAGGGATGAGGTGTTGCTCGATGAACACCGCTTCACGGTCGAAGAGGTCAATATTTGCGTCAGTCACCTCACCATGCACCAGCAAGGGCATGCCCACACGTTGCATAGCTTCCAAAGCAGGGTAGGTTTTGGCAAGAGAGGTGACCCCTGCATCGCTGTGGGTGGTTGCACCCGCGGGGTAAAGCTTCACAGCCACCACACCAGCAGCATGTGCCTGCGCAATTTCACGCGCAGGCGTGTTGTCGGTGAGGTAAAGCGTCATCAAGGGCTCAAACGTCGTGCCATCCGGCAAAGCTTGGATGATGCGTTCTCGGTAAGCCAGTGCGAGCGCGGTGGTGGTGACAGGCGGCTTGAGGTTGGGCATGACCACCGCGCGGGCAAACTGCAAAGCGGTATGTGCCAGCACGTGGGGCAAGACTTCGCCATCGCGCAGATGTACATGCCAATCGTCAGGGCGGACGAGAGTTAGGCTAGGGGTAAGGGTGTTGTGTGGCATGGCCTGATTGTCTTACAGCCACATCCATGAAAAAAACCCGCTGCCTTGTGAGCAGCGGGTTTTAAGTTCTTTGTCCTTTAACTGGCAACGAGGCCAGCGTGGGGATTAGAAAGCGTGTTGAATACCAAATGCTGTCATACCGATGGCTTGCAAACCACCGCTCAAACTTGTTTTGCCAGTGAAAGCGTAAACTTGAGTACGTTTTGACAAGCTGTGGAAAACAGCGTAACGGGTACCTTTTTCTTTGTAATCGGTACCAGCATCGTCTGTACTGTTGGCTGAACTGGAAACGATGCCCAATTTAGTATCAGCACTCAAAGGGATAGAAACACCAACGCTACTTCCAGAAGTTTTGGCAGTTGAGCCATTGACTTTGTCTTTGGTACCGCCCAAGATCACAGAAGCCAAACCGAGGTCATAAGAAGCAACATAAGCTGTGCTCTTGATCACGTCTGTACCTGCAACCAATGCAGTTGTAGGTACCAGATTTTGTGCAGTCCCAGCAGTTGTAAAGGTGTCACTAGAACCAGCAGTCAATTTTTGTGTGCCATAGGCAACTGTCAATGGACCTGAAGCATAAGTTGCGCTCATACCTGTGTTTTGACCAGCAGTAGAGGCTGCAGTCTCATTGCCTTGACCGCGTTGCAACTTAACGCTCAAACCTGACGTAATACTTGGCAATTCATAAGTAATAGAGCTAGAAGAGACACCAACAGACTTAGAAGCACCAACAACGCCAGCACCGTTGGATGAAACCAATGCGGTTGGGTCAGAAGCTAAAACGATAAAGAAGTTAGGTGTCCACTGGTTACCCAATTTGACAGAGCCAAAACCACCATCTAAACCCACATAGCTGCGGCGCATTACTGGAGCTGCAGCAGTAGTATCTATAGCGGCTTGCACATTGAATGCAAAACTAGCTTTCATACCGCCGCCAAGGTCATCACTTCCAGCAATAGTAAATTCAGACGTTCCATTGTTTTGAGCGCCAATGCCTTTTATTGTTGACTTAACGCCATCAGTAGTTGTCGATCCCATGTAATAAGCTTGATCGATCACACCAGAGATCGTGGCGTCAGCCATTGCGGCTGAAGCGAAAGCAAGAGCTGCGACTGCAACGAGGGTTTTTTTCATTTCAATTTTCTCCAAGGGTTAAACAAAGGACTCCGGTTCGTAGAAATGTTTGCACATTTACTGCCGGAACCCCGGGCCAACCTCCATTTTTAGGAAGCTGAAGATATTTGAGCAGAGGCGCTCGCCCGATGCAAAGGCTTTCCTACAAGTCATGGACATTACGTTGTCTTGTGACAACATGCATTGTAGGCTAATGGTGTTAATAAATTGCAAAATTAATTAAAACAATTTATATAACAAAAAATTTGAGATATTTAGAGGTATCCGACTTGATAAGTATTCAGCACTGTTGCAGTTGCAACCCCCGAACAGTTGCAGTTGCACCATCGACTTTAGTTTTCGCAAGTACCAAGTTAGCTGCAAAAAGCAAAACCCCCGCAGGTTTGTGGCCTGCGGGGGTTTTGGATGAAAGAAATTAAATTCTTAAATCAAACACAGATCAGAAGTTGATTTGTGTGCGGACAGAGAAGACGCGTTCTTTGTCGGTTGCGCCAGAGGGATAGGCTGTTCCGGTTGTTGTTGTATTGACATCAAGCAAAATAATGCTTTGACCAAACTTGGTTTCAGCATAGTTAAACATGATTTTTGCGTTGGGATTCAAAATCCAGTTCAAAGCATAGGTGTTGGTTTTCGCGGACTCAGCATTTTGAACGCGGCTATGCGGAAGCGAAGACGAAGCGTAAGAACCAGTTCCATAAACACTTACTTCACATTTAGAACCAGATATGCCAGTACAAGTCAGTGTGTTGTCAACGTCTGAAGAGTATTTGGATGATCTAAAACCGATTTGCCAAGCACCTGTTCCATTGCCCACCACACCGCCATAGTCGGTCATGAAGTTGGTTTTGGGTTTGACACCACCAAAAGTGCCGCCCTTGTATGCATCCGCCCAACTTTCACCTGTGATGTTATACATGACCTCAATGTACTGTGATTTAACCTGTACACCCATGGAAACTGCGCTGTCTGCAATAGTTGATGAGTTTAAGTCTTCGATGGTGCCGGAGGCGTTGTATTTGCTATTGAATGTTTCCATCTGAAACTTGAAGGGGCCACGAGCGCCAGCCAATTCAAGTCCACGCATTTTTTGGTTGATGGTAATAGCGTTGTTGGCTGATTGACCGTAATCTGTACCAGCATACAGTTTGTCGCCACCGATTTGAGCGCGGTAGACGTTATTCTGGCCGCGGTTTTCTGAACGTAAAGCAACAATGGTTGCACGAGTGGTTGTTGAAGCTGACTCTTGCGTATTGGTTGAATTGGTAGGCACAACTTGTGAATCGCCACCTGTGTATCCAGCGCCGATGTGCAACACGGTGTCTTTGATGTCGTTATATTGAGCTAAGTTGAATGTCAGGCGAGCAGCCTGTTTGGTGCCAATACTGTTTTGGTTTGTGAGTTCATTGAAGCCATCTTGGTAAAAAGACACGCCGTAGGTCAAACCTGTCATGGGTTCACCGTGCAGCATGGCACCCAAACGCTTGCCAGGGGCCATTTGGTTGCCATAGGAGCGTTCCATGAAGTCAATGTTGTTAGAACTGGTCAATTCTTCCAAGCTGAAAGGCTGCTTAAAGCGACCTGTTCGGACCTGCATGTTTTTGTTAAATCCGTAGTTGATAAACGCTGTGTCTATCCAATTGGTGGTGCCGCCTACGCCGTTACCTACGATTTCATAGGCAATGTCTTTGTTGATGGTGCCGACCACGCCAATGCGTGCACGACGAACTTCGAAGTTATCAGAGGCGGATTGGCTATCGCGGTCGGCTAGGGCATTGTATGAATTGTCGATAACACGAGCATCGAAATGCACACGGCCAGTGACTTTGGCTTCAACTTGGGCTAATGCGTAAGAACTTGCACCTAAGCATAAAATTGCGACTGCAGCGGACGTTTTGGTCCGTGCAGAAAATTTAACTTGTTTCATCTTTAAGACTCCAAAAAAGTAATTGATAGGGATTTGTCCCTGAGCTATTCTTGGTTTTGCATGTTTCATTTCCGTGACAACGTTGTATTCACCCCACCTTTGAATTTCAATTTTTGGTATTAAAGTTCTCATATGTCTATCACTGACCGCTTTATTTCATTGCTAGACCAAAGCCTGCGCACTGTTTTTGCACAGCACCATGCTGCGCGGCCAGACCCTGCGCACGGCATCAGCACCTTGACGCTGACCGACACTGAACGAAATGAATCCGGCGCATTGATGCGTGTCAACCATGTGGGCGAGGTGTGCGCCCAAGCGCTTTATGCAGCGCAAGCATTGGCCACACGCAACCCGCAACTGCGCGAACAGTTTGTGCATGCCAGCGCTGAAGAAACCGACCATTTGGCGTGGACCGAAGCACGCTTGGCAGACCTGGGTGCTCGCCACAGCTTGCTCAACCCACTTTGGTACGCGGGTGCGTTTGCCATTGGTTTTGTCGCTGGCAAGTTGGGCGGTGACGGCGTGAGTTTGGGCTTTGTGGTGGAAACCGAGCATCAGGTGGGCGCGCATTTGGGGGAGCACCTAGAGCGTTTGCCCGCCGCCGACTTGGCCTCCCGTGCGGTGGTGGCGCAAATGCAGGCCGATGAAGCGCAACACGCAGCTGATGCTCAAAAAGCCGGTGCCACTCCCTTACCCCAACCCCTGCGCGAGGCCATGCGCTTGGCCGCCAAGGTCATGACGACCGTGGCGCACCGGGTTTAAGGCTTTAAACCTCTATCAGCTCAAAGCCCGTGGTGATTTCGGCGGTTTTGCCCAGCATGATGCTGGCCGAGCAGTATTTGTCATGGCTCATTTTGATGGCACGCTCGACCACTTCGGGCGGTATGCCCTTGCCACGCACCGTGAAATGCATGTGGATGCGGGTGAACACCTTGGGATCGGTGTCCGCGCGTTCGCTGGTCAATTTGACGGTGCAGCCCTGAATGGCGTGACGTCCACGCTTCAAGATCAACACCACGTCGTAGGCGGTGCAGCCACCCGCACCTGCCAGCATCAACTCCATGGGCCTTGCCGCCAAGTTTTGGCCGCTTTGATCGGGTTTGGCGAGGTCAGGTGCCCCGTCCATGGCCACCATATGGCCGCTGCCGGTCTCGGCCACAAAACCCATTGCCGAGCGTGTGCCGCTCGCGCCTGTCCAACTGACTGTGCATTCCATGGTTTTTTCCTTCGTTTTAGCAATTGTCAGACAAAGATGAAGCCGAAGTGGCTTGCGTCAAGTTGTCAAACAAAGTAAATTATGGATAGCCATAATTTAACGCAGCCTGATTATGAAAAGTTACGCTATTTTTGAAGCCAAAAACCGTTTGTCCGAGCTGGTTGCAGCTGTACAAAACGGAGATGAAATCACCATCACTCGCCACGGTACCCCCGTAGCACGCTTGGTGGCCATGGACAGTGCAAACCCGCCTCTTGAGGGCCAAGCCCAAAGCGTTCAGGCTCAAATGCAGGTGTTGGCCGATTTGGGGCTGACCATTTCACCTGTGTTGGATGTGAAAGACGCGATTCAAACTGGGCGTGACTGATGGCCTTTGTGCTCGACAACTCTGTGGTGGTGGCGTGGTTTTTTCCCTCGCAAGCCACCCCCTACACCCATGTCATCGCCAAGCGTTTGGAAACCGAAAAAGCTTGGGTGCCAGCCTTGTGGCAACTTGAAATTGCCAACGTGCTGCGAACGGCCTGCTCGCGCCACCGTTTAGAGCACGCCAAAGCACGAGATATTTTTGACGCCTTAAACAAGCTTCCCGTCCAAGTAGACCAAAGCGATGGCCCCTCGGGCAGGCAGCTGTTTGAATTGGCCATGCGTTTTAAGCTCAGCAGCTATGACGCCGCCTACCTTGAGTTGGCCATGCGTTTGGGTATGGACTTGGCCACCCAAGACCAAGCCTTGCTAGACGCGGCTCAAGCTGCTCAGGTGTCACTGGCGATCTGAAGACAATTCAGAAAATATTGCAGCGCAGCAATTGTTAGGCTATATTGGAGCCTAGCTTTAAGCACTATTTGTCTCCTCCACCCTCTGAAAAGGTGGATTTACAGCCCCGCCCCGCAAGGAGCGGGGCTTTTTTTGAGTCCTCTGTCATCTGCGGGACAATGCAAGGTCTACCTTAGCCCTTGAAGTCATGCCCTCTCACACACCCAGTCACAGCCCTGCTACCTCAGGCAACGCCAAGCCCGCCAAGGCTCGCCGCCTCACCCCCGCGGACTATTTGAAAAAAATCCTCACCGCCAAGGTGTACGACGTGGCCCACGAATCTGCGCTGGACGCAGCGCCCATCCTGAGCAAACGCTTGCATAACCATGTGCTGCTTAAACGCGAAGACCAGCAACCGGTGTTCAGCTTTAAGTTACGCGGCGCCTACAACAAAATGGTGCAACTCAGCCCAGAGAAGCTTGCCATAGGCGTGGTGTGCGCATCTGCCGGCAACCATGCCCAAGGCGTAGCTTTGAGCGCCAAAAAGCTCGGTACCCGCGCGGTCATCGTCATGCCAGTTACCACGCCCCCTTTGAAAGTAGACGCGGTGAAAGCGCTAGGCGGCGAAGTGCTGCTGCACGGCGACAGTTACACAGACGCTTACGACCACGCGGTGAAACTCTGCGTAAAGCAAGGCTTGACCTTTATTCACCCATTTGACGACCCCGAAGTGATTGCTGGCCAGGGCACCATTGCCATGGAGTTGCTGCGCCAACACCAAGGTCCTTTAGACGCCGTGTTTGTCGCCATTGGTGGTGGTGGCTTGATTTCGGGCGTGGCCAATTACATCAAAGCGGTGCGCCCCGAGGTGAAGGTGATTGGCGTGCAAATGGACGACTCCAGCGCCATGCTGCAGTCGGTGACAGCGGGTAAGCGCGTTACCTTGAGCGATGTGGGCTTGTTCGCGGATGGCACGGCGGTGAAGTTGGTCGGCGAGGAAACCTTTCGTGTGGCGCGGCATTTGGTTGACGACTATGTCACGGTGGACACAGATGCCGTGTGCGCCGCCATCAAAGACGTTTTTGTGGATACGCGCAGCATTGTCGAACCCTCTGGCGCGATGGCGGTAGCGGCCATCAAAAAATACGTGGCACAACATAAAACGCGTGGCCAAACCTATGCCGCCATTCTGTGTGGCGCCAACATGAATTTCGACCGCCTGCGGTTTGTGGCTGAACGCGCCGAGGTGGGCGAAGAACGTGAGGCGCTGTTGGCCGTCACCATCCCAGAAGAACGCGGCAGCTTCAAGCGGTTTTGCGCTTTGCTGGGCGACTTACCCGCGTTTGGCGGCAGCAAGTCACCCCGCTCGGTGACAGAGTTCAATTACCGCATCAGCGACGCAAGCCAAGCCCATGTGTTTGTCGGTGTAACCACCAGCAGCATGGGGGAGAGCATAAAGATCGCAGCGCATTTAAGCCGCCATGGTTTTCAAGCCTTGGATTTGACGCACGACGATTTGGCCAAAGAGCATATTCGCCACATGGTGGGCGGGCGCTCAGCCTTGGCACAAGACGAACGATTGTTGCGCTTTGTGTTCCCCGAGCGACCTGGTGCTTTGATGAAGTTTTTGTCCGCCATGAGACCCGGTTGGAACATCAGCCTGTTCCACTACCGCAACCAAGGCGCAGACTACGGTCGAATTTTGGTGGGACTGCAAGTGCCCGCGAAAGACCAAGCCAGCTTCGAGAAGTTTCTCAACGGCTTGGGCTACCCGTATGTGGATGAGACTGCCAATCCTGTGTACAAGCTGTTTTTGCAACAGTAAACGCTACGACCTGCGCTTGCTGTGCAGCAGTTGTATGTTCATCTCGGCAGACAAGGTGGAAGCGTAAAACTTCTCGATCATCTCCACCGAGGTGCGAGCATTACGGGCAAGGGTGAGCAAATCGATATTGCCACCAAAGATCAGCCTGAAGGTAATGGCGGTATGGCGCAAGCTGTAAAAACTGCGATCAGCGCCGTGTGGGCCTTCTTTCAAGCCCAATGAATTCATGATCCAGTTGAACAACCAGCCGATGGTGTTCAAAGCACGCAGACGGTTTTTTTCTTCGGGGAAAAACACATAGTCTTCAGGGCCGCCAAAGCCCAAAGCGGTATGGTGTTTCAAGACGGTTTTGTACACATTCACCGCTTGGGGCAAGCTGACAGTGGGTGCTTTGTGGCGTTTGATTTCAGGCGGCGTTAAGCGCAAATAGTTGAACTTTCCCGAGATGATTTCAATGTGTTTGTTCTTCAGTTGACGAATATCGCCTGGGCGCAAAAACGTATACACCATGAAGCGCAAAAGCCAGTTCATCTCGAGGGGCATACTGCGGTACATGGGTTTGATGTGAAAGCGGGTATCGGGCTTGTCCCACACGTACACATGGTGACGAAGCACTTTGGCTTGGCGCAGGATGGCCGCGTACTCAGTGACGGTGAATGCGCCGCGCGGCTTTTGTGTGACCTTCATTTTGGGAAACAAGGGCATTTGCGCGATGACGTCTTTTTCCACCAAATAGCGCAGCACTTTGCGCAACTGTGCGATGTAACCCACGATGGTGGGCGTGGAGAGTTCTTTGTCAGACAAAAAGTCGATGAACTGCTGAATGCTTGAGGTGTTTATCTGGCGTAAATCGGTGTTGAAAAAAAACTCAGCGATGTTGGTTTCTAGCCTCACTTTGGTCATGCGGTAGGTGCCTTCGGTCACTTCATTGCGCGAAACCTTGTGTTTTTCCTGCGCCAAGATGATGGAAATCACCTCTTGAATGCCTACAAAGCTTTGCTCGTGCAATGCAGTTCTTTTGAATTCTTTTTCACTGACGTTTTGAGAGAAAGAAGCGGTATTTAGCATGAATAAGGGTCGCGCTAATGATGCTTGCGCATGCATCAAAAAATCGGGTAGCCATTGGCATACAGAGGCGGACAAGTTTGTGTCACTAACGGGGTGCGAGGTGCTTGCATACTTAACTGAATAGTTCACTTTTTCGGACTGCATGGTGTTTTTCTCTTTGATACAAAAAATAGTGTTCGGTCAAGAAATAGTAACAGTAATGAATCAAAAAAGGTAAACAACCCTCGTTGCAGTAGCATCTTTGTTGTATTTAGGCAGCTCTTTTGCCGATGCAACCCTGTACGGAAACATTGATCAGACCTATCAAAGCACCAAAACCACCATAGGTGGAACTGTTTCCAACCAACAAACCAGCATCGGCTCCTACCAAATGGGCGATAGCTTTTTGGGCGTCAAGGGCGAAGAAGATTTGGGCGGCGACCTGAAAGCCTCCTACCTGTATGAATTTGGCTTAAAAACCGAAGCTAGTGCGACACCCACCAACCGTCAGTCTTATGTTGGTTTGAGCGGTGGTTTTGGCGCTGTGCGCGTTGGCAAGCAGTATTCCAAGGCCTTCATGAACACCCAAGCCGCCGACCCAGGTGGTGCAACAGGCGGCAGAGGAGCTTTGTATCTGTACTCCTTGGTTGGCTATGACATAACCTCAGACCAGCCACTGCGCCAAGACCGAGGCTTCCAATACGATTTGCCCAGCTTCATGCCTGGTTTAAACCTCGGCTTTACCAAAACATTCGGCAACGCTAACACTGCGGCTACCAACACCATTTCTTCCACTGAAACCAATGGCGTGAAAGTGGGCGATGGTCAAGGTTTCAATGCTTCTTACTCTGCTGGCGGTCTGTATGTCGGCTTAACCAGCGACACGGCTAAGGGTGAAGACATTATCAATACCACCGTCGGAGGCGCTTCAATTGGCTATGACGCCGCTACTACAGACACCAATAAACTCACCACGTTTGCCTTGAGCTACAACTTGGGCATGGCTAAGCCTTCCTACATGACCACCAAAATGAGCGCAGGCACCGCCACCTTGAAAACAGACATGTTTGCTTTGAATGTTCCTCTGGGTGCTGCCACTTTGTTCATCTCCACATCCACAGGCAAACTTGATGTTGCCTCGGCATCTGGTGACCTGAAGATGAAAGGCATGCAATACGGTGTGAACTACGCATTGAGCAAACGCACCGTGGCTTACTGGCACGCTGGCAACGATACAGTTACTTTCAGCTCGTCAGGCACAGCTGCCAAAACCACCGGTTTCGGTATCGGCGTTCACCACAGCTTCTAAACCCCAAGCTGGCAACCCGTCAGCTTGAATTTAGAAACCTTTTAAAACCCGCGGCCCACAAGGCAGCGGGTTTTTTCATTGGTACAGCTTCAATGAATAAGCGTTTTTCATTTTGGCCAAGGCCCTGTCGGCCAACTTGTTTTGGACTCGGGTGATCTCCAAGGGCTTGATATCGCCGATTTGCGTGATGCCCGTTAACTTGCCATTGTTGGCCGCTATGAATTCGATGCCTTTAGAGATATTGGCGCTGGTGTCCTTGATGTTCAGGTAAAACTCTGTGTCGTATTTTTGAAAGATTGCTGCCAATTTTTGGCTTTGGTCCACATTGGCCGTGATGGTGGCGCCTTTGATCGACTCTATCCCCGCCAACAAACCCCTGTCCTCCAGCGCCTTGATCGCCATGTAGTTGTTTGATAAGGACTTAGAACTGTCGGCAACACCGGGGTTGGTGGCAATTTCAAACCGCCCATTGATGGACTTTCCCCACAGCTTGCTGTCATACGGATCGATTTTTTGCAGGGTGCCAACCGGGGTGGGGGCAATGATGAGGGTTTTGATGTTGTCATTGAGTTTGCGCAATGCTGTCAAGCTGCCATTGAGCGCGTCAAAACTGTCGCTGATAACCAAGGCATAGGTAGGCGTTTTCATCAGCACATCGGTGAAATTTTTGGCTTGCTCAGCGGTCACCGTCAGCTTGTCTTCGGGGGTGGTCGAGACGATGGACTTGATCTGGGGTGCCACCTTGGCAAGATTGGCGAAATTGGCCTTGATATTGGCCGTTGTATCGGCGATGGCAATGGTCAACTTGCGGTTGTTTTTCAAGGCCGCTTGAGCCTGCGCCACGGTCATGGGCGTGGGTGGGGGTGCAACCCTTACAACGGAGGAACTGCTGACGGCACTGACTGGCATACACACCCCTTTTTTCAATTGGCAACGGCAAGAACTTGCCATTTCCAAAGCACTTTGATGAATTAAGCAGTAAGCATGCCATGCACAAGTGGCGCAGGCCTGTGTTTTATCATCTCTTACGCAACCGTTACACTTGTTTATAAGCCCCAGATAAGCTTCGAATGGGCGCATTTATTACTTTTTCCCTAAGGGACTCTATACCGTGGCAAGCACTTTGGACGGCAAACTGGTGGTGGCGATTTCTTCTCGTGCCTTGTTCGACTTCGAGGAAGAGAACCTTGTTTTCGAGCAAAGCGACGACCGCGCCTACATGGACTTACAGTTGCAGCGCTTGGAGACACCTGCCAAACCAGGCGTGGCGTTTTCGCTGGTGAAAAAACTCTTGAGCTTCAACCAAGCGGATACCTCACGGGTCGAGGTGGTGATTTTGTCGCGCAACGATCCAGTCAGCGGCATGCGGGTGTTTCGTTCGGCGCAGCACTACGGCTTAGATATTCAGCGTGGTAGTTTCACCCGTGGCCAGCCGCCATGGCGCTATTTGAAGCCTCTTAACGCCAATTTGTTTTTGTCCACCCACTTGAGCGATGTGCGGGCAGCCCTTGACGCTGGTGTGCCTGCCGCGCAGGTCTACCCGCATTCGGCTCATGCCTCACAGGCGCACCCTCACGAGGTACGCATCGCCTTTGACGGCGACGCGGTTTTGTTCAGCGACGAGGCCGAGCGGGTGTTTCAGTCACAGGGCTTGAACGCCTTTCAGCAGCACGAGAAGGACAAAGCTTGGCAACCCCTGTCTGCTGGGCCTTTCAAGCCACTGCTGGCGGCTTTGCACCGCTTGCAAACCGAGGGCACTCCGCACATGGGTATTCGCACCGCACTGGTGACAGCGCGCAGTGCGCCAGCCCACGAACGTGCCATTCGCACATTGATGCAATGGAACATTCAAGTGGATGAAGCCATGTTTTTGGGGGGCTTGGCCAAGGGTGAGTTTTTACGGGAGTTTGAGCCCGATTTTTTCTTTGACGACCAAACCGGTCACATTGAATCCGCTGCGCAACACGTTCCCGCTGGACATGTGGCCAGCGGAGTGCAAAATATGCACCCTGTTAATGAAAAAGAGTAAATGAGCTTGTTCACCCCTGTGCGCCTGCTGTGGCGCAAAATTCGCACCCACTTAGGCCATGTTTGGCAGTTGTCGCTGCCGTATTTCCGTTCAGAAGAGCGCTGGCGAGCCAGATTTTTGCTGCTGGCCTGTATCGGCCTGAACTTAGGCATGGTCTATGTGCTGGTCTTGCTCAACGACTGGAACCGCGTTTTTTACGATGCATTGCAAAACCGCGATGCCGAGGTGTTTTGGCGTCAGTTGCAAGTGTTTGGCATGTTGGCCACGGCTTTTATCGTGGTGGCTGTGTACCGCTTTTACCTGACGCAGTTGCTGGAAATTCGCTGGCGTGCATGGATGACGCGCGACTTTATCCGTCGCTGGAGCACGCAAAATATTTTTTACCAGTTGGAGTTGAGCCAATTTGCAACGCTTGGCGAAAACAGCTCACGAGCCGACAACCCCGATCAACGTATCCAAGAAGACATTCAACTCTTCACCTCCGACACCGTGGGCTTGAGTTTGGGCTTGCTCGATGCCTTGGTTACCTTGGGCAGCTTTGTCGGCATTTTGTGGGCGCTGTCTGGGAGCTTTGATTTTCATTACCAAGACTATGTCTTCACCATCCCTGGCTTTATGGTTTGGATGGCCTTGATTTACGCCATGAGCGGAAGCTTGATTGGCCACTTTTTGGGCCGCTCAATGTCGCCGCTGAACTATGCCCAACAACGCTTGGAAGCCAATTTCCGACACCACCTGATGCGTGTGCGCGAATACAGCGAGGCCATCGCTTTAGACAAGGGAGCAGACTTTGAGCGTGCCTCTTTGCAAAAGCGCTTTACCAGCGTGGTGGAGAATTTTTTACAACTGCTGAAAGTCCAAAAGCGCTTCACCTGGTTCAGCTCGGCTTATGGGCAAGCGGCTGTGGTCTTTCCCATGTTGGTAGCGGCACCGCGCTACTTCAGCGGCGCTATTCAGCTGGGCGAGTTGATGCAAATTTCATCCGCCTTTGGTCAGGTACAAGAGTCGCTCAGTTGGCTGGTGAGCAACTACCCGCGCTTGGCCTCATGGACTGCCACCACCCAACGTTTGCATGGGTTTTTAGAGCAAATGGAGACGCTCAGATCCATCTCCTATGCAGTGGTGCAAGCGCCTACCGATGGACGCGAAGCGCCTACGACGCTTAAAACAGCGGCATTGACCATCAACTTGCCCGATCGCACGGTTTTGCTCGACGATGTGGTTTTAGAGGTTCGCCCAGGCGATTCGGTGCTGATACGCGGCCCGTCTGGCAGCGGCAAATCCACCTTGTTGCGGGTGTTGGCGGGTATTTGGCCTTATGTGCGAGGTTGGGACGCTCAGCGACAGCCCTTGTCGCTTTATGAATCAGTGGCTTTGCCAGCTCACTGTATGTTCGTGCCGCAGCGCCCCTATTTCCCCGAGGGTCGTTTGCGCGACGCTTTGTGCTACCCCGGAGAAATTGACGCCTACACGGATGTCGATTTGCAACAAGCCCTGATGATGGCGGTGTTGCCGCAGTTCATCACGCAGCTAGACAAGGTTGGCCAATGGAGCCAGCAACTCTCTGGCGGTGAAGCCCAGCGTTTGGCCATGGCAAGGGTGTTTTTAAAGCAGCCTCACTGGGTGTTTGCAGACGAAGCCACCAGCGCCTTGGACGAAGCCACTGAAAAAGTGATTTACGAGCGCTTATTGGCCATGGTCAAGTCCAAAGGCGGGGCTTTGGTATCGGTGGCTCACCGCCCCAGTGTGGCGGCCTACCACCAACGCTTATGGCAGTTGGTCAATGCCTCCGAGGGCAGCACCAAGAGCTATGTGATGCAGGTCAGCCACTAAGAGCCCTTTTACGGTCTTTGCCAAGAAGCTAAAGAAAGTTTTTGTTATTCCGATCTTGTGTGGGTAGAGGAACTGTTTTAGACCGTCCTCGCCTCCAGTCCCGGTTTTAGGGGCGCGCTATCACCAGCGCCGAGGGCGGTCATCTTTTTATATAGCTTTTGCTAATAGTTTCTACGGTAAACCTTGTGCAAGCCCTTGGGTGACAACACCAGCTGCCACATTTGGTGGTGACGGGTTCTAAAGCTGGCGGCGCTGCTGAGCAAGTGAAAACGCCACATACGGTAAAACCGCTCGTCGTGCGAGAGACGTAACTGTGGCCAAGCCATCTCGAAACGTTGGTGCCAATGCAGCAAGGTGCGGTCATGGTCAGCGCCGATGCTGTGCACATCTTCCACCACAAAATGCGCTTCGCTGGCTTGGGTGATCTCGTCCAACCGTGGCACATAGCCTTGGTGATAGATGTATTTGTTGTTCCAGGCATCGAGCAAACGCTGGCGGTTGCTTATGCCTTGGGTTTGCAAAAGCATCCAACCATCGTCTTTCAAGCAGCGCTTGGCGGTTTCAAAAAATGCGGCGACATGGGTTTGCTCAAGCTGCTCAAAAGGGCCAATGCTGACGATACGATCGAACTTGGATTTGCCATCGGTGTTGAAGTGGCTGTAGTCGCTTAACTCGAACTGCACAGGTAAATGGCAAGCAAGTGTTTGCCCCAACTCGATTTGATGGGCGGCATTGGACAAGCCCAGAACGGTCACGCCGTAATGCTCAGCCGCATAGCGCATGAAGCTACCCCACCCACAACCGATGTCGAGCACACGCATTCCTGGGCGTAGCTGCAACTTGCGACAGACCATTTCCAGCTTGGCGATTTGCGCTTCTTCCAAGGTTTGTGCACCTTCAACCCAGTAAGCGCAGCTGTTGGTCATATAGGGATCGAGCATGGCTTGAAAGACTTGGTTGTCCACCTCATAGTGCATTCTTCCCACAATGCGTGACTGGCTCACACCTTCACGCGGACGCATAACGCCTTTGAGCCCCTCCCACCAAGCGCGAGGGGTGGCAAGCTTTTCTTGCAAACCTGCACGCATGGCACGCTCGACCATGAGATCAATGGCTTGGCATTCCCACCAACCGTCCATGTAACTTTCGCCCAGTGCAAGCCCACCCGATTGCAGCAAGCGCTGCAAGGTTTGAGGGTGATGAATTTGCATATCCCAAGGCCTGCTGCCGTTCAAATGAATATCTGCACCTGCCAGCAGTTGTGCCAGCCAATCTTGGTCAGAGGGTTTGCTCTCGCGCTTAGCAGGCAGATATACAGAAGATTTGCCAACTGGCAAACTCGGCAAGACTGTGGACATGAAAGTACCTTAATAGGATAAAAAACATCCGTATTATGGTACTTTTTTATTTAAAAATAAGATTTTTAAGTTTATTTGAGTACTAAATAATCGTTTATATCTTAGGGATCAGGCGCATTTCAGCCGCCCGCGCATGGGCTTGCAAGCCCTCGCCGTGGGCCAGCACCGAAGCAATTTGGCCCAAAACCTGTGCGCCTTGTTCGCTGACTTCGATGAGGCTGGAGCGTTTTTGGAAATCGTACACACCCAGCGGCGAGGAAAAGCGCGCCGTGCCCGAGGTGGGCAGCACATGGTTGGGGCCAGCGCAGTAGTCGCCCAAACTCTCGCTGGTGAAAGCGCCCAAAAAGATGGCGCCCGCGTGTTTGAGCAGCGGCTCCCATTCGTGGGGCGCTTGGCTGCTGACCTCTAAATGCTCGGGCGCGATGCGGTTGCTGATGTCGCAGGCCTCTTGCATGCTGCGGGTGTGGATGAGCGCGCCACGGCCATTCAGCGAGGCCAAGATGATGTCTTTGCGTGGCATCTCGGGCAGCAGGCGGTCGATGGACGCTTGCACCGCAGCTATGTAGGCCGCATCGGGGCACAGCAAAATGCTTTGCGCCAGCTCGTCGTGTTCGGCCTGTGAAAAAAGGTCCATCGCTACCCAATCGGGCGGTGTGGTGCCATCGGCCAAGACCAAAATCTCAGAAGGCCCCGCGATCATGTCGATGCCCACCGTGCCAAACACGCGGCGTTTGGCAGCAGCGACATAGGCGTTGCCCGGGCCGGTGATTTTGTCCACCGCAGGCACGGTGGCGGTGCCATAGGCCAAGGCCGCCACCGCCTGTGCGCCGCCAATGGTGAAGGCACGACTGACACCCGCCACAAAGGCTGCCGCGAGCACCAAGGGATTTTTATCCGACTTGGGCGTGGGCACCACCATGATGATCTCGCCCACCCCCGCCACGTGGGCGGGAATGGCGTTCATCAAGACACTGGAAGGATAAGCCGCTTTGCCACCGGGCACATAAATACCCACACGGTCTAGCGGCGTGACTTTTTGGCCCAGCAGCGTGCCGTCGGCGTCGCGGTATTGCCAGCTCTCGCCCGAGGCTTTTTTTTGCGCCTCGTGGTAAGAGCGCACCCGCGTGGCGGCGTCTTGCAAGGCTTGTTGCTGAACCTTGGGCAAGCCCTCAAAGGCCGCTTTGAGCTCGGTTTGGGTCAATTCCAGCGCCGCCATATTGGTGGCCTTTAAACCATCAAACCGCTCGGTGTATTCCAGCACCGCCGCGTCACCACGCGCTTTCACATCGACCAAGATGTCGGCCACGCGCTGCTCAATGGCGGCATCGGTATCGGCCGACCAATGCAAGCGCTGTTGAAACAAGGTTTCAAAATCGGCTTGGGCGGTGGACAGGCGCAGCGGGCGGGCTTGCATGGGGTGTCAGCTGGATGTTTTGGCGCGGCCGCTGATGGCCGCATCAAAAGTGTCTATCAAGTGGCGAATGGCCGTGGTTTTGAGCTTCAGGGAAGCTTGGTTCACCACCAAGCGCGAGCTGATGTCCATGATGCGTTCGACCTCAATCAGGTGGTTGGCTTTCAAGGTGCTGCCCGTGGACACCAAGTCCACGATGGCGTCTGCCATGCCGGTGAGCGGGGCGAGTTCCATGCTGCCATACAGCTTCACCAAATCCACATGCACGCCTTTGGTGGCGAAAAAATCGCGGGCAATCGCCACGTACTTGGTGGCCACACGCAGCCGAGCGCCTTGCTTGACCGCCGCGGCGTAATCGAAACCGGCGGGAACCGCCACACTCATGCGGCAGCGGGCAATTTGCAAATCCAAGGGCTGGTACAGGCCTGCACTGCCGTGCTCAATCAGCGTGTCCAGCCCTGCCACACCCATGTCCGCGCCGCCATACTCTACATAGGTGGGCACATCGGACGCCCGCACCAAGACCACGCGCAAGCTGTCTTGGTTGGTGGGCAATATCAGCTTGCGAGACTTTTCGGGGTCTTCCAAGACCTCTATGCCTGCGGCTTTTAGGAGGGGCAAAGTTTCGTCAAAAATGCGTCCTTTGGACAGCGCCAAGGTGATGCTCATCGGCTTCTTTCGATGTCCGCGCCCAAGGCGCGCAGTTTGTCTTCCATGCGGTCATAGCCGCGGTCCAGATGGTAAATGCGATCGACCACGGTTTCACCCGTAGCCACCAAGCCGGCAATCACCAAACTGGCAGATGCACGCAAATCGGTGGCCATGACGGTGGCGCCTGAGAGCTTGGTCACACCCTCGACCATCGCCACCTTGCCGTCAATTTGAATGCGAGCGCCCAAGCGCAGCAACTCATTAACGTGCATAAAGCGATTTTCAAAAATGGTTTCGGTCACCTTGGCGCTGCCTTGGGACACCGCATTGAGCACCATGAACTGTGCTTGCATGTCGGTTGGAAAACCAGGGTACTCGGTGGTGCGAAAACTTTGCGCTTTCAGATGCGAAAAAGCTGGGCCGCTTGAGCGTACCCGCAGGCCACCCGCCACCGCCTCGATGCTGACCCCCGCATCGCGCAACTTGTCAATCACCGCTTCCAAATGGTCACCTCGTGCGTTTTTCAACACCACGTCGCCGCCAGTTGCGGCCACCGCGCACAAAAACGTGCCCGCTTCAATCCGGTCGGCCACGACGGTGTGTGTTGTGCCGTACAAGCGTTCCACGCCTTGGATGAGGATGCGACTGCTGCCGTGACCTTCGATCTTGGCGCCCATGGCAATGAGCAACTCGGCCAAATCGGGAATCTCTGGCTCTTGGGCAGCGTTTTCCAACACGGTTTCGCCCTCGGCCAAAGCCGCGGCCATAAGAAAGTTTTCTGTGCCGGTGACGGTCACCATGTCGGTGGCAATACGCGCACCTTTTAAGCGACTGCGCCCGTCTTTCAAACGCGCCACCATATAGCCTTGCTCGACATCGATGACCGCACCCATGGCTTGCAAGCCTTTGATGTGCTGGTCCACAGGGCGTGTGCCAATGGCGCAACCGCCCGGCAAAGACACCTTGGCGTGTCCAAAGCGTGCTAACAGGGGACCCAAAGCCAGCACCGAAGCACGCATGGTTTTGACCAACTCGTAGGGTGCTTCGGGGCTGTGCAAGGCTGCGGCGTTGAGCACCATGTCACCCGCCTCGTTGCGCTCGGCGCTGACCCCCATGTGGCGTATGAGCTTGACCATGGTGGAGACATCTTGCAAGCGTGGCACATTGGCAAGCGTCAAGGTGTCGGCGGTTAACAGTGCCGCGCACAGTTCAGGCAAGGCGGCGTTTTTCGCACCTGCAATCGCCACCTCGCCTTGCAAGGGTCGGCCGCCTCGGATCAGCAATTTGTCCATAGCGCCTCAGACCTTCAGGCCTGTGCCTGCCATTCGGCAGGGGTGAAGGTTTTCATTGACAAAGCATGTACTTCGTCGTTGGCCATTTTGTCGCCCAAGGTGGCATATACCTTTTGATGGCGTTGGATAGGGCGCAAGCCCTCAAAAGCGCTGGTGACCACGGTGGCATACCAATGGCGGCCATCGCCCTCGACATGCACATGTTCACAGGGCAGGCCTGCGCCAATCATGGTTTGAATTTGGTCTGCCGTCATAGATCACCCTCGAATTTTGTAGCCTATGCGCAGCAAATGCAGCGCCAAGGCAGCCACCAACACAAATGCGCCACCCACCAACGACAGACTCAGCCATGGCGAGACATCGCTCACGCCAAAAAAACCATAGCGAAAGCCGTCGATCATGTAAAAAAACGGGTTGAGATGGCTGACTTGCTGCCAAAAAGGCGGCAGAGAATGGATGGAATAAAACACGCCGCTCAAAAACGTCATGGGCGTGATGAGGAAATTTTGAAAAGAGGACATTTGGTCAAACTTGTCAGCCCATAAACCGGCAATCAGCCCCAAAGTCCCCAGCATGGCTGCACCCAAAAGTGCGAAAACCAAAATCCAGACGGGCCACACCACGGTTAGGGGGGCAAACCACACCGTCACCAGCAACACGCCCACGCCCACCGCCATGCCACGCACCACCGCCGCCAATACATAGGCAGCAAACCAACTGCGCGGCCCCAAGGGGGTAAGCAAAATAAACACCAAATTGCCCATCATCTTGCTTTGCACCATGGAAGAAGAACTGTTGGCAAAGGCGTTTTGCAACAGGCTCATCATCACCAAACCTGGCACCAAGAAGGCGGTGTAGCTGACACTGTCATAGACCGTGATTCGGCCTTCGAGCAAGTGACCAAAAATCAGCATGTACAAAAGCGCGGTAAGCACTGGCGCTGCAATGGTTTGGGCACTGACTTTCCAAAAGCGCAGCACTTCTTTGTAAAACAGCGCTTGCCAGCCGGTCATGTCGCCGCACCCATGACATCCAAAAACACGTCTTCCAAATCGGCTTTACGGATTTCCACATCTTCAGCCACCAACCCCGCTTGGCGCACGGCGGCCAAGTAGTGCTCGATTTGGACGGCGTCATGCGCAGGAAACTGCACAATGCGCCCCGTTACACGGGCTTGCGAGGCCAATTCAGCGGGAAGTTGCTGATCGATTTTGAAACGCAGCACATTGCTGGAGGCGTTTTTAAGAAGGGTGCTGGTACTGTCCAAGGCCACCACCTTGCCGTTTTTCAGCATGGCAATGCGTCCACATAAGGCCTCTGCTTCTTCCAAATAATGGGTGGTGAGAAGCACCGTGTGGCCTTCACGGTTGAGTCGCGCAATGAACTGCCACAGGGTTTGGCGCAACTCCACATCCACGCCAGCGGTGGGTTCATCCAGCACGATGACGGGGGGTTTGTGCACCAAGGCCTGCGCCACCAGCACACGCCGCTTCATACCGCCCGAGAGTTGGCGCATATTGTGGTGGGCCTTGTCAGCTAAGCCCAAGCAATCGAGCAACTCGTCAAGCCAAGCGTCGTTGCCGCTGATACCGAAGTAGCCCGACTGAAACCGCAAAGCTTCACGCACGGTGAAAAAAGGGTCAAAGACCAATTCTTGAGGCACCACGCCCAATATTTTGCGCACCTGCGCGGACTGAGTTTGCACGTCCAAACTCTGCACTTTGATATGACCACTGCTGGCCTGCAACAAACCCGCCAAGATGCTGATGAGCGTGGTTTTTCCCGCGCCGTTGGGCCCAAGGAGGCCAAAAAATTCGCCTTGCTCAATGTCAAAGCTGACGCTGTCCAACGCCTTAAAAGCGCCGCGAGCGCCTGTGAAGGTTTTATTGACGGACTGAAAGGAAATGGCTGTCATACGTGAAGCCGTCGATTCTAAGGCTTCGAGCTTGAAGCACCCTTAAGCTTGCAGTTCAAGCAAATCTTGTATGCCATAGACGCGGGCCAAAGCCAGCGCCTTGGCTGGCAAGCCCGAGACAGTCAAGGCGTGCTGCTGCTGCGCTGCCTCACGCAGGCCCGTTAACAAAACGGCCAAAGCAGAGGAGTCAAATTGCTGCAAAAACGAGGCATCGATACGCAGCGAGGGCTGGGTTCGCGCCAAGGCGCCCAACTGCTGAGCCACCGTCGCAGCTTGGGCGTGGGTGAGCTGCGCAGGTAACTGATAAACCGTGGTGTTTTTCACTTGCGGCTGTTGGATTTGTTGCGTTCGACCAAAGTGGCAATCAGACCGTCCACGCCTTTGGCGTTGATTTCCTGCGAAAACTGGGTACGGTAGTTATCGACCAACCATACGCCCAGCACATTGAAGTTGTAGATCATCCACCCGCCTGGCGCGTCCGGATTTTTCTCCAAACGGTAGTCCAAAGGAATGGGTTCGTTGCCGCCACGAATTTCAGAGCGCACCACCACCTCGTTGTCTTCTGCGCCGCCCTTGAAACCTTTGACAACAATGGTGTGGCTTTGTTTGGCTTGAGACAAAGCACCAGCATAGCTGCGCACCAACAACATCTTGAATTCTTCTTGCAAGCGCATTTGTTGCTCGGGTGTGGCTTTGCGCCAAGCGGGGCCGACCGCGGAAGCGGTCATGCGCTGAAAATTGACATTGGGAAGCACCTTAATATCAACCAAATTGGCCAGTTTTTGAATATCCCCGGATTTGACTGCAGAGTCTTTGCGAACCACATCCATCAACTCATTGGACAACTGCTGCATAAAAGCGTCAGGGGCTTGTGGGTTGGCATGTGCTGGCAAACCTAAAGCCCAAACCACCACCAACAGCCCAGAAGGTATGACCCTGTCAAGCCAAGTAAAAAGAGCCGATATCCTTAACTGAAGCATGTCTACACCCTGTAATTCTTAAAAACATAACGAGCATTATTGGTTATTTGGGCTGCTTTTGTTACCAAGATCATTGTTTTTTTCTTCTAACTCGTCCACATCCGAGGGGGGACCACGGCGCACCTGTGATCTGCGTTTTTGCAGAAAGGCGTCTCGCACAAAGCTGTATTTGTCCAAAGCCACCTCGTTCAAACGGTCGTCCATGCCCAAAAACTGAGCTCTCTTGTCCACCAAACGCAAGGCAATGCCTTGGTTTCGCGAAGCCACAGGGTTGATTTGTGACCAAGGGTCGCCGTGCCGGTCTACCAGCAACGCGGCAGTGTCACGAGCGGTGGACGGCCCCATCAAGGGCAAGACAACATAGGGGCCCGAAGGCATGCCCCAGTAACCCAAGGTTTGGCCGAAGTCAGCGGTATGTCTTTGCAAGCCTATATGAGTGCCTACGTCGATCAAGCCATACAAACCTAAGGTGGAGTTGACCACCACCCGGGCACCAGTTTCAACGGTTTCTTTAGGCTTGAGTTGCAAACCATTGTTCACCACCGACCACATATCGCGCAAATTGCCAAAGAAGTTTTTGACGGTTGTTTGCAGCAAAGCGGGCGTGTAGTCTTGGTAAGACTTGGTAACTGGTTTTAAAACTGCTTGGTCTACGCTTTCATTGAAAGCATCAATCTTGCGGTTGGTTGCCTCAAAGGGGTCCAAGGGGTTGCTGCCAGAAGTGCTGGCACAACCGACCAAAGCCAGCAACAAAGTTGCTAGCCAAAGGCTCAAGCGTGAAGGCAGGCTCGACATGCTTATTTGCTTTCAGGAGCAGCAGGTTCGGCCGCCTTGTTGTAGAGGAAACGGCTGATGAGGTTCTCCAACACCACCGCCGACTGTGTATCTTGGACTTTATCGCCTTCGGCCAGCACTTTTTCTTCAGCACCCGCCTCGATGCCAATGTACTGTTCGCCGAGTAATCCGCTGGTGAGAATTTTCAAGGAGCTGTCTTTGGGGAACTGGTGCTGGGTTTCGATTGCCATGACCACCCGCGCTTGGTAGCTTTTGCCATCAAACATAATCTCTTTGACACGCCCGACCACCACGCCTGCGCTTTTGACAGCCGCTTGTTTCTTCAAGCCACCGATGTTGTCGAACATGGCGGAGACGGTGTAGGTTTTTTGGAAATTCAGACTGAGCAAATTGGCCGACTGCAATGCCAGAAACAGCATCGCCGCTGTGCCAATCACGACCAGCAGACCTACCCATATATCGTTGTTCGAGCGTTGCATTCTGACAGCCCCTTCAAATTGAAAACATCAAAGCCGTAAGGACAAAGTCTAAGGCCAAGACACTCAAAGACGCCATCACCACGGTACGGGTGGTGGCACGTGCCACGCCCTCGGGTGTGGGTTGCGCCTCAAAGCCTTGGCGCAAAGCGACAAAGCTCACCGTGATACCAAACACCAAGCTTTTGATCACCCCATTGCCCACATCTTGCCAAACATCGACGCCGCTTTGCATTTGCCCCCAAAACGAGCCGCTGTCCACACCAATCATCAAGACGCCCACCACCCAACCGCCCAAAATACCCACGGCGCTGAAAACCGCCGCCAAGATGGGCATGACCAGCACGCCCCCCCAAAAGCGTGGCGCCAAAATGCGCCGAACGGGATCGATGGCCATCATTTCCATAGCACTGAGTTGCTCGCCAGCTTTCATCAAACCAATCTCCGCGGTCAGGGAAGTGCCTGCCCTGCCCGCAAACAACAAGGCGCTGACCACGGGACCCAACTCTCGCACCAAGCTGAGCGCTACCAACAAACCCAAAGCCGAGGCCGAGCCATAGCGCTGCAAGGTGTAATAGCCCTGCAAACCCAGCACAAAGCCCACAAATAAACCTGATACCGAAATGATGGCCAAGGAGTAATTGCCTAAAAAATGCATTTGGTCACGCACTAAACCAAAGCGTCGCACACAAGCAGGCGCAAAGGAAAGCAACTGCACAAACAAACGCGCAGCGTGGCCAATATCAGCCAGCCAACTGCGGGTAACCCAACCGATGTGGGCCAAGCCTTTGAAGATCATGGCCGCCGCCGCCCAGAAGCTTGCACACCAAAGTCTTGATCCGCTGATGGTGCAGGGTAATGAAAGCGCACAGGACCATCAGGTGCGGCGCTGACAAACTGGTGCACCAAGGGGTCACGGCTTTGGCGCACCTCGTCGGGAGTGCCTTGCGCGGCGATGCGGCCATTGGCCAGCACAATCACTTGATCGGCAATGGCAAAGGTTTCGTCCAAATCGTGAGAGACCACGATGCTGGTCAAACCCAGTGCGTCGTTCAACTGGCGAATCAACCGGGCCGCCGTGCCTAAAGAGATGGGGTCCAGGCCCGCAAAAGGCTCGTCGTACATCACCAATTCAGGGTCCAAAGCAATGGCGCGTGCCAGCGCCACACGCCGCGCCATGCCACCCGATATTTCGCTGGGCAACAAATCACGCGCGCCACGCAAACCGACGGCCTCTAGTTTCATCAAAACAATGTCGCGCACCATGGCTTCAGGCAAATCTGTGTGTTCACGCAACGGAAAGGCCACGTTGTCAAACACGCTGATGTCGGTGAACAAAGCACCAAACTGAAACAACATGCCCATGCGCCGGCGTGCGGCATAGAGTTGCTCGTGGGAGAGTTGGGATACCTCTTGACCGTCAAACAACAAACTGCCCGACTGGGCCTTGTACTGCCCGCCAATCAAGCGCAAAACCGTGGTTTTACCGCCCCCCGAGGCCCCCATGAGCGCGGTGATTTTGCCGCGCGGCACCTCCAAAGTGACGCCTTCCAAAATGGGGCGATCACCGTAACCAAAGTGCAGGTCGCGCAAAACGACCAAAGTGGGGGAGAAAGAGGACATGAACCGCTACTTTAACGCGGCAGCGCGCTCTCACCCATCAGGTACTGGTCAATGGTGCGCGCGGCTTGGCGGCCTTCGCGGATGGCCCAGACCACCAGCGACTGGCCGCGGCGCATGTCACCGGCTGCAAACACCTTGGGCACATTGGTGATGTAACCACTGCCCTCCTCGGTGTGGGCGCGAGCGTTGCCGCGGGCGTCTTTGTCCACACCAAAGGCTTCGAGCACGCTGGCCACAGGGTTGGTAAAGCCCATGGCCAAGAGCACCATGTCGGCTGGGTAGTCCTTTTCGGTGCCCGCCACTTCGCTGAGCTTGCCGTCTTTCATTTCCACATGCACGGTTTTCAGGCCCGTGAGTTGGCCGTTTTTGCCGATGAAGGCTTTGGTGGAAATGGCGAACTCGCGTTGCAAAACACCTTTTTCAGCGCCCTCTTCATGGCTGGAACTGGTGCGCAACTTCAGCGGCCAATACGGCCACACCAGCGGTTTGTTTTCTTGCTCGGGAGGCTGGGGCATGACCTCGAACTGGGTCACGCTGGCCGCGCCATGGCGGGTGCTGGTGCCCACGCAGTCAGAACCCGTGTCACCGCCGCCAATGACGATGACGTGTTTGCCATCCGCACGCAGTTGGTCTTTGAGTTTGTCACCCGCAACCACCTTGTTTTGCTGGGGCAAAAACTCCATGGCGAAATGCACGCCGCTCAGTTCACGCCCAGGCACAGGCAGGTCGCGTGAAACTTCAGAGCCGCCGCTCAAGAGCACCGCGTCAAATTCTTTTTTCAGCTGCTCGGCGCTGATGGTTTCTTGGGCCCAGTTGGTGACCTTGCTGTCTTTGGGCCAGTTGCCGACCAACACGCCGGTTTTGAAGACCACACCCTCAGCCTGCATTTGTTCCACTCGGCGGTCGATATGGCTTTTCTCCATTTTGAAGTCGGGAATGCCATAGCGCAGCAAGCCGCCCACACGGTCATTCTTTTCGAACACCGTCACCGCATGACCCACACGCGCCAACTGCTGGGCTGCGGCCAAGCCCGCAGGACCTGCACCGATGACAGCCACTTTTTTACCTGTCTTGGTAGCGGGCGGCTGGGGCTTGACCCAGCCCTCGGCCCAACCGCGGTCAATGATGGCGTGCTCAATCGACTTGATGCCCACCGCGTCGCCATTGAAGTTCACCACGCAAGCCGCCTCGCAAGGGGCGGGGCAAATGCGGCCGGTGAACTCGGGAAAGTTGTTCGTGCTGTGCAACACGGTCAAAGCGTTTTGCCAGTCGTCGTTGAACACCAAGTCGTTGAAGTCGGGGATGATGTTGTTGACCGGGCAGCCGCTGTTGCAAAACGGCGTGCCGCAGTCCATGCAACGCGCGCTTTGCGTCTTGGCCTGCTCGGGGCTCAAGCCAATGACGAACTCCTTGTAGTGCTTCAAGCGCTCGGGCACGGGCTTGTAGCCCTCTTCGATGCGCTCAAACTCCATGAACCCAGTGATTTTTCCCATGATCTTGTCCTGTTTTTTCAGTATTCAAACGGGCGCGTATTTGCGCACATCAATTTCTACGCCATCGCGAATGGATTGCTCGGCAACACTTAACAATTTCGCACTGATCGTTTCGTCCACATAAGCCTCGCCACAATTGGTACAGACTTGGGCTGGCACCTCTTTGAAGGCCACCACTGCGCCATCGCGCTCTAGCGTGAGCGTGGTGCTGGACAACTGGGTGTCGCCGTGCTTGCAAATGACACACTTCATGGTCTTTTCCTTAAAAAATCAGGTGCCCACAAAAGAGGGTCCGGGCGGTAAACCGTGATGATGACTTTGACACCAGCGTCAGCGGTCGCCACCAATACATGCAAAGCTTGCTGATCAACCATGGCGTACAACAAAGTGCTTGGGTAAGGTTTGTCGTCCGCATACTCAGCGACCACTTGCGGATTGTCCAATACGGCACGCACTGCCTGTGCACTGATGCCGCGTTGGAACATGCGCTTGAGCGCATGGGACGAAAAAACCAATTCCATACATCAAGACTTGACCGTGGCCTTTTTGGCCTTGGTGGGTTTGTCGGCAGAGGCGGCCGCCGCCGACGCAGCCAACTCACCCAAAGCGCGTTTGTATTCGTTGGGGAAGACTTTGACGAACTTGGTGCGGGCTTGTGCCCAGTCGTCGAGCAAGGCGCGGGCGCGTTTGGAGCCCGTCCACCGGTGGTGGTCTTCAAGCAGCTTCTTCAACTGCGCCTCGTCGCTTTGGCCGCGGTGCCACAGGGCTTGGGGTGTGTCCGCGGCTTGGGTTTTCTCATCCAACACTTTGTCCAAGCTGACCATGGCGGTGTTGCAACGTGTGCTGAACTGGCCGTCTTCATCAAACACATAGGCCACGCCCCCGCTCATGCCGGCTGCAAAGTTGCGTCCTGTGTTGCCCAGCACCGCCACGGTGCCGCCGGTCATGTACTCGCAACCATGGTCGCCCGTGCCTTCCACCACCGCCGTCGCGCCCGACAGGCGCACCGCAAAACGCTCTCCGGCGACACCGCTGAAAAACGCCTCGCCGCTGGTCGCGCCATAGAGCACGGTGTTGCCCACAATGATGTTGTTCGTGGACTCACCGCGGAAATCGATGCTGGGGCGCACCACCACGCGCCCGCCCGACAAACCTTTGCCGGTGTAGTCGTTGGCGTCGCCAATCAAATACAAGGTAATGCCTTTGGCCAAGAAAGCGCCAAACGATTGACCGCCGGTGCCTTCCAACTGGATGCGCAGCGTGTCGTCGGGCAAACCTTCGGGGCGCACTTGGGTGAGCGCACCCGACAACATGGCACCGACCGAACGGTTGACGTTGCGAGCCACTTCCATGAACTGCACTTTCTCGCCCTTGTCGATGGCGGCGCGGCTTTTTTCGATCAGCACCTTGTCCAGCGCACGGTCCAAGCCGTGGTCTTGGGTGTCGGTGTGGTGCAAGGCCGTGCCTTGGGGCACTGCGGGCATGGCCAGCAGTCGGCCAAAGTCCAAGCCACGGGCTTTCCAATGCTCGACGCCTTTTTTCATGTCGAGCAAGTCGGCACGGCCAATCAGGTCGTCGAATTTGGCAATGCCCAACTGCGCCATGATGTGGCGCACTTCTTCGGCAACAAAGAAGAAATAGTTCACCACATGCTCAGGCTTGCCAGAGAATTTTTGGCGCAGTGCGGGGTCTTGGGTGGCCACGCCCACGGGGCAGGTGTTCAAGTGGCATTTGCGCATCATGATGCAGCCCTCGACCACCAAGGGCGCAGTGGCAAAGCCAAACTCATCGGCACCCAACAAGGCACCAATCGCCACATCGCGGCCGGTTTTCATTTGGCCATCGGTTTGCACCCGAATGCGACCGCGCAAACCGTTCATCACCAAGGTTTGCTGGGTTTCGGCCAAGCCAATTTCCCACGGGCTGCCAGCGTGCTTGATGGACGACCAAGGCGAGGCACCGGTGCCTCCGTCGTGGCCGGCGATCACCACATGGTCGGCCTTGCACTTGGCCACACCCGCAGCGATGGTGCCCACACCCACCTCGGACACCAACTTCACGCTGACATCGGCATGGGGGGCGACGTTTTTCAAGTCGTGTATGAGTTGCGCCAAATCTTCGATGGAGTAAATGTCGTGGTGCGGTGGGGGGGAAATGAGGCCCACGCCAGGCACCGAGTAACGCAAGAAGCCGATGTACTCGGACACCTTGGTGCCGGGGAGTTGTCCGCCTTCGCCGGGTTTGGCGCCTTGCGCCATCTTGATTTGGATTTGGTCGGCGCTGCTGAGGTATTCAGCGGTCACGCCAAAACGCCCCGAGGCCACTTGCTTTATTTTGGAGCGCAGCGAGTCGCCGGCCAGCAAAGGCATGTCCACTTCGACTTGCTTGTCGCCAATCACGCTCTTTAAGGTCTCACCCGATTTGATGAGAATGCCTTTGAGTTCGTTGCGGTAACGGGCGGGGTCTTCACCGCCCTCGCCGGTGTTGCTTTTGCCGCCGATGCGGTTCATGGCCACGGCCAAGGTCGCGTGGGCCTCGGTGGAAATAGAGCCCAGCGACATGGCGCCGGTGGCAAAGCGTTTGACGATCTCGGCCGCAGGTTCGACCTGGTCCAAGGCAATGGCTTTGCTGGGGTCAATCTTGAACTCGAACAAACCGCGCAGCGTCATGTGGCGACGGCTTTGGTCGTTGATGAGTTGGGCGTACTCTTTGTAGGTGCTGAAGTTGTTGGCACGGGTGCTGTGCTGCAACTTGGCAATGGCGTCGGGCGACCACATGTGGTCTTCGCCACGGGTGCGCCATGCGTATTCACCCCCCGCGTCGAGCATGGTGGCGAGAACCGGGTCGTTGCTGAAGGCTGATTGGTGCATGCGGATGGCCTCTTCGGCGATCTCGAAAATGCCAATGCCCTCGACACGGCTGGGCGTGCCGGTGAAGTACTTGGTAATAGTGTCGCTGTTGACGCCAATCGCTTCGAACAACTGTGCGCCGCAATACGACATGTAGGTGGACACGCCCATCTTGGACATGATTTTCGACAGGCCTTTGCCAATCGCTTTGACGTAGTTATAAATGGCTTTGTCGGCCGACAAGTCGCCGGGCAACTCGGCGTGCATGGCCGCCAATGACTCCATCGCCAAATACGGGTGCACGGCTTCTGCGCCATAACCGGCCAACACCGCAAAGTGGTGCACCTCTCGGGCAGAGCCCGTTTCCACCACCAAGCCTGCGCTGGTGCGCAAGCCCTCTTTGACCAAATGCTGGTGAACGGCCGACAAAGCCAACACCGCAGGAATCGCCACTTGGGTGGCGCTGATGGCGTGGTCGCTGATGATCAAAATATTGTGGCCGCTCTTGATGTGGTCCACCGCTTCGGCGCACAACGAGGCCAGCTTGGCTTCGACACCCTCATGTCCCCAGTTGAGTGGGTAAGTGATGTCCAAGGTTGCACTTTTGAACTTGCCTTGGGTCATGCTCTCGATATGGCGCAACTTGGCCATGTCTTGGAAGTCCAGCACTGGCTGGCTCACCTCCAAGCGCATGGGTGGGTTGACTTGGTTGATGTCGAGCAAATTGGGTTTGGGGCCAACAAACGACACCAACGACATGACGATGGCTTCGCGGATCGGGTCGATGGGCGGGTTGGTCACTTGCGCAAACAACTGTTTGAAGTAGTTGTAGAGCGATTTGTTTTTTTTCGACAACACCGCCAAGGGGCTGTCGTTGCCCATGGAGCCCAAGGCCTCTTCGCCGTTGGCGGCCATGGGGGCCATGAGGAATTTGAAATCTTCTTGGCTGTAACCAAACGCTTGTTGGCGGTCCAGCAGCGAGATGCCACTTGGCGCTGGCACGCCCACGGGATGCTCGGCCACATCGTCCAAGCGGATGCGCAGGTTTTCAATCCATTGCTTGTAGGGCTTGCTGTTGGCCAAGCCGGACTTCAGCTCTTCGTCGTTGATCATGCGGCCTTGCTCAAGGTCGATCAAGAACATCTTGCCGGGCTGCAGCCGCCATTTGCGCACAATCTTGCTCTCGGGCACGGGGAGAACGCCGGACTCGGAGCCCATGATGACCAAATCGTCGTCGGTGATGCAGTAGCGAGAGGGGCGCAGGCCATTGCGGTCCAAGGTGGCGCCAATTTGGCGGCCATCGGTGAACACGATGGAAGCAGGGCCGTCCCATGGCTCGAGCATGGCGGCGTGGTATTCGTAAAACGCACGGCGACGCGGGTCCATGGTGCTGTGGTTTTCCCAAGGCTCGGGAATCATCATCATCATGGCCTGGCTGATGGGGTAGCCGGCCATGGTGAGCAACTCGAGGCAGTTGTCAAAAGTGGCGGTGTCGGACTGATCAGCAAAGCTGATGGGGTAGAGCTTTGGCAAATCGCTGCCCAACACGGCAGACGACATCACGCCTTCACGCGCCTTCATCCAGTTGTAGTTGCCCTTGACGGTGTTGATCTCGCCGTTGTGCGCCACATAGCGGTAAGGGTGGGCCAGCGGCCACTCGGGAAAGGTGTTGGTGGAAAAGCGTTGGTGCACCAAGCCCAAAGCAGAGACGCAACGCTCGTCTTGCAAGTCTTTGAAATACGTGCCCACTTGGTCGGCCAGCAACAAACCTTTGTAAATGATGGTGCGACTCGACATGCTGGGCACGTAATACTCTTTGCCGTGCTTCAGGTTCAGGTGCGAGATGGCGGCGCTGGCGGTTTTGCGGATGACGTAGAGTTTGCGCTCCAAAGCGTCTTGCACGATGACATCGTTGCCGCGGCCAATGAAAACTTGGCGAATGACCGGCTCTTTGGCTCGCACCGTGGGCGACATGGGCATCTCAAGATTCACCGGCACATCGCGCCAGCCCAAAAGCACCTGGCCTTCGGCGCGGATGGCGCGTTCCAACTCTTGCTCGCAAGCCAAACGCGAAGCATGTTCTTTGGGCAAAAACACCATGCCCACGCCGTATTCACCAAACGCTGGCAAGGTCACGCCACGGGCGGCCATGTCGGCGCGGTACAGCGCATCGGGCAACTGAATCAAGATACCCGCGCCGTCACCCATCAATTTGTCGGCACCCACCGCGCCGCGGTGATCCAAGTTTTCTAAAATTTTCAGCGCTTGGCTAACGATGGCATGGGTTTTCGCCCCCTTGATGTGCGCCACAAAACCCACGCCACAGGCGTCGTGTTCTTGGGAAGGGTCGTACAAACCATGGGTAAAGGCGGACTGCATAGGGTTTTTCCTTAGTATTCAGGCAGGTCGGCAAATATAGTGCAAGCTGGACCAAATGCCAAACAAATTAATTGGGGTCAGATCCCAATTAATTTAAGTTTTAGCACAAGAAGAAATAATTGGGGACAGATTAAATCTCTTTTTTCCCAAACGGTCTGCCCACTTTGGCGGGATTGACCCGTCTGGATGTTTGTTTTTGCAAGCCGATCACAAAGCTTTCCTCGCCCAAAGCCCAACCGCTTAAGGCAGAAGATGTGAGCGCCTGCTGTTGCGTTTGGTTAACACCCGCATTGACCATGACCGCATATGCCGCCTCGCGGGCAAAAGGCGTATTGCCCATCTCCCAGTACAAAGGGTGGGGTGTTAGCCAAGCCTCGTTTTGGCGGCCTATGTAATGGCCATGGCTGGACCAAGGGTAGCCTGCGGCCTGCGCCACCATGCCAGCACGCACGGGGTTGAGATCGATATAGGCCATGCAAGCCAAGAAATAGCGCTCGGTTTGAATCAACGCAGAGCGGTAGCGCCCCTCCCACAAGGTGCCGCTTCGCCCATGGCGCTTATTGAAATACAGCACATAAGAACGTCCCACCGCTTGCATCATCTTGGGCAAACTGTCGTTTTGCGAAGGGGTGAGCAATAAATGCAGGTGGTTGCTCATCAATACATAGGCATGGACTTGCACGCCCTGCTCCATGGCGTGGTTTTGCAGCAAAGCCAGCATGCGCTCAAAGTCAGCGCTGTCCATGAAAATGGCTTGGCGGTTATTGCCCCGCAAGATGATGTGGTGCGGGTATCCGGCAAGGGTGAGACGGGGTAAGCGGGCCATGCGCCCATATTAATTGGAATCTGACCCCAATTAAACATCTAAACTTGTGACATGGATACGCCCTCTTCGCCAGCAGTTCCAGCAGATATACCCTTGCTCTGGGTGTACTGCCTGTGCGCACAATGGTGTGGCACTTGCCGCGAATACCAGCCGTTGTTTGAGGGCCTGGCCAAAGAAATGCCACAAGCGCGGTTTGTCTGGGTGGATGTGGAGGAACACGACGCACTGTTGGGCGACATGGATATCGAAAACTTTCCCACCTTGCTGCTGGCCGATGCCCAACGTCGCCCCTGTTTTGCGGGCACCGTGTTGCCCCACGCAGATACATTACAGCGCATGTGCCAAGCAGCCCTTCAAGGTGACTTCGCGCCTATTGCTGACATGGTTTGGCAAGAAGTGGTCAACGGACTACCTGTTGCGCAGATAGGGTGATTGACGCAAGATCACCCATCTGACCACGGGCCTTAAAAATCTGATCAAGGGCAACCAATGTCCCAAGCAAACTGACAGCGCCTTGACATAGTCTTCGAAGGTGTGTTGCTGGTAATTCAAAAGCTTCTGACTTTCATGCGTATCTAGCCAGTCGACGCTGAAATCGACGTTGTTATAGGCTGACTTGGGCAACGGCGATTGCCCAAGGATTTTCATAAATGCACCCAACATATCTTCATAGCGAAGTTGGCAGCGCGGCCCTCCGCCTATGTGCCACAGACGCCCCCATACGGCTTCGGTTTCGATAGCGTTGGCAATGGCCACACCTACATCCAAGGTGTGGACGTACTCGATCCGGTTAGAGGGTGGTACGAGAAAAATCGCTGGGCTCAAAATGACTTTCAAAGGAACAGCGACACCCAGTCGCAAGATCGTCCAACGCAAACCCGACTCTCGCAACATGGCTTCGCAAGCCACCTTGTGGCTGGCGTAATGGTCCGACGGATTAAGCGGATCTTGCAACTTGCGCGGCGGCGCAAGGTGCTGGGTTAAACCATATACATGCAAAGTAGATGTGAATACCACGCTGGCAGGCACAGGCATGGCTTTGACTGCAGCAATCAGGTTTCGCGTACCCACTACATTGACGGCATAGGCCAAAATGGGGTTTTCCTCGCTTCGGTCACCGGTATGAGAAGCCTCGGGGATGATGGCCGCCAAGTGCACCACCACCTCTTGATTGACCACAGCGGCGCTGATGTCACTCGGTTGGCGTAGATCGCCCCAACACACGCGCACCGCACTTGGCAAGCGTTTGGCAAGCCTTCGGTTGGCAAGTGTGGGTTGGTCAAAACAAGTGATGCGGTGGCCACGCGCTTGCAGTGCCGCCAAAGTGCTGCTGCCTATATTGCCCATGGAACCAGTGATGAGAATATTCATGAACTCCCTGATGGGTTGAGGGCCACAAAGAATACGTCAAGACTACGCTAACACCTCATTTTTATTGCTCAGTTTTCTGGCTTAGCAAGGGATAACGAAAAGCTTGTATGTCTTTTAAACCAAACTCTTGCAACAAAGCCTGCAAGCGCTCAGCCGAACTGCGTTTGGGTTGGCCTGTGAACTCGGCCAAGATGAGTTCATTTTTCATGCTGTGCTCCCAGCCGACCAATTCGGTGACGGTCACTTTGTAGCCCTGCGACTCTAGGTATAAACAACGCAGCACATTGGTGAGTTGGCTGCCCATCTCACGGGTGTGCAGCGGGTGACGCCACAGTTCAGCCAGCGGTGTACGCTGCAAATTCAACGCCTTGTTGTGGTTGAGTGAGCGGGCCAACTCGGCTTGGCAGCATGGCACCAGCACCATGGACTTGGCTTGCTTTTGCAAACCAAAGGCGATGGCGTCATCGGTAGCGGTATCGCAGGCATGTAGTGCGGTTACCACATCGATGTTTGTTGGCATAGCTTCACTGTGCGCAGACTCGACCACACTCAGATTGAGAAAAGTCATTCGCTCAAACCCTAATTGCTGCGCCAATGCCTTAGAAGAAGCGACCAATTCGCTGCGCGTCTCAATTCCGTAGATTCGACCCTTGGTCAAGCGCTTAAAAAACAAGTCGTAAATGATGAACCCCAAGTAAGACTTGCCCGCGCCGTGGTCGGCCAACGTGAGACCTTGCTCGCTGTCGCTCAAGGCAGTGAGCAGCTTTTCGATGAACTGGTACAGGTGATTGACCTGCTTGAGTTTGCGCTTAGAGTCTTGATTGAGCTTGCCCTCACGCGTGAGGATGTGCAGCGCCTTGAGCAACTCGATGGACTGGCCGGGGCGTAATTCAAGGTCAAGAGGCTTAGCTGTCTTCATACAACCTCGCTCGCATGCCCAAAGCCTGCCACCCCGCCACACCCATTTCACGCAGCAAAGCGGTGTTGCGGTCGTAAATCAAGGCGGCATCGGGAAAGGCCTCAACAGCGCGGCTCACGCTGTCTTCACGCAGCAAATGCAACGTGGGGTAAGGCGACTGGTTGGTGAGGTTTTCCACATCATCGTGCGAGGTACCGGCAAACTGGTAGCCAGGATGAAAGTCGGCGATTTGTAAAACGCCTTCCAAGTCCAGTCCGCGCAGCACTGCTTCGCAGTCGAATAAAAACTCGTTGAAGTCGGCAAAGTGGGGCAGCAGATAGGGTGCAATCAACAAAGTGGTGTCCAGCGTTTCGGGGTCAGCGTCCACCAAGGTTTGCATCTCAGTTTGCAAAAGAATTAAAACCTGCTCGGGTTCGGTGAGTTCGGTCACCACATAGCGCACCTGCCCTTTGGCCATCACCGCTTTGGCAAAGGGGCACAGATTGAGTCCCACCACGGCACGATTCAGCCACAACTGGGTGTCTTCGATGGCGATGCGTTCGGTGTCGGCAGGTTGGTGCATGGCTAAGAGCTTTCAGTGTGAGGGAGCAGGCAGCTGTCCCACCAAGCGGGCGTGCTCACGGCTGGCATATCTGTCGGTCATGCCAGCAATGTAGTCGGCAACGGCTCGGGGGAGGTTGTCAAGCTTGGCATGACCTTCGGGCATTTCTTGAGGGTGGGACAAATAGGCTGCGAATAATTCGCCAACCACTTGGCGGGCCCAATCGGTGGTTTGCATTACCTGCGGGTGTCTGTACAAATGGTGGAGTAAAAAGGTTTTCAGCTGCGTCGAGCGCTGTTGCATGGGGGAAGAAAACAGCACCAAGGCAGGGGCAGCGCGCACCGCTTCTACACTGTCAGGTGCGTGTTGCGCAAGGGCACTTTGAGTGGTTGCCAAGACGTCGTAGACCTGATCGCTCAACATGCGGCGTATTGCCTCATATAACAAGCGCCGTCCGGATAAATCCTGAAATTCGGTTTGCACTTGACGTCGGTAATCGTCAAACAAGGCCACGTCTTCAAGTTGTGCCATGCTGATGAGGCCCGAGCGCACACCGTCGTCGATGTCGTGGGCGTTGTAAGCCATCTCGTCGGCGATATTGCACAACTGCGCCTCTAAACTGGGTTGGCCTTTAACCAAAAACCGTGCAGCCACACCGCCGGGTTCATGCGCCTCTAGGAGTTGTGCGTTGCGCACCGAGCAGTGCTTCAAAATGCCTTCACGGGTTTCAAAGCACAGATTCAAGCCGTCAAACTGCGCATAGCGCTCTTCCAAGCCATCCACCACGCGCAGGCTTTGCAAGTTGTGCTCAAAACCGCCGTACGCGGCCATGCACTCGTTCAAAGCATCTTGTCCTGCATGGCCAAAAGGCGTGTGGCCGAGGTCGTGTGCCAAAGCGATAGCCTCTACCAAATCTTCATGCAAACCCAGTGTGCGGGCCATGGAGCGAGCAAGTTGCGCCACCTCCAAAGAATGCGTCAAGCGGGTGCGAAACAAATCGCCTTCATGGTTCAAGAAAACTTGGGTTTTGTAGACCAAGCGGCGAAAGGCGGTGGAATGCACAATGCGGTCGCGGTCGCGCTGAAACGCATTGCGTGTGGGGGCTGGGTCCTCTGCAAAGCGTCGGCCCCGCGTGAACGCAGGATCACAAGCGTAGGCTTGAAGCCTCAACGACAACAGGCCTCTAAAACTTCAACCACCACGGCATCGGGTGCACCTCGTACCACGGCGCTGCCTGGTGGGTCGATCAGCACAAAACGGATATCGCCTGCCTCGGCTTTTTTGTCCACCCGCATATGGTGCAAATAAGCCTCGGCCCCCAAAGCGGGACCAACGGTGGGCAGGCCTGCACGTTCAACCAAGTTGGTCAGGCGTTTGGTGAATGCCACATCCACCAAGCCCAAATGGTGTGACAACTGTGCCGCCATGACCATGCCGCAACCCACTGCTTCGCCATGCAACCATTCGCCAAAACCCAAACCCGCTTCAATAGCGTGGCCAAAGGTATGGCCAAAATTGAGAATGGCCCGCAAGCCTGATTCACGCTCGTCTTGACCCACCACATTCGCCTTGATCTCACAACTGCGCTGCACCGCATAAGCCAAAGCTTGGGGATCGCGTTGCAGCAAAGCGTCAAGGTTGTTTTCGATCCAGTCGAAGAACGCCATGTCGGCGATGGGGCCGTATTTGATGACCTCGGCCAGTCCAGCGCTGAGTTCGCGTGGGGGCAGACTTTGCAAGGTGCGCAAATCACACACCACACGTTCGGGTTGGTAAAACGCACCGATCATGTTTTTGCCAATTGGGTGGTTGATGGCGGTTTTGCCACCTACCGAAGAATCGACCTGCGCCAGCAAAGTGGTGGGCACCTGTACAAAAGGCACTCCGCGCATATAACAAGCCGCCGCGAAACCGGTGATGTCACCCACCACGCCACCTCCGAGTGCAAACAAAACGGTTTTGCGGTCACAAGCGTTTTGCAACAGCACATCGAAAATACTTTGCAAGGTTTCCCAGGTTTTGTAGGCCTCACCATCGGGCAGGCTCAGGGTAAGCACCTTGGGGTAGTGAGCTGACAAACTGCGCTGTAAATCTGCGGCGTACAAAGGGCCTACCGTGTCATTGGTAACGATCAAGGCGGTGGCCGCACGGGGCAAGCCATGCCAAGTGCGGTCCAAAGACAGCAAGCCAGCGGCAATGCTGATTCCATAGCTTCGATCGCCCAAAGCGATGCGGACTTGGCGGTGGGTGTCATGTGGCATGGGGAGGTGTTTCTGCCACAGGCAAAAGTCCGGCGAGTTCGAGTTGGCTCATGACCATGGCAACCATGGTGGGAATTCGTGGACGGTGAGATTCAATCACGTAATGGGCAGTTTCTTGGTAAAGCGGGTCACGTTGGTCGAACAATTCCCTTAACTTGGCCTCGGGGTTATCCACTTGCAACAGTGGGCGCTGGCGATCGTGACGCAAGCGGCGAAAAATTTCCTCGGGACTGATTCGTAAATAGCACACCGTGGTGCGTTCGTGCAGCAAAGCGCGGTTGGCAGGGCGCAGCACAGCGCCGCCACCGGTGGCCAGCACCCCCACCGCTTGGCGGGTAATGTCGTCCAAGGTTTGACTCTCCACATCACGAAAAGCGGCTTCGCCTTGGCGTTCAAAGTATTCTTTGATGCTGCAACCCAAGCGCTGCTCGATGACGTGATCGGAGTCAACAAAGGCGCAGCCGATTCTGCGAGCAATTTGTCGCCCGACTGTTGACTTGCCGCTGCCGGGCATACCCACCAAGGCCAACACGATAAATACTTCCTCACGGTGCTGATGCACGTTGCGAGAGCATTTTAGGGCTTAGGAATATCAGCAACTCTTGCTTGCTGCGCTTGCTGCTGCGGTTGCCAAACAGCCAACCCATGCCGGGCAAATCGCGCAAACCCGGCACACCAGCCAAGTTTTGGTTATCGCTGGTCTCAAAAATGCCGCCAATCATCACCGTGCCCCCATCGTCAACCCGCACTTGGGTGCTGACATGCTTGGTATCGATAGCAAAACCAGCAGGCGTGCTTTGACCCACGCTGTCTTTGTGCACATCCAAGTCCATGGTGATGCTGCCCTCGGGCGTGATGCGCGGCGTGACCTCCAAGCGCAAATTGGCTTTGCGAAAGGCAATGGAGGTCGCACCGTTGCCCGCCGAGACTTGGTAAGGCAGCTCGGTGCCTTGCTCAATCACCGCCTTGGCTTGGTCTGCGGTGACCAAGCGCGGACTGGCCACCACCTTGCCCAAGCCCTCGGCCTCAAGTGCAGACAATTCCACCGACAAACGCAGTGTTCGCACGGGGTCGAACAAGGACAGCGCCAAGGTGGCAGCGTTTTGGCCTTGCAAACCCATGGCAGGCAACTGCACCAAAGCAGCATTGTTGTCACCGCGACCCAAGCGAACGCCCAAACTTCTGGCAAAACTGTCTGATGCTTCGATGATGCGCGCCTCAATCAGCACCTGCCTCTGCGGGATGTCAATGCGCTCTATCAATACTGCAACCTGAGCCAACTTATCGACCACATCGGTGACAAACAGTTGGTTGGTACGCACGTCTACCAAGGCCGAACCACGCGCACTCAACAAGCGAGGTGCAGGGTTGTTGCCGACCACGCCGTTGCTGCTGAGCAAAGGCACCAGCAAGTCGTGTGCTTTGGCGTAATTGAGTGCAAAGGCGCGGGTTTGCACGGGCTCTAGGGCTTGCAAAGCCAAACGACTTTCTAGCGTGGCCTTTTCTCTGGCAGCCAATTCAGCAAGGGGTGCGATCCATAGCACGTCTCCCATGCTGTGTTGCCCCAAGCCCTTGGTTTGCAGCACCGTGTAGAGCACTTGGTCCCACGGCACTTGACTCAGGTGCAGACTAAGCGTACCGCTCACGCTGTCGGCTATCACCATATTGATGCCACTGAAGTCGGCAATCAGTTGCAATGCAGTACGCACCTCAATTTTGGGGAAATCCATGGACATGGGTGCGCCGCTGAACACCGGTGGCGCATCAGTAAGCGTCTGGGACTGTGCATGGTTTGTTCCCATCAACGCAAAGCAAACGGCAAACAAGGCATTAATAAGCAACTTCATGGTGCCCCCCTGTCAGGCCAACGGCTTGAGCGCGCTTGCCAGCGGCCTTGGCCGTCGGTAAACCATTGGCGCAGCCACACATGGTCGGTGCCAACCTGTGTCACCTCCCCGCCATTCGCACCCAAGGCCTGGCCGGGCTTGAAGGTGTAGAGCACGCCCTCGTGCGTGAGCAATGCGCGGGATTTTTCTGGCGTGCTTAAAGCACCCACCCATTGCCATTGCGACAAGTCGGCATCGGGTAAGCGGACTTGGCCTTCAAGCGTTGGCGCAAGCGTCGGCAAGCCTTGGGGTAAGCCAGTCGCATCAAAGGGATTGAATAAGCGCGCAGGCCTGTGCCCATCGGAATGCGCTGCTGCTGGGGTTGGTTTTGTACTTGACGCCCCAAAGCGCTTGAGGAACTGCTCGGCATCGTCTTGCGTTTGCAACTGCAGACTCAAGTGCGGGGCAGTGCCCTTAGTCCGAGGTGCACTGACCGCGCTCATCACAAAAGCGTTAACCCGTGCTTGCGGAGCGAGCTCGGCAAAGGCTTGCCAAGCCACCAACAGGCTGGGCAAACTGCCGCTCCAATGGTGCGATTCCTGCTGATGTGCGCCTACATTGCTTGGCAAGATGCTGACCCAGGCTGGCCAATCTTGCCCCGAGGGGTGGCGCATGGCCTGCAAAGCAGCCACTCGCAGTTCATGTTGATCAAGTTGCCGTTGCAAGGTTTGTAATTGCAATAAAGCGTCCTCTTCTCGCTGCTGCGCCTGCCACCAGGTAAGCCATGCTTGGCCAGAGACTTGCCAACTCAACCACAGGCTCATCAGCAATGCCATGGCACTGAGAAGCATGGATTGCGCTGACATGGGCCAAGCGTGCAAGACCCGCCAATGGCTGCGCCACTGGGGCCACCAGTGCGCCCCTAACGTCGAGCGTGGGCTCATGAGCGAACCCCTTGGGGGGCCGGAGAGCTGAGCTCAAAGGTATGTAAATGCCATAAACGTCCCTGTGGACAGCGCCACAAATGGCTGGCTATTGGCGTGGGCTGCGCCCTGACTGCGATGCCACGGGCTTGCAGCTGGTCTTGCCAATGCAATACATGCGCAGCGCTCAAGGCGCGCACTTGCAATTGCCATTGGCCATCGCGCCATTGGACTTGGCTTAGCTGCAAGCCGCGCGGCGGCACACTGAAGAAGTCGATCAATGAACGCCAAGCTTGCCACTGTTGCTGTTGCCATTGCGGCCATGCCTGCTGTACCTGCTGCGCTTGACGGTAACGTGTTTGCCAAAGCGCTGCTTCTTGCAATTTGTGTTGCAAAGCTTGCTGCTGAGCCTGCCAAGCAGACATGTTTAACTCATGGCCATGGTTGGCTTCTGCCAGCCAGTGCTCAATGGCAAACACCATGGCAAATGTCGCCGTGGCAGCCAGCAAGCCGCCTATCTGCCAGCGCTGCAACACCGCTTGACGCTGCCGCTCACGCCATGGCACCAAGTTGAGCGCCCTCATGGTGCCAACACGCCCAAGGCCAAGCCAGCGGCTCGTGCTTGCAGATGAGGTGCCATACCCTGCGCGTCAAGTCGGCTGACTTTGCTGCTTTGCAGTTGCCACCGCGCCTCCGCCTGCCAAGCAGGCTCTAGGCGCATCAACCACAGGCCTGCCGCCCGACACCATTGCTCGCAAGCCGTCACCCAAGCTCGCTGCGTAGCCAAAACCTCCACATGTTGTTGCGCTTGTGCTTGCATGGCAGACACCAGCCACGCGGGGCGCTGGGTCTGGGCCGCAAGGGCCGCTGCGTCGGGGGTAGGCAAGGTGTGAAAGTCCCACACCGTATCTGCCAAAGCCCAAGGCAGTTGCCTGTTCAGTTCGGCCTCGATGGCCTTGACCTGATCACGCACATGCAAACCGCTTTGCAGGGTCAAGTTAAAGCGGCGCAAGCGTTGGTCTTCAATAGCCAATGCAGCATCTTGGGCTTGACAACCGGCTTTGTGGCGAGCGGTGCGCAACCAAGTGGGGTCAGGCCAACCCGCCAACAGGCTTTGGTGGGTCTTAGGTGCATCTTGCAAAGCCAGCCAATACCAGCGTTGGATGTGCAAACACCCCTTGACGGGGGCACTGGCCTGAGCCAAGGCTATGCCATCGGGTTGGACCACCACGCCCAAACTTCGGCGGGTCGAACGGGGAAAGAGTCGGCGCATA
>NZ_JBBAOI010000003.1:100380-193959 GCF_040401495.1 Limnohabitans sp.
ATCCTCCTTATCAAAGATGGAAGGAGGTTGTAAATCTGGCCTCAAGGCCTTGGGTTAAGCTGGACTGGCGAAGTTTTTACAATGCACTTACTCCCTTGAACGCCCGCCAGCGGCACCCCATCCCCATGCCCCCACCCTCAAAGCCTTCCGAAAGTCCTCGCGCCGAATCGGTCAAGCCCCCCAACCCATCCAGCTTGTGGCAAGTGCTGGGCAGCTTCTTTGTCTGGGGCACGGGGTTGGGTGTAGCGGGCTTGGTCAGCTTGATTTTGCTTGTAGGCGTCGCCCTTGCCATGGCCTATCCCCAGTTGCCTGACATCACCGATTTGGCCGACTACCGCCCCAAGTTGTCGATGCGGGTTTTTTCCGCCGAGGGCAAAGTGATTGGCGAGTTTGGCGAAGAGCGGCGCAAATTGGTGCCCTTCAAAGACATCCCCGATGTCGTCAAACAAGCTGTGTTATCGATAGAGGATGCGCGTTTTTACCAACACGGCGGGGTCGATTACATTGGTTTAGCGCGAGCGAGCTTGGCCAATGTGGGTCGCGCCAAGAGCCAAGGCGCTTCCACCATCACTATGCAGGTGGCGCGCAATGTGTATTTGTCCTCTGAAAAAACCTTTACCCGCAAAATTTACGAGCTGCTACTGACCTATAAGCTTGAGCACTTGCTCAGCAAAGACCAGATTTTTGAAATTTATTTGAACCAAATTTTCTTGGGCCACCGCGCCTACGGTTTTGCTGCAGCAGCAGAAACCTATTTTGGCAAACCCATCCAAAACCTGAGCATTGCCGAGGCCGCCATGCTCGCGGGTTTGCCCAAAGCGCCCTCGGCTTATAACCCCATCAACAACCCCAAACGCGCACGTTCACGCCAGCTCTACATCATCGAGCGTATGCAAGAAAACGGCTTTATCACCAAGGCGCAGGCTGAAAGCGCTAAAGTCGAAGAACTGAAAATTCGCAGCGTCACTGCACCCAACACCACCCATGCCGACTACGTTGCCGAGATGGCGCGTCAACTCATGTTTGCGCAATACGGCCCTGACAGTTACACCCGTGGCTTGAACGTCTACACCACCATCAAGGCCGACGACCAAGAGGTTGCCTACCAAGCGCTGCGCCGCGGCATAATGGACTTCGAGTTAAGACAGGTGTACCGTGGACCTGAAAAATTCATCAACTTGCCCAGTGACCCGCGCGAGCAAGAGGACGCTATCGATGAGGCCTTGATCGACGCCGGTGACAAAGGCGATTTGCTGGCCGCCGTGGTTTTGGAAGTTGCACCGAAAAAAGTGCGCGTCATGCGGCAAAACAGCGATGTGTTGGATATCACGGGCGATGGATTGAAACCGGTGCAATCGGGTTTGTCTGATAAGGCACCGCCCAACATCAAACTGCGCACTGGTGCGATTGTTCGTTTAGCTAAAAACGCCAAAGGTGACTGGGGATTGACGCAGTTACCAGAAGTTGAAGGTGCATTTGTGGCGCTCGACCCCACCGACGGCGCCATCCGCTCGCTGATTGGCGGTTTTGATTTCGATAAAAACAAGTTCAACCATGTCACCCAAGCTTGGCGTCAGCCTGGATCGAGTTTCAAGCCCTTCATTTACTCGGCGGCACTGGAAAAAGGCTTTACACCTGCCACGCAGGTCAATGATGCGCCGCTGTTTTTTGATGCCAGCGTGACCGGCAGCCAAGCCTGGGAGCCCAAAAATTACGACGGCAAATTCGAAGGTGTTATGCCGCTCAAAACCGCATTGGCCAAATCCAAAAACATGGTGTCTATTCGCATCTTGCAAGCGGTGGGGCCCAAAGAAGCACAAAACTGGATCAGCCGTTTTGGTTTTGAACCCGAGCGCCATCCAGCTTATTTGACGATGGCTTTGGGAGCAGGATCAGTGACACCCTTGCAAGTGGCCTTGGGCTATTCGGTATTCGCCAATGGTGGCTATTTGGTCAAGCCCTATTTGATTTCAAAAGTAACCGACCCCTTGGGCAAAGTGCTGTCACAGTACACCCCGATTGAACTCGATGAGCGCTCACGCGCCGTTGAACCCCGCAATGCATTTGTGATGAGCTATTTGCTGCAAGAAGTCACACGCGTTGGAACTGCCATGCGCGCCCAACAGGTGTTAAAGCGCAACGATATTTATGGCAAAACCGGCACCACCAACGACTCCATGGACGCGTGGTTTGCTGGTTACCACCCCACACTCACCGCAGTGACCTGGATTGGTTACGACACCCCGCGCAAACTGGGTGACCGCGAGACCGGTGGCGGACTTAGCCTGCCGGTATGGATCAGCTATATGCAAAACGCTTTGAAAAATACGCCTGTCACCCCTTTGCCCGTACCTGCTGGCGTGGTGTTTGAAGGCGGCGACTGGTTTTTCCAAGAATTCACCCACGCCACTGGCGTGACCCACTTGGGTATCGAAGGGCATGACGCCACAGGAGAAGCAGGTGCAGACGCCGAGAAGAAAAAAATTCTCGATATGTTCAAAGAATAAAAGTGCTGCTTCTTACAAAAATACCAAAGCCAAGCCTGATTGTTCGCAGGCATCTGTGCTGAGTCGCTGCCAAAACTCGCCTTGGCCTTTGGTGTCTTGCCAATGCTGTCCATCAAAACGAAAGTGGTAGCCACCACTGCGGGCCGCCAGCCACACTTCTTGCAAAGGCTTTTGCAAATTGACCACGATTTGACTGCGGTTGGTGAAAGTCAAAGTCACCATGCCCCCACTGCGCTGGCTATCGATATCGGCCTCGGTGCTGTCGTTCAAGTGGTCACAACACTGCTCTAGCCGCAGCAGCAAGGCTTCGGCTTGGTTCAAAAATTCCTGATCGGTCATTGGGTTAGGCGTCGCGTTCGTGGAGGTTAAGGGGGATGGCTACAATTTCAACCATGACAATGCAGATTCTAGGCAGACGCACCCTCCTCGCACTCAGCATGGCTTTTGGCTTGGTGGCGTGTGGCCAAAAGGGCGCTCTCTTTATCCCCACCGACCCGCAAGCAAGTGAGCGAGCCGTGTTCCCCCAAGTCTTGGTACCCGACATCCGACCTGCGCCCCCCTCTTCTTCGCAGCCCTGAGCGTCAGCCGCTTTAGCTTATCTTTATGACCTCTCTTACCTTGCCTGGTGCTCCCTATTTTTCACGCCGCGAAGGCGTGCTTTTTTGTGAAGAACTGGCTTTGCAAGCTTTAGCCGAGCAGCACGGCACACCCTTGTTTGTGTACTCCAAGGCCGCCATGCTGGGTGCTTTGGCCCCTTACCAAAGGGCCTTTGCAGGGCGAGACGCGCAGGTGCATTACGCGATGAAAGCCAATTCCTCCTTGGGCGTGTTGCAAGTGTTTGCCCAAGCGGGCTGCGGCTTTGACATTGTGTCGGGGGGTGAGCTCAGCCGCGTGCTCGCTGCTGGCGGCCAAGCGGGCAAAGTGATTTTTTCGGGTGTGGGCAAAACCCGCGCCGAAATGCGCCAAGCGCTCGATGCAGGTATCGCTTGCTTCAATGTAGAGAGCGAGGCGGAACTTGATGTTCTCAGTGAAGTGGCGCTGTCGTGCGGCAAAGTCGCGCCAGTCAGCATCCGCGTCAACCCCAATGTAGACCCGCAAACCCACCCCTATATCTCCACCGGCTTGAAAGGCAACAAATTTGGCATCGCCCACGAAGACACCTTGCGCTGTTATTTGCATGCAGCGGCCTTGAAGGGCTTGAAGGTGGTGGGCATCGATTGCCACATTGGCTCACAAATCACCAGCGCGGGGCCTTATGTGGACGCCCTCGATAAAGTTCTGGACTTGGTGCAAGCGATCGAAGCGGCTGGCGTGCCCATTCACCACCTCGACTTTGGCGGGGGCTTGGGCATCAATTACAACGGCGACACGCCGCCTGCCGCCGATGCGCTGTGGGCGCAACTGCTGGCCCGCTTGGATGCGCGTGGTTTTGGCGGTCGCCGCTTGATGATCGAGCCAGGGCGTTCATTGGTGGGCAATGCCGGTGTGTGCCTGACCGAGGTGCTTTATTTGAAACCCGGCGAGCAAAAAAACTTTTGCATCATTGACGCGGCCATGAACGACTTGCCGCGCCCAGCGATGTACCAAGCGTTTCACCGCATCGAGCCCTTGGCCCAACGCGGATCCGCCGCCACGGTGTATGACGTGGTCGGCCCCGTGTGCGAAAGCGGCGACTGGATAGGCCGCGACCGCTCGCTGGCCGTGCAGGCGGGTGACCATGTGGCGGTGATGTCGGCAGGCGCCTACTGCATGAGCATGGCCAGCAACTACAACACACGCGGACGTGCAACCGAGGTGTTGGTCGATGGTGACAAAGTGCACATCATTCGCGAGCGCGAGACCGCGCAAGACCAAATGCGTGCAGAGAGATTGGTTTGATCAGCGACTCTGAACAGCTTTCCACACCCGCCAAGCCAAAAGGGTGCCCAAAACTGCCGCATAGACACCCACTTCAGCGAAGTCGTTTTTACCCGCTCGCATCCAAAAAAAATGCAAGACTGCCAATACGGCCACTGCGTACACCAAGCGGTGAAGGCTTTGCCAGCGCTTCACACCCAAGAAGCGAATGGCTGCATTGAACGAGGTCAGGGCCAGCGGCAACATGCAAACCAGTCCGCCAAAACCCAGCCATATAAAAGGTCGCTTGAGAATGTCTCGCCAAATGTCATTGAACACCAGGCCTTGGTCAAACCAAGCGTAGCAAAGCATATGCAAACACGCATAAATAAAGGTGCCCACACCCAAGCTTCGTCGAAAGCGCAGCAACGCCGGTGTGCCTGTGAGTTCTCGCAAAGGTGTGACGGCCAACACCACGCACAGACCACGCAAGGTCCAGTCGCCAGTCCTGCGCGTTAAGAACTCGGCGGGGTTGGCACCCAGCAGATCATTGAAGGCCGCATAGGTTAACCAAACCCCAGGCAAGGCAAGCAGTAGCCACACAAAGGGCTTGGCCCAGGGCGACAACAGGCGCTGGCGCACATTCATGTCTGTCCCTGATGGTTTCAAAAATTCTTGCTTAAATCCAAGCCACTGTACAAAGACGCAACCTGCGCCTCATAGCCGTTGAACATCAAGGTTTTACGCTTTTTGTTGAACAGGCCGTCCTCGCCAATGCGCCGCTCGGTGGCTTGACTCCAGCGAGGATGGTCCACATTCGGGTTCACATTGGAATAAAACCCATATTCATTTGCGGCGGCCTTGTTCCATGCTGTGGCGGGCTGTTTTTCGGTGAAACGGATTTTTACAATGCTCTTGGCGTTTTTAAAACCGTATTTCCATGGCACATTCAAGCGAATGGGCGCACCATTTTGATTGGGCAGTATCTCGCCGTACATGCCAAAGGTCAGCAGGGTCAGGGGGTGCATGGCTTCGTCCATGCGCAGGCCCTCCACATAAGGCCAGTCCAGCACACGTGAGCCTACATTGGGCATGGTCTTGGGGTCGGCCAACGTCACAAACTCAATGAACTTGGCGCTGCCCAAGGGGTCGACATGTTTGATAAGGGTGGACAAAGAAAAACCTATCCACGGAATGACCATAGACCACCCCTCTACACACCGCATACGGTAGATCCGCTCTTCCATGGCGCCTAACTTCATCACCTCTTCCAATCCCAAGCGCATAGGTTTTTTCACCAAGCCCTCAATCTCCAAAGTCCATGGCTTGGTCTTCAAGGTGTTGGCATTGCGTGCAGGTTCAGACTTGTCGGTACCGAACTCGTAGTAGTTGTTGTAGGTACTGGCGTAGGTATAGGCGGTGGGAACATCCATCGCCAAGGCGTTTTCAAGCGCAGAGCGCTTGCTGGGCAAGGCTGGCAATTTGGCGGGCACCACGGTGGGCGCTGGCGTTGCTTGCGCCCAAGCTGCATGGAGTCCGCTACCAAGTAAGCCCACAGCCACGCTGTGCGCCATCAACTGGCGGCGATTCAAATAAGCCGAGTGTGGCGTGATCTCGCTGGGCAAATCGGCGCAGACAGCGTCAGGGGCAATGCGAATCAACATAAACAATGTCTCCAAACAAAAAGGGCCGACATCACATCAACCCTTGTGCAGTTGAGTGAAAACAAAAAGTTTAGTTCAAACCGGCAATGTAGTCTGCCAAGGCTTTAATTTCCTTGTCATTGAGTTTGGCCGCCACTTGGCCCATTTGCAGGCTGTTGAGGCGCACACCGTCACGGAACTGGGTGAGCTGGGAGATGGTGTACTCGGCATGCTGACCAGCCAAGCGCGGGTACTGTGAGGGAATGCCTGCGCCTGTGGGGCTGTGACAACCTGCGCAGGCAGGGATTTGGCGATCGGCAATGCCACCACGGTAGATTTTTTCACCCAAGGTAGCGAGGTCTTTGTCTTTGGCAAAGCCAGGCTTGGCGGTTTTACTGGAAAGAAAAGCAGCGATGTTGCGCGCATCGTCTTCGCTCAAGGAGGCGGCCATGCCAGACATGATGGCGTTGGCGCGCTTGCCTGATTTGTATTCGCCCAATTGCTTGGCGAGGTATTCAGGGTGTTGCTGAGCGAGTTTGGGGTAAATGGGCGCGCCTGAATTGCCATCAGCGCCATGGCAAGAGGTGCAAACAGCGCCGTACAAAGCGCCGCCTTTGGCAGCATCAGCTTTGGCGGGAGCAGCGGGGGGGTCGTTGGCAAGCGCTAGGCTGCTAGCAGCCAATGCACAGGTAGCAATCAGCAATCGGGCAAAAAAAGTCATGGCTTGTAGGGGTTATCAATTCTGACGGTGATTCTACAATGCACCCCTAATCGCCTCTTTGGGCGTTCTGGAAGAAACCCTTTGGCCTCAAGCTCACCACCGCTGGACGACGCACAGGCGCAGCGCATCAAACAGGCCGTGGGCTGGTTGCATACCGCTCGCTTTTTGACCACTGCCGCTCAACTGCACCACCTACCTGCTTACGAGCAACCTGAAATTGCGTTTGTTGGGCGCTCTAACGCGGGTAAATCCACCTGCATCAATGTGCTGACCCAGCAACGGCAACTGGCCTATGCCTCTAAAACACCGGGTCGCACCCAACATATCAACCTGTTTGCGCTGGGTCGGCAAAACCTTACCGACGCTGTCCTGGCCGACTTGCCCGGCTATGGCTATGCCGCCGTGCCCAAGGCCGACAAAGTGCGCTGGCAGCGCGTCATGGCAAATTATTTAATGACACGGGACAACTTGAAAGGCGTGGTGCTGTTGTGTGACCCCCGCCTAGGTTTAACCGAACTCGATGAAATTTTGCTGGAAGTCATTCGCCCCAAAGTGCAAGAGGGTTTGAAGTTTTTGATGCTGCTCACCAAGGCTGACAAACTCAACCGCAGCGAAGGCCAAAAAGCTTTGTCGATTGCCAAACTGCAGTCTGGTGGGGGGCAAGCACATTTGTTTTCATCCTTGAAAAAACAAGGCGTTGAAGCCGTGAGCCTGGAGCTTTATGGTTGGACGCACCCTGCCCCCACCCCCGAGCCAATACCCGAGCCAATACCCGCCCCCACACCCGCCGCATGAATCAACAACGCCTGAACCTCTCCAACGGCATTAACTTAAATTGCCGCATCGCTGGTGTTGAAGGCCAGCCAGTGATGCTGTTTTTGCATGGTTTCCCCGAAGCAGCCTTTGTCTGGGACGCAATGTTGGCGTTTTTCTCAGCGCCCGAGCATGGCGGCTACCTTTGCGTGGCGCCCAATCTGCGTGGTTATGCAGGGTCTAGCGCTCCCAGTGACGTTGCCGCCTACCGCGCCAAACATTTGGTGCAAGACCTGGTCGCTTTGAAAGAACTACTGTCGCCACAACAGCCCTTGGCTTGTTTGGTCGCCCATGACTGGGGCGGCGCGGTGGCATGGAACATGGCCAACCAACACCCTGAATTAATGCGCCAATTGGCCATCATCAACTCACCTCACCCAGGCACGTTTTTGCGTGAGTTGCAGTCCAGCCCCGAGCAACAAGCTGCCAGCGCCTATATGAACTTCCTGATTCGACCCGATGCGGAAAGTTTGCTGGCCGAGGATGATTACCGCCGTTTATGGGCTTTTTTCACCAACATGGGCGCGGTGGACGGCCCCTATGCATGGCTCACCGACAGCGTGAAAGCGCAGTACCGAGAGGTGTGGTCGCAAGGACTGACCGGTGCGCTGAACTACTACCGCGCCTCACCGCTGCGCCCGCCGCGTCAAGCCGATGCAGCTGCTGCGGCCATCACTTTGCCCAAATCCATGCTGGCTATTTTGGTGCCCACCTTGGTGTTGTGGGGCATGCAAGACATCGCCTTGCCACCAGGCTTGGTCGAGGGCTTGGAAGACTACATCCCCGACTTGAGCTTGCATCGCATCGCCGATGGCAGCCATTGGTTGGTGCATGAGCAGCCCGCTTTGGTGGCACAGCACCTGCAGACTTTTTTACACAAAACTTAATCCGTACCTGGCGGGTACAGTGAGGCCTCGTCGTTGGGGCGAGACTTAAAGCGCTTATGCACCCAGTAATACTGTGTGGGCATTTGATCAATCCAGACTTGCAAGCGCTGGTTCATCAAGGCGGTGTCGGCTGGCACATCGTCTGTAGGGTAATCAGTCCATGCGGGATGCACCTGCACCTCGTAGCCGTTAGCGGTCAAGCGGGTGGTGACAGGCACCACAGGCACTTGGCCCAATCGTGACAAGCGTGGCAGCGAAGTCACCGTCGCAGCAGACACACCATAAAACGGCACAAAAATAGATTCTTCCAAACGGAAGTTCATATCGGGCAAGAGGTAAAGCAAATCCCCTTTACGCAAGGTGCTGACAATGGCTTTGAAACCATCCTCACGGCGAAACAAACGCACCCGCCCAAAGCGTTGCCGCCCGAGCAGCACCCATTCATCGATGCCCGCCGAACGCTGAGGCGTGTAGACGGTAGTGAATTTGCGTTGCAGATGTAAACACAGCGCGGTCCATCCCGCGTCCAGACCTACAAAATGGGGGGCAAACAACACCGCCCCATTGCCTTGCTGCAAAGCCTGCACCTCGCCTACCAATTGCAAGCGACTGGCAACCAAATCAGGGCTGCCATGCCACAACCAAGCGCGGTCCAACCAAGCTTGGGCAAACAACACCATATGGTCTCGCCCCATCCGTTGCTGCTCTTTTGCGCCAACGGCAGGAAAGCACAAGGCCAAGTTGGTCAGTACCACTTTGCGCCGCTTAGCGGCCAGCCACCAAAGCAAATTGCCCAGCACAAAACCCAAGCCACGCAGCAGCGGCAATGGCAAACGTCGCAAAGCCAGCATGAACCAGCGCACCAATGCATCCATGGTCAAGTGCCAGCGCGAGGTTGTTTGTCCCGCGCATAGCCCCACAGGTACTGGTCGGGGCGCGACAAGACCATACGCTCGATGGCTTGGTTCATCAGCAAGGCGGCTTGTTCGGCTGTGGTGTCTGCATGGTTCAAAGCCTGCAAACTGGGCGGCAAGACATGAAACACATAACGACCCGCATCTAAGCGCTCGCACCATGCCAGCAACACCGTAGCACCGGTTTGCTGAGCGAGTTTGGGCAACAGGGTCATGGTGTAGACGGATCGACCAAAAAACGACGCCCAAATACCTTGGCCCTCGGGTGGCACTTGGTCGGGCAAGATGGCGGTGTAGCCTCCCTTGTGCAAATGCTTGACCAAGGCACGTACACCACGCAAAGAAGCGCTGGCGGTTTTGAAATACGTACGCTGTCTTGACAGTCCCACCACCTCTTGCAACCACGCTTTGCGCGGGGGTCTGTATAAAGCCAACAAGTCGCCATGCGCAGGACCGAGTTTTTCTGCCAAGGCTTGTCCACCCATCTCCCAGCAGCCTAAATGAGGGGACAACAAAATCACGCCCTTAGCTGCTTGCATGGCCTCTTCGAAATAACCAAGACCTGTCCATTGCACACGCGGCAACACCGATTGGCCCTGCGCTCTGGCCCACAGCCATGGCAACTCTGCCACCATCATTCCGGTCGCCGACACAGCTGCACGGGTTTGCGCCCATGTCAAACCTGCTGCGCGTATTTGGTGTTGGAACTGTCGTCGGTAGGCTGGGGACACAAACCACACCACCCAACCCAAGACAGCGCCCAAGCCTTGCATCCATCGCAAAGGTACCAAGGCCAGAAAACGAAACAAACTTGTCATTGAATATGCAAATGCGTTTTGGCGCACAAGACCGCGAAAAACTCTGTGCATTTAGTTAGAATGCCCATTGTCGCTGAGTTAATGAAGCAACTTGCAGGGCGACACACTCGAAAGAGTCGGCTGGTTTTCAGCCATCTGCTAAAGCGTTCGCCGGACTCCTTGTTTTGGCAACGCATCCAACAAACACAGGAGCATTTTTATGGCGAACGATTATCTCTTTACATCCGAATCCGTCTCTGAAGGTCACCCCGACAAGGTTGCTGACCAAGTCTCGGATGCGATTTTGGATGCCATCTTCAAACAAGACCCACGCAGCCGCGTCGCCGCCGAAACCCTGACCAACACTGGTTTGGTGGTGTTGGCGGGTGAAATCACCACCAACGCCCATGTGGACTACATCCAGGTTGCGCGCGACACCATCAAGCGCATTGGCTACGACAACACCGAGTACGGCATCGACTACAAAGGCTGTGCGGTCATGGTTTGCTACGACAAGCAATCCAACGACATCGCCCAAGGGGTGGATCAAGCATCTGACGACCACTTGAACACCGGTGCAGGTGACCAAGGTTTGATGTTTGGCTTCGCCTGTCAAGAAACACCTGAACTGATGCCCGCGCCTATTTACTACGCCCACCGCTTGATGGAGCGCCAAGCCCAACTGCGCCGCGATGGCCGCTTGCCTTTTTTGCGCCCTGACGCCAAAAGCCAAGTGACCATGCGCTATGTCGATGGCAAGCCCCACAGCATCGACACGGTGGTGCTGTCTACCCAGCACAGCCCAGACCAATCCGAGTCACAAACCAAGATGAAAGCGTCTTTCAACGAGGCCATCATCGAAGAAATCATCAAGCCCGTGCTGCCCAAAGAGTGGCTCAAAGACACCAAATACCTGATCAACCCCACCGGCCGCTTTGTGGTGGGTGGCCCGCAGGGCGACTGTGGCCTGACCGGTCGCAAGATCATTGTCGACACCTATGGTGGCGCCTGCCCCCACGGTGGTGGCGCGTTCTCCGGCAAAGACCCCTCCAAGGTCGACCGCTCGGCCGCTTATGCCGCCCGCTATGTGGCCAAAAACGTGGTCGCGGCTGGACTGGCCACACAGTGCCAAGTGCAAGTGGCTTATGCGATTGGCGTGGCACGTCCCATGAACATCACCATCAACACCCACGGCACAGGCGTCATCGCTGACGACAAAATCGCCGCACTGGTGAACGAGCATTTCGACCTGCGCCCCAAAGGCATCATTCAAATGTTGGACTTGCTGCGCCCCATCTATGAGAAGACCGCTGCTTACGGCCACTTTGGTCGCAACGAGCCCGACTTCACTTGGGAGCGCACCGACAAGGCTGCCGCCCTCAAAGCAGCTGCAGGCTTGAAATAAACAGCCCTGCTCAGCGCAGGCGCAAACCGTACTGACGGCACAGCGCCTCGCGCTGACTTGGCGCGAAATTGATACGCGCTGGGTCATGCCCCACAGCATCAAGCAGTCTTGGGTTCATCACCGCGAACCACAGCGGTGGCACATAGGCTAGCAAAAACATGCCTGCATAACCGCTGGGCAACTGCGGCGCATCGTCAAAATGCCGCAGCGCTTGGTAGCGCCTGGCTGCGTGGGCGTGGTGATCGGCGTGGCGCTGCAAATGGAACAACATCCAGTTAGACACCACATGGTTGCTGTTCCAAGAATGGCGTGGCTGGCAACGCTCATAGCGACCGTCGGCTTCTTTAAGGCGAAGCAAACCGTAATGCTCTACATAGTTGGCCGAGGTGAGCTGGAAATTGGTCCACAACGATGCAGCCAACAAGAAAGGCAAGACCTGCCAACCCAGCCACAGCACCAACACGGCCCACAGCGAAAAGGTGATGGCCAGTCCCTGCAAAATTTGGTTTTGTGAGCCCCAAACGCAGAGTCCCTGATCGCGCAGCCGTTGCGACTCCAACTGCCAAGCACGCACAGCACCACCGGGCATTTCACGCCACACAAAGCGCCAAATCGACTCGCCCATGCGCGAGGATGCGCAGTCGTTCAGTGTGGCCACCTCGGCGTGGTGGCCGCGGTTGTGCTCAATGGTGAAATGGCCATAGCCTGAGGGCGCCAAAGTGACCAAGGCCAACCAACGTTCTAAGCGATGGTGTTTATGCCCCATCTCATGGCCAAGGTTGATGCCAAAACCGCCCACTGCACCGGTGTTGAGCACCATGGCCAAGCACGCATACCAAGGCAAGTCATGGCTGGCAACAAACCAAGCGGCAAACACAAACGCACCCCACAGCACTGGCACCAGCGCATAGGTGATGTGGCGGTAATAGGTATCGGCTTCTAACTGCGCCACCGCCGACTCGGGCGGGTTGCTGCGTTCTTCGCCAAGCAAGGCGTCTGCCAAAGGCACAGCCACATACAAAAAAATCAAGGGCCACAAAAGCATCAAGGGGTCGCCCTGCCAAAGCATTAGCAAGGGCCCCAGGCCAATCAGGGCGGGAACAGCCAAAGAAAACCACCATACCCAGCGCTTGGGGTCGCGGTAGGCCTCAGGCGGGGGCAAAGTGTTGGCTGTCACTACGTTCAGTTCAGACCGGCAATGTAGTGGCCTAGGTTCTCAATGTCTTGCTCGCTCAAAGTGCTGGCCACGCTGGTCATGTTGCCAGCGTCGTTGGTGCGGTTCTTGGCTTTGAAGTCTTTCAAGGTTTTCACCACATAGTCGAAGTTTTGCCCCGCGACTTTGGGGATTTCGTTTTGACCAATGAACTCGCCCAAATGGCACATGGCACAAAGAGTTTCATCAGCTTTGGCTTTACCCAATGTGGCTTTGTCAGGGTCAGCTTTAAAACCCTTGCTGCTGAGCTTTTGCTTGGAAAAATAGTTGGCCAACTCTTGCATTTCGGGCTTGGTGAGGCCTGCGGTCATGGGCGACATGATGGGGTTTTCACGGCGCCCTTCTTGGAAGTCACGCAGTTGCAAATAAATATAGCGGGCGTTTTGAGCCGCCAAACTGGGCGTGCCAGGCATGGTGGAATTACCGTTCACACCGTGGCAACCCAAACACATGGCAGCCTTGGCAGGCATTTCATCGGCGGCCCAAGTAGCCCCGTTCATTAGCAGGACAGAAACAATCAAAGCAAAAAAATTTTTCATACACCTTCATCCGACATCTAAAAAAAAGGCCTGAGGGCACTTACGTGCGCCACAGGCCTTTGGGCTCAGAGCTTCAGGAAGCTCAGGGCAGTGCGAACACCACCACAGAGTTACCACGCTTGGCATCGATCTGGTTGTTACCACCAGAGGCCACGGCAACGTACTGCTTGCCGCCTACTGAATATGACACAGCAGGCGCATTCACGCCGGCGCCAGTTTGGTATTCCCACAATTTTTTGCCGTTTTTGGCATCGAATGCGCGGAACAAACCGTTGGCTTCACCGTTGAACACCAAGTCACCGGCGGTGGCCAAAACACCACCAATCAAAGGCTCATCTGTGTCAAATTTCCATGCCACTTTGCCGGTGTCAAGGTTGACAGCAGACAAACGACCAGTTTGCTTTTCGCTAGGGATGGTTTTGAACGCACCGCCCAACCACAGCTTGCCGCCGGGGTACTTGGAAGCTTCAACGTGGTAGGTCATGGGTTGCAACAAGTTGGCTGCATAAGCCAAACGAGCTTCGGGGTTGATAGCCATGGGGCTCCACTCCACACCACCATTGGCACCCAACATCATCTTGGCGCCTTCTTTGGTGGGCAATGTCCACATACCGTCTTGGGGAACCATGGCTTCAGAGAAGCGGATCAGTTCGCCAGTGGCACGGTCATGTACATAGACATGGCCGGTTTTGCCAGCGTGGATGGCCACTTTGGTCATCTTGCCGTCTTTGCCTTTGGCTTCGGTCAGGATAGGAGGTGACACAGCATCCAAGTCCCATACATCGTGAGCGACGTACTGGTAGTGCCATTTGTAGGCACCGGTGTTCAGGTCCACAGAGACAATGGAGTCGGTGTAGAGGTTGTCGCCAGGACGCTCAGCGCCGTACAAGTCGGGTGAGGGGTTACCCACCACGAAGATGACGGAATTGGTTTCGAGGTCAACAGCAGGTGCCATCCATACGCCACCGCCCAAGGTTTTGTAGAAATCGCCGCCTTGCTTGGCCAACTGTGCTTTTTCTGCGTTGATGTCGCGCAACATGTTGCGGTTAGTGGCATCGTTGACAGCCCAAACGCCTTCATGGCCTTTTTCAGGGATGGTGTGGAAAGTCCATTGCAAAGCGCCGGTTTTGGCGTCAAAGGATTTCACGAAACCGCGGATACCGTATTCGCCACCGTTGGTGCCGATCAGGATGCGACCATTGACAGCCACAGGTGCCATGGTTTCAGAGTAGCCCAACTCGGGGTCGGCGATTTGGGTTTCCCAAGCCAACTTGCCGGTTTTGGCATCTAAAGCAACGAGTTTGGCATCCAAAGTACCCATGAAAACGTGTCCGCCCATGATGGCTACACCACGGTTGTTAGGACCGCAGCAGTAGGTGGTGACGGGACCCATTTTGTGTTTGTAATGCCAGAATTGTTTGCCAGTGACTGCGTCGATGGCGTACACATGGTTGTAGGAGGTGGTCAGGTACATCACGCCATCGATCACGATGGGAGCGGTTTCCATGGACTCCAACACTTCAGTTTGAAAAGTGAAAGCAGGACGCAGGTTTTTGACGTTGCCTGTGTTGATTTGCTTGCTGGGGTAGTAACGTGTTTGCGCGTAACTGCCGTTGGAGTGCAGGAAGTTGTTACCGTCCTTGTCAGCAGCTGTCAGCTGAGACTGAGAAACAGCAACCGCTTTACCTGTATCCGCTTGGGCTACACCGGCAGTCAACACGCCGATGGCCAAGCTGGCCAGCGTGAGGGAAATTTTCTTTCCGATTTGTTGCATTGAGAACTCCTTGAGCCTGATGGCCAATGATTGAAAAACTAAATGTAAAAAGAGAAACTTGTTCAAATTCACACTTAGAAAGTCTGGGCATTTCATTTGCGATAACCTTGTGCTCTGAGAACACAACGCACCCACAAGGAAAATTTCCCATATGCCGATCTTAATCACGCTTGAAGTTAAATGTCATAGCGTAAAGACCTACCTAGGGAAACCCCTTAAGACCTCAACAGCCTAAAGATATGAATATGAAAAGCACATACAAACAGTGTTTAACGCCTTTTCCCAATCGATTGCTCGCTTTTCTTTTTGTCTGCCTCGCAGGCCTGGCTCACCCAGCCTTGGCGCAGTCTGAGTCCAACCCCAGCGTGAACGCACAGTTACTGGTGGCGGCTCGCAATACAGACGCAGAGGCGGTGAAAAAGAGCTTGGACCGTGGAGCGGCCCCCAACTCCCGCAACCGTCTGGGGAAAACCTCGCTGTACATCTCGATTGAAAAAAACCGTATCGATATCGCCAAGATGCTGATTGATGCGGGTGCGGACGTGAACATGCCCTCATTGGAGAAGGTCACCCCGCTGATTGCCGCCAGTTACGCGGGAAGCGCGCCTTTTGTCGATTTACTGCTCAAGCACGGTGCCAAGCACGAACCTACTGACCGTTTGCACAAGTCGGCGCTGGTTTATGCAGCGGGCATGGGGCACAGCGCGGTGGTTGAACGCCTGCTGCAAGCCGGTGCGCCTATCGACCAAGCCCCGGTGGATGCATTGACCCCGCTGATGTGGGCGGCTGGCCAAGGTCATACCGACACTGTCAAATTGCTGCTGGCCAAAGGGGCTAACAAGTCTTTGAAAGACGAGCGAGGCTTGAGCGCTTTGCAAATGGCCGAACAGGGGAACCACACCGCCATTGTGGCTTTATTGCAATAAGACCCCAGCAGATAAAGGGCTTACTGGTTAGGTTCATTGAAACAGCTTTTTTCCACCTCGTCGTACATGGCGGCGCGTTGGGTGTCGCTGTGGTAAATCTTCCAGATCTCGTCGGCAATGGCGCGGGTGATTTGCTTGAACTCCAAGTCGCAATGGTGTTTTAAGCTGTCAGCAAAGGTGGCGCGGCGGTTTTGCCAAAGGTTCTCTCGCATGATGAAGGCGTAATGCACCAATTCGTGGCCCACGCCCCAAGTGACCATCTCTTTGCTATAGCCCTCGATGGTGCGGGGGGCGATGCTGATTTGCATGATGTTGTCAGGGAATTGGGGGGTAGGGTATTGAAACCCCATACGCGCAAAAGGTGGTACATGCCAATCGAGCACCAAGGGAGGAGGCGGTAAATCGGCGGGCGCATGGGTGGTTTTTTTCACAAAACCCCACAACCTTGTAATGACGTCAAAGTCAATTTCGGGGGGCGTTACCTCTATCCCAGTGATAGCGTCACCCGCCCATACAGGGGTGTTCAGCGCCCATAAGAGCAGGCCAACAGCTATTGAGGACTTTTTCATATCGAGCTTGAAGTTGTTGTTTGAAGTTTGCCGTACTGCTTTGTATTGTTGCGAAAATCCCTCTATTTCCCCTGCCAATCGGGGTGAATTAGCGGCCAATGGGCCGAGAATGGTTGTTTTAGGTGGTTTATGACGCACGATTTTTCCCCCAAAGACTTGGTTGAAACCTTTTTACGAACCATCATGATCCCCGACCCTGTCGCGGCCCGCGCCTATGTGTCGCCCGATTTGCGCATCCGCTTCACCGGCGGGCGTGAAATGAAGGACCCCAGCGAATGCAGCGCGTTCAACGCCTCACGCTATGCTTGGGTGAAAAAGAAGTTCGAGCAAACCGACGTGGTTGAAGGCGGCAGCATCAGCCATGCCATTGTTTACAACATTGGCACGCTTTACGGCGCTTGGCCTGACGGCACGGCTTTTGAAGGCAACCGCTATGTGGACCGCTATGTGGTCAAGGACGGCCTGATCGTTCAAATGGATGTTTGGAATGACAGCGCAGAGTGGATGCTGCTCAGGGCCGGCCTGTTGGTTTCTTGAGGGTCCAAGTTGATTAACTCACCCCTCAAATAGGAGTCATTTAATACTCTTTTGAGCGATTATTTTCAGCTGCACATTGAATTTTGACAATTTAGCCCTATCATTAGCACTCTAGTCTAGCGAGTGCTAATAACGTCCGAGCTAGGCAGGTAGCCCGCACATCTTGTGCATCTGTATCCACATTAAGTTTCACCTAGGAGAACCCATGAAACTTCGTCCTTTGCACGATCGTGTGATCGTCAAACGCATCGAAAGCGAAACCAAAACAGCCTCTGGCATCGTCATCCCTGACAACGCCGCAGAAAAACCCGACCAAGGCGAAATCTTGGCCGTCGGCCCAGGCAAGAAAAACGACAAAGGCGAACTCGCCGCCGTTGGTGTCAAGGTAGGTGACCGCGTGTTGTTCGGCAAATACAGTGGCCAAACGGTCAAAGTTGACGGCGAAGAACTGCTCGTCATGAAAGAAGAAGACCTGTTCGCAGTCGTTGAGAAATAATTTAGGAGCTAAAACATGGCAGCAAAAGACGTAATTTTCGGCGGCGAAGCCCGCGCACGCATGGTTGAAGGCGTGAACATTTTGGCCAACGCGGTCAAAGTAACTTTAGGCCCCAAAGGCCGCAATGTGGTTTTGGAGCGCTCTTTCGGCGCCCCCACCGTGACCAAGGACGGTGTGTCCGTGGCCAAGGAAATCGAACTCAAAGACAAACTGCAAAACATGGGTGCGCAGATGGTCAAGGAAGTGGCTTCCAAAACCTCTGACAACGCTGGCGACGGCACCACTACCGCCACCGTGTTGGCCCAAGCCATCGTGCGCGAAGGCATGAAATATGTGGCCGCTGGCATGAACCCCATGGACTTGAAGCGCGGCATCGACAAGGCAGTGACTGCTTTGATCGCCGAGTTGCAAAAAGCGTCCCGCACCACCACCACCAGCAAAGAGATCGCCCAAGTCGGCTCCATCTCTGCCAACTCTGACACCAGCATCGGTGAAATCATCGCCAACGCCATGGACAAAGTCGGCAAAGAAGGCGTGATCACTGTGGAAGATGGCAAGTCACTGCAAAACGAACTCGACGTCGTCGAAGGCATGCAGTTTGACCGCGGCTATTTGTCGCCCTACTTCATCAACAACCCCGACAAACAAGTCGCCTTGTTGGACAACCCCTTTGTGCTGCTGTTTGACAAAAAGATCAGCAACATCCGCGAACTGCTCCCCACTTTGGAAGCCGTTGCCAAAGCCGGTCGTCCATTGCTCATCATTGCCGAAGAAGTTGATGGCGAAGCGCTGGCAACTTTGGTGGTCAATACCATCCGTGGCATCTTGAAAGTGGTTGCCGTTAAAGCCCCTGGCTTTGGTGATCGCCGCAAAGCCATGTTGGAAGACATCGCCATCCTGACCGGTGGCAAAGTCATCGCCGAAGAAATTGGCCTGACCTTGGAAAAAGTCACTTTGGCGGACCTGGGTTCTGCCAAGCGCATCGAAGTGGGCAAAGAAAACACCACCATCATCGATGGCGCTGGTGCTGCTGCCGACATCGAAGCACGTGTCAAACAAATCCGCATCCAAATCGAAGAAGCGACCAGCGACTACGACCGCGAAAAACTGCAAGAGCGCGTGGCCAAGTTGGCTGGCGGTGTTGCCGTGATCAAAGTAGGTGCTGCCACTGAAGTCGAAATGAAAGAGAAAAAAGCCCGCGTGGAAGATGCATTGCACGCTACCCGCGCGGCCGTCGAAGAAGGCATCGTGGCTGGCGGTGGCGTGGCGCTGTTGCGTGCCCGTCAAGCGGCAGGCACCATCAAAGGTGACAACCCTGACCAAGACGCTGGCATCAAGCTGGTGTTGAAAGCGGTCGAGTCTCCCTTGCGCGAAATCGTCTACAACGCTGGTGGCGAGCCTTCAGTGGTCGTCAACGCTGTGTTGGCTGGCAAAGGTAACTACGGCTTCAATGCTGCCAATGACACCTACGGCGACATGATCGAAATGGGTATCTTGGACCCCACCAAAGTGACCCGCACCGCGCTGCAAAACGCAGCCTCTGTGGCTTCACTGATGTTGACCACCGAAGCCATGATCGCTGAAGCACCCAAAGACGACGCTCCTATGGGCGGCATGGGTGGTGGTGACATGGGTGGCATGGGCGGCATGGGTGGCATGGGCATGTAATTGCCTCTTGTTGCCAGGCGCTCTCAAGGCGCCGTTGCAATTGCCTCAACCCCGCAAGGTTCGCGCCTTGCGGGGTTTTTTGATGAGTCATTCAAGACAAAACCGACGCGGATGATGGAATGCGCCAGCCCGCCAAGCTCTCCAAAGGCATTTGAGAAATTTGCTGCAGCTGCTGGTCAATTTCTCTTTCGCCATGTTCAATCAAATGCGCCATGAAAACAGAAGCCACCCGCGAAAGCGCCTTGCTTTGTGTGTGCACCACAAACCAACGGCGATTCAAGGGGTTGTTCAGCATGGGTACCACCGCCAGCAAGCCCGCACGCATTTCAAGCGCACATGAATGCAAAGACAAGTAGGCTGGCGCCAAGCCAGCAATGCACATTTGTTTGATGGACTCGTTGCTTGAGAGTTCAGACCCAATTTGAAGCTTCAAGCTTTCGGCTTTGAAAATATGCTCCAGCGATGCTCGCGCACCTGAGCCCTTTTCCCGCACCAACATCCGTGCATTGGCCAGCATCGCCATGCTGACCTGCGCGTTCTTCATCAAAGGGTGATGAGGCGAGGCTAAAAAGGCCGTCGGGTTATTGGCGAAACTTTGGGCCATCACTTTGATGTCCTCGGGAGGGTTTCCCATGACTGCCAAATCGATTTCATCTGCGGCCATACTGCGCACAATCTCTTCTTTATTGGCCACTTGCAACTTCAGTTTCACATTGGGATGCCTGTTGACAAAATTGACCAAAACATGCGGCAACCAATATTCGGCCGTGGTCACCGCGCCTATGCGCAAGGTGCCTGAAAAGTCCCCTAAATACGACTCCATTTCATCGCTGATTTCTTGCCACACGATCAGCATCCGTTCGCTTAAAGACAATAACTTTTGACCTGCCGTGGTCAGTCGAATGCCGCGGCCGGTTCGATTGAGCAATTTCGTGCCCACGGCCACTTCCAAATTGGCCAACTGAATTGAGGTCGCCGATTGGCTCAAAAACAGCTCTGACGCCGCTAGGCTGACATTACCTAGCCGCGCTACTTTTTGAAAAGTCAGCAACTGTTTGATATTGGCAGATTTTTGCAGTGACATAAGCTTACTTATAACAAGTATTTCGGCTAATGATATTTATTTTTTATTATTAATCAACCGAAATATTCAATTTTATTATTTCTTTATTTGTACATACCATCTGACTCCCTACTGAGGTCAGCCCATCGCAACATGTCTGGCCAAAGGGTTTTTTTAACCTTGGAGACAATATGACAAGATTCACAAAACACAGCAGACGAGATTTTTTAGGTCTCACGGGTAAAGCCGGTTTTTCAACCTTGGTGGCCAGCGCAGCTGGCATCAACCTAGGTGTTATCGATTTGGTCCACGCCGGATCCAAAAATGTGACACCTTTCAGAATGGCCATGATCAGTGACTCTCATTTATACAGTCAAGATGGCCACAAATTCGACTTGCAACTTGAAGATGCCGTCGCTCAGGTCAATGCATTAGAAATCCAACCTGACTTTGTGCTCTACGGTGGTGATATAGCCCAAAACGGCACAGAGGACCAATTAGCCAAGGGTAAAAAAATCTTGGCCAATCTGAAACCCAAGATGATGGTCATTCCTGGTGAGCACGACTGGTATCTGGACATGGGTGCAGCTTGGAGAGGCATGTTTGGTCGGGACTTCTGGTCTTTTGATCACAAAGGCGTCCATTTCATCGGCTTCAATTCCATTTTGGTCAAGGACTTCTGGAGCGACAAGGGTCTTACCAACAAGCAACGCATGGAAGCCATGGAAATGCTCGAAGGTCCCATTGGCGGTCTGTGGGGAATTCAAGCCGAACAATTGGAATGGCTGAAAAAGGATGTGGCAAATTTGTCACCAGACACACCGGTTGTCACCTTCAGTCATTCACCGCTGTGGGACTACTACCCCCGTTGGAATTTCCAAACTTCTGACGCACCTGAAATTCGCAAGATTTTGTCTAAGTTTGTGAATGTGACGTCGTTCCACGGCCATGTCCATCAAACCATTTACAACAAAATCGGCAACATGACCTCCATTGGTGCCATGAGCACTTCATGGCCATGGCCTTATCCGCCTATCAACGTTAAGTACCCTGAAAGCCAGCAATACCGTGCTGACCCAGGCAACGAACAAGACGGAATGGGAACTTTGCAAGCTTCATTCAGTGCAAGCGGTGGCAAAGCACAGCACTTGCCTTTTGCTGACTCACTGACGCCATTCCTCAAGAATGGCATAAGAATTTAATTTCGCTTAACCCATAGAAGGATGCGTTCATGAAAAAAAATATTATCCTGAAATCTTTAACTGGTTCCATCCTGTTAACGATTGCTTCATCATCAGTGTATTTTCAAGCCAGCGCGAGAGAACCTTTCACCAAAGAGGAACTCAAAGCACAAGAAAAAAAGCTACTTGCAGCAGTAGAAGAGGGTTACAACATATGGCACGGCAGTAACCCAACGACGCAAAACAATGGCTTGGCTTGTGGCAACTGTCATCCAGATGCTGCTGCTTCAAACCCACAAACCTTCCCCAAATACCACACTGCCTTCGACAGAGTGGTCACTTGGCGTGAAATGGCGAATTGGTGCATCCAAAACCCCCAAGGTGGCAAGGCATTGGACGTGAGCGGGCCTGAAATGCTTGCCATTGAAGCCTACGCCTTTAATCTGCATCGTGGATTACCCATTGAACCAGGTCTTGCCAGTCGTCAAACCAGACCGGTCAAAGTTGATTACGGTAAAGGTTTTCCAAGCAAGCCCTCTGGCATTGGTTTTGACATCAAGTAAAACCCAAAGTTCATAGTCTTGCACCCTTCCAAGAACCCCATCAAAGTATTTTGCGCATATTCGCTCAATGCTTTTTGCGCATCTTTACTTTGTTGGGGTAACTTGGTTTTTGCTCAGCAGGTCTGTGATCAACCATTTACTGACATTCCTTTGCACATTCAGGCAGATGAACGAGGTTGGGTCTTTGATTACCGAGCACGACTGCAGTGGCAAAGGTGTGCGATTGGACAAACTTGGGTAAATCAGCAATGCGTCGGCAAAGCTCAAGCCATGACTTATTTTCAGGCTGTCAGCACTGTTGCCGAGTTAAATCGTCAAAGTATTGACGGATTCAATGACTGGAAGATTCCTCATCTCAAAGATTTGGCTTTCATTGCAGAGCAGCACTGCCGCAATCCACGCGTCAGGATGGAATTGTTCCCAAACTTTCCCCCTGGTGTTTTTTGGAGCCGTTACACACGCATCGTCAATGACTTTGATCCACATGTGTTCACCATGGATTTTGGCTTCTCTGGTGTTGCGCTAAAGCATCCCGAAGAATCGTATTTTGTGCGATTGGTTCGGAAACTTCACTAACCCTCACTTCTACATCCAAATGAAAAATCTCAATCGACGCATCTTTTTGATTCATTCAGCTGCACTGACAGGCGCTACTTTAGCCACTCAGGCATCCGCATCCGAAAAGAAAATGAAAGCTGCAGCGCCTGGTGAAAGACTCTCCGAAGCTGATTCATATCCCAAGTCTATGGGTTTCAAATTGGAGTCCAAAAACGTAGATAACACCCGTTATCCACGACACACCACTGAGCAATACTGCAGCAGATGCCAACTCTACGAAGGCAATGCCACCGAGGGAGAGTGCTCTTTTTACGGCGGTCGCATCGTGCCTGCTGGTGGCTGGTGCAAAAACTTCAAGCTCAACAAATCTGCCGCCTGAGGGCAGACCGCATTGGCTGCCCCCAACTGCTGGGGGTGGCCGAGATATTGAATATTTAGCCCATCCCCATATAAATAATCAATTTATATTCATAAATTACATATTGACTATATAAAGTGTCAACTTATCATGACACATAGTTTATTTATGAATTCTCTTGTTTTCATTCATATGCCAATCCGCAGGGAGTGTCCATGTTCAATCGTCTCGGCAAAGCTTGTTCGCTATGTGGCATTCCCCTGCGTCTTTGTTTTTGGATCAGCTTAGTTTTTCTTTTGTCGGCGTGCGAGTTACCCACCTCGGTTCAGCGCGGTTACCGTGGCACCAGCATGCTGCAAATTTACAAACCCAGTGTGCTGACTGCCAACGCTGCCATTCATGACATCCCCGAACCTGAGCCAGTCGACCCACCCGAGCCCGATGCCCAATCTGTTAATGAACTTTACGAAAATGTTCAAGTGCTCAATGACTTATCAGCGTTGGAGTTTTCCCGCTTGATGGCCGCCATGGCCACTTGGGTCGCGCCTGAAGAGGGTTGCAAGTTCTGCCACAACACCAAAAACTTGGCCTCTGATGAAAAGTACACCAAGGTGGTGGCCAGACGCATGTTGCAAATGACGCGCAATTTGAACAACCAGTGGAAAACCCATGTCAAAGAAACCGGCGTGACCTGCTGGACCTGCCACCGAGGTCAAGCGGTGCCCAGCGGCGACTGGTTCAACAACCCGGGTTTGCCGCATTCGCAGGGAAACATGCTGGGTGACAAAGCGGGTCAAAACACGCCCACCATGTCTGAAGTGGCCAACTCCTCCTTGCCATTCAACCCCCTTAGCACTTACTTGGTCAATGGTGACCACAACATCCGCATTCAAGGCAAACAGGCGTTGGCGGGTGAAAACCGCCGCTCTATCAAACAAGCAGAACACACCTACGGGTTGATGATGTACATGTCCACCGCCTTAGGTGTCAACTGCACTTACTGCCACAACACTCGGGCCATGGGAGACTGGAATGTCAGCACCCCACAACGAGTGACAGCGTGGCATGGCATCCGCATGGTGCGAGATATCAATAGCAATTACCTGACCGAGTTAGCTCCCCTGTTCCCCCCCTACCGCTTAAGTGAAGAAGGCGACTTTCCGAAGGTCGGTTGCGCCACCTGCCACAAAGGTGCCTATAAACCGATGTATGGTGTCAGCATGTTGCCCGATTACCCCGAACTTGCTAAAAACATCATTTATGAAATTTCCACTGTCCCTGCCAATTTGGCCGCTGCTCAAAAAACTCCTTAGGTTGGCCCTTTGTGGCTTGGGCAGCCTGTTGTTCTTGCCTACGGCTTGGGGCTTGAACCCACTCCCAGTCACGGGGCCCATTGTGCGGCTGGCGGACATGGCAGACATCAGCGTTGCACAGTTGGTTCAAGCTGTTCTGAGCTCGGATGTCGCTGTGCTTGGCGAAGTCCACGACAACCCGCACCACCACCAACTGCGTGGCGACTTGCTGCGTCAATTACCAGCTGCGAGTAAAACAGTGGTGGCGGAACATTTGAGCTGGCGCCAGCGTTTTACTCCCCAAGTCGAGTTAGTGACAGCTCTACAAGCCGCTGGGTTTGACGCGCAAGGCTGGGGCTGGCCGCTGCACCAAGCCTTGTTTGAAGCGGTCACTGTGATGCAGATGCCCCTCATAGGTGGTAATTTGCCAGGCGACTCCATCAAGGAAGTCTTCAAAACCCGCGGCCAAAGCTTGCCCGAACCCGTTCGGGTGCTGCTGGCCCAAGCCCCATTTGACGAGGCGCAACGCAAAGCATTGGCCGAGGAAATCGACCAAGGACACTGCGGCGCCATGCCAGCCAGCATGTTCGAGGGCATGGCGGCGGTGCAACGCGGGCGCGACGCAGCCATGGCCGACGTTGCACTCGCACACCTGCCAAGCCTTGTGTTGGCAGGCAATGGCCATGCTTGGAAGCACTTGGGCGTGCCCTTTGTTGTGAACAAAACATCACCGCACTTGCAGGCGCTGAGCGTGCTGTTCATGGAGTGGGACGACAGCCGCCCCCTACAAGAAAAACAGGCCTTTTTGACTGAACTGGCGCCTCAAGCCGACTATGTCTGGCTAACACCGCCGCAGTCCAGAGACAACCCGTGCGTACAGTTACACAAAAAATGAATACTTTGTGTGGATAAAAATACACAAAATTATAAAAATTAACTATTAAATAATTAATTTAAGGTGTTTATCGATTAATATTTGAGTACTTTAATTCGCATCGAATGTTGATGAGACCCATCGTACTCAAAGAAATCCGGTCGCTACAGACCTTGAAAACGCCCAGCCGGCAAGACAGCGGCTGCGTGCGGGGTTTTGCTTGGGGACCTCAGCACGCCATGCCAGCCGCTTACCCTGGCCAAGAGCCGCGCCGCGTCAAGCACCCGCCGCTGCGCTTTGACAAGGGTGTGGCCGTCGACCGCTACGCTTAAGTCTGTATCAAGGCATCGAGTTTTCGCGCATCGGCGCAAAAAGCGCGAATGCCTTCGGCCAGTTTGTCGCAGGCCATGGCATCTTCATTCAGGGCAAAACGAAACTGTATCTCGTTCAGCGTGACACGCTTAATGGGCATCGCTTGTGCCTGCGCCACACTCAGAGCAGAAGCAAGCGGCGCAGTCTGCGCTTGCAACTGCGCCAACAACTCAGGCGCAATGGTGAGCAAATCGCAGCCTGCCAAGGCAGTGATTTGCCCGATATTGCGAAAACTCGCACCCATGACCTCGGTGGCAATGCCATGCTGCTTGTAGTAGTTGTAAATATGGCTGACGCTTTGCACCCCAGGGTCATTCACTCCGGTACTTGCCACCTCATTCCATGCCGCACCTGCGGCCTTTTTGTGCCAGTCGTAAATACGCCCCACAAACGGGGAAATGAGTTTCACCCCCGCATGGGCGCAAGCCACGGCTTGCGCAAACGCAAACAACAACGTGAGGTTGGTGTGAATGCCTTCGCGTTCAAGCACCGCCGCGGCTTGTATGCCCTCCCACGTGGCAGCAATTTTGATGAGCACACGCTTTTGTGTGTCTATGCCCTGCGCTTGGTAGAGTTGGGTGATGCGCCGCGCCCTAGAAAGGGTGGCATCGGTGTCAAAGCTCAAACGGGCATCGACTTCGGTGGACACACGCCCGGGCAATAAAGACAAAATCTCGCACCCAAATCGCACCAGCAAGCGGTCTATATTTTCATCAAGAGCGGCCTTGGGATGCAGCGACACAATCTCATCCAACAGCGCTCGGTAGACGGGCATTTGCACCGCTTTGAGGATGAGCGAGGGATTGGTGGTGGCGTCTGTGGGCTGAAATTGGGCAATTTGGTTGAAGTCGCCGGTGTCGGCCACCACGGTGGTGAATTGCTTTAAAGCATCGAGTTGGTTCATCACGGCATTATCACTTTCAGGCCCGTTGTGTCGTTGACTTAACCCTGAACAGTAATACCGCTACAGTCTGACTTATGAAAAACATTGTGGTCTTGGGTGGAAGTGGTTTTGTGGGGCGTCATGTGTGCGAGGCTTTGAACCGCGCAGGTGTTCACATCACGGTGCCCACACGTCGCTTGCCAGCACGTTCGGTGCAAATGCTGCCCATGGTGTCGGTGGTGCAAGCCGATGTGCATGACCCCGCGCAATTGGCGGCCTTGCTGCCCGGCCACGATGCCGTGATCAACCTGATTGCCATCTTGCACGGCAGCGAAGCGCAATTCGATAAAGCCCATGTGCAACTGCCCACGCTGTTGGCCAAGGCATGTTTGGCAGCAGACGTTCATCGGTTGGTGCATATCAGTGCTTTGGGTGCTGATGTGAATGCACCATCCATATACCAACGCAGTAAGGCGCGGGGTGAACAGGTCTTGCAAGACCATGTGGCCAAAGGTTTGGCATTAACGGTTTTGCGCCCTAGCGTGATCTTTGGCGAAGACGACGCCTTCATGAATGTGTTTGCCAAGTTACAAGCCTTGGCACCGGTGGTGCCGCTGGCAGGCGCACACACCCGTTTTCAGCCAGTATGGGTTCACGATGTGGCGCAAGCTGTGGTGTATGCGCTGATGCACCCAGCCACAGCAGGCCACAACTACGAACTCGCCGGACCACAAATCTTTACCTTGCAGCAGTTGGTCGAACACGCAGGCATATGGGCGCAACATCCGCGCTGGGTCATTCCTTTGCCGAATTCGCTGGCCTATATGCAAGCTTGGGTGATGGAACACTTGCCAGGCCCAACCTTGATGAGTCGCGACAACGTGGCTTCTATGAAAGTCGATAACGTGGCCAGCGGTGCTGCTCTGGGTTTGAGCGACTTGGGTGTGCAAACACCGGCGAGCTTGGCCAGCGTGTTTACTTTGCCGTAAAGACCATGCAAACCTATCTTGTGGGCGGCGCGGTACGGGACGCATTGCTGGGTATCAGCGGAAGCGACCGCGACTGGGTGGTGGTAGGCAGCACGCCCGAAGAAATGCTCGCCAAAGGTTTTGTTCCTGTGGGCAAAGACTTTCCGGTGTTTTTGCATCCCCATAACAAAGACGAATACGCACTGGCAAGAACGGAACGCAAAACCGCACCGGGCTACAAAGGCTTTGTCATTCACGCAGCACCTGATGTCACGCTAGCCCAAGACTTGGCACGGCGTGACTTGACCATCAACGCCATTGCCCAAGACGCACAAGGTCAGCTGACAGACCCCTATGGCGGCGAGCGCGATTTAAAACAAGGTGTGCTGCGCCATGTCAGCTTGGCCTTTCGTGAAGACCCTGTGCGCATATTGCGTTTAGCGCGATTTGCAGCACGTTTCCCCCACTTTGGGGTCGCATCTGAAACCCAAGCTTTGATGGTCGAGATGGTGCAAGCCGGCGAGGTCAAGGCACTGGTGGCCGAACGTGTGTGGCAGGAATTGGCCAAAGGCTTGATGGGCCACCAACCCTCACGCATGTTGCAGGTATTGCGAGACTGCGGCGCTTTACAAATCTTGTTGCCTGAAGTGGCTCGCTTGTATGGCGTGCCGCAACCCGTGGAACACCACCCGGAGGTGGACACCGGCGTACACCTAGAGATGGTGCTTGACGAATGCGCTCGCATGAATATGCCGCTGGAGGTGCGTTTTGCAGCGCTTTGTCACGATTTAGGCAAGGGCAACACTCACCCCAGCGCCTTGCCACGCCACATTGGCCATGAGGGACGCAGCGTCAAACTGCTGCGTGGTGTCTGCGAGCGTTTGCGGGTGCCGCAACACTGCAAAGAACTGGCCGAGGTGGTGGCGCGTGAACACGGGCATATCCATGGCTGCTTGGGTTTGAGTGCTGAAGCCGTGTTGCGCTTGCTGGTGCGCTGCGATGCCCTGCGCCGCCCCGAGCGTTTTGCACAGGTGTTGCAAGCCTGTGAATGCGATGCCCGAGGGCGACTGGGATTGCAAGAACGCGCCTACCCGCAAGCCGCACACCTGCGCGGTTTGCTCAAAGCCGCCTTATCGGTGGATACCGCCGAACTGTCTGACCAAGCCATGCAACAAGGTTTGAAAGGTCCGCACATTGGCCAGCACATTGATGCCGCCCGCGTCCTTGCCCTCAAAGCGGCCATGGCTAACTGATCATTTAGAAACCGCTTGTGCGTCCCAACGCCCTGCCAGATTCTTCAGCAACTGAGTGACAGCCAAGGCACGGCGGCTTTGCACATCGAGCAAATTACGCTGTGCGGCAAGCGCACTGGCTTGGGCAGTGACCACATTCAAGTAACTGATTGTTCCAGCCGCGTACTGCGCTTGGGCGATACGCAAATTGCGCTCAGCGGCTTGCAAGGCCTGTGCTTGCGCTGCCTCTTGCGCTTGCAGTTGGTGGGTCGCCACCAAGTTGTCTTCCACTTCTTGCAAGGTGGACAGCACGGTTTGTTGGTAGTTGAGCAGGGCCACTTCCAAGGCGGCGCGGGCATCGTCCTTGGCAGCTTGGCGCTGTCCGCCATCGAACAAAGACAAGGCCAAGGACGGCCCTAAAGACCACAGGCGCGAAGAGGCATTGAACAAGCTCGCTAACTCGGTGCTTTTGTAACCCGTGCTGGCTGCAAAACTGAAAGTAGGAAAGAACGCGGTCTGCGCTACCCCCAGTTGTGCTTGAGCGGCCATGATCCGCATTTCTGCCGCACGAATATCGGGACGCCGTTGCAGCAAGGATGCAGGTAACACCTTGGGCAAGGCAGGCAGTGCAGGCAAAGCTTGTGATGCGGTCAGTTGCAAAGCTGATGGCGCTTGACCCAGCAACACAGCCAAGCTGTGGGCCAGTTGTTGGCGGGTAGTTTCCACATCGATACGTTGCGCTACCGTGCTTTGCCATTGCGACTCGGCCAGCGCCACATCTGCCGCAGACACCACACCAGCCTCGTAGCGATAGCGTGTCAAGGTGAAGGCTCGCTCATAAGCCGCTTGCGCTTTCTCTACCACCGCTTGCTGCCGCTCGGCGGTACGCAAGGCGATATAGGTTTGCACCAAGGTCGCTTGCGCCGACAAGCGAGCCAGTGCCAAATCTTCTTGACTCGCCAAGGCGTTGGCCTGCGCCGCTTGGGCTTGCAAGTCGATGCGACCCCAAACATCGATCTCCCAGGTCAAGGGTAAGCTGATATTTGCGCTGTTGGATGCTGCTCCCCCTGCGCTGCTGACTGATCGACCCGCACCAGCGCTTACTGCCACAGTGGGCCACAAACTCGCTTGGGCCGCAGCCACACTGGCTTGGGCTTGGCGGACTTTGGCTGACAAGAGTTGCAAATTCAAATTACCTGTTTCAAGTTGCGCTTGCAAACCATTGAGCACAGGGTCTTGAAACAATGTCCACCACGCACGGTCTACCGCATCACCCGCCGCATTGGCTGTTTGTGGCGAACCAAAACTTTCGGGTGCACGAGCCGTGGGTTTCGTCAAAATGGGTTTTTGGAACCAGCTGGCACAGCCTGCGAGCATCAAGCACAGCGCTATTGCTGAAAACGCTTTTGCCTGTCTTGACCGCTGCATAGTCATGCCAACCCCTTGCCTGAAACCGCAGAACTTAGCACGATGGAAGGTGTGCCACGCCAAGCCAGCCAACGACTGCGCAACGCCTCCAAGCCCACAAACACAATCGGTGTGGTGAACAAGGTCAAGAGTTGGCTCAGCACCAAGCCACCCAGCACCGCCAGTCCCAAGGGTTGGCGCAACTCCGCACCCACACCATAGGCCAAAGCCAAGGGAATCGCGCCCAACATGGCCGCTGCCGTGGTCATGAGGATGGGTCGTAAGCGCAGCAGCGCAGCAAGGTATATCGCTTGGGCTGGGCTGCGTCCAAGGCGCTGTTTTTGCAAAGCTAAATCAATCATCAAGATGGCATTCTTTTTCACGATGCCAATCAGCAAGATCACACCAATCATGGCAATGATGCTGAACTCGGTGCCCATGGTCATCAGGGTCAGCAATGCACCCAGTCCAGCAGAAGGCAGGGTGGACAATATGGTGAGAGGGTGCAACAGGTTTTCATAGAGGATTCCCAACACCAAGTACAAGGTCAGCAAGGCTGAAAGTATCAACAAGGGCTGGGTTTCCAAGGAGCGCTGAAAAGCGTTAGCGGTACCCGCAAAACTGCCTCGCACCGACACCGGCAAATTGAGTTGCGCCACTGTTGCCTCGATGGCCTGTGTCGCTTGGGACAGCGACACGCCTGGGGCTAAGCTGAAGCTGAAGGTGTCTGACGGCACGCCGCCTTCATGTGACACCGACAACGACGTGTTGGTAAGTTCTATGCGAGCAAAATTGGTAAAAGGTACAGCTTGGCCACGCTCATTTATGAACTGCAAACGCCGCAAGGCTTCGGCGTTTTGCAAATACGGGGGAGCGAGTTCCATCACCACGCGGTATTGGTTCAGCGGGTTGTAAATCACCCCAATTTGCCGTTGGCTGAAAGCATTGCTCAGGACCGTGTCGATGGCACGCACCGACAAGCCCAGTCTCGCTGCCGCGTCGCGGTCTATCACCACCGAGGTTTGCAAGCCGCGCTCCTCGTAATCACTGCTGACATCTTCTAATTCTTTGAGTTTGGCTAAGGCACGGCGCAACTTGGGTTCCCACTCCCGCAGCAACGCCAAGTCATCGGCTTTGATACTGAACTCATACTCTGAGTTTGACACGCGCCCACCCACGCGTATGTCTTGCACCGGCGTCAAAAACAACCGCGCACCCGCTTCCTTGGACAGTTGCTTGCGCAATCGTGCCACCACTTGTTCAGCACTGGCGTCGCGCTGATCGCGCGGCTTGAGAGTCAGGAACATACGGGCTGCATTGCGTTGCCCCTCACCGGTGAATCCCGTCACCGTTTCCACCGCAGGATCGGCCTGAACGATAGCAAGCATGGTGTGCAAACGCTGTTGCATGGCTTGGAAGGAAGAACTTTGGTCGGCACGTATATAGCCATTGATACGGCCCGTGTCTTGCTGGGGGAAGAAGCCCTTGGGTATAGCGCGGTACAGGGTGACATTCAGGGCGATGGCCGCCAGCAACACCAACCACATCAGCCATTGGTGGCGCAAAGCCCACGCCAAGCCTTGTCTGTAAAAGCGTAACCACTTGCTACGGCGAGGCTGGCGCCGCGTACTTGAGTGTGGGGACAACAAAGCAGCACACATCATGGGCGTGGTGGTCAAAGACACCAGCATAGACACCAAGATGGCAGCGGTCATCACCACGGCAAATTCGCGGAACAAACGCCCTAATACCCCGCCCATGAACAAAATCGGGATAAAAACCGCCACCAACGAAATGCTGATGGCGACCACGGTAAAGCCAATTTCACGCGACCCCTGCAAACACGCTTGCAGCAGCGGCACACCCCGTTCGCGCTGTCGGGTGATGTTTTCCAAGACCACGATCGCATCATCGACCACAAAACCGGTGGCAATCGTCAGTGCCATGAGAGTGAGGTTGTTCAAACTCAATCCCATCAGGTACATCACCACACAAGTACCCGCCAATGACAACGGCAGAGCGACAGCGGGAATGAGCGAGGTTTGCCAACGCTTTAAAAACAAAGCCACCACCAAAATCACCAACGCCATGGACAGCACCAGCGACTTTTGTATCTCCAGCAAAGAAGCACGCACAGTAGGCGAGCGATCCAACACCACCGCCATTTGTACAGCGGCAGGCAAGCCTTCTTGCAACATAGGCAAGATGTGGCGCACCCTGTCAACGGTTTCGATCACATTGCCGCCCGGTTGCAGGTTCAGCACCAACAGCACAGCGGGTTGACCTTGGGACACACCGTCGGTGCGAACGTCTTGCACCGAGTCCTGTACCTGCGCTACATCTTGTAAACGCAAAGCCTGACCATTCAGATAGCGCAAGATCAAAGGGGCATAGTCTTGCGCAGTGCGGGCTTGGTCATTGGCTTCGATTTGCCAAGCTTGGGCTTGGTCCTCCACCACGCCTTTAGGTCGATGGGCGTTATTGGCCACGACGGCTTGGCGCACCATCTCCAGCGAAATACCAGCGGCACTGAGTTTGTTGGGGTCTAACGCTATGCGAACCGCAGGCAAGGCGCCACCGCCAATGGTGACCTGCCCCACACCATCGACTTGCGCCAAACGCTGCGCCAAAGTGGTGGAGGCCATGTCGTACATCTGGCCACGGGTGTAAGAGTCAGAGGTCAAGGCCAAGACCAACATCGGGCTGTCTGCTGGGTTGACCTTTTTGTAAGTTGGACGGTTTGGCATCCCCGTCGGCAACAAAGGCTGAGCGGTGTTGATGGCCGCTTGCACTTCACGCGCCGCACCGTTGATATCGCGTTGGAGTTCAAACTGCAGGGTAACGCGCGTGCTACCTTGCGAAGAACTGGACGTCATTTCGGTCACGCCAGCAATATTGCCCAGAACCCTCTCCAGCGGCGTGGCGACTGTAGCTGCCATGGTCTCAGGGCTGGCACCAGGCAAATTGGCCTGCACCGAAATGGTGGGGAAATCCACCTGCGGCAAAGGTGCCACCGGCAACTGTACATAGGCCAAGGCACCTGCCAAGGCCATGCCAATGCTCAGCAAAGTGGTGGCCACGGGTCTGGCGATAAAGGGGGCAGACATGTTCATGGTATTGCCCCGCGCCGCTTTGCCCAAGCGTCAAGTTGCAAGTAAATCACCGGCGTGGTGAACAAGGTCAGCCATTGACTCAAAATCAAGCCGCCCACCAAAGTCACGCCCAAGGGGTGGCGTAATTCACTGCCCACCCCACTGCCCAGCATCAGCGGCAAGGCACCGAGCAATGCACACATGGTGGTCATCAAAATCGGACGAAAGCGCAACAAACAAGCTTGGGTGATGGCTTGGCGCGGGGGCATACCTTGGTGACGCTGGGCATCGAGCGCAAAGTCAATCATCATGATGGCGTTCTTCTTGACAATACCAATCAACAAGACAATGCCGATGACGGCGATGAGTCCCAACTCGATACGCGCAGCCAATAACGCCAATAACGCCCCCAACGCCGCCGAAGGCAGGGTCGACAAAATCGTGATGGGGTGGACATAGCTCTCGTAAAGCACGCCCAAGACAATGTACATGGTGACCACGGCGGCCAATACCAACCAAAGGCTGTTGAGCAAGGAGGCTTGAAAAGCCAAAGCGGCACCTTCAAACCGCGTTTCGATAGAAGCGGGAACTTCTTCCTCGGCTCGCATGGCTTGCCAATGGCGCTCCATGGCTTGCACCGCCTCACCCAAAGAAGCACTTGTGGCTGGCTTAAAGGACAAAGTGACTGCAGGTAACTGCGCCACATGCAAGATGCTGAGCAATGCTTGGCGCTCCTCCACCTTGGCCACACTGCTCAAAGGCACTTGCGCACCAAAGACGGAAGGCACTCGCAAATCCGTCAAAGCAGCTATGCCCATGCGGTCTTGGCCTTGCACCTCAAGCACCACGCGGTACTGGTTGCTTTGGGTGAAGATGGTCGACACCAAGCGTTGCCCAAACGCGTTGTAGAGCGCATTGTCAATTGCCATCACCGACACACCTAAACGTGCTGCAGCCTCACGGTCTATGCGTACATAGGCTTGCAAGCCTTGGTCTTGGTAATCGCTTGCCACATCAGCGAGAGCAGGGTCTAAGCGTGCACGCTCTTGCAGACGCTTGGCCCAATATCCCAGAGCCTCGCCATCGGGGCCGCTGAGCAAAAAACGAAACGGATTGCGCGTCACTCGGTCTTCCAAACTTAAATCTTGCAGAGGTTGAAGATAAACCTGCAAGCCAGAGATTTGCTGGCTCAGCAACTGAAGACGCTCTAAGGTGGTTGGTAAGCCTTCGGGACGCTGAGCCTTAGGCACCAAGTTCAAAGTCATGCGACCCGCATTTAAACTGGCGTTGGGTCCATCAACACCAATGAACGAGGTGAGACTTTGCACCGCAGGGTCTTTCAGCAGTAATCGCGCTAAAGCTTGTTGACGCTCGGACATCGCCTCAAATGATGTCGACTGAGTGCCCTCAGTGATGACTTGTACCGCCCCCGTGTCTTGCAAAGGGAAAAATCCTTTGGGGCTGATCAGGTAAGCGGCAACGGTCAGCACCACCGTCAAAGCAAATGTGGCCAAGGTGGCCAAAGGTCGGTCCAGCACCCAATTCAAACCCTTCCCATAGATGGCGATCAGTTGTTTCAACCAAACACCCGAGTCCAAGGTATCTTGCTCATTCTTTTGCGCCCGCAACACATGAGCACATAGCATGGGGGTGAGGGTTAGAGAGACGAAGGCTGAAATCAAAATCGACACAGCCAAGGTGATAGCAAACTCATGAAACAAGCGACCCACCACATCGCCCATGAACAGCAAGGGAATCAAAACAGCAATCAGCGAGAAAGTCAGCGACACAATGGTGAAACCAATTTGCTGGGCGCCTTCAATGGCCGCTTGCTCAGGAGTTCGTGGCTGCTCTGGGTCTTGTAAAAAGCGAGCTATGTTTTCGATCATGACGATGGCGTCGTCCACCACAAAGCCTGTGGCCACTGTGAGCGCCATCAAGGTGAGGTTGTTGACCGAAAAACCTGCCAAGTACATGACCGCAAAAGTACCCACCAGTGACAAGGGCACGACCACCGCAGGAATCAAGGTGGCAGATGCACTGCGCAGAAATACAAAAATAACCATCACCACCAAGGCCACCGACAACAGCAGCTCGAATTGCACGTCCCGCACCGAGGCACGGATGGTGGTGGTGCGGTCGGTCATGACCTGCACATCCAAACTCGCTGGCAAAGCCGCACGTAAAGCAGGAAGCAAGGCCTGCACCCTTTGCACTGTGTCAATCACATTCGCACCGGGTTGACGCTGAATATTCAACACAATGGCAGGCTGCGCATTGGCCCATGCCGACAAACGGTTGTTCTCAGGCGCGTCATTGATGATGGCCACATCGCGTAGGCGCAAAGGGTTGCCGTTTTTATAGGCCAACACCAAATTGGCATAGTCTTGCGCCGATTGCATTTGGTCATTCGCATCCAAACTGGAAGCGCGGGCGGGGCCATCCAAACTGCCCTTGGCCATACTCACATTGGCTTGGTTAATGGCAGTACGAACGTCCTCCAACGAAAAACCTGCAGCGCTCAAAGCTTGGCTGTTGACTTGCACCCGCACCGAGGGACGCTGAGCACCAGCGATGCTGACCAAGCCCACGCCAGCGACTTGCGATAAACGCATGGCCAAGCGGTTTTCCACCATGTCATGCACACGCGTGATAGGTAGCGACGGCGAGCTGATGGCCAAGGTCAACACAGGTGCATCAGCTGGGTTGACCTTGCTATAAGCGGGCGGCATAGGCAAGTCTGCGGGTAACACCCCCGCAGCGGCATTGATGGCGGCTTGCACCTGTTGCTCTGCCACATCCAGGGGCAACTTCAGCGAGAAGCGCAAAGTAATGACCGAGGCGCCACCAGAGCTGACTGAGGTCATTTGGTCCAAGCCTGGCATTTGCCCGAGTTGTCGCTCAAGGGGTGCGGTGACTGTTGCGGTCATCACCTCGGGGCTTGCGCCCGGGTAAAGGGTGCTCACCTGAACCGTGGGGTAATCAATTTGCGGCAATGAAGCCACGGGTAAAAACCGGTAAGCCAAAGCACCGCACAGCAACAAAGCCAACATCGTCAACGAAGTGGCCACCGGTCGCAGAATGAACAGCCGCGACAGGTTCATGGTTTGGGCGCTTTCACCACCTCCACCACACTGCCGCTGCGCAAACGGTCAGCGCCATCCGTGACGACTTGTTGACCGGCTTTGAGCTCTGCTTTCACGGCTTGCCAATCGCCCTCGACTGCCTCGAGTTGCACGGCTTGCACTTGTACCGTGTTGTCCGCTTGAACCACATACACAAAGGTGCCTGCCGCGCCGCGTTGAACCGCTTGTGAAGGCACGGCCACCACATTCTTAAAGGTATCGAGTTGTAAACGAATGTTGGCAAACTGGTTGGGAAACAAACTGCCGTCGCGGTTGTCCAAGGTGGCTTTCAAACGCAAGGTGCTGGTGGCCACATCAATGGCGTTGTCAGTGGTGCTGACCCGCCCTTGGGCCAAGCGTACTTTTTGCTCACGGTCCCACGCTTGGACGGGAAGGGCTTGACCCGCTTTCAATTTGCGCATGATCAAGGGAACATGCATCTCGGGCACTGAAAACACCACTGACATAGGCTGGGTTTGCGTGATGTTGACCAAGCCATTGGGGTCGCTAGAGCGCACCAAACTGCCCAACTCGACTTGCTTTAAGCCCAAACGCCCACTGATGGGCGCGTTAACGCGGGTGTAGGAAAGTTGCAGTTTGGCCATGTCGATTTGCGCTTGATCGGCTTGTACCGTGCCTTGCAATTGACGCACCAAAGCAGCTTGTGTTTCAACCTGCTGACGGGCAATAGCGTCCTTGCTCAGCAAGTCTTGGTAGCGTTGCAAATCCAGTTCCGCATTTTTCATGAGTGCGGCATCTCGGGCAAACTGTCCTTGGGCTTGGTTGAGTTGCGCTTCAAACGGCCTGGCATCAATTTCAGCCAACACCTGTCCAGCTTGCACAAGCTGTCCTTCTGTGAAACGCAAGGCTTTGAGTTCACCATCCACCTTGGCGCGTACGACAGCCGTGTTGAGCGCAACCAAAGTCCCCGCGGCTTGAACGGTGTAGCGAATATCCATCAGACGCACCTCACCCACACTCACTGGCGTGCTGCGCGAGCCTTCAGAGCCGCCCTTGCCACCTTTGGAATTTTTGCCGCTACCGGCTGTTTTGCTGTTGTCAGCCTTGGGGATTGCATCTGCAGTCACAGCCGTTTCATCGCCGTGCAAGACAGCGCTTAACTTGTTTTTGATGTCTGGGTAAAACCAGCTTGCAGCAAATGCGACCACCACCAAAAGTGACAGCAACCACCACTTGACTAAGCCAGATTGGCTTTGAGAGCTTGGGCGCAATAGGTTGAACAGCTTTTCCATGGCTTCATGTTAACTGTCGCAGAAGTCCTTAGAGCAACCGTGACAAACCAGCGCACACCATGCTGAGAATAATGGTGGTAGTTAAAGGGAGAAAAAAATCACGGCCAAACAAACGAAAGCGCAAGTCGCCTGGCAAGCGGCCAAACCCCAGTTTTTCCAGCCAAGGGGTAATGCCTTGTATCAGCAGCAAGGCCAAGAAAACCACAATCAACCAACGAAACATATGTCTATAACCTGTGTGTTCTATCGCCTTGCACAAAACCCAAGGGCGCCCAAACCTTGCCTGGCCCCAAGGCGATGACTTTGAATAACTCGCCCATCTCGTGTTCAGTGATGAGTTTTTGCGCCATGGCCTTTTCTGGCAAGGATGCGTCCTCTAACAAACCGATCAACCCGTTGTTGAGCAAAAAATGTGCTTGGCTGGTGTAGCCCAGCACTTCCAAGCCCACTTCTTGCGCAGCTAAAGCCACGCCAGTGAAATTGACGTGGGCAGTGATGTCCTTAAACCCAACACTTTGCAAAGGGTCGCCATCGCTTTGATGCGCTTGGTGGCACATCATCGTTCCCATGTGGCGTTGAGCATGGTAGTACTCAGCCTCAGGAAAGCCGTAGTCGATCAAGAACATTGCGCCACTGCGCAAGCGCTCGCCCACACTTCGAATAAATGCCAGTCCTTGGGGATGAATTTCGGTCAGGTAATCGTGATTGCCCTCGATGTCCAGTGGCGGACGTTCATCAGTGACGCAATCGTGCCAAGCAAAGGCGCATGACGCGTCATCCCAGGCCACGCCACGCTCATGCCACCTACCGGCTGTACGCCGCAAAAGTCGCACCGGCATGGCGTCGAGTACCTCGTTGCCAACCACCACGGCGTTGATGCTTTCAGGCAATTCACTGAGCCACTGCACACGCTGGCCAAAAGCCGCCAGCGTTTGGGCTTGGCGTTCACGCAAAGCGCCAGATACCTCGACGATGGTGTAGCTTTGCACCAAGTCCCCCAAGGTCTCTAACAATTGCGCGGCCAGCGTGCCGTTGCCAGCACCAAATTCCAACACCGCTTGGGTTTGTGTGTGCGTCAAGGCCTCGGCCACACTGCGCGCCAAAGCCTTGCCGAAATAAGCCGATATTTCGGGCGCGGTGACAAAATCACTGCCCTGTGCTGGCATGCGACCGATCTGAGCTTGTCCCGCAGCGTAGTAACCCAACCCAGGCGCGTACAACGCCAAGGCCATGAAGCGGTCAAAGCTTAACCAACCGCCATCGGCTTGCAAGCGCTTGCGAATCAAGGCCTGCAAGCCAGTCGCTAAACTCTTTGCCTGTGTGTCCATAGATTGATTGTCGTCCATGCCCTCTGCTGCCCTGATCGCTTCGACTCCTGCTGTGCTGGTTACCGGTGCAGGCAAGCGCTTGGGCCGAGCCATCGCCTTGGGGCTGGCTCGGGCTGGCTGGCGGGTGGCAGTGCACTACAGACACTCGGCACAAGAGGCCCAACAAACAGCCCATGACTGTGCTGCACTTACCGCAGGCGCAAACGTTTTTTCTGCCGACTTGAGCGAGGAAACGCAGGTGCGAGCGTTGTTTGAAGCTGCACAGCAGAACATGGGGCAATTGGATGCGGTGGTCAACAGCGCAGCGCTTTTCGAACACGACAGCGCAGAAAATTTTGGCTTTGCGCCCATGGAGCAGCATTTGCGCAGCAACACTGGGGCAGCTATCGTCTTGGCACAACTGCTGCACGCCCATGTGAAACAACGCCAAACCAGTGGCGTGGTGGTGAACATGCTGGACCAAAAGCTTTGGAACTACAACCCCGATTTTTTCAGCTACACCCTCTCCAAAGCGGCGCTGCAAGCCGCCACAACCATGTTGGCACAAGCCTTGGCACCTCAATTGCGGGTGGTGGGCGTAGCGCCTGGCCTGACATTGACCAGTCACTTGCTCAGCGATGAAAAGTTTGAGCAACTGCATCAACTCTCCCCTTTAGGACGCTCCTCCAGTGTGGAAGATGTGGTGGCCGCGGTGTTATTTGCCATAACCAACAGTTCTGTCACTGGCACCAGCTTGTTGGTGGATGGTGGCCAGCATCTGATGAAATTTGAGCGTGATTTTTCGCTGATGTAAAAAACCCTATGAACTCCAACGGCAACCAAATTCTCACTTTAAGCGGTTTGCGTTTTAACGCGGATCTTGGCATCTTGGCGCATGAGAAAAAAGCACCCCAACCCATTCAGGTCGACGCCGAGCTAAGCTTAGGCGCTCAGCCACTGCTGCCCGCCGATGACGATATTTCTCGCGTGTTGGATTACCGCTTGGTACGTCAAATCATCATCGATGAATGCACTGCACAACATGTCAGCTTGCTCGAGACCATGATTGGCAAACTCTGTCACCGCTTAATGGGTCTGCAGGGGGTGAAGGCGGTCAGGGTGAAAATCACCAAGCTTGAAATTTTTGACGACTGCGAAGTCGCTATCCGCATGGAGGCTGGATCATGGTGAACACCATGCAGATTGAACGTGAAACCCAAAAACTGGAAAAACGCCTGTGCCGACAGGTTGGCCAAGCCATTGTTCAATACAACATGATTGAAGAAGGCGACAAAGTCATGGTCTGCATGTCGGGCGGCAAAGACAGTTACGGCATGCTCGACATTTTGCTCAAACTCAAAGCGCGTGCACCGATTCACTTTGACATCATCGCGGTCAACTTAGACCAAAAACAACCCGGTTTCCCAGCGCATGTGTTGCCTGACTACCTCAGCACGCTTGGCGTGCCTTTTCGCATCGAAACCCAAGACACTTACTCCATCGTCAAGAGCAAAATTCCCGAGGGCAAAACCATGTGCAGCCTGTGCAGCAGGTTGCGTCGAGGCATTTTGTACCGCGTCGCCGATGAAATTGGCGCGACCAAAATTGCCTTAGGGCATCACCGCGATGACATCTTGCACACCTTTTTTCTGAACATGTTTTTCGCTGGCAAGTTGAAAAGCATGCCGCCGAAGTTGGTGAGTGACGCAGGCCACCATATCGTGATTCGGCCCTTGGCTTTTGTGGCTGAGCGCGATTTAGAGCGCTGGGCCGCGCACCGCGCGTTTCCCATCATTCCTTGCACCTTGTGCGGCAGCCAAGACGGTTTACAGCGCCAGCAAGTGGGCAATATGCTGCGCGAGTGGGAGAAAAAACACCCAGGGCGGTTGGACATCATGTTCAATTCGCTGCAACACGTGGCACCCTCTCACCTGCTGGACCACAGCTTGTTTGACTTTCAGGGCTTGAAAACCACCGGCGTCCCCGACCCCGAGGGGGACACTGCGTTTGACCCTGAGAGTTTTGCGCTACCTGGCCTGAGTGGCATACAAACGGTCACCCTGACCAGCTAAGTTAAAGCGACTCTAAAAAAGTTATCAAGTCTTTGCGCTGCTCGGCCGGTAAAGCCGTGAACTTGTCGCGCGAAGGCTTCGCTTCGCCGCCATGCCACACCACGGCCTCAAGCAAATTACGCGCACGTCCATCGTGCAAAAACGAAGTGCTGGCACTCACCTGCTTGGACAAACCTATACCCCACAACGGCGGGGTACGCCAATCGTTGCCGCTGGCTTTGAAGTCGGGGCGGCCATCGGCTAAATCGGGGCCCATGTCGTGCAACAGCAAGTCGGTATAGGGGCGAATACGCTGGTTAGAGATGGATGGCACCGCTGCATACTTGCCGGTGCGCCACTCGGGCACATGGCACATGGCGCACCCAGAGGATGCAAACAAAGCTTCACCACGCTTGACTTCGGGTTTGTCGACGTCTCGTCGCTCGGGTGTCTCTAAGGCCTGCGTCCAAAAAGTGATGGCGTCCCACATATCGGGGCGCAACTCTGGCTTAGGGGCTTTGATGGCGGCCAAGCACTCGTGCTGCACAGGCGTGCAGTTGGTGAAAGGGTAAACAGAAGAGGTGACGCCTATGTCTGAACCAAAGGCCGAGGCAATTTGCTGTCGGATACTGGGTTGGTTAGCCTTCCAGCCAAAACGCCCCATGGCCTGTTTGTTGTTGATGTCGTCGCGCACATAGTTGGGACGGCCATTCAATCCCTGCCCCTTTTGCTGCTGTGCGACGTGCAAAATGTCTTTTTCCGCAATGGCTTCCAAGTAGCCCATGCCCACCATGGCTTGGCTGTTGCGAAGCGAAAGCATCACACCGTCAGCAAGCGGACCAAAGTTGAGCTTGTCAACCCTTACCTTGGGTTGTCTAAGCTCTAAGGTCTCACCATCGGGGAAGCTGAAGGCCTTGGCAGACCAGTCGATATACACCTCGGCTTCGCCAGCTCTCACCTCGGTGTCTTTGCGGGTGATGGTGTCAAACATTTGGATCTCTGTCCCATAGTTGGGGTCCGGCTTGGGCGAGCCATGCGGTCCCTCACCTGGCACCGAGATGCGCAACACATGCTGAATAGCCAAACTGCCGCTGTTGTCTAAAGCTCTGCCGCGCCCCGCATTGAGGTGGCAAGAAGCACAGTTGGTCGCCAAAAACATAGGGCCCAAGCCCCACTCGCCGCCAGCAGGTCCAGGTTGAGACAAATCCCACACCAACGGAATGACGGGGTTGTTTACCGCCATCCAAAAATTGGTGAAGACCCGCTCCCCCTTGAGGAAGACTTGCATTTGCTTAGAAGTCAAACCTGCCACCGGCTGTCTGTAAACCTCTTGCGGCACCACTGTTTTGTCAGCGGGGGTTTGTGTGACAGCGGTCCCGTGCAATAACACCAAGGACAGAAAGACAAGGACCGCTTTTTTCACATCACACCTTTTTCAATGCTTTTTGTAAGCCACAACCTTTTGGTGCTGCTCGCCCAAGCCCGCAATACCCAAGGACATGGTGTCACCCGCCTTAAGGAAAACAGGTGCAGGCTTGCCGTTTTTCTTCATGCCCATGCCCACACCTGGAGGAGTGCCGGTGGTGATGACGTCGCCAGGCATCAGGGTCATGAACTGGCTGACGTAGCTGACCAATTTAGCGACATTAAACACCATGGTTTTGGTGTTGCCAGTTTGCATACGAACGCCATTCACGTCAAGCCACATAGCCAAGCGCTGGGGTTGAGGTACTTCGTCACGCGTGACCAACCATGGACCGATGGGGCCAAAGGTGTCGCAACCCTTGCCCTTGTCCCAGGTGAGGCCACGCTCGAGCTGGTACTCACGCTCGGACACATCGTTGATGGTGCAATAGCCAGCGACATAGTTCAGGGCTTGCGCTTGCGACACATAGCTGGCACGAGTACCAATCACTACGCCAAGCTCGACTTCCCAGTCTGACTTGACCGAGCCTTTGGGCAACATGATGTCGTCATTGGGGCCTTGTACACAACTGTTGGCTTTCATGAACACCACCGGCTCTTTGGGCACTGGCAGATTGGATTCAGCCGCATGGTCTGCGTAGTTCAAACCAATGGCAATAAATTTACCCACATGGCTGATGGGACAACCCATGCGAGGCTTGCCCTTGACCAAAGGAAGTGTGGCGGTTTTGATGCGTGCGAGTTTGGCCAAGGCTTTGTCGCTCAAGTGCTCTGGCGTAACATCGGCGATGACATGGCTTAAGTCACGCAGTTTGCCGTCTGTATCAATGAGGCCGGGTTTTTCGCGGCCCATTTGGCCATAGCGCACAAGTTTCATTTTTGCTCCTGTAAAAAAATCAATAGGTGGACCGACCGCCCGACAAATCGAACACTGCACCTGTTGAAAAGGAGCAGTCCTCGGTGCACAACCATGCCACCATGGCAGCAATTTCATCAGGGGTGCCAAAGCGGCCCATGGGAATTTTGCTCAACATGAACTGTATGTGCTCGGGCGTGAGTTGGTCAAAGATGGGGGTTTTGACTGCGGCGGGTGTGACGCAGTTCACGCGCACACCCGTATCAGCCAATTCTTTGCCCAGCGATTTGGTCAATGCAATCACTGCGGCTTTGCTGGCGCTGTAAGCGCTGGCATTGGGGTTGCCGTCTTTGCCTGCCACTGAGGCAATGTTGACGATGCGCCCATAGTTACGCGCCTTCATGTGGGGTGCCAGTTCGCGGCAGCAGTAGAACAAGCCGTTGACATTGATGTCAAACACCTTGTGCCAATCGGCCAGCGGGTAATCCCACGATTTCATGTTCGGGCCGGAAATGCCCGCGCTGTTGACTAAAGCGTCCACAGGCACCAATGCAATGCTTTGCTTGACAGCGGCCACCACTTCAGCGTGCTGGGTTAAATCGACTTTCACACTGTGCACCACCGCGCCAGGCACCGCTTTTTTAAACTCTGCTTCGGCCTTGGCCATGCCGGCAGCGTCATAGTCCCATACGGTCACTTGTGCACCCGAGCGCAGCAAGCGCTCGACCATGGCAAAACCCAAACCGCTAGCGCCCCCCGTCACCACTGCGTGGCGACCTTTCATATCGAGTTGATTCATCTTTGTTCCTAAAAAATCAAATGGTCATGCCGCCGTCGACCGAGTAGGCCTGACCGGTGGTGAATTGCGACTCGTCGCTGGCCAAAAACACCACAATGGGCGCTATTTCATGGGCTTGCGCTAAACGGCCCATGGGTTGTCGAGCGATGAAGTCTTTGCGAGCTTGCACCGGATCGGCTTGGCTGTCGATGCGGTCTTGCAAAGAGGGTGTATCCACTGTGCCTGGGCAAATTGCATTGCAACGTATTCCTTGGCGCACATGGTCGGCGGCCACTGCTTTGGTCAAACCAATGACAGCAGCTTTACTGGCGCCATACACAAAGCGGTTGGGCAGGCCTTTCAAGCTAGAGGCCACACTGGCCATGTTGATGATGCTGCCACCGCCTTGAGCAATCATCTTGGGCAAGGCTGCTTGAATCGCCCAAAATTGCGAGCGCACATTCAGGTTGAATGCCAAGTTCCAGTCGTCATCGGTGGCGGTCAAGGCGGTACCACTGTGCACATAGCCAGCGCAGTTGAACAATCCATCGATACGGTCCATGGCGCCAATCTGCGCTTGGATGGCGGCTTTGTCCATCACGTCCAGCACAGCGGTGTGCACCTGTGCCATGCCCTTGAACCCTTCAAGCAAACCGGGGTTAACGTCGGTGGCCCAAACGGTTGCGCCCTCGGCTGCCATGGCCAAAACCGTCGCCTTGCCAATGCCCTGCCCAGCGGCGGTAATGAGTATGTGCTTGCCTTGTAATCGCATGGGGTTTCCTGAATTGATAGGGTTCATGGCGTAACCAAGGATGATAGGGCTTCGCAGTCAAGCCCTTGGCTACGGGTTTATGCGGATGAGGCAAGACTTGACGCAGCGGTATGGTGCATGCAAGTATTCCCAATTCCCCAGAAAGCCTTTCGCCATGCGTTTCATCTCTTTTTACCGCTTTTGTTTGGTGTTGCTGGCCGTGTGTGCTGGCCTGCCTTGCGTGTCTTTGGCTCAACAAAAACTCAAATGGGCCCATGTGTATGAGTCCTCAGAGCCCTACCACACCGAGTCGGTTTGGGCAGCAGAAGAAATCAAAAAACGCAGCAATGGCAAGTTTGATATTCAGGTGTTTCCTGCGTCTAGTTTGGGCAAAGAAACCGATTTGAACCAAGGCCTGACCTTGGGATCGGTTGACATCATCATCAGCGGCCCCTCTTTTGCTGCGCGTAGCTACCCCCGCTTTGGCATCGCCTACTACCCCTTCATCTTCCGCGATGGCGACCATTTGCTGGCTTACTCCAAAAGCGCTTTATTCCAAGAGATGGTCAACGAATTTCGCAACAAAACTGGCATTCAAGTCACCGCCTACACCTACTATGGCGCCAGACATACCACCGCCCAAAAAACCTTTGGCCAATGTGCGGACATCAAGGGTTTGAAAATCCGCGTTCCCGACGCTCCCGCCTACACCGCGACGTGGCAAGCCTGCGGCGCCAACCCCACGCCCATCGCTTTTGCCGAGGTTTACTTGGCACTGCAAAACGGCACGGTGGATGCTCAAGAAAACCCCCTCACCACCATTGAGGCCAAAAAGTTCTTTGAAGTGCAAAAAGCCATCATGCTGACGGGGCATATTGTTGACGGCTTGGTGACCATGGTTGCGCCCCATGTGTGGAGCACACTCAGCCCTGCTGAGCAAAAAATGTTTACCGAAGTAATGCAAGAAGCTGCCGCCAGAGCCACAGCCAAAATCAAAAAACGCGAAGTCGAATTGATCGACACTTTCAAGAAAAAAGGCTTGCAGGTGGTGGAAGTCAACCGCAAAAGTTTTCAAGACGCCGTGCTGAAAAACAAACCTGTTGAAAGCATGGGTTTGTCCCGCGCCGACTACGACCGCGTTCAAGCAGCCAAATGAGCGCCGACCTTGATAAGCTGGCCGCCTCCTTTGGCGATGCGGATGAATCGGTTGATCTTTCAGGCACCATTGCCGAAGCTTGGCTTGCATTGTTTTTTTTCTGGGCATTAGGTTTGACGGTGCTCTACCAGTTCATCACCCGCTATGTGTTCAACGATTCTGCTGCATGGACCGAAGAAATCGCCCGCTACCTATTGATTGCCACGGTGTTCGTGGGCGCGGTCATTGGGGTGGCCAAAAACAACCATATTCAAGTTGATTTTTTCTACCGCTTCATGCCCCGTGGTTTGGCACGCAGTTTGTCTTTGCTGACTGATGTGTTGCGGGTGGCGTTTTTGGCAACGGCGAGCTACCTCACTTGGTTGCTGATGCAAAAAATGGGTAACTACCAAATGACCATCGTCAACCTGCCCATGAACATCGTCTACGGCGTGGTGTTACTGGCGTTTGTGCTGATGACATGGCGCAGCGTGTGGGTCATGCGGCGTCACTGGCAACAAGGCCATAGCGTGCTTGAACGCCCCGAAAACCTTTAAGGCCAGCATGTTAAAAATTATTTTTTTGTTTTTACTCAGTGGTGGCTTGCCCGTGGCCATGGCCATGGCGGCCGCCTCCCTCATCTATTTGTTGTTTGTTCCCAGCTCGCCACCCTTTGTGGTGGTTCACCGCATGGTCTCCGGCATTGACAGCTTTCCTTTACTGGCTGTGCCGTTTTTCATCTTGGCCGGCAACCTCATGAACACTGCGGGTATCACCCACCGCATTTACAGCTATGCGCTGGCATTGGTGGGCTGGCTCAAAGGCGGTTTGGGCCATGTGAACGTGGTGGGCTCGGTGGTGTTTGCTGGCATGAGTGGCACGGCAATCGCTGACGCAGCAGGTTTGGGCACCATCGAAATCAAAGCCATGACCGACCATGGCTACGACCCCGAATTTGCCGTGGGTGTGACCGCTGCGTCTGCCACTTTGGGCCCCATCATTCCACCCAGCCTGCCGTTTGTCATCTACGGCATGATGGCCAATGTGTCGGTGGGTTCGCTGTTTTTGGCCGGTATCGTTCCAGGCGTGGTCATGGCCTTGTTAATGATGCTTACCGTAGCTTACTTCGCCCATAAAAACGGCTGGGGTGGCGATGTGAAGTTTGAGTGGCCCAAGTTATTGAAAGCCTTGGGTGAAACCTTGGTGGTCATCAGTTGGCCGTTGGTCATTTGGTTGTTGGTCACCGAAGTCGGTACCCAAGCGCAACTCACGGTGCTGGTCGGTTTGGTGCTGCTGTTTGCCGCGGACAAGCTCTTTAACTTTCAAGCGGTGCTGCCCATCATGACGCCTGTGCTGCTGATTGGCGGCATGACCACGGGCGTTTTTACACCCACGGAGGGTGCAATTGCCGCCTGTGTGTGGGCACTGATCTTGGGTTTTCTGTGGTACCGCACTTTGCATTTCAAGCTGTTTGTCAAGATCTGCCTCGACACCGTAGAGACCACCGCCACAGTGCTCTTTATCGTGGCAGCTGCCAGCATTTTTGGTTGGTTGCTGACAGCCACTGGCGTAACCGCGGCCATTGGCCAATGGGTCTTAGGCGTGACCGACCAGCCTTGGCAGTTTTTGTTGCTGGCCAATTTGCTCATGCTGTTTGTCGGTTGTTTTTTGGAACCCACTGCCGCCATCACCATTTTGGTTCCTATTTTGGTTCCCATCTGCCAGCAACTCGGCATTGACTTGGTTCACTTCGGATTGGTCATGGTTTTGAACCTGATGATTGGTTTGTTGCACCCGCCCATGGGCATGGTGCTGTTCGTGCTGGCACGGGTGGCCAACTTGAGTGTGGAACGCACCACCATGGCGATCTTGCCGTGGTTGGTGCCGCTGATTGGCAGCTTGATTTTGATCACCTATGTACCCAGTATTTCCCTTTGGCTGCCCCGTTTGATGGCTTCTTGATATCGGTTTTTTCATGAGTACTTTTATTCGCCTCCATCCCGCCGATGACGTGGTCATCAGCCGCCAACAACTGCTCTCGGGCGCTATGGTGGAGGGCATGGCCGTGCGTGGCCTGATCCCGCCGGGTCACAAAATCGCCACCCGCGCCGTCGCCACGGGTGCGCCAGTGCGCCGTTACAACCAAATCATTGGCTTTGCCTCCAAAGACATCGCGCCCGGCGAGCATGTGCATACCCACAACCTTGACATGGGCCCCAACAAGGGCGACTTTGCACGCGACTATGCGTTTTGCGCCGATGTCAAACCCGAGGCCCCGGCTCGCCACGCCGAGTTCATGGGCTATGTGCGTGCGGACGGCCGCGTGGCCACGCGCAACTACATTGGCATCCTCTCCAGCGTGAATTGCTCGGCCACCGTCGCCCGCGCCATCGCTGACCATTTCTCCAAGACCATTCACCCCGCTGCTTTGGCCGACTTTCCCAACGTGGATGGTGTCATCGCCCTGACCCACGGCACAGGCTGCGGCATGGACACCGAAGGCTTAGGGATGCAGGTGCTGGAGCGCACCATGGCGGGCTACGCCACCCACCCCAATTTCGCGGGTGTGTTGGCCATCGGCTTGGGCTGCGAGGCCAATCAACTCAAATCGTGGATGTCGCACAGCGGCTTGGCCGAGGGCAGCACGCTGCAAACCTTCAACATCCAAGACAGTGGAGGCACCCGTTTGACGGTGGCCAAGGGCATCGAGTTGGTCAAGGCCATGCTGCCCACGGTGAACCAGTCCCAGCGTGTGCCGTGCAGCGTGGCGCACATCACCGTGGGGCTGCAGTGTGGCGGCTCAGACGGTTATTCGGGCATCAGCGCCAACCCAGCCTTGGGCGCGGCGGTCGACTTGCTGGTGGCGCACGGCGGCACCGCCATTCTGAGCGAAACGCCTGAAATTTATGGTGCCGAGCACCTGCTGACGCGCCGCGCAGTGCGCCGCGAGGTGGGCGAAAAATTGGTCGAGCGCATCCGCTGGTGGGAGCATTACACCGCCATGCACCAAGGCGAGATGAACAACAACCCCTCCCCTGGCAACAAAGCGGGGGGCTTGACCACCATTTTGGAGAAGTCCCTCGGCGCAGTGGCCAAAGGCGGCACCAGCAATTTGCAAGCGGTGTACGAGTACGCCGAGAAGGTCAAGGCGCATGGCTTTGTCTACATGGACACACCCGGCTACGATCCCGTCAGCGCCACCGGTCAAGTCGCGGGCGGCGCCAACCTGATTTGCTTCACCACAGGTCGCGGATCGGCCTATGGCTGCGCGCCCTCACCGTCACTCAAACTTTCCACCAACACCGCGTTGTGGCAACGCCAAACCGATGACATGGACATCAACTGCGGCGACGTGGTCGATGGCGGCAGCACGGTGCAAGCCAAAGGCGAGGAAATTTTTCAGCGCATCATTGCCTGCGCTTCAGGTGAGGCCAGCAAAAGCGAGCAGCACGGCTATGGGCAAAACGAGTTTGTGCCGTGGCAGCTGGGCGCGGTTATGTAAGAAGCGCCAAGCTGGCGTCCATATGCTCTGTGGGCAAGCGTTTGTAGCCGCTTCGGGCAAAACGCTGCAAGCGCCCCACCACAAATGACACCAAAACCGAGGCCTGCACATTGGCCTCTACCGTAGGTGTCAATGAGGACTGCGACTGCGCTTGGTCTCGCAAGACTTGGCGCAAGCTGGATTCAAAGCGTTCAAAGAACTGGTTCATGCGCTGCTCAAGGCGGTCGTTTTCAAACACCAAGGCGTCACCCACCATCACCCTTGCCATGCCGGGGTTTCGCTGGGCAAACTGCAGCAACACCGTCACCATGTGACGTGCTTTCACGGCAGAGGCGTCGCTTCGCTCAGCGATTTGGTTGAGCAAACTGAAGATGCTGGTTTCAATGAATTCGATCAGTCCTTCAAACATCTGCGCCTTGCTGGCGAAATGACGGTACAGCGCGGCTTCGCTTACCTCTAAGCGAGCGGCCAGTGCGGCGGTGGTGATGCGCTCAGCCCCTGGCTGCTCGAGCATGGCCGCCAGTGTTTGCAGGATTTGAATGCGCCGCTCACCAGGCTTGGGCCGCTTGCGTGGTGTGGCCTGTGCATCAGAGGATGAACTGCTGGTCTGCTCTGTGGCCATCGAAGACTCCTTGAAAGTCAGTGCGAACGAATCAGGGTACCAAAAGCTTGATCGGTGAGGATTTCCAACAACAAGGCGTGGGGCACCCGTCCATCAATGATATGCACCGAATTGACCCCGCTTTTGGCAGCGTCCAACGCACCGCTGATTTTGGGCAACATGCCGCCGCTCAGGGTGCCGTCGGCAAATAAAGCGTCAATTTGGCGAGCGCTTAGGTCACGCAAGAGGTTGCCAGCTTTGTCCAACACACCCTCGGTATTGGTCAACAACACCAACTTTTCAGCCTTCAACACCGTGGCAAGTTTGGAAGCCACCAAATCGGCGTTGATGTTGTAGCTCTCGTTACTTTCACCAAAGCCAATCGGGCTGATGACGGGAATGAAGGCGTCGTCTTGCAGTGCCTTGACCACGCTGGGGTCGACGCTGACGATATCGCCTACCTGCCCTACATCGACTTCTTTGCTGGGGTCTGTGCTGTCTTGCATCTTCAATTGACGCGCTCGGATCATGCCGCCGTCACGCCCTGTGAGGCCCACGGCCTTGCCACCCGCTTGGTTGATCAAGCCCACGATGTCTTGCTGCACCTCACCCGCCAACACCCACTCCACCACTTCCATGGTTTCGGCGTCAGTCACCCGCATACCTTGAACGAACTCGCCCTTTTTGCCCAAGCGCTGCAACGCGTTTTCAATTTGTGGCCCGCCCCCGTGCACCACCACAGGGTTCATGCCCACCAGCTTGAGAAGCACCACATCTTGGGCAAAGCCGGCTTGCAACTGCGGGTCAGTCATGGCGTTGCCACCGTATTTAATCACCAAGGTTTTGCCATGGAACTTGCGGATATAGGGCAAAGCTCGGGCCAGTATGTCGGCTTTGTCGCTGTTGGCTGTGGCAAAAGGGTGTGGACTGGACATGGCAGTTGTTGAATAAGTTAGACCTATTGTGCCGCATTCGTGTTGCCTTGGCTAATGCTAGCCTGCCTCTTAAGGAATAAAGTATTTTGAATAAATTGATAATCTGCTCAATATATTTTTTATTATTAAGAGATATAAAAATATATACTCGTATTAATATTTGTATTATAATAAAGTTTGATTAATGAATTATTTGGAGATATTCAATGGCACGAACCAGCCCTATTAACCAACTTGAAAAAATCCGCGCCGCCAGAATCAAACTGGAAAAAGAAGAACAGCGCTTGATGTCGCGTGGTCACGCCAAAGCGTTGGCACAAATTGTTCAAATCGCCCACAGTGCTGGTTTGAGCGCCGCCGACATTGCCGCTGCTTTGGGCAGCAAAACCAAAGGCAAAAAAGTTACTTCTAAAACCACCGCAGCCAAGGCACCCAAGGCCAAACGTGCAACTGCGGGTAAAAAAGTAGCGCCTAAATACCGTGACCCTGCTAATTCCGCCAATACCTGGACCGGTCGCGGTCGCATGCCCCAATGGGTACAAGCTTTAAATACAGCCGGCACATTGGCGTCAGCTCTAATCCCTGCAGCAGAATAAGTTTTATTGACCGCCGATATTATTTTTTTATTCGGCGGTTGATAAACTTTTAAGCGCCTTGCGCTCTTAAAGTCGATAAAACCTCGTCCACGCCAAACTCCCAAGCGGGAATGACCAAACCCAAACTTTGCTGCACCAAGCCGGTGTCAAGCACGGAGTTGGCAGGTCGCGGCGCTGGCAAAGGGTAATCGGAAGTGGCAATCGCCCTGACATCCTCGGGCTTGATTTTGAGCTGCCAACCCATTTGCGCGGCTCGCGACAGCACATATTGCGCATAACCATGCCAAGTGGTGCGCCCAGCATTGCTGAGGTGGTAAAGCCCACTCACACCCGCGTGTTGGGGGTTTTGCAAGGCCTGACAGGTGACCTGCGCCATCCAACGCGCCGAAGTGGGCACACCGTATTGATCGGCCACCACGCTCAAGCTGTCGCGCTCTTGCGCCAAGCGCAGCATGGTTTTCAAAAAATTGCCGCCATGTGCACCCACCACCCAAGAACTTCGGAAGATGAAAAAAGTACCCGCTTGCGCCATCACTTGCTCATCGCCATCGCGCTTGCTTCGTCCATAGACCGACAAAGGGTCGGTGGCGTCGCTTTCCTTGTAGGGGCTGGGAGAGCGTCCATTGAAAACATAGTCGGTGGAGTAGTGCACCATGGTGGCGCCCAAGGCTTTGGCCTCGGCGGCCATGATGCCAGGTGCCGTGGCATTGATTGCCTGCGCCAAGTCAGGCTCTTGCTCGGCTTTATCAACAGCGGTGTAGGCAGCCGCATTGACGATGTAGCGCGGCGCGTGGTGGCGAATCACCGCTTGCAAAGCCTTTGCGTCGCCAATGTCCACATCAACCAAAGTAAGCGGGATCAAGCGCCCTAAAACGGACAACTCTGCCTGCAAAGCGTATCCTAACTGACCGTTCGCCCCGAAGAGCAAAACGCTATCAGCTGCCATAGTTTTGGCCTATCCAAGCGCGGTAACTGCCGCTGGTGACTTCTTGCACCCAATCGCCATGGTTTAAATACCATTGAACAGTTTTGCGCAAGCCTGTTTCGAAGGTCTCTTCGGGGCGCCAGCCGAGTTCACGCTCCAATTTACGCGCATCAATGGCATAGCGTCGGTCGTGCCCGGGGCGGTCTTTCACAAACGTCATCTGCGTGGCGTAGGACTGGCCATCGGCACGGGGTTTCAATTCGTCAAGCAAAGCACACAGGGTGCGCACCACCTCGATATTGGGTTTCTCGTTCCAGCCGCCCACGTTGTAGGTTTCACCCAAGCGGCCGTCTTGCAGCACCCGCATGATGGCTTTGCAGTGGTCCTCCACGTACAACCAATCGCGCACCTGCTGACCGTCGCCGTAAATGGGCAGTGGCTTACCCGCCAAGGCGTTGTGTATCACCAAGGGAATGAGTTTTTCAGGGAAATGGTAGGGGCCGTAGTTGTTGCTGCAATTCGTGGTAAGCACCGGCAAGCCGTAAGTGTGGTGCCAAGCACGCACCAAATGGTCAGAAGCGGCTTTGCTGGCCGAGTAAGGGCTGTTGGGCTCGTAGGGGTGGGTTTCGCTAAAGGCGGGTGCATCGGCTGCCAAACTGCCGTACACCTCGTCGGTGCTGACATGCAAAAAACGAAACGCCTGCTTGGCCTGAGCATCCAACCCCGCCCAATAAGCCCGCACCGACTCGAGCAGCTGAAAGGTGCCGACCACATTGGTTTGTATGAAATCCATGGGGCCGTGGATAGAGCGGTCCACATGAGACTCGGCGGCGAAATGCAGTACGGCGCGGGGTTGGTGCGTCGCCAACAACTGGCTCACCAAGGTGGTGTCACCTATGTCGCCTTGCACAAAATGGTGTCGGCTGTCACCCGCCAAAGCATGGAGATTGCGCAAATTGCCAGCGTAGGTGAGCTTGTCGAGGTTGACCAGCACTTCCTCTTGGTGCGCCAACCACGCGTGGACAAAGTTGCTCCCGATGAAACCGGCACCGCCGGTCACCAAAACGGTCATGCGGGCAAGCTTTCTTCAGTAACACCCAAGACTTTGTTGCGAACCATTTCACGCAAGATTTTTTTCTCGGGAAAGCTCAAAGGACGGTCTAAAGCGCGACGCACACGCAGCAGCATATGACGATCTACTTCTTGTGGGATGCCATGGCTGCCGCGCAACTCGTCACGCAAGTCTTCGCGCAGGTCTTCGGGCTCGTCGTCCCACCAACCATCGACCACTTCCTGCAACTTGGTACGCACCAGTTCAGGGTCTTGCGGCGCAGCAGGCGCGGCAGCAGCACGAGGCTGGGCGCTTAATTCACGCGCGGCTTGGGCAATGAGCAACACACGGCGATCGGCCTGCGCCAACAAACGGCACCATGCGGGGTCTTCGTTGATCAACTGGTCCATGTGGCGGGCTGACTCGTCGGCCAACAGGTAAACATTCAGGCCATGCAATTGGGCTTCATCGATGCTGGCGGTCAAGCGGTCGTCATCGCTGGCGATCAACAGGTGTTCGCAGGCTTTGCGTTCTGACAAACGGGCGATGTCAGCGGACATGGCGCTGAAAGCCACTTCACTGGGTTCGCCGCTGGTGACGTCGAGCACACGCACGATTTGGTCTTGTGCAAATTGGCTGTCGGGGTTGTCGCTATACCAATAAACACGTTGAACATCCAAGCCCAAACCTGCTTGTTTCAAGGTCTGCACCAAGGTGGGGATCAGGGCTTGGCGGTTATAGGCCTCTGGCTCGGCATCGCTGTCGGTGCTTTGTTTAAGCAACCACGCCATGTAGTTACTGTCGATCAAGGCGATACAGCGACCACTGCGGGTCAGAGCATGGTCCTTGCGGGGATGCGTTGCGCGGTTTTCATTCTTCATCTAGGAGTACCTGTCGGTGATGTGTTTAAAACTAAGGAAGTGGGGCATACACAATGCCCGGACGAGCTGCAGGCGCTCGAAACTAATGTGGCTAATTGCCTGCAGACGCAATATTAGCCTATCTTGATGTTGCTTTGGATAACAAGGTCTTGGGTGGGGGTATGCTCAGTCAGACTGGGGTGCTGCTGCACCTGCTCATCTGTGCGCCCAAAACGGCGCACACGCTGGCCATACCATTTCAAGGCTTTGGCCAAAGCAGCGTCATCAAAATCGGGCCAATGCAGGTCGGTGAAATAAAGCTCTGTATAAGCGGTTTGCCAAAGCAAGAAGTTGCTGATGCGCGACTCCCCACCTGTGCGTATGAGCAACTCGGGGTCGGGTAATTCAGAAGTGCTCAAGTGCGCAGCAAGGCCCGCGGGGTCTAAGTCTTGCAGCGATCGATCGGGATGGGCTGCTTGCCATGCGCGTACTGCCGTCAAAACATCCCATTGCCCTCCGTAATTGGCTGCAATCGTTAAGTTCAAACCTGTGTTGTGGGCAGTATCTTGCTCGGCTTGGTCGATGCGAGATTGCAACAGTGGCGCAAACGCGCTGCGGTCGCCAATCACGCGAAGACGAATACCTGCCGCTTTCATTTCAGCCACTTCAGACTCAAGGTATTGCAAAAACAAGCCCATCAAGGCCGACACCTCATTTGGCGGGCGACGCCAGTTTTCCGAGCTAAACGCAAACAAGGTGAGGTAAGGTAAACCCATGGCGTGGGCGGCCTTGACGATATGGCGAACATTGGCGGCACCCCGCGCATGGCCAACAGTACGCGGCATCAAACGCTTTTTGGCCCAGCGGCCATTGCCGTCCATGATGATCGCAATATGCTGTGGATGCGTGTTCATGCTCAGATGGTCACAGGGAACAAATGCTGCGAGTCCACGCTAACCAAATGCTGTTTGCTCATCAGATCCACCAGCACCATGGCGCGTAACTCGCCATCGGATTGTTGATAGACAGCGTCCAAGCCTTTGAGGGGGCCATCAATCATGCGCACCGCTTGGCCGGGTTGCAAAAGTTTTTCTGGTGCCCGTTCAGGCATGTTGCGCAAGGCTTGGATTAAATCGTCCGACATGGGTGCAGGGCGATTGCCAAAACTCACCAAACGGCTCACCCCAAGGGTGGAGCGAATAGGCGTCCAGTTGGTGTGCTCCATGTCCAAACGAATGAACAAATAACGGCTGAACATGGGCTCGATCACCTCGGCGAGTCGGCCTCGGCGCAATTTTTCTATGGTGATCAAAGGCAACCAAGCTTCATAGCCTTGGTTTTGCAGGTTTTCCAAGGCGCGTTGTTCTTGCTTGGGTCGGGAATGGACGGCGTACCACAACATGGATTCAGGGTATTTCTCTGTAAGTTTGACAATTGTAGGGGTTTAATATTCCAGCCAGAGGTTGGACTATGATGAATTTTCACTCCCCAAGGAACCACCATGGCCAGCACCCCCCCTGAATTTGACCCCCAGCAAATGAGCCAGCGCATGAAAGACTCGGCTCAGCACATTTGGCTGGCAGGTTTGGGCGCTTTTGCCAAAGCCCAAGAAGAAGGCACCAAGGCATTTGAAAACTTGGTCAAAGAAGGCTCACACTTGCAACAAACCACCCAACAAGCCCAAGCCAAAATGGCCGAGGCTGCTGAAAAAGTGGGGCAAATGGCGAGCCAAATGGGGCAAAGCGCCAGTGGTCAGATGGACAAACTGGAAAGCATTTTTGAAGAAAGGGTTGCCAAGGCTTTGAAAAGCATGGGTCTGCCCAGCGCACAAGATTTGGCCGATTTGCAAGCGCGGGTAGCGCAGTTAGAGAAACAATTGGCCGAGCGCAAAAGCTGATACGCCATGGCCAGCAAAGCGCCGCGACAAACCGCCGAGCGCATTGTGGCCAGCGCTTTGGGCTTGTTCAACCGCTTTGGCGAGCCCAATGTGGCTGCCACCATGGTGGCAGCCGACCTCGGGATCAGCCCCGGCAATTTGTACTACCACTACCCAGGCAAGGAAGACATCGTCAACCACCTATTTGGCAAGTACCAACACGACTTGCAAGCCTTGCTATCTGCTGCGCAAGACGTCAAAGACTTGGAGGACGCTTGGTTTTTCATGCATTCGCTGTTCGAGTTGGTGTGGCGCTATCGGTTTTTGTACCGTGACTTGAACGATTTACTCAGCAAATACCGACAGCTTGAGCAGCAGGTCAAAGAGGTGCTGGCGGACAAACACAAAGCTTTTTTAATTTTGCTCGGGCGTTTGAGTGACAAGGGCTGGCTGACTCAAAACCTGACTGAGCGAGACAGCAGCGCCACGCAAATGCTGGTGATGCTGACCTGGTGGCTGAGCTATGAATACGTGCGCGACCCGCGCCATGCGCTGGAAGACACCAATGCCCAAGGCGGTGTGTCACGCGGCGCGCAGCAGGTGCTGGGCTTGTTACTGCCCTATTTGCAAGCCCAACCCAAAGCACAGCTGCTGGCTTTGCTGCAGATGTACGATGCGCCGCCTAGCGCCTGAGTGGCTATTTAAGCTGGCGCTAAAAACTGCTCGACCATGCGCACCCAGACCGTGCCGCCCAAAGGAATCAGGTCGTCATTGAAGTCGTAGCTGGGGTTGTGCAAGGTGCAGGGGCCACCGCCATGTCCCATTTCGCGGTGCTGACCTTCGCCATTGGCGATGAAGAAATAGGTGCCGGGTTTTTCCAGCAACATATAAGAGAAGTCTTCCGATCCCATGGTGGGCTCTTGCGCGAGCACGTTGTCCGCGCCCACGATGCCTGCCAACACTGAGCGGGTGAAATCTGCCTCTTTGGGGTGGTTGATGGTGGGGGGATAGTTGCGCACAAAGGCAAATTCGCAGGTGGCTTCGTGGGCTGCGCTGACATGCTCGGCGATGGTGCGCATGCGTCGCTCGATGAGGTCGAGCATCTCCACCGTGAAGGTGCGTACCGTTCCTTGCAGCTCGCAGCTGTTGGCCACCACATTGGTGGCGTCACCCGCGTGGATCATGGTGACCGAAATGACGCCAGCATCGATGGGCTTCAAATTGCGCGACACAATGGTTTGGAAGGCTTGCACCATCTCGCAGGCGATGGGCACAGGATCAATACCGTTATGAGGCAAAGCGGCGTGGCAGCCTTTGCCGCAAATGGTGATTTTGAATTCATTGCTGGAGGCCATCACCGGCCCCGCGCTGACCGCCAAAGTGCCCACGGGCATGCCAGGCCAGTTATGCAAGCCGAACACCGCGTCCACGGGGAACTTTTTAAACAGGCCGTCTTTGATCATCTCTCTAGCGCCACCACCCCCTTCTTCTGCGGGTTGGAAGATCAACACCACGGTGCCATCGAAGTTTTTGTGTTTAGCCAAATGCTGGGCTGCTGCCAACAGCATGGCGGTGTGGCCGTCGTGGCCGCAAGCGTGCATCTTGCCGGGATGTTTGCTGGCGTGGGCGAAGGTGTTGGCTTCATTGACGGGCAGTGCGTCCATGTCGGCACGCAGGCCGATGCTGCGTTTGCTGTTGCCGTTTTGGATGACACCCACCACGCCGGTGGTGCCCATGCCACGGTGCACCTCAATGCCCCATTCGGTCAGCTTGCCCGCCACCACATCAGAGGTTCGCTGCTCCTGGAAGCACAGTTCGGGGTGGGCGTGTATGTCGCGGCGCACAGCGATGATGCTGGCCGCTTCGGTAGCGATGGAGTCAAGCAGTTTCATAAGTTCACCCTCAGTATTTGGCTTGGGGAATCAGTCTACCCGATCAGAAATTCCCGTCCTTGCGAGGGGCGTAGCCCAAAAGCTATCAACGTCATTGCGAGCGCAGCGAAGCATCCCCTGTCATTGCGAGCGCAGCGAAGCATCCCCTGTCATTGCGAGCGCAGCGAAGCAATCTAGCGCCGCGTGCCGCAGGGAGATTGCTTCGCTGCGCTCGCAAAGACGGGAAGTTTGCTTCGCTGCGCTCGCAATGAAGGGTTAAACCATGCAAAATGCAACCATGACCACCACCATCTTGGGCGCCTGCCCCCACGACTGCCCCGACACCTGCTCCTTGCTGACCACCGTGAAAGATGGCGTCGCAATCAAGGTGCAAGGCAACCCTAACCACCCACTGACCGACGGCGTGCTGTGCACCAAGGTTTCACGCTACACCGAGCGCACCTACCACCCTGACCGCGTTTTGCATCCTTTGAAACGCGTGGGCCCCAAAGGCAGTGGCCAGTTCCAGCAGGTTAGCTGGGATGACGCTTTGAGCGATATCGCACAACGCCTGAAAACCATTGCCCACAAAACACCAGAGCGTATCCTGCCGTATAGCTATGCCGGCACCATGGGCATGGTGCAAGGCGAATCCATCGCCATGCGGTTTTTCAATCTGCTGGGTGCGGCCAAACTCGACCGCACAATTTGCTCCAGCGCTGGCGGCGAAGCCTTGGCCCAAACCTTTGGCAGCAAGGTGGGCATGAAGGTGCAGCATTTCGCTGAGTCCAAACTTATCCTCATCTGGGGCAGCAACGTCATCACCAGCAGTGTGCATTTTTGGCGCATCGCCCAAGAGGCTAAACGCCAAGGTGCCAAACTGGTGTGCATAGACCCCAGGCGTACCGAAACCGCTGACAAATGCGATGTGCATCTGGCCCTCAAACCCGGCACCGACGCTGCGCTGGCCTTGGGGCTGATGCATGAACTCATCACCCACGACTGGCTGGACCACGACTACATTGCACAGCACACTGTGGGTTTCGAGGCCTTGCGCGAACGCGCCTTGCAATGGACGCCCGAACGAACGGCTCAAGTGTGCGGTTTGAAGGCAGAAGACGTGCGCCAACTCGCCCACGACTACGCCCACATCAAGCCTTGCGCGATTCGCTTGAACTATGGCGTGCAGCGCTCGCACGGTGGCGGTAACGCAGTTCGGGCTGTGGCTTGTCTACCCGCCTTGACGGGCGCTTGGCGCCACCGCGCTGGCGGTGTGGTGCTCAGTGCATCCGGCCACGCCCTGCACAATGGAGCGGCGCTGCAGCGTCATGATCTGCACACTAACACCCAAGCACCGCTCGTCAATATGAGCACCATAGGCGAGGCCTTGAACACGCCCGACTTGGTGCAAGCCGTGGTGGTCTACAACAGCAACCCAGTGGCGGTGGCACCTGAATCAGCCAAGGTCGTCAAAGGCTTTGCGCGTGAAGATTTGTTCACCGTGGTGCTAGAGCACTTCATGACCGACACCGCCGACCACGCCGACTATGTGTTGCCCGCCACCACGCAGCTTGAACATTGGGACATTCACAACAGCTATGGCCACACCGACATGGTGCTTAATCGCCCCGCCATCGCGCCCATGGGTGAGGCCAAAACCAACACGCAGATTTTTCGAGAACTGAGCACACGCATGGGCATGGACAGCCCTTTGCTGCAAGAGGACGACCAAAGCCTGTGCCGCTTGGCGCTGCAAAATCCACGCAACCTGCAAAGTGCATCGCCGGTCACTTGGGATGCCTTGTTAAAAGATGGTTTTGCCCATTGGCCCGTGGCAGATGCGCCATTTGCAAACGGTGGTTTTCCCACAGCCTCTGGCAAGTGCGAATTCTTCAGCGAACGCTTGGCTTCGCAGGGCTTGGACGGCCTACCTGACTACCTGCCCAACTACGAACCCGCCAACCCCCAAGCCGCCTACCCGCTGGCGATGATTTCTCCACCTGCGCGCAACTTTTTGAACTCCAGCTTTGTGAATATCAAAAGCCTGCGTGACATGGAGGGTGAACCGCTTCTTGAAATTCACCCTGATGACGCTGCAACGCGGCAGGTCAAAGACGGCGCCATGGTGCGGGTTTTCAATGACCGCGGCAGTTACGAATGCAAGGCTCAAATCACCACCCGCGCCCAAGCGGGCATGGTGGTAGGACTGGGGATTTGGTGGCGCAAACTGGGCTTGGATGGCAAGAACGTCAACGAACTCACCTCGCAACGCCTGACAGACATGGGCCGCGCACCCGTGTTCTACGACTGCGCGGTTCAGGTCGAAACTTTGGCGGCTTAACGCGCAGCGACTGCCGCCAAACGCTGGGCGGCTATTTCGCGCAGGCCATCAAAAATCAAACCGTCGATCAACTCGCAGCTGACCGACATGCTGGGTGCCATCTTCCAACCCGCACCACCCGTCATATAGCAAAGCGGCTCGGCGTGGCAATGCGCCCGAACATGTTGCACCATGCGCTCGACCGCGCCGGCAATGGCAAAAGTGCCGCCACTGGTGAGCGCATCGCTGGTGTTGGTGGGAAAAGCGCGGACTTCGCCAGTGGGCACACGCAAGCCCGCGGTGCCCGACTCCAAGGCACGAAGCATGATGCCGTGGCCAGGCAAAATCAAACCGCCCAAAAATTCACCCTCGGCAGAAATCGCCTCCACCGTGACCGCGGTGCCGACCATCACCACCACCATGGGTTGCGCGACAGTTTCTGCGGTTTGCGCCCGCATATGGGCCAAAGCGCCGATCATGGCAACCCAGCGGTCTGCCCCTAGCCGTGCGGGGTGGTCATAGCCGTTCACCAAGCCGGCTTCTTTGGCGGACGACACCACCCAATGCGGCGTCAAGTCCCACAACTCCAACTGTTCTTCCACGCGACGGCGCACCGCTTCACCCGCCACGATGCAGCCCAACATACTGTCTGGCACGGGTAAGCTACCCCAGTCATCGTCAGCGAGTTTGTCGATGTTTTCCAAAAACACCGCGCCCTGCGCGAGCAACTGCGCATGGGGGTGAGGGGCGTCGTACATCGCCCATTTCAAGCGGGTGTTGCCTACGTCAAGTGCGATGAATGCCATACAAAGAATGCCCAAGCAGCAAAGGGCAAGATGTTAACCATCTCCAAAACCCAAGAGTCTTAGCAAAATGCGTTGTGTCAAATAGCAGGCCGCTGCACGGGGTAGCAAGCTTGCAAAGCCTGTGCCGCTTGAAGCAGCTTTGCATCGCCAAACATAGTGCCCACCAACTGCACGCCCATGGGCAAGCCCTGCGATGAGAGTCCACACGGCAGGCTGATGGCCGGTTGCTGGCTGAGGTTGAAGGGGTAGCTAAAGGGTGTCCAGCCCAACATGGCAGCCGAGTTCATGGCGCTGTGGCCTGCTGGCAAGGCTTTGAAGGCAGTCACAGCGGTGCTGGGTGTCAGTATCAGGTCAAAGCGCTGCATGAACTGGCGCAACTGCGAGCCCAACATACCCCGGCGCTGGTTCAGCGTATGAATGGCATTGGCATCGAACTTGGCACCCAACTCGGCTTGTGCTTTGAAGTCGGGGTCGGTGACAGCCTGTTGCGCAGGGCTTAAGGTTTGCCACACTTGGTACGCACCGGCAAACCACAATCCGGTGGTGATGTCCAAGGGGTCTTCGGTCAGTGGGTCGACCTGCTGCACCACCGCACCCAAGTCCTGCAAATGCTTGGCTGCTTGGGCGGTGGCGGCGGCAATCTCGGGGTCCACATTTTTGGCGTAACCCAAGGTGGGCGAATACGCCACTCGCCAACCCTTGACGCCACCCTGCAAGCCCGCCAGATAGTTCACACCGTCAAAGGGCAGCGAGGTCCAGTCGCGGGCATCGGGCAAAGCGATGGTGTTCATCAACAGCGCCACATCCTCTGCCGTCATGGCGTGAGGCCCTAAATGTGCGACCGAGCCAAAAGGCGACAAGGGATAGGCTGGTACGCGGCCAAAGCTAGGCTTCAAGCCCACGTTGCCGCAAAACGAGGCGGGAATGCGCACACTGCCCGCGCCATCGGTGCCCATGGCCAAAGGCCCCAAGCCAGCACTCACCGAAGCGGATGCGCCACCCGATGAGCCGCCTGGGGTGTGCTCAAGGTTCCAGGGGTTGCGGCTGATGCCTGTTAACAGCGAATTGGTTTCGCCCTTGCAGCCAAACTCGGGCGTGGTGGTTTTGCCCAACAACACCGCCCCAGCTTCGCGCAAGCGTGCGGTCACCGGCGCATCCACCTCCCAAGGCTGATCGGGGTTAACGGTTTGGCTGCCACGCAAAGTGGGCCAACCTTGGGTGAGGATCAGGTCTTTGATGGACAGGGGCACGCCGTCCAAGGCCAAGACAGCCGTGCCACTGTGGCGGTGCGCTTGCCAACGTGCCTCGCTTTGGCGGGCGCTGGCCATGGCAGCGGTTTCATCCACCAAGCAATAGGCGTTGAGCAGGGGGTTGAGTCGTGCGATGCGCTGCAACACCGCTTGCGTGGTCTGTACGGGAGAAGCCTCGCCGCTGCGGTAAAGACCTAACAGTTGTGTGGCAGTGCATTGGGTCAGGTCAGACATACAAGAGACTCCTTCAGGCGCTGGTACGGGTGCGTGAACTGAGTTTGCGCCAAGGCAAATCGGCGGGGTCGGCGGCCATGGGACCTGACGCCTTGGCCACCAGCACATGGCTGGCGATGGGCTGAAAATCGGCACGGAAATGGTTGGAGCTTTTGAGCACAATGAGCTTCATGGCCTCTGGGGTGATGCCCACACAGCGCAACATTTCTCGGTCAAACAACTGCGCTTTGCCGCTGACCACCGCCACCAATACGCCATCGATAGCCAGACAAGCACTCGCGCCCAATTGGCTGGTCATGCCGCGCATCATCGGGCCTTTCAACACGCAACGGCCATCGCTGATGGCCAGTACCTTGGCGCGAACCGCCAGCGGTGCATCACTCATGCCCGCATAGGTAGGCACGGACACGCCCAGCACCACGTCGATCTCAGCGCCTACACCAGCGCCACAAGCGATGGTTGCTACCTCAGGGTGGTACAGCAAGCCCAAAGCCACGGCGTTGGGGTAGCGCTTGCCAGCACCTTGTTGCAGCAAAGCGTGCAGCATGCCAGTGGTGTTGCTGTCGCCCCCCGCACCTGGGTTGTCTTGGGTATCGGCAATCAACACGGGCCGCTCGTGCTGAGCCGCCAAGGCCAAGGCTTGCGTGACCGCTTCGCGAGCGGGTAAAAAATCCATGCGCCACTGCGCGGGAGTAGAGGCCAAGGCGTTCAAAGCCTCTGCCGCAGCATTCGCCTCCAAGGGCTCTGCGCCATAAGCCCACAGCACCGGCCCACATTCCTCAAAGTCGGCGGCGGGAAAACCCATGCAAAAACTCAGTACACCAGCGTATTCACGATCGATATCGGCCATGGCAGCGTAAATGTCCTTGGCGGGTTGCAACCAAGTCGACTGCGCATTGAGCGAAACCAAATACGGCAAGCGGTGTACCGCCAAGGCCTCGCGCCGACCCAATCGCAAACGCCTTTGCAGCAAGTCGGCAGCACGCTCTCCCGTCTCGGCCATGTCGATGTGGGGGTAGGTACGGTAGGCCACCAAAGCATCGCTAAGCGTCAACATGCGCTGGGTAACGTTGGCATGCAAGTCAAGGCTTGCCACCACGGGCATGTGTTCGCCGACCAAAGCGCGTACACGCGCGAGCAATTCGCCTTCGGCGTCATCGGCGTGTTCGGCCACCGCGGCGCCGTGCAAATCGAGGTAGACCGCGTCCACGCCTTGCGACAGCGCTTGCTTCAAGTCGTGCAGGATGTCGCCAGCGATGCGCTCAAACGCATCACGTGTCACAAAAGAAGACGGACTGGCACCCGCCCACACCGAGGGCCACAATTGCCAACCATGGCGCTTGGCAGCGTCTATAAAGCCGCCCACCGGAATGTTCACGCCGGTGAACTGCGCTTGCATCGCTTGGCCGCGGATATAAGCCGGAAACGCATCGCCTCGGTTAAACGCGGCCCAATCAGCCAAGCTGGGTGCAAAGGTGTTGGTCTCGTGCTGAAACCCTGCGATGAACACGGTGGTCATGACGCAATCCCTGGAGCGCTTGCCATCAATGCCCGTGTGTAAGTGTGTTGAGGTTGTGAATACAACGTAGCAGTGTCGCCACGCTCGACGATCTGCCCTTGGTGCATGACGATGACGCTGTCACACAACTGCGCAGCCACCCGCAAATCATGGGTGATGAACAGCAGGCCTAAGCCAAACTGCTGCTGCACTTGGCGCAGCAGTTGCAGAATTTGCGCTTGCACCGATACATCCAAAGCACTGACCGCTTCGTCGGCCACCAAAACCTGCGGCCTGCAAGCCAAGGCACGGGCGATGGCGATGCGCTGACGCTGCCCGCCGCTGAACTGGCGCGGATAGCGGGCCATGGCTTGCACGGGAAGTTGCACTTGCTGCAAGAGTTGCTCGGTCAAAGCTTTGGCCTCAGTCGCACCCATGCCAAAGTTGCAAGCGCCTTCGACCAGCGACTCACCCACCGTCATGCGCGGATTAAGCGATCGGTTGGGGTCTTGAAACACCACTTGCACACGGTGACGCAAAGGACGCAAACGAGCTTCAGGCAAAGTGGCAATTTCATCTTCGCCCCAAAAAATCTCGCCGCTGCTGGGGTCAATCAAACGCAACACACACCGCGCCAAAGTGGATTTACCCGAACCCGACTCACCCACAATGCCAACGGTTTCACCTGATCGCAGCGCCACGCTGGCGTCGTGCAAAGCGCGGTTGGTGTCATAGGTTTTGCCAACCGCCACGGCCCGCAGCAAGGCTGGCGTGTCAGCGATGTGACGAGCAGGGGGCGGCGTCATACTGGGCACGGCCGCCAACAACGCTTGGGTGTAGGACGCTTGCGCAGAACGCAGCACTTGATCGCGGCTGCCGAGCTCGACCGCCACGCCACGGTGCATCACCAGCACTTGGTCTGCAATGTCGGCCACCACGCCCATGTCATGGGTGATGAACAGCACAGCGCTGCCCGTCTCTTGCTGCAAAGTTTGTATGAGCTGCAAGATGTCTTTTTGGGTGGTGACGTCTAGCGCAGTGGTGGGTTCGTCACAAATGAGAAGCGCCGGCTTCATCACCATGGCCATGGCAATGACAATGCGTTGGCGTTGCCCACCGCTGAGCTGATGCGGGTAGCTGTGCCACATACGTTCAGGATCGGGCAAACGCACCTGCGCCAGCATGTCCAAGACCGCACGGCGGCGCTGCTGGACCGACCAATCGGTGTGGGTTCGCAGCAGTTCATCGATTTGCTCGCCGCAGCGCATCACGGGGTTAAGTGCGGTCATCGGCTCTTGAAACACCATGCCCATGGCGCGTCCACGCAAGGCACGCAAACGTGCCTGACTGGCGTCCAGCAAAGACTCGCCAAGCAACTGAACTGAGCCGCCCGATACTTTCAATTCACCGTCCAGCAAGCCCATGACGGTGGTGGCCAGCACCGATTTACCCGAGCCTGATTCTCCGACCACGCACAAAGTTTGCCCCGCAGACAACTTTAGGCTGATGTCTTGCAATGCCATGGGCCTGTCCGCACCGCTGGGCAGCGCCACACTTAAGTTGTCAACCAGCAAAACGGGTTGCGTCATCAGCCCACCCGCTTGGCGAATTTGGGGTCGAGCACATCGCGCAAGCCGTCCCCCAACAAGTTGATCGCCAACACCGTGGGCACTAAGAACATGGCGGGGAACAAAACATTGCCCGGCTGCTGGCTAAACTGCACCCGACCCTCGGCCATGATGTTGCCCCAAGTAGGTACATCAGGGGGCAGGCCCAACCCTAAGAAACTCAAAATCGCCTCGGTCAGCACGGCGGAGGCCGCCACAAACGTGCCTTGTACCAACAAGGGTGCCATGGCATTGGGCAGAATATGACGCCACAAAATAACAGGCGTGGGTGTGGCCAAAGCGCGAGCAGCTTCCACATACGGTTCTTCGCGCAAGGTCAGCACCAAGGAGCGCACCAAGCGGGTGACACGCGGCACCTCAGGTATTGCGATGGCAATGACCACTGTGGCTACATTGGCACCCAAAGCCGCCACCAAGGCAATTGCCAACAGCACCGCAGGAATGGCCATCAAGCCGTCCATAAAGCGCATCAGAAACATATCGACTTGGCGAAAGTAACCCGCCAACATGCCGCACAAGCCCCCCAAGCCCAGCGCCAAGATGGCAGTGGCAATACCCACCACCAAGGAGATGCGACTGCCAAACAGCACACGGCTGTAAATATCGCGGCCAAAGTTGTCCGTGCCCAACCAAAACGTGTGCGCCACCGCTTGGCCGTCGGGCAGTGCAAAGTCACCCGCCACGCCAGCGGCTTTGTTGATGTGGTTGGCGTCCATCGCAGCGGGGTCCACTGTCCCCAGCCAAGGCGCGAGCAAGGCGACCGCCACCATGAAGGCCAGCACCGCCACGCCAAAGCGCACCGAACCGTGGTCCCATAAACGACGTTGCAAGGTGGCCATCAGTGACGAATCCTGGGGTCTAACAACACATAGCTTAGGTCGACCAGCAAATTGATGAACACATAGCTGCACGAAAAAAATAGCACCAAACCTTGGATGACCGGAAAGTCGCGGTTGAGCACTGCGTCCACCGTGAGCGAACCCAGGCCCGGGATGGCGTACACGGTCTCGGTCACCACCACGCCGCCAATCAGCAAGGCCACGCCAATGCCAATGACAGTGACGATGGGCACCGCCGCATTCGCCAAAGCGTGGCGCAACAAAACCGCCATCTCGCCAATGCCTTTGGCTCGCGCCGTGCGTATGTAGTCTTCGCTCAAAGCCTCGGACACACTGGCTCGGGTCATGCGGGCAATCAAGGCGATGTAGATGGTGCCCAAAGTCAGCCACGGCAAGACGAGTTGGCGCAACCAGTCCCACACACTGCCCGCTTGCGCACCGAACAAGGGCTTATAGCCTTGCACCGGCAACCACTGCAAGCGAATCGCAAACACATAAATCAAACCATAGGCAATCACGAACACAGGCACCGAAAAACCTGCCACCGAAAACGCCGATAGAGACCGGTCTAGCCACCCCCCCATGCGCCATGCCGCCAAGGTGCCCAAAGGCACGGCCACACACACCGCCAGCAAAGCTGTACCCAAGGCCAAAGACAGGCTGGGCTCCATGCGTTGGGTAATGAGTTCAAGCACGGGTTTGCCTAAGTAGTAGGAGAAACCCAAATCGCCTTGCACTACCTTGCCCAGCCAAATGCCGTATTGGCTGACAAGGTTGCGGTCCAGACCCAACTGGCTTCGGATGTTGGCGATGTCTTCGCTGGTGGCGTTGTTGCCGGCAATCACCGCGGCAGGGTCACCCGGGGCTAAGCGCAAAATGAGAAACACCACCACCGACACCACCCACAGCACGGGCAGCACCGCCAGCAATCGACGCAGCAAAAAAGACGCCATCAGTTTTTGCTCAAGCCCCACATTACGGGAATGCCTGCGGTTTGCAGCATGCCACTGACATTGCTACGCAAGGCGGTGGGGTTGCGGTATTGGCCCAGCGGCGCAAAAGCCGCGGTTTCAAACACCAAGGCTTGAATTTCGGAGGCAATTTTTTTCTGCTCAGGGCCTTCATGGGCACGGGCGAATTTGGCTTTCAAGGCTTCGATACGCGGTTCGTCTTGCCAACCAAACCAGCCGGTGGCTCCCTTGGCATTGAGCATGGCACTGCTTAAAGGGCTGCCAATGTCTTGTGCGGTCCAGGTGGTGAAGAACATATTCCAGCCGCCTTGGTTGGGCGGTTCTTTTTTGGCACGGCGCGCTACCAAAGAGGCCCAGTCCATTTGTTGCAAGTCCACTTTAAAACCTGCGGCTTCTAATTGCTGTTTGGCCACCAAGGGCAGCTTGGTGATGGCGGATAAATCGGTGGGACGCATCATCACTATAGGTGTGCCGTCGTAGCCGGCTTCCTTCAACAATTCCCGCGCTTTGGCGGCGTTGGCCACACCGGTGAAGTAGCCGGTGTTCTCGTCTGCCAAGGGCGTGCCGCAAGGGTAAATGCTGCGGCAAGGTCGAACCAAGTCGGGAATGCCCACTTGCGTATTGATGAAAGCCTGCTGCCCAATGGCCAGCATGGCGGCTTGGCGAATCTTCACATTGTTAAAAGGTGCATGCAGGTGGTTAAAGCGCATGACGTACTGGTAGCCTGCGGGTGAAAAATCGTCCACCTTGACGCCAGCGGTTTTTTTCAATGACTCGTATTGCTCGAAACTGGGCTGCTCCACCATGTCGACCTCGCCAGCTTGCAGCGCATTGAACTGGGTTTGCGGGTCGCGAATGATGACCCACTCCACCCGCTCAAAATTGACGGGGCGCCCCCCTGCCAAACCGCTGGGCGCTTCTTTGCGCGACAAGTATTTGGGGTTACGCACATACACGGCCACCGAGCCGGGCTTGAACTCGTCAGCCTTGAAGATAAAGGGCCCTGAGCCAATGTGCTCCTTGATTTGCTCGGTGCCGGGTGTCGCTGCGATGCGAGCAGGCATGATGAAGGGCACATTGCTAGACGCCTTGCCCAAGGCGTCGAGCACGATGGCGCAGGGCTCTTTAAGAATAAAGCGAAAGGTGTTGGCGTCCGGGGTTTCAATCTTGTCTATGAAACTAAACAAAATACCGCCCATGGCGTCGCGGCTGGCCCAGCGCTTGAGTGACGCGGCCACGTCTTCGCTGGTGACGGTTTTGCCGTCATGAAACTCCAAACCCGCACGCAGCTTGAAAGTCCAAGTCTTGCCGTCTTTGGCGGTTGTGTAACTTTGCACCATTTGCGGCTGAATATCACCCTTGGCGTCCTCAGAGAACAAAGTGTCGTAAATCATGTAAGCATGGTTGCGCGTGACGTAGGCGGTGGTCCAGATGGGGTCAAGCACCGCCAAATTGGCGTGGGGCACAAAACGAAACACTTTGTTGGCTGGCAAGGTGTTTTGGGCTTGCGCCGACATACTCAGCCAACTCGCCGCCAAAACCACGCCCATCACTTTTAACCAACTGCGTCGCATACCCATCCCCTTGTTTGCCAAGCTACATTTAAAGCTCAATATAAGCGATTCTCTTTTTGACGGACTTCAGCATGGTTATCACCGAACTCAGCGCCAACCAACTCTCGCAAGCCATTCATGCCAAGCAAGTGTCTTGTCGCGAGGTGATGCAAGCGTATTTGCAGCGCATTGACAGCGTCAATCCGCACTTCAACGCCTTGGTCAGCCTGCAAGAACCCGCCTCGCTGTTGACACAAGCTGATGCACACGACGCAGAACTCTCCCAAGGCCACTCTCGCGGTTGGATGCATGGCTTGCCGATAGCCTTGAAGGATTTGGTGGATGTGGCGGGCATTCCCACCACTTGCGGCTCACCTTTGTTACGCAACAACATCCCCGCCCAAGACGCCTTGCTGACGCAACGCTTGAAAGCCGCAGGCGGCATCGTGATCGGCAAAACCAACACGCCCGAGTGGGGCTTGGGCTCACACACCTTCAACGATGTCTTTGGCACCACGCGCAACGCTTACAACCCCGCGTTCAGCGCGGGGGGCAGCAGCGGTGGCGCGGCCGTGGCTTTGGCGCAGCGCCTGCTGCCCGTGGCCGATGGCTCGGACTTCATGGGCAGCTTGCGCAACCCTGCCGCTTGGAACAATGTGTTTGGTCTTCGCCCCTCGCAAGGGCGGGTGCCGGCTTACCCGACCAACGATGTGTGGGTCAGCCAACTTGGCACCGACGGCCCCATGGCCAGAACTGTGAGCGACTTGGCGCAACTCTTGGAGGTGATCTCAGGTTACGACCCCAGAGCACCTTTGTCGCTGGCCAACATGCCCAAGGGGTTTGCCACCACGCTCAAGCCTGAGGCCAAGGGCTTGCGCATAGGCTGGCTGGGCGACTTGAACGGCTATTTGCCCATGCAGGCAGGCGTGCTTGAGGCTTGCGAGGATGGTCTGCGCCGTTTGGAGGGCAAGGGATGTGTGGTTGAACCCTTGAGCCTAGGCTATTCACCCGAATCTGCATGGCAAACTTGGTTGGCGTGGCGACGGGTGCTTACCGCTTCGCGCATCGCGCCCATGGTGGCCAAGGGCCGAGACCTTGTGAAGCCCGAAGCGCTGTGGGAATTTGACCAAGCAGCTGGCATGAAAGCCAGCGATTTTTTGAAGGCTAGCAACGATCGCACGGCGTTTTACCAACACATGGTGGGGCTGATGCGCCGCTTTGATGTTCTGGTCTTGCCCAGTTGTCAGGTGTGGCCTTTTGAAGCTGCGCTGCGCTGGCCTGGGCAAATTCAAACCCCCAAGGGCACGGTTCAGATGGATACCTATCACCGCTGGATGGAGGTGGTGCTGTACGCCAGTTTGGCTGGCTTGCCAGCGCTGAATGTGCCCTGCGGCTTCAATCCCCAAGGCCTGCCCATGGGCATGCAATTGATTGGCCAGCCCCAAGGGGAGCTGGCTTTACTGTCGCTTGGCTTGGCTTACGAGGAAGTGGCGGGGGATTGGTTGGCCATCAGGCCCTAACCAAGGGCAAATTAAGGTCTCTGCACCTGTCTTGACTTCGCGTTATGATTGACGTAACGTCAATTTACATACATCGGCTACTCGCCAGTAACCCTTGATAATCTTCATTTTCCGGTTCACCCCGTCACCACCATGACCGACCTGTCCGCCGAGTTCCAAGCCCTGGCCAACTACCGCCCCAAGCACAAAGTACGCTTTGTCACCGCCGCCAGTTTGTTTGACGGCCACGACGCGGCCATCAACATCATGCGCCGCATTTTGCAAGGCATGGGCGCCGAGGTCATTCACCTGGGCCACAACCGCTCGGTTGACGAGGTGGTGACGGCCGCGCTGCAAGAAGACGTGCAAGGCATTGCCATCAGCTCCTACCAAGGTGGCCATGTGGAATATTTCAAGTACATGGTCGATTTGCTGCGACAGCGCGGCGGCGCGCACATCCAGGTCTTTGGTGGCGGCGGCGGCGTGATCGTGCCCTCGGAAATTGAAGAGCTCCAGGCTTATGGCGTGACGCGCATTTTCAGCCCGCAAGACGGTCAGCGCATGGGCTTGGCCGGCATGATTGGCGAGATGATCATGCGCTGCGATCAGGACTTGAATGCACACGCACCCTCCACATTAAGCGCTATTCAAGGTGCCAGCCCTGCGGCTTGGCGTTCTTTGGCGCAACTCATCACCGCCTTGGAAAACCAAGCCGCAGGGGTCAACCCCGCTTTGCACGCCTTGCGTACCTCATTGACCAACCAAGCCTCCCAGATGCAAGTGCCTGTGGTCGGTATCACAGGAACGGGGGGTGCAGGCAAATCATCGCTGACCGATGAACTGATTCGACGCATCCGTTTGGACCAAGATGACAACCTGCGCATCGCCGTCATCTCCATCGACCCCTCGCGGCGCAAAAGTGGTGGCGCCTTGCTCGGCGACCGCATCCGCATGAATGCCATTTCTCCTTGGAATAAATTGGGGTCAGATACCAATTTATCCGAGCAGCGTGTGTTCATGCGCAGCTTGGCCACCCGCGAATTTGGCAGCGAAATCAGCGCCGCTTTGCCCGACGTGATTGCCACCGCCAAATGCGCAGGCTTTGATTTGGTGATCGTGGAAACCTCAGGCATTGGCCAAGGGGATGCGGCTATCGTGCCGCATGTGGATGTGCCCCTGTATGTAATGACGCCCGAGTTTGGTGCGGCCAGCCAACTGGAAAAAATCGACATGCTCGACTTCGCCGAGTTTGTCGCCATCAACAAGTTCGATCGCAAAGGTGCCGCCGATGCGCTGCGCGACGTGGCCAAGCAAGTGCAACGCAACAAAGAAGCATGGACCACCCCCACCGAGCAAATGCCGGTGTTTGGCACCATGGCGGCCCACTTCAATGACGACGGCGTGACCGCGCTCTACCAAGCCATGAAGCCGCGCTTGCAAGCCCTGGGTTTGAAGCTGACAGAGGGACGTTTACCGGTGGTGAAAGTGCGTCACAGCTCGCACCAAACACCCATCGTGCCCGCTGCGCGCAGCCGCTATTTGGCCGAAATCAGCGACACCGTGCGCGGCTACAAACAGCGTGCCCACAGCCAAGCGCAGCTCGCCCGCGAAATCCAACAACTGCAAGCCGCTTCAGCCATGTTGGCTGAAGGCAAACCCGGCAAACCCCGTGCCTCTGAGGCAGCTCAAGGCTTGGCCGATGAACGCCTTGGTCGTTTATTGCCCGATGCCCGCGCCCTGCTCGCCGACTGGCCGCAACTGCAACAAGACTACGCAGGCGACGAACTGGTGGTGAAGGTGCGCGACAAAGAAATCCGCACTGCACTCGTGACCAAGTCGCTCAGTGGCACCACGGTGCGCAAAGTCGCTCTGCCCCAGTACCACGACCATGGCGACGTGTTGCAGTGGTTGATGCTCGACAACGTGCCCGGCCGCTACCCCTACACCGCCGGCACTTTTGCCTTCAAGCGAGAAAACGAAGACCCCACCCGCATGTTTGCCGGCGAAGGCGATGCGTTTCGCACCAACCGCCGCTTCAAATTGTTGAGCGAAGGCATGCCTGCCAAGCGCTTGAGCACCGCTTTCGATTCTGTGACGCTGTACGGCAACGACCCCGACCTGCGCCCCGACATTTACGGCAAGGTCGGCAATTCAGGCGTGAGCATCGCCACCTTGGACGACATGAAAGCTCTCTACGACGGCTTTGACCTTTGTTTGCCCACCACCAGCGTGTCCATGACCATCAACGGCCCTGCGCCGACCATTTTGGCGATGTTCATGAACACCGCCATCGACCAAAACTTGGAAAAATTCCGCGCCGACAAGGGCTGCGAACCCAATGCTGCCGAAGCGGCAGACATCCGCGCTTGGGTGATGCAAAACGTGCGCGGCACGGTACAAGCCGACATCTTGAAAGAGGACCAAGGGCAAAACACCTGCCTGTTCTCGACCGAGTTCAGCTTGAAGGTGATGGGCGACATTGCCCAGTACTTTGTCGAGCACCAGGTGCGCAATTTCTACAGCGTCTCGATCAGCGGTTATCACATCGCTGAAGCCGGTGCCAACCCCATCAGCCAATTGGCGTTCACCCTGTCTAACGGCTTTACTTTTGTAGAGGCTTATTTGGCACGCGGCATGCACATCGACGACTTCGCGCCCAACCTGAGTTTCTTCTTCAGCAACGGCATGGACCCTGAGTACACCGTCATGGGCCGCGTGGCGCGGCGCATCTGGGCGGTGGCCATGAAAGAAAAATACGGCGCCAACGAGCGCAGCCAAAAGCTGAAGTACCACATCCAAACCAGTGGTCGCAGCTTGCATGCACAAGAGATTCAGTTCAACGATATTCGCACCACGTTGCAAGCCTTGATTGCGATTTACGACAACTGCAACTCCTTGCACACCAACGCCTTTGACGAGGCCATCACCACGCCCACCGAAGACAGCGTGCGCCGCGCCATGGCGATTCAGCTCATCATCAACCGCGAATGGGGTTTGGCCAAAAACGAAAATCCCTCTCAAGGCGCGTTCATCATTGAAGAGCTCACCCAGTTGGTGGAAGAAGCGGTGCTGTCCGAGTTTGTGGCGATTGCCGAGCGTGGTGGTGTTTTGGGTGCGATGGAGACCGGTTACCAGCGTGGAAAAATCCAAGACGAATCCATGCACTACGAAATGCTCAAGCACACCGGCGAGTTGCCCATCATTGGGGTCAATACCTTCAAGTCGCCCCATGCCAACGAAGTGCCACAAACCATTGAACTGGCTCGCTCTACCGAAGATGAAAAACAAAGTCAGTTGAAGCGCTTGAACGATTTCCATGCCCAACACGCCCTAGCAGCCCAAGCGCAGCTGGCCCGCTTGCAACAAGCGGTGTTGGACAACGCCAATGTGTTCGAGGTACTGATGGATGCGGTGCGTTGCTGCTCGCTGGGTCAAGTCACCAAGACCTTGTTTGAGGTCGGTGGACAGTACAGAAGAAATATGTAAAGTACTTAGGCTTTACCTTCTTCACCTTCTTTACCATTTTTAACCGTGCGACTAGGTTTGTACCAAGAAAAAATCATCTGGCTTGCTCTGTGTGCGCCACTGTTCGCCATGACGCATTTGGCCAACGCTTGGTTGTTTGACCATATATCCCTGTCCAACCACATCAGCTGGGTATATTTGCCGGCTTTTCTGCGTGCCGCCTATGTATTGATTTTGGGGCCTGTTTGGGGCTTTGCCGCCATTTTCTTTGGCAGCAGCTTGCTAGGTTACAGTTCTAACGAAAGCCTTGTGCAAATATTGCTCAATGCAGGTGCTTCTGCAACCAGTCCTGTGTTGGCGCTTGTGCTGTTTCAACTGCTCAAGGAGCGTGCACTGCGAATAGCCCAGCCCAGTGACTTGATACAAATGTGTTTGCTCTACGCCTTGCTCAATGCGGTAGTCCACCACTTTATATGGGCATACCAGCAACCCGAGCAATTGATGTCCGTGAGTCAATTGCCCATCATGATCGTTGGCGACTTGACGGGAGCCTTGCTGGGGGCTTTTCTCTTTACTGTGCTTCTGCGGCGGTCGGGCTTGTACCCACTGATTGAGCGCCTGTACAAAGACAAGCCCTCGTCGCCACCTTAAGAACCGCCGCGCTTGCTGCGGGATAAGTCGACGCCTAGCTGCTTGAGCTTGCGGTACAAATGGGTACGCTCTAGGCCGGTTTTTTCAGCAACACGTGTCATAGAGCCGCCTTCTTGCAAGAGATGGAACTCGAAGTAGGCTTTTTCAAATGCATCGCGGGCTTCTCGCAGTGGTTGTGACAAATCAAAGTTTTGTACCGACGCAGGTACACGAGATGCAGCGGGTTGTGCCTGCACCATGACCGAAGAAAGCGGCGGCTGCGACACTGTCTGGCTAGGGATCACACCAAGGATGGGTCGGTCAGGTACAGCCGGTTTTCGCGCCAAGCCTTGATCCACAGCTTTGAGCAGTTTTTGCATGGTGATGGGTTTTTCTAAAAACGCCAGCGCCCCAATGCGGGTGGCCTGTACAGCGGTCTCTATGGTGGCGTGGCCACTCATCATGATGACTGGCATGTTGAGCAAGCCTGTAGACGCCCATTCTTTGAGCAAGGTCACGCCGTCTGTGTCTGGCATCCAAATATCGAGCAAGACCAAATCGGGCCGTGCGGCTGCACGGGCAAGACGCGCTTGCGCTGCGTTCTCTGCCAACTCGACATGATGGCCTTCATCGTTCAAGATTTCAAACAGCAGATCGCGAATGCCGAGTTCGTCATCAACCACCAAAATTGTTGCCATATTGCTTATCGGGTCAGGTTAGGTTGCAGGGTTTGCGTTGCGAAATGATAACGATACTTGAGCACCGACTGTTTCGTCGCCCTCAAGACGGTTTTTGATCTCAATGCGAGCTTGGTGTTCATCGGCAATTTTCTTCACCACCGCTAAGCCCAAACCTGTACCGCCGGCTTTGGTGGTGACATAGGGCTCAAATGCACGTTGCAACACCGATTCGCTGAAACCACTGCCATTGTCCACAATGCGCAAACGCACCCGTTGACTGGACGCGGCTTGCTCGGTCCAGACTTGAACCATGGGTTGGGTACTGTGTGCACTGGCATCTTGTGCATTTTGAATCAAGTTGTGAACCACCTGTCGCAACTGGGCGGCATCCCCCAACACCAACGGTATGTCAGCGCGCAAATGCCAACTCACCGGCACCAAGGCATTGTCGTTGTCGTACAAGGCCATCATCTCTTGCAATAACTGGTTCAAATCCAAGGCTTGCAAACGCGCTTGTGGCAGACGACCGAAATCGCGAAACTCATTCACCAAGCGCTGCAAAGCATCGACCTGATCGACGATGGTTTTCACAGATTTATGTAGCAAGGCTTGGTCTGTGCCAACCAGCTTATCGGCCAATTTCATCTCTAGACGCTCAGCAGAAAGTTGAATAGGTGTCAGTGGGTTTTTAATCTCATGGGCCAGCCTTCTCGCCACCTCGGACCATGCTTGGGTGCGTTGGGCAGACACGATTTCAGTGATGTCATCAAACACCAACAGCCACTCTCCTTGGGGTAGCACAGCACCTCGCGCTACCAAGGTGGTGTGAAGTTGTCGCTCGGGGCCGAACTCTACAAAAGTTTGCTGTGTCTTGGTGTCGATTTCAAACGACTGCTGCCAATGATCCAAGCTACGTTGTTGTTGCTCCGACGCAAACTCGTGAAACTGCTCCATGACTTGCCTGCCAAACACTTGCAGCCCATCGATGTCGGTCAATGCTTTACCAAGATGTACCGCCAAAGGCAGTTGCAAAATGCGTGTTGCCCCTGGGTTGATAGACAAAATATGCCCTTGGGTATCGAGCAACACCACGCCTGCGGTAAGGTTATCAAGCATGGTTTGCAAATGGCTGCGAGCCAAGTTGACTTGCGCCATACTCGACTCAACCGCGCTGCGTGCCTGCGAAAGTTGATCGGTCATCTGCGCAAAGGCGCGGGTTAGACCGTCTAACTCGTCTTTGCCTTGCAAAACCGCACGTGGACTCAAGTCACCTGCCGCCACATCACGCACACCTTCGGCCAGAAGTAACAAGGGACGTGCCAGTTGATTGCCCAACAAAACTGCTAACAACACCGCACCAAACACTGCCAAAAACAAGCTTAAGGTCAGGGTGCCAATGTACATGCGCTTCAAACCATCGCGCGCCAATGCCCGCTCTTGGTATTGCCGATTCGCATCGAGAACGGCCAAGGCATTGGCCACCAGAACAGGCGGCAATTTCTTCACCACTTGCAACACGCGTCCTTGACCCTCAAGCTGAAAACCTGTAGCGGCAATTTGAACCAGCACCGTGATTCGGGGTTGTGCTGCGGAAGCAACAAGGTTGTCATCCAAGCCCTCGCTGCGCCAGCTGATGCCTTGGCTGCGCACCTGTCGCCACTCTGCAGGCGTGGGTCGCTCAGGTTGCAACTGATAGCGATCTCGGTTGGCACTGGACAAAGTCACGCCATTGCCTTTCCACAAAGTGACTTCGTTTGCGTCTAGTTGGGTGCGAATTTTTTCAAGCACCAAGGGCAAAGACTGGTCGGAGGCGCCTGCCACTTCTTGGCTGGCACTGCGCACTCTGGCAGCCAGTTCATTGGACAAGCTTTCTAAGGTTGATCGGCTTAAATTCAAACCCGCGTCTAGCGCCACCTCAACTTTGGTGTCAAACCACACCTCGATGGATCGCGTCACAAATTGGTAGGACACCGCATAAATCAGCAGACCAGGCAAGATGCCGACCAAAGCAAAAATGCTGGCCAACTTAACAAGCAAGCGACTGCCAAACTTGCCTTGCTGCAAGCGAAAGAATAAGCGCACACCAAACCAGGCGATGACTGCCAACAACAAGGCGGCGAACACCATGTTCAAGCCAAACAAGAGGCTGAAGTTTTGCTCGTAAGCCTCCCAACGCTGCGTGGCCTGTGTCAGCAAGAACAACAAGACCAATGCCATGGACACCAGAATCGTCAGACCCACCACCAACCACCATCCGCGATGCCGCAAGCCGGCCACAGGCGCAGAAGACTTCATTTAAAACTGTCTTCCTGTAGCTTCAAACTTTGGGTGTATTCCAAGCCTGAACCGCTACCTAACACGCCAAATTGCAAAGGCTGGGGTAATTGGGTGAGGTCTAGCTTGAATCGAAATTCCAAGCGCTGCTTGGTAGCTATATCAATCACTGACGCGTCCGCGATGCGCCAACGCGAAATGCGTTGAATACTTTGTAAGGCCTCGGATAAGCTTTCAAAGCTTTGGCCCAAATTCACGCCCAATCCCGTAGATTGAATCGGCTGTGCAGACACATAAACACGCCATCGCTTGGACAGCGGTTGATAGCTCAATCGCACATAACGCTCTGTGCGGCTGACCAACTTATCAGACCAGTACCAACGCTCTCGCATCACATCAGCTTGAATCACAAAACCCAGTGGTAAGCCTCGCGCCAAAGCATCTTCCAAACTTTGGGGTAGTTCAAAAGCAAGGCGGGTACTTAAATAAATGCCCTCTTCGCTGCGCTGCAAAACCAGCTCTTCAAGCTGCACAGGATTCTCAGCATTGGCCATTCCAATGCCAAATGACAGTAACAGCAACAATGCACGCAGCAGCGTCTGTGCGCGTCGCATGCACAGCCTCCAAGCTTCAGACATCAACATTGCGCTGCTCCAGCACGGCATAAAAAAATCCATCATGACCACTTGTTGCATTGTCTAGGAGGCCTGCTGGGTTTGCCGCCATACCCGGCATTAAATGACCAGGGGATGGACGCAATACCGCTTGAGTGTTGCGTGCAAGAAACGAATCAATTTGGTGTTGACCCTCATCACGAAAGACCGAGCAGGTGCAATAAAGCATGCGCCCACCAGGCGCCAGCAATGGCCACAATGCCTCGAGCAAGCGCCTTTGGTCTTTGACCAAGGCGGCAACATCGCTTTCGCGGCGCAGCAAAGGTATGTCTGGATGGCGTCTGACAATGCCTGACGCAGTGCATGGCGCATCTAGCAATATTGCGTTAAACAATTGCCCTGACCACCAAGCTGTTGTGTCTGCTACATCAGCACACACTACCTTGGCTTGTAAACCTAGGCGCAGCAAATTCTCCTGAATACGCTCACAGCGCTGGGGATCAATATCCAAGGCCCACACGTCTGCATCGGCGTATTCCAGCAAGTGTGCGGTTTTGCCACCTGGGGCAGCGCAAGCATCCAACACTTGTAACCGTTCGCCGATACGGGCTTGCAAGCCCTTGAGCAGCAAGGGGGCAGCCAGTTGGGCCGCAGTGTCTTGCACAGAACACAAACCTTGCGAAAACCCTTCTATGGCTTGAACCGGTTTGGCTTGATGCAATACCAAGCCGTCATCGCCCACCGCATCCGCCAAGATGCCTTGCGCGGACCATTGATGCTGCAAGGTTTCTCTGCTGATTTTTCGTCGATTGGCCCTTAAGCTCATGGGAGCGGCTTGTTGGCTGGCTTGCAAAATGGTTTGCCAATCGTCGGGGTAGTCGAGCTGAATCCGTTTGATCCACCACAACGGGAAATTCCATTGCGCAGGCAAACCTTGCAAGGCTTTAACCATCAGCGCCTTTTCTTCACGCAAAAACCTTCTCACACAGGCATTGATGAACGCGGCCTGCGCACGTGTCTGGGGATGGTGCTTGGCCGCTTCCACCAACTGACTCACCAAGGTATGTACGGGGTACATGGCCTCAGTACCTAGCAGCAGCAAACCCAGACCGGTGCACAACAAGGAATTGACCGGTGCAGAGGGAGGGCGCTTGACCAATAAGTCACGCACTGCTTGCGTCGTTTCCCAATGTCTCAACACCGCAAACAACAAAGCCTGCGCCGCTGGACGCAAAGTTGGGGCGACTGAACTCAAGGCTTGGCTGTGGTTTCTTCCCTCGAGAACCATTTGCAAAGCCGCTGCACAGGCTTGTAACTGGCGCCACAAGGGCGGGGCTAACTGTGCCAGTTCGTCACTGTGCGCTTGCTTCATGCCAGCGTTCGTGCAGGATGAAATTGAAAGAGTTTGGCCAATAAAGCAGCAGGGTACTGAGCAATGGCGTGGTTGTAATCTGTGATGCTGGCATTGAAGCGTTGCACTTCGGGCTGCACCAACATGTCTAGGGCCAACCAGCGCTGTTGCAAAACCTCAGGCACATTGACATAAAACGCATCAGGATGGATCAAGTCAGCCCAAGCAAGTTGCAACTCAGCACCAGCGTCTTGCAAAGCTTGCGTGCTATCGGGTTCTAGGGGATGCGTCTGCATACGTGACATGGCCACCGTCAGCAAGCCAGCCGAGACTTGCAAGCGTGTCCAAGGGTCAACTTCCAATTCGGGCAAATACGTACTGCCCCACAACTGAGGGGAGGTCGAGGCTGAAGACACAGCGTTTTGAACCACCTCTTGGTATTGCAACAGCACGGACTCTAGGGAAACAAATTGAGTACCGATAGCCGCACGCAAACGAACCAAACGGTTGTAAGCACCCAAGGACCAAAAGACCCCCAGGGCTACAAACAACCAAAACCAGCCTGACTTCAGCATGGTAGACAAAGGCCCGCAGGCCTTTGTTTATTCCGCTGGACTTTCTTCGCTGCTGCCTTCTTGCTGCGCCAAAGCGAGTTCTTCCGCTTCGGTTTCGGCAATTTGACGGCGTTCGGCCTCGTCCATCAGGTCTTTTTCTTTGCGGGCACGGTGGTAAGCCATGCCAGAGCCTGCTGGGATCAAACGACCCACAATGACGTTTTCCTTCAAACCACGCAACTCGTCGCGCTTGCCCATGATGGCCGCTTCGGTAAGAACGCGTGTAGTTTCTTGGAAAGAAGCCGCAGAGATAAACGAGTCGGTAGACAAGGAAGCCTTAGTGATACCCAGCAACAAATTGGTGTAGGTTGCGGGCAACTTACCCTCAGCCTGCAAAGCTTCGTTGGTATTGAGCATCTCCGAGCGCTCGACTTGTTCGCCAGCGATGTAGCCAGAGTCGCCAACGTTATCGACCACCACACGGCGCAGCATCTGACGCACGATCACTTCAATATGCTTGTCATTGATCTTCACGCCTTGCAAACGGTAAACGTCTTGCACTTCGTCGACGATGTAACGCGCCAACTCTTCAATACCAAGCAAACGCAAGATGTCTTGTGGATCAGCGGGGCCGTCCACAATGCTCTCGCCCTTGTTGACCACTTGGCCTTCGTGCACCACGATGTTTTTCTCTTTGGGAATGAGTTCTTCCCACACAGTGCCTTCGGGATCCGTGATTTGCAAACGGATCTTGCCTTTGGTTTCTTTACCAAACGACACCGTACCTGTCATCTCAGCCAAGATGCCTTTGTCCTTGGGTGAACGCGCCTCGAACAGCTCAGCCACACGGGGCAAACCGCCGGTAATGTCACGGGTTTTTTGACCTTCAACAGGGATACGCGCCAACACTTCACCAGGGCCCACATCTTGGCCATCACGCACTTGGATCAACGCACCGATTTGGAAGCCAATGGTGACCGAGTGATCGGTGCCAGGAATCTTGACTTCTTTGCCAGAGGCATCCATCAACTTCACCTGAGGGCGAACCACTTTGGTAGAGCCGCGGCGTTTGGGGTCAATCACCACCAAGGTTGACAAGCCGGTGACTTCATCCAATTGCTTGGCGACCGTTAAACCTTCTTCGACATTCTCGAACTGGGTTTTGCCAGCGAACTCGGTAATGACAGGACGGGTCAATGGGTCCCAGTTGGCCAAGATGGTGCCAGCTTTGATGGCCTGGTCTGGCTTGATGGCCAAAATAGCACCGTAAGGCACTTTGTGGCGCTCGCGTTCGCGACCCTGCTCGTCATGAATCACGATTTCACCCGAACGTGAAATAACGACCAGCTCTTTTTTGCTATTGGTCACATAGCGCATGGTGGCGTTAAAGCCAATCACACCGTTGGACTTGGCGTCCACACTGGAGGCAACCGCCGCACGCGAAGCCGCGCCACCGATGTGGAAAGTGCGCATGGTCAGCTGCGTGCCTGGCTCGCCAATGGACTGCGCAGCAATCACACCCACTGCTTCGCCCACATTGATCAAACCACCACGGCCCAAATCGCGGCCATAGCATTTGGCACACAAACCAAAACGGGTTTCGCAATTGAGTGCTGTACGAACTTTGATTTCGTCCACACCCAAGAGTTCGATTTCATCAATCAGGTCTTCGTCCAGCATATGGCCAGCGGGCACCAAGGTCTGACGGGATTCAGGATGCACCACATCTTCGGCAACCGAGCGACCCAATACGCGGTCACGCAAAGATTCAATGACCTCGCCGCCTTCCACGATGGCTCGCATGACTTGACCATTGGCTGTACCGCAGTCGTCTTCAATGACCACCAAATCTTGCGTCACATCCACCAAGCGACGCGTCAAGTAGCCTGAGTTGGCGGTTTTCAGCGCCGTATCAGCCAGACCCTTACGTGCGCCGTGGGTAGAGATGAAGTACTGCAACACATTCAGGCCTTCGCGGAAGTTCGCGGTGATGGGAGTTTCAATGATGGAGCCATCAGGCTTGGCCATCAATCCACGCATACCCGCCAATTGGCGAATTTGGGCGGCAGAGCCACGCGCGCCAGAGTCGGCCATCATGTAGATGGAATTGAAAGACTCTTGCTCGACCTCATTGCCATGGCGGTCAATGGTTTTCTCTTTACGGAGTTGATCCATCATCACCTTGGACACGGCATCACCTGCTTTGCCCCAAATGTCCACCACCTTGTTGTAACGCTCGCCAGAAGTCACCAGACCCGACACGTATTGCTGCTCAATGTCTTTGACTTCTTTTTCTGCGCTCTCAATGATGGCGTGCTTTTCTTGCGGCACCAACATGTCGTCGATGCAGATGGAGATGCCTGCACGGGTTGCCAAACGGAAACCGTTTTGCAGCAACTTGTCGGCAAATACCACGGTTTCTTTCAGACCGCATTTGCGGAATGAGGTGTTGATGAGCTTGGAAATTTCTTTCTTCTTCAGTGCTTTGTTCAAATTGCTAAAAGGCAAGCCCTTGGGCAAAATTTCAGACAACAGCGCACGACCGACTGTGGTTTCGACCAAAGACACACTGCTGGTGAATTCGCCAGTTTCTTTGTCCTTGAGCCACTCCGTCATACGCACAGTGACTTTGGCGGTGAGTTCCACCACATCAGCGTCAAGGGCGCGTTGCACCTCGCCAATGTCAGCAAACACCAAGCCTTCACCTTTGCCGTTGATGCGCTCGCGGGTGGTGTAGTACAGGCCCAGCACCACGTCTTGCGAAGGAACGATAGAGGGTTCGCCGTTAGCAGGAAACAACACATTGTTAGAGGCCAGCATCAAGGTGCGGGCTTCCATTTGCGCTTCTACCGACAAAGGAATGTGCACCGCCATTTGGTCGCCGTCAAAGTCGGCGTTAAAGGCTGAACACACCAAGGGGTGAAGTTGAATAGCTTTGCCTTCGATCAAGATAGGCTCAAAAGCTTGAATGCCCAAGCGGTGCAAAGTAGGCGCACGGTTGAGCAACACGGGATGCTCTTTGATGACCTCTTCCAAGATGTCCCACACCACAGGGGTGCCGGCTTCAACTTCCTTCTTCGCCGCCTTGATGGTGGTGGCAATTCCCATCAACTCCAATTTGCTGAAGATAAAGGGCTTAAACAACTCAAGCGCCATCAACTTAGGCAAACCGCACTGATGCAACTTGAGGGTTGGGCCCACGGTGATAACTGAACGTCCTGAGTAATCCACACGCTTGCCCAGCAAGTTTTGGCGGAAACGACCGCTCTTGCCTTTGATCATGTCAGCCAAAGACTTGAGCGCACGCTTGTTCGCACCGGTCATGGCTTTGCCGCGACGGCCGTTGTCAAGCAAGCTGTCCACCGCTTCTTGCAACATACGCTTTTCATTGCGGGCAATGATTTCAGGCGCATTGAGTTCAAGCAAACGACGCAAACGGCTGTTGCGGTTGATGACGCGACGGTACAAATCGTTCAAATCGGAGGTGGCAAAACGGCCACCATCCAAAGGCACCAAAGGGCGCAAATCGGGTGGCAATACTGGCAACACCGACAAAACCATCCACTCAGGTTTGATGCCTGATTTCTTGAAAGCCTCAAGAACTTTCAAGCGTTTGGCGTTTTTCTTGATCTTGACTTCTGAACCAGTCAAGTCGTTACGGAGTTTTTCAATCTCCATATCGATTTCCATGGTCTCGAGCAAATCGCGAATGCCTTCTGCGCCCATCTTGGCTTGGAACTCGTCGCCCAACTCAATTCGCTTGGCTTCATAGTCGTCCTCGGTCATGATGGCGTATTTTTTAAGCGCCGTCATGCCAGGATCAGTGACCACATAGGCTTCAAAGTACAACACGCGCTCGATATCGCGCAAGGTCATGTCCAACACCAAGCCTAAGCGGCTGGGCAAAGATTTCAAGAACCAGATATGGGCGCAAGGTGCTGCCAAATCGATGTGACCCATGCGGTCACGACGTACCTTGGTTTGGGTGACTTCAACGCCGCATTTTTCGCAAATCACGCCACGATGTTTCAAGCGTTTGTATTTGCCGCACAAACATTCGTAGTCCTTGATGGGGCCGAAAATTTTGGCGCAAAACAAGCCGTCGCGTTCGGGTTTGAAAGTGCGGTAGTTGATGGTTTCGGGTTTTTTGACTTCGCCGAAAGACCATGAACGAATTTTCTCAGGGGAAGCAAGGCCAATTTTGATGGCATCGAAATGCTCATCAGGTGTGAACTGCTTAAAGAGGTCGAGTAATGATTTCATGAACGCTCCAACTCTATATCGATGCCCAATGAACGAATTTCTTTGACCAACACGTTGAACGATTCGGGCATGCCCGCTTCGATGGCGTGTTCGCCTTTGACGATGCTTTCATACACTTTGGTGCGACCTTGCACGTCGTCTGATTTGACGGTGAGCATTTCTTGCAGTGTGTAAGAGGCGCCATAAGCCTCCAACGCCCACACTTCCATCTCGCCGAAACGCTGACCGCCAAACTGCGCCTTGCCACCCAAGGGTTGCTGGGTAACCAAACTGTACGGGCCAGTGGAGCGAGCATGCATTTTGTCGTCCACCAAGTGGTGAAGTTTCAATACATGCATATAGCCCACGGTGGTGGGACGCTCGAAAGCGTCGCCGGTGCGGCCATCAAACAAATGCGCTTGTGTACGCGCCGCTGTCAGTCCTTTAGCTTTGACCACATCTTCAGGGTAAGCCAGTTTCAACATGGTGCGTATGTCTTCTTCTGACGCGCCATCGAACACAGGTGTTGCAAAAGGTACGCCAGTAGAGAGGTTATGCGCCATCTCTTTGATGTCTTTGTCTGCCAGTTTGGTCAGCTCTTCTTTGTGCCCCGTGCTGTTGTACAAAGTCTCAAGGAAAGCTCGAATCTCGGCAGCTTTGGCCTCTTCTTGCATCATGTGGCCGAGTTGCTGACCAATGCCTTTGGCAGCCCAGCCCAAATGCACTTCCAGCACCTGACCAACGTTCATGCGTGAAGGCACGCCCAACGGGTTGAGCACGATGTCTACAGGTGTACCGTCAGCCATATAAGGCATGTCTTCAACAGGCACAATCTTGGAGACCACGCCTTTGTTGCCGTGGCGACCGGCCATCTTGTCGCCAGGCTGCAAGCGACGCTTCACAGCCAAGTAGACCTTGACCATCTTCAACACACCGGCTGGCAACTCATCGCCTTGGGTGAGTTTTTTGCGTTTCTCTTCAAAAGCCAAATCAAAGCTGTGACGGGTTTGTGTCAATGCGTTTTTGATGCTTTCCAATTGTGAAGCGGTATCTTCATCCGCAGGACGGATGTCAAACCAATGGAACTTCTCGACGCTGTCCAAATAGGCCTTGTCGATCTTGCTGCCTTTGGGCAGTTTGTTGGGGCCGCCATTGGCAGTTTTGCCATTGAGCAACTTGCCAATACGATCGAAGGCATCAGCTTCAACGATGCGAAGTTGATCGTTCAAATCTAAACGGAAGCGCTTGAGTTCATCGTCGATGATTTGCTGAGCACGCTTGTCGCGAACAATGCCTTCGCGTGTGAAGACCTGTACATCGATGACAGTTCCTTGTGAGCCTTGGTCAACTCGCAAAGAAGTGTCTTTCACATCGGAGGCTTTTTCACCAAAGATGGCGCGCAGCAGTTTTTCCTCTGGCGTCAAAGTGGTTTCGCCTTTGGGTGTGACCTTGCCCACCAGCACGTCGCCGGGTTGCACTTCGGCGCCAACGAAAATGATGCCGGACTCGTCTAAGCGATTGAGTTGCAGCTCAGCCAAGTTAGGAATATCACGGGAAATTTCTTCCGCGCCCAGTTTGGTGTCACGCGCCATCACCACCAATTCTTCGATGTGGATGGAGGTGTAACGGTCTTCGGATACGACACGCTCAGAGATGAGGATGGAGTCTTCGAAGTTGTAACCATTCCAAGGCATAAAAGCCACCAACATATTTTGACCCAAAGCGAGTTCGCCCAAGTCAGTGGACGCACCATCGGCCACCACATCGCCTTTAGCGAGCTTATCGCCACGCTTAACAATGGGTCGCTGGTGAATATTGGTATTTTGGTTGGAGCGCTGGTATTTGATGAGGTTGTATATATCCACACCAACTTCACCGGCTTGCGTCTCAGCATCATTCACACGAACCACAATACGGGTTGCGTCAACATAATCAACCACACCGCCACGCAATGCAGTGACCACGGTGCCAGAGTCAATAGCAGCAACGCGTTCGATACCTGTTCCCACAAATGCTTTTTCTGGACGCAAGACTGGCACCGCTTGGCGCTGCATATTGGCGCCCATCAAAGCGCGGTTGGCGTCATCGTGCTCTAAGAAAGGCACCAAAGAGGCTGCTACTGAGACGATCTGTGCAGGAGAGACGTCCATGTATTGAACGCGCTCTTTGCCGCACAAAATGGATTCGCCTTTTTCGCGAGCAGACACCAAATCGCCAATCAATCGATCGTCCTTGCTCAACATCGCGTTCGCTTGAGCAATCACGTATTTGGCTTCTTCGATGGCTGAGAGGTAATCGATTTCCATGGTGACTTGGCCATCGTTCACACGTCGGTAAGGTGTCTCGATGAAACCATATTCATTCAAACGCGCGTACAAAGACAGCGAGTTGATCAGGCCAATGTTGGGGCCTTCAGGTGTCTCAATAGGGCAAACACGTCCGTAGTGAGTCACATGCACGTCTCGCACTTCAAAGCCAGCACGCTCGCGGGTTAAACCGCCAGGGCCCAGTGCGGAGACACGTCGCTTGTGTGTGATCTCGGACAAGGGATTGGTCTGATCCATGAACTGCGACAACTGAGATGCGCCAAAAAACTCTTTAAGTGCAGCAGAGATGGGCTTGGAGTTGATCAAGTCGTGGGGCATCAAAGGTTCTTGCTCGGCTTGACCCAAACGCTCTTTCACTGCTTTTTCGATACGCGCTAAACCTGTGCGGTATTGGTTCTCCGCCAATTCACCGACGCAACGAACTCGGCGGTTGCCCAAATGATCGATGTCATCGACTTCCCCGCGACCGTTACGCAAGTCAACCAAAATCTTGACGACTGCCAAGATGTCTTCGTTGTTAAGCACCATGGGGCCAGTGGAGTCTTCACGTCCCACACGAGCATTGAACTTCATGCGGCCCACACGCGACAAGTCGTAGGTATCAGGGTTGTAGAACAAGCGCTGAAACAGGGCTTGAACTGCGTCTTCTGTAGGCGGCTCGCCAGGGCGCATCATGCGGTAAATGGCCACACGTGCTGCAAACTCGTCGGCAGTTTCATCTATGCGCAGGGTTTGTGAAATGTATGCACCTTGGTCCAACTCATTGGTGTAGATGCACTGCAAATCTTGTACGCCACTGGAGCGCAATTTTTTTAGCAAAGCCTCTGTCAACTCTTCGTTGGACTTGGCAATGATTTCACCGGTTTCTTCGTCAACAATGTTGCGGGCAACAACTCGTCCGATCAGAAAATCTTCTGGAACAGACACATGCGTTGTACCGGTTTGCTCCATTTCACGCGTGTGTCGTGCAGTGATGCGCTTGTCTTTGGCGACTACGACATTACCGGATTTGTCGGTGATGTCAAAGCGTGCAACTTCGCCACGCAAGCGCTCAGCAACAAATTCCATTTGAGCACCACTGTCCATCAATTTGAAGGTGTCGTTGACGAAGAAGTTGGCCAAAATAGCTTCGGGCGTCAAACCAATGGCTTTGAGCAAAATGGTGACTGGCATTTTGCGGCGACGGTCGACGCGGAAATACAAAATATCTTTGGGATCGAACTCGTAGTCGAGCCATGAACCGCGGTAAGGGATGATGCGAGCGCTAAAAAGCAATTTGCCCGAGCTGTGTGTTTTGCCTTTGTCGTGTTCAAAGAACACGCCAGGTGAGCGGTGCAACTGAGACACGATGACGCGCTCGGTACCGTTGATGATGAAAGAACCTTTATCAGTCATCAAGGGCACTTCGCCCATGTAGACCTCTTGCTCTTTAACTTCTTTAACTACCTTGGACTGAGGGGTAGAAGAGTCGCGGTCATAAATAATGAGTTGCACACGTGCACGCACGGCGGATGAGAACGTCAGTCCACGTGTTTGGCACTCGCGCACATCAAAAGCAGGCTTGGCGAGGTTGTACTCAAGGTACTTCATCTCCACAAAGCCATTGTGCGAAACAATGGGAAACGCTGCTTCAAAGGCTGCTTGCAAGCCTTCCGAGGTGCGTTTTTTAAGGGCTACATCAGCTTGTAAAAACGCGGTGTACGCGTCTTTTTGCATTTGCAGCAGGTAAGGGACTTCCAGCACGCTGTCGCGGCTGCCGAAACTTTTGCGGATGCGCTTGCGTTCGGTAAATGTATAGGCCATGAGTACTCCGGACTTGATTCACTCGGCGACTGGGGACCGTACAGATGACAAACATCTGCACGTTGTGCTTGGCCCGCTGGCCACTACCAGCGTTGGCGGACGGTTGCGCATTGCACACAACCCGAACCAAGGTTCTTCTGCAGTCAGCTCAGAAGACACTCAACAACAAACACCATATTTGCTGATGGGTGCGCTCTGTTAGCCCAAAAGGCTGGCACCTTTTGAAGGGTGACCAGCCTTGGTAAACACCAGGTTTACTTGAGTTCGACCTTGGCGCCAGCTTCTTCCAATTTTTTCTTGGCGGCTTCCGCGTCTGCTTTGGGTGCGCCTTCTTTGACAGCTTTGGGAGCACCGTCGACCAAGTCTTTGGCTTCTTTTAAGCCCAAGCCTGTGATTTCGCGAACAGCCTTGATGACTGACACTTTGTTTGCACCAGCTTCGAGCAACATGACGTTGAAGTCTGTTTTCTCTTCAGCTGCAGCAGCGCCAGCGCCACCGCCAGCAGCAGCAGGTGCAGCCATGGCTGCAGCGCTTACACCAAATTTCTCTTCGATGGCTTTCACCAAATCGTTGAGTTCCATGACCGTCATGCTGTCTAAAGCGGTCAAAAATGCGTCTTTATCGAATGCCATGATTTTTTTCCTTCACTTTTCAGGGCCACCACTGGGGCGGCAAATGTTTGAATGTGCTGCAAGCCTTAGGCTGCAACCGCTTCGCCTTTTTTCGCCGCCAACGCGCCAAGTACCACTGCGGTACGCGACATGGGCGACATAAGCAATCCGCACAATTGAGCAAGCAAGACTTCCTTGGAAGGGATACTGGCCAATTGTTTGACACCGTTGACATCCAATGCTTTTCCAGCAAATGCGCCGCCACGAATCACCAATTTGTCATTGGTTTTGGCGAAATCAGCCACCACTTTCGCGGCAGCAACTGCATCTGTTGAAAAACCATAGATCAGCGGACCGGTCATCTGGTCGGCGACACTTTCAAAAGACGTCCCAGCGACAGCGCGGCGTGCCAAGGTGTTTTTCAACACACTCAGCGATACGCCTTGGCTGCGCGCATTGGCGCGAAACTTGATCATGTCAGCGACCGTGATGCCGCGGTATTCCGCCATCACCAGTGTCTGCGCTTGTGCTGCAAGTCCCGCCACTTCGGCGACAACTGCTTCTTTTTCACTGCGATTCAGACTCAAGGTCTACTCCTTCAAAATGTGTTGTTGGGTTGCCCCTTCAACACGCCACTTTTGCAGCGACCTGACTGTCAAGAAAAATTCTTTTCAGCGGGATCGCCATCTGCGTTGGCTGGTGAATTAAGTGCAGTCTCGCTGCACGCCAACGGTCTTGGATGGCTCAAGACGGTTTTTCAACCGACTCGACCCACCGCTTCTTGCGCAGCCCTTGCAGGCAACGCAAGAAATTGCTAAACGCCTTTTAGGCGTTCAATGTTTGTGTATCGACTCGCACGCCCACACCCATGGTGGAGGACACTGCCAACTTGCGCAGGTAAACACCTTTGCTCGTGGCTGGCTTTGCTTTGTTCAATGCATCAATGAGTGCCAACAAATTGCCATGCAATTTGTCGCTGTCAAACGAGCGGCGACCAATGGTGCCGTGAACGATGCCGGCTTTGTCAACGCGAAACTGCACCTGACCCGCCTTGGCATTTCTCACCGCTGTTGCGACGTCTGGCGTCACAGTGCCAACCTTGGGGTTAGGCATCAAGCCACGGGGGCCCAAAATTTGACCCAAGGTGCCCACCACACGCATCGCATCAGGCGCAGCAATAACAACATCAAAAGGCATGTCGCCAGCCTTTACGCGAGCAGCCAAATCATCCATACCGACGACGTCAGCGCCTGCAGCCAAAGCCTCTTCGGCTTTCGCGCCTTGGGCGAACACCGCCACGCGGGCGATTTTGCCAGTACCGTTAGGCAGCACAACAGCGCCACGCACAACTTGGTCAGATTTCTTTGCATCAATGCCAAGCTGAACCGCCACGTCGATGGATTCATCAAACTTTGCAGTTGCGCATTCTTTGACAATAGCCAAAGCATCCACAAAGGGGTAGAGCTTGTTGGAGTCAACTTTTCCAGCAACTGCTTTTTGTTTTTTGGTGAGCTTGCTCATACCACGCCCTCCACGGTCACGCCCATGGAACGCGCTGAGCCAGCGATGGTGCGAACGGCGGCATCCAAATCGGCAGCAGTCATGTCAACCATTTTGGCTTTGGCGATTTCTTCTAACTGAGCGCGGGTGATCTTGCCAACCTTGTCAACATGCGGCTTGGAAGAGCCTTTGTCGAGCTTGATGGCTTTTTTAATCAAGGTAACCGCGGGCGGTGTCTTGATGATGAAAGTGAAGGATTTGTCTGCAAACGCGGTAATGACCACGGGTAAAGGCAGACCGGGCTCAACGCCTTGGGTCTGGGCATTGAATGCCTTGCAGAATTCCATGATGTTCAAACCACGTTGACCCAATGCGGGGCCAATGGGTGGCGATGGATTGGCTTTACCAGCTGGCACTTGCAGCTTGATGAAGCCGACGATTTTCTTCGCCATGCTTTTCTCCTTGCGGGTACAAACGCCTTTTGAGGGCTCCCCGGGGTTAACGACTCTTCTTCAACACATCAGCGCCAAGTCGGGAAGCGCTGACATACTAAAGTGCAGAGGACCTAGGTCTTCTCCACCTGACCAAATTCAAGTTCCACGGGTGTTGCTCGACCAAAAATGGTCACCGACACGCGCATTTTGTTTTTGTCGTAATTCACCTCTTCAACTGTTCCATTGAAGTCGGTGAAAGGACCGTCTTTGACACGCACAAACTCGCCCACCATGAATTCCACTTTGTGACGGGGTTTGTCTGTGCCTTCTTGCATTTGGTTAACGATTTTAAGAACGTCGTCTTGCGAGATGGGGGCGGGACGGTTACGCGCACCACCCACAAAGCCAGTGACTTTATTGGTGTGCTTGACCAAATGCCAGCTTTCATCGTCCATGATCATCTCCACCAGCACATAGCCAGGGAAGAAGCGACGCTCAGTAGTTTTACGCTGACCGTTTTTCATCTCCACCACTTCTTCGGTGGGAACCAAGATGCGGCCAAATTTGGCTTGCATGCCCGCGCGGTTGATCCGCTCGACAATATTGCGCTCGACGGCCTTTTCCATGCCCGAATAAGCATGCACCACATACCAACGCATATCAGGATGCGCAGGGGCTGTGGTAATCAAAGTGTTTTCCAGTGATTCTTCGGTCATTATTTTTTCCATCCCAGAATCAAATCGTAGAACACCCATTCAATGGTTTTATCTGTTACCCATAAAAACAAGGCCATCAAAAACACAAAGCCAAACACATAGGCTGTCATTTGCATGGCTTCTTTGCGAGCTGGCCAAACCACCTTTTGAACTTCACGCCACGCGTCCCGACCAAAACCCACCAGTTGGCGACCATGCATGGAGGTGAAAAAAACCACCACCGCCAACAACAGACATCCCAACAAGGCGGCCCACTGCGCCAAACCGCCTTGCGCAGACAGCGCATAAAAGGCCACCACCGCTGCAACAACCAAGGCCAGCGCAGCGCCTATCTTGGCTTTGTCAGCAGTGCTGAAAACGGTTTCTATCTGAGCAGAAGACATGGCAAGCAATACATTCAGTTAGGAAAAGCTGTCTTGTTGAAGAGACCGAAGCCCGCCAAGTTTGGCGGGCTTGTGATGCACCAGAAATCTGGTGGCAGGGGCAGAGGGAATCGAACCCCCAACCTTCGGTTTTGGAGACCGACGCTCTGCCAATTGAGCTATACCCCTATCGCTTGGCACTGTTCAGCACACAAGGCGCCGAACACTCTTCATCAAAGATTAAGCAATGATCTTTGCAACAACACCAGCGCCGACGGTTTTGCCGCCCTCACGAATGGCAAAGCGCAAGCCCTCTTCCATCGCAATCGGGTGGATCAACTTCACCGTGATCGACACGTTGTCGCCAGGCATCACCATCTCTTTGCCTTCAGGCAACTCAATCGCACCCGTCACATCCGTTGTGCGGAAGTAGAACTGGGGACGGTAGTTGTTAAAGAATGGCGTGTGACGGCCACCTTCGTCTTTGCTCAACACATACACCTCAGCCGTGAAGTGGGTGTGGGGCTTGATGGAGCCGGGCTTGCACAGCACTTGGCCGCGCTCGACGTCTTCACGCTTGGTGCCGCGCAACAAAATACCCACGTTGTCACCCGCTTGGCCTTGGTCCAGCAATTTGCGGAACATCTCCACGCCAGTACAGGTGGTCTTGACCGTGTCTTTGATGCCCACGATCTCAATCTCTTCGCCCACCTTCACAATGCCGCGCTCGATACGGCCAGTTACCACCGTGCCGCGACCCGAGATGGAGAACACGTCTTCCACAGGCATTAAGAACGCACCATCGATTGCGCGCTCAGGCGTAGGAATGTAGCTGTCCAAGGCTTCGGCCAGCTTCAAAATCGCCAATTCACCCAACTCGCCCTTGTCGCCTTCCAAAGCCAGCTTGGCTGAGCCATGGATGATGGGGGTGGTGTCGCCAGGGAAATCGTATTTGTCGAGCAACTCGCGCACTTCCATCTCGACCAATTCGAGCAGTTCGGCGTCGTCGACCATGTCGCATTTGTTCAAAAACACGATGATGTAAGGCACACCCACTTGGCGCGCCAGCAAAATGTGTTCGCGGGTTTGAGGCATGGGGCCGTCAGCGGCCGAACACACCAAAATCGCGCCGTCCATTTGCGCCGCACCCGTGATCATGTTCTTCACATAGTCAGCGTGCCCAGGGCAATCCACGTGCGCGTAGTGGCGGTTAGCCGTCTCGTACTCCACGTGGGCGGTGTTAATAGTGATGCCGCGCGCCTTCTCTTCAGGGGCTGCGTCAATTTGGTCGTAGGCCTTGGCCTCACCACCAAACTTCGCCGACAAAATCGTCGTGATCGCCGCTGTCAGCGTCGTCTTGCCATGGTCAACGTGGCCAATCGTGCCAACGTTCACGTGCGGTTTGGTCCGCTCAAACTTGCCTTTTGCCATT
>NZ_JBBAOI010000004.1:0-190333 GCF_040401495.1 Limnohabitans sp.
TCCATCGCTCTAACCGACTGAGCTAAAGCGCCGAGCCGCAAATTATAGCGAGACTCCGGTGGGGGATTTGAGGGGGATCCTCGAATTTTGATTTATATTATTTCGCAACCTATCCATGACCCACATAGGAGCGAGCAATGACTTTATTCGATAAGTGTGCTGTCATTGCATTAGAACCTTGAAAATCACAATACCGATTGAAGTCCAGAATTGAGGTAATCATGTTGAAAAAATTTCTCACCATCTTTTGCTTGCTGATCTCATGCAATTTTTCGCATGCACATCCTCAAGATGGCATGTCGCCAGAACAACTAATGTTTCACTACGTGAAGATGTTCAATGAAGAAAACTTGCCGGCACTGCAAGACATCTTCCATTCCCCACACGTTCGTTTGATCAGTGGCAAGCTGGTCAAGTTTGAAGACAAATCAATACCAGTTGTGGATTTTGAAAGTCTGAAAAAGACAGGTTGGAAGCATTCCAAGATCAACTCAGTCAATGTATTGGCAGAAAGTGCAAATTCAGCCATGGTTGAATTGGATTTTTCACGCTTTGACAAAGATGACAAAGAGTTCTACCGTTCAACTGGTTTTTACGTACTTACAAAAAATGTGGGCTACTGGCAAATTTTGAGTCTCAATAGCATCGGTAATGTTGCAGGCATGAACAAGTAAATCAAAAAGCCATTGAATTGAACTGATTTGTTTGATTGCAGTGTCGTTTCTCACGACACTTCAGCGTCCAGTAACGGCTCGGTTGATAGGTGTCGAACATTTTCGACTGCAGTTTTTTTCAACTACTGATGCTGGCCCGGAGCATGAATTTGAAATACAAGTACTCATGCAAAACTTAAATTCCTCTCCTGCGCTATCTGTAGGCTGCGCAGTAACTGGGTATTGCAAACCCAAGGTCAAACAAACAGCAAGTACACGGCATGAGTTAGTTATCGTTCGCATAACAAAGCTTTTCTAAATGACTCTAATTAGGGTCGTTATAGATTGGCTATGCAAGGTTGCGTTGGACAGATCGTTTAGATCAAAACTTTCGGGCTTGGAACGGCTGCTCGGGCGTTTTCGTCTTCTTCGATAAAGATTTCGTTAGACACTTGTTGTCTGCTGACATACAAATTGATGGCGCAAACCACAATCATGATGATCAGTCCACCAAATTCTCTGGTGTTTTCGATCCAAGGTGTACTGGCCATCATGGATTGGGTCAATGAGTCGAAGTTGTGTTCTGTGGCCCAAGATAAAACGCCGTCTTCCACCACAAAGTTATAAAGAGCATATGGAGAATACACAGCGATGTTGAACATATTCAAGCGCTTGGCGCTGATACCTTTGAAAGCGTAGACGCAAGATAACACCGACAGAAGATAAAGTGGCATCCATAAATAAGGGTCTGGGTCATTCCACTGCAAACCAGCGCAGATTAGGAAAAGAACAGCAAATACAACATTGAAGATTTTGAACATTGGATTTCTTAATAGGTTTGAGTTTAGGAAAAATTCCTCTTAATATTAGCATACGTATTTAGGAAAAAGGTCTTGAGTGGGGGGGGTTGAGGCGAGCTTTACGGGTGTTTTGCCAAAGATTAGTGTCGTGAGAAGCGACACTTGCTCAGCGTCCAGCAACGGGACGGTTGATAGATGTCGGATCAACCCGACACTACCGCCACCAACCATTTCCACTATGCCTGTCGTGAGCACGCTTCAGGTTTTGCTGCCGCAGCAGTATTTGGGGCAAATACCCCGCTTTTCGGCGCGATAGACGCATTTGACGCAGTGGCGTTTGTCACAGGCTTTTGGGGCGCGAGTGCTTGCTGACGCTGGGCTAGGCTCTGAGCCTGTGGGTTGGCAGCTGGGGGTTGACTGGTTTTGGCGCTGAGGTTAGCTGGGGGTGGCTTCAATTGGCATTAATCGACGTATATTACTTTATTCGATCATTTTGAAAGTTCAAATGACTACCAAGTTATCGCCCATAAATAGTCCATCTATTTCACCAGAGGACTCTCGGCAACTTGAACTGCTCCGTGAGCGCCGCCGCAGACATCGCCAAATGGAAAAGGATAAAACAAGAAAATTGGCTTCCCTTGAAAATATCGAGGTTCCTACACTCACTACAGGTCAAAGAATTGCTGATCGAGTGGCATCAACCATAGGATCTTGGCGATTTATTATTTTTCAAAGCACAGGAATTTTTTTGTGGATTATTGGAAATGTTTTAAGTGGCGCTAACGCTTGGGATCCGTATCCATTTATCTTACTGAATTTGCTTCTTTCATTTCAGGCTGCATATACAGCGCCCGCCATCATGATGAGCCAAAATAGGCAATCAGAACTGGATAGGCGACATGCACAAAATGACTATGAAATCAATGTCAAAGCTGAACTTGAAATAGAGTTGCTTCATGAAAAAATAGATATTTTAAAAGAACAAGAGCTACTGAGACTTACAGATTCTGTTCGAGATTTATCGTCTCAACTGGAAAAAATCTCAATTAAATTAGTTAATAAACAAGGACTTGCTTAATTCTTGAAGAAGCTCAATACCCTTGATTCTTGGAACTTTTGAACCGAGTTTGGGGTCTAGAAGGATGTCCTTTAAAAGGATGTCATGCCGAAAAATTTGAAGGATAGAAATGAAAATCCGAATGGCAAACGAAGCCGACTTCTCGCAGTGGCTATTGCTGTGGAAGGGCTATCAGGTTTTTACAAAGCAGATATCGCTGATAGCGCTACAGAAACCACCTGGTCTCGGTTTCACGACGCTGCCGAACCCATGCACTGTGCAGTAGCAGAAGTTGATGGACGTCTAATTGGCATGGTGCATTACATTCAGCATCGCAGTTGCTGGGCTAGGGGTGATTACCTGTTTTTGCAAGACTTGTTTGTTGATCCAGACATTCGAGGCAAGGGCGTTGGCAGGGCGCTGATTCAGCATGTCTATGCAGCAGCTGCAGAACTTGGTGCTTCTCGCGTACATTGGCTCACACATGAGTCCAATTCTGATGCAATGCTGTTGTATGACCGAATTGCAGATAAAAGTGGATTTATTCAATATCGCAAGCTGATGTGAAACCCAGTTTCCGACGCCGTAAGTGCAGGGTGGTTCACGGTTAAAGGGGTGGTAGGATTTTTCGTGAGAAACGACACTTGCACAGCGACCAGAAACGGGAAGATTGTTTGAAGTTAGGTCAGCCCACACAAAAGAACCAGTTTCAAGGCGGATAATTTCCGTTATTCAAGTGTCGAAGTCGAATGATTTCTTAAGCTGGTTCACTGACCAATATTTACGTCGTCTGCTAGGATGAACTTTTAATGCGCAAGACATTTATAGCCAATGATTGACACTCAATATTGCCAGTTAATGGCGGAATACAACGTATGGATGAACTCAAAGCTATACCTTGCCTGTGCATCGCTGCCAGAGACCGTATTGCACGAGGACAAGGGGGCATTTTTCAAATCCATTTACCTGACCCTGAACCACATCACCTATTCCGACTTGGCTTTTTTATCTCGCTTTACTGGTGAACCGGAACAGGTACCCCCATTGGGTCAAGATTTGTTCGGCGGTTTTCACCAGTTAACCCAAGAGCGTAAATTAATCGATACTAGGCTATCCAAATGGGCAATAGGTTTAACTCCACAGTGGTTGGAACAAACTCTCACTTATGTCAGCAAAGTTGATGGAAGTAAAAGAACTGCTGCTAACTGGGTACTGGTTACGCATTTGTTCAACCATCAAATCCACCACCGTGGACAGTTGACTACTTTGCTCACACAGTTAGGCTTAGATCTGGGGTCTACTGACTTACCCTTCATGCCGCAGTTCGCTTTCCACGCCGAGTGAGCAGGGTTGAGACCGTGGATGGGGTGGTAGGAGGTGTCGTGAGAAACGACACTATTGGAGCAGGGCTCAAGTTGTCCTTTGAAATGACAACCTGTTGACCGTCCAGTAACGGGATGGTTGGCTTACAGTCTCTATTCATTACCAGTGCACACTAACTTAACTTCAATCTAGCCACTTGAGCATTTCATTTTGACAAACATAAGATAGGCAAACACCTACAAGATAGCTTGCAATCGCTATATCAATTTTCATGTTCGCGCTGTAGAGCAAGTTTGGTATTTCATTTTGAAATATCAACAACTTGGAGTTATCAAATGAAAAAAATTATCTTGACTGCTTTTGTCGCTTGCACTGTGGGTCTTGCTTTTGCCGAATCAGGAACATATGAATCTATAGCTGGTGGAATAACTTCAGTTACTACAAATGATTTCGGAAATAATAAATATTCAATTAGCAATACAAGTTATACAGGAAGAATAGTTAAATCAACTGTATCTTATTATAAAGTCGGTTCGATTAATGTTACGCAGTGTCTTGGTATAGCGACTGTAGAAAATTCAAAAAGTGCGAGCAATGGTACTTGTTTGAGTACTGACTCAGATGGGGATAAATCTCGTCTTAATTTCGTTCGGGGTGAAAGTACACCACAAGGATTCATTGGCACGGTCGAAATTGTTGGCTTAACTGGCAAGTTTGAAAACGTAAAGGGTACATGTACGTTTGATGTAGTTAGGCATGTCCTAAACAGCACGATTCATCTTTCAAATCACGTTAAGTGTTCAGTATCAAAGTGATGCATTGATGGTGTTGAGCCAGTGAAGATGAAATCAAACACTGGCTCAACAACTGCTAACAGCACTGTTGAAATATCAATAACTTGGAGTTATCAAATGAAAAAAATTATTGTGATCTCTGCTGCTTTGTTTTTTGCATTAACAGCGTTAAATCCACTTACAGCTTGGAGCCAAACTGACACCAAGCAAAGCATGAATACCATTTATGAAAAGAGAATTTATGCAATCAAGGTAGGTGAAATGGGCGAAGTTAAACGTCTATTTACAACCCTTGGTTGGCCAGCCTATGTGGAAGGCAAGTTCGACAGAAATGTTGTTGGTTTTTTTATTAGCGATACAGGGGATTTACATCAATTGATCTTCATTTTGCGGTTTGATAGTGATCAAGACAGGCGTGATTTATGGAAAAGACTTTATGCGGATGAAAAAATCATGGTGTTTATAAAACAAATACGCCCCTTCATTCTTTCTCAAAATATTCAGTTGATGGTTCCAGCCCCTTGGGGACCTCAGCCTTAATTTGTTTTGTCGCAAAAGAATGTCGGTTGAACCGACACCGCAGCATCACCATAAAAGAACGACTAGGGTCAGCCACAGTCACCTTGCCGCGCCGTTGTGGGCAGGGTAGTCACAGTTGATGGGTTGGGGATGTCTTTTAAAACAATGCTACATAAGCGTCTATTTACGCGACGCTCAGGATATTGAATTCTGATCAATTTAATTGGTATATTTAATTAGCTAGTAATTTGGTTGTGTGAATTAAATATTCAAGCTAGATCACAGAACTTCACCAAGATGAATCCAAAAGGAAATTGATTATGAAATTAAACCAAATCATTGCTTTGTGTATTTCTTTATCAGCCCTAGCAGCACATTCGCAGGACACTGTTACCTACGAGCCTTTTAAACTTGTAGTAGGTGCTCAAAGAGGTTCCGATATATTTCCATGTACTGACTATGCTTTTCAGCCATACAAAATGTTCCAGCCTGAATACAAGGAATATGGCGCTCCGGCAAGATGGATCTTGCGACATGAAGGAATGGATTTTTGCGGCAAAGCCGGCGCTGATGTGATTGCTCCAGTTAATGGACAAGTCATTGGTATTCAAAGAGAGGATAGTAACCAAGGTGGATTCTTGCTTATAAAAACCAACATCAAATACAGCCATCCAACTTGGACTGAAGAAACCAGCACTTTATATGTGTTCATGACTCACCTCACACCCAAATCAAATCTCCAAGTCGGGCAAAAAGTCACGGCAGGTGATGTGATTGCTGTATTGGAACCACCCGGTAAACCCGGTATTCCAATGCCACATGTTCACATTCAGGCAACGCCCACACCGAAAGTCTGGGTAGCTCAAACTGACCCCAATCAATTCTGGCAGAAGGGTGCAGGTAAGGTCACCTGTTTTGATGCAAAAAATCCCCCAACTGATCAACAGTTGGTTGCACCTTTGAAATGCAATTGATGTAACTTGCGTCTTTCAAAACCATGTATGGTTAGGGAATTGGGGAAATACCAAGCATTTAAAAAAAAACCACCATAAAGGTGGTTTTTGTTGGGAGCTATTAAAAGTTATAACGAAACCCAATTCCTATTAGTGACGCTTCGATATCCCCTTTGTTGCTGAGTTTGGTGTAGTCCAAAGTAGCGTTAAAGCTATTATTGATTTTGTATGCAGTGCCAATGGAGTAAAGGTTGTGATAGTAATTATCTGAACTGTTGTATGTTGAGTAAGTTATTTTATAGTTATTAACGTATTTACCAACTCATCCAAAAACCTCAAAGTCCTCATTAATTTTATAAAAAAGGTCGTAAAGCAAAACCGTAAGAAGATTCTATAGCTAATTCAAAATTAATATTTTTATAAATCGCAGAACCTTTATCCAAGCCCTCTACCAGGAATCCTTCAACAACATATTTTCAGCAATAACTTTACCAAGTGTTAAACGTACTCCTGAAGGTTTAAAAGTACCAACGTTATTTGAGGAGGTATCTTTCGCTGTCAATACGGCGTAAGCCACTTCGCCATACAAGCCATTGCTCTGTGCAAAAGCTGAAGTACAAATTAAAGTAAAAGATACTAGAGTTAAAAAGTTTTTCATCAAGGTTCCCTAAAAATTCTTATTGTATTACTAATAATCTAACTCAGATCAAAGTCTGAGTTAGCCCCCTGATACTCAGTCCCATCGGTATTTCCAGAGGTCACCAAGTACTGAGCCCTTGAGGGCTTGAACCATACTGCGTGTATCTTTGACGCTTTGCAGTCTGGTTCGAAAAAACTGTATGACTCTGCGAGGTAAAGATCTTACAGATCAGCCAAATGCTCAAGAATTGCCTCACGGGCGTAAAAACTCTTGGTGCGCCCAGTTGCCTTGGCTAACTTGTCAAGACGGGACTCGATGTCTTCGGGAAGTCTGAGGGCTAACATGTTCGTCTCCTAGATTGCTTTACAACTCTATATTTTGAGTACAAGGGCATTGCAAATGAGTTTTAACAGCTATGAACTTGTAACAATTCAAAGCATCATTAGAGATTATTGTTTCGCGGGTTCAGTCACATTGAACTTGCGGCACCGTGTGGGGAGGGCAAATCGTAATTAAAAATCCAGCTGCCAATGACAAGACAAAGGTAACTTCATAGCAGCCAACCACTCAGGCAAGTAAGTAGCCTTGAAACCAGAACAAACTAGGGCGGTGTCCATTAGAATGTTTCATGCGTATGTGGTGCTTGACATTGTGTTTGAGTTTGATCAGTGGTTTATTCCACGCATCTGCCATGTCATTGGAAACCTTGTCAACATCACCAGCTGTGTCTATCACCGATGAAAGCCACACGGCATGTCACGAAGCGCAAGACACCAGCCACCCAAAATCATGTCATATCACTGGTCATTTGTGTTGCCTAGGCTTCACCACATTAGCAAGCCACACGCCGCAAGCTGCTTTGCGTTTGAATCACATGTGGAATCCTGTTTTTCAAACATTGCTTCTTCAAGAACATCCATACAAGCAATTCAAACCTCCCAAGCGTCATATCCAAATCTAAAAAACACTTTGCCCCTTTGAGGGCTGTTAACTTTGATTGGAGTTTTGATGAACATGACGCACTACATGGAGTTGTTGGCCACAAACCAACCCTGGAACTTATTGATATTCATGGCCATACCAATTGTTTTGGCGGAAACGCTGGCCATATCCGAGCTGTATCTGCTTTCCACACGCAACTACACCGGTTGGGTCAATGGCTTGAATCGAATGGCAGGTATCACGGTGGGTTTGTATTTCATCGGGGTTATTATTTTCCTGCTGAAAACCGCTGTGTTGCCCATCACCCAAGCGGGTGAGTGGCGAACCATCATTGATGTGTTGGCGGTGGGCAGTTACCTGATTGGTGGTCTGCCACTCATCTACATCGCTTTTCAGGAATTGGGCTGGATCAATGCACAAGCGACAGATGAGTCCAAGCGTCAGACACATGCCATTTGTGTGGCATTGTTTTTGGTGTTCGGACATATCGCAATGATTGCTGGCATGTTGGATCCCGCGCTACTTGGCTATGTGCCTGAAGGCATGTCAGAGGTTCACAACCATTGACAGTGTGAAGTCTGGAAATGGTGTTCTTAACTGAACACTATTTCTGGTAGGGTAGATAACCACTAGGGGTCAAGCTCAGTTTGTTTGTCATGAAGTGTTTTTTCTATTCCGCATAATGTTTATGTTTTTTCATTCCCCAATATTTAGTATTTGATAATCCTTAGTCAAAATTGTAATTAAATTGTACTGCCCTCAGCCTAGCTTGACAGCATAAAGTATGTAAACTCTGTCTCCTTGGAAAATGACGGATATAAAGAAGAGTAGATTGACTAAAGCGTACATGACTTTTTACGGCGAGATTTTTCTGCTGTGATTCAGCAGGTGCCGCTACAAATGGCAAATAAATGTTATGCTAAAAAATTATCCGATACGAAAAAAATTGAACAAAGCTTTTTTCAAATTCATCGCTGCATTTACTTTCGCCGCTTCAACTTCTTTGGGTTTATGCGAGGACTTGAGTTCATGCACTTTGAAAAAAACCTCAGATGAGCAGAACTTCTGTAAAGCCTCTTTTGCGGGTAGCGGAACTTTTTGTGACATGATAAAAAATGGTGAGAAAAAAAGAGAATGTCACTTTATGGTTATCAAGCTTCAAAGAAGCAATGCCTATCAGATAAAGAAATATGAAGCCCCTAAGCCTGAGTAAGATTAGTTGCCACTGTTGACAGAGTGAGAAGTCATTGTTTCTGCAAACCTCAATAGGCAATATGCAATATGATCCGAGACATCCAATCAATTTGAATTTAACTCTATGTCTAATCTTTCAAGCCACAACAATGATTTGTCTATCCCTGATGGCGTAACTTTCGTTGGATCCATCAATGTTCCAGGAGTGGCACATATCAATGGAGACATTATTGGCGAAATTACTTGCAAAGAACTTGAGGTTGGGCCTCAAGGCAACATCAAGGGAAAAATTCAAGCACAAGGAATTCAAGTGCATGGCCAATTGGAAAATGATATCAATTGCAAGGGATTGATGAAGATTTTCAAGACTGGAAAAGTTTCAGGCAAGCTCAGCTACTCAGAGATTGATATAGAGCGTGGTGGCCAATTTATTGGCGATATGAGCAGCACCAAAACTTGATAGCCTGCGCTTTACAGCGCTGCGCTATTTCAGTATTTTTCAGGCACCATCATCTGCTCCGGAACTGGGTTACGAATGTAATCTGGGTTTCGTACTCTTGCAGGTAAAGCAATTTCAGCATGCTCAATCTCATGGTATTTAAACTGAGATAGCAAATGGTCAATACAGTTGAGTCGTGCACGTTTTTTATCGACGGCCTGAACAACCCACCATGGCGCTTCAGCAATATGAGTACGCTCAATCATGGTTTCTTTTGCGCGTGTGTAGTCTTCCCAGCGGCGTCGACTCTCCAAGTCCATTGGGCTTAGTTTCCATTGCTTTAAAGGATCATGAATACGACCTAGAAATCGGGCATGTTGCTCATCATCGGTTATGGAAAACCAATATTTCAACAAGATGATTCCGCTTCGCACCAGCATTTTTTCAAATTCAGGCACAGTTCTGAAAAACTCTTCGTATTCATCTTCAGTACAAAAATCCATGACCCGTTCAACCCCTGCGCGGTTGTACCAACTTCTGTCAAACAGCACTATTTCGCCAGCCGCAGGAAGATGCGTGACGTATCGTTGAAAGTACCATTGTGTGCGTTCTCTGTCATTAGGTGCCGGAAGTGCTGCTACCCTGCATACACGGGGGTTAAGTCTTTGGGTAATACGCTTGATCACGCCCCCTTTACCTGCAGCATCACGACCTTCAAAAAGAATAACAACTTTTTGCTTGGTTGCTACCACCCAGTCTTGGAGTTTGACAAGTTCGCCTTGCAATCGTAAAAGTTCACGAAAATAAATGGCCCGGTGTTTCCTCTCTTCTTCAGTAGCAAAGGGATCGTTCTCGTTCTCACCATCTTCAATGGTCATCTCTAATTCTTCGTCGATGGAATCCAAGATGTCTTCTCTGATTTTTCTTAATTGATCTGCATCCAGTTGGGATTTACTGTCCATACTGTTCACCTTTAATTGACATATCTAGGTTGTATTGCTTGTTCATGTAACGTTCATGACGCTAAAGACAAAATAGCCAAAGATCTCAATTCGAGCGCAGGTGAATAATTCGTAGAGACTTATTTTTGTCATAACTTTGAAATAAAAAAATGCTAGCAAATGACTAGAATTCAGGTCTTTCCTTCCACCTCATCCTTAAAATGCGTGCTGTCAAAAAAGTCAAAAAATATATCGAACATTCTCCAGAGTCGATGACTGGATTAGTTTATGCAAGACTCATACTTTCATTAGAGGCAGGTGAAGATTTTCCTATCAAAGAGCTTTATAAACTAAACGCCCATGATTTTGAATTGGTGTTAGAGCTCATGAAGGATTGGCGCATTGATCGGTTTTACATCGGTAAAGCCAAAGCCTTTGACACAGCCACCCACGCCTCAGATTTAGCCAGAAGCTAACGCCTGCTTATTTTGATACCTCTAAAAGAAGGATCTGTAGGTACTGGAAAATTTTGGTGTTCGATGTAAGAACTGGCTAAATCGCCTAAGTACTGGCTGCCTATATCGTGGGAGCCGGTCTGACTTGGAACGTAAAGTCTTTCGGATACCTGTTGAAAGAATTTCTGTAAAGATAAATGGCAGTGCTCCCAAATGGTTTTCATAAAATCCCCTTAGAGATTTGGTATCGATTTGCCAACTCTATGCTTATTTGAAACAATTGCAATCAGTGTATTCATCTATCAGCTATTTAGGCTTTCTTGCCACCAAACCGAACCAAACGAGGCATATCCACCCTCCAGTAATTTAATCAGCATATTAAATAATATTTTTAAAATTAGTATTTTATGAATCAAAATTAAAAATTTCGAAATATTTTGTTATCATAACTCACTCAAACACATGAATTCAGTTATGAAGCTACTACAAATTCTTTTAGTCTTGGGTGTTGCTGAAATTCATGCGCAAAATATTGGAGATGTCTTTGGGGGCATCTCTTACATACAAACCTCCATCAAAGACGAATCCTCAACAAACCTAGGTACCTTCAAGCCCACCGTGGTTGGCTTAGGGCTGGCTTATGTGGTTATGGACAACATAGCACTTGAAGCAAATGCATTCAATGGAGACAAGGATTCATCGAATTCACCAAAAGCAAATTACACCTACACGGTCAAAATAAAAAATGGATACAGCTTAGGTGTACGGCCATTCATGGCATTTAATGAAACATGGGGGGGCTACGCGAAATTAGGCAGGCAGTATGGAGAACAAACAACGGTAGTTAAATACGGAGCAAAGACATTAAGTGACAAATCGTCTACGTATGCAAACACATTTTATGGTCTAGGTATTTCATACAACATCAATCCCAAGTGGGGAATTTCTTCAGAATACATGTGGTCCAAAAAAGGAAATTCCGAAACGAGCAACACCACTGTTGGAGTTGGACTCAGGTACAAATTTTAAATTCTCGCCAAAACACAAGGCGGTCAAAAAAATCCCAGCCTAGGTACAAACTCATTAGATTAGACCTACGGAATATACTTCGAAGATTCAGCAACTTTGTCAAGAATCAGCAATGAGTCGTAAGCTAGTCCGAAGTGGAGTGCCGCACGCGGTCACCTTTAGTGCCGTGACACGCAATGCTGTGAGTCCTAAATATGAACTAAAAGAAGGCGAGAACATAGCGCTTGAACCTAGCGATGGTTCTGACTTAACCACAAAAACCATTATTGAAAATACAAATTTTTCTGAGGGAAAAACGCATATTCAAAGCAATATGCAACATATCGATGCAGACACTCTTCTTAATGACAATATATTCCGTGAGTCAGCAGAAAAAATCTTAAACAATCAACAAAGTAAGAGTGCAAGTTTTCATTACAAAGACAATATACAGAGCCTAGGCTCGAGCAAGCACTACAAAGATAATTTTCAAAAATTCAACGACACGAACCCTATTATCGATAACCGACAAAAAATTACAGACGATGCCCAGTTAAGCACCCATCATTTCATTGGTTCCAAGGAAGTGATTCAAAATCTCAAAATTGACCGAAAACCTCGTAAACCTGTAACAAAAGTTGCCAGACCAGTCAGAGCAGATTTACTTAACCAAGAATCCAGCACAGTCAATGAAGATGAGCTTCAAGCCAAAATACGGCATATAAAAAAGAAGCTTCAAAATGCAAATCAAAAACTCAAAAACATACAAGAGCGTAATCAATAGTTTGTGAATTAATTCAATCCCTCATCTCATTGCGTATCACTTCAACAACATCACAAGAAGCTATTGAATTTTTTTGATTCTTAAGACTGATGGCCACATAAGGTTCTTCTGGATAGCTTGTAGCCAAAATGAAATGCCCATCGGTGTAATCGCTCCAATGACCACCATCCATAGTTACCCAAGCGCGGTTAAAGGGCAATGTGTATGTTTCATTTTTGAATGACACCATAACGGTATCTCCCTTGAAATGAACCTCAAAAGGAAAACCAAGGTAGTGCTTGCCACAGGTGAGAGGCTTTGAGGCAATTTGTGCAGAAGCCAAAAAACAATGCAATGAGACAGCAAAAAAAAGAACATATTTCATAGGGCGTATTATGTAGCGCTTCAAGTCAGACACGTTGAAAGAAAATCATGAGCAGGCAAATATTTCCAGAGCACACAATCCATCCTGACGTTCAAGCAACGGTCGCGGCATTTAACCAAGATATCGTTAAAGAAGTTCAACATGCATTGGCTCAAAACCGTGTCGTGGTTGTTGGTATGACGCAAAACCCTATTGTCAAAAATGTTCGCACTTTGCTTTCGGACGCTGGCATTTCATATCACTATTTAGAGTATGGAAGTTACTTCAGTCAATGGAAACGTCGCTTGGCTTTGAAAATGTGGACAGGTTGGCCCACGTTTCCCATGGTGTTTAGCGATGGCATCCTTTTGGGCGGATGCAAAGAAGTCAAAGTATTGCTCGCATCTGGTTTTTTCAAATAAAACTGCTACTGGGTTTGTTCTAAGCCAGTTGTTGCAAGCCAGTTAACAATGCTGCTCACCATGGGTTGCACTGACTGTGGGTCGCGTATATCACCAGCCAAAACATGCTGACCTTCACTTCGACTGTAAGAAACCAACTCCAGTTTTTTATTGGGTGAACCAATACGTTCAAAGACTTTTTGAGTTTCTAAGGGGTCAACGGTTTGGTCGTCTGCGCTATAGAGCACCAGCAAGGGTGTCATAAATTGCCGAGCGTCGCTTTCTCGCACTTTCTTCACCAATGCCATCATGGGAAATAAAGCGCTTGTGGGATAACTTTTTGTCCATGCAGATGATTCCTGCACGCTGACTTCAGGGAATTTCAATTCGGTACCTGTGATGGCCATGGCAATTTGTTTTCCCCAGTGACCATTCAGCAGCTCTGAGCGTTTGTCTTTAAGGCCAAAATTGGGTGAGATAAATACGTGCGCTTGAACAGAATTGGCATAGGGTGAAGTCTCAAGCCATGTGGAGAGCGTTGACCCTGTAGAGCAACTGATGACCAAAATTTTCTCGCCTAAATTTTGCCCTATGCGAACAGCCTCTACAGTGTCGGCCAACCAATCTTGAACAGAAACTTGACCCAGGGCAGTGCCTGGCAAGCCATGGCCGCTAAGGCGTGTATAAAAAAGATTGGCACCTAATTCTTTGGCGACCAAGTCTGCAACTGGTGCCGTTTCCATGCGACTGGCAGAAAATCCGTGTATATAGACCACAGCCCAAGGTGTCTTTTGATGGCTTGGGTTTGCCCACACAATCCCCTTGGCTGTGCCTGGTTTGATATCGCTGAACTTAGCCTCGCTCTGGGCGATCCAATCATCGAGTGCTGCCAAATTTTGAGTGGGCGCGATTCTGCTGGTAGGGGTGTCGCTGCCAAATTCGTTGGTCGGCCCTGCAAAAAATGCAATCACAGCAAGCAGCACAACTCCCAAAAGAGATTTAATGGCCAATATCCCCCAGCTTTTAAATACGGATTGCGTTTGGGTTTCTACAGTCATAACATTCCCCAAGGGATTATTGGTTTTTGAAAACAGCTTTACGTTTATTGACAAAGGCATCCATGCCTTCTTTTTGGTCTTCGGTCGCAAAAAGCGCATGGAACATACGTCGCTCAAACATGACCCCATCTGACAAACTGCTTTCAAATGCGCGGTTGATAGATTCTTTAGCAGACATCACAGCGATTTGCGAATAATCGCAAATGCTCAGTGCTGCGCTTAAAGCCTCCTCCATTAATTTATCCAGTGGCACGACGCGACTGACCAGCCCTGCACGCTCGGCTTCTTGCGCATCCATCATGCGGCCAGTTAAAGCCAAATCCATGGCCTTGGCTTTGCCAATGGCGCGGGGTAAACGTTGTGTGCCACCTGCACCAGGAATGATACCGAGTTTGATTTCCGGCTGACCAAACCGAGCGTTATCGGCTGCGATGATGATGTCGCACATCATGGCCACTTCGCATCCGCCGCCCAGTGCAAAACCTGAAACGGCGGCGATGATGGGCTTGCGAACACTGCGTAGCGTTTCCCAATCGCGAGTGATGTAGTCGCTTTTATAAACGTCGGCATAGCTGTAAGTGGCCATGGCACCAATATCAGCACCTGCCGCAAAAGCTTTTTCATTACCTGTCAAGATGATGCAACCTATATTCGGATCTGCATCAAATATCTTCAGTGCGGTGCCCATCTCAATCATGAGCTCGCTGTTAAGCGCGTTCAATTGCTTGGGGCGGTTAAGGGTGATGACTCCCACCTTCTCGGCTTCGGTGCGAACTTGAATCAACTCGTAGCTCATGCATCTCTCCAAATCGTGGCTGCCTTGTTCAACTTAGCCCCAATGCGAATAAATTGGGGATGGTGATAAATTATCCCCTAAGGAGACCGACATGCATGACAAGACCGTAAGCTATGAAGAGCGGGGCCCAGTAGCTTGGCTCACACTCAACCGTCCGCAAGCTTTAAACAGCTTTACACGCGAAATGCACCGTCATTTATGGGAAGCTTTTGACCAGGCAGAAGCCAATCCTATTATTCGTGCCATGGTTATCACGGGTGCAGGTCGGGGTTTTTGCGCTGGGGCCGATTTATCTGAATTCGATTTCGCCGATGGACCGAATTTGATTGCGCGAGCCGACCCAGGCCCAGTGATTGACCAAGCTTTCAATCCAACAACAAGGCGTCTACAGCAACTGCGTATGCCCACTGTGGCGGCAGTCAATGGTGTGGCTGCAGGCGCTGGCGCTTCTTTTGTGATGGCTTGCGATATTGCCATTGCGGCACCTTCTGCATCATTCATCCAAGCCTTTAGCAAAATTGGCTTGATTCCAGACGCAGGTAGCAGTTGGTTTTTGGTAGAGCGCCTAGGCTTGGCTCGGGCTATGGCATTGGCCATGACTGGCGAAAAATTGATGGCGCCCCAAGCCAAGGAGTGGGGTTTAATTTGGGATGTGGCAGAGGACTGTTTGGAAGCCTCTTCTCAAATGGCGCAACGCTTGGCTGCTATGCCAACCCAAGCTTTGATTGCCACGCGGGCCCTATTGCGTGAAGCAGGAAATAGAAACTTAAACCAACAACTTGATGTTGAGCGCGATACGCAATCTAAACTTGGGCAGACACATGACTATATTGAAGGTGTTTCAGCCTTCTTGCAAAAACGTCCTCCTCAATTTACAGGGCACTGACCATGCCTCATTTCACATCAGAGAAAGACTTGGCGCATCAAGTCGGTGAGTCTATGTTTTCTGCCGATGTGGCTTCGCGCGAGACCATGGGCATGGAGTTGGTTTATTGCAAACCAGGTCTAGCGCGCATGCAAATGCGCGTCACACCTATGCATCTCAATGGACATCAAATTTGCCATGGCGGCTTCATTTTTACTTTGGCCGATTCCACTTTCGCGTTTGCTTGTAACAGCCATAACAAGGTTGCGGTTGCAGCAGCTGCATCGATAGAATTTTTAAAGCCTGCTCATTTAGATGATTTGTTGGTGTGCGATGGAGTAGAGCAGGTGCTCAGTGGTCGGCATGGTGTTTACGACATGATCGTACGCAATCAGAAAGAAGAAGTCGTGGCTCTTTTCAGAGGTAAAAGTGCACAAATTCAAGGAACAGTGGTGCCTGAATGAATCAAACCCATTTTCTACTTGACCCTATTGAAAAATCGAGTGTTGACGAACTTCGCAGTTTGCAGCTCAAACGCTTGAAAGCCACGTTGCATCATGCTTATGCCTATTCTCCGGTGTACCGTGCAAAATTTGATGCTGTTGGCATTCATCCGAATGACTGTAATAGCTTGGCCGATTTAGGCAAATTTCCTTTCACTGCAAAAGCTGATTTACGCGACAGTTATCCCTTTGGGATGTTTGCTGTTCCACAATCACAGGTGGTTCGGATTCATGCTTCTAGCGGTACAACAGGTAAACCGACGGTGGTGGGTTACACCGCCAACGATGTGGCCATGTGGACTGAGTGTGTTGCGCGTAGTATTCGCGCCGCAGGTGCTAGGCCTGCAGACAAAGTGCACATCAGCTATGGCTATGGTTTGTTCACAGGTGGTTTGGGTGCACATTACGGTGCAGAACGTTTAGGCTTAACGGTGATTCCATTTGGCGGCGGACAAACCGAAAGACAGGTTCAGCTTTTGCAAGATTTTGCACCTGACATCATCATGGTCACTCCCAGTTATATGTTGGCATTGGCTGATGAATTTGAGCGCCAAGGTTTCAACCCTATTGAAAGCAGTTTACGGATAGGAATTTTTGGCGCTGAGCCTTGGACCAACGATATGCGCTTGGCTATAGAAAAGCGCATGGGCATAGATGCGGTGGATATTTATGGCCTATCTGAGGTCATAGGGCCAGGCGTTGCGAGTGAGTGCGCAGAAACCAAGGATGGGCCTACCATTTGGGAGGATCATTTTTACCCAGAAATCATTGATCCCCAAACGGGAGAGGTGTTACCTGATGGTGAATTTGGCGAACTGGTGTTTACCAGTTTGACCAAAGAAGCATTGCCGATCATCAGGTATCGCACAAGAGACTTAACACGCCTTCTACCAGGAACTGCGCGAACCATGCGCAGAATGGAAAAAATCACGGGTCGCAGTGATGACATGATGATTGTCAGGGGAGTCAATGTTTTTCCTAGTCAAATTGAAGAACTCATTTTGAGGCAATCAGCCTTAAGTGCGCATTACCAGTGCACCTTGCAAAAAGATGGGCCATTAGATACTTTGACAGTCAAAGTAGAGACCCGCACTGGTTTGTCTTGTGATTCTTCCGAAGCTAAACAGGCCGCCATCAACCTAGAACACGATGCAAAAGCCTATATAGGCACCAGTTTGAAGGTTGAGTTGTGTCTTGAAGGTGGGGTTGAGCGAAGCATGGGAAAAGCCAAAAGAGTGATAGACAAGCGGTGATAAGAACTCAGTTTTACTGCGTGTCACTGAGCCAACTTCCCACTTTGACGGGGTCTTCGATGTGAAGTCGCCACAAGTTAAGTGGATTGGTGACAGAAAGGTCAAGATTCAATCTAAGCAGTTGCCAATCCCTGGCAACCAATGCCTTGCATTCTTTATTTTTTCCTAGCAATAGATTTAATTGATCTAGGCGCTGCAAGCGCCAAGACCGTAGGTTTTTGCCGCGGCCTATCTCTATGCCAAGCCACTCATCACCAGGGGAAAAACCAGCAAGCTCAGCAACACTGTCACGCAAGACGGTGTGGATATGCACGCTATGGTCTTCTTTGACACGTATGCCAATTTGTTGTGCTAACGGGAGCGCCTCATATTGAACACCAACACCTTGTTTATTTAAAACCTCAGCCAAGGGAAGTTCTTCAATCGTGTGAACCCATGAATGCAGGGTTTTGCGCCACGATTTACCGCTGATGGCTTGAAGTGCTTGAAGTAAATCGTTTTCTGAAATGGGGCCGCCTTGGCTTTGTAGCCAAAGCTCTCGCATTACTTCATCAAGGCTATGCCCCATTTGCCGCAATGAAAGGTCTAAACAAAGTGCGATGAGCGAGCCCTTGGTGTAGTAGCTAACGGTGATGTTGGGCGTATTGCTGTCAGGCCGGTAATATTTTGTCCAAGCTTCCATGCTTGCATCAGCGACTGATTGAGCTTGCCTGCCCGGTGTTTGCAAATATTGTTGGATAGATTTGGTGAGCAATTTCAGGTACAGAGCTGGCGAAATTAACTCTGCACGGCAGACCAACAAGTTATCGTAGTAATCAGTAAAGCCCTCAAAAAACCACAACATGTCGGTGTATTGCTCACTTTGATAGTTGTAGCTCAGGTAATTGGAAGGCCTAAGCCGTTTGACATTCCATGCATGAAAGTACTCGTGGCTGAAAAGACCAAGTAGTCCGATGTAATCATCGCTTCGATGCTTCTCGGAGTGCTTAGGTAAATCTGTTCGCCGACAAAGTAAAGCAGTGCTGTTTCTATGCTCTAGCCCACCATAGCCATCAGCGACTGCATTCAATAAAAAAACATACGAGGCAAATGGCGGTGAGCCTGATTTGTGCCAAAAGTGGACGATGGTTTGGCAAATACGCTCCACATCTTGGCGCAGACGTTGAGCGTCAAAAGAAGGGGCAGCACCCGTGACCACAATCTGGTGCTTTGTCTTTTGAACAGCAAAGTCAGTTCGAGAAAAATTAGAAAGCTCAAAAGGACTGTCTGCAAGTTCGTCATAGTTTTGGGCATGGTAAGTTCCAAAACCTGCGCCATTGACACGCACAGAGTCCAGAGAAGTGGCAACTTGCCATTCGCTGGTATGTTCAGGAGGAATTAACTCTAGGCTAATGGAGTCATGTGTTTGCCCCAGCACCTGAACAAACATACTGGTGCCATTGAAAAAACCTCTGTGTGCATCTAGCCAAGCAGTACGAACCGAATGATCATGGGCATGAACAAAGTACTGCAATTGCATTGGCTTATTATTTTTCGACTCACTTACCCATGTGCATTTGTCCAATTGTTTGACTGCAATGGGTTTCCCATCTTGGGTAGCCTCAAGCCCACTGAGTTGTTTGGAGAACTCTCTCACCAAGTAACTGCCCGGGATCCAAACGGGTAGTTGAAACTTTTGCTTTGAGCGAGGATGGTGAATAAATAAAACGATGCGCCAAAGATGTGCATGTGCATTCTCAATGGTTACTTGGTAATGAATGCCGCGTTGGAGAGCGCCTTTGAAGGACATAGGTTCAGTGTTTGTTAAGGCCTTGCAGGCGAAAGTAATTTTTCTATTTGAGCCATTTCTACAGCCCCTGAAATACGTGATCCATCGGGGAAGATGGTGGTTGGTGTGCCACTGATACGTTGCTTTTGGCCAAAATCAACATTACGCTTTAACGCTGTGGCGTCGCAACCAGTTGGTGTGGGCGCTTGGTCTCGAAGCATCAAATCTTGCCATGCCTTTACCTGGTCTTTGGCGCACCAAATGGCTTTGGATTTATCTACAGAATCTTTACCTAGGATAGGATATAAAAAAAGATAAACAGTGACGTTATCAATACTTTGCAGTTCTCTTTCGAATCGCTTGCAATAACCGCAATTAGGATCTTCAAACATCGCCATCTTGCGTTCTCCTTTGCCGCGAACCATGACGATAGCGTCTTTGAACGGTAAGGATTTGAAGTCCACCGCCATGATTTTTTGAATTCTCTCTTCAGTCAGGTCCCGCTGATTTTTGGTCTCAATCAGGTGTCCTTGTATTAAAAAATTGGCAGCAGAATCGGTGTAATAAATTTCTGTGCCGTCTACCCGTAACTCAAACAAGCCAGGCATGGGTGTACGTTTGATTTCATCTATGGGGTGAATATGCGGCATACGCTCTTTAAGTGTTTTGCGAATAAACGCTTCCTCACCCTGTGCAAATGCAGTTTGTAAAAAAAGACCAGTCAATGTCAAAACGAGCAACTTATAAATTTTGGGCATGGGATACTTTATTAAATGGTGGGATGCATGGCTTGTTGAACCGTCCATTGCTTCAAATGTGACAGTTGGTCAAATTGACTCATGCCCCAGTTTCGCAAGGATTGGGCAAGTGTGTGTGGGTGTGCAAACAAACGCTGTAAGCCATCACAGGCAACCCAAGTTGGCAACAAGCCTGCCTTGCGTTCTCGCTCGTAACGACGCAGTAAAAATTTGTCCCCCACACCACGCCAATACTCTTTGCCTTCACGAAGAGACAGCACCTTGGCGAGGGCAGCAGCATCCGCTAAACCTAGATTCAAACCCATGCCTGCCAGTGGATGCACGGTATGAGCAGCATCCCCAGCTAGCACCCAGCTGTTGTTACCGTTGTCAAAAGTGCCGCTCCACTGACTAGCATATGCCGCCTGCAAAGGCCAAATACCTTTAGCGCTAATGACCTTCAAATGACCTAATGCGTATTGACTGGCCTGAGTCAATGCCAGTGAAAGCTCTTCATCTGTTGCGGCATGAAGTAAGGTGGCACGTTCGCTAGGCAATGACCAAACTACCGCAGCCTCGTCGCTGCTTGCTCCCCCCAGCGGTAACAGGCCCAAAACGGACAGCTCAGCTTTTTCTTGGCTAAACCATTGCAATGCGCGTTGCTTGTGTGGCGAGGCACAACGTACTCGGGTCGCCAAAGCATGTTGGGGATAAGGCAAAGCTTGAAATTCAATGCCAAGTTGTTTGCGTGTCAAGCTGTTTTTGCCTTCACACACGATGGTCAGTGGTGCCGATACATTGTTTTCCAATCGCTCTATGCTGTGCTGAAACCCAACAGCTTCATTCAGCAAACCTTCAAGCGCTTGCACGTCCACGATATGGGTGAGGTATTGCCCAAAGGGCGCATCAAAACTTAGCTTGCCAGACTGATCGCCCCAAATTTCCATGCTGTTGACGGGAGTTGCGAATTCGGCATTTGGCCAGCACCTTAAATCTGTCAGCAAATCTTGTGAGCTTGAATTGAGTGCAAAAGCTCTCATGTCGACAGCCTGTGTAGGGGCTCCAACCAAAGCAATACGCAGACGTTGACGTGCCAATAACAGCGCCAAGGTGCTCCCCACAATACCATTGCCTCGGATGCATACATCGTAAGTTGTCGTCATGCTGTGCATTGTAGAAGTTGCCTGCACGTAGAATTTGGCTTTGTTGCGAAACCCTACCATTCGGTATAGATTGAAAGAACCCCATGAGTTTGAAATGCGGCATCGTTGGCCTGCCCAATGTCGGTAAATCCACCCTGTTCAATGCCCTAACCAAGGCCGGAATCGCGGCTGAAAACTACCCGTTTTGCACCATAGAGCCCAATGTCGGTGTGGTGGAAGTGCCCGATCTGCGATTGGCGCAACTGTCGACCATCGTCAAGCCCGAGCGTGTCGTGCCGGCCATCGTGGAGTTTGTCGACATCGCGGGCTTGGTGGCCGGTGCCAGCACCGGCGAAGGTTTGGGCAACCAGTTTTTGGCCCACATCCGAGAGACCGATGCGATTGTGAATGTGGTGCGTTGCTTTGAAGACGACAACCTGATTCACGTGGCGGGCAAGGTTGACCCGATTTCTGACATCGAAGTAATCCAAACCGAGCTGTGCTTGGCTGACTTGAACAGCGTTGAAAAAGCCTTGCACCGGGTTCAAAAAACCGCCCGCTCTGGCGACAAAGAGGCCGCCAAGTTGGTGGCCATTTTGGAGAAATGCCAACTCGCCTTGAACGACACCAAACCGGTGCGCACCATCGATTTCAGCAAGGAAGAAAAGCCGCTGCTCAAACAGTTTTTCCTGATCACCGCCAAGCCCGCCATGTTTGTGGCCAATGTGTCAGAGGACGGCTTTGAGAACAACCCTTTGCTCGACCGACTCACCGCCTACGCCCAGTCGCAAAACGCACCCGTGGTGGCGATTTGCGCCAAGCTCGAAGCCGAGATGAGCGAGATGAGCGACGAAGACCGCGATATGTTTTTGGCCGAACTGGGCCAAACCGAGCCCGGCTTGAACCGCTTGATCCGCTCGGCCTATACCTTGCTGGGCTTGCAAACTTACTTCACCGCCGGCGTGAAAGAGGTGCGGGCCTGGACCATCCATGTGGGCGACACCGGCCCACAAGCGGCAGGTGTGATACACACCGATTTCGAGAAGGGCTACATCCGCGCCCAAACCATTGCCTTTGACGACTTCATACAGTTCAAAGGCGAGCAAGGTGCGAAAGACGCCGGCAAGATGCGCGCCGAGGGCAAAGAGTACGTGGTCAAAGACGGCGATGTGATGAACTTTTTGTTCAGTTCTTGACCCTTCTTGAGTCCCTACGAATGAATTAATGGGGCTAGAAATTGCCATCCATAAACGAGTAACAAATAACGTAAACCCTTGCCAATTGCCATGTAGATCACGCAATGCCCAAATGGCAGTCGCAAATACCCCGCCACCACACACAGTGGGTCACCAATGATGGGCAACCAAGCGCCAAGGCAAGCCACAGGCCCAACGCGCTCTAGCCAACGCAAAGCACGCATATGCGTGGTCACATGGTCTTGGTGCAAATGCTTGGCCATCCATCGTTCAGCACCGTAGCCCATCCACCAGCCGATCGCGCCACCCAGGGTATTGCCCAAGGTGGCAACCAGCAGCGAGGGCCAAAGCAACTCGGGATAAAAAGCAAGCAATGCCAACAGCACTGGCTCAGAGCCCAATGGCAGCAAGGTAGCAGCCAAGATGGCGCAGACAAACAAAACACCCAATCCCGTTTCGGGTGTTGCTGCATTTGTCAATAGGGTTTGAAAAAAATATTCCATTATTTCTCAGTGTAAACGTGAGCTTCAATCTGAGAAGCGCCGCTAGAATCGTGCCTCGTTTTTAAGCACCCAGACTCACTACTCAAACTCATGCGTATCGGCCACTACGAATTACCCCACACTGTTTTTGCAGCCCCGATGGCTGGCGTGACAGACAGGCCTTACCGCAGTTTGGTCAAGCAACTTGGTGCTGCCTATGCAGTTTCAGAGATGGTCACGTCGCGATCGGACCTTCGCGACAGTTTAAAAACCTCGCGTAGGCTGGACCACACTGGTGAAAGTGGGCCCATCGCAGTCCAAATTGCTGGCACGGATGCTGACATGATGGCTGAGGCAGCAACTTACAACTTGCAACGAGGCGCTCAAATCATCGATATCAATATGGGTTGCCCTGCGAAAAAAGTTTGCCAGAAATGGGCGGGGTCGGCTTTGATGCAAGACGAACCCTTGGCCATGTCCATCATTGAAGCTGTCGTCAAAGCTGCTTTGCCATTTGGTGCGCCCGTCACTTTAAAAATGCGAACCGGTTGGCGCAGCAATCAACGTAATGCGGTTTCATTGGCTAAGCAAGCTGAATCAGCTGGCGTACAAATGATCACGGTCCACGGCCGTTCGCGAGACCAAGGCTACAAAGGTAACGCTGAGTACGACACCATTGCTCAAGTCAAAAGAGCAGTGTCTGTTCCCGTTGTCGCCAATGGGGATATTGATTCACCTCAAAAGGCCCAACAGGTTCTACAACTCACGGGTGCAGACGCTGTGATGATAGGCCGTGCCGCTCAAGGCCGCCCTTGGCTATTTCGAGAGATTCAGCATTACTTAGCCCATGGCACGCTCTTGGCCCCCCCGTTGGTGGCAGAAGTTAAACGTTTATTGATGCACCATTTAGAGGACCATTACAGTTTGTATGGAAGCTTCACGGGCGTACGTACGGCTCGAAAGCACATTGGCTGGTATGTTCACGGCTTGCCTGGTGCGACAGAATTTCGAAAATATTTAAACGCAATAGAGGACTGTCACAAACAGTCTTTGGCAGTTGCTGAATTTTTAGATGTAATAGGGCAACAGGCTGATCGCTTAACCTATGCCACATCTATGACTGAGACGGAGACTACAGAATGAGCAAGAAGCAAATAGAAGAAGCGGTTCGTCATAGCTTAGAGGTTTATTTCAAAGATTTGCGGGGCGAAGATCCAGATCAATTACATACTATGATGATTAACGTGATGGAAAAACCTTTGCTTGATGTCGTTATGAAGCATGCCGAGGGAAATCAATCGCGCGCGGCTGTGTGGCTAGGCCTAAATCGAAACACCTTGCGCAAGAAGCTTACTGAACACAAATTATTGTGAGCACTGTCTTGCACTAAAGCAGGTATTAAAGGATTGTTATGAAAGCCCTTATTTCCGTCTCTGACAAGACTGGAATTGTTGAGTTCGCCAAAGCTTTGCATCAGTTAGGTATTGAGTTAATTTCCACAGGTGGTACCGCTCAACTGCTGAGTGCACAAGGTTTGCCCGTTCAAGAAGTGGCGGAACTGACGGGTTTCCCCGAGATGCTTGACGGCCGAGTGAAAACCTTGCATCCTATGGTTCATGGAGGGTTGTTAGCCCGCCGGGATATGCCTTCACATATGCAAGCTTTGCAAGCACACGGCATTGAAGCCATTGATCTTTTGGTCATTAATCTCTATCCCTTTGAGGCAACAGTGGCCGCCGCAGACTGCTCGCTGGAAGAGGCCATTGAAAACATCGACATAGGCGGTCCTGCCATGGTCCGCAGCGCCGCTAAAAATTGGAAACATGTGGCGGTCATCACCGACGCAAGCCAATATGCAATTGTTCTCAATGAGTTACAGCAAAAAAATGCCTTGACTGAATTGACCCGTTTTCAATTAGCGGTGAGTGCCTTCAATCGAATCAGTCAATACGACGGTGCGATCAGCGACTACCTGTCGTCCTTAGATTTATCCACCGAGCAAAGAAGCATTTTTCCTGGCCAAGCCAACGGTCGGTTCATTAAGTTACAAGATTTGCGCTACGGGGAGAACCCCCATCAACTCGCAGCGTTCTACAGAGATACACACCCCGCACCTGGTTCTTTGGTGACTGCTTGTCAGTTGCAAGGCAAAGAGTTGTCTTATAACAATATTGCTGACGCAGATGCAGCATGGGAGTGCGTCAAGAGTTTCGATTCACCGGCCTGTGTCATCGTCAAGCATGCAAACCCCTGCGGTGTCGCCTTGGCAAGCGATGCATTGTCTGCGTACCGAAAAGCCTATCAAACTGACACCACTTCAGCATTTGGCGGCATCATTGCCTTTAACTGTCCTGTGGATATAGCAACGGCCGAGGCCTTGTCTCAACAGTTTGTTGAGGTGTTGATGGCGCCCTCATTCACAGGGGAGGCGCTGCAATTGCTGCAAACCAAGGCAAATGTTCGGGTATTGCAAATCGCACTCCCACCCGGGGGCAACGATGCTTGGTCTCAAGGCCTGAATGCAATCGATGTAAAGCGCATAGGCTCAGGATTGTTGATGCAAACTGCTGACAATCATTTGCTTCGATTAGAAGACATGCAAGTCGTGACTAAACTTCATCCCAGCCCAGTCCAAATGCAAGATTTGTTGTTTGCTTGGAAGGTGGCCAAGTTTGTCAAGAGTAACGCCATTGTTTTTGCTGGAAAAGGCATGACATTAGGCGTAGGTGCTGGGCAAATGAGTCGACTGGATTCCGCTCGTATGGCCGGTATTAAAGCAGGTCATGCCAAGTTGTCCCTGAAAGACTCGGTGGTGGCAAGCGATGCTTTTTTCCCTTTCAGAGATGGCTTGGATGTGGTGGTTGATGAGGGTGCTTCTTGCGTGATTCAACCAGGCGGTTCCATGCGGGATGCTGAAGTCATTGCTGCAGCTAATGAGCGAGGCGTATCCATGGTGTTTACGGGCGTGCGTCACTTCCGTCATTGATATAGATCAATTTGTAACACCACCACCTAAAAAAACGGCTAAGAACTGCTGTAGGATGATATTTCTTATTAGGGGAATTCCATGCGGGCCATCAAGCAAGCTAAAAAATTGATAGAACAAAATGCTAATTCTGCTGTTGGACTTACGTTTTCCAAGCTTATTCTTTCGCTTGAGTCCGATATTGAATTCTCAGTTAAATATCTTTATAGCTTAGATACTGCTGAATTTGATTTGGCGATTGAAGTCCTGAGAGATTGGCGTATTGATCGTTTCTATATTGGCAAGGCCAAGGCATTTGATACGGCCACCCATGCCCATATTCTTTCTGTCGAAAAATAAGCAGTTCTAGACCCTGCCCTATCAAGGGCATTTAAATTATCGATTTACAGCGCGGCAAACACCTCGGCTGCAGCTTGTACCGTGGCGGCGATGTCGTCTGCCGTGTGAGCGCTGCTGACAAAACCAGCTTCGTACAAAGCGGGCGCAATGTAGACGCCTTTGTCGAGCAAGCCATGAAACAAGGTGTTGAATCTGGGGCTGTCGCTGGTCATGACCTTGGCATAGTTTTGCGGCAACTCTGGCAGCAAAAAGAAACCAAACATGCCGCCTTGGCAATCGGCGCTGAAGGGCACACCGGCTTTGGCCGCTGCGCCTTTGAGGCCATCGACCAAGCTTTGGGTGCGGGCTGACAGCGCGTCAAAAAAGCCAGGCTTGGAAATTTCTTTCAAGGTGGCCAAGCCGCAAGCGGTGGCCACAGGGTTGCCGCTCAAGGTGCCCGCTTGGTACACCGGCCCCAAGGGGGCGAGTTGTTCCATCACCGCGCGTTTGCCACCAAAAGCGGCCAAGGGCATGCCCCCGCCAATCACCTTGCCCAGCACAGTGAGGTCGGGCTCAAAGCTGGGGATGGATTGCGCGTAAACACTTTGCGCACTGCCCAAGGCCACGCGGCAGCCGGTCATCACCTCGTCAAACACCAACAGTGCGCCGTGCTGGCTGCACAGCTCGCGGCAGCGCTGCATGAAGGGCACGCTGGCACGCACAAAGTTCATGTTGCCGGCGATGGGCTCGATCATCAAACACGCCAGTTCTTTGCCGTGCAGGGCAAAGGCTTCTTCGAGTTGGGGGATGTTGTTGAACTCGAGCACCAAGGTGTGTTGCACCACTTCGGGTGGCACACCAGCGCTGGTGGGGTTGCCAAAAGTGGCCAAGCCTGAACCGGCTTTCACCAGCAATGCGTCGGCGTGGCCGTGGTAGCAGCCTTCAAACTTGATGATCTTGCTGCGACCTGTGGCGCCACGGGCCAAACGCAAGGCGCTCATGCCAGCCTCGGTGCCGGAGCTGACTAAGCGCACCATTTCCATCGAGGGCATGAGTTTCAACAGCGCTTCGGCGAGTTCAATTTCACGCTCGGTGGGTGCGCCGTACGAGAAGCCCTCGAGCACGGCTTTTTGCACCGCTTCGACCACCGCAGGGTGACCATGGCCCAAAATCATCGGGCCCCAAGAGCCGATGTAGTCGATGTAAAGCTTGTCGTTGGCGTCCCAAAAATACGCGCCTTGGGCGCGTTTGACAAAACGCGGTGTGCCGCCCACCGCGCGAAAGGCCCGCACAGGTGAATTGACGCCGCCAGGAATGACAAGACGGGCGCGGTCGAAAAGGGTTTGGTTCAGATCGGTCATGGTCGTGAAGTTATAAAAAAATCAGTGTCGCGTTTGGTGGGCGGGCAAAGAGAAGTCGTCAGCGGTGGCAGCAGCATCGTCTTCATCTTCAAAACCGCTGCCCTCGTCTACGCTGTGCGCCCAAAACAATCTGTCAGCAACGGCGTGTCCCATGCCTGGGCGAAAACCAGCGTCCAAGCTGCCATCCAGATAACCAAGGGCTTCTGCAGCAGAAGCTTCCAAATCGTCTCCCATGGCCAGCAAGCCAGCCAAAGCTGCGCTCAAGGTGTCGCCGGCACCAGTGAAGACCGCGTCAAAGCGCTCAATGGTTTCGCTGACGATCACATTCAAGGGCGTTGCCAAAGCGTTTTCCGTATGTTGACCCCCGCTTTGGGGCATTCCCGTGACAAACGTATAAGGTACGCCTTTGTCAGCCGCAGCTTTGGCCAAATCTCTGGCGCTGGGACTGCGGTCACTCCCCCATTCCGGAAGCAGCCAACGCCATAAGGTGCTGTGATTGCCCACCAAAACCGTTGTTTGTGGCAACACCAATTCCATGAAAGCGTCTTGGTAGGCATCAATGGGTTCATCTTGCCACCAAGACAGGCTTGGCATATAGGCAACCACGGGCACATCAGCGTAGTCAGCACAAATTTCAGCTACCGTGGAAAGAATATCAGGAGAGCCACAAAAACCAATTTTGATCACTTGAACCGCAATATCTTCTAGTATGGTGCGTGCCTGCTCATCGACAGCCTCATCGTCCATCGCGACGTAATCAAAAACCTCGGCGGTATCTCGCACATAACTTCCCGTGGAGATCGCCAATACATGAGCGCCCACAGACGACATTGCCAAAATATCTGCGGTTAAACCGCCTGCGCCGCTGGGATCGTTGGCATTGAAACACAGCACGCAAGGGTGCGCCATTTCCTCAGATTGGCCTTCATCAGGCAGGGGGTTAGGAGTGTTCATGTGCCGTCTATAGAATCTGGTTCATTCTATGCCACGGCCCTAGCGGGTTTTACCTCATTAACCAGAAAGAAATGACTGTGAACAAGACTTGGATGTGCTTGATTTGTGGATGGATTTACGACGAAGCTGCTGGTGCGCCTGATGAAGGCATTGCCCCAGGAACCCCTTGGGAGCAAGTGCCCATGAATTGGACCTGTCCAGAGTGTGGTGCCCGCAAGGAAGATTTCGAAATGGTTCAAATCTAGGCAACTGGCTCTTTCAGTCTTTCGTGCTTTTTACTACGCTGTAGCGCATTAAGGTTTTCAAGCGAGCCTTGGCGTGGTCGACGATGGGAAATGGGTAAGTCTTACCCAGCAAGACGTTTGCCGCTTCCATGACCATGGGTTTTGCTAACCAAGGTGCGTGAATGGCGTCGTTGGGAAGCGCTGCAAGTTGAGGCAAATAGCGGCGAATAAATTTCCCCTGGGGATCAAATTTTTCGCTTTGACTGACAGGGTTGAAAATTCGAAAATAGGGTTGTGCATCGCAACCACTGGAGCTGGCCCATTGCCACCCCCCGTTATTGGCAGCCAAATCAAAATCGATCAAATGCTGTGCGAAATACTGCTCGCCCCAGCGCCAATCGATACCTAAATCTTTCACCAAGAAACTGGCCACCACCATGCGTAGGCGATTGTGCATATAGCCGGTTTGGTTGATTTGCGCCATGGCCGCATCCACCAATGGGTAGCCTGTTCTTCCTTCACACCATGCGGCAAACAATTGCTTGGCTTCCTTGCCTGCTTCCCAAACAATCGCGTCATAAGCAGGTTTAAATGATTGCTCTACAACCCGTGGGTGGTGGTGTAATATTTGGTGGTAAAAATCTCGCCAAATCAACTCGCCAAGCCATGTTTGAGCACCCGAGTCCCCCTTGATGGCCAGAGGGTAAGCCAGTCTGGCCAAGCGCCTAGCTGACACAGTGCCAAAACGTAAATGCACACTCAGGTAACTGGGCCCTTTCACGCTGGGGAAGTCCCGAGTTTGTTGATAGTGGCCGATACGCTTAACAAAATCTTTGAGTAAAAGCTGTGCACCGTTTGCCCCAGGTTGTATATGCAGTGCAGGTAAATCGACCGACTCAAATCCAATATCCTCTAGGCTTGGGATGGGACGGCACAATGCAGCAGGTAGGGGTGCGAGTTGACCGTTTGAAGGCTTGATTTGTTTTTCAGCTATATCGGCAACAGCGACTTTCTTGAGCCAATTGTTTTTATAAGGTGTGAAAACACCATAGGGCTGACCGTTTTGCGTCAAGATTTCACTTCGCTCAAAGATCACATGGTCTTTGAAGCTGACAAAGGCGACGCCATGGTTGGCAAGTAAACCTTTTGCCACCGAATCACGCTTTAATGCATAAGGCTCATCATCATGGTGGGTGAATACGGCTTGAACACCAAGTTCTTTGACCAGTTGCTGCAATAACGCTATCGGCTCACCATGGCGCACCAAAAGTCCAGCCTGCTGGTGGCCTGCAAGTGTGCGCAGTTGCTGGTCCATATCGAGCAAGCTTGCGTGGATAAATGCCACCCGTCGGTCCTGTCGTGGAAGGTTTTTAAGAATGGTGCTGTCAAAAATAAACACGCAAAAAACTTGTCTACTCCTAAGCAGGGCATGGTGCAGTGCTGTGTGATCATCCGTTCTTAAATCTCGTCTAAACCACACCAGAGAGCGGTCAAAAAAGTCCCCAGGACTAGGCTTCATATTCACCCTTTAAAATAGTGGAATGACCATAGATTCTGCGCCGATCAATCTTACGCATCATTTTTTGATCGCCATGCCTGGTTTGATGGACGAATCTTTCAATCGCAGCGTCGTTTACATGTGCGAGCACAGTGACCGAGGTGCTCTGGGTTTGATTATCAACAAACCCAGTACCTTGCGTATGCAAGACCTGTTCGAAAAGGTTGAGCTCAATTTGGGTCGAACTGATTTGATTGAAATTCCTGTCTTCCAAGGTGGACCTGTGCATACAGAACGCGGATTTGTTTTGCATGAACCCTTGTCAAACACCTTGACTGCTGCCCAGGCCAGTGAGGCCGCCTATGCCTCGACCTTGTCTATCCCAGGTGGTTTAGAGATGACCACTTCCAAGGATGTGCTCGAGGCCTTGTCTACCGGTGCTGGTCCCAAACGAGTGCTTATCACCCTTGGCTATTCGGCATGGGCGCAAGGACAGCTTGAGTCGGAACTGGGTGAGAACAGCTGGCTCACAGTGCAAGCGGATCCACAGGTGATTTTTGATACCCCCATCGATCAGCGTTATGACCGTGCATTGGCGCTTTTAGGGCTGCAAGCTTGGATGCTTTCCCCTCAGGCGGGTCACGCGTGAGTCTGGCGGTGTCTCAAACCGCTGCACCCGAGTTGCACTCTTTTTTAGCTTTTGATTTTGGACAACAACGTACCGGCGTTGCCTATGCGTCTCGCTTACTGGGTCAAGCCAAGCCGCAAGGCACGGTACATGGTGCGGGCCAAGCACGCTGGACGTCTGTCACCAAGCATATCGAAGAGTGGAAACCAGACGCCTTGGTTGTGGGTGTGCCTTTCCACCCTGATGGCACAGCGCACGAAAACACCCTGCTGGCGCAAAAATTTGCAAGGCAACTGCGTGGGCGTTACAAGCTACCAGTATTTGAGGTAGATGAGCGCTATTCAACCACCGAGGCACGTAGCCAAGGTGCGGTAGATGTGGATGCGGCTTCAGCCTGTGTCATTTTGAATCAATTTCTGCGAAGCCTGAACACATGAGTACTGAATATTCATCACTTGATGCACAAGCGCTATACCAGCAGTTGTTGACGAGCTTGCAATCAACGCTCGCCCCTGATGCACATTTGGTAGGTATCACCACTGGGGGTGCTTGGCTGGCTGAACGTTTGCAACGTGATTTGGCTCGACAAGTTCCCTTTGGCATCGTGTCTTCCTCTTTGCACAGAGATGACTTTTCTCAGCGTGGGATGGCAGAAAGCATTGCCACCAAATTGCCTTTTCAAGTAGAAGGCGCCATTGTTTGGTTGATTGACGATGTACTTTTCACAGGCCGTACCATACGCGCTGTGGTTAATGAGTTGTTTGACTATGGTCGCCCCAAATCGGTTCATCTGGCGGTGTTGGTGGATCGCTCAGGACGTGAGTTGCCCATTCAGGCTGATGTTGCAGTGACCCATGTCACTTTGCCTGCAGAGCAGACCTTGCGCTTGACACAAGACAGTCAGGGCAAATTTGCGTTTTCATTGGAAGGCTAGCCCATGCTGTACAAACGCAATCCACAGTTGAATAAAAACGGCGAACTCATTCACTTGTTATCCACCGAAGGTTTGTCACGTGAGACCCTCACTCATATTTTGGATACTGCCACGCAGTTTGTTTCGCTGAGCGACCGTGATGTCAAAAAAGTACCTCTTTTGAGAGGTAAGTCGGTCTTTAATCTTTTTTTTGAAAACAGCACCCGTACCCGCACCACGTTTGAAATTGCCGCCAAAAGACTCAGTGCGGATGTGTTTAATCTGGATATCGCCCGGTCTTCAGCCAGCAAGGGCGAGACCTTGCTCGACACCATTGCCAACTTGAGTGCGATGGCTGCTGATATTTTTGTGGTTCGCCACGGCGAGTCTGGTGCACCTTACCTGATTGCAGAGCATGTTGCCCCCCATGTACACGTTGTCAATGCGGGAGATGGTCGCCATGCACATCCCACACAAGGTTTGTTAGATGCCTACACCATTCGTCACTTTAAAAAGGACTTCTCTAACCTTCGTGTGGCGATAGTAGGGGATGTTTTGCATTCTCGCGTGGCGCGTTCAGATATTCATGCATTCACTACTTTAGGTTGTGCTGAGGTCCGCGTGGTGGGGCCACGCACATTGATACCTTCAGACCTCTCCCAACTTGGTGTCAAGGTTTTTTACAATCTTGAAGAAGGCATTCGTGATTGTGATGTGGTCATTGCCTTGCGTTTACAAAACGAACGCATGAGCGGTGCTTTGCTTCCCTCGAGTCAGGAATACTTCAAAAATTTTGGTTTGACAACCGCTAGGCTGCAAGCTGCTAAACCCGATGCCATCGTTATGCATCCAGGACCCATCAACCGAGGCGTTGAAATTGAATCTGCAGTAGTGGACGGCCCGCAAAGTGTGATTCTGAATCAGGTGACTTTTGGCATTGCTGTGCGTATGGCTGTCATGTCTATCGTTGCAGGGAATGATGCATGAAAATTTTGATTCAAAATGGTCATCTGATTAACCCTGCCAGTGGCTTTGACGCCAATGCAGATCTGGCTATCGCAGACGGCAAAGTGGTGTCCATAGGACCGGTCTCCAAAGATTTCCATCCAGATAAACGTATTGATGCAACCAACTGCTGGGTCATTCCAGGCTTGGTGGACGCCTGCGCTCGCCTTGGCGAACCGGGTCATGAACACGAAGGCATGCTCCAAAGCGAGTTAACTGCCGCGGTAGCCGGCGGTGTCACCAGCGTGGTGTGTTTGCCAGACACCCAGCCTGTGCTTGATGAGCCCGGCTTGGTGGAAATGCTGCAGTTTCGTGCCAAGCGACTGCATCTGGCCAATGTTTACCCACTAGGCGCATTGACCCGCGGTCTTGAAGGCGAGATTTTGACGCCCATGGTTGAATTGACCCAAGCTGGATGTGTGGGTTTTACGCAAGCTGAATATGCTATTTCCAATACCCAGAGCCTCCAACGTGCTATGCAATATGCCTCGACTTTTGGCTATGCTGTTTGGCTCAGAGCGCAAGACAGTTACTTAGGTAAAGGCATCGTCGCCAGCGGCCCATTGGCTACCCGCATGGGCTTGAGTGGTGTATCTGTGGCGGCCGAGACCATTGCGCTGCATACCTATATTGATCTCATGCGCTTGACAGGGGCCCGCGTTCATATCAGCAAACTCTCAAGCGCAGCAGGTGTCGATTTGGTTCGCTCTGCCAAGGCCGAAGGGCTGCCACTGTCTTGTGATGTCAGCATTCACAACCTGCACTTCACCGATGCGGATATTGGCTACTTTGATACGCGAGCTCGATTGACCCCGCCGCTGCGTCAACAACGCGACCGTGAAGCGCTGCAGAAGGGTTTAGCTGATGGCACCATCGATATCTTGGTTTCAGACCACACGCCTGTGGAAGGTGACGCTAAAGCTTTGCCTTTTGCGCAAGCTGAACCGGGTGCCACAGGCTTGGAGTTATTGCTCAGCGCCTGTTTGAAATGGGCGACACATTGTCAGGTAGACAAACTGCGTGCCTTGCAGGTGATTACCAGTACCCCTGCGGCGCTTTTAGGGCTGACTGATCGAGGTGTTTTGACCGTTGGAGCTCCCGCTGATGTGTGCGTGGTTAATCCACAAGCGAGTTGGCAAGTCCTACCTGAAAACCTTCGCAGCCAATGCAAGCACACGCCATTTGCTTTTGATCTCAGTGGCAGCGAAATGACGGCACAGGTTCTTGTCACCTTGGTAGATGGGCGGTTTGCCTACCAAGCCTCTGGCTTGCTTTAAAGCAAGCTGTCAGCCCAAATATTTTGGGCCCAGTTCCATGCGTAGGTGGCTTCCAACGTATTGGCTTCAGCGGAAACACCGCCTGAGCCAGGCACAGTTTTGTAGGTTTTTTCGTCCACATTGAACTGATGTACCGAAGCCACATGAACCACCATGTTGTCACTCACATAGCTGTAGCAGGTGTTGGTGAGGAAAGGCGCTGGGTTGATGTCAAGTCCACTGAGTTGCGCCACGATGGCAGCAGCAGCTACCTTGGCATGCGAGTTTGCCATGTGGCCTGATTTGGGCATCGCAGGAGCGGCCAGCATGGCGTCACCCAAGATATGGATGTCTTTGGCAACCGTCGATTCAAATGTCAAATAGTTCACACCGCACCAACGTTTGTTTGCAGTGGCTAAGCCATTTTGCACAGCAATACTGCCGGCACGCATATCGGGCAAGACGTTCAGTACCTCAGCACGAACCGCTTCTTGGACGTCAAACTTGATGAGACCCATGGATGCATCAACAGCGGTGACTTTGTGATTCGGTCTGAATTCGATGATGTCTTTGTAGTTTTCAGACCAGAATTTTTTGAACAAAGGTCCTTTGGAGGTGACATCTGGGTTGGCATCCAAGATAAGCACTTTGGATTTGGGCTTGGCTTGCTTGAAGTAATGTGCCACTTGGCTGGCACGTTCATAGGGACCAGGGGGGCAGCGGTAGGGCGCTTCAGGCACAGTCAAGGCATAGACGCCGCCATCGGGCATATCTTGCAATTGTTTACGCAAAGCAGTGGTTTCTGCACCTGCTTTCCAAGCTTGAAGAATTCGGCCACTGTCGTGTGCCGCTTTAAGACCTTCGATGGTGTCAAACATCATGTCTACGCCGGGTGACAAAACCAACTTGTCATATGACAGTGTGGGGCCATTCGCCAAGCTAATGGTTTTTTTATCTGTATCAATTTTGGTGACGTGGTCTTGCACCAGAGTTACACCATGTTTCTTCACCAAGTTGCTGTAAGGCGTGGTGACGTCACTCAACGTTTTGCTGCCACCAATCACCAAGTTGGACATGGGGCAAGACACAAAACTGGCATTGGGCTCAATCAGGGTGACAGGAATGTTGTAGCCCGACAGCATGCGAATGTATTTGGCGGCAGTCGCACCCCCATAACCTCCACCGATGACGATCACCCGTGCTTTGTTCGCTGTGTTTTGCGCAAACACCGAATGGCCCAAAAGTACAGGAGATGAACCTAATGCCAAGCCCAATTGAAGTAAATGTCTTCTTTGCATTCTGTGCTTTCAGCGAGGCAGGGCGGAAAAATAGTCAGCCATGCTGGCAATTTGCGCATCGCTAAAGCCTTTGCTGAGTTGATGCATGACAGTGGCTTTGCGAGAGCCGTCTTTGAAGGCCTGCATTTGCTGAACAAAGTAATCACGCGGAAGTCCTGCCAAAGGGGGAACTGCCGATTTGTCCACTGTACGGCCTTCGCTACCGTGGCAGTTGGCACACATGGCGGCGTTTGCTCGTTGGTGGAGTTTGTCAGATTCTTGGGCAGATGCAGTACAAGCCCATAAAGATAGAATTAACACAGGTAACAGAGGATAGAAAAAAACATTGAATTTGTGCATAGAGAACTTTCTCAAACAAGGAATTAATATAGCCTTTTTTTGGTTCGTACTCCATTGTGGATTTATGAGCTTGCGTTATTTGCATATTACAAAGTATGAAAAAACTTTTTCTCCTTAGCTTTGTTCTCTGGCAGTCGACGGCATGGTCAGCAGACTTGACGGTTTCAGCCGCCGCCAGTTTGACGCAGGCGTTTCAAGACATTGGCGCTCATTTTGAAAGCCAAAACTCGGGCACCAAAGTGAAATTGAACTTTGGCGCTTCGGGTGCCTTGATGCAGCAGATTGCCAATGGTGCGCCAGTGGACGTGTTTGCCAGCGCAGACACCGACACCATGGACAAAGCTGTTGCCAAAGGTGTGGTGGTAGTTGCTGACGTTAAAGTATTCACCACCAACAAATTGGTGTTGATCGTTCCCATCCAATCCAAAATAACTTTGCAACAACTGGCTGATTTGAAGAAGCCTGACATCAAACGCATTGCCATGGGAACACCGGCCAGTGTGCCTGCCGGTCACTATGCCCTAGGCAGTTTGGAAAAAGCAGGTATATGGAATGAAGTGAAAGACAAGGTCATCAACACCACCAATGTTCGTCAAGCCTTGGACTATGTATCGCGGGACGAAGTAGATACAGGTTTTGTGTATGCCAGTGATGCGCGGTTGATGCAAGACAAAGTTAAAGTGGCCATGCAAGTGACGACGGTCACGCCCATTCAATACCCCATTGCCCAGGTGGTGGGTAGCGCAAACAAGAATTTGTCTGTCAAGTTCATTCAATTTCTTCAATCTCCTTTGGCCCAGACAACACTTAGAAAATATGGTTTTGGTGAGTAAGGCCCAAAGCGACATAATCAAGCTTCATTTTTGACAAAGTTGACCCATGCATTTTCATCGCCGACACTTTTTACTCTCCAGTGCTTTTGCTGCTTGCAATGTGCCGGTCTTTGCCCAGTCTTCTGCTGATCAAAACAGGAAGGATTTTTCACCTGTTGCCGGTCAATGGCGAACTTTTGATGTCACAACCCGCGTCAATATTCTGAATAAAAACGGAGCTACCAAAGTGTGGCTGCCACTGCCGGGCTTGAATACGGCTTGGCAAAGAACCTTATCCAATTCCCATTCAAGCAATGGCAACACCCGTATTCATAAGGATGTGTTTGAAAGCACCTTGATGCTGTTTTCAGAGTTTGATGCCTCTGTCGACAAGCCCTTTGTGGAAATTACCAGCAGAGTGGCAACGCAAAACAGAAATTGGACGCAGGCCGAGCCCTTCAAAGCTGAGCACCCCAATACGCTCAAGCATTACACCCGCTCTACCCAACTCATTCCCACCGATGGCATTGTTCTCACCACCGCCAAGGAAATCACCCATTCTGCCAAGACCGATTTAGACAAAGTGCATTCCATTTACGACTGGGTAGTTCTTAATGCTTGGAGTGAACCCAAGGTCAAGGGCTGCGGCGAGGGTGATGTACAAACCATGTTGGAGACAGGCAATCTGGGCGGTAAATGCGCTGACATCAATGCCTTGTTTGTGGGCTTATGCCGTGCAGTTGGTGTTCCTGCGCGGGATGTCTATGGGATTCGTTTAGCCCCTTCGGCTTTTGGTTACAAAGAACTGTCTGGCAAGGCAGAAAAATTGCAATCAGCGCAACATTGCCGCGCTGAGGTGTATTTGAACGACAAGGGCTGGGTGGCCATGGATCCAGCCGATGTGGCCAAGGTCATGCGGCAAGAAACCCCCGATTGGTTGCGCAGTCCTGAACACCCTGTTGTAAATCCTGTGTACAAAGGACTGTTTGGTGGATGGGAAGGTAACTGGATGGGCTTCAATACCGCCCATGATGTATTGCTTCCGCAGTTCTCTCGCAAGCGAATTTCATTTTTAATGTATCCCGTTGCAGAAGATGAAGAAGGCCGTTTGGATTCGTATTCTCCTGACGACTTTCAGTACCGAATCATGTCGCAAGAGGCGAACCCGCTTGGCTGACACTTAATCGTCAGTGGTGATCTTTAGCTATGCCTTTGATTGGGAGATGAATAAAGAAGAATTCAAATGCAGTGAGGCTACTTTTGTAGAGTAATAAATATTCAAGAATTATTGCTATTGCCACCAGAACATCACGCTACAGAGAGCAAGCTTCAAAGAATTAAGAGGCCATAGGCCTTAATTTCGCTTGATTCGCAATCAAGGCTTCATTGACCAGTGGCATCAATTCTTTGAGCTCGCCATCTGCCAGTGCATCTAGCAAACTCGTCCGCATACGCGGTTCCCAAAATTTACGGATATGGTTGGCGATGCCGTCCAAAGCTTCTTGCCGATCAGGGTAAGCAGAGAAAAACTCACCAATTTGATTGGCCATGTGTACCAGGTTGTCTACGTTCATGCTGTGCTCATGCAGAAATGGGTTGCGAAGTGGTGAAGCGAGTGACGTGGCTATAAGCGGTAAAGGTTTGACCACGTACCAACCCTGCCAGCGCTAAGTTGTGTTGCTCTGCCAATTCGACGGCTAATCTGGTAGGGGCTGACACCGCTGTCAAAGCACCTGCGCCCGCCATCACGGTTTTTTGCACCATCTCGAAACTGGCGCGGCTGGTGATGCAGATAAAGCCTTGCTGCATATCCGTGGAGGCTTTGCTTAAGGCGCCAATCAACTTATCCAAAGCATTGTGTCTGCCAACGTCTTCGCGAAGCAGGGTAATTTCTCCCTGCGAATGAGACCAAGCTGCAGCATGGGTGGCACCTGTTTGCTGTTTCAAGGGTTGCAAGGCTCGCATATGGGCATGGGCACGGTGCATAGCGTCAATATCGATATGCACCTCGGGTGCTTGAGGTAAAGCTAATCTCACTTGATTGAGGCTGTCAGCGCCACACAGGCCACAACCTGTGCGTCCCGCCATGCTGCGTCTGCGTTCTTTGAGCCTCGCCTCGGTTTGCGCAGCAACGTCGAGTTGCAATTCAATGCCATTGGCTTGATGGATGACCTCTACACCATAAAGCTGTGAGGGATGGTCAATCAGTCCTTCTGTTAAGGAAAAACCCAATGCGAAATCTTCCAAATGCACCGGACTGGCCATCATCACAGCATGAGAGATGCCGTTGAACACCAGCGCCACAGGCACCTCTTCAGCCAAGGCTAAATGGTTGCTGTGGCTTTGGTTCATTTGCCCATGACCTCCAAGGCCTCGGTTTTGTGTTGCGCTTTGGCCAGCAAACCGAGTTGGTCTTTGTTAAAGCGCTGGTAGTTTTGTTGCCACTCGGAAGGTTGGCTGACCGCCACCACTTGCACCGCAGTCACTTTGTATTCGGGACAGTTAGTCGCCCAGTCGGAGGCGTCAGTGGTGATAACGTTGGCACCCGACTCGGGGAAGTGGAAGGTGGTGTAGACCACACCAGCTTGCATGCGCTCGCTGATCTCAGCACGCAGTACTGTGCGTCCTGCACGGCTTTCGATGCCCACCCAGTTGTCTTGGCGGATGCCACGTTCTTCGGCATCGTGGGGATGGATTTCCAAGCGGTCTTCGTTGTGCCATAGGTTGTTGTCGGTGCGGCGTGTTTGCGCCCCCACGTTGTACTGCGACAAAATTCGACCTGTGGTTAGCAAGAGCGGAAACTTGCGTGTGACCTTCTCTTGACTGGCCACGTACTGCGTGGGAAAGAACTTTCCCTTGCCACGCATAAAGCCTGTCGTATGCATGATGTCCATGCCTGCGTCTGGCGTGTCGGCATTGCAAGGCCATTGCAAGCTGGTGTGTTCGTCAATCTTGGCGTAACTGACACCCGCAAAGCTGGGCGTGAGTGCTGCAATTTCTTTCATCACTTCTTCGGGATGGCTGTAATGCATCTCGTAGCCCAAAGCCTTGGCAAGCTTGACGGTGACTTCCCAGTCCGCCAAACCTGCGAGAGGCGGCATGGCTTGGCGCACACGTGAGATGCGACGCTCGGCATTGGTGAAGGTGCCGTCTTTTTCCAAGAAGGAAGAACCGGGCAAAAACACATGGGCATATTTAGCCGTTTCATTCAGAAAGATGTCTTGCACCACGATGCATTCCATGGCTGACAGTGCTGCTGCCACGTGTTGCGTGTCGGGGTCGGATTGAACGATGTCCTCGCCTTGGCAATACAGACCCAAGAACGAGCCGTCCATGGCGGCGTCAAACATATTGGGAATACGCAGACCGGGTTCGGGGCTTAAGTGCACACCCCAAGCGCCTTCAAACAAGGTACGGGTGGTGGTGTCAGAGATGTGTCGGTAGCCAGGCAGTTCGTGCGGGAAGCTACCCATGTCACACGCACCTTGCACATTGTTTTGGCCACGCAAAGGGTTCACGCCAACGCCTTCACGACCCACCATGCCGCAGGCCATGGCCAAGTTGGCAATGCCTATCACCATGGTAGAGCCTTGAGAGTGTTCAGTAACGCCCAAGCCGTAATAGATGGCTGAATTGGGGCCAGCGGCATACATACGGGCCGCAGCACGAACCTCGGAAGCAGGAACGCCAGTCACCGATTCAAAGGCTTCAGGCGAATTTTCAGGTTTGACGACGAAGTCACACCATTCCTTGAAGCTCTTGTCGTCGCAGCGCAAGGCTACATAGTCATTTGCGACCAAGCCTTCGGTGACCACTACGTGCGCCAGTGAGTTAATAAGCGCCACATTGGTGCCAGGTTTCAAGGCCAAATGATGCTGTGCCTTCACATGGGGGCTGCTGACCAAATCGATTTTGCGTGGGTCAGCGACGATGAGTTTGGCGCCGCCGCGCAAGCGGCGCTTCATGCGTGAGGCAAACACGGGGTGGGCGTCAGAGGGGTTGGCACCAATGACCAGCATAACGTCCGTGTGTTCCACCGATTTGAAAGTTTGTGTACCTGCGGAGGTGCCAAAAGTTTGACCCAAGCCATAGCCTGTGGGTGAGTGACACACACGAGCGCAAGTGTCCACGTTGTTGGTGCCAAATGCGGCACGTACCAATTTTTGAACCAAATAGGTTTCTTCATTGGTGCAACGAGAAGAGGTGATGCCGCCTACAGAATCTTTGCCGTGTTTGGCTTGGATGCGCTTGAACTCTGAGGCTGCATGGTTGATGGCCTCGTCCCAAGTAACCTCTTGCCATGGGTCGGTGATCTTGGCGCGAATCATGGGTTGGGTGATGCGGTCTTGGTGGGTAGCGTAGCCCCAAGCAAAACGACCCTTTACACATGAATGGCCTTCGTTGGCTTTCCCATCTTTCCAAGGCACCATGCGAACCACGGTGTTGCCCTTCATCTCAGCTTTGAAGCCACAGCCCACGCCGCAATAAGCACAGGTGGTGATAAGGCTGTGCTCGGGTTGGCCGAGTTCGATGATGGATTTTTCTTGCAAGGTAGCCGTAGGGCAAGCTTCAACGCAAGCACCGCACGACACGCATTCGCTGTCCATGAAGGGCTGGTCTTGACCTGGGGACACGCGGCTCTCAAAACCTCGGCCTGAAATAGTGAGGGCGAAGGTGCCCTGGGTTTCTTCGCAAGCACGCACACATCGGTTGCACACAATGCATTTGCTGGCGTCGTAGGTGAAGTAGGGGTTGGATTCGTCTTTTTGGGCGTCGCAGTGGTGAGCGCCTGCGGCTTCGCCCACGCCGTAACGCACATTGCGTAAACCTGTGACACCCGCCATGTCTTGCAATTCGCAGTTGCCATTGGCGCTGCAGGTCAAACAATCCAATGGGTGGTCGGAAATGTACAACTCCATCACGCCTTTGCGCAGGTCTTGCAGCTTGGGGGTTTGGGTATGAACCACCATGCCGGCTTCGGCGGGTGTGGTGCAAGAAGCGGGAAAACCTTTGCGACCATCGATTTCCACCAAACACAAACGGCATGAACCAAACGGCTCCAAGCTGTCGGTGGCGCAGAGTTTGGGCACTTGAATGCCAGCTTGCACGGCTGCTCGCATGAGCGAAGTGCCTTTGGGCACGCTGACGTCATAGCCGTCAATGCTCAGTTGCACAGTTTCAGAAGAGGTACGGGCGGGTGTGCCGTGGTCGCGCTCTTGTTTGAGGTACATCAACATGGTGTTTCCTTAAAGCACTGGGGCTTCTTTGGTTTCCAAACCAAAGTCAGCGGGGTAATGGTTGAGGGCGGACAACACCGGATAAGGTGTCATGCCACCCATGGCGCACAAACTTCCGTGCAACATGGTGTTGCAAAGATCTCGCAGCAAATGCACTTGCTGTTCTTTGTTGCTGGCGCTGCCAATGCGGTCTATGGTTTCCACGCCGCGTGTAGAGCCAATGCGGCAAGGGGTGCATTTGCCGCAACTCTCAATGGCACAAAACTCCATGGCATAGCGGGCCAGCATGGCCATGTTGGCGCTGTCGTCATGCACCACAATGCCGCCGTGCCCCACCACCGCACCCATGGCGGCATAGGCTTCGTAGTCCAAAGGTACATCCCATTGCGATTCGGGAACATAAGCGCCCAAGGGGCCACCAACTTGCACCGCTTTAATGGGCCGACCGCTTCGGCTGCCGCCACCAAAGTCAAACAAGAGTTCACGCAAGTTCAAACCAAATGCACGTTCGACCAAACCGCCTTGCAAAATATTGCCAGCGATTTGAAAGGGCAGGGTGCCGGTGGAGCGGCCCATGCCAAAGTCTTTGTAATAGGCCGCACCTTTGGCTATGATGATGGGCACACTGGCCAAGGTAATGACGTTGTTGATGACCGTGGGTTGGCCAAACAAACCTTCAAGCGCTGGCAAAGGCGGCTTGGCACGGACCACGCCACGCTTGCCTTCAATGCTCTCGAGCATGGCGGTTTCTTCGCCACACACATAGGAGCCAGCAGCTTTGCGAACCTTCAAGACAAACGCTTGGCCGCTGCCCATGACGTTGGCACCTAAATAACCAGCGGACTCAGCCATGGCAATCGCGGTGTTCATGGTGGCAATAGCGTGAGGGTATTCAGAGCGGATGTAGATATAGCCTTGGGTCGCACCTACTGCCAAACCAGCGATGGCCATGCCTTCAATCAGCATGTAGGGGTCACCTTCCATGGTCATGCGGTCTGAGAAGGTGCCTGAGTCGCCTTCATCTGCGTTGCAGACCACGTACTTTTGTGCAGCTGTTGTGCCACGCACGGTACGCCACTTGATGCCAGCAGGAAAAGCAGCACCACCGCGACCACGCAAGCCGGAATCCAACAGCTCTTGCACCACCGCCGCGCCATCCATGGCCAGGGTATTCTTCAAACCCACCCAACCGCCGTGGGCGGCGTAGTCGTCCAGCGACAAAGGGCGGGTGATACCCATGCGAGCAAAGGTCAGTCGTTGTTGCTTGGCCAAATAAGGAATCGCATCAGTTAAACCCAAACCCAAAGCGTGCTTGCCGCCGCTTAAAAAATCAGCATCGAACAAAGAAGGCACATCTTCAAACGCTACAGGTCCATAGGCCATGCGACCTTGGGGTGTGACAACCTCAACCAAGGGTTCCAACCAAAACATGCCACGTGAACTGTTGCGCTGCACATCAATGGACAAACCTCGCGCTGCGGCCTCTTTATGAATAGCGTCAACAACCTCGTCGGCACCGGCAGCCAGCGCAGCCGAATCGCAGGGTACAAACACGGTGATGCTCATGCTGCAGCCTCCAAGGTTTGAACCAAGCAGGTCAGTTTGGCTTGACTGACACGGGCGTGCAACTTGTCGTTGATTTGGACCGCTGGAGAGGAGGCACACAGACCAAGGCAATACACTGGTTCGAGCGAGTACATGCCGTTGGCGCTGGTTTCATGGCCTTTGCAGCCCAGCAGTTTTTCTGCCAAGTCCCACAGCGCTTGACTGCCACAGGACTGGCATGCCTCGGCTCGGCAGACTTGGATAACGTGCTTGCCAGGGGCTGTGCTGCGAAAGTGGTGGTAGTAGGTGATGACGCCATGAACTTCTGCACGCGACAGGTTAAGCCCCTGTGCAATCGAAGGCACACTGCTGGCAGGAATAAACCCGAGCTTGTCCTGAATGTCGTGCAACAAGGGCAACAAGGACCCAGCTTCAGAGGCGTGTTGTTGCACCAGTTGGTCGATAAGGGCCTGCTCAGGCAAAACTTGGGTGGAGTTCATGGCTCAATCAGTTAAAAAATTTACCCACACTCAAAAGTGTGCGGTAGATGCCCCAGATCAGCGGAATGCCGACAGCAGTCCATGCCAAGGCTACCCAAAGGGAATTGGATTGGCTAGCACCACCAAGAGCCGTGCCCACCTCGGATGCACTGGCTTTTTCGTGAGCCAGTTTCTTTTCATGGGCCAGTTCTTCTGCGGTCATGAAGTGTTTGGCGTCTACGGGCTTGATCATCAGGTTGGCAATCAAGCCCACTACCAACATGCCCACCAAAATAAACATGGTTTGGTTGTAGACCTGCTCACGGGGGATGCCCAAGCCGAGTTGATAGTCACGCATGTAATTCACCACCACAGGGCCCAAAATACCCGCAGTGGCCCAAGCAGTCAGTAAACGACCGTGGATAGCGCCCACCATTTGGGTACCAAACAAATCTGCTAAGTAAGCAGGAACCGTGGCAAAACCGCCGCCATACATACTCAAGATGATGCAAAACGCCGCCACAAACAGCATCTTGTTGCCAGCCATGGCACTCGCTGGTACAGAGGCGTACAAAGCACCACCCAGCACAAAGAAAATGATGTAGGTCAGCTTGCGTCCCAGTTTGTCAGACAAACTCGCCCACACAAAACGCCCACCAATGTTGAACAAACTAAGTAAGGCCGTAAAGCCAGCGGCAATCCCTGCTATGGTGGTGAGTTGTGCTTTGTCAAGATCGATAAATTTGGCTTCTATACCCATCAAGGTGCCGCCAAAGACTTCTTGCAACATGGGGCTGGCCATGCCGATCACGCCAATACCGGCTGACACGTTCATGCACAACACCACCCACACCATCCAAAACTGGGGGATGCCCCAGACTTTGCTGACATGCACATGTCCTTGGGTGATCATGGCATTGGCTTGTTGCTGTACGGGAGGTGTCCAGCCAGCAGGTTTCCAACCAGTCGCGGGAATACGGTAACCCAGTGCGCCCGACATCATGAAAACAAAGTACACCAAGGCCATGACCACGAATGTCTGCCAGACACCGACTTCGAGGTCTGTGGCAAAAACTTTCATCAACTCAGCTGCTAAGGGCGAGCCGATCATGGCGCCACCACCAAAACCCATGATGGCCATGCCTGTGGCCATGCCGCGACGGTCGGGGAACCATTTGATCAAGGTGCTGACAGGAGAGATGTAACCCAAACCCAGGCCAATGCCACCAATAAAGCCAGAGCCCAGCAACATCATCCAAAACTGGTGGTAATAAACACCTGCTGCAGAAATGAGCATGCCGCCACACCAGCACAAGGCGCTGACCACCCCTGCTCTGCGCGGGCCCACACGCTCTAGCCAACCGCCCCATAAAGCGGCTGAGCTTCCGAGCAGCACAAAAAACAAGGTGTACATCCAACCAAGTGTGGAGACTTTCCAATCGCAGGTGGTGATGAAAAGTTCTTGGAAGAAGCCAATATCGGGGCCACATTTCATGGCTTCTTTGATGCCCAGCGCTTTAGACAAGGGCAGCCAAAACACCGAAAAGCCATAGGCCATACCAATGCACAAATGAATGGCCAAAGCAGCAGGTGGCACCAACCAGCGGTTAAAGCCTTCAGGTGCAACGATGCGTTCTTTGGACAAAAAATCGGGGGTGTCGTCTACTGTCGTCATGTTGTCTCCATTCTTGGAATAAGTTCTTCGCTAACCCCAAGACTTTACCTGAACATATGCTTTTGAAGCACATGAAAGTCTAGGGAAATCACAGCATTGCATCAATATGGCATTGAAGGTAAGGTAAGCTAGATTCATTCAACACAACTAATATGCTCTGAAGAGCCTATATTTACATGCATAAAGTCTCCATCAAACCTCAATGGACTATCAGCGACGCCAAGGGACAAAACTTGGCTCCAAGGTTGTTAGAACTGCTCTCTGAGGTCCAAGGGCACGGGAGCTTGTCTGGTTCATGCAAAAAAAACGGTGCCTCCTATCGCCATGCATGGAGCTTGATTCGCCAAGGCGAGGAGCAATTGGGCATGCCCTTGCTGAACATGGAGCGCGGCAAAGGCTCAACCTTGACCCCCTTGGCAGAAAAGCTGGTTTGGGCTGGGCACCGCATTTCAGCGCGTTTGACGCCCATGTTGGAGACGTTGGCCTCAGAACTTGAGGGCGAGATTGGGCGGGTACTCTCTGCGGGCAGTGATGCGCTTCGGGTTCATGCCAGCCATGGTTTTGCAGTGGAAAAGCTGATTCAAACCTTGGCCTTGTCGGGCACCCGTGTGGAGCGTAAGTATGTGGGCAGCATCGAAGCGGTAGCCTCTATGTATGAAGGGGCTTGTGAAATTGCAGGCTTTCACATTCCGCAAGGTGAATTTGAAGAAATTGCTTTTAAACACTATGCAAGATGGTTGGTTCCCAAAGAAAGCCGCATCATTCATGTGGCTACGCGCCGACAGGGGTTCATGGTGGCCAGCGGCAACCCCCACAAAATTTACGAGGCGCAAGACCTCACCCGCAAAGGCATTCGCTTTGTCAATCGCCAGCCCAGCAGTGGCACACGGTTTTTGTTGGAATGTTTTTTGAAAAAAGCGCACATAGACCCCACACAAATATCGGGTTACGAACAAGCTGAGTTCACCCATGCGGCGGTAGCAGCATTTGTGGCCAGTGGGATGGCCGATGTGGGCTTTGGCGTGGAAACCCCTGCTAGGCGCTTTAAGCTGGAGTTTTTGCCCTTAGCGACCGAGCGCTATTTTTTACTTTGCAACCAATCCGACTTAGAGCGGCCCCATTTGCAGGCAGTGCTCAAGGTGCTCAATAGCGATGAGTTTCAGTTTGCAGTCAACCAATTGCCTGGCTACACAGCGGCGCACTGCGGGCAGGTGTCCACCATCCATGACGCTTTTGCAGACTTGGCCCCTGCAAAAAAATTCTAAGCAAGCTTTGGCATATTTTTATAGTGATGAACTTTAACGTTCAGGGCTTTCGCGTTGCGTCTTTTTCCATCGCGTCTTGCATCAACTTCATGGGGTCGTCGGCGGGTGCTTCGGCCCCTTCAGTTGGTGCCGTATGCACGGCGGTGGCGTCAGCATCAGCCTGCGTGGCATTCATCATCTCGTTTTGTACCTGCTCCATGTTGAGCGTTTCTTCTTTGTCCAAACCGCTGGAGACGATGCCTGGGAAGGCGATGATGAGTCCCACCATGATGATTTGAATAACCACAAATGGCACAGCGCCCCAGTAGATTTGACCGGTGGTGACGGGCTCAATGGTTTTTTGCGTGGGCTTGTCAAAGTAAGCATTTAAGGGTGCAACGCTGCGTAAGTAAAACAGTGCAAAGCCAAAAGGCGGATGCATAAATGAGGTCTGCATGTTCACACCCAGCAGCACACCAAACCAAATCAAGTCGATGCCTAGCTTTTCAGCGACGGGGCCAAGCAAGGGCACCACAATGAAAGCCAACTCGAAAAAGTCGAGAAAGAAGGCCAGCACAAAGATCAAGATATTGACAACGATCAAGAAACCGAGTTGACCGCCAGGCAAATCGCCCAGCAGGTGTTCTACCCACTTGTGTCCGTCCACCCCTTGAAACACCAAGCTAAAACAGGTAGACCCGATCAAGATAAACACCACAAAGCTGGCCAGCTTGGTGGTAGAGGTCAAGGCCTGACGCAAGAGTGCCCAGCTGAGGCGGCCGCGAGAAACCGCCATGATGATGGCACCCAAAGCACCCATGGCGCCGCCTTCGGTAGGCGTGGCAATACCCAAAAAGATGGTGCCCAAGACTAAGAAGATCAACAACAAGGGAGGAATCAGCACAAAAGTGACGCGCTCAGCCATTCGCGATAGCAAACCCAAGCGAAGGTTTTTATTCAGCACTGCCAAGACAAAGGCCAGCAAAACACCTGCGCACAAGGACACCACGATGGTTTCATCGGTGGGCGGATTCACACCAGTAACGCCTTTGAAGTAAGAGACAACTGTGCCGTAGTTTTGCCCAAGGGTGATGGCGGATGTCGCGCTGACGATGGTGAGAAACAGCAAAGACAGCAAACCCGACTTGCCATTGTCTTCGCGTATGGTTCTGGCTTCCAAAGGAAGTGCTGGCACCCAAGTGGGTTTGAAAATAGCGATCAAAACGACATAGCCCACATACATGACAGTGAGCATGAAGCCAGGGATGAAAGCACCTTTGTACATTTCACCCACGCTGCGCCCCAATTGGTCGGCCAAGATGATGAGAACCAAAGAGGGGGGAATGATTTGCGCCAAGGTACCCGAGGCGGCAATCACGCCCGACGCCAATCTACGGTCATAGCCATAGCGCAGCATGATGGGCAGGGAAATAAGACCCATGGAAATCACCGAGGCAGCCACTACACCGGTGGTGGCTGCAAGCAAAGCGCCGACAAAAATCACGGCAAACGCCAAGCCGCCACGTATGGGGCCAAACAATTGCCCAATGGTGTCGAGCAAGTCTTCAGCCATGCCGCTGCGCTCAAGGATCAACCCCATCAAGGTGAAAAACGGAATGGCCAGCAAGGTGTCGTTTTGCATGATGCCAAAAATACGCAGTGGCAAAGCTTGTAGCAAGGCTTCTGGAAGAACGCCGAGTTCTACCCCGACAAAGCCAAAGAACAAACCACAAGCGCCCAAACTGAAAGCAACGGGAAAGCCCAGTAACAAGAAAAAAATCAGGCCCAAAAACATGATGGGCGCAAGGTTGTTGATGAAGAGTTCCATGGCGTTTCTCTTTGTCTCAGGCTTGTTGTTGGGCTTTGGCTTGAGCCAATTTGCGAATTTCCTCTGCCAAAAGCTCTTCAGCGCTTTTCGCGTCTTTTTTCAAGGTAGGGTCTTCAATCAGACCTTGTAAAAACGCAACTCGCTTGATGAGTTCTGACATGCCCTGCAACCAAAGCAGACCGAAACCCAAGGGCAGCATGGCGTACACCGGCCAGCGGATCAAACCGCCGGCATTGGAAGACATTTCATTGCTGATAAAGCCCTTCAAGAAGAAAGGAACGCCAAACCACAAAATGGCTGTGCACATGGGCAGCAGAAACACGACAAAACCAAAGATATCAATTTGAGTTTGGGTGCGTCTAGAAAAGCGTGAATAAATAACGTCAATCTTGACGTGCTCATTGTTGAGCAAGGTATAGGCAGCAGCGAGTAAAAAAGAGGCTGCGAAAAAATACCATTGAATTTCTAAAAACGCGTTGGAACTGGTGTTGAAGATTTTGCGCACCAAGGCATTGATGGCGCTGACCAGTGTCGCAATCAATATCAACCAAATAACGTATTTGCTTAACCAAGTGTTCAGACGGTCTACGCCGTTTGAAAAACCCATCAGTGCGCCCATGGCAGTCTCCCTCAAAACGAAGGGCGATTGTAGGTGCAAAGATTCAGTGCTTGGGACTCGTTCGTGACAGCTTGCGGTAAAGGGTGGCCCTGCTGATACCAAGGGCTTTGGCAGCCTGCGCCACATTGCCTCGGGACAAATCGATGGCTTTGCGAATCATGGCAGATTGCAATTGGTGCAAAGGGCCTGTGGCGCTGATGTGCGGGGCTTGCTGACAGTTTTGTTCCACAAAAGCCCGTGCTTGAAGATGCAGACCGCTCCATAAAGGCACATCCAAATAATGGTCTTTTGAGGCGGCATCAAACAACAGTGTCCACGGCAAGGCAAAGACATCGCTGGCATGCAAGGGTTTGCCAGGCTGAGGGTAGAGATTTAACATTTCACGTGCCAAGATATTGGCACCGAGTACCTCGCCTTCGCTGCTGAGCAAGACCAAGCCGTCGTTATCGGCGCCCATCAAACGCCCAGGCCAGTTCAAGCGCAACAACAAATCATGCTCATGTCGAAGCAACAAGGCATTGCCGATGGTGCGAGCCGACAGTGCGGCCAAGTGCATCAGTTCTGGACGCTCTGGGGTATTGATGCCGGTGAGGTCAAGCATACCGATACAGTCACCTTGTGGCCCCCAAATGGGTGCGCCAGCGCAACTGTAGACAGAGGTGTCTCGGAAAAAATGCTCGCCACGGTGCAGCCAAACGGGCCGCAGTTCAGTCAATGCCGCGCAAATGGCTGAAGTGCCAACCGACTCTTCAGACAAATCTACGCCGACACGCGCAATCGCATCCACCCTTTTGTCGTGGCGGTCAAAGCTGCCCCCTACATCCAAAACCACGCCTTTGGCGTCTGTCAACAGGGCAAAAAAAGAGGTGCCTGCAATAGCGCGGCACAAGCGCTCAATTTCGGGTTGCGCGGCTTGAACAAAATCACGTTGAAGTTCGAGCGTGCGTGTAATTTGTGAGGCAGAAACCGCATCAAAAGCAACGCTGTAGTCAGGGTGAAGACCATGATCGAGACAACGACGCCAACTGTGTGAAATCCACTCTGGCACCGAAGGACTTCCAATTTCGCCATTGAACATCACTGCAAGCCTTGCTTGCTCTAGCAATGCGAGTCTGTCAGGAGTGCTCACTTCAGTGTTCATGGTGTGTGAACTGTGTGGTATGCGGCTGACAGCGGGCTTACCGAGGCAGCAGCAAACCCACCGTCTTGATGCCCGCAAGCGTTAAGAGCAAAGAGCCAAGCAAGTGCAAACCTGCGGTCGTCAAAGCCAGCATAAAACGCGACTGCATCAACATGGCAACCACTTCAGCGCTGAAAGAGGAGAAAGTGGTGAGTGCACCCAAGAAACCGGTGATGAGCAACAGCCGCCACGCAGGGTCAAGTTCGGGCAAAGCCTGAAACACTGCAACGCACACGCCAATGAGGTAACCGCCAATCAAGTTAGCGTAAAGCGTCCCCCAAGGCAACGTGCCACCAACATTGAACAAAAGCCCAAGTTGCCAGCGAGCCAAAGCGCCAGCGCAGGCTCCAATACAAATAGCGATGACAGCACTCATAAGGTGTTTTATTGATACGAATCCAGCATTATCGATCTATGTTGGGCTGACAGAGGTTGATACAGGCAAAGCGTGGTTTAATTTTCCATATGCAATTTAATCAACATGATCAACGCTGGCAATTTTGGATTGACCGTGGCGGCACCTTCACTGACATCGTAGCGAGAGACCCTCTAGGGAAGTTGCACACCCACAAACTGCTGAGTCAAAACCCTCAGCTGTACTCTGATGCTGCGGTGCAAGGGATTCGAGAGTTACTGGGATTGAAGGTACAAGAAACCGTGCCTGCTGAGCGAATAGCTTGCGTACGCATGGGCACCACCGTGGCTACCAACGCCTTGCTCGAGCGCAAAGGTGAGCCCACGCTGTTGGTGACCACCCGAGGTTTTCGCGATGTGCTTCGCATTGCCTACCAAAATCGCCCTCGGTTGTTTGACAGACATATCGTCTTGCCCGAGATGCTTTACAGCGAAGTCGTTGAGGCTGATGAACGCATGGGAGCGCATGGTGAGGTAGTTCAGGTGCTGGATCAGGCCGCGTTACAGCTAGGCTTATCAGCCGCCTTTAATAAGGGTTTGCGTTCGGTTGCGATAGTGTTTTTACATGGCTACCGTTACAGCGAGCATGAACAACAAGCGGCCGCTCTAGCCAAGGCCGCTGGTTTTACCCAAATCAGTACCTCGCACCAAACCAGCCCGCTGATGAAGATGGTCAGTCGCGGTGACACCACCGTGGTCGATGCGTATTTGTCGCCCATATTGCGTCGCTATGTGGATCAGTTGGCGTTGCAATTACCTGGCGTGCCGTTGCTGTTCATGCAGTCTTCTGGTGGCTTGGTCGACGCCCAAGCGTTTCAAGGAAAAGACGCGATTTTGTCGGGGCCCGCTGGCGGCATCGTGGGCATGGCCAAAACCGCCGACATTGCCTTTGCCCATGGAGACGGTCTACAGGGTAAAGCACAAGTTATTGGCTTTGACATGGGTGGCACCTCCACCGATGTCAGCCATTACGCTGGAGAACTCGAGCGAGAGTTTGATACGCAGGTCGCAGGTGTGCGTTTAAGAGCTCCCATGTTGCATATCCACACGGTGGCTGCTGGTGGCGGATCGCTGTTGCAATTTGACGGATCACGTTTTCGGGTGGGGCCGCAAAGCGCGGGTGCAGACCCAGGGCCGGCTTGCTACCGGCGGGGTGGACCCTTGACGGTTACGGATGCTAATTTGCAGTTGGGTAAATTACAGCCTGCCTACTTTCCTGCGGTTTTTGGCCCTGAGGGCAATCAACCCTTGGATACGCAAGTGGTGGAACAAGGGTTTGCGCATCTAGCGCAGCTCTCGCATAAAACGCCAGAGGAAGTCGCAGAAGGTTTTGTGCATATCGCTGTTCAGCAAATGGCACATGCAGTGCAAAAAATTTCGGTGGCGCGTGGCTATGACGTCACTGGCTATACCTTGCAATGTTTTGGTGGTGCAGGGGGACAACACGCTTGCGCTGTGGCAGATGCACTGGGGATGTCGAAAATTTTGATTCACCCCATGGCTGGTGTGTTGTCTGCCTATGGCATGGGCTTAGCTTCGCAAAGCCTGATCAAAGAGCAAGCCATCGAGCAGATGTTGCAATTGTCCATTTGGCCTGACTTACAAACCACCTTGTTCAATTTGTCCACGCAAGCGCAAGCGGCATTGCGTTCACAAATCACAGGCGGCGGTGACTTGCAAACCCATGAGCGGGTGCATCTGCGCTATGCCGGCAGTGATTCGCCTTTGGTGGTTGCTATGGGTAGCGTGGTCGAGGTGAAGGCCGCGTTTGAGGCTGCGTATTTGCGCCGCTTTGCTTTTGTGATGCCAGATAAGGCCTTGGTGGTTGAGGCGGTGTCGGTGGAAGTGATACTGGCAGGCGAGCAAACGCCTGAAACTGTTCACACTCAGGCGCCTTTGCGAGATATGCAGCCTCACACGCATACGAAAATGTATTTGCAGGGCGCTTGGCAAGAAGCGGCCTTGATTCGCCGAGAAGACATGCAAGCCGGCGACAGCGTGGTTGGCCCGGCGGTGGTTGTCGAGCGACATGCCACCACAGTGATTGAACCCGGCTGGCAAGCCAAGTTGACGGCTCTTAACCACTTGGTATTGCAGCGCATCACTGCGCGCAAAGCATTACATGCCGCTGGCACGTCGGTGGATCCCATCCAATTAGAGGTCTTTAATAACTTGTTCATGAATATCGCAGAGCAAATGGGCTTGCAGTTGCAAAACACGGCGCATTCGGTGAATATCAAAGAGCGTCTTGATTTTTCATGTGCCATATTCAATCTACAAGGTGAGTTGATTGCCAATGCGCCGCACATGCCTGTTCATTTGGGCTCCATGGGAGAGAGCATCAAGACCGTGATTCGAGATAACGCAGGTTGTATGCAAGCCGGCGATGTGTATGTCTTGAACGACCCTTACCATGGTGGAACCCATTTGCCTGATGTGACCGTCATCACGCCGGTTTACTTGGGCGATGCGCTTGAGCCCAATTTTTATGTGGGTTCTCGCGGCCACCATGCAGACATTGGTGGTGTGTCTCCAGGCTCCATGCCACCGTTTTCCACCACCATCGACGAAGAGGGTGTGCAAATCCAAAATTTCAAACTGGTGGAAAAGGGCGTTCTGCATGAGGCGCAGATGTTGGCTTTGCTGCAAAGTGGAACTTACCCTAGCCGCAACCCTGCACAAAACATGGCGGACTTGAAAGCCCAAATTGCAGCGAATGAAAAAGGGGCGCAAGAGTTGCGCCGTATGGTGGCGCATTACGGATTGCCCACTGTGCAAGCCTATATGCAGCATGTGCAAGACAACGCAGAAGAATCTGTCAGACGGGCCATTACCCGTTTGGCAAAGCGTTTTGGGGACGTGACCCGCCACAGCTTTGACTTCCCCCTAGACAATGGCGCTTGCATTAAGGTCAGCGTGAGCATTGACGCCAAAACCCGCAGCGCTGTCGTTGACTTCACGGGTACTTCAGCGCAACAAAGCAATAATTTCAATGCCCCTCGTGCCGTGTGTATGGCAGCAGTGCTTTATGTATTTCGCACCTTGGTGGAAGACGATATCCCTTTGAATGCTGGATGTTTAAAACCTATCAAAGTCATCATCCCTGAGGGCTCCATGCTCAACCCCTTGCCACCTGCCTCGGTGGTGGCGGGTAATGTCGAGACCTCCACTTGCATTACCAATGCCTTGTATGGTGCTTTGGGTGTGATGGCGGGCAGCCAACCCACCATGAATAATTTCACATTTGGTAACGCCACTTACCAATACTACGAAACCATTTCAGGTGGAAGTGGCGCAGGCCCAGTGTTCAACAGCAGCGGTGAGGTGGTGGGTGGTTTCAAGGGAACCGATGTGGTGCAAACCCACATGACGAATTCTCGTTTGACAGATCCAGAAGTGTTGGAATTTCGCTTTCCTGTGCGTTTGCTGTCCTACAGTTTGCGGCAAGGTTCGGGGGGAAGGGGCAAGTACCAAGGCGGTGAAGGCGGTATTCGTCGAATTGAGTTTTTAGAGCCGATGACTGCAGGTATTTTGTCCAATGGTCGTATTTACCCTGCGTTTGGTTTGGCAGGTGGGCCGGCTGGTTTGCCTGGGGTGAATAGAGTCGTCAGGGCTAATGGTGAAGTGCTCATACTGGGGCATATCGACCAAGTACAAATGCAAGTGGGGGATGTGTTTGAAATCCATACCCCTGGGGGCGGCGCATACCTTGGCACTTGACGCTGATGTAAATGTATTGAAAGAACACTGGTACTCGGCCAGCGGTGCTTGCGTGCCCAAGCGTTTTGAAATGGTCAATGACAATTGCAGCGCCGATACCGCTTATCGCTTGGCTTGCGCAGGTACAGCCCTGTTTTGGCAAGGTGACTTTCAGCAAGCACGTCAATTGCTTCAAGCTTTGACGCGCCGCGTGAGCCGCTCACCCGATGGCAAAGCAGCTAGCCTTGGTATGCCTCAAGCCTTTCATGCTTACCGCATGGCGCAAGCGCAGCGTGCTCGTATTTTGTCTATGCTGGTGTTGCAAGTGGAGGGCGACTACCGTATTGCTTTGCGTCGCGCACCTGATGTAAGTGAGGCATTGCGCATTGCATGGGGCGAGGCGATTGGACAAGCTCGGGTGCTGTCGCTGAGAGAGTTGCTAGGTATTGTGAGCGCCTACGAGTGGCACCGCAAAGGCATCACTGTCAATACGTTGAGTGAGGAAGGGTTCGTCATTCATCCGCGGTATGGGGTATTTTCTCCCGTTCGAAGTGAGTACCTTGATCTGATTGCAAAGACACCTTTGCCTTCTACTGCACTGGCTTTTGATATAGGAACTGGTACAGGTGTGATTGCGGCCTTGTTGCTGATGCGCGGTGTCAAACACGTCATCGCCACGGACAACAGTGATATCGCACTAAGCTGTGCACAAGACAATTTGCAGCGCTTAGCCCTGTCTTCACGGGTGCAGTTCCAAATGACTGATGTGTTTCCCCAGGGAAAAGCGAATTTGATTGTGTGCAATCCGCCTTGGTTGCCAGGCAAAGCCACTTCTTTGCTGGAGCAAGCCATTTATGACCCTGACAGCCAGATGGTGCGAACTTTTTTAGCGGGCGTATCGGCGCATTTGGCTCCAGCCGGTGAAGCTTGGTTAGTCGTGTCAGACTTGGCTGAACATTTGCAGCTACGCTCTCGAGAGCAGTTGCTGCAATGGATAGAAGCAGGAGGCTTGCAAGTACTTGGACGAGAAGATATTCGACCACGTCACGCTAAAGTGCAAGACAGTGAGGACGCTTTGCATACGGCTCGAAAGCAAGAGGTGACGTCATTGTGGCGATTGGGTGCGCGGGCCGCATAATCTGATCATGCGAAAAAATTTCCCTCTGCACATAGATGGCCGTCACCCTGATCGGGTGCTTGATGCGGTGAAACACGATGTACGCAAATACCTCAAACGTGAGCGCAGGCGAGATTTACCTGAAGGAGTCGATTTTTGGGACTTTGACTGCAAGTGCGGATTACAAGCCGCCGATGCTGAAGTGGTTCATGTGGCTGCTTTGGTTGCGGCCATTGACGCACTGGCCAAAGCACAGGCGACGTCTATTTACATTGAAATTCTTGCTAAGCACGGCAAGCGTGCCCCCAAGCCAGACCTCATCCCTTTGGTGGCTGAGCATCTTCAAGACCATTTACCCGAATAGGTGCTGCCTATGAGTCACTTGTTGCAAGGTTTAAGAATTGTTGTCACCCAAGCACAAGATTTCATGGGCCCTGCTTTATGCCAAGTGCTTTCTTCCCATGGAGCGACTGTGTTGGCCGACAGCAGAGAACTGAACCACCTGCATGCTCCGCGAGAACTGGTGCAAAGCCATGGGCATATCGATGTCTTGGTCGCCAATTTGGCGATGACTGCGCCCTCGACCTTGGCTACAGAGGTGCAAGACGCTGAATGGTCGCAGGTGTTTGATGTGATGGTTCACCCATTGCCTAGGTTGTTACGCGAGGTGGTGCCGCAAATGAAGGCACGTGGGCGGGGAAAATTCTTGGTCATGGGCAGTGCCAGTGCATTACGCGGCATGAAGCGATCATCAAGTTACAGCGCGGCACGTGGTGCTCAACTGGCTTGGGTGCAAGCCGTGGGTGTGGAGTTGGCCGCTTTGAATATCCAAGTCAATGCGATTGCACAAAATTTTGTGGAAAACCCTACCTACTTTCCACCAGAGGTTCAGGCCAATCCCCGGTTTGTAGAACGACTTCAACGTGAAGTCCCTTTAGGGCGTTTGGTCAAAGCAGAAGAAGACGCAGAATTTGCTGCTTATCTTTGCTCAGACAAAGCGAATTGCTTTGTTGGACAGGTGTTTCCCGTTTGTGGTGGTTGGGTTCAGCGCTGAATCAATTTTCCAAATCCAACAAACTGTTCACCAAGGCCGTGTGAAAGCGCTGAGGGTTTTGCATTTGAGGCGCATGTCCTAAATCGGGGAAGAGAACCAATTTTGCACCTGGAATGGCCTTGGCTGTTCGTCTTGCCAACTCGGGGTACAAACCCATTTGTGCTTTGATCTCTGCGGATACCAAGTCCTTGCCTATGGCAGTATTGTCTTTTTCGCCCATCATCAGCAATGTAGGAACTTTCAGTAAGGGGAACTCGTAGACCACGGGTTGATTGAAGATCATGTCGTAGAGCAGGGCTGAATGCCAAGCCACTGTTTGTTTGTCTGGTCCACGAAACATACCCGCAATCATTTGCACCCAAGGTTCGTACTCAGGTTTCCATTCATTCACGTAATAGGTACTGCGCTCATAGTTGCGAATACGCTCATCGGTGACTTGAAGTTCACGCTGGTACCACTGGTCAATGGTGAGACTTGGCACGCCCATGGCCTTCCAGTCTTCTAGGCCAATAGGGTTGACCATGACCAGTTGTTTGACCGACTGTGGAAACATCAGCGCATATCGTGTAGCCAGCATGCCACCTGTGGAGTGACCGATCACAGTGGCTTGGGACATCCCCAACGAGTTCAACAACGCATGGGTGTTATGGGCCAGCTGTTGAAAGCTGTATTGGTAAGCCGCAGGCTTGCTGGATTTGCAAAACCCAATTTGGTCGGGGACGATCACGCGAAAACCATATTTCTGCAATACCTCGTAGGTCGATTTCCAAGTGGCTGCGCAAAAGTTTTTTCCATGCAACAAAACAGCCACATGGCCATTGGGTTTTTCTGGTTTGATGTCCAAATAAGCCATGTGCATATCAAGTTGCTGCGATTTGAACGCAAACAGTTGCACGGGGGATGGGTAGTCAAACCCTTCTAGCATTGCTCCATAACTTTGTTCTTGGGCTTGGGTGCAGCCGCACCAAGCAAGGGCAAGAACAGCAAGCCAAGGGCTAAGCCATTTCATGGTTGAGAGACCAGTTTGTAAACTTTTCCTGTGTTACCAAACGGGCCCATGCCTTCATGTGTCAAGACATAAATTTCACCGTTTCGGTCTTCAGCCAAGCTGATGATGCGGCTTTCAATTTGAGCAACTTTCTCCAAAGGCCATTGCTTGTCAACTTGCATTTGAGGCGCGGCGATAAAGAGTTGCCCCGATGCTTGTTTGAAAGAGGCGCTCCAATCGGCCACCACGAGTTTGCCTTGTAGCAAGGGAATGGCTGGTCCGCGATACATACGCACACCGGTCAACGCAGTTCCTACACCCTTGGTGTTGAGTGAGGAGTCAGGGTGGTTGACCTGCATATTGGGGTACTCGACCACAGGCATTTGCAAAGGCTCTCCGCCAGCGCCTTGACGGGCGCACTGTGCAGGGGGTTTGCGCGGTTGCAAGCGGTCTACGCAATGCGAGGCCTCCATCAAAGGCCAACCGAAATTGCCAGGGCGCTTGACGCGGTATGCAGCTTCCCAAAGGGTTTCAGCAATGGCGGTCACATACAAGTCGCCACTGCCATTCTTATCGAATGCCATGCGGTAAGGGTTGCGAAACCCCCATGCCCAAATTTCAGACTTACCTTGCGAAGCATTTAAAGGGTTGCCATTGGGGATGGCATAACCTGGGTAGCCATGGTCCACATCGATGCGCAAAATTTTGCCGTACAAGCTATGTTTGTCTTGCGCCATCAGGTCCCAAATCAAACCATCGGCTGGCACATTGAAGGCTTCCCAAATCACCGATTTGCCAAAACCGTGGGAGGCGCCACTGTCGCCCATGCCAATGAACAACATGCCATCAGGCCCAAAAGCCAAACCACCGCCATTGTGTTTTCTGCTGGGCCAATCTTGCGCAATCAGTACGCGCTCGGTGTTGATATCAACAGGCGACACACTGCCCAGCTTGGTGGTGAACTCTGAAATTTTGCGGGTGTGGTTCCAACTTTGGGGTGCGCTGTCACGCAATGGCGCTGAATAGGAAATGAAAAAACGCCCGTTGCGGGCAAACTGCGGATGCAGCGCAAAACCTAAAAGACCACGCTCTTCAAAATCGTTTTGAAGCGTGAACATGCGGCTTCGCAAGTCTAAAAACGGCTCGGGCAACACTTTTCCGTCAGACGACATGACTTTGACCAAGCCATCTTGTTGAACCACCAGCATGCGACCGCTTCCATCGGGTAGCTCCTCCAAGTGGATAGGCGCTGTCAGGTCTTGGGCCAGCAACTGCAATTGCAACTTAGGGATTTGCGTTTGCGCACTCGCTGAAAAAAGCCCCGACAACGTTAAGAGAGACGCAAAAACTGCTAACGAAAATAAGCGATAAAACATCATGACAACAACATTCCTTTTGTTTCGATGAATTTCACCACATCTGCAAGGCCAGTTTGTGTTTTTAGGTTAGTCATGACAAAAGGCTTGACACCTTGGGGACTCGCTCGCATGCGTTCTGTGTCTGATTGCATGATGTCCAAGTTTGCGCCCACATGCGGCGCAAGGTCAGTTTTATTGATGATGAACAAATCGCTCTTGGTGATGCCTGGGCCACCTTTGCGGGGAATTTTTTCACCTGCTGCAACGTCAATCACATAAATGGTTAAGTCGCTGAGTTCTGGGCTGAAGGTGGCAGCTAAATTGTCGCCCCCACTTTCTACAAAAACAATGTCTGCATTTGGAAATTTTTCCAACATCCGATCGATGGCTTCTAAGTTGATAGAGGCATCTTCACGTATCGCTGTGTGCGGGCAACCGCCTGTTTCAACGCCCATGATCCGTTGCGCGGGAAGTGCTCCGCTGATGGTCAGCAGTCGTTGGTCTTCTTTGGTGTAGATGTCGTTCGTGATGGCGATGAGGTCGTAGTTGTCACGCATGGCTTTGCAAAGCATTTCAAGCAAAGTGGTTTTGCCCGAGCCAACGGGGCCCCCAATGCCCACGCGCAGGGGTGGAAGTTTTTTGCTGCGGTTAAGGATGTGGTGAAGCGGTGTGGTCATGATCTAAAGAGTCTTGAGTATTGGGTTTCGTGGCGCGCTGACAAAATGGCCAGTCGCGGGCTAAAGGCTTGGCGGTTTTCTGCAGTCATTTGCAAGGCGTGATCTACTGTTGAAGGTATCTCAGTGGCCAAAGACGCCAAGATGCGTTGACCGCTCAGTTGGCCCAAGGGTACTGCTTTGATGGCTGCTTGGACCATATTTTCCGCCCAACCAAAAGCGGCTGCCATCAAGCCTTGTCGGATGGGAATGCCATGCGTGGACAGAGCGAGGGCAAATGCCAAAGGCCACGTAGGGGGAAGGGCTTCACAGGTTTTCATACGCAAGGGTTCTGCGTCCACTTGGTTGCGCAACCAAATCAACAAAGAGCGTCCCATCTGTTCGGTTTGTAAGCGCATTTCAAAGGTTTCACGGGTTTGCATCACCCAGTCATTGAGTTGTTTCAACTGCAGTGCGTCGTGACGCTGCCAAGCAGGAATTGCATGGGCAATGACAGGCAACTCACTGCGCGACTGCACCAAATGCAAATGGTCAATCAGCCACGATTGTGCGGTTGCTTCGTCGTGTACCCATTGATGCGCAACCGCAGCTTCTATGCCTTCTGAGTAAGAAAAGCCACCCACGGGTAAAGCGGGCGAGGCCAGTTGCAACAAGCGCAATAAATAATGGGGGTCAGATTCCAATTAATGCCCGTGATCATGTTCATGGCCATCGCCGTGGTGGTGATGACCACCGCCATGCTCGCCATAAGCGCCGTTTTCTGGCTCAAAGCTGTCGTGAACCTCGTGCACGATCAAGTGCATGGACCGCAGCATATCGGCCAACACATGGTCGGGCTCAATTTTCAAGTGATCGGCCTGCAATTCAATGGGCACATGGCGGTTGCCCAAGTGGTAGGCGGCGCGGGTCAGGTCAAACGGTGTGCCATGTTCAGTGCAATGGGTGATGCGCAACACCGCTTGGGGCGCAGCCTGCACTTTCAAAAGGGAGCCGTCCTCCCCCACCAGCACATCACCGCCGCGCACCACCTGGCCGCGTTGCAAAAAAACACCCACTTGCCGACCCGCGCTGTCGGTGGACTCGAAGCGGCTTTTTTGCCGCACATCCCAGTCTAAGGTGATGGACGATGCACGTTTCAAGAGCACGGGTGCCAAGCCGTGGCCATGGCGAATGAGTTTGGAGAAATGGATCATGGTGTTCAGTGGTATCCCGCCTCACGCTGGTGTCGGATGGCCAGTACCAAAACCAAATCGCTGGCTTCATCGTATTCATAAAGCGCAACATACCCCGTTTTGCCACGGGAGATGATGAGTTCGCGAAAGTGGTGTTGCACCAGGCGGCCTATTTCAGGGTGTTGTTCCAAAATGGTCAATGCATTCAATATCAAATCGATGGTTTCAACGGCGTTCTCAGCTTGATGGGCGCGCAAAAAATCAACCAATTCTTCCAAGTCTTGTGCGGCGTCCTCGCTGACCAACCAACGCGTCATGCTTGCGCGGGTTTGATGGATCTGAGTTGAACGGGGACAGGTCGTTTGGTTTTTTCACCCCTGACTTTTGCTTTCAAGTACGCACTCAGTGCATCGCCATCAAAAGCTTCGCCAGACTTCAAAGTCTTTTTCTGCGCCACCAGGGCTTTTTGCATGAAGCTGCTTTGTTGGTCTGACTTGTTCAGGGCGGTTTCAATGGCCGAAACCATCAGTGCATGGGCGGTGACACCTTGGGCTTTGGCCAGTTTTTGCAATTTGGACTTGGTGGTATCAGGCAGTTTGACAGACAGGGTCGCCATGGCAGCACTCCGTTGATAAAGTGAATTGAAATACTACCACGGTAATACCTTGGACAAAATGTTCAAAACAAGAAATAGCGTTGCGCCATAGGCAGCACGCTGGCGGGCTCGCAGGTGAGCAGTTGCCCATCGGCCCGCACCGCGTAGGTTTGCGCGTCCACATCCATGTGCGGCGCATAGTCGTTGTGCAGCATGTGGCGTTTGCCAATGCCTCGGATGTTTTTCACCGCGCTCAAGGTTTTGTGCAGGCCGTAGCGTTCGCCAATGCCACCGGCCAACCCCGCTTGCGACACGAAGCTGAGTGAGCCCCGGTGCAATGCCCCGCCAAAGGCGCCAAACATGGGGCGGTAGTGCACCGGTTGCGGCGTGGGGATGGATGCATTGGGGTCGCCCATGGCGGCCATGGCGATGAAGCCGCCCTTCATGATGATGAAGGGCTTGACGCCAAAGAAAGCCGGCTTCCACAACACGATGTCGGCCCATTTGCCCACTTCGATGCTGCCCACCTCGTGGCCAATACCGTGGGCAATGGCGGGGTTGATGGCGAGCTTGGCCACATAGCGTTTGACGCGGCCGTTGTCGTGCCTATCGTTGTCGCCCACCAAGCCCTCAGGGCCAAAGGCGGGCAATTTGCCACGCTGTTGTTTCATTTTGTGCGCGGTCTGCCAGCAGCGCATGATGACTTCGCCCACGCGGCCCATGGCTTGCGAGTCGGATGAAAACATGCTGATCGCGCCGAGATCGTGCAAGATGTCTTCGGCAGCAATGGTTTCTTTGCGGATGCGGCTCTCGGCAAACGCCAAGTCTTCGGCGATGGAGGCATCCAAGTGGTGGCACACCATCAGCATGTCCACGTGTTCGTCCAGTGTGTTGATGGTGTAGGGGCGCGTGGGGTTGGTGGAGGAGGGCAGCACATTGGCCTCGCCCACCACTTTCAAAATATCTGGGGCGTGGCCACCGCCTGCGCCTTCGGTGTGGAAGGTGTGGATGGTGCGGCCCTTGAACGCGGCCACCGTGTCTTCCACAAAGCCCGACTCGTTGAGTGTGTCGGTGTGTATGGCCACTTGGGTGTCGGTGGCTTCGGCCACGTTCAAGCAGTTGTCAATCGCTGCAGGCGTGGTGCCCCAGTCTTCGTGCAACTTCAGGCCGATCGCTCCCGCGTTGATTTGCTCGGTCAATGAATCTGGCAACGAGGCATTGCCCTTGCCCAAAAAGCCCAGATTCATGGGAAAGGCATCCGCCGCTTGCAACATGCGCTCGATGTTCCAAGGCCCTGGGGTGCAGGTGGTGGCAAAAGTGCCAGTGGCCGGCCCCGTGCCGCCGCCGAGCATGGTGGTCACGCCACTGGCCAAGGCTTCCTCGATTTGCTGGGGCGCGATGAAGTGGATGTGGGTGTCGATGGCACCGGCGGTGACGATCATGCCTTCGCAGGAAATGATCTCCGTGCCCGGCCCGATGACGATGTCCACACCCGGTTGGGTATCGGGGTTGCCGGCTTTGCCAATGGCAGCGATGCGGGAGTTCTTGATGCCGATGTCGGCTTTGACAATGCCCCAGTGGTCGACGATGAGCGCGTTGGTCAACACACAGTCCACCGCACCACCGGCTTGGGCGCCTGTGCCCACAGGGCCATTGCGGGTGCGCTGGCTTTGCGCCATGCCGTCGCGTATGGTTTTGCCGCCACCAAACTTCACCTCTTCGCCATAGCTGCCAGCCCGCAAGGTGAAGTCTTGCTCGACTTCAATGACGAGGTCGGTGTCGGTCAAGCGCAGGCGGTCGCCCACGGTGGGACCAAACATTTCGGCATAGGCCCGTTTTTCTATTTGCGCCATCACGCGCCCCCTTTCAACGCGCCTTGCACCTCGCCGCGAAAACCATAGACCTCGCGTGTGCCTGCATAGTCCACCAATTCCACGGTGCGCTCTTGCCCAGGTTCAAAGCGCACGGCAGTGCCAGACGCAATGTTCAGGCGCATACCGCGGGCAGCAGCGCGGTCAAACAACAAGCCCGTATTGGTTTCGGCAAAGTGGTAATGCGAGCCCACTTGTATGGGGCGGTCACCGCTGTTCTTCACCACCAAGCTGTGGGTGCGCCTGCCGGTGTTGAGTTGGTGGTGACCAGGGTCGGTGAACAACTCACCTGGGATGAAGCGTTGGCTCATTTGCGGCCCGCCCACCACACGGCGGCCACCATCACCAGCACCGCAATAAAGCCCAAGGCATCGGTGGGGTGCCAATGCGACCCGCCCAAGCCATGTCCTTCATGGGCATGGGCAAAGCCGCTCAAGCTGGCCGCTGACAACAAAAAAAGCTTTTTCATGGGGATTGCCTCCAAGCAATGTTTTTTAGGGGGGTGATGTTGATCAAACAATCGGTTGGTGCACGGTCACCAGTTTGGTTCCGTCGGGGAAAGTGGCTTCGACTTGGATGTCGGGAATCATCTCGGCAATCCCGTCCATCACGTCGGCGCGAGTGAGCAGGGTGCGCCCTTCGCTCATGAGTTGGGCCACGGTCTTGCCGTCGCGTGCGCCTTCCATGACGGCAGCGCTGATGAAAGCCACGGCTTCGGGGTAGTTGAGTTTCAAGCCGCGGGCTTTGCGGCGCTCGGCCAGCAAACCGGCGGTGAAGATCAGTAGCTTGTCTTTTTCTCGGGGGGTGAGTTCCATGTCTGATTTTGAATAGTCAATTGATTAAGCCAATTATTGACGCAAATTCTGAACCAAGCCACAAGCAGATGAAAGCCTTTTTATTGCACCGTTGCTGTGCCTGAATTGTCAAGGCTTGCGCATTTTTGGTGCGCATCGTTGTTGGGTCTCTTGGCTTGCAATATGAAACCAATCATTTCGAAAAGAGTACCTAGGTACCATTTCGACTCAAGTTGATTCAAAAAATAATATCCATTTAAAGGGGTATGTACCCGTTACCAAGTAAGCGCTAAACGTTACATTGAAAAAAGTCAAAAACAAATTCTGCCGATACCGCTGGGATTTGTCAGGTGCAATAAAGCTCCATAGGCGTGCCAATGCCGTGGAGCTTTTTGTTTTCTGGTTGATTTACTTCCGCAGAAGTTTTGCGCTCGTATTCATCCTGGATCACTGGCTTTGTATTTATTCAACAAAGCAGTGTCTGTGTAAGTGCAATACCTTCTACTGGAGACTGTAAATGAGTAACAACGAATTGATACACGAAGATGTTCTTGGAGAGGAATACGAACACACACCCGTACCCATGAGTGCACGCAGAAGCACTTTTTCGGTAGCTACCGTGTGGGTTGGTTTTCCCATGATCATTACCGGTGCCATGACAGGCTCAATTCTGGTGGCTAACATGGGTTTCATGCGTGCTTTCTGGGCCATGTTGATTGGCAATGTCATGATGTTGGCCTACGTCGGATCACTCGGCGTTTTGGGTACAACCAGGGGGCTGAACTTTGCATTGCTGGCCTCCATCGTATTTGGCAAAAAAGGAGCGACCATTGCATCTGCTTTGTTATCAACGCTGTTATTGGGTTGGTATGCAGTGCAAACAGGCATCACTGGCAACCTGATTCACACGTCATTTGCGGTGGATTATTTGACAATGACTGTGATAGCCGGTTTGCTTTATCTGGGTATTACCTTTATTGGTATTCGAGGATTGCATTGGATAGGTTTGATTTCTGTGCCTTTGTTCGTGGTGCTGGGTGGCTGGGTGGCACTTGATGCTGCCTCGGTCTCTGGTTGGGATGCAGTCATTGCATATGCAGGCACAAAACCTGACGCCTCTATGGCATTTGGCATTGGCCTGACCATTGTGTTGGCCTTGTTCATTGATGCGGGAACGGTCACCCCTGACTTCAACCGTTGGGCGCAAGACACCAAAGGTTCATTGATTGCTACTTTCTCAGCATTTCCATTTGCCAATATGTTTGCCATGCTGGTTGGTGGTGTGATGACAGCTGCTCTGGCTTTGCCTGACCCTCAACCTTTTGGTAGCGACAATATGTTTGGCTACATGCTGGCGCAACATTCACCCTTGTTATCGGTGATCGCATTTGCTTTCCTGTTGTTTAATCTTGGCTCTGTTTGCTCACATTGCCTCTACAACTCAGCTGTTGGTTGGTCGCGTATATCCAATGGAAAGATGCGTATTGCAGCTGTTGCTCTCGCGGTAGTCGGTATCGTGATTGCTGCAGCCAATGTATGGGCGCTGTTTATTCCTTGGCTTTCATTGCTGGGCGTCGTGGTGCCACCAATTGGCGCGATTATTTTGGTGGATTTGTATCTGCTGCGTCCTGGTACTGAGGAGCATGAAGAGTGGCGAGTCACTGCATTGGTCGCCTGGGCTATAGGCTCTGCTATTGCATTGCTGGTTGAAAAAAATTACCCGCATCTGTCAACGGCCTTGTCTGCATTCATCGCAGGTGCAATTGCATACTGGGTGATCTCTAGCGGCACTGCAAAGTCTGACACCTGAAATTGAGGCAGTGCAAAGCTGCTACTAACCGACTCTTGTGTCCTCAACGCGTGGGGCACAAGAGTCACTTTTAGCTAAAACAGGTAATGGGGGAAATATGGACCACGAGATTTTTCAGCTGGGTAATGTTGTGTTGCAGCACGGGGCAACATTGCGCGACGCACATCTGGCTTACAAAACATACGGCAAACTAAATGCCGATAAAAGCAATGTGATTGTTTATCCAACTTGGTATTCAGGCCAGCACACTGATAACGAGTGGCTGATAGGCAAAGGCATGGCCTTGGACCCTGATCACTATTTCATCATCGTTCCCAATATGTTGGGAAATGGTTTGTCTTCGTCTCCCAGCAATATGCCTGAGCCTTACAACCTGTCACGATTTCCGTCTGTCACTTTGTATGACAACGTGATGTTGCAGCATCGACTGGTCACTGAAAAATTCGGTATCAAAAAAATCAAACTGGTTGTGGGCTGGTCTATGGGCGCGCAGCAAACCAATCAATGGGGCTGCTTGTTTCCCGATATGGTTGAACGTATCGCACCGTTTTGCGGGTCAGCCAAAACTGCGCCGCACAATTTTGTCTTTCTCGAAGGTGTTCGAGTGGCGCTGAGCGCAGACGCTGCTTGGAACAATGGTTGGTACAGCACACCGCCGAGCAAAGGTTTGCGGGCAGTAGGTCGGGTTTATGCAGGCTGGGGCTTGTCTCAGCCTTTTTATATGCAGGAACTGTGGCGCGGACTTGGCTTTTCTTCATTGGAAGATTTTTTGATTGGTTTCTGGGAAGGTTTTTTTCTGCGTCGTGACGCCAACAATTTATTAGCGATGCTGTGGACTTGGCAGCACGGTGACATCAGCGATAACCCGCTTTACAAAGGTGACTTTAAGAAAGCATTGGGCGCGATCAAAGCCAAAGCTGTGGTGATGCCAGGGGAGATGGATTTGTATTTCCCAGTGGTAGATAACGAGCATGAAGTCAAGCATATGCCAAACGCTGTGTGCATTCCTATCCCAGGTGTGTGGGGACATTTTGCGGGAGGCGGTGCCAACCCCGTAGATACAGCATTCATCGACCAGCAAATCAAAAAATTGCTTGCTTCATGAGGTAATGTGGCTTTATGGGATAGTTTTTTTCGAACTTTAAGAGAGAAAAATAATGGCAATGAAAAATGATATTTGCAGCATGGATGCCATCACTTTGGCCTCCATGGTTCGCAGCAAACAACTGTCACCTGTTGAAGTCGTTGACGCGCTTTTGCTTCGCATGGATGAGCTCGAACCACAGCTACATGCGTTTTGTACACCTACCCCTGAACTGGCTCGCAAGACGGCCAAAGATCAGGAGAAGCGGATCATGAATGGCGAAAAATTAGGCCCATTTGCAGGCGTCCCCTATGGCGTGAAAGATTTGATTTGTACCGCCGGCATTAAAACCGCCTCAGGATCCTGGGCCTACGCAGATTTCGTCCCTGAGGAGGATGACGTGGTGGTAGAGCGTATGCGAGATGCCGACGCCATCATCATGGGTAAAACCAATGTGCCTGAATTTGGTTATAGCGGTGTCGGTCACAACCCCGTATTTGAAGCATCACGTAACCCATGGAACACCGATATGACTCCTGGAGGGTCAAGTGCAGGTTCTGGGGCCGCGGTCGCCAGTGGTATGGTGCCCTTGGCGCTGGGCAGTGACGGCGGGGGTTCAGTGCGAATACCAAGCAGTTTTTGTGGCCTGTTCGGCATGAAGGCTTCAATGGGGCGTGTTCCTTTGTACCCCGGCGTCAAAGACGAGCGTTATCCGGGCGTATCGAGTTGGGAGGCGTTGGAACATATTGGCCCAATGAGCAGAACGGTTGCTGACAGTGCATTGATGTTGTCTGTCATCGCTGGTCCGGATGATCGTGATAACCGTACCTTACCGTATGAAAAAGATTTTGATTGGATGAAATCACTTCAAGGCGATCTCAAAGGTTTGCGAGTGGGCTTCAGCCCCGATTGGGGTTACGCAGCGGTTGATCCTCAGGTCGCACAAATTGTTGCTGATGCAGTTAAAGTGTTTGAGCGCGACCTGGGCTGTATCGTTGAAGAAGCGAGCCCGGGCTGGGATAACCCGTTCGATGCCTTTTGGGGCATGGTGGTTCGCGAGACCGATTTGAAAGGCATGCGGGCCATGGCTCGCAAACTTGGTGACAAGATGTCGCCTCACTTGGCCGCATTGCTGTCCACCCAATTCACTGACGAACAGTTGACCGACGCCATGGTGATGCGAAAGCATGTCAATAACAAGATGTGGCGCATGATGCGTAAGTACGATTTGCTGCTTACGCCAACGCTGGCTGTGCCTCCCTTTGAGGTCGGTATTCAGGGACCTACCAGTATCAACGGGCGTGAAGTGCAAAACACCGAGTGGCTGCATTTCACCTTTCCCATGAATATGACTGGTCAACCTGCCGCAACCGTACCAGCAGGCTGGACGCGGGAAGGTTTGCCCGTGGGATTGCAAATCAGCGGTAAGCATCTTGGCGATGCCTTGGTTTTACGAGCATCCGCTGCCTTTGAAGCTGCCCAACCTTGGCGACACCGTTGGCCAGACATGGTCAGCAAACTGTAAAAGACCTCTAGGGTAAATACTACTTTCGGGAATAGAAACCGGATTTAATATCAAGCCACTATCAATTTCGAAAAACCGTCAAGAAAGCCGGTTTCTTGAAGGAGCAAAAAAGCCCCATAACGCGATGCGCGCGTATGGGGCTTTTTGCGTTTTGGGCGTTAGTTTACTTTGTGGAATATTGTTTAAGGAGTCAACATGAGTTTGTCATCACGTCGTCGGTTCATACAAAAAGGCAGCACCTTGGTTGCTGCCACCGCCCTACCGGGCGCCGCACTTTGGCCAGGGTTGAGTCAGGCAGCCGATGAGGTCAAATTGGGCTTGTTGCACTCAATGTCAGGAACCATCGCCTTGGCTGAGGCTGCCATTGTGGACGCAGAAAAAATGGCCATTGATGAGATCAATGCAGCAGGTGGCGTACTCGGTAAAAAAATTGTTCCTGTGCTTGAAGATGGAGCCAGTGATTGGCCAACATTTGCTGAAAAAGCCAAAAAATTATTGCAACAGGACAAAGTCCCCGCTGTGATTGGTTGCTACACATCTGCATCACGCAAAGCGGTTTTGCCTGTGTTCAAGGCCAACAAGGGTTTGTTGTACTACCCAACCTACTATGAAGGTCAGGAAGAAGATCCACAGGTCATCTATACCTCTCAGGAAGCAACACAATCTGTTGTTGCTGCCATGGAGTGGATGGCTAAGCAGCAGGGCAAAACCTTCTTTTTTGTTGGCTCTGATTACATTTATCCACGTACTTGCAACAAAATCGCCAAAGCAACTGCTACACGTCTGGGTTCAAGTGTGGTTGGCGAAGAATATGCGCCATTGGGACATACCGAGTTCTCTTCCATCATCAACAAAATCAAGGCAGCCAAACCTGACTGGATTTATTCAACCGTGGTGGGCGGATCTAACGTTGCCTTCTACAAGCAGTTAAAGGCCGCTGGCCTTGATGGCACCAAGCAAAAGCTGTTGTCTACTGTGGTGTCCGAAAATGAGATCGATGGCATTGGCAAGGACAATGCAGTGGGCTATTACGCATGTATGGGATATTTCCAAAGCATCAAGTCGCCTGAAAATGAAAAATTTGTGGCGGCCATCAAAGCCAAATACGGCAAAGACCGTGTGGTGGGTGACCCTATGGAATGCGGCTACAACGCTGTGTATTTGTGGAAGCTGGCTGTAGAAAAAGCCAAGTCATTTGATGTGGCTAAGGTAATTGCTGCTTCTTCAGAAGTTGAGTTCAAAGCGCCTGAAGGTCTGGTGAGGATTCACAAAACCAATCACCACGTGTGGAAAAAAGTCCGAATTGGACGCGCACGTGCAGACGGGCAGTTTGACATCGTTCATGAAAGTCAACTGACTGAACCTAACCCCTTCCCCAAACTGTAATTTTTTGAAGTGAAGCATTCGGATGGCCTGCCGTGTAAGCGGCAGGCTGCCGAGGAGAGTTTCTGTGAGTCTTGAAATATTTTGGATGCAACTTTTCAGTGGCGTCAGCTATACAGCAATTTTGCTGCTGATGTCTTTGGGGTTGGCCATCGTTTTTGGTTTGATGGGTGTCATCAATATGGCCCATGGAGAGTTGATGGCTTTGGGAGCCTACGTGACTTTCATGGTTGCCAATGTATTTTTAAAAGTTTTTCCTGATTCGGTTGACACTTATATTTTGTTTGCGATACCTATCGCATTTTTAGTGACGTTCTTATTTGGTATGTTTCTAGAGTGGTCGGTGGTTCGCTGGTTTTACAACCGTCCATTGGATACTTTGCTTGCCACTTGGGGTTTAAGTTTGATATTGCAACAAACTTACCGCACCGTATTCGGGCCGCAAGAGGTCACCATACCGCTTGCCTCGTGGTTGGATGGTGCCATCGAACCATTTACCGGCGTACAACTGCCCTTGAATCGAATATTTATTATTGTCCTTACGTTGCTTGTAGCGGGCGTTGTGTACTTGCTGTTCTTTAAAACCCGCATGGGTTTAAAAGTTCGCGCTATTACACAAAATCGCGCTATTGCTGAAACGGTTGGCATCAATACTCGGCAAGTCGATATGTATACCTTTGCGCTTGGCAGTGGATTGGCTGGAATTGCTGGTAGCGTGTTCACGATGATCGGTTCTACCAATCCAGGGACTGGACAGTTGTATATCGTGGATACCTTCATTGTGGTTGTTTTTGGTGGCGTTGCCAGCATCATGGGTACAGCGTTATCAAGCTTCATCATTGCGCAGCTGCAAACTACTTTTGAATTCATGACGACCAGCTCATATGCCAAGGTACTGTTAATGCTGATCGTGGTGGTGATTCTTTACTACCGTCCGAATGGCCTTTTTTCTCCCAAAGTGAGAAGTTGATATGCCAAACGATTTTTTACGTAAAAGTTGGTGGGTAAATTTCACCATCATTTTCGGCCTGCTTTTGTTGTTGCCGCTTGTGTCGCCTGAATTCAGAGTTCCCCTGTACGGTAAGTACCTGTCATTTGCCTTTGTTGCATTGGGGATTGTGCTCAGTTGGGGCTATTGCGGCATACTCAGTTTGGGTCAAGGTATCTTCTTCGGAATTGGCGCGTATTCATTGGCTATGTTTTTGAAGCTCGAGGCTTCCAGCCCTGAACTTCCAGACTTCATGGTTTGGAGCAGCGTTGAGCAATTGCCTTTGGCCTGGTTGCCATTTCAAAGCTTCAGTTTTACTTTACTCTGCATATTTGTTTTGCCTGTATTGGTGGCATTTCCATTTACTTATTTGATTTTTAAAAAGCGCGTCAGCGGTGTGTATTTTGCAATCTTGACTCTTGCGTTGTCTCTGACCTTGACCGTATTGATCATTGGCAGTCAAGGCGGCACAGGCGGCGCCAATGGCATCACAGATTTCAGTACCTTGCTCGGTTGGGATGTGGCTTCGGATGAAGCACGAACGCGCTTGTTTTACATGATGTTGGGATTGCTGGCAGTATGTACGGCGGTGGTGCAATACCTTGTTTCTTCCCGTTATGGAAAAGTTTTGATAGCGATCAGGGACAGAGAAGACCGTGTTCGGTTTTCCGGCTATGACACCGCTTGGATCAAAGCCGCCACTTTGTCAGTATCTTGTGTGCTTGCTTCCATAGGCGGAGCGATGTTTGTCTTGTTCACCGGATTGATCACGCCCCAACTGGTAGGAGCAGTCGCCTCTGTTGAAATGATTGTTTATGCTGCATTTGGTGGTCGTACATCCGTTCTAGGCGCGGTGTTTGCTGCGTTTTCCATTGGTTGGCTTAAGTCTGCTTTGTCAGAGGAATTCCCACAGGGTTGGTTATTTTTTCTGGGTGGATTGTTCTTACTCGTCACTGCGGTGCTACCTCAAGGCATGGCAGGTTTACTTGGAATGTTTAAAGTCCGACCCAAAGCCGCAGGTGACCGTCTATGAGCGGACAGTCGTTGCTAGAGGTGCGTGATTTAGTGGTCAGTTTCGGTGGCTTTGTGGCCATTGACCATGTCAATTTGACGGTACAAAAGGGTGAGATCCGCTGCGTCATTGGCCCCAATGGTGCCGGAAAAACCACACTGCTGGACGCCGTTTGCGGCAAGACAGCTGCGACTCAGGGAAGTATTTATTTCGAAGGTATTCGAATTGACGGCGAAAGTGAATTCAAGCGTACCCGTATGGGCATGGGCAGAAAATTTCAGACTCCCTCTGTTTACGATGATTTAACGGTTTATCAAAATATTCAAATTTCTGTACCCAAGGGGCAGAGCATGTTGTCTGCCATCTTCAACAGAGATGATCAGTTCAATCAAGAAATTATTGATGTTGCTGAGATCACTAACTTGGTCAACAAGCTCGATGTTCAAGCCGGTACCCTTAGTCATGGGCAGAAACAATGGTTGGAGATAGCCATGTTGCTGGTCCAGCATCCGAAATTGCTATTGCTGGATGAACCCGTGGCAGGCATGAGTTTGAAGGAGCGTGATCAAACAGTTGATTTGATTCAGCGTATTTCCGTTATTCAGGCCATCGTCGTGATTGAGCATGACATGGATTTTGTCAAGAAGCTTTCGGGCAATGTCACGGTTTTGCACCAGGGTGCAATTTTGTGTGAAGGTTCGATTGAGCAAGTTCAGGCAGATCCCCGTGTGCGTGAAGTTTATTTAGGTGATTAGGGAATGACCTTGCTACACACTACTGACTTGATGGCCGGCTATGGGCAAAGCATTGTTTTGCACGGTGTGTCATTCGATATGAAGGCGCATGAGGCCGTTGCCGTGATTGGAAAAAACGGCATGTCCAAGTCTACTTTTTTCAAAACCTTGGTCGGTTTGTTGCCAGTTCATTCCGGTCGTATCGAGTTCATGGGCGAGGACATTACCCGTATGCCTGTTTTTGAGCGGGCTCGAATGGGAATGGGTTATGTGCCGCAAGGACGGTTGTTGTTCAGTCAGTTAACGGTGGAAGAAAACTTGTTGACGTCCCTCAATACCGGACGACTTAAAAAAATTCCTGACCTTGTTTATGAACTTTTTCCTGTTCTTTCTCAGATGAAAGCTCGCAAAGCGGGTAATTTATCTGGAGGACAACAACAAATGGTTGCGATTGGCAGAGCCCTGACGGCTGGTCCTAGTCTGTTGATCCTTGATGAGCCAACAGAGGGAATTCAACCATCCATCATCAAAGAAATTGCGGCTGCATTGGTTAAGTTGCAAAAGGCAACCGATTGCACTGTTCTGTTGTCAGAGCAGGTGTTGAGTTTTGCTGTCAGTGTGGCTGACCGCTTGGTGGTTTTGGAGCGCGGGGCGGTTGTACATACCTGCGGCAAGGGGGCAGAGGACGTTGATGCCGTTAAGGCATTTTTGACAATTTAACTATTCACAGGAGAACTCAAATGAGACATGGTGATATTTCAAGCAGCAAGGACTGCGTTGGCGTTGCAGTTGTTAACTACAAAATGCCCCGCTTGCACACCAAGGCCGAGGTGTTAGACAACGCTCGCAAGATCGGTGACATGCTGATCGGTATGAAGCAAGGTTTGCCTGGCATGGACTTGGTGATCTTTCCCGAATACTCTACCCACGGCATCATGTATGACTCTAAGGAGATGTACGACACAGCCGCAACGGTGCCAGGTGAAGAAACTGAAATCTTTGCGGCGGCTTGCCGCAAGGCCAAGGTTTGGGGGGTTTTCTCTTTGACTGGAGAGCGCCATGAAGAGCATCCCAAAAAAGCGCCTTACAACACATTGATTTTGATGAACGACAAAGGTGAGATCGTGCAGAAATACCGCAAGATCATGCCTTGGGTACCTATCGAAGGTTGGTATCCTGGCGATTGCACGTATGTGTCTGACGGCCCCAAGGGCATGAAGATCAGTCTCATCATTTGTGATGATGGCAACTATCCTGAAATCTGGCGTGATTGCGCCATGCGCGGCGCTGAATTGATTGTGCGCTGCCAAGGTTATATGTACCCAGCCAAAGATCAGCAGGTGATTGTTGCCAAGGCCATGGCCTGGATGAACAATTGTTATGTTGCTGTTGCCAATGCCTCTGGCTTTGATGGTGTCTATTCCTATTTTGGTCACTCAGCCATAGTTGGCTTTGATGGCCGAACACTTGGCGAATGCGGTGAAGAAGATATGGGTATTCAGTATGCTGAACTCTCTGTCAGTTTGATTCGTGATGCAAGACGCACCATGCAATCACAAAACCATTTGTACAAGCTATTACACCGTGGATACACTGGAAAAATAAATTCTGGAGAAGATGCCAACGGTGTGGCGGCGTGTCCTTTTGAGTTCTACTCCAAATGGATTAACGATCCAGAAGGCACTCGAAAAATGGTTGAATCCATCACACGATCTACACCTGGAACAGACGAGGCACCGATTGAGGGTATTCCCAATCAATCTACCAAGCATCGTTGATACTCCTCCCACCCTGACACCTCGATTTGCCATTCCTGCAAACGGGGTGTCTTTGTTTGTTTCATCAGAAAACCTTGTGATTGCCCATTGACTATTTCATACCATCCGCTAGGTGACGAAGAGCTGGTTTTTCGACAGGCTTTTAACCATCATCTGCCCTTACTCATCAAAGGTCCAACCGGTTGCGGGAAGACGCGGTTTGTCGAGTACATGGCGCAAGAGTTGAAGTTGCCAATGTGGACAGTCGCCTGTAATGAAGACACCAGTGCCAGTGATCTGGTGGGCAGGTATATCCTTAAAGGCAATGAAACGCCTTGGATTGATGGCCCGCTGACGCAGGCTGTCAGACAAGGTGGCATTTGTTATCTCGATGAAGTGATTGAGGCGCGGCAAGAAGCGCTGGTGGTGTTAAATGCTTTGGCTGATCATCGTCGTCAATTGTTCATCGACAAGACCAATGAAGTCTTACTTGCGCCTGCCCATTTCATGTTGGTGGTGTCCTACAACCCTGGGTACCAAAGTGTGATGCGAGATTTAAAAGAATCAATCAAACAGCGGTTTGTGGCGGTGCGGTTCAATTACCCTGCCATTGAACTTGAGCAACACATCATTGCCAGTGAGTCTGGTTGTACTTCGACGCTTGCCAGAGCGCTAGCAAACTTTGGCGCGAGCTCACGCAAAATGGCTGGGAGCGGATTATTTGAAGGTGTGTCAACGCGTATGTTGATTCATGCTGCTAAGTTGATGTCCCAAGATGCAGGACGACAAAACCTGTTGGAAGCGGCATTGATTGACCCCGTCACTGATGAACCCACCATCAGAGCAAGCTTGCTGGCTTTGCTGCCTTTGGTTATAGCCGCAGTTCACATGTGAAAGCGCATCCGTGGCCACAGTGATTGCTGATAAGTGGCTTGAATTTGTCTTGCGTGGCTTGCAGCAACCTACGCAAAACCTACCCGTCGTGTCAGTTGAGCGAAGCCGCCAACAGCAAAGACTGGCGATTACCCCCTATGGGTTGTCATTACCACACAGTTTGTCACAGCAGCTTTCAGACGTTCACAAAGGCGACTATCAACCCGTGGATTTGCTGTGTATGGTGGCACACGCCAAAGCCCATTTAATGCACTCACCTTTTTTTCAGCCGGTAGGGAAATTCAAACATCTTTCACTGGCAGTTATTTCTTTGCTTGAAGATGAGCGTGTGGAGCGCCTGATCAATCAAGATATAGAAGGCATAGGCGCCGTATTTACTTCGCGCATGGATATGGAACAGGCATTGAGTATCGGAGGAGTCGAAACTCAGTTAGCCAAAATGTCTGTTTGTCTGAACCGTAGACACAATGTATTTGAAGACTATTGGTGCGGTAAAGCGCTTGATATGTTTGAACAAGCTTTGCTCAGTTGCGGTGGGTTCGATGCACTGCGCGAAGTGGGATCAATTTTGGCCAACGATCTCGGCCAGATGCGTTATCGATTTGACCATACGAAATATGCTGTCTGGCCAGCTTACCGCGACGATAACTCCATTCTTTGGACAGATGCTTCTGCGGAGCAAAAAGTGCAGGAATCGGTTTCCCATTCACGAACAACATCACCCTTAGAGCCCGAACTGCTACCGAAAGAAGAGAAACTGATTTTTTACTATGACGAATGGAATGCACAGACTCAAAACTTGAATAAAGCCTTTGTTACTGTGAACCACTTGGGTTTGTTGCCTGCTTCTGCATTGAAACGTGTTCCCTTGCGTGCGGCACAAACCGCCTATTTGAAATCCCGACAAAGGCGAGCAATTCGGGGTGAGTTCAAGTTGTCTGTTGATTCAGGCGAACAACTTTGGCTTGACAAGGCCATAGAGCGTCATATTGATTTGCGCTGCCAAATTTCCCCGGATGAAAATATTTTTCTGCAGTGGCAGCGACAGCAATTGAGTGCTGGTGTGATGGTGCTGATAGATGCCTCTGAATCTGCCAATGACCGTATTGCGGGAAGTTTTATGAGTATTCTCGATTTGGAAAAAAAAGCTATTACCTATTTGGCTGATTTTTTTCAATCGGCCCGTATTCCTTTTGCAGTCTCGAGTTTTCATTCCAACACAAAAGACGATGTCAGCATTACCCTTCACAAGGATTTTGTTTCACCTTGGACAGATACTCAGCGCCGCGCATTGCAAGGACTGCAGGCAGCCTATTCAACCAGACTCGGTGCTGCACTGAGGCATATGAGCAGTTTGTGTGCAAATCGTTTACAGCAACCCATGGTGCTGGTCTTGACAGACGGTGTACCCAGTGATGTGGACTGCCCAGAGGAAAATTATTTATGGCAAGACAGCCAATTTGCTGTCGCACAATTAAGGGAAGAGGGCGTTAGCGTGATATGTTTGAAAATAGGATCTTTGCAAGGGCAGATCTGTCAGAAGATCTTCGGTTTGTCGCATACTGTGGTTTGCGAGGCTGACAAAATTGAATTGGCTATGCGCAATGTCTTGAAAAAAATTAGAAAGAGCTTTACATGAAGACCGTTATCCCTGTGGGCGTACTTTTTTCGCAAACAGGTGCTACCTCCGTGATTGAGAAAACCCAATTACATGCAACCTTGCTGGCGATTGATGAGGCAAACAGTCTGTTATCTGCCCACGGTTTAGAAATTCAACCGTTTTATTTGGATCCCCAATCCGACCCTTATCTTTTTTCTTTAATGAGTGAAAAGTTGATCACCGAGCAGGGGGTAGGCGTCATATTCGGTTGTTACACATCGATCAGCCGCAAGTCAGTGCTGCCGGTTATTGAAAAACACAACAAACTGCTTTTTTATCCCACTTTGTATGAGGGCTTTGAGTTTTCACCTAATGTAATTTATACCGGCGCGTGTCCAAACCAAAACATCATTATTTTGGCTGAATTCATGTTTTCCAAGTTTGGTAAAAATTGTTATTTGGTCGGCTCGGACTATGTTTACCCCTATGAATCCAACCGCATCATGAAGGACATGGTCAACGGCTTTGGCGGAAAAATCATGGGAGAGCATTACCTCAGTATCGAGTCATTACATGCTGAATTCAGGCCTGTGGTTGAGGATATAGCAGCGTGTAAACCTGACTTTATTTTTTCGACGGTGGTTGGTTCTTCTACTGCCGCTTTTTATGAAACATATGCACAAGCAGGCTTGCAACCGCTTACATTGCCGATAGCCAGTTTGACCACATCTGAAGCTGAGTTGGCAAGTATGCAGCCATTTGCCAGAGCCGATCACTTCACCGCGGCCCCTTTCTTTGCCTCGCTGCTCAAGCAGTCAGCCATTCCCTCTTTGCAGCAATTGGCTACCCATACTCAGAACGTGCCTATTAATCAATGCTGGGAATCAGCCTACTTTCAAGTTATGCTGTTCGCCAAAGCCCTGTTAGAAGCAGATGACACACACACTGATAGTTTGCTTAAAGTATTGCGTGGTATGGAAGTCGAGGCGCCCCAAGGTCGTATAAGAATCGATCCAGATAACAACCATTGCTGGGTGTATTCGCGTATTGGTAGATCCAGAGCAGATGGTGATTTTGAAATTGTGAAGGAATCCAAGAGGACGGTGCGGCCAGACCCGTATTTGATGTCCTATGCCATTTCTGCTTTGTAGTTTTTCACTTTGACTGTATGTACCTTGTGTCTCGTTTGCAGATGATTGTCTTCAAGGAGGTTAGATGGAACAGCGTGATGTAGTCGCTGGCTTACGCCAGATGCAAGTGGGCTTATGCCATCCACTGGGCGCAGAATGTCGTTTGATTTCCCAGCAACTTGAGCGTTTGGGTATGCCTTATCAGCAAGTATGGCCTCCGGTAATGAGTGAATTGCTCAGCGTAGATCTGGTGGTACTGGCTTTAGTTCCTGAAGCTTTTATCAAGATGGATAAGAATTTGCTGAAGGCATTGAAAAATAAAATTGTGGTTTCTGTCTTGCAATTTGAAAGTCCCACGGTGCTCGACTTGGCTTGCCAGTTGAACTCCTCGGCGCTTTTGTTTTCTCCGGTCAAGCCTTTTGGCGTGTTGTCAGCCATTGTGCTTGCGGTGAATCAGCACAAGGTTCGCGAAGATCTGCTCAAGCGCATCAACAAACTCGAAGGGCGGGTTGAGTCAGTGCGGGTTGTTGAGCAGGCGAAACGATTTTTGATGGATACCAGCGGTATCAGCGATGTCGAGGCATTCAAAATTATTCGAAATCGCTCCATGGATAAACGCTGTTCCATAGAGGAAGTCGCCCTTAGCATCATTACTGCCAAGGAGGCTTTGGAGTCTGCTCTTGGCGAAACCAGTTCCGTCAGCACTCCAAACAAGTCAGATTCAAAGTCAAAGGCGACAGGTTCTGTAGTTCGTATCAAATAGTCATTCACTGACATAGTCTAAAGCCCTGATTTCGCGCTCTGGTCTCTATACGCACCTTTTAAGGGCGTGTATTTGGTGCATTAAGGGCACCTCAAATCAGTGAATGCACCTGATTAGTTCAACATTCCAATATCCATGGGTTGGCATAAGCCTTGCAAGGCCATAGGGCGTAGCCCACAAGGCGCGTTTCTTTTCAACCTTGAACGACTTGGAGTTCCTCTCATGCTTAACCGTCGCAACCATCTCAAAACCTTGGCCGCAGCCGCAGCCCTGGTCAGCGGATCTCTGACACTTTCTCTTGCACACGCTGCCGACACCATCAAAGTAGGTGTGTTGCACAGCCTCTCAGGCACCATGGCTATTTCAGAAACCGTGTTGAAAGACACTGTGTTGATGGCTATTGATGAAATCAATGCCAAAGGTGGCGTTTTGGGTAAAAAACTCGAACCCGTGGTGGTCGATCCCGCTTCGAACTGGCCCTTGTTTGCAGAGAAAACCAAGCAGTTGCTGGGCCAAGACAAAGTGGCCGTCATCTTTGGTTGCTGGACTTCGGTGTCACGTAAATCCGTGTTGCCCGTGGTTGAAGAGATGAACGGTCTGTTGTTTTACCCTGTGCAATACGAGGGTGAAGAGCTGTCGAAAAACGTGTTCTACACAGGTGCTGCGCCTAACCAACAAGCCATTCCTGCTGTTGACTACTTGATGAGCAAAGACGGTGGCGCTGCCAAGCGTTGGGTTTTATTGGGTACCGACTATGTCTATCCCCGCACCACCAACAAAATTTTGCGTGCTTACCTGATCAGCAAAGGCGTGAAAGAGACTGATATTGATGAGAAGTACACACCGTTTGGTCATTCTGATTACCAAACCATTGTTGCCGACATCAAAAAATTCTCTGCTGGCGGCAAAACAGCCGTGGTCTCTACTATCAATGGTGACTCCAACGTGCCTTTCTACAAAGAATTGGGTAACGCAGGTTTGAAAGCCAAAGACGTTCCTGTTGTGGCCTTCTCTGTGGGTGAAGAAGAACTGCGTGGCGTTGACACCAAGCCTTTAGTAGGTCACTTGGCTGCGTGGAACTATTTCCAATCCATCAAGAACCCCACCAACGATGCTTTCATTAAAAAGTGGGCAAGCTACGCCAAAGCCAAAGGTATTGCTGGGCATAAAGATAAGCCTTTGACCAATGATCCCATGGAAGCTACCTATATCGGTATCAATATGTGGAAGCAAGCAGTTGAAAAAGCCAAGTCCACCGACGTTGACAAAGTTATCGCCGCCATGGCTGGCCAAACCTTTACTGCACCTAGCGGTATCACCTCCAAAATGGACGAGAAAAACCACCATTTGCACAAGTCTGTGTTCATTGGTGAGATCAAGGCCGACGGTCAATTCAATGTGGTCTGGAAAACACCTGGCCCGGTGAAAGCCAAGCCTTGGAGCCCCTTCATTCCTGGCAACGACGTCAAGCCTGACGAACCTGTCAAGAAGTAATCTCGCGTGAGTGAAGTCAGTGGCGCGATGCGGCGCCACTGATCTTTCAAATTCATTCTCATCTCCCTTTATATTCCCCCGAGAGTTGTCGCATGTGGATCATCCGCATCAGGTTGAGCTTTGTCTTTTTTTGCAGTTGTTTGAGTTTGTCTATGGCTCAAGCGCTGACAAATCCCCAAGCCATCGGTATGGTGCAAGGTGAAACCGACAACCGTCTAGAAGTACTCAACCAAGCTTTACAAGAAGCGGATGCAGCCACTGCTGTTTTCTTACAAGCGCTGGCAGATGATGCTGTCAAAGTCGCAGGAAAACAAGTGGTGGTGTTACGCGATGGCAAGGCCTTTGATCCTGTGACTGCCGCTGAAATTTCCATGCCGACCGATGCAGAAGATGTGGTCAGCAATAACCGTATGCGTGGCGAAATTGATGCAGCGTTGGCAGCACTGAAACTGCTAAACCCTGACGACAAAGTCCGTTTGCAAGCAGCCATGGCGCTTGCCAAAGAACCTGACGCAGCCAAGCTTCCTTTGATCAACAAGGCATTGAAAGCTGAAGCTAACGAGCAAGTCAAAAATGCCTTGATGCTGGCCAAGGCCGCCATGGCCATCAGCGTGGCTGACCCAGTAGAGCGTTTACAAGCTGCCCAAACATTGGGGCAGGCGAAAAGCCCTGAAGCGCAGTTGCTTTTTAATCAACAACTCGGTGTTGAAACGGATGTGAAAGTCAAAGCCCAAATCATTAACTCGCTTGCCACCATCAAAGAAGCATTGGCTTGGGGTGAGCGCTTGGGCGTAGTGTTTACTGGTATCAGCTTAGGCTCGATTCTGTTGCTGGTCGCCCTTGGTTTGGCCATCACCTACGGCTTGATGGGTGTTATCAACATGGCGCATGGCGAGTTGATGATGGTGGGTGCTTATGCAACCTATGTGGTGCAAGTCATGTTCAGGCAATACCTGCCCAATGCGTTTGACTGGTATTTGTTAGCTGCCTTACCAATGGCATTTTTGACTGCTGCAGCAGTTGGTGCTGTGCTGGAGCGCAGTGTGCTGCGGTTTTTATATGGTCGACCACTGGAGACACTCTTGGCTACTTGGGGCATCAGTTTGATATTGATGCAAGCGGTTCGGTCCTTGTTTGGTGCACAAAACGTGGCTGTTGAAAACCCTCGTTGGATGAGCGGTGGCATACAAGTTCTGTCTAACTTAAGCCTGCCGTGGAACCGAATTTTGATTGTGGTGTTTGCCTTTGCTGTTTTGCTTGGTATGACTTTGCTCATCAGTCGAACACGACTGGGTTTGTTTGTTCGCGGTGTGACGCAAAACCGCGCTATTGCCTCATGCATGGGCGTGAACACCTCAAGAATTGACACCTATGCCTTTGCGTTGGGTTCGGGTATCGCAGGCTTGGCAGGTTGTGCACTAAGCCAGATCGGCAATGTAGGACCTGATTTGGGCCAAGGCTATATCGTTGATGCCTTCATGGTGGTGGTGCTTGGCGGCGTGGGGCAGTTGGCGGGAACCGTCTATGCAGCACTGGGTTTGGGTATCTTGAATAAATTTTTAGAAGGTTGGACAGGCGCAGTACTTGCCAAGATTGCGGTTTTGGTGTTCATCATCATCTTCATTCAAAAACGACCTCAGGGTTTGTTTGCGATGAAGGGCAGAAGCGCAGAGGCTTAAGATGAGCACCATCCATATTCCACCCAAACCCGCATTGCTCAGCCCCAAGGGTTGGCTTGCATTCTTAGCGTTCGTATTGGTGTTGGGGTTGATTACGCCATTGCTGAATTTATATGTTCCAGTCGGTCATCCCTTGCATATGAGCGACTTTGTGGTCTCTTTGGTGGGCAAGATCATGTGCTACGCCATATGTGCCTTGGCCATGGATTTGATTTGGGGCTACACAGGTATTTTGTCCTTAGGGCATGGTTTGTTTTTTGCGCTGGGTGGTTATGCCATGGGCATGTACCTGATGCGCCAAATTGGACTCGACGGCAATTACAAATCCGAACTGCCCGACTTTATGGTGTTTTTAAATTGGAAGACCTTGCCTTGGCATTGGTATTTCAGCGACAGCTTCATAGCCACTTTGGTATTCATCGTATTGGCCCCAGGCCTTTTGGCTGCAGTGTTTGGCTATTTTGCATTTCGTTCACGTATCAAGGGTGTGTATTTCTCCATCATCACCCAAGCCATGACGTTTGCATTCATGTTGCTGTTCTTTCGTAACGAGACCGGATTTGGTGGTAACAATGGGTTCACCGACTTCAAGCGAATATTGGGAATGACCATTGCCACGCCGAATATACGTATGGTGCTGTTCGTCATGACGGCTGCAACTTTGCTTGGTTTCTTTTTGGTGGCCAGATGGTTAATGCAGAGCAAATTTGGCCGTGTCTTGCAAGCCATCAGGGATGCTGAGAGTAGGGTCATGTTTTGTGGCTACTCTCCCTTGCCCTACAAGTTGAGCATTTGGGTTATTTCTGCTGTGATGTGTGGCGTGGCTGGCGCTTTGTATGTGCCGCAGGTTGGCATCATTAACCCCAGTGAGATGAGCCCAGCCAACTCCATTGAAATCGCAGTTTGGGCGGCCGTGGGTGGCAGAGGCAGTTTGCTTGGGCCCATCTTGGGAGCCTTTATGGTCAATGGTGCCAAAAGCTGGCTCACAGTCATTGCGCCTGAATTTTGGCTGTACGTTTTAGGCGCTTTGTTCATTGCCGTGACTTTGTTCATGCCCCAAGGTGTCTTGGGTTTGTGGAACAAAGCACGACAAGCTTGGTTGTCTAAAGGGGCTTCATCATGACGCCCGACTTATTTGACGAAGGTAGCGAGCGTTTGCAAGCGCATCAATTTCGACGAGTACAGCAATCTTCCTCGGGAGACAGGGGTGCAAGTTATGGACATGTGCTGCAAGCCGGAGAACTGGACCTGACCCACGGACGAATTCTCTACTTAGAGGATGTCAATGTGAGCTTCGATGGTTTTAAGGCCATTAACAACTTGTCTTTGGACATTGCGCCTGGCGAATTACGCTGCATCATCGGCCCTAATGGTGCTGGCAAAACCACCATGATGGACATCATCACTGGTAAAACTCGACCAGACAGCGGCAGTGTATTTTTCGGCAGTACTATTGATTTGTTGCGCCACAACGAGCCTGAAATAGCCCAACTGGGTATTGGTCGGAAGTTTCAAAAACCCACGGTGTTTGAGCATTTAAGTGTTTGGGAAAATCTAGAGCTTGCGTTGGCGACTGCTAAAAATGTTGCAGCTTCTATGGTGTTTCGCCTGAGTGGAATGCAACAAGACCGATTGTGCGAAGTCTTGGAAACCATTCGGTTAACTGGTGACACAACTCGAATGGCGGGACTGCTGAGCCATGGTCAAAAACAATGGCTAGAAATTGGTATGTTGCTGATGCAAGACCCCAAACTGCTGTTGCTCGATGAACCGGTGGCTGGTATGACTGACCAAGAAACTGACCGCACTGCAGAGCTTTTTTTGTCCTTGAAGGGTAAACACTCCTTGATGGTGGTCGAGCACGATATGGGTTTTATTCGTCAAATATCAGATACCGTCACCGTGCTTTGCGATGGTGCTGTATTGGCCCAAGGCAGCTTTGAGCAAGTCCAAGCCGATGAGCGTGTGATTGATGTGTATTTAGGACGCTAAGCCATGTTGCATGTACAAAATATTCATCAGTACTATGGCGGCTCTCATATCTTGCGGGATGTTAGCTTGCAGACCCATGCAGGACAGGTGACTGTATTGCTTGGGCGCAATGGCGTGGGGAAAACCACTTTACTCAAAGCCTTGATGGGCTTGGTGCCATTGCGAGAGGGGAGCATCACGTTTAATGGGCAATTGATTACCAAGGCCACACCTTATGAACGAGCACGTGCTGGCATCGGATATGTGCCGCAAGGGCGTGAAATTTTCAACCGTTTAACGGTGGAAGACAATTTGCGCATGGGCTTGGCCACGCAAAAAGCAGGGGCGGCTATCCCCTGTGAATTGTTTGAAATGTTCCCTGTTCTGGATCAGATGAGACATCGCCGTGGCGGCGATTTGTCTGGCGGTCAGCAACAACAATTAGCTATTGCGCGGGCTTTGGCTGGGTCACCTAAATTATTAGTACTAGATGAGCCTACAGAGGGCATACAACCCAGCATCATCAAAGACATTGGGCGTGTCATCCAACAACTGGCCAAGCGAGGCGACATGGCTATTTTGTTGTGCGAGCAGTACTACGATTTTGCTGAGGAATTGGCTGATCATTATTTGGTCATGGAGCGCGGTGAAATAGTCTCTCAAGGCCTAGGTAGCGAGATGCAATCAAAGGGGATTCGTCAGTTGGTTTCCATTTAATTTTTCACCCGCTTCAGCGTGGATTCTCACGCGTACAGGGACAACAGAAAAGCTGGGGCAGTTGTAGCGCTGTATATCCTCAGCGTGCAGTGGATAGGAATTACAGTTGGAAAATCGCCGCCACATTGAATCGTAAATGCCGCACTGAAATTTGTCTTCGCCTAAAGGCTCTAGGAAGAAACACTTTTTCTCTAAGCAGCAATTGCCACATTGAACGCAAGAGCCTTGTATCTGAACAGGAATATTTTTATTCTGCAAAAAAACATCTTCTAAAAAATGCAATACAGGCCCTTGCGATATCGCCTTTAAGTGGATCCGCATTTTCTTCACATTGTTGCTGTACTCAAGAATAAATTTTTTCTTCCAAAACAGAAAGAACATGAGAACAGGGGAAACAGGTATCAACAGAGATATAAAAAATAAGATGAATTTAGAGAACCACTTTGATAAATTTTTCACTTGAGCCCCATGCAGTTTGCATAAAAAGTGACTGTTGCTGGCCAGTCTGAAAAAATGCCACGTATACCCACATCTTTGTTCAAAATATGCAAAGCTTCAAGGATGTCGCCTTCATGGTGAATGCTATCGGTGACCGATTGGTAATACCAACCACCTTTTTCCAATGCCATGACACCCGAGCGTTCCAAAGACCAAGTAATGATGTCTAGGCCAGCTGTTTTGACATTTTTGGCATAGGCAGAGGGGACAAGCTTTCCATCTTCTAGTGTTAACAAAGCAAAGATAGGAGGCGCCACAATCTTGACGCCTTTTCTTTTGTAGTCATTGAGCATCTCCAAGGAGGGTAAGTCTTTGACAGTTTCAGCCGCATCTAGGAAAACAGCTTGTTGGGCAAACTTTGGTTCGTTTTGAACCCAATACAAAATATCCTTCTCATTGAACGATTGAGGAAAAACTTGGTCAGGTTTGACGCCTGCTTGTTTGTATTCGTCAATCATCTTTTGAGCATATTGCTGCTGCGTAAAGCCCTCGAAAGGCATAGCGACCGCGGCTTCTTTCAACTCCGGTGTCATCTTGACCCGCAAGCGCTTGAACAGCGCAATGCTTTCCTTGTGGCTCATCAGCGTACCGCTGCTAGGTCCTGAATACAAATCCGTTCGCCAAGCGGGTGTGCCAGCCACAAATTCTTGTGCTGTCAGAGCTTTGGGGTTGAAGCCATCCATTTTTCCGCGCAGTGTTTTGAATTCGGCCAAAGTGATGTCGCTGGCTCTGCATTCTGCAGATGCTGGTGTGTTGGTATTTGGGTCAAAGGCACTGAAAGGTTTGGTGCATTTGGAGGCTAAAGGGGTGAGCAAAATATTGGTTGTTGTGTGCAAATCATTTTGCGCATGTCTGCAGACCAATTCTTTGTCTTTGGTAAACGTGACATCACACTCCATCACGCCTGCGCCCATGCGAGCTGCTGCTTCATAGGACTCAACCGTGTGTTCAGGAAACATCAAGGCAGCACCACGGTGGCCAATGGAAAAATTCGATTTCTTAAACGGCCCGTTGGTGCAACTTTGCATTTTTCGCTTCAATGGCGAATCGTTCATTTGCGAAACCAGAAAAAACGGCCTTGGTCCTAGTTGAATATTCTGAAGGGAGGCATTATGTTGGGCAATTACGCCACACGCGTTAAATAAAAAAGCAGTCAGTAGAATTTTTGCAAATTGCTTGAACATGAGTGTGCAAGTGAAGAAGAAGTTCTATCATCTTAAAAATGCCGCATGAAAATTTGATGACACCCTGTGGCTCATCGGCAAACATATTGGGTAAATAAATCTTCCGGACTGTAGGCGGTCACAACCACCTTAAAGCCGCCACTTTCCTCAGCACTTACAAGCACACCATAGTCGGGCATATTTTGATGACTGGCCAATACGGAGGCAATATTCCAGACTTGCGACAAGTCTGCAGTCTTGCCTGTCGCCATGTTCCTGAACTGTTCACGTGCTTGAGGCTTTAAACGAAGCATGTGGACATGGAGCTGATTTTGTGACCTGAAATTCTGAGGGTTGACGACCAAGGCGATGGAATCGGATTCAATTCGTTTTGTAGCGACATCCCATGCGTACTGCCATATGCCTGGGGGACGCAAGGGGTCTTCAACACCTGTGATGACTTGCAAAGGCAAAACCAGTCCATGGACAAAAGATGCAGGGCAACCGCACATCTTGATATCGCGTATGGCGACGTATTCAGCGTTGACAGACCAAAGCTCTGTGGTTTTTCTACAAGAGGTCTCTGTAGAGCACGCCGCTTTTGCTATTGGTGCTCGACATTGGGCGCAATAGTTCTCGACCTTCGGGTCAATACAATGCTTCACGATGTCTAGCAGTATGTCGCTGTTTGGCGTGGCATAAAGGCCACCCCATGGGAATAGAAAAATACACGCCACCCATATTTGGTGAATTGTCATCAAGCGAACATATTTCTGCATCATGATGTATCTATGGAATCGAACACAATTGTTTTGGGTCAGCGGATTGGACAGTTCAAACAACATCTCACCGAACTGGGATTTATTTCACCTGTTTTGGCTGAATTAGAGCCACTGCGCAATGTACCTGAATTTACAAACCGGCAAGAGGTTTTGGGGCTTGTATTAGAAGGTGACTTGGCTCTTAAATCTAAAGGCGAAACTACCAACTATTTGATGGGTGAATTGTTTTTCATCGATAAGGTGACACGCTTTGAATTACAAGCAGGACCTACTGGCGCAAAGTACTTGTTTGCTTTTAAATAACTTGCTTACATAGCCCAAATACGCGGGGCAACACTAGGGAGTGACCAAAGTTCAGAGCGCCACACCAACCAAATACGACGAAGCAAGTCCATGGCATGCTCGACTTGTGCGGACAGTACCCGCACAACCACCAGCCTAGGGTCTGGTGAGGTCACTCCAGCTTGTAACGCCAAAGGATGTTGTTCGCATAGGTTTCGGGCAAGCGCAATGACCTGTTGTAAAAGGTCATCTGAGATTGGGTTGCCTTGTGCAAAAACCAAAGTGCCTTGGCAGCTGTGTCCATTCAATCCTAAGGGGCTATGCAACAAGCGCTTGTCGCTTGCGTCCATCAAACCACGCTCTAGCCATACACCTTCAATTTCTAAGTGTTGCTGAAATTGACCCAGTTCAAAAGCTTGGTTGGCGTGCGGCAAACCCAAGGCTGTGACATCCCATGCCATGAGTTGACTTTCAGCCGCTAAATTGAATTTCACTTGGTTACTGGCATAACAACCGCTGTAAGCCAATGCTTCAAGTGGTAACCATTCCAGTCGAGCGCCACAGCCTAAAGTAGCGTGGACGTGTTGCGAAGCGGTCAAGCCATCTGAATGGTAAAACCGCGTTGCCCCAGGGGTGGTGAGCAAGGCATGGGCATGGTCATGAAGCTGGAGCTTGATATCTAGGCTGTCACCGCCCACCAAGCCACTGGGCGGGTGAACCAAGATGTTGTGACATACCCTTCCCCCCTCGGGGTAAAGGCTCTTCAAGATGCGAAGAGGGCCATCGTGGACATGGCGTGCCACACAATGACCATCTTCGACGCTGTAATCAATGCTAAGTTTGGCTTGCCAGCCCATGGCTTTATTCAAAAAGCTTGAATCCTACCGCGGACACAAACCCCACCAAGGTAGAAAAACCAGCCATATTGGGCGTCGATAAATGCGCCGCCTCTGGCAGCATGGCAGAGCCAATCATGGTCAACATAGCGCCAGCTGCGATGCCTTCGACCACGATCATGGTCGAGTGAGGAATGGACTCACCCACATAGGCCCCAAATGCAGCACCCAGAGCGCAAATCACAGTAAGCACTGACCATAGAAAAATAATTTTGCTGGTGGAGAAACCTTGTTGCTTCATGTTCACGCTGGCAGACAAGGCTTCAGGGAAGTTAGATAAAAACAAAGCGCCAACTAAAGTTAAGGGCATGACATCCCAAAAACCCAAGGTCATGCCGGTGGCGGTTTTGGCTGCAACGATAGACAGCATGACGGTGCCAATCACAAAGCTTTCAGGTATCACGTCCAATAAATTTCCCAGCCAAATGGCCATGCCTGCATTGTTGTGCTCTTCTTTCATATTGTTCAAGTCAGTGGCTGTGGGGACTTCACTGCCGCCAGAGCGAATGGCATCAATCGCCAAATTGGCCCAAGCTTGTTTGGCCACAGCAGCTTGGTCGATATGGCGTTTGTTTTCCAAAATACGTTGAGCTGCCAATTCACGCACCGAGGTAGCAAACTCTGGGTGCGAACGGGCAAAGATGTCGTATTGCGATTTATGCAATACCAGCAATTCGGCTGGACCATGTTCTGACACTGCTGTGGTGCTGTGTGCTTGGTGGGCCAAGAAAGACACTTCACCCAATAAGTCACCCCTCTCAGCGGTATGACTGCTGCCATCGGAATGCGTCAAGGTAATGGAGCCTGAGCGAACAATGTACAACTCCGAGGAGAGGGCGCCCGCAGAAAACAAAGCTTCATCTTGCACTAAAAATTTAGGATGAAGAAGTTTCACCAAATCATGCATCATCTCAGCTGACATGCTGGTGAAAAAAGAAGAGTTGCCAATCGACTGCATTAAGTCTGCTTGACGTTTGGATTTATTACGAGCATGTTGGGCGATGACGTAAGCCCCTTTGCGCAAATAGCCGCCATGCGCACTGAGCAATTGGTCTAGGACGATGAAGATCAGTCCACCTCCTACCATGGCCAGCAAGAGGGTGACGAAATGGTGGATTGCCTCGGCTCGATCAGCTAAATCTGCATGTGATAAGGCTTCAACGGTTGGCGACACCAGTTCAAGTGCCAAAGCCGATATCAAAGCGCCAGCGCCAAAGCCGCACATGGCGCCTACTGAGGAGTTCGACATCGGCGTGGTGATGCCGACAATGGCGCCAAGCACCATAGAACCCGCTGCAATCGCACCCAAAATGGCTGCCCAAATTACCAAGGTGGTTCCCATGTCTTGCATCATCGTCTCCGGTTGAGGATATATCGTGCTAGCTTACTCGGGTAAATCCTTTTCAGCACGAACTTGTGCTGCGATCGCTTCTACTTGCTCGTCTGACATGCCGTACTTGGCCTGCATATGTTTGAGTTTGATGGCTTCTTCTTCTGTAACAACGCCATCGGCCAACACCTCACGAATTTCCATTTCGTACAAAGCCTCTCGGCGAGCTACTTGGGTGGTGTAAGCGGTGGACACCACACCGGTCAGGATAGCCGCTAAAGCAATGGCCAATATCTGCGTGATGATCACCAGCACCACGCCAGGGAAGGTAACGGGGTCCACATTGCCCCAACCAGAAATAATGGTCAAGATAAACCAGTGCATCGCTGCAGGAATAGAGGGAAATACGTCTGGCTGATCGTGGCCCTCAATGATGTAAATCAATGAGGAGAACAACAGCCCACTGATGAACAACAAAAACAGCGCTGAGGAAAAAGAATCTTTCTCCGATTTGATGGCTTCAAACATATCGTCCATGGCGCTGTTATAGCGCGACAGTTTGAAAATACGCAGCAAACGGAACATTCGCAGCACACGTAAATCGGTGCCAGGCATCAGCAGTTGAAGGTAAAACGGCACGGTGCTGAAAAAATCTACCAAGCCAAAGAAGCTGAAGATGTATTCTTTGCGTCCCTTCCAAGGGCTGTCGCCTGGCTCGGTGTATTTTTCGCTGTAAGACCACACCCTCAACACATACTCGATGGAGAAGACGCCCACGCTGAAAAGGTCGAAAACGTGAAAGTACGCACCAGCGGCTTCATGAATATCAGGTACAGACTCCAAAATGATGGCCAACACATTCAAGACCACCAAGAGCGCAATAAAGATCTCACAAAAACGGCTGGCAGGATCGGCAACATCACCTTCAAGGATGTTGAACACCCGGCGTTTGGCGCGGCCAAAGGCTGATATCTCCAGCGTGCTGTTCATGGTTTTTTCCCAGCTTTGGCCTGCTCCATCATGGTCTGCACTTCTTTGTCACTCAAGCGAAACTGCATTTGCAAACGCTTGAGAGCGTCCTTCTCCGCATCGGTCACGACATCATCGGCCAGCACTTGCCGCAATTGGGCTTGGTAGGCGGATTTTTTGCGTGAAAGTTGATTGGCAAATGCAGAGGCCACGATACCCGTCATGATGGCCGCCATACAAACCCCCAAAAAACCTGTCAATAAAGCGACCACTTCACCGCCTTTGGTGACAGGTTCTACATTGCCGTAGCCAGAAGTGATGGTGACAATAGACCAGTAAATAGCATGAGGAATAGTGCCAAATTGCTCGGGTTGCGCATGGCCTTCAGCAAAGTGCATAAGTGAAGCGGACACGATGGTAGCGATGGTCAGCAAAAAAGCCGCAGACCCAAACGCACGTCGCTCTGAGTACACCGCAGAAAACAAGTCTTGCAGGGCGGAGTTGTATTTGGATAACTTCAAAATTCGCAGTAAACGCAAAACACGCAATATGCGTAAATCTAGCAATGGGAAAAACACATGCAAGTAGTAGGGCATGGTGGCAAAGAAGTCGACCAAACCAAAAGCGCTGAACATGTATTCGCGCCGACCTTTCCATGAACTGTCTGCGTATTTCGCCCCCAAAGACCAAACCCGCATCAGGTACTCGGCCGTGAAAAACATCACGCTCCAAAACTCCAGCTCGTGAAAAAAATCTTTGTACTGCGCATGTACTTCAGGCACCGAGTCCAAAATCACCGCAGAGCAATTCACCAAGACAACAGCAGAGATCAACCATTCTGCATACCTAGAGAGCGATTGGTTAGGAGACCCTTCAAGAATCTCCATCAAGGTGGTTTTTTGTTGCTCGAACATTGCGCAATACTAAAAAAGAGAAAAGGGGCGAGCAAGTTCCCCACACATAACCGTCAAACTTAAGCGGTCGAAGAAACTTGCTCTAAAAAATCAACTGCGAGCTCGCAGTTGTTGCCACAAGGCCAATTCCTTGGCCGTGAGACTGTCCGACGCTTTGGCGGCTTGTTCAAACTTGGCGCCATCTGCCATCAAGGCCAGTTGATTGATTTGGGAGAGCAACATTTTGAAATGCTCTACAGCATGATCCGGTCGTTCAGCGATGACATGTAAGGGGAGTACAGACTTGTGCTGCGCATTGACACGTTCCGTGTGGACGTGCTCTAGCAATGCGTTGAGCTCTTCGATGGTGATGTGCAGTCGTTTGGCTTCTGTTCGCAACATTTCTATTTCAGAATCGTCCAAATGACCGTCTTTCATCATGTTGCGCAAATTGGTTTTCAGCAATTCACGTTCTTTCTGTAACTGATCGCCGAAAGCTGAAGCCAGCAAAGCCGCAGGGATGGCAAAGATGCCGATACCTAGCAAGGCCATGACCACGGTCATGAAGCGCCCTACAGGGGTGATCGGTGAGATATCGCCATAGCCTACCGAAGCCAGTGTGATGACGGCCCAATAGACAGAGTTAGGTATGTTGTCAAACTTCTCTGGTTGGGCTTCGTGTTCAAACACATAGCCCAAGCTGGCGGTCATGATCACCATCAAGATCATGATGAAAGCGGATGCGCTGATGACTGGCCATTCTCTGGCGATCACCGTGGTCAAAATCTTGGTGGAATCGTTGTAGCGGGTGAGCTTGAGCAAACGTGCCAAACGGAAGGTTCGCAAGAACCGCAAATCGAGAACAGAGCCCAACAAGACTTCCAAAAAGAAGGGCAGGATGGCCAGCAAATCAATGATGGTGGCTGTGTTGCGGGCTTGTTTGAATCGACCTAAAAATGCGTGGCGATAACGCGGTTCCTCCACACAAGCGTAAAGGCGCATCAGATACTCAATGGTGAAGATGCCTACAGCCACAGTGTCAAGAATGACAAACTCTAAGTTGATGAGGTAGCTGACGCTTTGGATCGATTCCAAAACCACGGCAAGCACAGAAATGATGACCCAAATACCAATGAAGGTATCAAAGATGGTTTGTAACTTGCCGCCATAGGCGCTCTCAAACACCACGGCATGGATTTTTTGACGGAAGGTGCGGCCACGGTTGAGTTCGGCAAACTCTTTGATGGCCGGAATGACAATGCGAAACAACTTGAGGATTCGCAACAGTCGCAAGAAACGCAAGGCACGCAAGTCAATCGGGATAAAGGCTTGCAGGAAAAAAGGTGCCACAGCCAAAAAGTCGATGATGGCAAAGGGGCTAAAAACATAGGCCACCCTTGGTGTGTTTTTCTTTTGGAATTCTTCATCCTCAGGTGCTAAGTAAAAGCGCAGCGCATATTCCAAAACAAAAACAGTGACTGAAAAAATATCAAAGTAATGAAAGAGTTGCTTGTAGGGGTCAAACAAGGCTGGCACGTGCTCTAGCACCAACGCAAACAGATTGACCACAATCAAAACGCCAATCCACTTGTCCAAGACTGGCTGGAAGTTACCAGGGATATTGGGGTTTAAGGTCCAGTCATAAAGCCATTTGCGAAACGGCTGGTCTTTAGAAATAGGTGGGCCAGCCTCTTCGAGGCCTAACAGTGCCTTGGCGTCGAGCGAGTCAATGTCAATGAGTTGGGGGGGCGTGTTGTTGGTGTTTGTGTCAGTTGTCATGGTGAGCCTCAGAATTCAACGTCAGAAACTTTGACAAGGTAGGAACCTTTGTCACAGATACCAATACTCAATTGAAGTTTTTGGTCAATGCTGTCTTCAGCTGCCAGTTTGGAGTTGATCGTTGGAACAGCTGAGCCTGGTGGGGTGGGCGTTACTTTTAACAACACAATTTCACCTGTTAGGCTTTTGTCGGCAGGGTTGCATTGCTCAATGAACTCGGGTGTTTTTCCCTTGAAAGGGTTTTGCATGTTTTTAAAGTCATTGGCCAAGAGGTGTTCTAAACATGGTCCCCAGGTACTGGTTTTGGCGTCTGCGCCACCTGCGCAGGCTTTGACGGGGTAGTCGGGGTTGAAGCGTTCCGCACTGGCTTTACCTAACCAAGCCACTAAAGCTTCGCCATTTCGCTTGCTTTTCTCAGTTTGCTGGGCATGCTCAAAGGCAATTTCGCCCAGATAGGCCACCAAGACCAAGACCCCAAGAACGATCAAAATGAAAATCCAGTCGGAAAAGGTCGGGCCGGTGCCGACCTTGGATGACGTTGAGGTACTGTTCATAGCGATTTCACTTTCTCAAGAAAAAGACGGGATAAATCCCTCATCTGATGCCCGAGGATGATATTCGCAAAAAATACAAATTTATTGAATATCTAAAAAACTCGAAATTGCAGTCATATTTGGTAATTTAATTAAATTTAATTTAAAAGTTTTAGAACATATTGGAAGGCATCAATGGCCAATTGCATGTCATCCGCCGTGGTGCTTTCAAGCGGGTTATGGCTAATTCCTTGGTTTTCGCCGCGCACAAACAGCATGGCTTGGGGCATGATGCGGTGCAATTGCATGGCATCGTGTCCGGCACCGCTTGGCAGGTGGTGTAAGGGAATACCCAAAGAAGAAACTGCACGCTCCCAAGCTTGTTGTAAGCGCGGATCGCTGGGTGCGGCCGCTGCTCGGACAGTTTCTTCATGGCTAAAGCGAAGGCCCCGACTTTGACAAATATTTGCAAGGGATTGCAAAACATCGTCTGCCAGTGCGTCACGTTGCGCATCAGTAGGAGCACGCATATCTAGGCTAAAGCTGCAGCGCCCTGGCACCACATTGACAGAGCCATTGGGCACATTCAACATGCCAATGGTGGCGACAGAGTCGCCGTCAAGGTTTGCGCGTTGTTCAAGGTACACCGACCATTCGGCCAAGGCTGCTACGGCATCTTGGCGCTGACCCATGGGGGTGGTACCCGCATGGCTGGCGGTGCCGGAGATTTCGCCCAAATACCGTCGGCTGCCGTTAATGGAGGTGACGATACCCAGCGGCATGTTGATGCTGTGCAACACAGGGCCTTGTTCGATATGTACCTCAATGAAACCCACATAGCGCGACGCATCTCGCTTGAGCGCAGCGATATCTTTGGGGTTCAAGCCAGCGTTTTGCATGGCTTGTCGCATGCTGATGCCATCTTTGTCGGTTTGCTCTAACCATACGTTTTGAAAATGGCCTGTCAGTGCGGCTGACGCCAAAAACGTGGCTTTGAAGCGAACGCCTTCTTCCTCTGCAAACGCCACCACTTCAATGCCAACGGACAAGCGCCTTCTAGCGCGGGCTAACTCCCGTACACAGGCCATGGGCACAAAAATGCCCAGCCGTCCGTCGTACTTGCCGCCGTTACGTACCGTGTCGTAATGGCTGCCAGTCAGCACATAGCGCCCGTCTGGTTCGGCGGGGTGGTAGCGCCCCACCACATTGCCCGCAGCGTCAATGCCCACTTCATCAAACCCACAGGCTTGCATGCCCAGTTGCAATGTCTTTGCGCAAGCGCGGTGTGCAGGTGTGAGGTAGCTCACACTCAATTCGCCACGCTCGACAAATCCCTCATCACTGAATTGGGCCAACCATTCATGCCAGTCCCATACTTCTTCGCCCAATGTGGGCTGAGCTTTGCACCTATCGTTCAGGCGCAGCTCGGCGATGCGGTGGATTTGGCGAAGGCATTCTTGCAATTCATGGGCGGGGGAGGCGCGTAAACGACGCTCTAATGCGTCCAATATTGCTTGCGGCCCCAAGCCATTGCCGCGCGGACCTTTAACAGCCACGATGAAGGGCCAGCCAAAATGTTGTTGGTAGGCAGCGTTAAGTTCTTGTAACCGAATGGCTTGTGCGGGTGTGCATTGCCACAAACCAGCGCTTTGCTGCTCTTGGTGGGAGTCCGACGTGAGGTTAGGCGTTGGCTTAGGGGCCAACACAGGGTGGGCCCGCAGCAAGGCCAGTTGTTGCTCGGCAGGCGCATGGCTGACCACCTGCGCCAAGACCCACTTCAAATGCGCCAAGCTGTTGAAGGGGCGTAGCTGCAAAGCCTGTTCTGCCACCCAAGGCGAGTGTTCGTAGATGCCGTCCAGCCATAGCAAAGCCTGGTCATGGCTGGCGGCATTCAGATGATCGATGGCGGCTTTGGCGGCGTGGATGGTCATGGGTGGGATGTTGGGGGCGACTACACTGGATCAATCAACTATAACTTTGCCGATAAACCATGGGATTGAGCACACATGTTTTGGACACCATGCACGGCTGCCCAGCTGCAGGCATGGCGGTGGCTTTGTATGCAACACATAGCGCAGGCAGCCGTTTGATCAAGCGCTTTGAGTTGAATGCCGATGGCCGTCATGAAGGCGGGCCCCTGTTGGACAACGCAAATTTGCAAGTCGGTACTTACCGCTTGGTGTTTGCGGTGAAAGCCTATTTTGTGTTGCGCGGTGTAGCGCTTGCAGAGCCAGCTTTTTTGGATGAAGTCAGCTTGGACTTTGGCATTGCCGATCTAGCCCAGCACTACCATGTGCCGCTGTTGGTCAGCCCTTGGAGTTATTCCACTTACCGAGGCTCCTGAGCCCTTCAGAGTTGTCCCTCGGTGAGGGTATCGAGCTGGAAGCGCCCACTGCGGTGCCACAGCCATGTTTCGGTGAAGATGACTTGCTTGAGGTACTTGGGTGCCGGAAACGGAGCAGACTGTCGAATAGCTTGCTCAATATCGAGCTTCACCTCGGGGGCATGTTTGGGCACACGTACCCAATCGATACGACCTATCTGTCCTGAGGGCTCAATATGGATATCCACCACCACCACGGCTTTTAACAAGGGCGGGAGTTTGCCCTTATAAATACGCTCAGGAAGCCGCTGGTAGATATGGTGTGCGGCATCTTTACGGTAGTCGGCATTGCTGCGAGCAGACGATAGCGCTTGGTTGGGGGGTATGGGTGCAGGGTCTTGGTTTGTAGCAACTGGTTCAGGCTCAAGGACGCGAGGCAAATCTGTGGCGCCAGTGCTGGAATCCGGGGCAACTTCTGCTGGCTTTGTCTCGGGCGCTTGGGCAGGCACTTCAGGCAAGGGGTCTGGTGCCTTGATGGGCTTGGTAGAGCATGACGCCAACAGCATCAGCAGGGCAACAAGCAAAGATTGACCGATAAGCCCAAACTGCATGGCTTCTTCCATTCATCAAGGTTGAAGGCATACTCTGCGACCAATGATTGACTTTGACAACCATGATTACCCGAGCTTGGGTGTGAACTTGTTTGCCTCTTTGGACCATCGACTGGCAACAGAATCGGCGGTTTTGGTGATGGTGGCCTCAGCGCATGGCTCGGTTCCCCGCGAGGTGGGCGCTTGGATGGCGGTGTTTGCACAAGGAGAAGTTGGCACCATTGGTGGCGGACAACTCGAATGGCAGGCGATGGCCCAATCGCGTCAAGCGCTGCAAGGCTTGGCGGTCTTGCCGCCTTTGCACAGGGTGGCTCTAGGCCCGAGCTTGGGGCAGTGCTGCGGAGGCGCGGTGGAGCTGTGTTTTGAATTGATCTCAGCGCAAGACCTGCCCCTATTGCAACAGCGCTTGATGCCCGTGCTGACGCCTGTTGCCTTGTTTGGCGGGGGGCATGTGGGAAGGGCGCTGGTAGAGGTACTGTGCCGACTGCCATTTGCAGTGCGCTGGATTGACAGCCGCGATGAGGTGTTTCCCGCCCATTTGCCTGAGCAGGTGCTGACTGAGCACAGCGACCCCGTTCAAGCCGCGGTGGCAGACTTAATGCCCCAAAGCCAAGTGTTGATCATGAGTTTCAGCCATGCCCAAGACCTTGATGTGGTGGCCGCGTGTTTGCTACGTTTGCGCTCACAAGATGATTTGCCCTTTATCGGCTTGATAGGCAGCGCCACCAAGTGGGCCACTTTTCAGCGACGCCTGCGTGAAAAGGGTTTTGCTGAAGAGGAAATTCAGCGCATTACCTGCCCCATTGGCTTGCCCGGCATCAGCGGCAAGCAGCCCGACGTCATAGCCGTGTCTGTGGCAGCGCAATTGTTAAAACAATCGGGGTCAGACCCCAATTAATAATTGGGATCTGACCCCGATTAATATCTCCCTATGGAAACTTATTTGCTGGAGTGGGCCAATCTGCTGTTGCGCTGGGTGCATGTCATCACTGCAATTGCATGGATTGGTTCGTCTTTTTACTTTGTTTTTTTAGACAGCAACTTGATTTCCCCCGAGGACGAGGACTTGCGTGCCAAGGGCGTGGGCGGCGAGATGTGGGCAGTGCACGGCGGGGGTTTTTACAACCCGCAAAAGTACCTTGGGCAACCGGGGCGCATCCACGGCAAATTGCATTGGTTTTACTGGGAAAGCTATAGCACCTGGCTGAGCGGTTTTGCCTTGTTTTGCGTTCTGTACTTGTGGAATGCCAACACGTTTTTGATTGATAAAAATGTCCTTGCTTGGGTGCCGCTGTCTGCAGGTGTGGTCGCTGTGGCCTTGCTGGTGGTTTTCTGGCTGGTTTATGACCTGACCTGTCGTTGGGTGGGTTTTCGCCAACGTGGCGAGGTATGGATAGGTTTGGTCATGCTCGTCACGCTGGCGCTGGCGTGTTGGGCTACCAACCAACTTTTTGCAGGCCGTGCAGCGTTTTTGCTGGTGGGTGCCATGATGGCCACCGCCATGAGTGCCAATGTGTTGGTATGGATCATTCCAGGGCAACGCAAAGTGGTGGCGGCCATGACCTCGGGTCAACCCTATGAAGCACAGGCCTTGGCCATTCACGGCCAGCGTGGCAAGCAGCGCAGCGTGCACAACACTTATTTCACCTTGCCAGTGGTGTTTGCCATGCTCTCCAACCACTATGGGTTTTTGTATGCGCATCCAAAGCGTTGGCTGTTGCTTTTGCTGATGATGCTTTCAGGTGCTTTGATCAGACAGTTCTTTGTGCAGCGTCACGCTTGGCACTTGCAGCGGGCAGCCAACCCTTGGCCTTTTGCGGCTGTGGGGGTGGCACTGATTCTTGGGGTGATGGTGGCTTTGCGTCCTGCGCCTGCTTCATCTGCAGCGCAAGAGCCTGTCAGCTTTGGGCAGGTGCAGGCCATTGTGGACCAGCGTTGCGTGTCTTGCCACGGGTCTCAGGTACAAATGAAAAATCTGCGGCTAGATTCCTCTGAGGCTTTGCGCAAGCATGCGCAAGCGGTGTATCAGCAGGTGGTGGTGTTGCAGCAAATGCCTATGAACAACGCCACTGGCATCACGCCGCAGGAGCGTCAAGCGCTGGCGCGTTGGTTTGAGGCGGGGGCGCTGCCCTGAGCTGTTGCTCGTAGGCTTGCAGGCGTTTTTCGCGTTCTGCCAAATACGCTTGGTGCTCTTTTTGCATTTTGAGGCGACGCAAAGCTTTATCTTCTTCTAGATGGTTGTTGCGAATCATTTGCCTTCTGGCATTCGTCGCCATTTGGTCGTGTGCAGCTTCGACCCCTTTGGTCAACATGCGACCCGTGTACCAAAAAATCACCAAGGGGAAAAACACCACAAACGCCACCCAGACCCACAGGTCTTCGTTCTGAGCGGTGTCGGTTTGCAGGTATTTCTTGAAATCAATCGTTGCCATGGTGTGCTCACAAATGGGGGTAATTGTGAATCGGCCGCAACGGCTAGAACTTGAGCAATGCGCTATGCTCGCCCGCCATGGCTTCTACCCCTTTTTACGCCCAAGACCCCGCGCAGTTTTTGCGTCAACTGTTTGACGCTGCAGTTGCCCGTGCCCAGCCCCTGCTGAATATGCCTGCCTGCTTGCCGAAGGTTCCGCGTGGGCGCACCTTGGTATTGGGCGCAGGCAAGGCTGCTGGCGCCATGGCCCACGCTTTGGAAACGCTGTGGCCCATGGACGCAGCCATGTCTGGTCTGGTGGTCACCCGTTACCACCACACGCCACCGCGCCCGGCTGCCCTTGTGCAGCGTATCGAAGTGGTCGAAGCCGCCCACCCTGTGCCTGACGAAGCAGGGCTCCAAGCCTCCAAGCGCATGATGGCTTTGTGCCAAGGCCTCACACAAGACGATTTGGTGATTTGCTTGGTCTCGGGTGGCGGCTCGGCACTTCTGACCTTGCCTGCCCAAGGCCTGACTTTGGCGGACAAGCAGCAAATCAACCGCGCTTTGTTGGAGAGCGGCGCCAATATTTTGGAAATGAACACGGTGCGCAAACACCTCTCGCGCATCAAGGGCGGGCGTTTGGCAGCAGCTTGCTATCCCGCGCAAGTGGTGACACTCACCATCAGCGATGTGCCTGGGGACGATCCGGCGGTGATTGCCAGTGGCCCGACAGTTCCCGACGCCAGTACCTGCGAGCAAGCCATCGCCATCTTGGAGCGTTACCGTATAGCTTTGCCGGAACCCGTGTGGTCTGCTTTGCGCTCAGGTGCCTTGGAAACCCCCAAGCCCGCAGCCCCTGTTTTTCAAGGCCACAGCGTACAGATGTTGGCCACGCCCCAGCAGTCCTTGCAAGCTGCCGCAGCTTTGGCGCGTCAGGCGGGGCTGAATGCTTACATCCTGTCGGACGAGGTGGAGGGCGAATCGCGTGAAGTGGGCAAGGTGCACGCGGCACTGGCACGGGCTGCCGCGCGGGGTGAGGGGCCGTTTCACAAGCCTTGTGTGATTTTGAGTGGGGGTGAGACCACGGTGACGGTACGCCCGCAAGCGGCCGGTACGCCGCGTGGCAAAGGCGGTCGCGCCGGAGAATTTTGCTTAGGACTGGCGCTGGCTTTGCAAGGCCAAGCGGGTGTGTGGGGCTTGGCCGCAGACACCGACGGTATTGATGGTGTAGAGGACAACGCCGGAGCCTTGGTGACACCCGATACGCTTGTGCGCGCAGAGGCTTTGGATTTGAAACCCTCTGCCTATTTAGACCGAAATGACAGCTACCGTTTTTTTGAGGCCTTGGGCAACTTGGTGGTAAGCGGCCCTACACACACGAATGTGAACGACTTCAGGGCTTTGCTGGTTATTTAAAGCACTTTGACCACGGTGGCCACCACGCCAATGGCCAAGACCATGGCGCTGGCTTGAACTTCAGCCAAACCTGCATCCATGCCGGCCGCTTTCAGGCGTTTGGCGTAGCTGAGGGAGTCAAATTTCAGGGTGTTTGCCCATTCACCACCACCCGCTCTATCAGTCTGTCATCGCCCAACACCATCATGGCAAAGAGTTGTTCTTCAAGGCTATCGGCTGCCGCAGTTCGCCGAGCCAACAAGGGTGTGGCAGCAGGGTTGAGAACGACAAAGTCAGCGTCGCAACCCACCGTCAAATTACCTACAACACCGCTCAAGTCCAAGGCCTGCGCTGCACCTGCGGTGTGCAGCCACCACAGTTGTTCGGCACTCAGCGAGTGACCGCTCTTGCCCACGCTTTGCCGACCCACGGTGTAGGCGGCATGCATGGTGTGAAACGGGCTGAAACTGGTGCCGCCGCCCACGTCGCTCGCCAAGCCATGTAGCAAGCGGTGCGACTGTGCGAGCTGAAAATCGAAAAAACCGCTGTCTAAAAACAAATTGCTGGTGGGACACACCGCGGCTGCCGCGCCGCGTTCGGCCATCAAGTCGCGGTCGCTGGCGTCCAAATGCAAGCAATGCGCGTATACCGAACGCTGTCGCAACAAACCCATCTCCTCGTAAACACCCAAATAGCTGCGCGCGTGGGGAAATAACTCGGCCACCCATCGAATTTCATCGGCGTTCTCCGCCACATGGGTTTGCACCCAGACACTGGTGTGCTGCGCGGCCAGTTCACCCGCACCACGCAACTGCGCTTCGCTGGAGGTGGGCGCAAAACGCGGCGTGATGGCGTAGCCCAATCGGTCTACGCCGTGCCAGCGCCCAATCAACGCTTCGGTTTCATACAGACTTTGTTGTGCGTTACTGTCGCGCAGTCCGTCAGGGCTGTGGCGGTCTTGCAGCACCCGTCCACCCAGCATACGCAACTGCCGTTTCTGCGCTTCTTGAAAAAACGCATCCACCGACGATGTGTGCGCGGTGGCAAAGGTCAAGGCGGAGGTCACACCATTGCGCAGCAGTTCATCAAAAAAGAAGCTTGCCACTTCATGCGCATGAGCGGGGTCGGCAAATCGGATTTCTTGTGGGAAGGTGTAGTTGTTCAGCCAAGGCAGCAAGCCATCGGCGGGCGAGGCAATGACGTCGGTTTGCGCATAGTGGATGTGCATGTCGACAAAGCCAGGTGCAATCCAGCGACCTCGCCAATCGGTGATTGGGGTTTGTGCATGAGCAGCGTGCAGCAGGGCGTAGGGGCCGATAGCGTGGATACGCGCAATGCCATCGGTGCCGCGTTCGGTGACCAACAAGCCATCAGATTCAAATTGAATGTGGTGGCTTGCAGGTTCAGGAAACCACAGCACAGAGGCGCGGTAGGCGTGAAAGCTCATACGCCGTCCTTTTGTAAAGCCATCAATACCCGCTCGGGGGTGACTGGCGCATCCATTCGTACGGGTTCATGACCGCCGATGGCTTCACCCACCGCATCGCGCAAGGCCTCAAAGACACTCATGGCCAGCATAAAGGGCGGCTCGCCCACGGCTTTGCTGCCGCCTATGTTGTCCTCAGGGTTGGCCTCATGCCAAAACTTTACCTTGAAGTGAGCAGGAATATCAGCAGCGGTGGGAATTTTGTAGGTGCTGGCGCCGCGGGTGAGCAGCTTGCCGTCCTTGCCCCAAAGCAGTTCTTCGGTGGTCAACCATCCCAAGCCTTGGACAAAACCGCCCTCGATTTGCCCGATGTCCAAAGCTGGATTAAGAGAATGCCCCACGTCGTGCAAGATGTCTACACGCAGCAGTTTGTGTTCGCCCGTCAAGGTGTCTATGGCCACCTCTGAGCACGCAGCGCCATAAGCAAAGTAGTAGAAGGGGCGACCGCTCAAGGTGGCGCGCTCATAGTGGATTTTGGGTGTTGCATAAAAGCCGTCACTCCACAGTTGCACCCGTTGACTGTAGGCGTGTTGCACCGCTTGCGCAAAGCTACGCACTTTCTTGGGTGTACGTACCTCGGTGTTCATGAACACCACCTCGCTGGGCGAGCAGTCATCGGCTTTGGCGAAGCACTCGGCCAAGTTATGGCGTACTTGAAGTGCGGCACGTTCAGCAGCGCGGCCATTTAAATCGGTGCCACTTGACGCTGCCGTAGCGCTGGCGTTGGCCACACGGTCGGTGTCGGTACTGCTGATGCGCACACTGTCAACGGATAGCCCCAGCACTTGGGCCACGATGGCACATACCTTGGTGTGCAAGCCTTGGCCCATTTCAGTGCCACCATGGTTGACCAGCACGCTGCCATCGGTGAAGACCGACACCAAGGCACCCGCTTGGTTGAACTGGGTTGCGGTGAAGCTGATGCCAAACTTCACGGGGGTCAGGGCGATGCCGCGTTTGATCACCGCGCTTTGCGCATTGAAAGTTCGAATTGCGCTGCGGCGTTCGCGGTAATCGCAGTCCTGCGCCAACTGTGGCATGAGGCGAGGCAAGATGTTGTCCTCCACTGTCATGCCATAGGGCGTGGTGTTGCGTGGAGCATCACCATACAGGTTGCGAAGACGCACATCCAGCGGATCAAGTTGCAATTGTCTGGCGATGTCGCCCATCACCGTTTCAATCAACATCATGCCTTGGGGGCCACCGAAACCGCGAAACGCGGTGTGGCTTTGGGTGTTGAGTTTGATACGGTGCGAGACGATGTCCACCGCCTCTAAAAAATAGGCGTTGTCGGTGTGAAACACTGCACGGTCAGACACAGGGCCGCTGAGATCAGCGCTGAATCCGCAATGCGCCCATTGCGTGTTGTGCAAAGCCAGCAAACGCCCTTGTGCGTCAAACCCCGCTTGGTAATCGTGGCTGAAAGGATGGCGTTTGCCAGTGACGAGAAAATCATCCTCTCGGCCCAAACGCATCTTCACAGGCTTGCCGGTTTTGTGTGCAGCCAGCGCGGCCCACACCGCCAGATGCCCCGACTGGGTTTCCTTACCCCCAAAGCCGCCGCCCATGCGGCGACACAGTACCCGCACTTGATGCAATGGAATATGCAGGGCATGGGCTACCCAATGCTGCGCCTCGCCCGGATGTTGGGTGCTGCTGTGAATCAGCCATTCGCCGTTTTCTTGGGGCAGGGCGTAGGCGATTTGACCCTCTAAGTAATAGTGCTCTTGGCCGCCAATTTCCAACTGGCCTTGCAGTTGGTGCGGCGCTTGCTTCATGGCCAGGGATGCGTTGCCGCGTTGCACATGCACGCTGGGCAAGACCTTAGGTAAAGAGGATTGCTTCGCTTCGCTTGCAAGTACGGGTCGCACGTTTAGCACGGGCGACTCAACGGCAACCTCAAGCACCATCAACTGCGCAGCGGCACGGGCAAGGGCATGGCTGTCGGCTACCACCAAGCCCAGCACTTGGCCGATATGCTCCACGCAATCGGTGGCAAACACCGGTTCATCGTGCACAAACGTGGCCAGCAGTTTGTCGCCAGGAATATCGTCAGCAGTGACAACCGATTGCACACCGGGGGCGGCAAGCACCGCGGTCAAATCCAGCGACACGATGCGGCCCCGCGCCACGTTGCTGAGTATGGGTGCGGCATGAAGCGTGCCTTCTGTCAGTGGCAAATCGTCGATGTAGGCGGCAAGGCCTTGCACATGCAAGCGGGCGCTTTCGTGCTGGGTCGATTTGTCAGGCGCTTGCGCACTCATGTCAAATTCTCCAACTGTGTCACAGCGCGGCCCTTTGACTCTAGCCAAGCGCGTTGCAGCAAGTTACGCAGCAGCAGTCGTCGGTAATCAGCGCTGGCCCGCATATCGCTGATCGGTTTGAATTCATTCACCAAAGCGTCTTGGGCATTAGCTAAGCTGGTTTGGCTGAACGCTTGTCCCTGCAAAACTACTTCGGTTTGTAGCGCCCGAACGGGTGTCGCCGCCACGCCGCCCACGCCGATTCGCACTTTGTCTATTTGCCCTTGTTGCAAATGCATTTTCAGCACCAAGCAAACGCTGGAGATATCGTCCTCGAGACGTTTGGACACTTTGAAGCAATGCAATTGTTCGTCTGGCAATGGGTGGGGAACCACGATCCAGCAGAGCAACTCGTCGGGTGCTAGGACCGTTTGTCGATAGCCTAGGTAATAGTCTTCCAAGCGTACATGCCGGTGCACCATGTGCCCCCCGCGCCACGCCATTAAAACAACTTGCGCACCCAAAGCGATCAGCAAGGGCATGCTGTCACCAATCGGTGAACCATTCGCCACATTGCCACCCAAGGTACCCGACTGGCGCACAGGGCGTCCAGCAAAACGGTGGGCAAAGGCGGTGACAGTGGGACGGCGTTCGGCCAAGGCGGCAAAGGCATCGTGGATGCTGACCGCAGCCCCTATCGCCAAGTGGTGCGGGTATTGCTCGATACGCTGAAGTTCTGCCACGCGGGTCAGGTCAATCACTTGCTCAAAACTTTTGTGCTGTTGGGTGACCCACAAACCAGCGTCAGTCCCACCCGCCATGATTTGCGCTTGAGTAAAGCGGGCTCGCAATGGCAGCAATTGGCGCAATGCGGTGGGCAAGGCATAGTGCGGGTTCAGTGCATCGCGCTGACTGGCCGTCTCAGAAACAGGGGCAGCCAAGGCAGGCTTGGACGGTGGGTACAGATGCATGGCCATCGCTGCATCCAAAATGGGGCGGTAGCCAGTGCAACGGCAGAGGTTGCCAGAAATGGCTTCCATTGCCTCGTCGCGGCTCACCGCTTGCCCTTTGGTGCGGTTGTACAGGTCGTACAAGCTCATCACAAACCCAGGGGTGCAAAACCCGCATTGCGACGCATGGTGGTCGACCAGCGCTTGCTGCACAGGATGCAGTTGACCATTGGCAGACAGATCGCTGGCGGTGGTGACTTGCAGGCCATGGGCCGAATGCGCCATGCGTATGCAGCTGTTGACCGTGTGCGCTTGTTCGCCCTGTCCCAGTACCACGGTGCAAGCACCGCAGTCACCTGAGGCGCAGCCCTCTTTGCTGTCCATGGCTCTTAAATCCTCACGCAGAACCTCAATAAGGGTACGTGCCGGTGGTACATTGGAAAGCGTGTGCCACCGGTTACGGTGCAGCAGTTCAAGGGTTGGAAGGGTCATGCGAACATTGTGTTTCTGTTGGAGTGGGATTGTTGCACCGCTTAGAGGGCCGGGGGACAGCCGCCCATGAGCACCCCATTGCTGGCACTGTCGCACATCAGCAAGCGCTATCCAGCGGTGCTGGCCAATGATGCCATCGACCTCAGCGTCATGCCCAAGCAAATCCATGCCATTTTGGGTGAAAACGGCGCGGGCAAATCTACCCTCATGAAAATTATTTACGGTGCGGTGCAACCCGATGCTGGCAGCATCCACTTTGATGGCAAGCCTGTACACATTCGCAACCCCCAGCAAGCCCGCGCCTTGGGCATCAGCATGGTCTTTCAGCACTTCAGCCTGTTTGACACCTTGAGCGTGGCGCAAAACGTTTGGCTGGGTCTGGACAAGTCGCTTTCCTTGGCAGAGGTGACCCAGCGTATCCGCGAGAAGGCCGCTGTTTATGGCTTGGACTTAGAGCCCGAGCGACCTGTTCATACCTTAAGCGTGGGTGAGATGCAGCGAGTGGAAATCATTCGCGCTTTGTTGTCTGAACCACGCTTACTGATCTTGGACGAGCCTACCTCGGTGCTCACCCCCCAAGCGGTGGACAAACTGTTTGCCGTGCTGCGCCAACTGGTAGAAGAGGGTTGCAGCATTTTGTACATCAGCCACAAGTTGCATGAAATCCGCGCTTTGTGCACACACTGCACCGTGTTGCGCGGTGGGCGTGTCAGCGGCGAGTGCATTCCCAGCCAAGAAACCAATGCGTCCCTAAGCCAAATGATGATTGGCAGCGAGCCCAGCGACTTGGTGCACCAAACCAGCCAACCAGGCGAGGTGATTTTGGCGGTCAAGCAACTCAGTTTGCAGCGTCTTGACCCCTTTGGCATGAATTTGCAGCCCATGGATTTAGAAGTACGCCAAGGAGAAATTGTGGGCATTGCGGGTGTCTCGGGCAATGGGCAGCGCGAATTACTGTACGCCTTAAGCGGTGAAGATACCCGAGCACCTGCTCAAAGCATTTGTTTGCAAGGACAGGCCGTGGGCACGCAGGGGCCAGCGCAACGCCGCAAACGGGGTTTGCATTTTGTGCCCGATGAGCGCTTGGGCCGAGGAGCGGTGCCCAGCCTGAGTTTGGCGCACAACCTCTTGCTCACGCGTGACGATGCCATCAACCGCATGGGTTGGATTGACATGCAAGCGCTCAAAACCCAAGCCGAGTCCATCATCAGTCGCTACCGAGTCAAAGCGGGTGGCGCACTGGCCTTGGCGCAATCGCTCTCGGGTGGAAATTTGCAAAAATTCATTGTGGGACGAGAGATTGACGCATCCCCTAAGCTGCTGATCGTCTCCCAGCCCACTTGGGGCGTTGATGTAGGTGCTGCAGCGCAAATCCGCGCCGCCTTGCTAGCGCTGCGAGACGCGGGATGCGCGGTGTTGGTGGTCAGCGAGGAGTTGGACGAATTGTTTGAACTCAGCGACCGTTTGCATGTGATGGCTCAGGGGCGTTTGTCGCCCTCCATCTCTCGCGCAGATGCCAGCGTAGCGCAAATTGGCGCTTGGATGAGCGGCTTGTGGGATCACTCTGATGATGCGGTGCAATGACCATGTTCAAACTTGAAGCCCGAGCTCAGCCCTCCGATTTTTGGCGCATCGCTTCACCTTTGTTGGCCTTGGTGCTGACGGTGGTGCTGGGCGTCATCTTGTTTGTGATGCTGGGCAAAGACCCCGTCAAGGGCTTGGCCGTGTTTTTTTGGGAACCCATACGCAGCGGCTACGCAGTGGGCGAGTTGGTGGTCAAAGCCACGCCTTTGTTGCTGATTGCTCTGGGGTTGGCGCTGTGCTTTCGCTCCAATGTGTGGAATATTGGTGCAGAAGGGCAGTACGTCATGGGGGCGGTGTTCGCCACAGGCGTGGCATTGTTGGCTGACAAAACCAGCAGCGCTTGGATGGTGGTGCCCTTGTTGTTGGCTGGCACACTGGGTGGTATTTTGTGGGCGGGTCTCACCGCTTGGCTGCGTGACCGCTTCAATGCCAATGAGATTTTGGTCAGCCTCATGTTGGTGTATGTCGCCATTATGGTGTTGGGCTATTTGGTCTACGGCCCTTGGAAAGACCCCTTGGGCTACAACTTTCCGCAAACCAAAACCTTTGAAACTGCGACCCAAATTCCGCGTTTGTTCAAAGGCTCGCGGGTCAACATCGGTTTGGTCTTGGCGCTGCTAGGCGTGTTGGTGATGTGGGTTTTTTTGTTTCGCACCCGCGCAGGTTGGGCGCAGCAAATCGGCGGCTTGGCGCCGCAAGCGGCACGCTATGCTGGGTTTTCATCGCGCCGCGCTGTTTGGGTGGCTTTATTGGTGTCTGGTGGCGCGGCCGGTTTGGCAGGCGCTTTGGAAGTGGCCGGCCCGATCGGCCAACTCACCCCCTATGTGCCGGTAGGCTATGGTTTTGCCGCCATCATCGTAGCTTTTGTAGGGCGTTTGCACCCCTTGGGCATGGTGTTTTCTGCACTTTTGATGAGCATGTTCTACATCGGTGGCGAGTTGGCGCAATCGCGTTTGGGTTTGCCCAAGTCACTCACCGGCGTGTTCCAAGGCTTGCTGCTCTTTAGCCTATTGGCCTGTGATGTCCTCATGAATTACCGCTTGCGCTGGCAAGCCTCGCGCACGGAGATGGTGTGATGGAAACCTATGCCTTGTTACTGGGCGCAACCCTCAACGCCGGCACGGTGCTGGCGATCGCCGCTTTGGGTTTGCTCATTAACGAGAAATCCGGTGTGGTCAATTTGGGTGCCGAGGGCATGATGCTGTGCGCGGCCATCGCTGGCTACGCCACCGTAGTGCACACCGGCAGCGATGTGCTGGGCTTTGCCGCAGGCATGGCTGCTGGCGGCTTGTTGGCGCTGGTTTTTGGGGCTTTGGTGATTGGCCTCAACACCAACCAGTACGCCACAGGCTTGGCGCTGAGTCTGTTTGGCGTGGGCTTTTCGGCGTTTGTGGGAACTGGCTATGTGCAAGCCAAATTGCCAGAGCGCATGAAGTTCGAGGTGTCTGGCTTGGCCGAGATCCCCTTCATTGGGCCGGCCTTGTTCAAGCAACATCCCATGGTGTATGGGGTTATTTTCTTCACCATTGCACTCATTTGGTTTTTGCAGCGCAGCCGTGCTGGTTTGGTATTGCGTGCCGTGGGTGAGTCGCCGCAGTCGGCCCATGCTTTGGGTTATCCAGTGCGTCGCATTCGATTGGTCGCGGTGGTGGTGGGCGGGGCTTTGTGTGGTTTGGCGGGTGCCTATATCTCCATCATTTACACCCCGCTGTGGGTGGAGGGAATGATTGCTGGCAAGGGTTGGATTGCGCTGGCGCTCACCACTTTCGCTACTTGGCGGCCTGCGCGGGTTCTGCTGGGCGCCTATTTATTTGGCGGCGTAACCATGCTGCAATTTCACTTGCAAGCCAGCGGCGTGGATATGCCAAGCCAGTTCTTGAGCATGCTGCCTTACCTCGCCACTATCGTGGTGCTGGCGCTGATTTCGCGCAATCCTCAGTGGATTCGGGTGAACATGCCTGCCTCTTTGGGCAGACCCTTTTACCCCTAACCATCTTCATTGCGAGCGCAGCGAAGCAACCTCGTCAGACGGGTTAGCTTTGCAATGACGAACACGCTTATAAAAGTGCAAACTTTCTAATTCATAAGTCAACTTCAGGGAAAACCCTTTTCAGCAGTCATAATCGCGCCTGTTCCCATCGTCTTCCCATTTTCAAAGGAATTTTCATGACAGATTTGTATAAACGCACTTGGTTTCGTGCTGCTGCAGTTAGCGTGGTGGCTGCGGCCCTCATGGTTGGTTGCGGTAAAAAAGAAGAACCCAAACCCGCTCCTGTGGTTGAAGCGCCCAAGCCCGAGCCATTGAAGATTGCATTTGCCTACGTCGGCCCCGTGGGCGACGGCGGTTGGACTTTCGCGCACGACAACGCACGCAAAGCCTTGGAAGCTGAATTTGGCGACAAAATCAAAGCCTCTTTCACCGAAAACGTTTCCGAGTCAGCTGACGCTGAACGCAATTTCCGCGACATGGTGGCCCAGGGCAACAAACTTATTTTCGGCACTACCTTTGGCTACATGGAACCCATGCTCAAAGTCGCTGCTGACTCTAAAGACGTCAAGTTCGAGCACGCTACTGGCTACAAGCAAGCCGACAACATGCGCACCTACGACAGTCGTACCTATGAAGGTGCTTACATGGCTGGCGTGATCGCTGGCAAGATGACCAAGTCCAACACCTTGGGCGTGGTCGCGTCCATTCCCATTCCTGAAGTGGTCCGCAACATCAACGCTTTCACCTTGGGCGCACAGTCTGTCAATCCCAAAGTCAAAACCAAAGTGGTCTGGGTTAATGAGTGGTTCAACCCACCCAAAGAAACCGAAGCCGCCACATCGCTGATCAACAGCGGCGCCGACGTGCTGTTCCAAAACACCGACTCGCCAGCTGTGCTCAAAACAGCCGAAGAAAAAGGCAAGCGTGCTTTTGGTTGGGACTCTGATATGACCGCCTACGGCCCCAAAGCCCACTTGGCTTCAGCCATCATCAACTGGACCCCTTACTATGTTCAAGCTACCCGTGAAGCCTTGGAAGGCAAATGGGTAGGTGGTACTGGCATTTGGTGGGGCGTGAAAGAAGGTGCTATCGATTTGGTGTCTGTTGCTGAAGACGTGCCTGCTGATACCAAAGCCAAAGTCGACGAAATCAAAGCTGGCTTGAAAGATGGCTCTTTTGCCATTTGGAAAGGCCCCTTGGTCGACAACACTGGCAAAACCTTGCTGAAGAAAGACGAAGTCGCTGACGACAAGTTCTTGAGCGGCGTGAACTTCTACGTCAAAGGCGTGGAAGGCAAAGTGCCCGGCAATAAGTAATGCTGGCTCACAAGTCCATGAAAGGCTGCCCTCGGGCAGCCTTTTTTTGCTTTCAAGCAGGCTTGGCTTGGCTGTGCTTGGCGGGTGTCTGCGCAGTTGTGGCGCAAACAGGCTCAGCATTGCCCGATCCCCGAATCACCCCTGGCGCGGTTGATCCATTGGTTACGCCTCAAAATCTTCATGCAACTGTGTGTGTCAAAGGCTATACCGCTACCGTTCGCCCTGATAAACGCGTGACCAACCGATTAAAGCGCGAACAAATTCGTCAGTACCGCTACAGCGACACCGACCCTAGAAATTACGAGCAAGACCACTTGATTCCCTTGAGCATTGGCGGCAACCCCAGCGACCCCCGCAATATGTGGCCTCAACCACGCACGGGGCAATGGTCAGCCGAGCAAAAAAACGATTTGGAATTTGTTGTTTACAAAATGGTCTGCAATGGCGATATCGATTTGGCACAGGCACAAGAAAAAATCGCCCATGATTGGACCGCAGCCTACCAAGCATGGGTGCCCAAATACCCACACTATCTTCCCAAAGGTCGACGTGAATTTTCAGATTGAAGCCCACTTTTGGCACCCTGTTTGCGATGCGCATGACCTGCTTCACGCACCTTTGCCAACGCAGGTGCTAGGTCATGACGTGGTCTTATGGCGCGACTTGCAAGGCAAAGCACAGGCCCTGCATGACCAATGCCCGCACCGAGGCGCTAAGTTGTCTTTAGGTCAGGTATGCCAAGGGGCATTGCAGTGTCCTTACCATGGCTGGACGTTTCAGGGCAGCGGTCAGTGCGTGAACATTCCTGCCATGCCCGACTTCACGCCCAGCGCCGCCCAGCAAGCCCGTGCGGTGGCGGTGCAAGAGGCCTATGGCTTGGTATGGGTGTGTTTGCAGACGCAAGCTGGCAGCGCATTGACCACTACCGAGCAAGTGCTGCCGCCATTTGCCGCAGAGGCGCAAACCACGTTGCGCAAATTGACCGCAGGGCCTTATGAGGTCGCCACCAGTGCGCCTCGCATTGTCGAAAACTTTCTTGACATGGCGCACTTTGGTTTTGTACACGCGGGTTGGTTGGGCGACGCTGCCCATGCCGCTATTGCCGATTACCAAGTTGAGGCTGCTGGGCAGGGGTTCAAACTGATCAATGCCCAAGCGTGGCAACCGCACTCCAGCGCTTTAGCCTCTCAGGGGGCGATGGTGGCTTACACCTACGAGGTCAGCCAACCGTACAGCGCAGTGCTCACCAAAGTGCCTTCGCCTGAAAGCGGCGTCAAAGCTGGTTACGAGGAGTCCATCGCTTTGTTCATACAACCCATGACGCCTGAGTTCAGTCGGGTATGGTTTCGCATGGCGATTGCAGACTTTGAAGCGTCCGCCGCAAAAGTGCTGTCATTTCAAGATACGATTTTTTTGCAAGACAAGCCGGTGTTGGAGTCGCAGCGTCCCCGCTTGCTACCTTTGCAGGCTGGGGCAGAATCGCAGGTGGCGGCAGATAAAGGCTCGGTGGCTTACCGACGATTTTTGCAACAGCAGGGCATCACTTTTGGAGTGTGTTGAATGAATTTCTCGGCTATTTCTTCTGAGCGCTTACCTGAGTTGTTGTGCGCCATGCCCAAGACGGAATTGCATATGCATATTGAAGGTTCACTCGAACCTGAGCTGATTTTTGCTTTGGCCAAAAGCAACAGGTTGCGCTTACGTTACCAAAGCGTGGAAGAACTTCGCGCGGCTTATGCCTTTTCCGACTTGCAAAGCTTTTTGGACATTTACTACGCAGGTGCCAGCGTACTGCAGCAGCCGCAAGATTTTTACGACATGGCATGGGCTTACTTTCAACGTGCCAAGGCCGACAACGTGGTGCATGCGGAAATCTTTTTTGACCCCCAGACCCATACGGCCCGAAAAGTGTCCATGCGTACCGTCATCACTGGTTTGCACCGCGCTTGTGTGGATGCGCAAAATCAGTTGGGCATCAGCTCTTCATTGATTTTGTGTTTCTTGCGTCATTTGTCGGAGGACGAAGCCTTTGAAACGTTCGATGAAGCTTTCCCTTTCAGAGACAAATTCATCGGGGTGGGTTTGGACTCCAGTGAACGCGGCCATCCACCCGAGAAGTTTGAGCGGGTGTTCAAACGTGCGGCTCAACTGGGCTTCAAGCTGGTAGCCCATGCGGGTGAAGAGGGGCCACCTGCCTATATGTGGAGTGCTTTGGATGTACTGAAGGTGCAGCGCATCGACCATGGGGTTCAAGCCATTCACGATGAAGCGCTGATGGCGCGTTTGGCCAAAGAACGCATGCCCTTGACGGTGTGCCCTTTGTCCAACCAAAAGCTGTGCGTCTTTCCCAATTTGGCCGACCACAACTTGGGGCACATGTTGGCGCAAGGCCTTTGCGTCATGCTCAACTCTGACGACCCCGCTTACTTTGGTGGCTATTTGAACGAGAACTATCTGCAAACCTTTGCCGCCTTGAATTTGAATGCGGAGCATGCCTACCAGTTGGCCAGCAACAGCTTTGAGGCCGCCTTTGTTTCGCCAGACCAAAAGGCGTTGTGGCGTCAGCAGTTGAACGACTGCTTTGCGCAGTTTGGGGCTTAGAAAGCCATTTAATTTATCCAGTTTTCCAAAGACAACTGCGGTACGCGTTTAAAGTCGCGGGTGTTATTGGTCACCACGGTTGCGCCCAGGCTAAGGGCATGGGCGGCAATCATCAAGTCGTTGCTGCCGATCAACTTGCCCTTGGTTTTCAAAGCATGTCGAATATGGGCGTAGTGCATGGCAGCTTCATGGCTCCAATCCAGCGATTTGATATGTTGCCCAAGCAACGCCACAGCTGAGCGGTTTTCCTCCACACGGTTGGAGGCTTGCACACCGTACTGAAGTTCAGCCCATGTCACCATCGACATTGCCAAGTGGTTTGGGTTGATGCTTTGCAAGCGCTTAAGAAGGCTTGGTGAATTGCGCCTGAGCAGGGCCACGCAGGTGTCTGTATCCAAGAGGTACAAAGCGCTCAAAGGCTCTCTCGCTCTTGCACGGCTTGGTCCTCAGGCGTGGTCATGAAGTCTGCGCTGACTTGGGCGCCAAGACTTAAAAAATCTGCCCAATTGTCTGGGCGTGGTGACAACACCAGATCGTCACCAATTTTGCGAATGTAGACTGTTTTTATAGTGTCTGGAAAGCGAAATGCCAAGGGGATGGTCACGATTTGGCTCCGGTTGTTGGTGCCCACTCGGGCGGTGGTGAGGGTCATAAGCTACTCCATTTGCCAGCTACAAAAGTATGTGGCACTTACTAAATTTTGTCAATCTACTTACAAACCGTGGCAGGCACTTGCTAGCATGGGCCGATGGACGAGATCTTGTTGGTAGGCGGCGGAATAGGGGGCTTGGCGGCTGCTTTGGCCTTGGGTCAAGGCGGCGTGGCCACGCAGTTGTATGAGCAAAGCCCTGAGTTCACTGAAGTGGGCGCAGGTATTGGCTTGGGGCCTAACGCTTTGCGGCGACTGCAAACTTGGGGCGTTTGGGATGCGCTGCACGCCAAAGGTTTTGTGCCTTCACAGCTCGAGGTGATGGACGCGCAAGACGGGCGGCAGTTGGGCTGCTTGCCCATGGCAACAGCGTTTGAGCTGCGTTATGGTGCGCCTTACCTCACCATCCACCGAGCAGATTTGCATCAAGTCTTGTCAGATGCGGTGAATACGCAAGGCCTGTCTGCGCTGCATCTGGGGCATCGTTTGCAAGATGCAAAAGCCCATGCCTCGTGCGTCAATACCCATTGGCTGGCGCCTGATGGGCAAGCTGTTTGGCATGAAAGCCAAGTTTTGGTGGGCGCGGACGGCATCAGCAGCAAGGTGCGTGAACTTGCATGGCCTTCTCAGCAACTGCAAGCCAGCGGCCACTGGGCTTATCGAACATTGCTGCCTCGCCATGCATTACCCGCTGCGTGGCGCAGTGACGCCATGGGCTTGTGGCTGGGGCCTCGATTGCATGTGGTGCACTACCCTGTGCGGGGTGGTGAATGGCTTAATGTGGTGGTTTTGGTCGAGGCCACTGACTCAGCGCAAACCCCAGGTTGGGACATGCAGCGCAGCGCAGACCAAACTGCCGACGATTTGCAGCGTGCCCTCAAAGACAGTTGCAGTCGCTTGCAAGATATGGTGCTTATGGCTGAGCAATGGCGAGCATGGGCTTTGTTTGACCGCCCTCCTTTGCACAGTGCCAGCGATATGGCTAAGGGCAGGGTGGCATTGCTAGGCGATGCGGCCCACCCCATGTTGCCCTACTTGGCGCAGGGTGCTGGCATGGCGATCGAAGATGCAGACGCTTTGGCGCAATGTTGGTCGCAAGCGGGCCTCTCAGTTGAGCAGCGCTTACTCGCCTATGCGCAGGCCCGTTGGCAGCGCGTGGCCAAGGTACAGGCCAGAGCGCGGCGCAATGCGCTTGTGTTTCACGCCAGCGGTGTGCTGGCTTGGGGGCGGGACGCTGCCATGCGTTGGGGCGGTGCGGCGGTGATGGACATGCCTTGGCTGTACGCGGGCTAAATTCAGAGCCGACCCAGTAGCAACCACTCCATCAAGGCTTTTTGCACATGCAAGCGGTTTTCCGCTTCGTCCCACACCACCGATTGCGCCCCGTCTATCACCTCGGCTTGCACTTCTTCACCACGGTGGGCCGGTAGGCAATGCATGAACAAGGCCTCGGGCTTGGCTTGCGCCATCATGCGCTCATCCACGCACCAAGCACCAAAGGCTTTTAAGCGTGCCTCGTTTTCGGCTTCAAAGCCCATGCTGGTCCACACATCGGTGGTCACCAAGTCTGCGCCTTGGCAAGCTTGCAAGGGGGCTTTAAATACTTTGAAACAGTTGGCGTTTTTCACGCCTGCAATCGCTTGGTTCACCTCGTAGCCGCTGGGCGTGCTGACGTGCACCGTGAAGCCCAGCAAGTCGGCCGCTTGCAACCACGTGTTGGCCATGTTGTTGCCGTCGCCCACCCACGCTACCACTTTCCCCTTCAAACAATCCAAGGGGTGGTTGACGTTGCCGCGGTGCTCAATAAAGGTGAAGAGATCAGCCAAGATTTGGCAGGGGTGGAACTCATTGGTTAAACCATTGATGACTGGTACGCGAGAGTTGGCGGCAAAGCGCTCTATCTTGGTTTGCTCATAGGTGCGAATCATCACCAAATCCACCATGCGGCTGATGACTTTGGCGCTGTCTTCTATCGGCTCGGCCCGACCCAACTGGCTGTCGCCTGTGGTGAGATGCACCACCGCGCCGCCCATTTGGTACATGCCGGCTTCAAAGCTGATGCGGGTGCGTGTCGAGGCCTTCTCGAAAATCATGGCCAAGCTGCGGTCCACCAACGGCTGGTGTTTTTCGTAAGTTTTGAATTTATGCTTGATAAAAGCAGCACGGCTGAACAAATACGCGTAGTCATCGGCAGACGCATCGCCAAAGTGCAAATAGTGTTTCAAGGCTTGGCTCATCTCAGGCCTTAGGCGTGTTTAAAAACGCTTTCACCAAAGGCACCAAGATGGCCACCACTTCATCCGCTTCTGCCTCGGTCATGGTCAGGGCTGGCAGCAAGCGAATCACGCTGTCGGCGGTGATGCTGAGCAACAAGCCTGCTTCCAAAGCTTGACCCATCAAAGGGCCACATGGGCGGTCTAGCTCGATGCCGATCATCAAGCCTTGGCCGCGAATCTCTTTCACACCCGTCATGCCTTTGAATTCACGCTCGAAGGCAGCTTTGAAATACAGGCCGAGTCGGTGGGCGTTGTCCAGTAAACCGTCTTCTTCCATGATGCGCAGGGTTTCCACACCGGCACGCATGGCCAAGGGGTTGCCACCAAACGTGGTGCCGTGGTTGCCGGGCTGAAAAATATTCGCGGCCTTGGGGCCAGCGACCACCGCGCCAATGGGCACGCCCGAGCCCAAGCCTTTGGCCAAGGGCATGACATCAGGCTGAATGCCAGCCCATTGGTGGGCAAACCATTTGCCAGTGCGACCTATGCCGCATTGCACCTCGTCGATCATCAGCAACCAGTCTTGAGCGTCACACAGAGCGCGTACCTCGCGCAGGTAATCGGCACGCATAGGGTTGATACCGCCTTCGCCTTGAATGGTCTCGAAAAACACCGCCACCACATTCGGGTTGCCATGCGTGGCTTTTTTTAAGGCCTCGATATCGTTCAAGGGCACTCGAATGAATCCTTCCACCAGCGGCCCAAAGCCTTGTTGAATTTTGGTGTTGCCTGTGGCACTGAGTGTGGCGATGCTGCGGCCATGAAAAGCGCGTTCGTAAACCACGATTTCAGGTCGCTCAATGCCTTTGTCGTGGCCAAACTTGCGGGCCATCTTCAGGGCGGCTTCGTTGGCCTCTAAGCCTGAATTGCAAAAGAATACATTGCTCAACCCCGACAACTCGACCAGCTTGTCAGCCAGCTGTTGCTGCAAAGGGATGTGGTAATAGTTGCAACTGTGCATGATTTTTCTGACCTGATCTTGCAGGGCAGGCACCAGCTTGGGGTGGTCGTGGCCCAAGGTGTTCACCGCAATACCGGCCAAGGCGTCTAGGTAGCATTTGCCAGCGGTATCCCACACACGCACACCTCGGCCATGCGACACCGTCATGGGCAGTCGGCCATAGGTGTTCATCAAATGGGCAGCAGGGTCGTGGGCGGCAGGCATGGGCATTCCTCGGGCATCAAATGAAATCGGCTCTGCAGACATGCAGGCTGGAGCCGAGGTGCAGATTCTAGGGGGCAATGCTTGTCAGCCCATTGAAAAACGCCGCGCATAGAATGAAATTGCTGCAAAGCAACAACCGCCATGTTGGCGAAAAGGCTTTTGCGCTTTATTCATGGTCAGCCCCTTACTACACGAAGTCATTATTCTCGGCGTGACCACCAGCGGTCAAACTTTTCGCCCCAGCGACTGGGCCGAGCGTTTGGCAGGCGTGATGAGCAGTTTTCGCCCTGGGGGTGCCGTACCTGGCGACCATTTAAGTTACTCCCCTTGGTGCGTACCCAATACCTTGGATGGCAAAAAATGCGTCATCGTGCATACCGATATGCGGGAGGCCAATGTCATGGCTTGGGACTTTGTCATAGGTTTTGCGCGAGACAACCAGTTACAGGTGGTCAAGGCCTCGCCATAAAAAAACCGCCCCGAGGGGCGGTTCTTGCTTTTTTTGCCGTCAGCGCACCGTTTTCAAACGGCGGTCAGCGCAAAGGCCGACCGGGCTGTTTGCCTGAATCGTCAGGCGGCGAGGGCCAAGGTTTTCACCTTGGCGGCTAAGCGACTCTTGTCGCGAGCAGCCTTGTTTTTGTGGAAGATGTGCTTGTCGGCGATGGTGTCCACTACCGACTGCATCTTGCCAAACAGTTCTGTGGCTTTGGTTTTGTCACCCGCCAGCACTGCTTTTTCAACATTCTTAACCGCAGTGCGGTATTGCGAGCGCAGCGAGGTGTTCGCGGCGTTGAGTTTGACGTCCTGACGGGCGCGTTTACGGCCCGACGCTAGGCGCGGGTTCTTTTTCTTGGGCTTTCCAGAGGCCATGGTGTTTCCTTTAGGGGTTTGATGATGATGACGGCAAAGCCCGACATTGTAACAAGCCTGTTTAGCGGTACATGAAGCCCTCCCGCTACACTCCACGGCGTGAGCCTGTTCAAGTCCGCCTCTACCGTGTCCTTATGGACTTTGGCCTCGCGCATCACCGGTTTTGCGCGGGAGACGCTGATCGCCAGCGTGTTTGGCGCCAATGCCCTGACAGACGCCTTCAATGTGGCGTTTCGCATCCCCAATTTGTTTCGCCGCTTGTTCGCCGAAGGCGCTTTTGCCCAAGCCTTTGTGCCGGTGTTGGCGGTTACCCGCGCCGAGCAGGGCGACGCCGCTACCCGTGTGTTGATCGACAAAGTGGCCAGCGTGCTGCTGCTGGCGGTGGTGACGTTAAGCCTTTTGGGTGTGTTGGCCGCGCCCTGGTTGGTGTGGGCCATGGCCAGTGGTTTGCAGCAGTCGGCGCAGGGCATGGCCACCGCGGTAGACCTCACCCGCTTCATGTTTCCCTACATCGCCTTTATGTCCATGGTGGCTTTGTCAGCGGGTATCTTGAACACGTGGAAGCGCTTTGCGGTGCCAGCGGCCACGCCGGTGCTGCTGAATGTGTGCATGATCAGCGCGGCGGTGTGGGGTGCACCTTGGCTGGGCGCGCAAGATGTGGAGCCTATTTTTGCCATGGCGGGTGGGGTGATGCTGGGCGGCTTGCTGCAGTTATCGGTGCAAATACCGGCATTGCGCCGTTTGGGCGTGTTGCCGCGCTTAGCGTTTTCTCCCACAGGTCTTCAAACTGCATGGCAAGACACAGGAACCCGGCGCATTTTGTCTCTGATGGCACCGGCTTTGCTGGGGGTGGGCGTGGCGCAGTTGTCGCTCATCATCAATACCCAAATTGCTTCGCATTTGACGCCGGGCAGCGTGAGCTGGATCAGCTACGCCGACCGCCTCATGGAGTTTCCTATCGCCTTGCTGGGCGTGGCCTTGGGCGTGGTGCTGATGCCGCAGCTCTCCGCCGCGCAAGCCAGTGGCGATGCAGATGCCTACTCTTCCATGCTGGACTGGGGCTTGCGGCTGGTGGTGGTGTTGGCTTGGCCGTGCGCCGTGGCGTTGCTGGTCTTTGCCCAGCCCCTGGTGGCGGTGCTCTACCACTACGGCGCTTTCACCGACCGAGATGTGGCTCAAACCACGCTGGCCTTGACAGGTTATGGCGTGGGCGTGCTGGGGTTGGTGGCCATCAAAGTGCTGGCACCAGGTTTTTTTGCCAAACAAGACACCCGCACCCCTGTGCGTATAGCAGTACTGGTGCTGGTGTTCACCCAAGTCATGAATATGTTGCTGGTACCCTACTTGGCCCATGCGGCGCTGACCTTGTCGATTGGCCTCGGCGCCTTACTCAACGCCTTGTGGTTGCTGCAAGGTTTGCGGCGCAACCGCAGTTTTGTGGCCAAGCCGGGCTGGGGTTTGTTGGTTTTGCGGGTGGTTTTGGCATCTGTCGCCATGGGAGGCTGCCTGTTTTACAGCGCTGGCCATTGGGATTGGACGGCCTTGCGAGTCACGCCTTGGCTACGAATAGGCTTGATGACAGGCGTATTAAGCGCCTGTGCTGTGGTGTATTTCGCGACACTCAGGGGTCTTGGCATGGATCTGCGTGCACTTTTGCGGCGCTAAAGGCATGATGACGCCATGGACTACAAATTAAAGCCCCCCAGCGCCCTCGACTACTTCACCGCCTTGGTGCAAAGCGATGACGAGTTTCCTCTGTTGGAGGCCGCTATCAGCTTGGCGCAAGATGAATTTCCCATGCTCGATATTCAGCAGGTGCTCAGCGACATGGACCATTGGACGGCCCGTTTAAAGCGCAGCATCCTGCCCGTTGCAGACGCTTTGGACAAACTGCGCGAACTCAACCACTTTTTTTACGCCAACCTGCGCTTTGCAGGCAATGTGAACCACTATGACAACCCCCACAACAGCTACTTGAATGTGGTGATGTCTACCCGCTTGGGCATTCCCATCAGCTTGGCGGTGTTGTGGTTGGAGTTGGGTCAAAGCATTGGTTTGCCCGTGTTTGGTGTAGGTTTTCCGGGGCACTTCTTGGTGAAGTTGGATTTGCCAGCGCCCCAAGAAGGCCATGTGGTGATTGACCCCTTCAGCGGCGAGTCGCTAAGCCGCGAGGACCTGTGTGAGCGCCTCATTCCTTGGTTGCCCGGCGCTAAGCTTGGTCAACCAAATGCCATCTCCGACGATGCTTTGGCGTTTCATCTGCAAGCCGCCGAGCCTCGCGACATCATCGCTCGCATGTTGCGCAATTTGCATGAGATTTACCGCCGCCAAGGCGACCAAGAACGTCTTTTAAGAGTTCAAGCGCGGTTGGCGGTGTTGTTGCCGGAGTAGATGGCTTAAAAAATCACCACCGCAGCACCCTCGCCCTTATCAGCGATCACGCCAATTCGGTAAACCTGCTCGCCCAAGTCCGCCAAGGTTTTGGCGCAAGCCTCTGCGGCGGAGGCGTCTAGCACCAAGACCATGCCGATGCCATTGTTGAAGGTGCGGCACATCTCGGCCTCGTCAATGCCGGCCGTCGTTTGCAGCCAGGTGAACAGCTCCGTGCGCGGCCAACTGGCGCGTTGCAGGTGCGCGGCGCAGTGGTCAGGCAACACGCGGGGGATGTTCTCGGTCAAGCCGCCCCCTGTGATATGCGCCAAAGCTTTGAGGGGATGCGCCTTCAAAGCCGCCAACACCGACCTCACATACAACCGAGTGGGTGCCATCAGCGCTTGCTTGAAGGGCTGGCCGTCCAAGGTGGCGGGCAAATGCGCCGCCGCTCTGTCGATGCATTTACGCACCAAGCTGAAACCATTGGAATGCACACCGCTGGAGGCCAAACCCAGCACCACGTCGCCTGCCTTGACATCTTTGCCTGTGAGGATGAGCGACTTTTCCACCACGCCCACTGCAAAACCCGCTAAGTCGTATTCGCCAGCCGGGTACATGCCGGGCATCTCGGCGGTCTCGCCGCCAATCAAAGCGCAGCCCGACAATTCGCAACCCTTGGCAATGCCGCCCACTACCGCGGCGGCGGTGTCCACATCGAGCTTGCCGCAAGCAAAGTAGTCGAGGAAAAAAAGCGGTTCCGCGCCTTGCACTAACACGTCGTTCACGCTCATGGCCACCAAGTCAATGCCCACGGTGTCGTGCATCTGCCATTCAAAGGCCAGCTTCAGTTTGGTGCCCACGCCATCGGTACCGCTGACCAACACCGGTTCTTTGTAATTTTTGGGTACTTCAAACAAAGCGCCAAAGCCGCCAATGCCCGCCAACACCCCTTCGCGCATGGTTTTTTTCGCCAAAGGCTTGATGCGTTCAACCAGTGCGTCACCTGCGTCGATGTCAACGCCAGCGTCTTTGTAGGAAAGGGGAGTGTTCATGGGGAGTAGGGCGCAAAGGCGCTAAAGGGTCGGGTCGATAGAATGGCGCATTCTAAATGCCGGGTCTAACGCCAGCTAATGTCATCCTCCCCTGATTACCGACTCTATGCCGCTTGGCTGTCCATTGCGGCAGCGGTGGCGTTCGTGTTGTGGTGGTTGCTGCCCGTCTTGACGCCGTTTTTAATTGCCGCCGTCATGGCCTATGTGCTCTCGCCGGTGGTGCAGCGTTTGCAGCAATGGCTGGGTGAGGGCTTCCCCAAAAGCTTGTTGGTGCTGGTATGCGAGACCGCGTTCATCGGGATTTTGCTGGCTGTGGTGGCCTTGGTGGTGCCGGTGCTGTTCAAAGAAGCAGCTCGAATACAAATGCAATTGCCGCAGCTGCTCGATGAGCTGAAAACCCATCTAGAGCCTGTAATGCTGAGTTGGGGCTTTCCCATTGAGCTCGATGCCCAAGCCCTTAAAGCGTGGCTGGCGAAAAATGCGGATGGCCTGTCAGACAGCGCCTTGACCTCTTTGTTGGCGTCGCTGCGCATCGGTGGCAGCGTGGCTTTGGCGGTGGTGGGCAATTTGGTGCTGATCCCCGTGGTCTTGTTTTACCTGCTGATGGATGGTCATGTGGCTTTGTCGCATCTGCGCAAATGGGTGCCTTTGAAAGCGCAAGCCTCGGTGGACAGTTTTGTGCATGAGGCTGACAGCGTCTTGGGTGAATATGTGCGTGGCCAGTTATTGGTCATGCTGATCTTGGCGGCGTATTACGTGATCGGCTTGTCCTTGTTCGGCTTGTCGGTGGCTTGGCCCATTGGCATCTTCACGGGCTTGGCGGTGTTTGTGCCCTATGTGGGTTTTGGCGTGGGCTTGTTGTTGGCTGCCTTGTCGGGTTTTTTGGAAATGGCACCCATGCAAGCCACCATCATGTTGTTGGTGGTGTTTGGCGTGGGCCAGTTGATCGAGGGCTTTGTGCTCACACCTCGTTTGGTGGGCGAGCGTATTGGCTTGCATCCACTGGCGGTGATTTTTGCCTTGTTGGCTTTTGGGCAACTGTTGGGGTTTGTCGGCGTATTGATGGCCTTGCCTGCAAGTGCGGTGCTGTTGGTTGCTTTGCGCCGAATGCGAGAGCGTTACATGGCCAGTCGTTTGTATGCTGGTTAGCTTGGCATGAGGCAAATTGCTTTGGACATCGGCGTCGATGTTGGCCCGACCCTCGCCAATTTCGAGCCAGGCGAAAACGCCGCGGCAGTCGAGCATTTGCAACTGTGGATGGCAGGCAGTACCCGCTCCCCAGTTCCCACTTATTTATGGGGTGAACAAGGTTGCGGCAAAAGCCACTTGCTTGCCGCTGTGGCACATGCCATCACCTCGCAAGGCCATAGCGTGGGTTGGCTGGACGCAAGCATTACCGAGCCCAGTGCCTTTGACTCCACTTGGAATGTGGTCTTGATGGATGACGTGCAAGCCTACAGCGCGGTGCAGCAACATGCAGCTTTCAACTGGTTTGTACATGCTGCAACACCTGGCTCAGCGCATCAGCCATGGGTGCTGGCTGCGGGTTCCTTGCCCCCGCAAGACCTGCCTTTGCGTGAAGACCTGCGCACCCGCTTGGGCTGGGGTCATGTGTTTCAGTTGCAGGTGTTGGGCGACAACGATCGCCGCGCCGTGTTGGTTCGCCACGCACAGGCTTTAGGAATGACCTTGAACACCGATTTGTTGGACTATTTGCTAAGCCGATTCAGCCGTGACTTGGGTCATTTGATCGACCTGCTGCACCGCTTGGACGCCTTTGCCCTGCAAACCCAGCGCCCTCTCACCATCCCTTTGCTTCGAGCCATGCTCGATGAGAGTTAAGCCCATGAAATTGGCCCTGTTTGATTTAGACCAGACCTTGCTGCCGCTGGACTCTGACCAATCTTGGGGCGAGTTCACCTTGGGTTTGGGTTGGGCTGACCCGCTGACGTTCAAGCAGCGCAACGATGGGTTTTATGCCGACTACAACGCCGGTTGCTTGGACATCCATGCTTATGTGCGATTTGCCACCGAAGCGATCAGGCAACACGGCTTGACCGCAGCCCATGAAGCGCACCAACAATTCATGCGGCAAGTGATTGAACCGGCGATCAAGCCGCAAGCAATCGACTTGGTGCAGGCGCATCGTGCGCAAGGCGACACCTTGGTGATGGTGACTGCCACCAACGAATTTGTCACCACCCCTATTGCCAAAGCCTTTGGCATGGACGTGCTGTTGGCGGTGCAACTGGTGCGCGATGCCGAGGGCAACTTCACCGGCGACATTGACGGCGTGCCTACGCTGCGCGAAGGTAAGGTCACTCGGGTGAGCCAATGGTTGCAAGCGCAGGGTTTGAGTCTGCCGCAGGTTCACGCCACGTTTTACAGTGATTCCATGAACGACTTGCCCTTGCTTGAAAAAGTCGATGTCCCCGTGGTCACCAATGGCGGTCCAGCCCTCAAGCAAATTGCCCAAGAACGCGGGTGGCGTATCCTCGACCTTTTCGAGACTTCATGATCAGCAAAATCATTAACCGTTTGATGGGCAAGTCCAGCCCCAAACCTGAACCTAAATTCGGCAAGCGCCGCGTCATCAGCGAACAGGTTCATGGCATTGACCATACCTTGGTAGACGAACGCGCCATGAACGTGGTGCGCACTTTGCAAGAGCGTGGCTTTGAAGCCTATATCGTGGGCGGTGCGGTGCGTGACTTGCTGGTGGGCTTAAAGCCCAAAGACTTCGATGTGGCCACCAACGCCACACCTGAAGAGGTGAAAGCCTGTTTTCGCCGTGCCTTCATCATCGGGCGGCGCTTTCGTATCGTGCACGTGGTGTATGGCCGTGGTCGTGAACACGAGGTGATTGAGGTGTCCACCTTCCGCGCCCACCTCGACAGCAACGATGCCGAGCAGGTCAGTGGCAATGAGCGCACCAGCAAAAAAGCCCTCTCCAACATGACCCATGCGGTTGACGCGAGCGGCCGTGTGTTGCGCGACAACGTCTGGGGTCCGCAAGAAGAAGATGCGGCGCGACGTGACTTCACCGTCGACGCCATGTATTACGACCCCCTGACCGGCGACGTCATCGATTACCACCATGGTTTAGAGGACGCCAAAAAACGTGTGCTGCGCATGATTGGCGACCCCGCCACCCGTTACCGCGAAGACCCGGTACGCATCATCCGCGCAGTTCGTTTTGCAGCCAAGTTAAACAACCTGGGTTTCAAGATAGAGCCACGAACTGCCAAGCCATTGAAGGCATCGGTGGGTTTGTTGGCCGAGGTGCCGCAAAGCCGGTTGTTTGACGAGATGCTTAAGCTTTTGCAAACTGGCCATGCACTGGCGAGTATTGAGCAACTCAAAACTTTGGGGCTGGCGCGGGGCATTTACCCTTTGCTGGATGTGGTGGTGGAGCGGGTGGAGTCCAAGTTTGTCCATGCCGCTTTGCAAGACACCGACCGCCGTGTGGGCGAAGGTAAACCGGTAGCACCCAGCTTTTTATTGGCTTGCGTGTTGTGGGCCGATGTGCGTGAAGGTTGGCAAGTACGCAGTGCCGAGATGCCCACTTTTCCCGCTTTGCAAGAAGCGATTGAAGATGTCTTCAATGCCCGCATTGGGGACGTGTCGGGGCGTGGCAAATTGGCGGGCGATATGCGCGAAATTTGGACCATGCAACCGCGCTTTGACAAACGCAGCGGCAGTGCCCCTTTTGGCTTGGTCGAACAAGCACGTTTTCGTGCCGGTTTCGATTTCATGCGCTTGCGTGCTGAAGTGGGCGAGATCGACGAAGAATTGGCCGATTGGTGGGAAACCTTCAGCACGGCCAGCGATGACACCCGAGCCGACATGTTGCAATCGGTGAAAGCGCCACCCCGCGCCGTGCGAGCCGACGGCACGCCTGTGGCACGTAAGCGACCGCGCCGTCGCCGCAAGCCTGCCGACAGTGGCCCCAGCAGTGGCGATGACGCCACTTAAGTAAGTGCGTCAATGTTCAGTGAACCCGTCTAAGTACAGAGAACCCGTCAATGCCCTTGTCGCACTGGGCGCGAATTTGGGTGATGCAGCGGCCACTCTTCGCCAAGCCGTGGTTGACATCGCTGCATTGCCCTACACCCAACTTTTGCAAGCCTCTCCTTTGCTTGGCAGCGCACCGCTGGACGCGCATGGCCCGTCGTATGTGAATGCGGTGGCACACATACAAACCCGTTTGAATGCAGTGCAACTCTTAGAGGCTTTGCAGTCGCTAGAGCAAGCCGCGGGGCGCACCCGAGACTATCTTCATGCGCCACGCACGCTGGATTTGGATCTGCTTTTTTACGGTGATGCGCAAACACAAAGCGCTTTTTTAAGTTTGCCCCACCCGCGTTGGGCGCAGCGTGCTTTTGTGTTGCTGCCCTTGGAGGTGGTTTGCCCTGAAAAGGTGACGCCTCAGATGCTGGCAGCCGTGGCCCACCAAGCCTGCGCTTGGCTCAAGGACTAGGCAGTCATTGAGAAATTTTTCGCGCCTCTTCGATTTGTGACTCAAAGTAGCGCTGAAAGCCATAGGCCAAAGTGGAGAGCAAAGCGGTGGTGCCCACCATCAAAGACAAGACCAAGGCACCCACGGTCAACCAGTTGGTGGCGCCAGCTGTTGATTCCACATCCTCTTGCGGGTTGTAAGTGCAGTTCCAGCGTTCGGTGGACATTAGTCCCCAGTAAATCGCATTCAGCGCACCGCCGGCAACCGTGATACCCAACAGGGGGACCAACCACCAACTGAGAGGGTCGTCCACGCCAAAATCTTTGGCCCGCTCAAAGCCATACAAACCCAGCAGGGTGGGCCAAGGCAAAACCCAGGCCAGCCAATCACTTTTGCCAAACATGTAAAAGCGGTGGACACCCAAGGCACCGCCAGCAAAGCTCAACCACGTCGCCAATGTTTTATGTTTCATGGACGAGATTATCGGTTTGGCGGCAAGAGCTCGCTGGCGGGGCTGGAATCTCCCGCCCCCAAGGCTTTTTGCATGAACACCGTGTCCAGCCATTGGCCGTGTTTCCAACCGCTGGCTTTCAACATGCCGGTGTGCTCAAAACCCAGACTGCGGTGCAGCCCAATCGAACCGGCGTTGGCCGAGTCGCCAATGACCGCCAGCATTTGTCGAATACCCAGCACCTCGCAATGGCGAATGAGTTCGGCCAGCAAGGCGCGGCCCAAGCCTTGACCTGCATGGTCGGCATGGATGTAAACCGAGTCTTCGGCCATGAAGCGAAAAGCAGGTCGGGGCCTGAAGACGCCCGCATAGGCAAAGCCCAGCACCTCTGCACCACGGCTGGCGACCAAGTGCGGCAAGCCTTTGGCCAGCACATCGGCGCGTCGTTGTGTCATGTCGGCCAGATCCGGCGCTTCTATTTCAAAGCTGCCTTTGCCATGCCTCACATGGTGGGCGTAGATCGCGGTAATGGCTGGCAAGTCGTCTTGCAAACTGGGTCGGATAAGCAGGGCGGGAGAGGGCATGGGTGCTCAGTCTATAATGGCAGGCTTTTCAGCGAGCGCTGGCCGGGTGGCCATGTCGCGTGTCTCATCGCTGAATCAAAGTCTGCACCCAAGGATAAACCATGGTCGTCATCCGACTTTCACGCGGCGGAGCAAAAGCTCGCCCCTTTTTCAACATTGTTGTGGCTGACAAACGCGTTCGCCGCGATGGCCGCTTTATCGAGCGCATCGGTTTTTACAACCCTATCGCTTCTGGTGGTGAGGAAGGCTTGCGCATTGCCCAAGACCGACTGAGCTACTGGGTCGGCGTCGGTGCGCAAACTTCACCCACCGTTGACCGCCTCATCAAACAAGCCGGCAAAACTGCCGCTTAAAAACCCATCCCCAACCCATGCAACCCGCTTGGGAGCCTGCTGAATTACCAGCGGACGCTGTCGAAGTCGGGCGCATTCTGGATGCTTGGGGGCTTAAGGGTTGGCTGAAAATCCTGCCCCACAGCGCCTCTCCCGAGGCGCTGTTTTCTTCTAAACGCTGGTTTTTACAACCCAACGAACGTGGCGCTTCGCCTTTCACTGGGACGGTCTTGTTGCGAGTGCGTGAAGCCAAAGAGCATTCGGACAGCGTGGTGGCTTGCATCCACGAATTGGATGACCGCGATGTCGCCCAAAGCCTCAAAGGTGCCCGCATATTTGTTCCTCGATCCAGTTTTCCCACCCCCGCCAGCGACGAATACTATTGGGTTGACCTGATGGGTTTGCAGGTGATAAACCGCGAAGGTGTCAATTTAGGCGAGGTCACCGAATTGTTGTCCACCGGACCTCAAACTGTTTTGGTGTTACGCGACGCGGTAACCGACGCCCAAGGCAAACCCATTGAGCGCATGATCCCCTTTGTCTCTGCCTATGTCGACTCAGTGGATACGCAGGCCCGCCTCATCACGGTGGATTGGCAAGCCGATTACTGATCGCCGCACTTGCCGCATACTTTCGCCATGCGCGTAGACATCATCACCTTGTTTCCCGAACTGTTTGCGCCTTTTGTGCAAGCTGGGGTCACGCGCCGCGCCTATGAAAGTGGGCAGCTGCTGGTCAAGACTTGGAACCCGCGTGACTTTGCCGAAGGCAATTACAAACGTGTCGATGACCGGCCTTTTGGCGGAGGCCCTGGCATGGTCATGCTGGCCCAGCCTTTGGCTGCTTGCTTGACTACGGTGCGTGCTGAAAGCGGCTTGAACCGCCAACAATCGCCGCTCATCTATTTCTCACCTGTGGGCGAGGTCTTGAGCCAAAGCTTGGTGGAGCGCAGCGGTCAAACCGAAGGCGTGGTGTTGCTGTGTGGCCGCTATGAGGGCATAGACCAGCGCTTCATTGACGCTTATGTTGACGCCCATATCAGCTTGGGTGACTTTGTGTTGTCAGGTGGGGAGATTGCTGCCATGGCATGGCTGGATGCCTTGGCACGATTGCAACCGGGCGTTTTGCACGATGAGCAAAGCCATTTGCAAGACAGCTTCACGCCAGCCCTGAGCGGTTTGCTGGACTGCCCGCACTACACCCGTCCTGAGGTTTGGCAAGACCAAGCCGTGCCCGAGGCATTGCTGTCGGGTCACCATGCCCATATTGCCGCTTGGCGTCGTCAGCAAAGTCTGACCCTGACAGCCCAAAATCGCCCTGATTTGCTGGAAAAAGCCCGTCAATCTGGGCTTTTAAGCCGTTCAGATGAGCAGCTGTTGGCCGCAAAGCCTAAGAGTTAGACAGCAAGCTATAATGTAGGGCTTTCGATCCTCTGGATGGCCGCCTCGTGTTTCAAACACCATAGGCCTTTTGTGTAGCGCATCCATGATCATTGTGAGGACATCATGAATCTCATCCAGACCCTGGAACAAGAAGAAATCGCCCGCATGGGCAAGAAAATCCCTGTTTTCGCCCCAGGCGACACCGTGGTGGTCAGTGTCAACGTGGTCGAGGGAACGCGCAAACGTGTACAGGCCTTTGAAGGCGTAGTCATTGCCAAGCGCAACCGCGGCATCAACTCCAACTTCATCGTTCGCAAAATCTCTAGCGGCGAAGGCGTTGAGCGTACTTTCCAGACCTACAGCCCCTTGATCGCAGCCATTGACGTCAAGCGCCGTGGCGATGTGCGTCGTGCAAAGTTGTACTACCTGCGCGAACGCAGTGGCAAATCTGCCCGTATCAAAGAAAAACTCACAGCCAAAGCAGCCCCCGCTGCTGCCGCTAAATAAGACCTACCCCAAGGTCTGCTTGAAACAAACCGCCCCAGTTCAGACTGCGGCGATTTTTTTCTGACCTCTCAAAGACCAACTTGGTTTCCTTGACCCAAATTCCCCGTTTTTCGCCAGAATCCGCCGAAGTTTTGGGATGGGATGGGCATTTGCCACGTGTGCCTGTGCAAAGGCTTGGGCCGCTGGGCTTGCGACAGCATTTCGCCAGCCCACCCGTGTGGCAGCCCGACGCCATGCTCGAGCCGGCGTTAAACCCCCATAAACCGCCGGTGGATGCCGCTGTCCTCGTGGGGGTGGTGATGCGCCCTCAGCCCAGTGTGTTGCTCACGCTCAGGACTGCCCATTTGTCGACCCACTCGGGCCAGATTGCCTTTCCTGGGGGACGCCTAGATGAAGGTGACGCCGATGCGGTGGCGGCGGCTCTTCGGGAGTCGCAAGAAGAAGTGGGGCTGGACCCCTCACATGTCGAGATCTTGGGGCAATTGCCCTTGTACCTCACTGGCACAGGCTTCAGGGTCACGCCAGTGGTGGCTTTGCTAGACCCTGCGATGCGTTTAAACGCCAACCCGCATGAGGTGGCGCAAGTGTTTGAGGTGCCGCTAGCCCACGTCATGAACCCTGCGAACCATTGCCGCCATGCGGTGGAATGGTCAGGCGTGCGGCGCGAATGGTTTTCGATGCCGTATGAAGACCGCGATCAAAAACGCTTTATTTGGGGCGTTACTGCAGGTATTTTGCGCAATCTGTATTGTTTTTTAAGCACGGACCACTGATCCGGCTGATCCAAGCGTCGAGTCTTGACTATCATGCGGGAATGAGTTTTTTTGCACTTTTATTCGCTTTCTTGCTAGAACAAGCCCGACCTTTGAGTTTTGGCGAGAGTTTGGAACGAGTCTCGCGCGCTTGGTCTGACAAGGTACGTAACACCCTAGATACCGGCGACCAACGCCATGCTTGGACCGCTTGGGGCTTGGCCATTGGCTTGCCCTGCTTGCTGGTTTGGGCTGTTCATTTTGTTTTGGCGTGGTACTTGGGTTGGGTGTTTGCCATGGTTTGGAGTGTGGCCGTGCTTTACGCCACTTTGGGGTTTCGCCACTTCAGCCATCATTTCACTGGTATTCGTCATGCGTTGTCGGTGGGGGACGATGTGCAAGCCAATACATTGCTGTCTGAATGGTCTGGCGCCAAAGGAGAAAACCTCTCCCGCGAGGAAATCATTCGTCATGTGATTGAATATTCAGCTATTGCCGCGCATCGGCATGTATTTGGTGTGGTGGTTTGGTTTGTTGTGTTTGCCGGTTTGGGGCTGGGCCCCGTTGGTGCAATTTTTTACCGCTTAAGTGAATTTTTATCCCGCTCGTGGGAAAGTTCCCATACTTGCGCTTTGTCAGATGCCAAGCACAACAGTCCCGCGCTAGAAACCTCTGCCGCCAAAGCTTGGCGCAGCGCAGACTGGTTGCCAGCCCGATTGACCGCCTTAAGTTTTGCGGTGGTTGGCAATTTCGAAGACGCTGTCGAGGCATGGCGTCACGATGCAGCGCATTTCCCCGACTCCAACGATGGCGTGGTGCTGGCCGCTACCTCGGGCGCCATCAATGTGCGCTTGGGTGGCAAAAACTTAGGCGTGCCCGACGATGAGTTGCTTCTCACCCCAAGTGCAGTAGAAACCACCGCGGGAAGAGAGCCCGAGTTGTTTCATCTGCGCAGCATGGTGGGCTTGGTCTGGCGAGCTGTGGTGATGTGGATGTTGCTGCTGGCGCTTTTGACTTTGGCCCGCTTACTGGGCTGATTTCTTAGTAAGTTTTAGGCGCCGACAGTTCGGCAAAAAGTTCGGTGTAAATTTTGTAGCGCCCTGCGTCAATGGCTTGTTCAAGCAAAGCTTGGCGCACGCCGCAATCGGGTTCATGCACATGGCTGCAGTTGTGAAATTTGCAGTGATCTGCATAGGCGGCAATATCGGGCATGCAAGAGGCCAATGCATGGGGGTCGATGTGGTGCAAACCAAAGGCTTGAAACCCTGGTGAATCCATCAAGGCGGTTTTTTTGGTTTCATCTACCCAGTACCAAGTGGTGGTGGTGGTAGTGTGTTTGCCCGACTGCAAGGCCTGAGAAATGATATTCGTCGCCGCATTGGCATCGGGCACCAAGCGGTTGATCAGCGTGCTTTTGCCAGCCCCAGAGGGGCCCAGCACCAAGGTAACCCGGTTGGCAAGTTCGTGGTTTAAGACACTCAGATCTTGTTCGAGGTCTTTCAGACTCAGCGGCAATACCAGACACCCAAGTTGCTGGTAGGGCAGGAGTTTTTGCCAAGCCCTTGCAAAAGCAGCGCTTAGGTCTTGTTTATTTAAGCCAATCAGAGTGCGGATGCCTTCGTGGCGAGCCGCAATCAGGGCCCGGGCAAGCTGGCTTTGCGAAAAATCGGGCTCTGCTGCAACGAGAACCAAAACTTGGTCGATATTGGCAGCAAATGATTTGGTTCGAATTTCATCTTGACGGTAGAAGATATTTTTCCGAGTTTCAACTGACTCTATGCTGCCGCCGTCTTCGCTGGCGCTCCACTGCACATGGTCGCCTACCACCGCTTGGTTTTTTTTGCCACGGGGATGACAAATTCTGCGCTCACCCGCGGCATCTTCAACCCAAACATGGCGACCATGACTGGCCACCACCAAACCCCAAGCGGTCATGCAGTGAGTCGGGCTAAGCGCTGTGCAGCCGGAGGGTGTGAGTGGTAAAAGGCCACATAAAGCGGATCGGGCGTAAGCGTTGACGCATTGTCTTGGTAGAGCTTGAGAAGTGCATTTCGCAAGTCAGCGCCTTTGGCGTGTTGGCAAGCAAAGGCATCTGCTTCAAATTCGTGCTGTCTAGAGCGGGCAGATTGCCAAGGTTTGGTGACAAAGGACACAAGAGGAACAAACATCATGAACAAGAGCAAGGCAATGGCGTCATTGGCGCTGCCCAAGTGCGGTTGAACGCCTAAGCCTTCGAAAAACCATGTTTGTGTGCTGAGCCAACCCAGGCCTGCAAGTCCCACCAAGGTGAACACAAAGCTGCTTAGCAAAGATTTTGGAATGTGCTTGAGTTTGGCATGACCCAGTTCGTGGGCTAGCACGGCTTCCATTTCATCGGCGTTCAGTTGCTTGAGCAAAGTATCAAAAAACACCACACGTTTTTGTTTGCCAAGACCGGTGAAGAAGGCATTTGAATGGGCCGAGCGGCGACTGCCATCCATTACAAAAAAACCATTCGCTTGAAAACCTGTGCGCTGCATTAAGGCAATGACACGGTCCTTGAGAGATGCGTCTTCCAGTGGTTGAAATTTATTGAACAAGGGCATGATGACGCTTGGGGCCAACCACATGACAAACAACTGGTAAGCCACCAACACCCCCCAAGCAATCATCCACCACCATGCGCCGCCCGACTGCATTAAATACAAGACCAACCACAGCAAAGGCAGACCCAATGCTGCACCTACCAAACTACCCTTGAGCAAGTCGCTCAGCCACAAGCCAAGTGTCATACGGTTAAAACCAAACGCCTGTTCAATGTGAAAGGTTTGTACGTATGAGAGGGGCAAACTGACCACAGCGCTCACAAGTGTGAAGCCCACCACCAAGGCGATTTGCTGCCACATACCAGCGCCGATGAGGTCGAGCAATAGTTGGTCCAGAAATCCCAAACCGCCGAGCAAGGTCCACATCACTAACATGGCCGTGTCCAGTGCCAAATCCCAATGACCTAAGCGTAATTTGGCGATGGTGTAGTCAGCAGCTTTTTGGTGTGCAGCAGCATCTATCACAGAGGCGAATGCATCGGGAACTTTGGCGCGGTGTTGCGCTACGTGACGCATTTGTCGATTGGCAAGCCAAAACTTGATGAGCAAGTTGAGCACCAGCAGGCTGGAAAAAACGAAAGTAAAGGTTAGTGAGGTATTCATCTCTCTAGTTTAGAGGACAATGGGTGAATGAACATGACTCTAACGAATAGCCCTGCTGCCACCGAAAATACCGTATTGTCCAAATCGGATGAAAACCTTGTTTGGTTGGACTGCGAGATGTCTGGCCTTGACCCCGAAAAAGATAAGCTGCTGGAAATTGCAGTGGTGGTGACGGGCCCGCATCTCACGCCTCGCAAAGAAAGCTCAGTGTGGGTGTTACACCAATCAGACGCCGTCCTCAACGGCATGGACGCATGGAACAAAGGGACACACGGCAAAAGCGGCTTGATTGACAAAGTCAAAGCCTCCACCTTGGATGAAGAGCAAGTGCAAGAGCAACTCATAGCTTTTATGAAGCAGTATGTTTCTAAAGGTGTGTCGCCTATGTGCGGCAACACCATTGGCCAAGACAGACGTTTTTTGGTCAAGTACATGCCCAAATTCGAGGCATGGTTTCACTATCGCAATTTAGACGTCAGCACACTCAAAGAACTTTCTAAACGATGGAGGCCAGAGGTGTATGCCTCTTTCAAGAAGCAACAAAGCCATACGGCCTTGGCCGATGTGCATGAATCGATTGATGAGTTGGTGCATTACCGCGAGCATTTTTTGAAGCTGTAAAAATATTTCTCAGGGTAGACCCTAATTCGTGCCACAATACATGTTGTTGGGTCATTGACCCGCTTGCTACATCTGCCTCACACCTTGGGTTCATAGAGTTGAACCACGCCAATGTTCATTTATTGGCTTGCTTTGTTTGAAGGTTGATGTTTTTCCAACCTTTGAACGGAGCGCCCGCCTTCAGGCAGGGCTTTATCTATGACTGATTTGAATTCCCACGCATTAGCCGAAGTTGTTCTCGATACATCCGACGACAACTCAATTGCAACAACAGTTGCATCCCCTAAACCCACCGCTGTTGATGGTTCTGGCTTTGTTGAGATGGGGCTTGCCCCCGAATTACTGGCCGCGTTACGTGACTTGTCATTCACCCAGCCCACACCGGTACAAGTTCGTGCCATCCCTTTGGCCTTGCAAGACAACGCCGACAAACCCGCCAACGATTTGCTGGTTTCCAGTCAAACGGGCAGCGGTAAAACGGCAGCCTTTTTGCTGCCCGTGATGCACACTTTGTTGCAACAACAAAAGCAGGCTGAAAAGGCCGAAAACAAAGCTTGGGCTGAAAAGGTTGCCCAAGCTGTTGAACGTGGTGAAGAGGCTCCCAAAAAGCCACGCCGCAAAAATCCCACCGATACACGCCATGTCAAACCTGCCAACCCAGGCGCTTTGATTTTGTGTCCTACCCGTGAATTAGCCCAACAAGTGGCCAAAGATGCTATCGACTTGGTACGTCACTGCAAAGGCCTGCGCATCGCCTGTGTGGTGGGCGGCATGCCTTACCCTTTGCAAATTGCACGTTTGCACAACGCCGACTTGGTTGTGGCCACACCTGGACGTCTGCTTGACTTACAGCGCTCCAAACAACTGCATTTGGATAAAGTGCAGTTCTTGGTGGTCGATGAAGCCGACCGTATGCTCGATTTGGGCTTTGCCGAAGATTTGGCCGAAGTCCACAAACTGACCGAGTCGCGTCGACAAACCATGATGTTCAGCGCAACATTTGCACCTCGCATTCAGCAGTTGGCGGCTCGCATCATGCGCACGCCCCAACGTTTGCAAGTCGACTCACCTCAAGAAGCGCACGTCAATATCAAGCAAGTGCTGTTTTGGGCTGATAACCAACAGCACAAGCGCAAGTTGCTTGACCACTGGTTACGCGACACCACCATTGACCAAGCCATTGTCTTTGCGTCTACCCAAATTGAGTGCGATGCCTTGGCTGAAGATTTGCAGCAAGTAGGTTTTTCTGCTGTTGCATTGCATGGCGCTTTAAGTCAAGGTTTGCGTAACCGTCGCTTGCAGGCCCTGCGGGACGGTCGCGTGCAAATTTTGGTGGCCACCGATGTTGCAGCCCGTGGTATTGATGTCCCTAGCATCAGCCATGTGTTCAATTTCGGCTTGCCCATGAAGCAAGAAGACTATGTTCACCGTATTGGCCGCACAGGTCGAGCAGGGCGCGATGGTTTGGCGGTGACCTTTGCTGAATGGCGTGATCGTCGCAAAATTTTGGACATCGAACATTTCACCCAACAGCCTTTACGTGCTGACATGATCCCTGGCTTAGAGCCCACCCAACGCGCACCGCGCGCTCCCAGCGGTGCAGAGCCCAAGCGCTTTGGCAAGCCCTCAGGCGGTCGCTCTTACGCCGGTGCTGCTGCCAAGCGCGGTTCTGGCTTTAAACCACGCGGCCCAGCCCGCGGTTAAAAAACCAAATGGGTGCTATTGTTCATTGAGCGAAGTACCCAAGCTCTTGATCACTGGTTTTAACAATGTGACCTTGGGAATTTCAAAATGTACCTCGGCTTTGGCATGGAGCAAAGCCGCTTTGAGTGAGATGATGCGATAGCGGGTTTCTTCTAGGTTGGCTTGAACCCGTTATTTCAATGTTTCGCCATCAGCGGCTTGGACCAATTTGTGGGTGGTCATGACCAAGGTGTCTGTTGGGCGTAATTTTCGAAGCGTTTGCGATGCCAGATGCCGCTGGTCAGTGACAGCAAAAAAAACATATTGGGAATGGTGGAGCGCGCGCGATGGCCCACAAAACCGATCCCATTAAAAAACCGAGGCGACTTCATGCTTTGGAATGACTTTTAAATTTGGAGAATTGATTAATTTGGAAATAAATCGTTCAATTACAAGTTATTGTGAGATTTTTTGAATGCAAAGCTTTAAAAATAATAGTTAATAAAGGCACTTTCTTCGCTTGTCTCATTTAAGCGTTGCAAAACAACCTCGAATTCACTAATTAGTGAATTATTTTGGGAATTTAGAAATATTGCTCGGCTTTTATAATGAATTAATAATAACTTTAACACTAAAAAATATGAGTACTATTATATAAATTTATTTTTGTATTTTGAAAGTTATTGTCGTTAATTAATTTTTTCTTCAATTAAATCAATGGCTTCAACAAAAAACTTAATTTATATTTATTCTTTGCTAAAATGCCGATCAAGGAGCATGTATGGCTAATCAATCCGATTCTTTAGAAAGCGTTGTCATTGGGGACGGCGTGGTTGTCAAGGGTGCGTTTACCGTTCCTTCAAAAGCTGTGATCAACGGCGTGATTGAAGGTGACTTGACGGCAGAAGAGGTCTTGATTGGCCCCACAGGACGTATCACTGGCCGTGTTTCAGCCAAGGTTATTGATGTTCGCGGCCAGCTTCACAACACTATCGTCAGTGAAAAAAGCTTGATTGTTCGAACTACAGGAAAAATTGTTGGCAAAATTCACTATTCAGAAATTGAGATTGAAAAGGGCGGCGAAATTGAAGGCGTGCTCAGCCAAGGCGCTGAGCCAACAGCCCCCTCCGTACCGCCCCCTAGTCCCTCTAAACCCTAGGTTTTATCCGGTTTAATTTACGAGATTTATGCGTTTAGCGCTCAGTCCTTTTTTAGCTCAATTGCGAACTCTGCCGCACCTTGTGCGCCAGCTTTGGGTGCGCGATTACCAAGACGTCAAACTCATCATTGAGCAAAGCGGCGATTTGCGTTATTTCAATATCCCTGCGCGTTTCCAACGTGTCTTCGCTCGCGGCACCATCATTGTGATGTCAGTGCTTGTTTCTAGTTTGCTGGTGTTGTTGGTTACCTCCTTGTCTCTGGGCATCAGCCGCGCCCGTCTAGAGCGCTCGCATGAGGAGGTATTCAGGGCCTTGATCACCAGCACCGCCGAATCTCAGCAGGATATAGAAAACCAGCAAGCCTTGACCGAGGAGCAGATGGTGAGCTTGGCGCAAACCATCCGCGACCGTGATATGAGCATTCGACGGTTTGTGGAAACTTCAATGGTGGCTGTTTCGGAAGAAAATGACAACCTCAAGTCTCAGTTGGAAACTTCTGGCCTGACTGAGAAAATCATCAAAATCATCCAACAAAACTCGGCCAATGGTGGCTTTACCTTGGAAGGCGATTTACAGGCCAACCCGTTGATGCGTGGCAAGGTCGCGGAAGAATTGTCCACTAACCGTTCTTTGCGTGAAGTACTTTATGCTTTGCCTAACCGTATGCCGGTGACCAATTTCAGCTTTTCCTCTGACTTTGGTATCCGTAAACACCCTCTTACCGGCAAATCCCATTTCCATACTGGTGTTGATATGATGAGCGAAACGGGGGACGATAAAGTCCTTGCCGTCAAGCCTGGCGTTGTAGTTATGTCAGAATTCCACCCCCAGTATGGCAACACCGTTGTCGTTCGTCACTCCAATGGAGTGGAGTCTCTGTATGCTCACATGGCCCAGTTATTGGTCAAAGTGGGCGATAAGGTGACAACCGACAATGTCTTGGGCTATATTGGGAACACTGGATTTTCAACCGGCAAGCATCTGCATTTTGAGATATTGGTTGGGGGTTATCCTGTGAATCCTCAAAAAGTGATCCGCACCGCCCAATATGTTCAGCAAATCCAAAACAAACAGCCCTAATCCGGCGGTTCAGAGCCCTGCAGTTGCCCCCCAGCCTGTCGCTCCTGTACAGTCAGCACTCCCCAGCGAGTCGGTTCCGCTAGATCAACCTCAGAGAAATACCATGATGGATATCATTTCTTCCAATGCTTCGAAACCCTCTATTTTGAGTGAGGGCTTTTCCTTTCGAGGTGAAATTTCCGCCAAGGGCGCCATTCATGTTGAAGGTTCTCTCAATGGCCAAGTTCAAGTCGATGAACTTACCATCGGCTCGCGTGGTCAGGTTGAAGGTGTGGTGACTTGCTCGAGTCTGCATATCAAGGGTAAGTTTTCAGGCACAGCCACTTGCAGCGAGTTGATCGTGACCTCTTCTGCATCAGTCGATGGCCATGTGGTCTACCAAACTTTATCGGTACAAAAAGGCGCCTCTATCAAGGGCGAGTTGCTACTGGTAAAGTAAAGCCTTTCGCTGTCCCGCTTAAGGTTTGGAATGTCGGATGTTTCTCAAATAGATGGAAGTGCGGTACGTTTGTGCCGCGAAGCCCAAGGCTGGGCAATCAACGATCTCGCTGCCAGGGCCTGTTTATCGGTCAAGCAAGTGCGGCAAATTGAAGAGGGCGGCCTAAGTTCTTTTTACAGCGAGAGCGTCAAACTTACTGCGGCCAGAAAAATTGCTGGTTTATTGCAACTCAGCGAGGCTCAATTATTCGGTCAAGTTCCACCCGCTGCTTCTCCTATCGAGGAGGAAATGCTCTTTTTTGCTTCGCAATCGACACCCGCAAGCGTCGTTGCTTCAAGCGCTGCCCAACCGTACTCTTCGACGGATACAACCCAGACAGATGCTTCAGGCGTTCATTTGATGCGCAGCGAGGCTTTGCACATCTTGGCGCAACCCCCAGAAATCGACTGGACCAGCTCTTCGGCCCAGGCTCAAGAAGCCAGCCATCTTCAAGAACAACCCCAAACCTCAGTCCAGGCAGCGGCTACTCAGGAATCAAGCTCAGCTGCTTCAGAGGAGCCAAGTCCCTCGGGTAACTATTTCCTGAAAATCTTGGTCTTGTTTTTGGTAGCGATCGCTGTGGCTGCCTTGATGCGTCCTAAGCCTGTGGAGCCCACTACAACCTCGCCAGAAGCTTCCACAGGGCAAAGCATGACGCCACCAGTGACCCCTGCAGCAGGTGAATCTGCCACCCCTGAAACGGCTACTGGAGCAACTGCTGGGGTTGTTCCAAACCAAGCTGATGGCAATAAACCCCCAGCAACATCAGAATTAACCCCCGCTAAAGCCCCCTCCGAGCGTTAATTCTCTGCGCCCATGGCAAGCGCTGCCTCGCGCGATGCCTGTGCCTCGTGGGCGGGTGCAGGATGCAAAGGCCAGCCTGCCAGATGGGACGTGGACAAATCTTCCAGAGCTTGAATCCATAAGGGGTTGTCATTCAGGCAAGGGATATAGCCATAAACCTCTCCACCTTCTTCAAGAAACGCCTCTTTGACTTCAATGGCAATTTCTTCCAAGGTTTCTAAGCAATCGCTGACAAAACCAGGGCAGACGATATCCATGGACTTCAAGCCAGCCCGTGCCAATTCCCTCACCGTGGGTTCGGTGTAAGGCTCTAACCATTTGGCTTTGCCAAACCGCGATTGAAAGCAAACCCTATATTGATCTTTAGATAAACCTAAAGCGTGCGCTAACAAACGCGCGGTTTTGTGGCATTCGCAGTGGTAGGGGTCCCCTAATTTCAAGGTGCGGGCAGGCACACCGTGAAAGCTCATGACCAAGAGTTCATTGCGGCCGTGGGTTTGCCAGTGGCGTTGAATGCTGTCGGCAAGCGCCGCGATATAGCCAGGGTGGTCGTGGTAGTTGTTGATAAAGCGCAACTCGGGTACGCGGCGAGTGCGCAAGGCCCATGTGTAAACCGCATCAAACACGCTGGCAGTTGTGGTGGCCGAATACTGCGGGTAGGCGGGGATGACCAGCACGCGGTTGACGCCATCTTGTTTGAGTTCATCCAACACCTGCGCAACCGCAGGGGAGCCATAGCGCATCATCAAACGGACCTGAACCCCACGGCTGCTCCACTTTTGATGCAATGCATCTGCTTGGCGTTGTGACCACACTTTGAGTGGGGAGCCTTCTTCGGTCCAGATGCTGGCGTATTTTTGCGCCGACTTGGCCGGGCGCACCCGTAAGATGATGCCGTGCAAGATAAAAAGCCATAAAAAACGGGGAATTTCCACCACCCTTGGGTCACTTAAAAACTCAGCCAAATATCGGCGAAGGGCAGCTGCGGTGGGTGCGTCTGGGGTACCTAGGTTGCAGTAGACAATAGCGGTATGGGAAGCTTGCCCATGGGCGTAAGCAGGCTCTTGGGCAAAACGGGGTTCTATAGACATGCCCGTATTTTCACTTATTGCGAAATAGCTTTTTCGCCTAAGACTATTGCGTTAAGCAAGGCTTAGAAGGTCTACGGCTGCAAAGCCACTGCGCACCGCAGCTTCCAGTGTGGCGGGGTAGGGGCCTGAAACATAGTCGCCACACGCGACAACCCCCTCGCACACTTGTAAAGGCGGTCGAGAAAGTGCGGGCACACAGGCAAAGGTGGCTCGCTTTTCCACCACCGTGGTGATGTGTACCGCGTCGTGAATACCTAGTTCATCCTGTATTTGCTGCAAGACGTCTTGCGTGGTGGCGCAGCGCTCGCCAGTGCTGGCGCTCACCACCAAAGCCAGTACACCTTTGAAGAAAGGGTCGGCATTGAGGTGACCTTTGTCAAAAGCAAATTGAGCGGGAGCCTGGGGGTTGCTGTGCATGGCCACAAGAGGCTTGAGCCACGATAGGCGTTGGGCAGTGCGCACGTAAACGGTGGTGATAGCGGTGTGCGTCAAACTTGCCGCTTGCGCAGACCATGTGGGTGCCAAGCTGTGGGTCAGCTTGGCTGCTTCCCATGGCGGACAAGCCAGCACCACGGGGTTTTGCAGCCAAGGACCGAGGTCATCCACGCGTTGGTGTGTTTGCACCACAGCACCATGGGCGCTCAACCAAGCGTGGGCGGCGTCAGGCATCAGGCTGCCCAAATCCACCTTGGGCAGCAACATATCGCTGCTGCCCTTGCCCGACCACAACGCATCTTTCAAAACGGCGAGAAAAATTTGGCCACTGGCGTCAACGGCTGGCAGGTTTAAAGCAGAAACGCAAAGCGGCTCTATCAGTTCTTGCATGACTTTTGGCTTCAAGCCTTTGCACAGATGCGCCACCGTCATCCGCGCATCGCATGCAAAGCCTTGGGCTTGCCAGCGCGTGGCTTGGTGCAGCAAGCTGAGTTTGTCTGACCAAGACCAACCATCTGCCATGCACACGCCCATCAAAAGGTTAAGCGGTGCTGGCAAAGAAGGCAAGGACAGACCCTGACCATCAACGTACTTCAAATGCAAGGGCATACGCCACAAAGTGTCTTCGGTATTGACACCCACCGTTTGTAAAAGTTGCAAGGTATCGCTGTAAGCGCCGATCAAAATATGCTGGCCGTTGTCAAGAAACAGGCCTTCATGCACCACCCGTCTTGCGCGACCGCCCAATTGCGGGGCGGCTTCGAGCAAGCGCACCGCAAAACCCGCTTGGGTTGCGCGAACCGCAGCGGCCAAGCCAGCCCAACCGCCACCAATGATGGTCAAGGGCGTCAAAAACGCCCCAAGGCCTGCATTTTCCAAGCCAACCAAAACTTGCGCAAAGGTGTGAGCGCCACGCGTTGGCGCAGCACGGGAAAGCCCGCTGCTTGGATTTCCACCAGCAAGGTTCGGTAAATGCTGGCCATCATCAGACCTGGCTTTTGGCTGCGCCAATCGGCTTGCGGCAAAGCGGCCAAGGCTTGCGCGTAAAGGCCTTGGGCGCGTTCGTATTGAAAAGCCATCAAGGCTTGGAAAGCGGCGCTGTCGCGGCGCTCCAAAATATCTTTGGCGCTCACCCCAAACTGCTGCAATTCATTCACCGGCAGGTAGATGCGCCCTCGCAAAGCGTCTTCGCCTACGTCACGGATGATGTTGGTCAGTTGAAACGCCAAGCCCAATTGATGGGCGTAATGGGAGGTTTCGTCTTGGCTTTGCCCAAAAATACGCGCCGCCACTTCGCCCACCACACCGGCCACCAAATGGCAGTAGCGTTGCAGGCCCGCAAAGTCCAGATAGCGTGTTTGGTTCAAATCCATGTGGCAACCCGCAATCACATCTTGCAGGTGTTGGGCGAGGATGCCAAAGTCTGCGGTCAAGGGCATCAAGGCTTTCATCACTGGATGCTGGGCGGTGCCTGCAAAGCTGCTTTGCACCTCCATTTGCCACCAATGCAATTTTTGGGCGGCTACCGAGGGGTCTTGAACTTCGTCCACCACATCGTCGACTTCACGGCAAAACGCATAAAAAGCGGTGATGGCAGCCCGCCTGTGCGGTGGAAGGAATAAAAAAGCGTAATAAAAACTGCTGCCCGAGGCGGCGGCTTTTTGTTGAACATAGTCTTGCGGCGTCATGTCAGCGATTGTGGCATCCAGCTCACATCCAAGCGGCTCGCCAAGCCACGCTCAGCCAGTCCAAGCCTTTGAGCACAGGGCGTTGCTGGAAGGCATCCAGCTGTTCGAGTTTGTCCAAAACGCGTAAACCACCTTGCACCACCAGACGCAACTCCCAACCGCCACGCCCTGGCAAGGTGTGGACCAGTGGGCTGCCTTGGCGCATTAAGGCGCGGGCAAAAGCGGTTTCGTCGCAAAGTTTGGCGTTATGGGGCAGGTAATGCCTGCCACGGGGTATGTCAACGCTCAAATCTTGCCAAAAGTTGATGAGTTGCAAGGCCGAGCAAATGGCATCACTTTGCGCTAAAGAAGCTGCGTCGTTCACGCCATACAAATGCAGCAATAACCGGCCTATGGGGTTGGCCGAGCGGCGGCAGTAGTCCAGCAGTTCCTCACGCGAGGTGTAGTGCCGTTGCGACTGGGTGTAGTTAACGTCTTGGGTGAAGGCGTCGAGCAGGTCGAGCAAGGGCTGCAGGGGGATGCTGTGTTGGCGAATTTGTGTTGCCAAATGCGTGAACACCTGCGGCCATTGGGCGCTGACATGGCCATCGTTGGTGCACGCCAGCAGGTCTGTTTGCATGGCCGATAGGCCAGCCAAGCGACTGTGGGCATTTGCATTTCCTTCATCGGCCATATCGTCAGCTGTGCGGGCAAAGTGGTAGATCGCCACCACCGCTGGTCGCAACTGCGCAGGGCACAGCCAAGAGGCGACAGGAAAGTTTTCGTAATGGTCTATGGCCGACATGGTTTTTCTATTGTCGCTTGACACACCAAGGCTGTAGAATTAGGTTACTAACCAGTCAGTCATTAATATTTTATAAAGAAAGCCTCGTCATGCCGCACTTGTCCCGACTTTTCTTGCTAGCCACCATCATGGGGCTGGTGGCATGCTCCCCGCCACCTGCCGCCCAAGAACCGGTGCGCTCCGTCAAGGTCATTCAAGTGGGGGAAACCGCCTTGGCAAGCCCCACCGAGTACGCAGGCGAGGTTAAGGCGCGTATCGAGTCTCGCTTGGGCTTTCGGGTAGGTGGCAAATTGATTGCAAGGCATGTGGAATTGGGTCAGCGTGTCAAAGCGGGGCAGTTGCTGGCAGAGATTGACGCGCAAGACTACCGATTGACGGTGGATGCCGCTCGCGCACAAATCAACGCAGCCGTCACCAACCGCGATTTGGCTGCTGCCGAATTCAAGCGGTTCAAGGAATTGCGTGACAAAGAATTCATCAGCAGCGCCGAGCTTGAGCGGCGCGAAACCACCCTCAAAGCCGCCCAGGCCCAAGTCGACCAATCGCAAGCGCAGTTGTCCGCTCAAACCAACCAAGTGTCTTACAGCAAATTGGTGGCCGATAAAGCCGGTGTGGTCACTGGCATCGACGCCGAAGCAGGGCAGGTTGTGAGTGCAGGCATGCCCGTGCTGCGTTTGGCCCAAGACGGCCCCCGCGATGTGCTGTTTGCCGTCCCCGAAGACAAAGTGGCCAGCCTGCAGCGAGGCCAAGGCGTGCAAGTGAAGTTTTGGGGCAGCGAAGAACTGCACAAAGCCTCGGTTTACGAAATCGCTGCGAGCGCAGACCCCGTTACCCGTACGTTCAGCGTCCGCGTGGCCTTAACAGGGCCAGTGACCGCGCCTTTGGGTAGCACGGTGACGGTCAACATGCAGTCCAACCTTGCCGCCAGCGTTCAAAAAATCAAGCTCCCCACCAGCGCTTTGCGCCAAGAGGGCGGCAAGACCATGGTGTGGGTTTTGGACATGGCCACCATGACGGTGAAATCCCAAGAAATCCAAATCACCACAGCTGACGGTAATGAGGTGGTGGTCAACAGTGGTTTGCAATCAGGCCAGCAAGTGGTGGTGGCAGGTGTGCATGTGTTGTCACCGGGTCAAAAAGTCACCTTGTTTCAGCCTGCTGGCGCTAAACCATGAGCGATACACCCAGCCCCAAGGGCTTCAACCTTTCACTGTGGGCGCTCAAACATCCAGCCCTTACCCGTTACCTGATGGTGGTGATGATGGTCTTGGGCGTGACTGCCTACTTTCAGCTTGGGCAGGATGAAGATCCGCCCTTCACCTTTCGCGCCATGGTCATTCGCACCTATTGGCCAGGCGCGACCGCACAGCAAGTGGCGGAACAAATCACCGACAAGCTAGAGCGCACACTGCAAGAGGCGCCCTTTGCCGACAAGATTCGCAGCTACTCCAAGCCGGGCGAATCGCAAATCATTTTTCAGATCAAAGACTCCTCCAAAGCCGCGGATGTCGCCAACGTCTGGTACACGGTTCGCAAAAAAGTCAGCGACATGCGACAAACCTTGCCGCAAGGCGTGGTTGGACCATTCTTTAATGACGATTTTGGCGATGTGTATGGCGTGATCTATGCTATCGAGGCCCAAGGCTTTTCCATGGCTGAAATCCGAGATATCGCCGATGAGGTTAGACAGCAATTGCTACGGGTGACCGATGTCTACAAAGTGGAATTGTTTGGCACCCAAGACGAAAAAATTTACATTGAAATACCGCAAAAGCGTTTGGTCCAACTGGGCTTGGACTTGAATGCGGTTCTGGCGCAACTGGGTCAGCAAAACGCAGTGGAAAGTGCCGGCACCATGCAAACGCCTTTGGACGTGGTCCAAATTCGCGTTCAAGGCCAGTTCCAAGCGATAGAGCAACTCCAAGCCATGCCCATACGAGGTGCATCGGGGCAGCAAATCAAGTTGGGCGATATCGCCTCCATTCAACGCGGCTATGTGGACCCAGCCTCTGTCAAGGTGCGTTTTCAAGGCAAGCAGGTGGTGGCGCTGGGTGTATCCATGGCCAAGGGCGGCGACATCATTGCATTGGGCAAAGCCTTGCGTGAATCAACAGCCAAAATTCAATCTAACTTGCCCCATGGCGTGACGTTGTTGCAGTTGCAAGACCAACCCAAGGCGGTGGGTCGTTCCATCAGCGAGTTCATCAGCGTGTTGATCGAGGCTGTGGTGATTGTGTTGGTGGTCAGCTTTGTGGCATTGGGTTGGCACAAGGGCGGGCGTTTGGGGTGGTACATCGATATGCGCCCTGGTTTGGTGGTGGGCATCACCATCCCCTTGGTGCTTGCCATGACGTTTTTGGCGATGTATTACTTCGGTATTGGTCTGCACAAAATATCGCTGGGTTCGCTCATCATCGCTTTGGGCTTGCTGGTCGACGATGCCATCATTGCGGTGGAGATGATGGTGCGCAAAATGGAGGAAGGCTTTGATAAGGTCAGGGCTGCGACCTTTGCCTATGAAGTCACAGCCATGCCCATGTTGACCGGCACACTCATTACCGCTGCGGGTTTCTTACCCATTGGTTTGGCCAAGTCCGTGACGGGCGAGTACACCTTTGCGATTTTTGCGGTCACCGTCATTGCTTTGCTGCTGAGTTGGTGGGTCTCGGTATTTTTTGTACCCTATTTAGGAACCTTGATCCTCAAGGTCAAGCCACACGCTGTGGGTGGGGCGCCACAAGAACTCTTTGACTCAGCCTTCTACAACACCTTTCGCCGCACAGTGAACTGGTGTGTGAAGCACCGCTGGCTCACCATAGGTGCCACGCTGCTGACGTTTGCGCTGGGTATTGTCGGCATGGGCAAAGTTCAGCAGCAGTTTTTCCCTGATTCCAGTCGTCCCGAAATCATGATGGACATCTGGTTTCCCGAAGGCACCAGCGTCGCAGCCAATGAAGCTTTGAGTTTGCAAGTGGAAAAGCGCTTGTTAGCCACTGACGGTGTTGAGTCGGTCAGTTTGTGGGTGGGCTCTGGTGTGCCGCGTTTTTACCTGCCACTGGACCAAGTGTTTGCGCAAAGCAATGTCTCGCAATTCATCATCCAACCCAAAGATTTAAAGCTGCGTGAAAGCCTGCGGGTGGCCTTGCCAGCCATCATGGCCAAAGAGTTCCCTGACGTCAGAGCCCGTGTCAAGCTCTTGCCCAATGGGCCGCCTGTGCCTTTCCCCGTGCAGTTTCGAGTGGCTGGCCCCGATCCCCATGCTCTGCGTTTACGGGCTGACGAGGTCAAGGCGGTGATGCGAACCAACGCCAATACCCGAGGCGTGAATGACAACTGGAACGAGTCCATCAAGGTTATTCGATTGGCAGTCGACCAGGAGAAGGCCCGCGCTTTGGGCGTAACCAGCCAATCAATCGCTCAAGCCTCACGGGTTTTGCTCAGCGGAACCACCGTGGGTCAGTACCGCGAAGGCGATAAATTGATCGATATCGTGTTGCGTCAACCGCAAACCGAGCGACAAGCCATCACCGATTTGGGTAACGCCTATGTGCCCACCGCCTCGGGCAAATCGGTGCCGTTGTTGCAAGTGGCCAAGCCGCAGTTCACTTGGGAGCCTGGGGTGATGTGGCGGGAGAACCGCGACTACGCCATTACCGTGCAGTCCGACATCGTCGAAGGCTTGCAAGGCGCCACCGTCACCGCTCAGTTGTTGCCAGAGTTGAAAAAGCTGGAGAAGCAATGGGCCGCGGACGGGCTCGCCGAGTACCGCATCCATGTGGCTGGGGCGGTAGAAGAAAGCTCCAAAGGCTCGGCATCCATCGCTGCTGGCTTGCCCTTGATGCTGTTTGTCACCTTCACCTTGCTGATGTTGCAGTTGCAAAGCTTTAGCCGTGCCTTGCTGGTGTTTCTCACTGGGCCGATGGGCATTGCGGGCGTTGCCTTGGCTTTGCTCACCCTGGGTCGCCCCTTTGGCTTTGTCGCATTGCTAGGGGTGATTGCGCTCATGGGCATGATTCAGCGCAACTCGGTCATCTTGATTGACCAAATCGAGCAAGACCGTGCCAATGGTGTGCCTGCATGGGACGCCATCGTTGAGTCGGCGGTCAGGCGTTTGCGCCCGATTGTGTTGACTGCCGCTGCAGCGGTGTTGGCCATGATTCCACTGTCGCGTAGCGTGTTTTGGGGCCCCATGGCGGTTGCCATCATGGGTGGTTTGATTGTGGCAACGGTGCTGACTTTGTTGGCGTTGCCAGCCATGTATGCCGCTTGGTTCAGGGTTAAGCGTTAAGCCAAGCTTGGCCTACAGCCGGGGCGGGTAGAATTTCGCCTTGACCGATTTCAGATGGGCGGTATGTTCAGTCACACCGCCCTTTGCTTTTTTTTAAATCCCGCGCGGGTGGCGAAATTGGTAGACGCACCAGGTTTAGGTCCTGACGGTAGCAATACTGTGGGGGTTCGAGTCCCCCCCCGCGCACCAATGTATGCCCAAAGCCCCGCGCTTTTAAGTTTAAAGATGGAGAAACCACATGGCTGTGAATGTTGAAACCTTGGAAAAGTTGGAACGCAAAATCACTTTGACTTTGCCAACCACTGTCATCCAAAACGAAGTCAATGCACGTTTGAAGAAACTGGCTCGCCAAGTCAAGATTGACGGTTTTCGCCCAGGCAAAGTGCCCATGAACATCGTGGCGCAGCGCTACGGTTACTCGGTGCATTACGAAGTCATGAACGACAAGGTGGGTGAGGCGTTCAACCAAGCCGCTATAGAAGCCCAGTTGCGTGTCGCCGGCCAGCCCCGCATCAGCGAAAAAGACCAAGCACCTGATGGCGAAATGGCATTTGATGCCATCTTCGAGGTGTACCCCGAAGTGAAGATGAAAGACTTGACGCAGGTTGCCATTGACATGCTCAAAGCCGATGTCACCGACGAAGCCATCGACAAAACAGTTGAAATTTTGCGCAAACAACGCCGCACTTATGCCCAGCGCTCTTTGGACTCCAGCGCTGACGCAGATGACCGCGTGACAGTGGACTTTGAAGGCAAGATAGACGGCGAGCCTTTTGACGGCGGCCGTGCCCAAGATTTCCAATTCGTGGTGGGCGAAGGCCAGATGCTGCAAGAATTTGAAGCTGCGGTCAAAGGCATGAAGGTCGGCGAAAGCAAGACATTCCCTTTGGCATTCCCCGCTGACTACCAGGGCCGCGAAGTGGCCGGTAAAACCGCTGACTTCATGGTGACCTTGAAAAAGTTGGAAGCCAGCCATTTGCCCGAAGTGACTGACGAACTCGCCAAGTCACTGGGTGCGGCTGACGCCACCGTGGCCGGTTTGCGAGCGGACATCCTTGGCAACTTACAGCGTGAAGTGAAATTTCGCTTGCTGGGTCGCAACAAACAAGCCGCTTTGGACGCATTGGTTGAGCACGCTGAACTCGACTTGCCCAACTCCATCGTTCAGGCCGAGCTTGACCGCATGGTGCAAGGCGCCCGTGAGGAGTTGAAGCAGCGCGGCATCAAAGACGCTGACAAAGCGCCTATCCCCGAAGATGTGTTTAAGCCGCAGGCTGAGCGCCGTGTGCGCATGGGCTTGGTGGTCTCCGAGTTGGTGCGCCAGCAGGGATTACAAGCCACCCCTGACCAAATCAAAGCCCATGTGGAAGAACTGTCTGCCAGCTATGAAAAACCCACCGAGGTTCAGCGTTGGTATTACAGTGACAACCGCCGCATGGCCGAGGTTGAAGGCATTGTGATTGAGCAAAACGTCACCAACTACGTATTCTCACTGGCTAAAGTCAGTGAGAAAGCCATCAGCTTCGATGAATTAATGGGACAACAAGCCTAAGCAGGCTGGAGAAACGCAATGAGCGCATTAGATACACAAGCGCTGGGCATGGTCCCAGTCGTCATCGAGACCAGCGGTCGGGGCGAACGCGCTTACGACATCTATTCGCGTCTTTTGCGCGAACGCGTCATCTTCTTGGTCGGTCCCGTCAACGACCACACCGCCAATTTGATCGTTGCGCAGTTGCTTTTTTTGGAAAGTGAAAATCCTGACAAGGATATTTCTCTCTACATCAACTCACCTGGCGGCTCTGTCAGCGCAGGCATGGCGATTTACGACACCATGAACTTCATCAAGCCAGCGGTCTCCACCTTGTGCATTGGCATGGCAGCCAGCATGGGTGCATTCTTGCTCGCTGCAGGCGCCAAGGGCAAACGCTTTTCTTTGCCTAACTCCAAGGTCATGATTCACCAACCCTTGGGCGGCACACAGGGGCAAGCCACGGAAATTGAAATTGCAGCGCGCGAAATTTTGAAGACCCGTGAACGCTTGAATCAGTTGTTGTCCGAAAACACTGGACAACCTTTGTCACGCATTGAGGTCGATACCGAGCGCGATTACTACCTCACCGCTGATGAGGCTAAGGCCTACGGTTTGGTGGATGATGTGATTGCCAAGCGGCCCTGACGGTTTTGAGTATCATTGAAACTTCTACTTAAGACATAAGATCGAATGGCCGACAAAAAAGGTACTTCCAGCGAAAAAACGCTTTACTGCTCTTTTTGCGGCAAAAGCCAGCATGAGGTCAAAAAACTCATTGCTGGGCCCTCTGTTTTTATCTGCGATGAATGCATCGATTTATGCAATGACATCATCCGTGACGAGTTGCCCCCTGATGCGGCGACCATGCGCGAAGGTCGAGGCGATTTGCCCAGCCCCTTGGATATCAAAAACAATCTTGACAACTATGTGATTGGACAAGAACCCGCCAAGCGGGCTCTGGCGGTGGCGGTTTATAACCACTACAAACGCTTGCAGCACAAGGAAACTGCTAAAAAAGACGAGGTCGAACTGACCAAGTCCAATATTTTGCTGATTGGTCCCACCGGTTCAGGCAAAACCCTGCTGGCGCAAACCTTGGCCCGCATGCTGAACGTGCCGTTTGTCATGTCCGACGCCACCACCCTGACCGAGGCCGGGTATGTGGGTGAAGACGTGGAAAACATCATTCAAAAACTGCTGCAAAACTGCAATTACGACGTCGAGCGTGCTCAACGTGGCATTGTTTACATCGATGAAATTGACAAAATTTCTCGCAAATCCGATAACCCCTCCATCACGCGTGATGTATCCGGCGAAGGCGTTCAGCAGGCTTTGCTGAAGTTGATCGAAGGCACCATGGCCAGCGTCCCCCCCCAAGGCGGGCGTAAGCACCCCAACCAAGACTTCCTGCAGGTCGATACCACCAATATTTTGTTTATCTGTGGCGGGGCTTTTGCGGGCTTGGAAAAGGTCATTGAAAACCGCACAGAGCGCTCTGGCATTGGCTTTAGCGCTGTGGTCAAGACTAAAGAAGAACGCAGTTTGTCCGATATGTTTGGACAAGTAGAGCCAGAAGATTTGATCAAATTCGGCCTGATTCCCGAGCTTGTAGGACGTTTGCCAGTGGTCGCCACTCTGAGTGAACTCTCTGAGGATGCGCTCATGGAAATTCTTACCGAGCCCAAAAATGCGCTGGTCAAGCAATACAACAAACTGTTTGGAATGGAAGGCGTTGAGCTAGAGATACGACCCTCCGCTCTCAAGGCGATTGCCAAAAAGGCTTTGGCCCGGAAAACCGGTGCACGCGGATTGCGCTCTATTCTTGAACAATCGCTGATTGACACCATGTTTGAATTGCCCAACAGCACCAATGTTGAGAAAGTGGTTGTAGAGGAATCTACGATCGAAGAGAACAAACCTCCTTTATTGGTCTACCGCGAGGCAGCCAAAAAGGCCTGAATTTCCCGTCGACCCTAGGGTTGGCTTTTTTCCAGATTGGATGTTTGACCATGTCAGGACAAACCCCTTTGCCCCCCGTTGCTATCGATCTGCCTTTGTTGCCTTTGCGCGATGTGGTGGTGTTTCCGCACATGGTCATCCCGCTGTTTGTGGGTAGACCCAAGAGCATCAAGGCGTTGGAGACTGCCATGGCGGCAGACCGCAGCATCATGTTGGTGGCTCAAAAAGCAGCAGCCAAAGATGAGCCTTTGGTGACCGATATGTTTGAGGTGGGATGCGTATCCACCATCTTGCAAATGCTCAAGTTGCCCGACGGCACCGTCAAAGTGCTGGTCGAAGGCCAACAGCGCGCCATGGTCAACCACATTGAAGATGGCGCTTCTCACTTTGTTTGTACCTTGACGCCAGTGCAACCCGCCGAGGTAGGTGACCAAGACACCGAGATCGAGGCCTTGCGTCGCGCTGTGATGCAGCAGTTTGACCAGTACGTCAAATTGAACAAAAAAATTCCCCCTGAAATTCTGACCTCTATTTCCAGCATTGACGATGCAGGTCGCTTGGCTGACACCATCGCGGCGCACTTGCCACTCAAGCTTGAAAACAAACAAGCGGTGCTCGATTTACCGCAAATCAAAGAGCGTCTTGAAAACCTCTATACCCAACTCGAGCGCGAAGTTGACATCTTGAATGTCGACAAGCGCATCCGCGGCCGTGTCAAACGTCAGATGGAGAAAAACCAACGCGATTTCTATTTGAATGAGCAAGTCAAAGCCATTCAAAAAGAATTGGGCGAAGGTGAAGAGGGCGCTGACATTGAAGAGATCGAGAAAAAGATCAAGGCTGCTCGCATGTCTACCGAGGCCCGCAAAAAAGCCGACAGCGAACTCAAAAAACTCAAACTCATGTCACCCATGTCGGCCGAGGCCACCGTGGTGCGCAATTACATCGATGTCTTGGTGGGCTTGCCTTGGAGCAAACGCACCAAGATCAAACACGACTTGATGAACGCCGAAGCTGTCCTCAACGAAGACCACTACGGCCTTGAAAAAGTCAAAGACCGTATTTTGGAATATTTGGCGGTACAGCAACGTGTCGACAAGGTCAAAGCACCCATTTTGTGTTTGGTAGGCCCGCCCGGCGTGGGTAAGACCTCTTTGGGTCAATCTATTGCGAAAGCCACTGGACGCAAATACGTTCGCATGGCTTTGGGCGGTATGCGTGACGAGGCTGAAATTCGCGGGCACCGCCGCACCTATATCGGCGCTTTGCCAGGCAAGGTATTGCAAAACCTCGCAAAGGTAAACACCCGTAATCCCTTGTTCTTGTTGGACGAGATCGACAAACTGGGTTCTGACTTCCGAGGCGACCCCTCCAGTGCTTTGCTGGAAGTTCTTGACCCCGAGCAAAACAACACCTTTAACGATCACTATGTGGAAGTGGACTTCGATTTAAGCGATGTGATGTTTGTCGCCACCTCCAATTCCATGAACATTCCTCCCGCCTTGCTGGACCGCATGGAAGTGATTCGTTTGTCTGGCTACACAGAGGACGAAAAAATCAATATTGCCACTCGTTACCTCATCCCCAAGCAGTTGAAAAACAACGGCATCAAGGAGGAAGAGTTGCTTATCGAAGAATCTGCGGTACGCGATATCGTTCGCTACTACACACGCGAAGCAGGTGTGCGTTCGCTAGAGCGTGAGATCTCCAAGATTTGCCGCAAAGTGGTCAAGGCCTTGTTGCTCAAAACCATGCAGCCTTTGGTCGTCGTTAACGAAGATAACCTCAACGACTTCCTGAGTGTTCGCAAGTACACCTATGGCCGTGCTGAGAAAGAGAACCAAGTCGGTCAAGTGGTGGGTTTGGCTTGGACCGAAGTCGGTGGCGATTTGCTGACTATCGAAGCGGCCATCATCCCTGGTAAAGGCAATATCACCCGCACCGGCTCTTTGGGCGATGTGATGAAGGAGTCTGTCGAGGCAGCTCGCACCGTGGTGCGCAGCCGCTCAGCAAGTTTGGGCATTCGCAGTGATGTCTTTGAGAAGTCCGATATCCATGTGCACGTGCCTGACGGGGCGACGCCCAAAGATGGCCCAAGTGCGGGTGCTGCCATCACCTTGTCCATCGTTTCTGCCCTCACAGGTATTCCTGTACGCAGCGATGTAGCAATGACAGGTGAAATCACTTTGCGTGGTGAAGTCACCGAGATTGGCGGCTTGAAAGAAAAATTGCTGGCAGCATTGCGTGGCGGTATCAAAACTGTGTTGATTCCCGAGCAAAACGTCAAAGATTTGCAGGAAATTCCTGACAACGTCAAAGCCAATCTCGAGATCATTCCAGTTCGCTGGATTGACAAAGTGCTTGAAATTGCCCTCGAACGCATCCCCACGCCCCTGCCTTTGGATGAGCCTGAAGTCGTTGCAGCAGCACCTGCTGTTGAAGTAGCTACGGTCGCTGTCAAACATTAACCGAGACGGAATAATTTTGGCGAAATTTTCAGCTATAATTTGCGCCTCATGCGGGAATAGCTCAGTTGGTAGAGCGCAACCTTGCCAAGGTTGAGGTCGCGAGTTCGAGCCTCGTTTCCCGCTCCAAATAAGAAACAAGGGAAGCACCAGCTTCCCTTTTTCGTCAAAGCATATGGCTCGATAGCAAAGCGGTTATGCACCGGATTGCAAATCCGTGTAGGTCGGTTCGACTCCGGCTCGCGCCTCCACCATTCAAAGATAATTATTGCGATGAAATACTGGCTGTCCACGTAATAGAGCATTTGTGCCCCAACTTAACGACGGCTTGTGAAGAATTTTTAAGAAATCCTGAAAAAGCTTCTCAACCCGGACCTGAGGGACAACGAACCATGTGGGTTTTTTATGGTGACCAAAGATGGCAAGATCCTTTGATGGTGCACCGTTGGGGATATACCCCCATTTCCTTAGCTACGCTAATGAAGACCTGTGGACTTATTGAAGTTAAGCAAGAATCTGCCCAGTACAAATTGAGAGAACCCCGCGATATGCGGATAACTGGAATTAAGCCTTTGTTAAATGAAAAACCAAGCCTCTCATTTAATCCAATAAATTACTTATTCAAGTTACGGTAATTATTAAATGATTTTGATTCATTGGCTCATCCCCGGAAACTTCAAATCTTTAGAAGATCTATCTGAATCCCATTTAGCCAGTATCCGAATGAGAGCAGGCTTGGTTGGAAAATGTGCACTTGACATTCAAGTTAAATTGACAACAGGAGACATCATCAACACAAAAGCAGATATTGTGGTTGTGGGAAAAATTGGTGGCGATTGTCAAAATGGACGTGCCAGTCTATGGATTGAGCAGATTTCAAAAGCAAATAAACAATCTAAGAAAATTATTCTTGACTATACCGATCACCACTTAGAGTCAATCTCGTCGACAATGGGTGTTTTTTACAAAAATATATTGCCGTTTATTGATAAAGCAGTTGTTCCTTCAACGCGTTTATCTCAGTTATTGATGCAATTTCTCGATAAAGAAATTACCGTCATAGAAGACCCTATTGAAATACAAATTACACCACCCAAAAATTTGCCTCCTTCTGATGAGATGACTTTGTTATGGTTTGGTCATGCAACAAATACTTCTTACTTGGTTAATTACTTGCAAAATAATTTGCTTTGCGACGCGGGCTTTAGATTAATTACTTTATCAAATGGACCTGGGCTTGAAATGCTGGCATCGCATCAACAACGTTTACGCTCTAGTATCAAACTGGATCTTGCTGAATGGTCATTGCAAAATATGATTAATGCTTCATTGGTTAGTCACGGTTGCCTGATTCCTTCTGATTTGAACGACTCGAGAAAAGCTGGTGCTAGCTCAAATAGATTGATCACTGCATTTGCTCTAGGTCTGCCAGTTTCTGCAGATGTTTTAGAGTCGTATGCTCCATTCTCAGATTACTTTCATAATATTCGAGATACACCGTTATCTGAATTCAATAAACAACTTGCTTCATACGCAAAAAAAATTGAGCTTGCCCAAGAGAATGTTGTACCCATGTTTAGCCAAGGAGTTCTTGCGCAAAAATGGAAAAGTCTTTTTCAATCAGCAACGAAGGGTTGAAGAGTGGTAACTACTGATGCGTAGACTACGAAATCGATTGGATTGAAAACAGTGATGAATCATTTACGCTGAAATTCGTCCAGCTTAACGAAAGAAATTTCTATGGGTGGTGTTTGCTTTTAATAGGCTTGGTGGGTATTCAAACCCAAACATCTACCTCACTGCCCAATGTGTCAACGCCGCCATGCGACTTTTTTTTGGACTGCTTATCGTTCTCTAAAGACGTATCGAGCGCTGGGTAGTCAGAAACCTCATCTACTGCCAAAGTGAGTGGTTGCGTGACAGCCGACACCTTTCTAATAGCACCTTGCGCCTTATTGAGTGGGCGGTTCATACTGACGCTTGAGATTTTCATAGCCTCTCCTTGGCAGGAAACTGTTTCTTACTAAGCTTATCAATCGGCATATGATTGGAAAAGTTGAATAAATCAACACTGAGTTAAGGATTAAAAGAGGCATATTACTCGGGTTAACCATAGGTAATTTAGTCTCTCATACCCGCGAAGATACTCTCTTGCAGAATTTTGTCGTAAATAGGCGCTGAAGATGGTTGATGATGTCATCCTAGAAACCCACCAATTGGTTAAAGAGTTCAAAGGATTTGTTGCCGTCAATGCAGTGGATTTAAAAATACAGCGCGGCTCCATCCATGCCCTGATTGGCCCCAATGGTGCTGGCAAAACCACTTTCTTTAATTTGCTCACCAAATTTTTGATACCCACCAGCGGGCGTATTCTTTTTAACCAACAAGACATCACCTCGGAAAAGCCTGCACAAGTGGCGCGCAGAGGCATTGTTCGGTCATTCCAAATTTCGGCCACTTTTCCCCATTTAACCGTTTTGGAAAATGTCCGTATTGCACTGCAACGCTCTGTAGGCTCTTCTTTTGATTTTTGGCGTTCTCAAAACAGCTTGAATCGACTCAACGACCAAGCCATGCAATTGCTTAAAGAGGTTGAGCTGGGTGATTTTTCTAAGGTACAGGCAGTGGAACTTTCGTATGGCCGAAAGCGTGCGCTTGAAATTGCCACCACCCTGGCCACCGAACCCGAACTCATGCTGTTGGATGAGCCTACTCAAGGCATGGGTCATGAAGATGTCGACAAGGTCACGCAGTTGATTAAAAAAGTCAGCGCCAATCGCACCGTCTTGATGGTTGAACACAATATGGGCGTGGTTTCGCAAATTGCTGACACCATCAGCGTATTGCAGCGCGGTCAAATCATCGCTGAAGGGTCTTATGCCAAGGTCTCGCAAGACCCCTTGGTATTGGAAGCTTATATGGGCAGTACCGACGCGGCCTTGGCTGGTGCCCATGGTCACTGAGTCCAGCACAGCAGTGCCGTTTCTTCGAATGCAAGGTGTGAAAGCCTTTTATGGTGAATCGCATATCCTGCATGGGGTGGATTTGGTGGTTCACCAAGGGGAGTTGGTTACCTTGCTAGGACGCAATGGCGCTGGCCGTACTACCACCATCAAGTCTGTATTGGGTCTGGTGGGGCAGCGAAGTGGTTCGATTGAAATATTGGGTCAAGAAACCATTGACTGGGACACGCACCACATTGCCCGTTTAGGTGTGGGTTATTGCCCTGAAGAGCGTGGTATTTTTTCGAGCTTGACTTGCGAGGAAAACCTGCTGCTGCCCCCTGTCATTGCGCCTGGGGCCATGACCTTGGATGAGATCTACAGCATCTTCCCTAATTTATATGAGCGCAGAAACAGCCCTGGCACCCGTCTATCGGGTGGTGAGCAGCAGATGTTGGCGATTGCCCGTATCTTGCGCACAGGTGCGAAGCTGTTGCTGCTCGATGAAATTTCGGAAGGCTTGGCGCCGGTGATTGTGCAGGCCTTGTCACGCATGATTCAAACTCTGCGTGAAAAGAAATTCACCATCATCATGATTGAGCAAAACTTTCGCTTTGCCAGTGGTTTGGCTGACCGCTTCTATGTGATGGAACACGGTCGCATCGTTCAAGGCTTTGCGGCCCGAGAGCTGCCAAGCAAGATGGGCATGCTTAACGAGTATTTGGGTATTTGATTTTAATAGGACGAACGAACATGAAATTTTCTTTAAACACTTTGATGGTTTGTATGTTGGCTGCGGTGGGCTTGAATGCTCACGCACAAATTTCCGATGGCATTGTGAAGATTGGCGTGCTCAACGACATGTCGGGTTTGTATGCCGATATCACCGGTCCTGGGTCGGTCGTTGCTGCCAAGATGGCTGTTGAAGATTATTTGAAGAGCAGCAAAAGCAGTTTGAAGGTGGAAATCGTCAGCGCAGACCACCAAAACAAGGCTGATATTGGCTCCAACATTGCTCGCCAGTGGTACGACACTGACAAGGTCGACATGATCATTGATGTGCCCACTTCCTCCGTGGCATTGGCCATCAGTCAAGTCAGCCGTGAGAAAGGAAAAATCCATGTCAACACCGGTGCGGCCACTGCAGATTTGACAGGTAAAGCTTGCTCTCCAAACACCATTCACTGGTTGTACGATACTTGGATGTTGGCCAATGGCACGGGCAAGGCCGTGGTGCAACACGGCGGTACCAGTTGGTTTTTCTTGACCGCTGACTATGCGTTTGGCCAAGCCTTAGAACGCGATACTGAAGCAGTGATCTTGAAAAATGGCGGTAAAGTGTTGGGTAAAGTGCGTCACCCCTTAGCGACCCAAGATTTTTCTTCCTTCTTATTGCAAGCACAAGCCTCTAAAGCCAAGGTCATTGGTTTGGCGAATGCGGGTGGAGACACCACCAACTCCATTAAACAAGCATACGAGTTTGGCATTGTCAAAGGCGGCCAGACTCTTGCGGGCTTGTTGGTGTTTCTGACCGACATTCATTCGCTGGGACTTGAAAAAGCACAGGGCTTGTATTTGACCGAGACGTTTTATTGGGACTTGAACGACCAAACCCGTGCTTGGTCTAAGCGCTTCGCTGCTCTCAACAATGGCAAGTACCCTTCGATGGACCAAGCGGGTGTGTATGCGGGCATCTTGCATTACTTGAAAGCCATTGATGCAGGAAAAACCGATGACGGCACCAAGGTTGCACAGAAGATGAAAGACTTGCAAACAGACGACGTTTTGTTTGGCAAAGGCAGCATACGCAAAGACGGACGCAAATTGCATCCCGCTTATTTGTTTGAAGTGAAAAAGCCGTCAGAGTCTAAAGGCCCTTACGACTACTACAAATTGCTGGCGACCATTCCAGCGGACCAAGCATTTCGGCCCTTGAACGAAGGCGATTGTCCTTTGGTGAAGAACTGATCTGCACATGGAACTGTTTGGCATTCCCTCGCAAGCGCTGTTTGGTCAGTTGTTGATCGGTTTGATCAACGGCTCGTTTTATGCCTTGCTGTCTTTGGGATTGGCCGTGATTTTTGGTCTGCTTAACATCATCAATTTCACCCATGGTGCGCAGTACATGATGGGCGCATTTGTCGCCTATCTGTCCCTGCAATGGTTTGGCATGAACTATTGGCTTGCCTTGCTGATTGCCCCGGTGGTGGTGGGCGCCACAGGCGTTTTGATAGAGCGAACCATGTTGGTTCGTTTGTACAAACTAGATCATTTGTATGGCTTGTTATTGACCTTTGGATTAGCGCTGATCTTTCAAGGTTTGTTCCGTAATGCCTATGGGGCATCCGGCATGCCTTATGCGGTGCCCGAGGTGTTCCAAGGCGCAGTCGATTTAGGTTTCATGTTTTTACCCAAATACAGAGCCTGGGTCATCGTTGCTTCAATGTTGATTTGCGTGACGACTTGGTTTGTGATTGAACGCACCAAGCTTGGCGCGTACTTAAGGGCTGCGACAGAGAACCCCTCATTGGTTCAAGCCTTTGGTATCAATGTGCCGCGCATGATCACGCTGACCTATGGTTTTGGTGTGGGCTTGGCGGCCTTGGCTGGGGTCATGGCGGCCCCTATTTACCAAGTCAGTCCCATGATGGGGGCTGACATCATCATTGTGGTGTTCGCGGTGGTGGTGATTGGCGGCATGGGCTCGATCATGGGCGCTATCTTGTCTGGCTTTGGTCTTGGCTTGATTGAAGGTTTGACCAAAGTAGTTTATCCCGAGGCTTCTAACACCGTGATTTTTGTCATCATGGCGATTGTGCTGCTGATCAAACCAGCTGGCTTGTTTGGAACTGAGAAGTGACGCCATGAACAACCCTGTGTTTAACAGCCAAGACCTTCGCCACCAGTGGGTAGCTGCGGGCTTGATGGTGGCATTCTTCGCTATCGCGCCTTATTTTGTTTACCCTGTGTTTTTGATGAAGGTCATGTGCTTTGCTCTCTTTGCCTGCGCCTTCAATTTGTTGCTGGGCTTTGGTGGTTTGCTGTCTTTTGGTCATGCCACGTTTTTTGGCACCTCGGGCTATGCGGCGGCCCATGCGGCCAAGGTCTGGGGATTGACGCCAGAGCTCAGCGTTCTGTTTGCCACGCTGTGTGCCAGTGTGTTAGCTTGGGTGGTGGGTTTGCTGGCGATTCGCCGCCAAGGCATTTACTTTGCGATGATTACTTTGGCTTTGTCGCAAATGGTATTTTTTGTCTATTTGCAAACACCTTTCACGGGCGGTGAAGACGGTATTCAAGGTGTGCCGCATGGACAGTTGTTTGGGTTTATCGATTTGAACAACGAAGTTGCCATGTATATCTTTGTACTGGCTGTATTCCTCTTGGGCTTTGGATTGGTTTGGCGCATTGTCCATTCGCCTTTTGGTCAAGTGCTCAAAGCAATTCGTGAGAACGAGCAACGCGCCTTGTCACTGGGCTACGACACCGACCGGTTCAAGTTGATTGCATTTGTTTTGTCGGGAACCGTGGCCGGCATGGCTGGCGGCACCAAAGCCTTGGTGTTTCAGTTGGCATCTTTGACGGATGTGCATTGGACCATGTCAGGCGAAGTGGTGTTGATGACCTTGGTAGGTGGCTTAGGTACCTTGTTTGGTCCTGTGGTGGGTGCCGCGGTGATCGTCACCATGCAAAACTATTTGGCCCAACTAGGCTCTTGGGTCACTGTGGTGCAAGGTCTCGTATTTGTGGTGTGCGTCATGCTGTTTCGCAAAGGCGTGGTTGGCGAGATTGCCAATCTGCTGAAAAAGCCTTTGTAAAACGACTTAATAACGGTTGTAAATTTCTAGCGCTTTAAGCATAGATTTTTCTTTTTCGATGATGGTAATCATCTTGGACTCTTTGTCATCATATTGCTTGAGAAGGGCAATGATTTTTTCTGCAAGAGCAGCAGGTACTACCACCACGCCATCAGAGTCGCCCACGATGTAGTCGCCAGGGTTGACCATCACATCGCCACATTTCACAGGAACCTGTTTTTCTGCGCCCACCATTCTGCCCACAGAGGTGGCGGGTGTGATTCGCCTCGACCACACGGGGAAACCCATGCGTTTTAATTCCGCTACATCACGCACTGCGCCGTCAATGACTGCCCCAGCCAATTTGCGAGCTTTGGCGGTGGTGCCCATCAAATTACCCATGGCGGCGATGTCTATGCCGTCTTGCATCACATACACCAGCACAGAACCCTCAGGTGCTTGATCCAAAATTTCTAAAGCTGAATTCGGGTACTTACGGTTATCACTTTTCAGCACAGGGCGCAGCAAGGCAGTAACGGCACGTCCGACCACCCGAGCCTCGAAGATGGGCTTCATATCGGCAGACATCCAGCCTCTGGCACCTGTGGCTTCTTCGATGGCGTCTGCAATATTTCCCGTGCTGTTTTCTGGCAATGACAGGGCTTTGATGATGTCAGCTTCAGACATGGCAGCAAAAGCTGACGGAAAACCAAAACAGATTACCAGTGCACAGAGTTGAATAAATCGTTTCATGGGATGTGTCTCCAGAGGGCGGTCAAAAGCTTGGGCGATGGTACAAGATTTGCTAATCAATGACTATGTCTAACGTCATGCTGCCCTATACACGGACGATTGCTCCTTCGCCGCAGTGCCAGACCTGCCTTTACCTGATGCCCTCTGAATCTTCGCGCACTGGTTTGCGCTGCGGTTACCAGTATTTCAAAAGTCCAGTGTTGATGCGTAAGTTTTTACAGATGAAGCATTTCGCTGAAGTCAAGCCAATAAACGCCTGCGAGTCGTGGAGGCTAACAGAGAAAACCAGTGAAGATGGTGCACCGAAAACTGTTTGATGCACAAATTGCGTGCATTTTTTGTTTGTTTATGCCCTGTTATGGGAGGAGTTGCCAGTGTTGAACAGTATTGAAAAGAAATTAGATTCTCAGTGGGTGCAATTGGTGTTGGGTGTACTTTGCATGATGAGTATTTCAAGTCCTCAGTACGTCTGGGCTCTTTTTACAAAACCATTGGGCGCTCAGTTGAATGTGGGCTTGGCTGAGTTGCAGGTGACATTTTCAATTTTGATTGTGTTGCAAACATTTTTCTCACCATTTCAAGGATTTTTGGTCGACAAGTTTGGACCTAAAAATCTGTTGTCGCTAGGATCTGTTTTAACTGGCTTGAGTTGGGTCTTGGCTTCACAAGCAGACACCATCACCATGCTTTACTTTAGCTACGGCTTGCTAGGTGGACTAGGAACAGGCATTGTGTATATCGGTGTGGTGGGGCAGGTGGTGAAGTGGTTCCCAGACAAGCGTGGGTTTGCCGTGGGCATGGTTGCAGCGGGTTATGGCATGGGTGCCATCTTGACCACCTTCCCTATTTCGCAGTCGCTTGCCGACCATGGCCACCAAGATACGCTGTGGTGGTTTGGTTGCACCTTGGGTGCTTTGGGTTTTTTGTTTGCACAGGGGCTTCGATCGCCTGTTAAAGAGCTGGCTGAAGAATCCTCGGATCTGCAAGGTGTAGGCCCCTCGGTCATGCTTCGCACACCAGTCTTTTGGCTGCTATTTGTGATGATGTCCATGATGTCAACATCTGGCTTGATGGTTATTTCGCAAATGGGCGCTATTGCCAAAGACTATCAAGTAGCTGGCGCCATGGTTTGGGGTATGGCTGCACTGCCTCTTGCGCTCACTATCGACCGATTAACCAATGGGTTGACACGTCCATTTTTTGGTTGGGTGTCAGATCGGTGGGGCAGAGAGAACACGATGTTTTTAGCGTTTGGCTTAGAGGCTGTGGCGATGTTTGCTTGGATATCTACGATCGACAGTCCAGTGTTGTTTGTGATTCTGTCCGGCGTGGTGTTTTTTGGTTGGGGAGAAATTTTTTCATTGTTTCCTTCAACACTGACAGATACCTTTGGCCCCAAACACGCTACCACCAACTATGGTTTTCTTTACATGGCACAGGGCGTTGGCTCCATCATTGGCGGCCCAGTGGCGGCCATGGTGCATAACAGCACAGGCAGTTGGATTCCCGTTTTTGCTTTGATGATCAGTCTGGATGTACTCGCTGCTGTCTTGGCTTTATGGGTACTTAAACCTTTAAGAAAAAAACTTTCTTTTTCTCACAGATACCCATGAAACTCCTTCATCAGGTATAGGTACCTAGGAAAAACCATGCTTAAATGTGTTTTGTTTTATAACAATCAAAGCATTCATGAATCGCTTGTGGTTTTTCTTAATGACGCTGTTTTTTTTGGCAGCACCGCAAGCAGTAGCGAACACCTTCGCTATAGAGTCAGCTTATCTGGTTGGGTCAAGCGCTACTGTTCAATTTGAAGATGTCGCCTCATTGCCAAATGATGCATTCAAACCCTTTCAAAAGGAATTGCGCTTAGGTTTTGTAGACAAACCTGTCTGGATCAAGCTGCGCATAAACCCTCACTCGTTCAACACCACTGCGACTCCTTCATCCATAGCGTCTGACAGCGCAGTGGTGCTGAGAACGGGCTTGTTATCACTGGACAGTATCGAGTTATTTGAACAGATTGACGGCGAATGGGTCAAACAAATCCGAGGCGATAAGGTCAAACAAAGATATACCGGTTGCCAAGATGATTTCCATTGTTTTGAATTACGTTCAGATCCCAAGCATCCGATTGAGCTTTACCTTAAAGTTGAAACGACCTCTATCGTTACAGTGGAATTGGAAGCGGTGTCGGTTAGAAACTTATCCGCCTTGGTTGCAAATCGGATGGTCAACCTTGTTACTGCGTTTGCCGTGGCTATATCGCTGCTTGTGATTGGGATTTTGTTTTTCGTGATTGAGCGTTCTAGCTTGGTCGCAACTTTTTGTGGGTACCAAGTTTCGGTCGTGTTGCTGACCTTTGTGAGCACTGGATTGATGGCCAGAATGTTTGAAAATTTTTCGCCAGAGTTTTTCAACAGCATCAACCAATACCTTTTAAATATTCGCGCCATATTCAGTGTGCTTTTAGGCTATGTTTTATTGCGACCATTTGATTTGCACCCTCTCTACCATAAGGCAATGGTTTTGCTAGGAGGTCTTTGTCTGGTGGCTATGTATTTTGTTATTACCGATCAATTTTCTAATGCCAGCAGATTGAACATTGCGATTCATATGCTTTGTTTTATGGTGCAAATTTATGGGGCTGCAACTGCTCAAAACATCTCAAAACTACTTCGATGGCTAACGCTAATTGGGTATCTGATTTTTGAAATTATTTTGATAGGCAGTATTTTCACGGTTTTCAATCTCTTCCCAGAAATCGGTCACTCCACCCCACTGTTTATGCAAAGTTTTGGAGATTGGCGTTTGAATGGCAGTCGAGTCGGTATATTTTTATTTGCTATTTTGATCATTCAGGTTTTTGATCGCAGAAAAATAAATGACCAGACGTTGCAAGGGTTTAAGCTGGAAGCAGCCAAATCGTCTGCTCAGCGAGAGCGTTTGATTGAACGTCAAAGTATGATCGATATGCTTACCCATGAATTAAAAAACCCCTTAGGCACTATTCGTTTTGCCATCGCCAGTTTGAAACGAAGTGTGTCTATAGATAGCGATTCGCTGCAAAGGGTAAAGCGCATTGACGATTCTGTTGAAAGAATGAATGAATTGATTGAGCATGTAGCGCTTTCGAACAAAATTGACAACTTTGATGCGAGTCAGGTCAAGGAGTCTTTAGATATCGCAGAGCTCATAGATGTGTCTATCGGTGACTATGACAACATTAGGGTATTCAGAGTAGACGTTGAACCCGAGTTGACCATCACCACCAGCCGTTTGATGCTCTCACTTATTTTGCAAAACTTGATCAGCAACGCCTACAAATACCATTTACCTAAGGACCCTGTTTTAATCAAAGCCTTTACTCAAAATGATAAAGCTGTGATTGAGGTCTCGAATACGATTGATTTGGATATCTCGCCTGACTCTGCTCAGATTTTTCAATCTTACTATCGACATAAAAATGTTCAAGAACAACCTGGCATGGGCTTGGGGTTGTCGCTGTCCATGTCAGCAGCTGAAAAAATCGATGGAACAATCGATTTTTCACAGGAACGAAATTTGGTTGTCTTTTCCCTTAAGGTGCCTTTATGAAGAAACACCTCGCGGCCCCATTGGTCGCTCAGCCCCCGTCCTTGCAAGTGGCGATTGTGGAAGACGACAGATTGCTACGTGAAGAAATTGTGTTGCATCTCACTGCCAACGATTTCTCTGTGGTGGGATTCTCCAGTGCAGCTGCGTTGGATGACCTTGCCCAAACCGAGCCCATCGATTTATTCATCATTGATTTGAACTTGCCAGGCGAGGGCGGCCTGAGCTTGTGCAAAAGACTTCGTGAGTCTTTGCCCAACGCTGGCATCGTGATCATGACAGCCCGCGTTGCTTTGCATGACCGCTTGGCGGGTTACAGCCATGGTGGTGCAGATTTTTATTTGACCAAGCCGATCTCGCCAGACGAGTTAGTTTTGGTGCTGCAAAATTTGGGCAAACGTGTGAAAAAACAAGTCTCTGACAAGAGCTGGTCTTTGAGTCTTCATGACCGATTGTTAACAGGGCCCCAAGAGTGGCAGAAGCTGCGCTTGACCAACCGTGAAAAAGTGTTGCTGGTGTCCTTAAGTCATGCCAAGGAGCATATTTTGGAGTCAGGCACTCTTTGCGATTTATTTTCACGCAAAGACGATGAAGAGGGTATGACCAAACACGCCTTGGAGGAGCTGATCGCCCGCTTGCGCAAGAAATTCAAATCGGTACAAGAGGGCGACGCTGAGCCAGCGATCAAGTCAGTATGGGGCGTTGGTTACCAGCTGTGCGTGCCTATTAGCTTGGTTTACTAGGCACGCACTTTCTGTTGGTTAGCGGTTGACCAATTTGGCTGGAACCATCAAGGTGATTGTCGCGCCTACTACCAATGCGGCTGCCAGCAGGTACATGCCTGAGTCGGTTGAAGAGGTAAGTTGCTTTAGCCAGCCCACCAAATAGGGCGCTAAGAAGCCAGCCAAGTTGGCAATCGAGTTAATGGCGGCAATACCGGCAGCTGCACCAGCGCCCACCAAGAACGCGGTGGGCAAGCTCCAAAACAGTGGGATGGCAGACACGATTCCCATGCAAGCCAGAATGAGCGCTGCAAATGAAAGGTAGTGGTTGCCAGACAAAAGCACTGACAAAATCAAACCTGTGGACCCCATCAACATCGGCACGACTACATGCCAGCGGCGCTCACGCATTTTGTCTGCACTTCGAGCAAACAGCAGCATAGAAAAAACTGCTGCAATCCACGGCAAAGACGACAGCATGCCAATTTCCAAGTTGTCGGTGACACCCATGCCTTTGATGATGGTGGGCAGCCAAAAACTCACGCCGTACAGACTCATGGCCATGGTGAAGTAAATGGCACTCATGGTCCACATACGGCCGCTTTTAAAGACTTGCATCATGGGCACATGTTCTTTGTCGCTTTCTTCTTCTTCAATTCGCTTTTGCAAAATATCGCGCTCTTCATCTTTAAGCCATTTGGCGCTGGTGATGCGGTCATCCAAATAGAAATACACCACCACGCCAATGATCACAGAGGGAATAGCCTCAAGCAAGAACATCCATTGCCAACCGTGTAAACCGCTGACCTGATCCCAGCTCTTCATGATCCAGCCCGATAAGGGGCCACCAATGACGCCAGCCAATGGGATGCCAGTCATGAACATGGAAACAATGCGAGCACGGCGGTGCGAGGGGTACCAGTAGGTGAGGTACAAAATAATGCCAGGGAAAAAACCAGCCTCGGCAAGTCCCAGAAGAAAGCGCATGACATAAAACTGGGTTTCTGTTTGTATGAACATCATTCCACCAGACACAATGCCCCAAGTCACCATGATGCGGGCAATCCAAACACGGGCACCAACCCTGTGCAAGATGATGTTGCTGGGGACTTCAAAAAAGAAGTAACCGATGAAGAACATGCCAGCACCCAAGCCATACACCGCATCAGAAAACCCCAGTTCGCCAGCCATTTGCAACTTTGCAAAACCTACATTGACACGGTCAAGATAAGCCACGATGTAACAAAGCAGCAGCAGGGGAATAAGACGCCAAGTGACCTTGAGGTAGGTTGCTTCTTCAAAAGGGGTGGGGGGTTGTAAAGCAGTGTTCATGCGTGAGCCTTTGGGCTGAAAACAGCGAAGTGTTCACCTTAGCATAGGGAAGATGGTTTGGTCGCTTGAAAGCGAGCTTGCGCCACGGTTGCAAGGGTAAATACCGAGTTTTTCACTGGTATAACCACCGAGATATTTATCTTTGTTTGACCTTATGCATTTGCTTTCATTGGCTGTTCGTTACTTATTCAGTTTGGGTTTTTTGCTGACTGTGTTCCCGTTATGGGCAGGGGAATTACTTAAAGAAGATATAGACAAAATCTTTGCAGACACCTTCATGGTGGGTGAAATGCAGTCAGGCATGCCGCTTTACCCCTTGTTCAAAAAAAGCACTGAAATGCCGGATGCAAAGCCAGAGCTCAAGGGCTATGTTTTTGAGTCCGTAGATTTTGAACCTGTTCGTGGCTATGGCGGCAAGCCCATAAATATTTTGGTGGCTATTGATACGGAAGGCCGCTTTCTTGAGACTCGTCTGATCAGCCATCGAGAGCCTATTTTTCGATCGGAAGTAGGGATTGCCAAGCTGACAAAGTTTGCCAAACAATACGAGGGCTTGACTGTCAACCACAAGATTGAAATCTTTGGGCATTTGGCAACTGCCCGAAGAGACGATCAATACGCAGCCTTGTTTGGTGTTCAAGCGGGCACGGTGAGTGCCAAGGCGATTGACCGCACCATCGTTACCTCTGCGGCCTCGGTGGCGTTGGCGCACCTAGAGGCGAGCAAGCTAGGGCAGATCGCTGGTAGCAGCGCTTCGAGTTCAGTCAAGCGCAAAGCAGAAGACGACAGTTTCAAGCCTTTAACGTGGGACACCTTGCTCTCGCGGGGCATGGTCAGTGAAATCAGCATTACCCGAGGTGAAATTGAAAAATTATTTGCGGGTACACGTGCTGCGGGTGCAGACAAGTCAGCCGCTAGCAAACCCGATGAAGTGGCTTTGACATTTCATACGGCTTTGGTCAGCTTGCCCTCGATTGGCCGCAACTTGTTGGACGAAGACGGTTGGCGTTTATTAGGTGCGAACAGACGCTTATCGCAAGCCTTGATGGTGACCGAAACAGGGCCACTCTACAAAATGAACTATGAGAGCCAACGCATCGTAGAGGACATTCCTTTTATCGTTTCGCAAGGTGGTAAGGAACTCAAACTGCGTCCCATGGCTTATGACAAAGGTTTAAAGGTCTCTGGCTATCCCGATAAAACAGGTGCTTATTTTTATGTAATCGATACGGCGACACCCTTAGACCCTGGCCAAGGTTTTGAGATTGAGTTGAAATATGGTCGACGCTTTGGTAATTTCCCCAATCAATTGGAAAATCGGCGCATTGACATTCCCTACAGCTATCACGGAATACGTACCCATTGGCACGCACTGTTAGATACCGATTTATCTGCCTATGAATGGGCGCAGGCATGGCAATACAGATCAGATGAAATTGCGGTCTTGTTGTTGGGCTTGATAGTGCTGAGTTCAGGACTGTTTTTGCAAAAACGCCTCAGCGCCAACGCTACGCGCTTGAAGGTGCTGCGAAGTTTGTATTTGCTGTTCACAGTGGGGTTTATTGGCTGGTATTCCCAGGGCCAATTGACAATTGTGAACATCACAGCGGCAATTGAAGCGCTGGCAGCAGGCGGAGATTTAAGCTTCTTCATGAATGACCCTATGACGGTGATCTTGTGGGTTTTTGTCGCAGTCACTTTGTTAATTTGGGGCAGGGGTACGTTTTGCGGATGGCTGTGTCCTTTTGGCGCATTGCAAGAATTGATCAGCTTGGTGGCCAACGCCATAGGTGTTCGACAACGACGCCTTAGAACAGCCTTAGATGCCAAGCTGAAATGGATCAAGTACGGGGTCTTGGCCGTGGTTTTAGGGTCTTTGTATGTGTCGCCTTCTTTTGCTGAGTTGGCAGTTGAGGTAGAGCCCTTCAAAACGGCCATCAGCATGTATTTTGAGCGTGACTGGCCTTACGTTGCTTGGGCGTTGTTTAGTTTGACTTTGAGCGTGGTGGTTTACCGAGGCTATTGCCGTTATATATGCCCTTTGGGTGCAGCACTGGCTGCTGTGAATGTGTTGCAACGCTGGTCGTGGATACCTCGGCATAAGGCCTGCGGCACACCTTGTCAAACTTGTCGACATCGCTGTGAGTACCAAGCGATTGAAAAGAGCGGTGACATCAATTACGCAGAATGCTTTCAGTGCTTGGATTGCGTGTCCATTTACCAAGACGATCAAAAGTGTTTGCCTTTAATTCAGCATCGCAAAATTGGGGATCGTTTCATCCCTGTTCAAAAAGAGGTGGCCGCATGATGAAGCGCCGACAGATATTGCAACTTGGCATGGGGTTTGGCATTGGCTTTAGCCTCAATGCCGCTTCGCGTGAATCCTTGGTTTGGCAAGAGCGAAGTTTGATGGGCTTTGGCACTACGCTTTGGCTTAAAGCGGCGCACACTGATGCAAGCAGGCTGCACGAGGCATTGAACGCTTGTGTCAAAGCTATTCGGTCAGTTGAAAAACACATGAGCTTGTTTGACCCAGACTCTGCTGTCAGTCGTTTGAATCGACAGGGAGAGTTGCGTAAACCTGATGCCGACTTGGTGTCGGTGCTGACACTGGCGCAATATGTGTCACGCCGCAGTGCGGGTGCTTTTGATGTGACCATGCAGCCTTTGTGGAACTTATGGTCATTGCATTCGAAAACTAAAACTCTGCCTTCCTCCAAAGCGCTGTCGCATACACGTTCTTTGGTGAACTGGCAGGCCATGTCTGTGTCTGCAGATGCGGTTCGACTGCATGCCAAAGGCATGGGCGTGTCTTTGAACGGTATCGCGCAAGGCTATGCAGCAGACAAGGTGCGGGCGGTGTTGCAGTCGCATGGTGTACAGCACGCCTTGATTGATACGGGAGAAACTGCCCTTTTAGGTCAGTCTCCTAATGGAGAAAATTGGAGTTTTGCAGTGGAGCCGTCTGCTGCCCCGTCTGTAGCGCCTCCGCTTATTCATCCGCATGGCCTCGCCACTGCCACATCCTCTGACGCACATACCGTGTTCAGCGCTGACCATGTGCATCACCATATTTTGAATCCGCACACTGGAGACTCTCCAACCCATTGGGCTTCTGTCAGTGTTATCGCACCTTCATGCGCAATGGCCGACGCCTTGACCAAGGTATTTTTCATGTGCCCGCCTCAAAGGGTTGAGAGCCTAGTGAAAGCTTGGGGGGTAGGGGTGGTTTTGCAGGATAAGCGGGGCAGATGGGTATCTCAACTGCCGCCTTCAATGGCCTAGGGATGATCGGATCACCACATATTGATTTTGAATAATTGTTTTGAAATTGTCTGACAGTTCAGACCAAAGAACGACATCTACTTTGAAAGTCAAATCAGATTCACTGAAAGCGATTTGCAAATCTGCAAATTTTTCAAGTGATAAAGCGTGATCTCCCATAACCACCATATCCAAGTCAGAATAGGGTTTGTGATGTGTTGTGGTTCTTGAGCCAAATACCCACACCTCTCGATCAGGGATGATGCTTTGCAGGATGGAATTTATGCATCTGAGTTCTTCTGGATGTAATGAAATCTCAGATGACATGCGGGATAAAGCTGTTGCTTTCTCAGTCATAGCGTTGATCAAATTGCCGCACTAAAAATTCAATTTCATCAATGAATGCAGGAATAATCTTGACCACAGTTTGGGCGATATCTTCATCATAGGTATGACTTGTCTTGGCTCGCATTTCCCGAAAAATTTTCCAAGCTGACCAGTCGCTCTTTAAAAGTGATTGTTCATTTGCAGTGCGAATCAAGTCCGCAAAAGAAAGAGCGTCAAAAACTTCGGGGTTGGCAGAGGTCATCTCAAGGTGGCGCTTGAGCATTTTGTGGCTGATTTCATAAGTAAATTCATAGCGCTTAATTAAGCCATCTCGAATTTGAATATCGCTTACGTCTGTTTGATATCGCTGGTAGCCTTCTGCCAAGCGGGACAAAGCACTTCGTAGCGAGGTGAAATCCAGTTGTCCTGATGCCATGTTCATACAGCAGTTGAGTTGCGAATGCCACAGACCAAGACACCTGGATCGTTGTGGGCAATGTCTTGGGTATTTTTGGCGTGAGCCACGTCCATGTCTCGGGGCAGGGGTACATTGTTTTTCACAGCCAAAACCTCGGCCATGATACTGACTGCAATTTCGGCTGGTGTTTTGCTACCAATGTAAATGCCAATAGGGCCACGTAAGCGCTTAAGTTCTTCTTCGGTTTTATCAAGGTGTTCAATCATGCGTTGATGCCGCGCTTCGTTGTTGCGCCTAGAACCTATCGCACCCACGTAAAACGCATCGGTGTCTAAAGCTTCCAAAAGTGCCAAGTCGTCCAGCTTGGGGTCGTGGGTGAGCGCAATCACGCAGCTGCGCCTGTCGGGGCGAAAACTTTGCACTACGTCGTCTGGCATATCACCGGTAAGCGTGACATTTGGCACGGACCAAGCGCCGCTGTATTCTTCGCGCGGATCGCACACCGTGACGGCAAAGCCATTGAAGAGCGCCATGGTCGCCAAGTATTCGGTCAGTTGCCCAGCGCCTATCAACAGCATGCGGTACTCGGGGCCAAAGGTGTTTATGAGTTTGTCGTCGTCTATTGAAAGTTCTGTAGGTGTGTCGCTGGCTTGAAGGCTCACTTCACCGGTTGCCAACTGGGTATTGCGCTGCATCAACTGGCCTTGCTCTAATGCAAGAACCAAGGTGTCCAAATCTTGGGCATCTGGGTCAAACTCTAAAAGCAACTCTAGCGTTCCCCCACATGGCAAGCCAAAGCGATGCGCTTCATCGGCGGTAATGCCGTACTTCACGCGTTGCGGTGCGCCGCTGGGAATGACCGAGGTTTCGCCTGTGCTTTGCCCAGTGGCATACGCTTGCGTAAAGCGGTAAATCAGGTCGTCTTCAATGCATCCACCTGACACCGAACCCACTACCGCGCCTGTTTCGCACAAGGCCATGATGGAACCAATCGGGCGTGGGGATGATCCCCATGTGCGAACGACAGTGGCCAGCAGGGCGCGTTGCCCTGCTTGGCGCCACTTGCGCAAACTGCGCAAAACCATGACATCAATGTTTTCCATAGGGGGTAGACTTTACTTGATTCTCTTTCCCTGGCTGTTCATGTACCTCTCAGACCTCCTCTTTTCTCAAGGCTTTGGCACCCGCCGTATTTGCGCAGGGCTGGTGCAACAAGGTCATGTCAACATCGACTTAGGCAGCGGCCTGCAGTTGATAGACGAGGACCAAGACATACCCCCCCTAGAAGGCATGCTCTACGAAGTGCAGAGCGTTCTTTGGCAATTCCATACCAAGGCCTACGTCCTGCTGAACAAGCCTGCAGGCACTGAGTGCTCGCACAAGCCCTCGGTATGGCCCAGTGTTTACAGCCTCTTGCCTGCACCGCTGCGACATCGCCCTGCCAAGACTGGTTTGCAAGGTGTGCAAGCTGTCGGGCGTTTGGACCAAGACACCACTGGCATGCTGTTGCTGAGCGACGATGGCCAGTTTATTCACCGCATGAGTTCGCCCAAGCACCATGTACCCAAGTTGTACGAACTGACCACCGCCGATCCGCTGGACAACAAGGTGTGCCAAAAGCTGCTGGCGGGTGTGGTACTGAACGACGACCCCCTGCCCGTGAAGGCCGCGGCTTGCGAACAAGTAGGTAGCCATCAATTGCATCTGACCTTGACCGAAGGTAAGTACCACCAAGTCAAACGCATGTTGGGTGCGGTGGGGCACAAGGTGGTGGGCTTGCACCGCTCGCGCATAGGTGGGCTTGTTTTGTCTGAAGATTTGGCGCCAGGGCAGTGGCGATGGTTGAACGACCAGGATTTGGCCCAATGTTCTTCAGCCTAAGCCAAGCTCTTTAAAAATTCCACCACCAGCTCTAAGCTCTTTTGCGCTTGGTCTTTATGCGGCGAATGTCCACAATCGGCTAACACGTGGCGCTTTACCGTGCCGTCTGTGTGCAACTCATCTAAATGACGCAAACTGCCGTAAACGTCATTCATACCTTGCAGCGCCAGTACGGGTGCTGTGATGGTTTTGCATTCCTCACGAATATCAAAGCTGCGAAACGCCTGCGATAGCCAGACGTCGTTCCATTGCCAAAATGCACAGTCCACATCGGCGTGGTACTTCATCAGCTTTTGGCGTAAATCCCCCTCAACATAGGCTTTTTTCGACGCAGCTATGGCGCTGATGGTCATGTCCTCCACCAGCAGGTGCGGCGCCATTGCCACGCAGCCTTCCAGTTGAAACCGCGCAGCGTGCAGTAAGGCGATGGTGCCGCCATCGGAGTGGCCAATCAAGATGGGTTTCTCCACGCCCCAATCTTTTAGCAACGAGGGCAAGACCTCCCAAGCCTCGCGGTGCATATAGTCTGCGCCCAAGCGACCACTGCCGCGTACATCGGAAATAGAGGGCGACTGCCCATAACCTCTGCGGGAGTACACCCAGCCCGACCGCCCAGCCGCTTGACAGACAAGGGCTGGCCAGTTACCCGCACGGCCTTGCCACATGGACACAGAACCCAAGCCCTCATGCAGGAAAACCAAGGGTGCGAGGGTGCTTGGGCCGAGGATTTGAAGAACTTCCATACCCGCACAATACCTCATAGACGCATTCATAATTTGTCAGTACATTCAATGGATTTGACAAATAAACCTCTGTCCAAATGGTTCAACCTTCAGAAAATGACGCTGAAATACTGAAAACCTTGCGCGAAGCCGCAGGTTTGGATGTGGCACAACTGGCTTCCATGGCCAATTTGTCCCCAGGTCAGGTGCGTCAATTGGAAGAGGGTGGGGACTCGAATTTTTACTCACCTCAAATCAAGTCGCAAAGCATGCGCCGTGTGCTGCGTTTGCTGCAAAACCAGCCAAGCACGGAGGAGGGCACAGCCTTGGCAGCGCTAGAACAAGCGCCCAAGTCGGTGAATGTGATCGATGACATCATCAGACTTTCAGAAACAAATCTTAAAAGCACCATAGATACCTCGCTGGTGCGTCGCCCGTCCAGCCCTTTCAAAGCTTTGTTGTTGGTTGGCGCGGCCTTGGCCGTGGTCTTTGTGCTGCTGAATTGGCAAGCCAACCAATCTGAACCGCAAACCTTGTTTTCAGAATGGGTAGAGCCTTTTACGGCCAAGCCAGTTGTTGAAGCTGAACCTGCCAAGGCCCAAGAGCATGCTGAACAGGCCTCGGTACCCGTGAAGCCTATAGAAGCCGTAGCCACAGTCACCGAAAACATTTCTCCAGGCCTTGTCAGCCCCGCAGCAGCAGTTGTACCTGCGTCGCCCCCCGTCGCTGCTCCTGCTGTTGCCGAGGTCAAGTCGCCCTCTGCTGAAATCAAGCCCCAGGCCAAGGTGCCAGAGCCAGCAGCAGCTTTAAATACCAGTTCGCAGATGGCCGTCGACTGTAAGTTGTTAACTGCAGAGCCCATGCCTGCAGCACCTGTATCAATTAACAAACCAGGCACATATGTCTATTTGCTTGCCTCAAAGGATGTACAAGTGTGTGTGGATGATGGCAAGCGAGTGCGAACCTTGTTGAACCTGAAAGCAGGGGAGGGTAAAAGTGTTCATGGATCCGCCCCTTGGGTGATTGCTTCCACCCATATCAGCGCTGTTCAGGTGTATTTTCAAGGCTCTAAAGTGATGATTCCCAAAGATGCTGGTCAGCGCATTGTGCTGAAAGAGCAGGCACTTCAAAACTGATTTCAAAATTTGCCACAATAGAGCACCTTCGCACTGCCCGGGTGGTGAAATTGGTAGACACAGCGGACTTAAAATCCGCCGCTTTCCTGAATAAGGGGCGTACCGGTTCGATTCCGGTTCCGGGCACCATCAGGCTTTTGCTGCACGCCAAAGCCACTGCTATCATGCTTTCATGTCCAAGTTCACCACCACTTTCGAGATCCACGTTCACGGCGCTGTACCGTTGCGCGAAGAGGTCACTTTTGAGCAAATTCAAGACGCTTTGCGTTCTGTTTGGGTCTATGCAGGCGCTCGCTCGCTGAACGAGGGCGCGGACAGCTTTTACGAGGAAGAGCCGGGTATTCGCTTTGACGCCAACGACCACATTCTTCAAATCTGCTGGACCGTCAAGGGCGAGGACGATTTCCGCCAAGCTTTGGACGAGATGTGCATGGCTTTAAACGATCTCACCTCGGCAGGCGCTGCGTTGGAAGTTACTTTTTACGATGCCGAGTTTGACGAAGAAGACGAGCAGCAAGGCCGTGATTCGCGTGACGATTTCTTGATGCTGTTTGTAGGTCCCACGCCGGCTGCCATCATGCAGGTACAACGCGATTTGCTGGTGCAAGACTTGGTCAATTTAATGGAGCGCCACTTTGAAGCATCTGAGTTGACTGACGTGGTCACAGAAGTGGACAAGTTGTTCAGTAAGCGCTTCGAATCCTTGGTCAGTTCACTGGAAATCAGCAAGCCACCCAAGGGGCAGGGTGGGGGCAGCAGTGGGCATGGCGGGCGGCGGCCAAGGCATCTGCATTAAGCAAGCGGTCATTGCTTCGCATCTTTGCGTCTTGCAGTGGCGGCTATGTTTGTAATGAAGGCAACCACATCAGCGCTGCACGTCGCAAGCTTTGCGTGTCGCCACTGGCCAGTAAGGTCACTCGACCGAGTTTTTCTTCACTGCTCTGAGCCAGCAAGCCGCGCTCTCCCAACATTTTTTTCACCTGCCGCGCCACGGGTAGGCCGGTTTCTAAAATAGTCACCTTGTTGCCCACAAACTCTCGAAGAATGGGCAGTGCAAAGGGGTAGTGCGTACAGCCTAGAACCAAGGTGTCTATCTCGCCCGCATGGGTACCAAACACGCCAATGGCATTGATATATTTCTCACACAAGGCTCGCACTGGGGCATCATCCCCATCTTGACATTGCTGCTCAATGGCGTCAGCCAAGCCCTCGCAGCCTTGCAAAACAAACTTGGTTTGTTCACCCAAGCTTTCTATCAACTGTGCAAATTTTTCGCTACCCAAGGTGGCAGGTGTCGCCATCACGCCTACGCGCTTTGTCTGGCTCAAAGTCGCTGCAGGTTTGATGGCAGGTTCTACGCCAAAGAATTCCACCTCTGGGTGGTCGTTGCGAAGTTGCTGTATGGCCAAGGCCGTCGCAGTATTGCAAGCTATGACCAGCGTTTTCACATGGTGTTCATTGCGCAGTGTGTGCCACATGGCTTTCGCACGGGCCTGAACAAATGCGGCATCACGCTCACCATAAGGCGCATGGGCGCTGTCTGCCATGTAGACAAAGCTTTCTTGCGGCAACTCAAGTTGCAAAGCTTGCAAAATGCTCAAGCCGCCCACGCCGCTGTCAAAGACCCCAATAGGCGCTTGCCGGTTCAAGTGCGGATCAAGACTCACTGGCTGTTGAGCGTAATGCCCTTGAACTCACCGCTGGCAATGCGCTTGGACCATTCGGCAGGACCAGTGATGTGGGCGCTGGTGCCGCCAGCATCTACTGCCACGGTGACGGGCATGTCGACCACGTCAAACTCGTAAATGGCTTCCATGCCTAGGTCGGCAAAGCCCACAACCTTGGCGTGTTTGATGGCCTTGCTCACCAAATACGCCGCACCGCCCACCGCCATCAAATACGCGCTTTGGTGTTTGCGAATTGCCTCAATGGCCGCTGGGCCGCGCTCGGCCTTGCCGATCATGGCAATCAAGCCGGTTTGCGCCAACATCATCTCGGTGAACTTGTCCATGCGGGTGGCAGTGGTCGGGCCAGCAGGGCCTACCGCTTCGTCGCCCACGGGATCGACAGGGCCGACGTAATAGATGACGCGGTTGGTGAAGTCCACCGGCAACTTTTCGCCCTGGGCCAACATGTCTTGGATGCGTTTGTGCGCCGCGTCGCGACCGGTGAGCATCTTGCCGTTGAGCAACAACGTTTGGCCGGGCTTCCAGCTGGCCACTTGGGCCGGTGTCAAGGTGTTCAAGTCCACGCGCTGGCTTTTTTGGGTGTCGGGCGTCCACTTCACTTTGGGCCACAGGTCGAGTGATGGTGGGTCCAGGTATACCGGACCCGAGCCATCGAGCACAAAGTGCGCGTGGCGCGTGGCGGCGCAATTGGGGATCATGGCCACCGGCTTGCTGGCCGCGTGGGTGGGGTACATCTTGATCTTCACATCCAAGACTGTGGTTAGGCCGCCCAGGCCTTGCGCGCCAATGCCCAAGGCGTTGACCTTGTCGTGCAACTCCAAGCGCAGGTCTTCGGTGGGGGTCAGCTTTTCGCCCTTGGCCGCTTTGGTTTGCAAGGCGTACATGTCCAGGTCTTGCATCAGGCTTTCTTTGGCCATCAGCATGGCTTTTTCGGCGGTGCCGCCAATGCCAATGCCCAGCATGCCCGGCGGGCACCAACCCGCGCCCATGGTGGGCACGGTTTTCAAAACCCAGTCCACCAAGCTGTCGCTGGGGTTGAGCATGATCATCTTGCTTTTGTTCTCGCTGCCGCCGCCCTTGGCCGCCACCGTGATGTCTAGTGTGTTACCCGGCACCAATTGGGTGAAGATCACCGCAGGCGTGTTGTCTTTGGTGTTTTTGCGTTCAAAGTGCGGGTCGGCGACAATGCTGGCGCGCAAGGTGTTGTCAGGGTGGTTGTAGCCCCGGCGCACGCCTTCGTTGATGGCGTCTTCAAAGCCAGCACTAAAGCCCTCCAAGCGCACACCCATGCCAATCTTCACAAACACATTGACGATACCGGTGTCTTGGCAGATGGGGCGATGTCCCGTGGCGCTCATTTTGCTGTTGGTCAAAATTTGCGCCATGGCGTCTTTGGCGGCAGGGCTTTGTTCTCTTTCATAAGCGCGGGCCAAGTGGGTGATGTAGTCGGCAGGGTGGTAATAGCTGATGTATTGGAGCGCAGCGGCAACGGATTCGATCAAGTCACTTTGGGTGATGGTGGTCATGGTTTATTGGCGTGTTTCAGTGGTGTGCATCGGCTTCGTGGCCGATGACGCGGGTTTGGTTCAAGAGTTTGTCGGTATAGGCAATTGCAATCGCACTGAGCAAGAAAGTGATGTGAATAATGGTTTGCCAAATCAGCACTTTTTCATCGTAGTTGGCGGCGTTGATGAAGGTTTTCAGCAGGTGAATGGACGAAATACCGATGATGGCCATGGCCAATTTCACCTTCAGCACAGAAGCATTGACATGGCTGAGCCACTCGGGTTGGTCGGGGTGTTGCTCAAGGTACATGCGCGAGACAAAGGTTTCATAGCCGCCCACGATGACCATGATCAGCAGGTTGGAAATCATCACCACATCAATCAAGCCTAGTATGACCAGCATGATGATGGCCTCGGTGAGCTTGGTGGGCACGCCGTCAGATTTATAGCCAATGCTGCTGACCAGCGCTTGCAAAGCGGTTTGGCTGCCAAACACCGCCTCTAGCAAGTGCACCAACTCCACCCAAAAGTGGTACACATAAACGCCCTGTGCCGCAATCAGGCCTAAATACAGCGGAAGTTGCAACCAACGGCTGGCAAAAATGAAGCGCGACAGTCTGTTGGGATCTTTGAGCTTAGAGGCTTGCATGCTGTTTCCTGGTCCTTGAGGGCAAATCACCGTTGGCATTGATTCTAGGCAATGATGGCGACAGGCTTAAACCCCGACACGTAAGCTTCATGCCAGTCAGTGCCTTGTAAGAGCTTGCCGCGAAAGTAACGGTAAAACCAGCTTAGAGCCGCTGCAGCGGCCGACCCACTTTAGGAGACAAGCCATGAGTCAGTTCGACCACATCATTCACCATCCCCCTGCCTCGTTCGTCGAGCAGGCCACTGTGGCGGGCATGGACGCTTACCACGCCTTGTGCAAACACGCCGAGGAGGATTACGCGGATTTTTGGGCTACTCAAGCCAAGCGCTTGCTCAGCTGGAACAAGCTGTTCACCCAAACCTTGAACGACAGCCAAGCACCGTTTTTCAAGTGGTTTGAAGACGGCACCTTGAACGCCTCTTACAACTGCCTAGACCGCCATGTCGAAAAGGGGTTGGGCGACAAAACTGCCATCATCTTTGAAGCCGATGGCGGTGAGGTCACCCGCACCAGCTACGCACAATTGCTCTATCGAACCTGCCAAATCGCCAACGCGATGAAGCAGTTGGGTATCCACAAAGGTGACCGCGTCATCATCTATATCTCCATGTCCATCGAGGGTGTGGCCGCCATGCAAGCCTGTGCCCGTATCGGCGCCACCCACTCGGTGGTTTTCGGCGGCTTCTCCGCACAAAGCTTGCGCGACCGCATCGAAGACACCGGCGCCAAGATGGTCATCACCGCCGACCAACAGGTGCGTGGTGGCAAGCAACTGCCTTTGAAAGCCATCGTCGACGAAGCCCTCACATTGGGCGGCTGCGACACCATTGAACATGTGTTGGTCGTCAAGCGCACGGGTGCGGATGTGGCCATGACTGCTGGTCGTGACCAGTGGATGTCTGAGGTTGCCGACAAGCAAGCCACGACCTGCGAGCCCGAGTGGGTGGGCGCCGAGCATCCACTGTTTTTGCTTTACACCTCAGGGTCAACAGGCAAGCCCAAGGGCGTGCAACACAGCACGGGTGGTTATTTGATGCACGCTGCACTCACCACCGAGTGGACCTTCGACTTGAAGCCCCACGATGTGTTTTGGTGTACCGCTGATATCGGCTGGGTGACAGGGCACACCTACATCAGTTACGGCCCCTTGGCCTTGGGCGGCACGCAAATCGTATTTGAAGGTGTGCCCACCTTTCCTGATGCCGGTCGTTTTTGGAAGATGATTCAAGACCACAAAGTCAGCATTTTTTACACCGCACCGACCGCCATTCGATCGCTCATCAAAGCGGCCGAAGGTACAGCCGCCGTGCATCCCGACCGTTACGACCTCAGCAGCTTGCGATTGCTGGGCTCGGTGGGCGAACCCATCAACCCTGCGGCTTGGGAGTGGTACTACAAGCATGTGGGCGGTGCGCGTTGTCCCATCGTCGACACCTTCTGGCAAACTGAAACCGGCGGCCACATGATCACGCCGCTGCCCGGTGCCACACCCATGGTGCCAGGCTCCTGTACCTTGCCCTTCCCTGGTATAGAGGCGGCTATCGTGGACGAAACAGGCAAAGATGTACCCAACGGACAAGCTGGCATTTTGGTGGTGAAAAAACCTTGGCCCTCGATGATTCGCACGATTTGGGGCGACCCCGAGCGCTTCAAGAAAAGCTACTACCCTGACGACTTCCAAGGCAAATACTATTTAGCTGGAGACGGCGCCATACGCGACGCCAAAACCGGTTACTTCACCATCACGGGGCGCATCGACGACGTGCTCAACGTGTCGGGCCACCGCATGGGCACCATGGAGATCGAGTCGGCACTGGTGAGTTGCACTGAACTGGTGGCCGAAGCCGCGGTGGTTGGCCGCCCCGACGACACCACGGGTGAGGCGATTTGCGCATTTGTGGTGTTGAAACGCTCACGCCCCACAGGGGAAGAAGCCAAACAGATCGCCAAAATTTTGCGCGACCATGTGGGCAAAGAAATTGGCCCCATCGCCAAGCCCAAGGACATACGTTTTGGCGATAACCTGCCTAAAACCCGCTCGGGCAAGATCATGCGCCGCCTCTTACGCTCTATCGCCAAGGGCGAGGCCATCACGCAAGACACCAGCACACTTGAGAACCCCGCCATCTTGACGCAGCTTGCCGATACCCACTGAACCCGTCATTACTTCGCTGCGCTCGCAATGACGGCACAGCGCAAAGACAGCCAAGCCACTAGCTAAAGAGTGCGAGCAAATCGTCTTTGCGTATGGGTTTAAGCAATACCTTGTCAAAGCCAGACGACTCCCACAGCAAGACCTCGTCGGGCATGGCGTGGGCGGTGTAAGCGATGATCTGAAGGTTCTGATAACGCTGATCCGCACGCAACTGCTTGCACAGTTGCAAGCCGCTGACAAAGGGCATGGAAATATCTAGCAAGATCACATCGCAAGGGTTGTGCGTTAGCCATTCAAGTGCTTCTTCGGCACCTACGCACTCATTCACCGCATGGCCTAGAGGGCGCAAAAACAGGCCTGGCAATAGACGGTTTGTGGAGTTGTCGTCAATCACCACAATATTCAATGCAGGGCTCATGTGGGCTTGTGACTTTCTGAGCGTATGGGCAAATTGAAAAAGAACACGCTGCCTTCGCCGGCTTTGGTCGAATAGTTAAGTGTGCCGCCCATGAGTTCGATCAAATGGTGGCTCAGCACCAACCCCAAGCCAGCACCTTCATTGGGGCGCAGTACAAAGGGGTTGTCAGATTTTTGTTGTCGCTTGAAGATGGTTTCTTGCATTTCAGGGGAAATACCTTTGCCAGTATCTTGTACAGAAAAAACCACCCACGAGCCATTGGTGCTGGGCGTGACCGACAGGGTGACGCTGCCAAGTGGACGGTTGTAATTCAAAGCGTTGTCGATCAAATTGTTTAGCACTTGGCGCACCCGGTAAGGGTCTGCGCGTAGCTGCGATGGCAACTGGGGAGCCAAATGAACGTGCAAGCTGATTTTCAATTCATCCGCCCGTGCTTGGTGCAAAGCGCGAACTGACTCCACCATGTCGTTGATGTCAAAGTCGGATTGGGATAAATCGAGCGAGCCTTCTTGGATTTTGCTCAGGTCGAGCAAGCCATTGACCAAGTGCAGCATCTGCAAGCTGTTTTCCAAAATGATTTTGGAGGTGAACTGAATCATCGGTTCGCGAGTGCTGCTGTAGATGTATTCGGCGTATCCCATCACGCCATTCAAGGGGGTTCGCAGGTGATGCGACATCGAAGCCAAAAAGTCGTTCACATGGTGCTTGCTCAGGCGAGCCTTGTGAATTTCCATTTGTTGCGATTGACTGCGCTGCTTTTCTTGCAGATAGAAATAGCCCAACGCCAGCAAAGCCGCTAAGAGTACAAAAGAAACAAGCCAAGCCGTTGTCATGGGTAAGCCATGGAGAAGGGATTATTTTTTGGGAAATATCAGGAATTCGTTGCTGAGCATGCGACTGAATTCTTGGACATGGTCATCTACCGTATTCAAAAGTGCCGGTGTGGGCAAAATTTTCTTGGAGCGCTTGTCACTGCTGTGGGCCTCATACTCAATCAGGCCATCGTTTTCAAACTCTCGGAGTTTGTAGCGTAAGGCACGTTCGCTCAAATCCTTGTTGTAGTAAATGCCCTTTAAAAATGCACTTGGCCCGCTTCGGTCGTCTTGCAGTTGTTTGGCAATGTTGAGGTACAGATAACGCCCAGCTTGGGTGGTGGCCAAATCGAGATGTTTGCTTTCCCAATCATGCAGTTGGCAAATGACCTGCAACAACTTGGCACTAAAGCTTGGATCGATATCGTTTCTCATGACATTCACTTTTTGGGAAAGGACGCAAATGCTAAAAGAAAGCCGACAGGAAAACTGATTTAAACTGATAAATTAACTGCCAAAAGTTAATGTAAATCCTTAAGTCTGCGCCTAAACTATTTGATATAAATTGGGCAATAAAGCCGATATCCCTTAAGCCGTAAGGCCCGAAGTGCCAGATTACCGGCACCGCAATCTGATAATTTCTTTCTCAATCGGTACAACTGAGCCTCTACAGCTGACTTTTGAAGCGTTTGCTCATCTTTGCCTAAAACGTCGTAGATTTGCCACAACTCAAGGGATTTGTCCTTTGCTCTGGCCAAGGCCATCAGCAGGGTGAATTCGGTGGGGGTTAGGTCTTGAGAGCCTTGACTGCCTTGGATGCGGCTTTGGGCAGTACGCAATTCAATCGCCTCAGGCTCGCTGTTGTAGGCTGGGTAAGCCTGATTGCCCATGTTAAGGCGTCGAGCCAGTGCATTGACGGCGGCAATCAATTCTTCGAAACCCACAGGTTTGGTGAGATAGATATCAGCCCCGCATTCATAGCCAGTGACTTTGTCAGCCGCATCGCTTCGAGCTGTCAGCATGATGATGCCTATTGTGGGTTGCACCGTATGAATACGCTTGGCCAAGGAAAACCCATCTTCGCCTGGCAGGCAGACTTCAAGGATCACCAAGTCCAAGTTGTGGTCTTGCGCTTCATCATCAAAGGCCTCAGCCGAATCGATACCAGTAACGTGGTGGCCCTCTTTTTGCAAAGCCCACACCAAACTGGCTTGCAAAGGCAGGTAGTCCTCCACCACCAAAATATTCATAACTTGATACAAAGGACAAACCTCTTTGTGTTGTTGTGCAATGCCAAACAGCCTTGGAACATTCAAAAAACTTAAGTAAGATGAATTGACTTAATTAAAAGGAAATTATCCATGTTGAACACAAAAATCTGGCTTGTTGCATCCTTCTCTTTGCTGGCCAGCAGCTTGTTGTTTGCCGCTGACCCCGCCGTGAAAAAGTCCGATTCAGGCATTTGTCATGAAAAAGGCTCCCCCTCATATGGCAATACCAAGAAGTTCACGGCTTTTGCGTCGCTCGACGAGTGCGTGAAAAGTGGTGGCAAATTGCCAGCTGGCCAACCCGCAGCAGCACCAGCTGCGCCAGTGGTGAAAAAGTCCGACAGCGGCATTTGCCACGATGCCAAGAGCCCTAGTTACGAGCGCACCAAGAAATTCACCGAGTTCAAAACCATCGATGAATGTCTGAAAAGTGGCGGCAAGCTCCCCAAGTAATGGGGGCGTAATGGCTTAGAAGTGGGCGGCAAAGTTTCAGCGAGCGTCTGGCAACTCGATTTTCACTTCCAGCACCTCAAGGTTGTCTTGGCGTTCCAAGTTGACCTTGATGTCTTCAGGATTGATGTTGACGTATTTGGACAAAACTGCGATCAAGTCCCGTTGTAAGTCGGGCAAATAATCGGGCTGGTGGGCCGTGCGGCCAGAGCGCTCATGCGCCAAGATGATTTGCAAACGCTCTTTGGCGACGCTGGCGGTTTTTTTCTTTTCGCCAATCAGGAAAGACAAAAACGACATGGGCTTATCTCCGCCCAAACACGCGTTGCAGCAGGCCGGGTTTGACGGCTTCGGTAAAGCGCATCGGAACGTCTTTGCCTAAAAAGCGTTCGATGACGTCTTTGTAGGCCTCGGCCACATCGCTTTTTTCCAGTAGTACCGCGGGCAAGCCTTGGTTGGAGGCTTGCAATACATCTTCTGATTCAGGGATGACGCCAAGCAGGGGAATGCGCAAAATGTCTTGGATGTCATCCAAAGACAGCATTTGACCTTCGAGCACGCGGTTGGGGTTGTAGCGGGTGATGAGCAAATGTTCTTTGATGGGCTCTTGGCCTTGAATCGCACGCAAAGTGCGACTGCTGAGCATGCCCAAGATGCGGTCTGAGTCACGCACAGACGACACCTCGGGGTTGGTCACAACCAAGGCTTCATCGGCAAAGTGCATGGCCATCATGGCGCCGGTTTCAATACCCGCAGGTGAGTCGCACACGATGAAGTCAAAACCCATGCCTGTGAGTTCGTGCAAGACACGTTCCACGCCTTCTTGCGTTAAAGCTTCTTTGTCGCGGGTTTGAGAGGCTGCCAGCACATAAAGGTTGTCGGAATGTTTGTCCTTGATGAGCGCTTGGTTCAAGGTGGCTTCGCCATTGATGACGTTGACAAAGTCGTACACCACACGCCGCTCGCATCCCATGATGAGGTCAAGGTTGCGCAAGCCCACATCAAAGTCGATCACCACTGTTTTTTGCCCACGCAGAGCCAAACCAGATGCAAAGCTGGCACTGGTGGTGGTCTTGCCCACGCCGCCTTTGCCCGAAGTCACCACGACAATTTTCGTCATCTAAACAAATCCTTGATTGATTGAAAACACTGGCTATGACAGTTTTGTCAAAAGCAGTGAAGCTAGGAGTTTACAAGGCAAGCATCACCAGCTTATCGCCCGCTAACCAGACTTGGGCAGCCTTGCCAGCCACCTCTTTAGGCAAGGGCGTGTCACTGGTGCGGTAAACCCCCGCAATAGACAGCAACTCGGCTTCTAAGCTGTTGGTGAAAATACGTGCAGATGTGTCGCCTTTGGCACCTGCAATGGCTTTGCCACGCAGGGGGGCATACACATGAATATGCCCATCGGCCATGATTTCCGCCCCTGGATTCACCATGGCCAACATGACCAAGTCCCGCCCCTTGGCGTACACATGCTGTCCTGAGCGCAAAGGCTTGTCCACCACCATGGCAGTGCCGTCGCTGGCCACTTCACGCACCACTTCACGAATCACTTCTACTTCTCGCACCACCTCTTGGGTTACAGGGTTTTGGGGCAAGGTGCGGGCCTCGGTAGTGAGGAACAAGCCAGCCAAGGTGGCTGCGGCCTCATGCACGGCATTGCTTGGACGCAAAGCCACAGGGTTCATGCGAAAGCTACGCAAAAGCTGTACCAAGGCGGGCAAGTCAAGCGGACCCGCTTGGTCGTCTAGGTGCTGCAAATCGACAAGAACAGGGTCGTTGTCGAAAAAATCGGGGGTGTCCCCCAATCGGGTTTGCAAATCTTGCGCCACCAGCGCGATATCCGCGCTTTTCATAACAAAAGACACCAAGGGCAAAGAAGCGCTTTTGATTTCAAACGACAAGGAATTGGCGGGGGGGCGAGAGCTCATGCGCAATAAATATAGGGGGTCAATGAGAAAGTATTTAAAGACAGGACTTTACACGCTCAGCAGCAGCGCACGGTTAGAAACTAAATTCCGAGACAATCGCTAAGAGTTGACACAGGAGGGTGCATGGAATCAACCGTTTGGTTGCTGGTGGCGTATTTTGCTGTGCTCGCGGCATCCTTGGTGTACCGGCGCCAAACAGTGCGCGGCCCTTGGTTGTTTTTATTTCGTGCTTTTTTCCCCAACTGGCAGTTCTTTCACAAAGTTGGACCGGTACCGCATTTGTATGTGCGCTACCAAGACCAGACTCAGGTGTGGAGCGATTGGCAGTGGGTGTATCCCCGAAGGCAGCGTCGTGTACTCGATGTCTTCCACAATCCCCAAGGCAATTTGCTGCTAGCGCAGCAAAACTTGGTTGACCATTTGTCTAGCGACATCAAAGATTTGGGCCAAGGCGCTGATGCACGCCCTTTGGTCAGCTACCAACTGGTGTGCCGCTTGGCAGCGCAGGCTGCGCGAGAACATAGCGCTGATGGGGTATGTCAATTTGAATTGCGCCTAGAGCGTCCCACGCCGCAAGGCTATGGCGAAAGCGACACCGTCTTGCGCAGCCCAGAGATCAGACTATGAACGGCGACACCTTGGTGCGCTGTCTCGAGGTCTTGTGCGGCATCAGTTTGCTCATTCAGGTGGCCGAATATCTGAGTATCGCGCCTAGCAGTGATGTATCTGGCGTGTGGTCTTGGCCGGCCCAAAGGGTAGACATTCCGCTGCAATCGCCTTGGGTCGGGCGCTTTTTCGATGCCATTTTTCAACCCCTGCCTTACCGTGTGCAATTATGGGTTAGGGGCTTGGCCGCAGTGATTTTGGTCGCTCAAGGTGCCAGCTTAGGTCTGGCCTTGGTCTTGTTTGTGGGAACACTTTTGCTGCTGGTGCGTTGGCGCGGTGCCTTTAATGGCGGCAGCGATTTCATGACCTTGGTGACTATCACGGGGATCTTGATTGCCCATGTGGTGTCGCTTTGGGCAGGAAAGGGCTTGGGCTGGGCGGTCGGTTTGTCCTACATCGCCATCCATACCCTGAGTTCCTACTTTGTCTCTGGCTGGGTCAAATTGCTGCAACCCGAGTGGCGAAGTGGGCGAGCGCTAACCGTTTTCCTCAATGGAGGCATTTATGGTCCTTTACCTGCAGACAGCGTTTTTCGACGTCCCAAGGTGGCCTTGCTCTGTAGCTGGGCGTTCATTGTGTGGGAAGCCGTGTTCCCCTTGGGCTTACTCAACCCTAACGGGGCATTGCTCTTTATAGTTATCGCGGCGGTGTTTCATTTTTTGGTTTTCTGGTTCTTTGGGCTGAATCGCTTTTTTTGGGCTTGGCTGACAAATTTGACTGCTGTGTGGTTCTTTAGCGGCTGGGTTAGCCGCTTTTGGGGGTAAACACCTTTAATTTTGAGTACTTTATAGTATATTAATGGGGTTTTTAAGGCTTTTTTTTCTTTGAGGCCTAAAGCTATGGGCCTAGAATGGCGATCCTGTTTCTGGACAGGTACTCACAGGGACGATTTATGCAATTGATGTGGCTTTCAGGGCCCACTGGAAATGTCAGGACGATCTCCATCACCTTTCGCACGGTGCTGATGTCCTGCGCCGTAGTCGCGCTGTTTTTGCTCAGTGCGGGTTTTCTATTGCATTTTGTGGGTTTCAAAATTGCGGTTGAGTACAACCCAGACTTAGCCCGAAGCATTGGTGGCGTTACTACCGAAGCTGAGCAAAAGCGCATGGAGTCCGTCTACCGCGATCACTTGTCCCAGTTGCGCGAATCCATGCACAACACCGTCAACGAAATTCGCCAACTCGAAACCATGAAAAACAGGTTCATGGAGATGGCCACTCCCAATGTGGTGCGCGACAAAGTCAACCGCAAAGACGACAACAAGGGCGGTCCCTTGGTCGCACCTCGTCCGTTTTCTTCATTTATTCGTCAGCCTTTGGGCATTGAGTTCGACCAAACTTTGCAAGAATTCTTACAAACCCAGACCGCTGTGTCTGAGTTGCACACCCGTTGGGAAAAGCAACTCGAGTGGCTGCATTCCTTGCCAACAGCCATGCCAGTGCGCGGCGACTTTCGTATCACCAGTGGTTTTGGTATCCGAAATGACCCTTTCACTGGCGGTCTAGCCATGCATGAAGGCTTGGATTTCACCGCGCCAATGGGCACGTTGGTGGTATCTACCGCTCAAGGCACCGTTACCCGATCTGCTTGGGACCACAGCTATGGCAATGTCATCGAGGTTCACCATGCCGAAGGCTTTTCCACCCGCTATGCCCACTTAAGCAAACGCATCGTGCAAGTTGGCGACATGGTTGAGCGCGGCGGCGTTTTGGGCGAAGTCGGTAGCACAGGGCGTTCAACCGGACCACATTTGCACTACGAAGTATTTAATAAAGACAGGGTCATCAACCCCGCACAAGTCCTGCCTTCAGGATCGAGCTAATTACACCCCTTACCGGAGCCTTCCATGTTTGAAAAACTGCGCGACAAGCCCTTGGCCAGTTCGCAAGAACGTTTTGAAACCCTTATTGGGCGCACTACTCAAATTTATGGGCGCCTAGTGTTGCTCGACAGTGTTCGTATCGACGGCAAGGTGGTGGGCAATATTGAAACCACCAAGGAACACAAGGTGACAGTAGCCATCGGCGCCAGTGGTGAGGTGTCGGGCGACGTCACCGCCCACCGAGTGATGGTGGCGGGGAAGGTGGAAGGCAATATTTACGCTTCTGAACGCGTCGAATTTCACAAAGATTCGGTGGTTCATGGTGATATTTCCTATGGCTCCATTGCAGTGGAACACGGGGCACGTTTGCTGGGCTTGGTGATCCAAAACCCAACGGGCGGCAATGCCGGTACCGAAGCCAGTACCGCCATTCGTCAGGCGCAAACCAACAAATAAACCGCTTTGTTGTCGCCCGATCACTACGATCAGATGTACAACAATCGGGCGCGTGTGCCCGATTTCGCCCACTATTTCGCCCAATGGGCGGCAGACTCCGTTGCTGCACGTGATTTATTGGGCGGCTCAACAGATATCGCCTATGGTGCAGGGCCCAGCGAGACCCTCGATATTTTTCCGGCAACTCAACCTCATGCGCCTGTCTTGGTGTTTATTCATGGAGGTTATTGGCGCTCTTTGGACAAATCAGACCACTCCTTCGTTGCACCTGCTTTTGTGAGCCAAGGCGCTTGTGTGGTGGTGCCCAATTACGCACTGTGCCCTGCGGTGACCATTTCTGACATCGTCATGCAAATGGTCAAGGCGCTGGTTTGGGTGTGGCGCTCTATAGACAGGTGGGGCGGCGACCCTTCTCGCATTCATATTGCGGGTCACAGCGCCGGTGGGCATTTGGCCGCCATGCTGATGGCTTGTCAGTGGCAGCGCCACCAGCCCGATTTACCAACAGACTTAGTTAAAAGCGTGTTGTCTATTTCGGGTCTTTACGAATTAGACAGCGTGATGCACTCACCCATGTTGCAGTCCTCTTTGCACTTGACCGAGTCCGAGGTGCTGCGCTGCAGTCCGGCTTGGATGCCGGCACCTTTCTCTGGGAGCTTGATCAGCGTGGCGGGTGCTTTGGAGAGTGACGCTTTTATTCGTCACAACCATCTCATACAAGAAGCATGGGGTCGTGAGCGTGTGCCCTTGGTGGAAGATTTGCAAGGCTTGCACCACTTCAGCATCGTCAATGAATTGGCCAAGCCGGGTTCGCATTTGCATGGTCTATTGATGAAGCAACTTCAAGGCTGACCTTCGTATTGACGATACAGCTCAGCGGGGTAGCTTCACCAAGCCCGCAGCCAGCGCGGTGCCGGTCAAGATCATGGCGGCACACAGGATCCCCCAAGTCGTGATGACTTCGTTCAAGAACCCAATGCCAATAATGTTGGCAAACAGTGGTATCAAATAGGTCACGGTCATAGTGCGAGACGCCCCCACTTTGGCGATCAAGCGGAAATACAGCACATAAGCCAGACCAGTACACACCACGCCAATCATCAGCAAGCTCCACCAAGCGCTGTCGCTGGGCCACTGCTCAGGCCAAAACCAAATGCCTGGCAAAGCCAACACCAAGCTCGCTCCCAGTTGGCTTCCAGCCGCGATGGTCATGGTGGGCACATCGCTTAAATAACGTTGCGAGTAATGGGTACTCAAACCGTAACAGGTGGTGGCTACCAAGCAAGCCAGTACCGCCCAACCAGAGCCTCCTGCTTTGAAAGATACGCCGCCAGGCATGGTCAAAGCCAGTAACACTGCACCCGCAAAGCCCAAGAGCAAACCTAGGCCACGAGAGTTTGCGGGTTGTTGCTTAAACCAAACCCAAGCGATCAATGCTCCAAACAGTGGGGTGGTGGAATTGAGAATCGACGATAAACCGGTGGAGATGAACATCACCGCATAGGCATAGCAAATAAAAGGGATACCCGAGTTCACCACGCCCATGGGCAAAATGCGTCGCCAATGCCGGCCAAGGCTATGGGCTTGTCCCTGCCATAGCAAAAAAGGCAGCAAGGTCAACCACGCCACGCTCACCCTTAGCCAAGCTGTGGACCAACTACCAAACTCTTGCGAGGTCATGCGCATGAAGAGGAAGGAAGAACCCCATATCACGCCTAGCAGCACAAACTCTGGCAGCCATTGACGCCACCGAACAGCGTCTGTCACAAAAGCGTGCCTTCGCGCTGTAGCAAATCCATTTTTCGCCATATGCCACCGGCGTATCCCGTTAACGCGCCATTGGCACCCACCACGCGGTGGCAAGGCACGATGATGCTTAAGGGGTTGCGCCCCACCGCCATGCCAACCGCACGTGCGGCTTGGGCTTGGCCCAAGTACTGCGCCAATTCGCCATAAGTGGAATAGCGTCCATAAGGTATTTGTAACAAGGCCCGCCAAACACGTTGCTGAAACTCGCTGCCTTGGGCAAGGTCTAGAGGGATATCAAACGACTGCCGTTTGCCTGCAAAGTAATCAGCCAATTGGCTTTTCGCAAGGCGTAACCAATGTTGCGATGGGCCCCAAGGAAGATGGCGTAAATCGGGTCGGTGTGCCTGATCGTCAAACCAAACGCCGCACAAACCTTTGTCACTGGCCACCAAGGTGAGCGAACCCAAGGGCGAGTTGATGGGCATTTGCAAAACATTGGCTTGAAAGATGGCGTGAAC
>NZ_JBBAOI010000005.1:0-139642 GCF_040401495.1 Limnohabitans sp.
TGGCGCCGATCGGCCTCTTTCCAGGTGATGACCTCGCCCACATATTCGATCACCTTCTCGCCTTGGGCGATGGGCTGCACAGCGAACACGCCCTTGCCATGCACGCCCGAGCGACGGGTTTGAATGCGACGACCCGATGGGGGCAAAAGGGAGGGGTTTTTGGACAAGGTCAAAACTCTGTTAATTTATATACATGCACATGCGTGCGCGCGCGTGCGCGTGCGAGAGGCGCATTGTAGGGTCATGCCATGACCCGCAAAGCCCCAGGCACAAGGCAACACAAGGAAGTAATTTTTCATGAGCAAAACACTGGTCATCGCCGAGAAGCCCTCTGTGGCACAAGACATCGTTCGCGCCTTGACGCCCAGCGCGGGCAAGTTTGAAAAGCACGACGATCATTTCGAGAACGACACCTTTGTGGTCACCAGCGCGGTGGGCCATTTGGTGGAAATCCAAGCGCCCGAAGAGTTTGACGTCAAGCGCGGCAAGTGGAGCTTTGCGCATCTGCCGGTCATCCCGCCTTACTTCGACTTGAAGCCGGTCGACAAAACCAAGTCGCGACTGGCCGCGGTGGTCAAGCAAGCCAAGCGCAAAGATGTTTCCGCCATCATCAACGCCTGTGACGCGGGGCGCGAGGGCGAACTCATCTTCCGTTTGATCGAGCAATACGCTGGCGGCAAAAAGCCCTTGGACAAGCCGGTTCAGCGCCTGTGGCTGCAGTCCATGACGCCGCAAGCCATTCGTGACGGCTTTGGCAGCTTGCGCACCAGCCAACAAATGCAAGGCTTGGCCGACGCGGCCCGCAGCCGCTCCGAGGCCGATTGGCTGGTGGGCATCAATGGCACCCGCGCCTTCACGGCTTTCAATTCGCGCGATGGTGGGTTTTTCTTGACCACCGTGGGTCGGGTGCAAACGCCCACCCTGTCGGTGGTGGTCGAGCGCGAAGAACTGATCAGAAAGTTCATCAGCCGCGACTACTGGGAAATCCACGCCAGCTTTGCCGCCGCCGCTGGGGCTTATGCGGGCAAATGGTTCAACCCCACCCACAAAGCCAACGCCGACGACAAAGAGATCAAAGAAGACCGCGTATGGGCGTTAAGCGAAGCGCAAGCCATTGCCGATGCGGTGCGCCACCAAACCGCCACCGTCACCGAAGAAAGCAAGCCCAGCAGCAAAGGCAGCCCAGGCCTGTTTGACCTGACCACCTTGCAGCGCGAGGCCAATGGCCGCTTTGGCTTCTCGGCCAAAACCACACTGTCGCTCGCGCAAAGCCTGTACGAGCGCCACAAGGCACTGACCTACCCGCGTACCGATTCGCGCCACCTGCCCGAGGACTACCTGCCCACCGTCAAAGACACCATGCAAATGCTGGCGAGCAGCGGCATGGGCCACTTGGCACCGTTTGCCAAAACCGCCATCGCGCAGGGCTACATCAAGCCCAGCAAAAAGGTGTTTGACAACGCCCGTGTCAGCGACCACTTTGCCATCATCCCCACTTTAGAAGCGCCCAGCGGTTTGTCGGATGCCGAGCAAAAGCTCTACGACTTTGTGGTGCGACGCTTCATCGCCGTGTTCTACCCCGCCGCGCAGTTCATGGACACCACCCGCATCAGCCAAGTCGCCGCTGCCGGTAAAACCCACCACTTCAAAACCACTGGCCGCGTGTTGGTCGAGCCGGGCTGGCAAGCCATTTACGGCAAAGAAGTAGACGAGGAAGAAGACAAAGAGTCCGGCAAGATTTTGGTCAAGCTCGCAGCGGGCGAAAAGCCCAAGGTGAATGAGGCCGACCCCAAGGGCTTGAAAACCCGCCCACCCGCACGCTACACCGAGGCAACCTTGTTGGGTGCGATGGAAGGTGCGGGCAAAACCGTGGAAGACGACGAACTGCGCGAAGCCATGCAAGAAAAGGGCTTGGGCACACCTGCCACCCGCTCATCCATCATTGAAGGTTTGCTGAACGAAAAGTACATGCTGCGCGAAGGGCGTGAGCTGATTCCCACCGCCAAAGCGTTTCAGCTGATGACGCTCTTGCGTGGCTTGGGGGTCGAAGAACTCTCACGCGCCGACCTGACGGGTGACTGGGAGTTCAAGCTCTCGCAAATGGAAAAAGGCCAGTTGTCCCGCGAAGACTTCATGAAAGACATCGCCGAGATGACCGGTCGCATGGTGAAGAAGGCCAAGGAATACGACCGCGACACCATCCCCGGCGACTACGCCACCCTCACCACCCCCTGCCCCACCTGTGGCGGCGTGGTGAAAGAAAACTACCGCCGCTACACCTGCGTCGGTAAAGCCGGTGCGGTGGCCAAAACCAACGCCGACGGGGAAATTGAAGGCCCAGGCTGCGGTTTCTCGTTTGGCAAAACACCGGCAGGCCGCACCTTTGAGCCCACCGAGGTGGAGCAGTTTTTGCACGACAAAAAAATCGGCCCCTTGGAAGGTTTCCGCTCCAAAGCGGGTTGGCCTTTTACCGCTGAAATTGCTTTGGTCTTCAACGAGGAAGAAAAAAACTGGAAGCTGGAGTTTGACTTCGGCGACGACAAAAACGCCGAGAGCGGCGAGATTGTCGAGTTTGGCGAGGCCGAGAACCTGGGCGCTTGCCCCAAGTGCGGCTCTGCGGTGCATGAGCATGGCTCTAACTATGTGTGCAGCAAGTCCGTGCCCACCAACGCCCAGCCCACGCCCAGCTGCGACTTCAAAAGCGGGCGCGTCATCTTGCAACAGGTGATCGAGCACGACCAGATCAAAAAGCTGCTCGCCGAGGGCAAAACCGATTTGCTGGAAAAGTTTGTTTCCATGCGCACCCGCAGGGCTTTCAAAGCCTATCTGACCTACGACGCTGAGGCCGGCAAAGTGAGCTTTGCGTTTGAGCCCAGCAAGTACCCGAAAAAAGGCGGCGCACCCACCACCCGCGCCTTGGTCAAAGCCGCGGGCAAAACCATGCCTGGCAAAAAGACCTCTGCGGCGAAGAAAGCTGCAGCTAAGACCGCCAAAGACGCCAAGCCCAAAGCCCCGCGCAAAGCTGCTGCGGGCAAAGCCCCAAGCGCCGCCTTATCCGCAGTGATTGGCCCCGAGGCCGTGGCCCGCACCGAGGTGATGAAAAAGCTATGGGACTACATCAAAGCCAACGGCTTGCAAGACCCCAAAGACAAACGCACCATCCAATGCGACGCGAAACTGAAAACCGTGTTTGGCAAAGATTCAGTGGGGATGTTTGAGTTGGCGGGGTTGATTGGGGTGCACCTGAGTTAAAGCGCGTCATTGCAAGCTGTTGTCATTGCGAGGGGCTTGAGCCCTGAAGCAATCCCCCTCAACGGCGCCTGAGCAGGCTCGGCCTCGCCTCCATGCTTGCACAACGTCGGCTGCGGCCGACCTGCCTCATGCGTCGTTTGTGAGGTTGATGTAGCCGATGCTTCGCCTGAGGCCTCTCGACAGCCCCCAGCTATGAGAATTTCAGACGTATGTTTCCTCCACTGATCAAAGCAGCTACTCGTCCACTTTCAGGGCCAGTTGCTAGATTGAAATTCGGGTCACGCATTTATTCCTTTCTGATTTCCAACAAAGCCCTGTCCCTCTCCAACTCCGCTTGCAACTCTGCCTCGGTGGGCATGACCGCTTGGTATTTGCTGGCAAACAGTTGGGCTTTGTCCGCCAGCAACGAGTACTTGGCGACGGCCGCGTTGCGCTCTGAGCAAAGAATCAGCCCAAGCGTCGGGTTGTCGCCCTCGTTGCGGTGTTGCTCGTCAAACACGCGCAAATGCTTTTGCCGTGCGACAAAGGCAAAGCCTTTGCCCAACTCCAACAAAAAGGTTTGCAACTGGTCCAGCAGGCCTTGCTCCAGGTTCTTTTCGTTCAAGGCTGGCACGGCGGGTGCGCCTAAAAACTCCAACACATAGGGGTCGCGGATGAAGTCGCGCGGGTCGGGGGCTGCGTCTTTAGCCATGTTGTGCGCCGCCTCGTCTTGCAGTTGCGCTTTGACTTTGTCTTGCGAGCTGAGTAAACGCTCGAAATAAAGGGTGGAGATTTGCCGATCCAGCGCCCGCACGCTCCAGCCTTGCTCGTCTTCCACAATCATGCGGCCGATGTGCCAATAGGTCTGCACCATGGCGGCTAGATTGCTTAGGCCTCAGGGCTCGCCATGACATTCACTTGCAACCAAGGGTTAAAACCCAACCGCATACAATCGCCGGTTGCCCGAATCTGGAGAATTTACTGTGTTCATTTCATCTGCCTTCGCCCAATCCGCGCCTGCTGCCACCTCCGGGGGCGACCTCGGCTCATCTCTCATGAGCATGCTGCCTTTGGTTTTGATGTTTGTGGTGCTGTATTTCGTCATGATCCGCCCACAAATGAAACGCCAAAAAGAACTCAAAGCCATGCTCGACGCTTTGGCCAAAGGCGACGAAGTGGTGACATCTGGCGGCATGCTGGGCAAGATCGCCCAACTTGGCGACAACCAAATTAGCTTAGAAGTGGGCAACGGCGTGACCCTGCAACTGCAGCGCTCAGCGGTGGTGCAAGTACTGCCAAAAGGCAGCATCAAATAATTTAACCCTGACGCCTGCGCCATGAACCGTTATGCCCTTTGGAAATACTTGGTCATCCTTGTCGCTTTTTGCGTGGGTGGTTTGTACACCTTGCCCAACTTCTTTGGCGAAGCCCCTGCCGTGCAGGTGTCTCCTGCTCGCGCCAGTGCCAAAGTAGACACAGCCACCTTGGCTAAGGTAGAAGAAGCGCTCAAAGCCGCTTCTCTCACACCTGCCTTGATGAGCCTTGAAAACAACTCGCTCAAAGCGCGGTTCGAAACCACCGAACAGCAACTGCAAGCCAAAGATGCTGTCCAGCAGGCGCTCAACCCTGATGCGGCCAACCCCGCTTATGTGGTGGCGCTGAACTTGATTCCGCGCACCCCAAGTTGGCTCTCCGCTCTGCACGCAGCACCCATGTACTTGGGTCTGGACTTGCGCGGTGGCGTGCACTTTATGCTGCAAGTGGACATGCAAGCGGCTTTGACCAAAAAGCTGGATTCCTTAAGTGGTGATTTGCGCAGCGCTTTGCGCGAAAAAAACCTGCGGCACAACGGCATATCGCGCGAAAAAGCAACAATTCTGATGGGGTTTCGCGAACAAGCCACAGCCGATGCGGCGCAGTCCCTCATGCGCGACCAGTTCCCCGATTTGGTGTCTACCCTCAGCCCGCAAGGCGATGAAATCAAACTCAGCGCCAATTTGAAGCCCGAAGCGGCGCGCAAAGTGCAAGATCAAGCCCTCAAGCAAAACATCACCACCTTGCACAACCGTATCAACGAGTTGGGTGTGGCAGAACCTGTCATTCAGCAACAAGGCTTGGACCGCATCGTGGTGCAGCTGCCAGGCGTGCAAGACACAGCCAAGGCCAAAGACATTTTGGGGCGCACAGCCACACTTGAAATTCGCATGGTCGAAGAAGGCAGCGAGGCTCGACTGGCCGAGGTAGGCAGCGGCCCCGTGCCCTTTGGTGCGGAAAAATACCTGGACCGCAGCGGCCAAGCCGTCATTGTGAAAAAGTTGGTGGTGCTGACGGGCGAAAACCTGACTGACGCCCAACCCGGCTTTGACAACCAAACCCAAGAAGCCGCTGTGCACCTGACTTTGGACGCCAAAGGCGCTCGCATCTTCAAAGAAGTCACGCGCGAAAACGTGGGCAAGCGCATGGCGATTTTGCTGTTTGAAAAGGGCAAGGGCGAAGTCGTCACCTCGCCTGTCATTCGCAGTGAAATTGGTGGTGGTCGGGTACAAATATCAGGGCGCATGACCACCGTGGAAGCCGCTGACACAGCACTGTTGTTGCGGGCAGGCTCGCTGGCCGCACCCATGGAAATCATCGAAGAGCGCACCATTGGTCCAAGCCTTGGTGCAGAAAACATCGCTAAAGGCTTTGACAGCGTGACTTGGGGGTTTGTCGCGGTGACCGCCTTCATGTGCATTTACTACGCCTTGTTTGGCGTGATCTCCAGCGTGGCGTTGGCAGTGAATTTGTTGCTGTTGGTAGCCGTTTTATCCATGTTGCAAGCCACGCTCACCTTGCCAGGCATGGCGGCCATGGCGCTGGTGCTGGGCATGGCGATTGATGCCAACGTGCTGATCAACGAACGTGTGCGTGAAGAGTTGCGCAACGGGGCGGCTCCGCAAACCGCCATTCACACCGGTTACGACCGCGCTTGGTCCACCATCTTGGACTCCAACGTCACCACCTTGATCGCTGGTTTGGCGTTGTTGGCGTTTGGCTCGGGGCCGGTGCGTGGGTTTGCTGTGGTGCATTGCTTAGGCATTCTCACCAGCATGTTCTCGGCGGTGTTTTTCTCACGCGGTTTGGTCAACCTTTGGTATGGCCGCCAAAAGCGTTTGCAAACTGTCTCGATTGGCACCGTGTGGAAGCCTGATGCGGCCACCCAAGACGTGATCGCCAAAGCCAAAGCCGAATAAAGAAAGTCTGACATGGAATTTTTCAAAATCCGCAAAGACATCCCGTTCATGCGCCATGCTTTGGTGTTTAACGCGGTGTCCTTCATCACCTTTTTGGCGGCGGTGTTTTTCCTCTTCAGCCGTGGCCTACATTTGTCGGTGGAGTTCACCGGCGGCACCTTGATGGAGGTGAGTTTTGCGCAGCCTGTGGCCATAGACCCCATGCGCGAGCGCATTGCGGCCTTGGGCATCAACGATGTGCAAGTGCAAAATTTTGGTTCAGCACGGGATGTGCTGATCCGCATGCCTGCCGCCAAAGGCGCCAACTCCGCTGAGCTGAGCAACAAAGTGTTTGGCAGCCTCAAGGAGATGGACGCCAGCGCCGAGTTGCGCCGAACCGAGTTTGTCGGCCCGCAAGTGGGTGACGAGCTGGCCATCGACGGCCTCAAAGCCTTGGCCTGTGTGGTCATTGGCATCATGATTTACTTGGCCATTCGCTTTGAATGGAAATACGCGGTGGCTGGCATCATCGCCAACTTGCACGATGTCATCATCATTTTGGGCTTTTTCGCTTACTTTCAGTGGGAGTTTTCTCTGCCGGTTCTGGCTGCGGTGCTGGCTGTCTTAGGCTATTCAGTGAACGAGTCGGTGGTGATTTTTGACCGGGTACGCGAAAACTTTCGCCGCTACCGCAAGATGAACACGCTCGAAATCATCGACAACGCCATCACCTCCACCATCAGCCGCACCATCATCACCCATGGCTCCACACAACTCATGGTCTTGTCCATGCTGCTGTTTGGCGGCGCCACATTGCACTACTTTGCCTTGGCGCTGACCATTGGCATTTTGTTTGGCATTTATTCTTCGGTGTTTGTGGCCGCTGCGATTGCCATGTGGCTGGGCATACGCCGTGAAGACTTGATCAAAGCGGTGAAAAAAGATGGGCCAGACGAAGACCCTAACGACCCTAACGCGGGTGCGGTGGTTTGACGCGCTAGTGCGCGATTCGCGATTCTTGGTCGTCGCACAACTCATCTAGCACCAAAGCGTCGGGTTCGATGCCAGCACTCCAGTAAACCATCAAGACGATGATTTTCAAGTCGTCTAAGCTAATGGGGTGGGTTGTCACAGCCATTGCGCGGTCCACCACAATCTCGCGCACCTGAGGCGGCAACACACCAGCACCTTCCATGAAGGTGATAAAGCCCAGGCCTGCTGCCCCCAGCTGCTGCTGCTCGGCCATGGAATAAACACGCATGCTGATGGGTGACTGCACATACGCAGTTTCCCAAGCGGCTTTGGGTGCATTGATTTGAATGGTTTCGGCATTGTTGGCAGCGGTGTGTAAACCCGCAAGCCAAGACAGGGCTTGCTCGATTTCGTCGGCGTCAAAGCCGGCGGCACTGAGTTTGCGTCCTAAGAGAGGTAACTCAGGACAGGCCTCGCCGCGCCAGTAGTGTTCGTAAACATAGACAAGAACATCGAACATATGTTCAGAATATACCTTGTTTTTGATGACCCTCCCGAGAGGGTTTTCGGCTGCTTATTTGTATAGCAACTTCAGTCCTTATCTTGGCGGGCTGCTAAGGTGTAAGCGTTGGTAGCTTCCGGCGTTTGTGATGGCCACACAGCCTTGGTCTTGCATCAACTGCAACACTGCAAGTACCTGTGCCACAGGCAGGTTACTGCGCAAGACCAGCACATCCAAACACTGCGCTTCGTCGCCTAAAGCCTGCCACACCGCTTGTGCGTTTTCATCTTGCAAGATGGCTGGTATCGCAGGCTTCAAGGAGTTGACGCTTGGGCTGTCTTGCGCTGGCAACTCTTCATGGATGTCTTGAATACTCTCAACCAATTTGGCACCTTGACGCAACAAGGCATGGCAGCCGCGCGACAAAGCCGAGTGGATGGAGCCAGGAATGGCAAACACCTCTTTGCCTTGGTCTAGCGCAAGTTGCGCAGTGATGAGCGAGCCCGATTGCATCGCCGCTTCCACCACCAACACCCCTTGGCTTAAACCGGCGATCAATCGGTTGCGCAATGGGAAATGGTGCGGCAAAGGCTTGGTGCCTATGGGTTGCTCGCTCAAAACCCATCCACACGCCGCTATGTCTTGCGCCAAGCCAAGGTGTTGACGTGGGTAGACTTGATCTAAACCTGTGCCCACCACTGCGACAGTGGGACAGTGTTTGCCCCCGTCGGCTTGCAAAGCGCCTTGGTGTGCTGCGGCATCTATGCCCATGGCCATGCCTGACACCACAGCGTGCCCACCAACGCAAAGGTTGTAGGCAAAGGCTCTGGCATTCTCTCGCCCTTGGTGTGTGGGATTACGACTGCCCACCACCGCCAATGCAGGCCCCAAGGGCCGGTGCAATTGGCCGCGGGCAAACACCAGCAGCGGCGCATCGTGCAAAGCCAAGAGCCCAGTTGGGTATGCATTGTTGTCCCACGTCCACACCGCATGCGCTATGCCTAGTTCCGCTGAAGCCAGCCAAGCGCTGGTGCGCTGGCAATGCGACTGCCATTCAGGGGGCTCGGTCTGCATGGCCGTGGCAAGCGACACACCCAGCGCTTGTGCCAAAGCCTCAAAGGACTGTGCCCATATGGCGGCCAAGGAGCCGCATTCCCGCCACAACCGGCGTGCGCTTTGAGAGCCCAGGCCTGGTGTGAGCAGCAAGCGCAAAGCCAACGCCCAGTCGCTGGTGGTCAGGTTTTGAGGTGTGTGCGCTTGGGTGTCAATGGCAGGTGGTACGAGATGAGACGAAGACATGGCGATGGCTCCCCTGTGAAAGTCATCAGCATAAAAACCGCCTTCTGTCGTTAGGTGGAGGCGCTGTGCGCTTATTCCTCAGTCGCACTTCACCCCTTGGTCTAAAAAAGCGACAATACAGCCCCATGGCAATACTCACCATTCTTTCCTACCCTGACCCCCGCTTGCACACCGTGGCCAAACCGGTCGCCGTGGTGGACGAGCGCATCCGCACCTTGGCGGCTGACATGATCGAGACCATGTACGAATCCAAAGGCGTGGGACTGGCTGCTACGCAAGTGGATGTGCACGAGCGTGTGGTCGTGATGGATGTCTCCGAAGAGCACAACCAGCCCTTGGTGATGATCAACCCCGAGTTGCTATGGAAAAGCGATGAGCGCATCAAGGGCGAAGAGGGCTGCTTGTCGGTGCCTGGCGTTTTCGACAATGTTGAACGTGCGGCACAAGTCAGGATTCAAGCCTTGGACGCCCAAGGCGAAATGCAAATCTATGAAGCCGATGGTTTGATGGCGGTGTGCATTCAGCACGAGATGGACCACCTCATGGGCAAGGTGTTTGTCGAATACCTGTCATTGCTCAAACGCACCCGCATACGCGGCAAGCTGGTCAAAGCACAACGCGAACTCGAGCGCTAAGCCATGCGCTTGGTCTTTGCCGGCACGCCGGTTTTTGCCCAAACGGCGTTGGCCGCTTTGCATGCTGGCGGACACGACATCGCTTTGGTGCTGACCCAGCCCGACCGCCCAGCCGGACGCGGCATGCAACTGCAAGCCTGCGCCGTCAAACAATATGCGCAGCAACACGGCTTGGCCTTGGCCCAACCCACCAGCTTGCGCTTGGATGGCAAATATCCCGACGAAGCCGCCGCCGCCCAAGCGGCCATCGCTCAGGCCCAAGCCGAGGCCATGGTGGTGGTGGCTTACGGTTTGATCTTGCCAACATGGGCATTGCAAAGCGTGCCCATGGGTTGCTTGAATATCCACGCCTCACTCTTGCCGCGATGGCGCGGGGCTGCGCCCATACAGCGCGCCATTGAAGCGGGTGACAGCGAAAGCGGCGTGTGCATCATGCGCATGGAAGAAGGCTTGGACACTGGCCCCGTGCTGTGGCGCCAAGCCTTGTCCTTGTCAACGGATGAGACCAGCGCCAGCTTGCACGACAAGCTCGCTGCCTTAGGCGCACATGGAATTTTGCAAACCTTGGCGCAACTGCCTAAGTTAAGCGCTGTTGCCCAACCTCATGAGGGCATGACTTACGCCGCCAAGATCGACAAGCAAGAAGCGTTGATCGACTGGTCGCTGCCAGCCACGGTCTTGTCTCGCCGCATCCGTGCTTTCGACCCTTTCCCTGGGGCGCACACCTTGTGCCAAGGGCAATCTTTAAAGATATGGTCTGCCTATGCGCTGGATCTGGCCAGTGGCCAAGCATCTGGCTCGGTGCTGCAAGCCAACGAGCATGGCTTGGATGTAGTCTGCGGCAAGGGCGTGCTGCGGGTGACGCAGCTGCAAAAGCCTGGTGGCAAGCGACTGGTTTTTGCCGAGGTGTTGCGTGGTCAACCCTATTGGCAAGGCGTGGTGCTCGGTCGCTGATGCGTTCACCATGTTTTTAGACCCCGCCAATTTTCGCCACCCCGCCTTTCGCACAGGCATGGCTGACGCATTCAAAGTAGCGCCAGGCATTTGGGCTTGGGGTTTGATGACGGGCGTGTCCATGGTGCAAGCCGGCTTGGGGCCTGCGATGTCTACATGGATGACCTTGCTGGTGTATGGCGGCAGTGCACAGTTGGCGGTGACACCCTTGATGGCTGTTGGTACGCCGGTGTGGGTGCTCTTGGCCACTGCGTTTTGCGTCAACCTGCGTTTTGCCGTATTTAGCTTGCATTTGCGCGGCTACATGATGGCTTGGCCGCGCTGGCAACGCCTCACCATTGGTTACCTGATTGCAGATTTGAACTATGTGCAGTTTGTGCAAAACCACCCCCAACCCGCTACCGATGCGCAAGGCCAACGCGCTGAAATGGCCTACCTGTGCGGCAACTGTTTTTTGACGTGGATGGGCTGGCAAGTCGCCAGCATCTTGGGCATTTTGCTGGCCAGCCAAGTGCCGCTTGCATGGGGTTTAGGCTTTGCCGGCGTGTTGGCCTTGGTGGGCATCCTTTGCTCGCTGGCGAGATCGCGCATGCGCACCGTTTCCTTGGTCATCTCTGGCGCGGCGGCTGTTGCTGCTTATGCACTGCCCTTGCGCTTGAACATCTTGGTGGCCATCGCTGCAGCGGTGGCGATGTGTTTATTGATTGAAAAAACCGCTGGCATGGATAAGGCGAACACATGATCGATGTGTTTGAACTTCTCACCTTGCTGGGCTTGGCCGCCATGACGGTGCTCACGCGCTGCTTTTTCTTTATCTTGAACCGCGAGTTGCCTTTTCCTGCATGGGCGCAACGCGGCTTGCAATATGCCCCCATTGCTGCGCTGGCGGCGGTGGTGGTACCCGAAGTGTTGGTCAGTCAAGGGTTGTTGATCAGCACATGGCTGGATGCGCGGCTCATGGGTGCGGCAGCTGGCGTGGCTTATTACGCTTACCGTCGAGGTCAAGGCCAAGCGGTGCTGGGCACCATTGTGGTGGGTATGGCAGTGTTTTTGCCGCTGCACATTGGGTTGGGGTGGTAAGTCCTAAAATACCGCCCACATAACACACCAAAGAGACAAGCCCATGAACATCATCCGCTTCGCCGACCTGTGCGCCCAAGGAAAAGCCCAAGGGCAACGCGTCTTTATCCGTGCCGACCTCAACGTCCCTTTTGACGACCACGGCCACATCAGCGAAGACACCCGCATCCGCGCGTCTGTCCCTTGCATCCAGATGGCGCTGGCCGCAGGTGCGGCGGTGATGGTCACCTCGCATTTGGGCCGCCCCACCGAGGGCGAGTTCAAGCCCGAAGACTCTTTGGCACCTGTGGCCAAGCGCTTGGGCGAACTGCTGGGCCGTGAGGTGCCGGTGGTGGCCAACTGGGTGGGCGGCGTGCAAGTGGCCGCCGGCCAAGTGGTGATGCTGGAGAACTGCCGCGTCAACAAAGGCGAGAAGAAGAACAGCGAAGAATTGGCGCGCCAAATGGCCGCCCTGTGCGACATCTATGTCAATGACGCGTTTGGCACCGCGCATCGCGCAGAGGGCACCACCTACGGCATCGCGCAGTTCGCGCCCATCGCCTGTGCGGGGCCTTTGTTGTCCGCCGAAATCGACGCGATCACCCAAGCTTTGGCCAACCCCAAGCGGCCACTCGCCGCCATCGTGGCGGGCAGCAAGGTCAGCACCAAGCTGACCATTTTGCAAGCGCTGGCCAACAACGTCGACCAACTGATCGTGGGTGGCGGTATTGCCAACACCTTCATGTTGGCGGCGGGTTTGAAGATTGGCAAATCTTTGGCTGAACCCGATTTGGTGGGCGAGGCCAAGGCGGTGATCGCGGCCATGAAAGCACGGGGCGAAAAATTAGGCGACGCCCGCATCGCGGTGCCCATTCCCACCGATGTGGTCTGCGCCAAAAGCTTTGGCGCGAATGCGCCCGCCACGGTGAAACAAGCCCACGAAGTGGCCGATGACGACTTGATTTTGGACATCGGCCCCGAGACCGCACAACGCTTGGCCACGCAACTCAAAGCGGCGGGTACGATTGTGTGGAACGGCCCCATGGGCGTGTTCGAGTTTGACGCGTTCGAGAACGGCACCAAGGTGGTGGCGCACGCCATTGCAGAATCTGCCGCCTTCAGCATCGCCGGTGGCGGCGACACCTTGGCCGCCATTGCCAAGTACGGCATTGAGTCCAAGATTGGCTACATCTCTACCGGTGGCGGCGCTTTCTTGGAAGTGCTGGAAGGCAAAACCTTGCCCGCGTTTGAGATTTTGATGAAGCGCGCGGCTTAAGGGGCGAACTGCTTTTTGCAGCGGTTAACAATATAAAACTTAAAAAACAATTTGTCTTGACCGAATTTTTCGGTGGCAAAGTCCAACAAATTCTCAATCACCCATGTTTTGATTTGGGTGTCTGACGTTGCATCTTGTGCGCTGAAAGAGCGGCTTTGGCGTCGCTCTTGCTCTTGGGTCAACGCGGTTTGCTTGAAGGCCTCGTGGCGAGGTTTGAGCTTTTCCAAACGCTCGGCTTGCTCCGCTGGGTTGTTGCGGCTCTCGTACATCAGCAGTTTGATAGCGTCGCTGTAGACCTCGGTTTGCTCGGCATAGCTGTTGGCCACCTCGGCGCACACGGTAACCACCGAGCGGGTAGGGGTCTCTTGCGCCCAAATTGGCACGTAAAGGCTGAGCAAACCTGCGCACAACCATGCAAAACGCCTTGCGAAAAACATCAGGCAGGGATCATCAAAGGCTGGCTGGTGGCGCGCCCTTTGTAGTCAGTCCAGCATTGGCGGGTGAAGTCATAGAGCTTGCAATCACGGGCGGTTTGGAAATACCAACGCCATGAGAAAGGCTGCACGATGATGCGTCCTGGCAGCAAAGTTTCCAACTTGGCTTGGGCTTGCTTGAGGTGGTAGAGCGGGATGCTCATGTCCACATGGTGGGCGGTGTGCTCCATGATGTGGTGCATCAAAGCGCCAATTTTCAAGGGGAAGGTCAAGTGCACGGTGGTGGACACAAAAGGCTGTGCCTTGGCCCATGCACTGCGGTCATCGTGCCAAGAAACTTTGACATGGGTGTGGTGCACATAAACCACAAAGCCGATCATGGCGCACCAGAACAAAAACGGCACGACCACGCTGCACAACAAAATGAGCGCCACAGACTGCTGGGTTGCGATGGCCGCCGCTACCAAGCCAGCCACCCAAACCAAGGCGAAGGCGCTGATGAGCAAGCTGTCCTTGACGAATATAGGGCGACGGGTAGGCATTTCTTTGGTGGTGGGGAAAACCATTTTTTTCCACCAAATTTCGATCATGTAGTAAAGACCTGGGGCCCAGCCGCTGCGATAAGCGCGGTCAAGCAAGCGACCCATCCATGAAAGTTTGGCAAACTCTTCTCTGGTCAAAGGCGCCCAAACAAAATCGAATCCTTTAAGGTTGGTATAGCCGTGGTGCACCACATTGTGACCAATATCCCACAAACTAAAGGTGGTGAGCGATGGCAAAAAGGCAATTCGGCCCACCCATTTGTTCAAACCGCGGTGCGGTGTAAGGCTTTGGTGGCAGGCATCGTGACCAATGATGAACAAACGCCCGATAGTGAAACCCATGGCAACGCCACACAGCAACTTGGCCCACAAGGCCTCGAAATACACAGTGCCGGCCAAAAATGTGCCCCAAACCGCAAAATCAAGAAGCAGCAGTAGCAAGGCGCGGGCAGTCACGCGGTTGGACAAGGGAATCAGCCACTCGCGGATTACCTTGCGGTGGGGCATGGGCTCACTGAGAGGAATGGGTTGTTCATGGGTCTTCATAGGGTGCCAATTGTACCGACTCACCCTTAGCGTCAACTTACCCCTACCACCGCATGGGCAAACGCCGACAAACTCTGTAAATCTTGTCGGGTTCACGCACCACATAGCCCCCCTGCACCAGCTCTTTCATGATGCGGCTGACCATTTCCCGACTGCAGCCAATGTGCTGTGCCATTTGCGCATGTGTCATGGGGGCTGGCGCTGGGTCCATGCTTTGCAAAGGTATTTGCTGGCGTTGAAGCAAGGCGCTTAGGCGACTGTAGGCGTCAGAAAACAAGGCCAAACAGGTGGTTTGGGTGGCCAAACGCAAACGCTGCAAAGCCCGCTGCAGCAAAGCGATGGCCAAATGGGGATCGTGCTGCAGCAGCACCCGCACACTTTCGGCGCTGACCACGGCACAGACCGCAGGGCCCAAGGTGATGACGCTTGCGCAATGCTGCCCCCCCTCCAAGGCCTGTAAACCCAGCACATCGCCGCGACCAGCCATGGCTAAGGTGATTTCGCGCGGCTTGCTGTCTTGAGACATGGCAAATTCGCGTAAGTTGCCATGAAGCACCACATACAGCTGTGATCCCACATCCCCTTCTTGGATCAGCAAGGTGTTTTTTCGGTAATGCCGCACCTGCCCTTGCCGGGCCAGCGTACGCAAATAGTCGGGTGCCAGAGCGTCCAAAAGGGCAGTCGGAGGTGTTGAGAAAGAGTTCATGGCGTCAATGTAGGGCTGGGCTTGAGTCTGCGGTTTGCGCCAGACTTTCGATTTTTGTATGCGCCACTTGCCTCAAAGCTTGCGCAGTTGCATGCAGCCAGGCCTTCACAGTTGTCATCTGAGCGTGGGAGAATGCTTTGCGAATCAACCGAGATCTTTATGCCCAAACATGCTACAAAAATTGTCGCCACCCTCGGCCCCGCCTCCAGCGACCCCGCTTTGCTTGAAAACATGATCCGAGCAGGCGTGAATGTGGTGCGCTTGAACTTCAGCCACGGCGTAGCGCAAGACCACATAGACCGCGCAAAGCTGGTGCGCGAGGCAGCGCAGCGTGCAGGCAGGGTGGTGGCCATCATGGCCGATTTGCAAGGCCCCAAGATCCGCGTTGGAAAGTTCGCCCAAGGCAAGGTGATGTTGGAGGCTGGCACCAAGTTTGTGCTTGATGCCTCGCGCACCGAGCTTGGTGACTTACAAGGGGTTGGACTGGACTACAAAGAGCTGCCACGAGATGTCAAAGCAGGCGACTTGCTGCTGCTCAACGATGGCTTGATTGTGCTCACGGTAGACGCGGTCAAGGGCGAGCAAGTGCACACCACGGTGAAGATGGGCGGCGAACTGTCCAACAACAAAGGCATCAACAAACAAGGCGGGGGCTTGACCGCGCCAGCGCTCACCGCCAAGGACATGGAAGACATCAAAACCGCTATGGCTTTTCAAGCCGACTATGTGGCGGTGAGCTTTCCCAAAAGCGCGACAGACATGGAAATGGCGCGCCAGTTGTGCAATGTAGCTGCCGAGCCTTTCAAGCATAAACCTGGGCTGATTGCCAAGATTGAACGCTTTGAAGCCATTCCGCATTTGGAAGAAATTTTGGCCGCCAGCGACGGCATCATGGTTGCTCGCGGCGATTTAGCCGTTGAGGTGGGTAACGCCGCGGTGCCAGCGCTGCAAAAACGCATGATCAAAATGGCGAGGGAAATGGACAAGGTGGCCATCACCGCCACCCAAATGATGGAAAGCATGATCACCAACCCCGTGCCCACCCGTGCCGAGGTGAGCGATGTGGCCAACGCGGTGCTTGACGGTACCGATGCCGTCATGCTGAGTGCCGAAACGGCAGTGGGCAAATACCCGCTTGAAACGGTACAGCAAATGGCGCAAATTTGCTTGGCCGCTGAGGAGGCTGAAGTAACCGTTCTCGACAACGATTTCACTGGCAAAACCTTTGCCTTCATCGACCAGACCATTGCCATGGGTGCGCTTTTTACAGCCCATCACCTCGGCGCCAAAGCCATCGTGGCACTCACCGAGTCGGGCTCCACCCCTCTTTGGATGAGCCGGCACCATATTCGTATTCCCATCTACGCTTTGACCACCAAAGTCACCACCCAAAGGCGCATGGCCCTTTACCGTAATGTGCGGGCTTTGTTGTTGGACACCAGCACCGACCGCGACACCGCGCTGGTGCAAGCCGAAACGCACTTGAAAGAGCGAGGCATTGTGGGTGTGGGTGACGTGTACGCCATCACATGCGGCGAACCGATGGGCTCGCCAGGTGGGACCAATATGCTGAAAATTTGCCGCGTTGCTTAAAGCCCGTTCTGCTGCTGGGCGGTACTTTTAAAATTCTTCTTTTTTATCTTGATAAGGAACAGCCATGGCCTTGGTTTCTATGCGCGAACTGCTCGACCACGCAGCCGAGCATCAATACGGTATCCCCGCTTTCAATGTGAACAACTTAGAGCAGGTGCAAGCCGTGATGTCGGCCGCCGATGAGGTGGGTGCGCCGGTCATCTTGCAAGCCAGTGCTGGAGCGCGTAAATATGCAGGCGAGTCCTTCATCAAACATTTGATTCAAGCAGCGGTGGAAGCTTATCCCCATGTGCCTTTGGTGATGCACCAAGACCATGGCCAAAGCCCTGCGGTGTGCCAAGGCGCTATTGGTTTAGGTTTCAGTTCGGTGATGATGGACGGCAGCTTGGAAGCGGACGGCAAAACCATTGCCAGTTTTGACTACAACGTGAAAGTCACCCGCGAAGTGGTGGACATGGCGCACAAACTGGGCATCACGGTCGAGGGTGAGCTGGGTTGCTTGGGATCTTTGGAGACCATGAAGGGCGACAAAGAAGACGGACACGGCACCGACGCCACCATGACGCGGGAGCAGTTGCTCACCGACCCCGAAGAGGCAGCGCAGTTTGTCCAAGCAACACAATTGGATGCCTTGGCAATTGCCATTGGCACCAGTCACGGTGCTTACAAATTCACCCGCGAACCCACGGGCGACATTCTGGCGATTGAGCGCATCAAGGCCATCAACCAACGCATTCCCAATACGCATTTGGTGATGCATGGTTCCAGCAGCGTGCCGCAAAACCTGCTGGCCACCATCAACCAATTTGGCGGCAAGATGAAACAAACCTTTGGCGTGCCCGTCGCTGAAATTCAAAAAGCTATTCAGTTTGGTGTGCGCAAAATCAATATCGACACCGACATCCGCTTGGCGATGACCGCAGCAGTGCGCAAATTTTTGGCAGAAAACCCCGACAAATTTGATGCCCGCGAATGGCTCAAACCCGCACGTGAAGCTGCCAAACTGATTTGTAAACAGCGCTACATCGAGTTTGGTTGTGAAGGCCAGGGCGCAAAAATCAAAAACACCCCTTTGCAAATGATGGCTGCTAAATATGGCCAAGGTTTGTTGGCACAGGTAGTGAACTGATCACACACCAAAGGTGTTGCATACACAAAAAATGTGTATAAAATTGGGGCTCCTACCTTAGGAGCCGCGCATGGAAACCCGCACCAACATTGTTTTAGACGACGCCTTGGTCAACCAGGTCATGGCGCGTGCTGGCGTGAAAACCAAAAAAGCCGCCATCGAGGCCGCCCTCAAAGCCTATATCCGCAAGCCCGACTACAGCGCCATCATGGCTTTGCGCGGCACGGGTGTGCTGGCCGACACCTACGACGCCAATGAGGCTTTTTCCGCAATACCCAAGCGCAAAGTTGCCAAAGCGTGAGTTCACCTGTGTTGGTCGACACCTCGGCCTGGGTGGAGTTTCTGCGCGCCACCGGCTCCAAGCACGACCAAGCGCTGGGTCGCGCTTTGCAGTCTGAGGACGGCGTGCTGATGCCCGCCGTGGTGCTGCAAGAATTGCTGCAAGGCGCACGATCGCCCCAACACTACCTGGCCTTGCAAAGCGCCTTGGAAACCGTCGAGCTGTATGAGCCCCACGATTGGGGCCATCTGCACGCCCAAGCGGGATTGCTGTATGCCCGCTGCCGCTGGCAAGGACTGACAATGCGAAACCCCATCGATTGCTTGGTGGCCGCGTGTGCCTTGGAGGCCGAACTGCCCCTGTTGGCGCGTGACGCTGACTTTGTGCACTTGCAACGCGTGGCGCCGCAACTCCAATTGATGTGACTGTTTTTACAACCCAAAGTATTTCCCCATGAACCCCACTTTGCACACCCACACCCTTGGCTCACTCCCGTTGCTGGCGCGCGGCAAGGTACGCGACAACTACGCCGTGGGCGACGACCGCATCTTGATGGTGGCGTCCGACCGCATCAGCGCGTTTGACGTGGTGATGGGCGAGCCCATCCCCGGCAAGGGCGCTCTGCTCACGCAAATGGCGCTGTTTTGGTTTGACAAGCTGGGCCATATTTGCCCCAATCATTTGACGGGTGACGCCCCCGAGAGCGTGGTGTCTGACGCAGAAAAACCCTATGTGGTGCAACGCTCGATGCTGGTACGGCGCTTGAAACCCATTCCGGTCGAAGCGGTGGTGCGCGGCTATTTGGCCGGCAGCGGTTGGAAAGAATACCAAGACAGCCAGTCGGTGTGCGGCGTGCCACTGCCAGTGGGTTTGAAAAACGCATCGCGCTTGCCCGAGCCCATCTTCACGCCCGCGGCCAAGGCCGAGGTGGGTGAACACGACGAAAACATTTCTTTCGAGCAAACCGTAGAGATGATTGGCGCGGACTTGGCCGAGCGCATCCGCAGCATCAGCATCGCTTTGTATGAAGCGGCTTACGACATCGCCGCGGCCAAAGGCATCCTCATTGCCGACACCAAGTTCGAGTTTGGCTTGAGCCCCGAGGGCACGCTGGTGCTGATGGACGAGGTGCTGACGCCCGACTCGTCGCGCTACTGGCCGGCAGATGCCTACCGCGAAGGCGCCAACCCACCGAGCTTTGACAAACAGTATTTGCGCGACTGGCTGGACGCTGCGCAACTGAACGGCGCACCTTGGAACAAAACCGCGCCAGCGCCGGTGCTGCCCTCAGAGGTGATTTCGCTCACGGCAGATAAATACCAAGAGGCGTGGGCAAGGTTGAGGGGTTGAACCGACAGCGCCTTCATGTGTAAACTCTTACACAAGGAGACACACATGGCTACAAATCTTGCATTAGACCCAGCACTTCTGGACAAGGTGCTCGCTGTCAGCGGCGAGTCCACCAAAAAGGCAGCCGTCACACTGGCGCTCAAAGAGTTCATCGCGCGGCGTGAGCAAAAAGGTGTTTCAGCCCTGTTTGGCAAGCTGGAATGGGATGCCACTTACGACTACAAAGCGGAGCGTTCCAGGTCATGACACTGTTGGTGGACACCAGCGTTTGGTCGTTGGCGCTTAGGCGCGATGTGGAAATCGGCACCAAAGAGGTCGTTGCATTGCGTGAGGCGATTGAGGGTTCTGACGCTGTCGTGACGACGGGCTTGGTGCTGCAAGAGTTGTTGCAAGGGTTCAACGGCCCCAATGACAGACAAGCCATCATTGATCGCTTCGGCACCTTACCCCTGATTCAACCGGACCGCCAAGACCATGTGGCCGCCGCCGAGGTGCGCAATGTCTGTCGTCGCTCAGGCGTTCAGATCGGCACCATCGACGCATTGCTGATACAACTGTGCGGCCGCCACGATTTAACGCTGCTGTCAGCGGACAAGGATTTTTCAAACGCGGCTGCGTTTGTGCCCTTCAAGCTATGGGCAAGAAAATGAGTCGGACTAGTTCAAAGCCATGCTCAAACGGCGGCGGTATTTGGAGATCAATTCTGCCTGCGGGTCTTCTTGGGCAGCGGCTTTGCCGGTCAGCTCGATGCCGCCAGCGGATTTGCCTGGCACGGCTGCTTCGCCTTTGGCCTTAGGTGGGGTCAACAATTCCAAAATAGCCACGATGTTTTTGCGTGCGGCTTCTTCATTCCAAGCTTTGTCGCGCATGACGATTTCCAACAGCTCGTCCATCGCGGCGGTCCATTCGGCGGCGGCCATCAGCAAGCGCGCTTTGGCCAAGCGGGTGTCGAAGTCGCGTTTGTTTTTCTCGATCAGCGCATCAAACTGTTGCAGCGTCCAGTGCGCTCGCTCGTCGGTATTGGCGAAATGCAGCGCCTCGCCCCAGTGCTTTAAGGCATCAAAGCGCAGTTGCAGCGGAATTTGCGCCAAGGCAGGTGCCAAAGCGGCTTGCGCTTGTTCCAACTCTCCCATGGCCATGAGCAGCTTCACATAGTCAAAACGCGCCTCGTCGTTGGCGGGGTTGATAGCCAAGGCCTCTTGCAACTTCGCCAAAGCTGAACCCGTGTCGCCTTGCGCGAGCAAGGCTTCGGCTTCATTCAAGTCTTCTTCGGCGATCAACTCGTCCTCGCTTGGCAAATGCTTGTCTAAAAATTCACGCACCTTGCCCTCTGGCAATGCGCCCATGAAGCCATCGGCGGGCTTGCCGCCCATCATCAACACGCAGGTGGGAATGCTGCGAATGCCAAAGGCTTGAGAGAGCGGCTGCTCGTCGTCGGAATTGATCTTGACCAGCTTGAAGCGGCCGCCGTAGTCGACCTCCAACTTCTCCAACACAGGGCCCAGTGACTTACAAGGGCCGCACCACGGCGCCCAAAAGTCAACCAACACAGGTATATGGGTGGAAGCCACGATGACTTCCTCTTCAAAATTCGCAACGGTCACATCGATCATGGGGCGGGTTCCAAGGGGAATAAAATCTATTTTCTCTTAACCGCCTAGCTTACCCGCAGTTCACACTGCTAAACCCTTATGAACCCTGTTCTTGTCGGTGTGGTCATGGGCTCCAGCTCAGACTGGGACACCATGCAACACGCCTCGCAGATACTGCAAGACTTTGGCATCGCCTTTGAAGCCAAGGTGGTGTCTGCCCACCGCATGCCTGAAGATATGTTCGCCTACGCCCAAGGGGCTCAAGCACGTGGACTTCGCGTCATCATCGCCGGCGCTGGCGGCGCAGCCCACCTGCCTGGCATGTTGGCCGCTAAAACCACAGTGCCTGTGTTGGGTGTCCCTGTTCCCAGCAAACATTTGCAAGGTGTTGATTCCCTGTACAGCATTGTGCAAATGCCCAAAGGCGTGCCAGTCGCCACCTTTGCGATTGGTGCCGCAGGTGCGGCCAATGCGGCTTTGTTTGCGGTGGCCATGCTGGCCCATGGCAACCCCGCTTTGCAAAACGCTTTGGACGCTTTTCGCTCCCAACAAACCGAGGCTGCACGTGCCATGACCGTGCCCCCCGCCGCGTGAAGCCTTTGTTGCCCGGCGCCACCTTGGGCGTATTGGGCGGCGGTCAATTGGGCCGCATGTGGAGCCATGCCGCGCAAGCGCTGGGCTATCGCACCGCTGTCCTTGACCCCGACTCGCACAGCCCCGCGGGCTTGGTCAGCCATGTGCATGTATGTGCCGACTACCTCAACGCTGCAGGTTTGGCCCAGTTGGCTGCACAGTGCCAAGCCGTCACCACCGAATTCGAAAACGTACCCGCCGAGGCCTTGCGCCAACTGGGTTTAACGCTGCCTTGTGCGCCCAGCGCTGAACCCGTGTCGGTGGCGCAAGACCGCGCACGTGAAAAGAAGCACTTTGTGAGTTGCGGGGTGCCGGTGGCGCCCCACGCCGTTTTGCACAGCATGGACGATGTCAACCGAGTAAACGCCGCCCTTCTACCGGGCATTTTGAAAACCACCCGCATGGGCTACGACGGCAAAGGACAGGTCCGTGTAGCGAGCTTGGCCGAGTTGGCCCCCGCTTGGCTACAACTGCAAACGTCTTCGAACCCCACTGCCTGTATTTTGGAAAAACGCTTAGCCTTAGCCGCTGAATGCTCGGTGGTACTCGCTCGAGGCTTTGAAGGCCAGATGGTGCATTTGCCGCTGCAGATGAATCTACACCGTGATGGCATCTTGGCAGTCACCGAGGTGTTTGAACAGGCAATGCCCGCCGCCACTGAACAACAAGCGCTGAAAGCCGCCTATGAAATCGCCAAAGGTTTGAACTATGTGGGTGTGTTGTGCGTGGAGTTTTTTGTGTTGCAAGATGGCCCCGATCGTGATGCGCTAGGCCCCTTAGTGGTCAATGAAATTGCCCCACGCCCCCACAACAGCGGCCACCACAGCATTGACAGCTGCGACGTGTCGCAGTTCGAATTTCAAGTGCGTTGCATGGCGGGTTTGCCGCTGACCACACCACGTTTGCACAGTCCCTGTGTGATGCTGAATTTGTTGGGCGACTTGTGGTTTGCCAAAGACGCCCAAAATGGCGCTCAAACCAGCGAGCCACCTTGGCCGCAAGTGTTGGCGCTGCCAGGCGTGCATTTGCACCTGTACGGCAAAACCGAGGCACGCAGGGGTCGCAAAATGGGCCACCTCACCATCACCGCTGCCACACCCGCCGCCGCGAAAGCGGTTGCCCTACAGACTGCAGCTTTGCTGGGCATTGCCGCGTGGTGAGCGCTTTCTCCAACGAGGTGATGCACGCCGCGCAAGCCTTGGCGCGGGGTGAGTTGATCGGTCTGCCCACCGAAACCGTGTATGGCTTAGCCGGTGACGCTTTAAACCCCAAAGCAGTCGCTGCCATCTTCAGCGCCAAGGGTCGCCCCGCCGACCATCCGCTCATTGTCCATGTGTCAGATGCGGCTCAAGTTCCTGCTTTTTCAAATCAAGTGCCTGAATTTGCCCACCGCCTAATGGCTGCTTTTTGGCCAGGGCCGCTGACGCTTATCTTGCCCCGCTTGGCAGGTGTCGCTGAAAGCGCTGCAGGTGGTCACCCCACGATTGCGCTTCGCTGCCCCTCGCACCCCTTGGCAATTGCGCTGTTGCAGGCGGCGCACAACGTGGGCGTGAAAGGTGTTGCCGCTCCCAGCGCCAATTTATTTGGCCGTGTCAGCCCCACCACCGCGGCGCATGTGCGTGAGGCCTTTCCTGCCTTGCTGGTGCTTGATGGCGGCGCTTGCGATGTGGGTATTGAGTCCACCATCGTCGACTGCAGCCGCGCGTCTCCCGTGCTGCTGCGCCCCGGTATGCTGAGCCAGTCGCAACTCAGCGTGGCTTGCGGTGTGCAGGTGCTGAGCGCATTGCCACATTTGGCAGACCCCCAAGTTGAGACAAGTCCCGCCTCCCCTGGCAGCTTGGCCTCGCACTATGCGCCCACTGCTCGCTTGCACCTCATGAGTGCGGCGCAAATGGCTGCGCGTTTGCCAACTGCTGGCGAGTCTGTGGCCGTCTGGGCATGCAGTACTTTGGCCATCCCTTCAGGTGTGCGCTGTTTCTCCATGCCCACCGATGCCGCTGCTTGCGCCCACGATTTGTTTGCCCAACTGCGCATGATGGATGCACTGGGTGTGCAAGAAATTTGGGTGGAATCCCCGCCTTTGGGTGAAGCATGGGACGGGGTACGCGACAGGCTACAGCGTGCTTCAACTCGATGACATCGCCAAATTAATTGGGATCTGACCCCAATTGTTCCAATTGTTTTAATTGTTCTGAGCGTGCCAAGACATAAATGGTTAGCACAATGCACAGCGAACCCAACACGTCGAGCCAGCCAAAAGCGACATCCAACCAAAACACCGACACCAAAGCAGCCGACAAAGGCTCGGCGCAAGCAAAAAGACTGGTGCGCTGCGGCCCAATGGTTTTGACGGCCAGCAAATAGCAATAAAACGGCACCAAGGTGCCCAGAACCACGATAAACAACACAGCCAAATATGTGCCACGGTCCCAGCTGCCAGCAATATGCCAAGGCTGGCTCCAGCCGGCAAAGGCCAAGCCGCCGATCAGCATGCCCCAGCCCACCACCACGGCTGAATCCTGGCGTTTAAGCAAAGCCACGGGCTGCAAGGTGTAAAAAGCCAAAGCCAGTGCCGAAGACAAGCCCCACAGCAAGGCCTCGGGGCTGATTTGCAACACACCTATCTCGCCGTGCGTGACCAACAACAGGGTACCCAGCATGGCCAGCCCTATTGCCACGAGTTCTCGGTGCGAAGGCCGTCGTCTATGAACCGCCGCCAGATACACCGCAATGACTGTCGGCCCAAGGTATTGCAGCACCGTACCGACGGCGGCATTGGAATGCTCTATCACAGCAAAATAGGTGTATTGCACGCCCAACATGCCCAGCACGCCAAACGCCAGCAGTTGTCCTGCGCTGTGTGCGGGTCGCCAGACGGCCATCACTTGCGATGGGTGAAGCCACCATGCCCACACCAGAAGCAACACACCAGCAATGAGCAGCCGCACAGTGACCAACCAATCGATGCGGATGCCCTTTTGCTCGAACACATACTGCGCACAAGCGCCAGAAATACCCCACAGGCTGGCAGCAAACACCGCTAAGGCTGCACCCACATCTTGTTTGCTGAATTTAATTGGGGTCAGACCCCGATTAATTTTCACTTGCCTGCAGTCCAATCGATCAATGCATCCATCACGGGTCGGGCTTGGTGGGCGTTGGCATGGTTGACCATGACCACCAAAACATAACGCTGGCCTTGTAGGCCGTCAACATAGCCGGCCACACCCATCACGTCGCGCAAGCTGCCGGTTTTCAAATGGGCTGATGCTGTGCTTTTGCTGCGCTTTAAGGTGCCATCGACGCCTGTGAGCGGCAACGAGGCCATCAATTCAGGCATAAAGGGTTGTGCCCATACCCATTGCAATAACGCGGCCAAGGCTTGCGGCGAGATGCGCGCTTCGCGGCTGAGGCCTGAGCCTTTGTCCATGATTGGCGCCTCTTGACCAAAACGCTCACGCCACCAACCCTCGACCACCGCTTTGCTGTTGGCAGCATTACCAAGGCCACGCTGCTGCAAGCCCAGCGTCAAAAACACTTGCTCAGCCATGACGTTGTTGCTGAACTTGTTGATGTCGCGTACCACCTCGGCCAAGCTGGGCGACTCATGCGACCACAAAGGCTTGAGGTGGGCGGGGATAGCGCCTTCGCGTACCGTACCACTGAGTTGACCGCCCAGTTGCAACCACATGCCGTGAATCGCTCGGGCCGCGAAGTGCGGCGGATCGGCATACGCCACCGGCCACACTTTGTCTGCACAGGCCAAAGGGTAGGCGCCCGCAAAACCAAAGCGTAAAGGGTTTTGAAAATCCGCTTTGAGGCTAGCGCGGTAGTCGCTGCAATCGGCATTGGAGAGCGGCACACTGGCTTGAACCTGCACCCCTGCCAGAGGCGGCTCGACATGCACCCGCGCCACCTTGTTGGCTGCATCGGGCACAAAGTGCAGCAAAAATGATTTGTAGCCCAACAAAAGAGCGTCTGGCGAGGCGTTGTAGGGGCGCAGTGGCTCGCCGTCGAATCCGCCCGGGTCTTGCGGCGGCACTTCAAAAGCGCTGCGGTCCAAAACAATGTCGCCTTGGATTTTTTGAATTCCCATGCCTTGCAAGCGGCGCAGAATAAGCCACACCTGTTCGACCCCGATTTTCGGGTCGCCTTGGCCCCGGACATATACGTTGCCCTGCAAAACGCCTTCACGCACAACGCCATCCAGCGCCAAGGGGGTTCGCCAAGTGAAAGCCGGCCCCAACAGGTCCAGGGCCGCAGTGGTGGTTACCAGCTTCATCAAAGACGCGGGGTTTCGTTGCACATCAGCGTAGTGCAAAAGCCGCGCTGGCTTGGGGTTGCCTGTACCCAAGGGTAAGACCACCACGCTCAATGCATCGCGGGGTATGGCAGCTTGGCGCAATGCTAATTCAACGTTGGGCGGTAACTGAGCAAAACCGCTTATTGAACATGCACAACATATGAAACACGTCAAAACTCTTCGTAGAGTTTTAATTTGTTTACTCATTGTTGCTTTATCGAAAGATAAGCTAGGCGCTTTACTTCTTTTCTAGCCATGGTTAAAGATTCTGTGATCAGCCCAGTCACAAGACATATAAGACTGGCCGTGCCCAATGCGCCAATGAGAATCAAGGTTGGAAATTTGGGGACAAGACCAGTTTCCTGGTAAGCGATGTATATAGGAATAAAGAGAAAAAGCATGGTTGTTGCCAAGGCAAATGAAATAAGTCCAAAAAAAATAAATGGCTTCTCTCGTATAACCAATTGTAAAATAGCATATAAGATTTTAATACCGTCTTGATATGTATTTAATTTACTTTCAGAGCCTTCAAGTCTATTGGTATAATTTGTATTAATTTCTCTTGTGGGCATATTCATTTCTAGAGCATGAATTGTTATTTGTGTTTCAATTTCAAAGCCTTTGGACAAACTTGGAAAAGATTTAACATATTTCTTTGAAAATGCCTTATAACCTGAAAGCATATCGGTAAATTCAGCCGAAAAAATTGATGCCACTATTGCTGTGAGCATCCAATTTCCAAATCGATGGCCTTGTCGATAATTTTTAATATCAGACTCAACTCTTTTCCCATTGACCATATCGCAACGCTCATTTATTAATAAATTGATCATTTGCGGCGCTATGGAGATATCGTACGTGCCATCACCGTCCACCATCAGGTAATAATCTGCATCTATATCCCCAAACATTCTGTAGACAACATGACCTTTACCTTGTTTAGATTCAGAGCGAACAATTGCACCAGCCTTTTTTGCAACTTCAGCAGTTTTATCTGTGGAATTATTATCGTAAACGTAAACTTGTGCATGTGGTAAGTAATTTTTAAAATCCAATACAACCTGACGAATAGACAACTCTTCGTTGTAACAAGGTATAAGAACCGCTATTTCCATTTTTAATCAACCTTTTGTGCAACTATATAAACATTTTTACCGATTAACCTATTCAATAATAAATCAAATAAATTATTCAATGGGAAGAAATATCGGTCATAGATTTTTAATATACGCGGATTAATATAGTTAATATTATAACCTAGGATTTTATACAAAAATGTAGCGCATACTCCAACAGAATCCACATAACTAGACTTCAATAGTAGCAATGATTTACCTTCAAATAGTTTAGTTAATGTTTGAATATTGTAGCTTCGATGGTGCCCGACTCCTCTGCCCATCTGTGAAAAGAGAAAATTGGCTGCGGGTACATAAATGAAGATAATCCCATTCAGTGTTAACCTTTCAACCAGTTCGTTGATGGTGGCTTGATCATCGTCAAAATGTTCAAGCGCATTAAAACTATATATAAAATCTATGCTTTGTTTTTCTACTCTTTGAATATTGGGCTCAGTAGTAAAACCTTTTTCTTTCAGAATTTGGGAAAGATTAAAATCGGGCTCAACGCAAAGAATACTTTCACAATATGCAGATGCATTTTTGGCAAATACACCCAAACCTGCTCCAAAGTCCAATACATTACTTCGATTGTTAAGATATGGTTTAATCAAATTTTGTAAATGTGAATTGTAGTTTGTGGTGTGTTGCATTACTGATAATTTATTCCTTGCATCGTAATTTAAATTGTCTGGTAGGTTAACTCTGTCAGCTGACCTGTTTGTAAATACTATTTTTCGAGAACCGATATAAGTAAATACCATGCTACATAGAGAAGCGAAGGCCAAAGCTAAAATTGGGTTAATTGCCTCAAAGTTTTTATTTGTAATTATTAAATAATATATACATAGGTTTATCAATCCTCCTATTAGTTGTACAAATACATACCGACGCAACTCTTCAATCGCTTTATTTTTACTTGTGAATGTGATTTTCCTGTTGATGAACCAGGTTACAAATACTGCAAGTGGAAACGAGATAAGCCTTGCAGCAATAGATGATGCTGCAAATAAGGAAACAGCAATTTGAATAATTGCTATTTCTGTTAAAAAACCCATGCCGCCCGTAAAAACAAATAAAATAATTTTCATTGTACCCTTGCCAATTTCACTATATTTTCATTTGAAATTTTAAATAATAGTGAATCATTTGGGTTGTATTCAATGTTCAAGTGTTTAAGATAAAAATTTATAAATTCTTCTGAAGGGTTCGCTAAAAATAGGTAATCATAGCTTGAAATCTTATCTTTAAATTGCTCTACCGTTAAAGGACAAGACCAAATATCATCTTCATGTTTTGGTGATTGCGGCGGCTTTATAAAAATACATTCAGAATTATTTTTTCGAGGCATTAAATAATATGAAAAAATCACACTCTCGTCATTAGATCCGTCACTCCAAACTATATATATTTTTGCATTTTCATGCGTTTTTTCTTTAACATATTTTGATAATTTACTGATCTTCCCAGCTGTATTTGTTGGAGAAATATTGACTCCGACTCTTGCCAGGTCTATTAGAATGCGCCCCGTGTTTGGCAAAATAATTAGTACAGCGGTTATTATTAAAAATATTTTATATTTTTTTGTTTTTTTGCCGGAACTTATATTTATTAAACTGCCGCCAATAAAAATCAATATGCCAAGTAAATATGTTAATGTATATCTGTCGATAGACGCTAATCGAGGACCTTCATAATCACTAAAAGAGAAAAAATACAGCAATAAAAGTATGAACATATACACTGGTAAAATTGTATAAATCGTTATATACGGCGTAATGTTTGAATTAAATTTAGATTGTTTTATAGCTATCCTTAGCCCTCCCAACAATATTAAGGATATTAAAAACCAATAGGTTGATAAATGATGAGAGAAAAACAAATAATCTATAAATCGGTTTATTGTTAAGCTTTGCCTCTCTGTGGCGGTGGCCGGATTAATGGCGCTGAATATTTTTGCAATTGTTAAATCGGCTTTAAATCCACTTGAAATATCATGTGCTAAAAGATGATTTTTCCATGTCCATTCAAATAAAAGCAGCGCAATTATTATTAGCATTAAAACTGTTAATTTAATGTGTATTTTTTTATTGCCGTATTTAAGATAGTCTATCCCAATGATTGCTAACGAAAAAATTGCAAATAGGATTCCTATTTGTTTAATCTGAACTGTATACAACAGCAAGGGAATGGCGGCTATTAATGCTGTATTTTTGTCTTTCCATCCGTAATTGAAATATAAATATAATACTATACCAAAAGAAAATCCAAGTAATAAATCGGCCCACAAAGAATGAAGCCCTAAACCAAATATCCAAAATAATGAATATATACTTAAAGAAGTTAATATGAATATTTTTTTCTTTTCTTGGGATATATATTCGGAGACAGGAATTAAAAGTGGCGAAGAAAATATAAGAAGAAGCAGTCCATTTGCAAAAATTGCAATATGGTCTTGATAACCACTAAAGTGAGTAAAGAAATAGTGAAAGAGTGCCGCTATTGGCGGATAATCTTTAACTCCAATCAAATCTGTATTTATTATTAATCTGTTATTTTCTGCTATAAATCGAGACATCCTTCCCCAATGGCTGTAATCATCAATAAATGGGAATATGCTGTAGGGCTCTGTTTGACAAAAAATATAAAATCCGACTACTGATAAAAAGATATATATTTCATCTGGCTTGGGTTGTTTATTTTTAAAGCTTTGATATCCAGCTATTAAGCCTGCCCAACCAATTATTCGAATCGTTATAGCTGTTATTTCAAGGTAATTTGATAAAGCCCCTATGTACAGCAGGATGGATATGAGTATTACCCCATATAATAACGATGTGCTAAATCTTATATTTAATTTTTTTTCAATTGTTAAAGCTATGCCTAGCAACGACAAAAGTGTTAACAAAATCTGTATGTGTTCCAAGGCATTTCCTTCTTAGTCTTATCTTAATGTACTAAGGGAAATTTTTATCATGTATATCTTTTTGCATCGTCTGCGCCAGTTGCCTGCGCGCACCTTGGGCGCACTTGCTGCGGTCATCACGGTCGTCATTTGGACCGCCTTCATAGTGATTGCCCGCGCATCTGCTCAAGGCTATTTGTTACCGCTGGATATCGCCTGTATGCGCATCATGGGTGCCAGCATGGTCTTGCTTCCTTGGGGTTTTGTATGGGTGCGGCTTATGCGTAAGACGCAAGTCGACGCGGGATCTTTTTTTGGTTTTTCCCCTCTACCTTGGTCTATTACTGTGCGCTGCGGTGTTTTTGGTGGCTTACTGTATGCGGTGCTGGCTTACAGCGGTTTCTTTTTCGCGCCAGCAGCGCATGGTTCTGTGCTGATGCCAGGCACTTTGGCTTTGTGGGCCAGCTTGTTGGCGATCCCCTTGTTGGGTGAGAGGCTGCACCGTAACCGCCTGCTGGGCTTGGCCTGTATCACGGGCGGCGGACTGCTGGTGGGCGGCAACAGCTTGCTTCATGCGATGGATGGTGGCGAGGTTTGGAAAGGTGACTTGTTGTTCATGGCGGCGGCGTTTTGCTGGTCTACCTACAGCGTGCTGAGTCGCCGCTATGGTTTGCAAGCCATTCCTGCCATCATTGCCATCACCTGTTTTGCTTTTTTCAGTTTTGTACCGACGTACGCGCTGCTGTGCGCCATCGGTGTGCTGCAAACCCATTTGCTCAGTGCGCCAATCAGCGAGGTCTTGTTTCAAGCTGCATTTCAAGGCGGCGGCTCGGTGGTGATTTCAGGCATCACCTTCACCCAAATGATTCGCTATTACGGGCCAGTGCGCTCGACCATGATCACCTCCTTGGTGCCAGGCCTGTCGGCCTTGGGTGCAGTGTGGTGGTTGGGTGAGCCGCTGGACTGGCCTTTGATCGCTGGTTTGCTGTTGGTGACTTGTGGCATTTTGTTTGGCGTTCAAAAAGCCGCTCAAAGGTGATTGCTTGATACTCCTCGCCATTGATTGCAGCACCGATCGCATGTCTTTGGCGCTGTGTCATGGTGAGCGGCGCTGGCAGCATGAGGGGGCGGGTGGTGCGCAAGCGTCTGCGGCATTGATACCCGCCATCATGGGCTTGCTGGAAGATGCGCAATTGAGCTTGAAAGACTTGGATGCGATTGCTTTTGGCCGAGGCCCAGGCGCCTTCACCGGCTTGCGAACCGCGTGTGCGGTAGCGCAGGGCTTAGCTTTGGGCGCCGCTTTGCCCGTGCTGCCCATCGACACGCTGCTTCTGCTGGCTCAAGCCGTGCGGCTGCACTCGCCAAGGGCTTTGTGCGTGCTAGACGCCCGAATGGGGCAGGTTTATGTGGCTGCTTATGAACACGGCCCAGACGGTTGGCGCTGCCTGCAAGCGCCTTCTTTAAGCCAACCCGAGGCCTTGGTCTTGCCCACAGAATGGCAGGGACAGGGTTTCGTACTGGCCAGCAATGCCCAAGCGCTTTATTCAAACACCTTTTCCCAATGTGTAGCCCAAGGGGGCGAGGCGATTGAAGCTTGGCCGCAAGCCTTGGCCATGTTGGACTTGGCCGCATTGGCCTACATACGCGGTGAAGCGCTAAGCCCTGGCGAGGCCCTGCCACTGTATGTGCGCGACAAGGTAGCGCTCACCAGCGCTGAACGCTTGGCTGCAAATGTTTCTCGCAGCGCCTAAACTGTGTCTCCACCATGCGCTTGACCATGCCTTTTTCTTCCCCGACCCCGTTGGACGCCATCGCGCCTGTGCAAATGACGGCGCAGCACCTGAACCAAGTGCTGAATGTGGAGCAAAGCGCCTACTCACACCCTTGGACGCAAGGCAATTTTGGCGACTCCATCGCCTCGGGTTACCACATGCCGGTATGGTTTCAAGACCAACACCTGCTTGGCTATTTGGTGGCCATGCGTGGTGCCGATGAATTGCATTTGCTCAATATCACCGTGGCCCCAGGTTTTCAGCGCAGGGGTTGGGGCAGCCATATGTTGCGCACATTGATCGACTGGTCACGCGAGCGTGGTGTTCATGCCATTTGGCTTGAGGTGCGGGCAAGCAACCATGCCGGCATTGCTTTGTACCAAGCCCATGGCTTTGAACTGCAGGGTGAGCGCAAAAATTACTACCCCCTGTCTGCCAACCAGCGAGAAGACGCGGTGGTGATGGGCTTGCAGTGGTGAGTGCTTTCGCATGATGCTGTCTCTTGATGCCCGACAACGCGCCATGTTGGCCGCCATGGGGGTCCGTGTCTGGCAACCCACATCGGCGCCTGCTACACGACCCTTGACAAGGACATCCCAAACCGCTTCCTCGCCCCTTGTGCCTACCTCGACAGCCGCTTCAAACATTGCCCACAAAGCGTTGCCAGCAGGTCTGGCCGAGATGGACTGGGCAGCACTGCAAACCGCCGCCAGCGAGTGCCAAGCTTGTGGCCTGTGCGAATCACGACAACGCAGCGTGTTCAGCAACAGCGTTTCCTTGCCCCCATCTCCCTCCATCGATTGGCTGATCATCACCGACCCGCCCAGTGAAGAAGAAGAGCGCAGGGGCGAACTGTTTGTCAGCGCCGAGGGCGAATTATTTGACGCCATGCTGCTGGCCTTGGGCATGTCCCGCCAAGCCACTGCAGGCCAACAGGTCGCCGTGGTGGTGCCAGTGCTCAAATGCCGGGTACCTGAGCAACGCAACCCCCACTCCAAGGAGTTGGCGCAATGCCGCACTTACCTTGAGCGCCAAGTCGCGCTGCTGCAACCGCAAGTCATTGTTGCCATGGGCCGTTGGGCGGTGCAAAGTGTGTTGTCTGCCACATCGGCTGAGGTCGCCTTGCTGCCGCTTGGCAAACTGCGCGGTCAGGTACATCGCTTTGCCAACACGCCGGTGGTGGTGACTTACCACCCACAGTCTTTGCTGCGCACACCGATTGACAAGGCAAAGGCGTGGGCCGATTTATGCTTGGCGCACAGCCTCACGCGAAGGCCATAGCACCGAGGCAATCGCCACAACGATCAGCAAAACCGCCACCAGGTCTTGCCAGTGCAGTTGCTCACCCAACCACCAAGCGCCGCTGAAAGCGCCCAGCACGGGGATGAACATCACGCTCAAGGTAGAAGCCAGCGGTGGCAAGTTACGCGCCAAAATTAACCACGCAGGTTGCGCAAAACCAAACACGCCAATCGCGTTGTAGGCAATCGCCCACCACACCCGCTCGCTGGGCATGACCCAAGGGTAGGGCTCAAACAGCCAAGACAAGACACACATCACCAAGGTGGTCAAGCCCGTCATCCAAAACGCCAAGGTCAGGGTTGCCACCGAGGCTGTGGTGTGGCGCATGCGCTGTGTGCCATAACCCCAGGACGCGGCCGCCACCAATATCAGCAACACACCCAACGGATGGCCGCTGAGCACGCTGACCTCGTGCCACAGCAGCAACAGAGCCGCCAGCGCTGCGCTGGCCACACCGAGCCAACCGCGCAATCGCAATGACGTATGGAAAAAAAGCACGCCCCATAAGGCCGAAAAAATCGGCATGGTGTAGCCCAAGATGGCGGCGCGGCCACTTGAAAGCGAGGCCAAGGCGACAATGACCAAGCCGTACCACATGAACATATTGAAGAATGCCAAGGTGAACAGCTCGCGCCATTGCGCACGTGGCACATAAAAAGGCACTTTCATGCGCCACAGCACCACACCAATGACGGGCCATCCAAACAGCAAGCTCCAGGTTCGAAAAGTCAGGGGCGGGTAGCCGCTCACGCCCATTTTCATGACCGGCCAGTTGCTGCCCCATACCAAGGTGAGAAAAATCAGCATGAGCAGGTGTTGGCGTGAGAGTTTAGGCATGGGGCAATGCTACTGGCAGCGCCCTTTCTACAATAGGCCATGACTTTTTTGGAACATCTCGCCGCTGCCCAAGCCTCGCAACAGTCTTTGCTGTGCGTGGGATTGGACCCCGAACCTCGCAAATTCCCCGCCCATTTGGGGCAAGATGCCTCGCATATTTTTGATTTTTGCGCCCATATCGTCGACGCCACCCACGATGTGGTGTGCGCCTTCAAACCGCAAATCGCCTACTTTGCGGCGCACCGCGCTGAAGCGCAATTGGAGCAACTCATCGCCCACATGCGCCGTACCGCGCCCCATGTGCCCATCATCTTGGACGCCAAGCGTGGCGACATCGGCAGCACCGCTGAGCAGTACGCCTTGGAGGCTTTCGAGCGCTATGGCGCAGACGCGGTGACGCTGTCACCCTTCATGGGATGGGATTCAGTGGCGCCGTATTTGAAGTACCACGGCAAGGGCGCTTTTTTGCTGTGCCGCACCTCCAACCCAGGAGGCGACGACCTGCAAAACCAGCGCTTGGCCAGCGTAGCGGGACAACCTTTGCTTTACGAGCATATTGCGCATTTGGCCCAAGGTTCTTGGAACCTCAATGGTCAACTCGGTTTGGTGGTGGGTGCCACCTACCCTGAAGAAATTGCCCGTGTTCGCCACATTGCGCCTACGCTGCCCTTGTTGATACCGGGTGTGGGCACCCAAGGCGGCGACGCACAGGCCACGGTTAAGGCTGGATTAACCCCAACAGGCACCATCATTGTTAACGCCTCCCGTGCGGTGCTGTACGCCTCTCAAGGAGAAGATTTTGTCCAAGCCGCCCGAACAGCTGCCTTAGATTTAAAACATGCACTAAAGTACCCAATTCAACAGATTGGGATGTAATCGATAAATATAATTTTTTAGAACATATTTGTCGGAAAAATTGTATGTCTACGACAGGTTAATACCTTAAGCCCTGATTTGCAGTATGGTTATGAGTTCAGAAAAAGTGATGAGCCATGAAAAACAGGAAGTGTCTTGTGCGTTTTTTAGCAAGCGCGAACAATATTGAGGAAGCTCAATTTAATATTTTGCCCGACAACGATGCTAAATCGCTATTGATAGCATTAACAGTAGCCCATGAAAACGGGGCGCCGCTCAATGTGTCGCAGGCTATGCAAATGCGGCGCATCGGTTCGCCTGCAAAAAATCATCGAAAGATCAATGATTTGCTTGAGGCTGGCATGATCGATTTAACCCACGACGCTGGCAACCGGCGCACCAAGTTTTTGGTTCCCACGCCCGTAGCGATGAAGATTTTTGATGACCTAGCGCTTGCCTTGGAGCAAGCCGTCAATATCAACCAGTCGCTTTAAATAGCGTCCCGTCATGCTGTGTGGGTTGGCGGCCACCTCTTCGGGGGTGCCAACCGCCACCACTTGGCCGCCGCCACTGCCGCCCTCAGGTCCCATGTCGATCACCCAGTCAGCGGTTTTAATCACATCCAAATTGTGTTCAATCACCACCATGGTATTGCCTGCTTCCACCAGTTGTTGCAAGACCTTGAGCAGCAAATTAATATCTGCGAAATGCAAACCGGTGGTGGGTTCGTCCAAGATGTACAAGGTGCGGCCCGTGTCTCGGCGTGACAACTCCAGCGCCAATTTCACCCGCTGAGCCTCGCCACCACTGAGCGTGGTGGCAGCTTGGCCCAAACGGATATAACCCAAACCCACGTCCATCAAGGTTTGCAGCTTGCGAGCGAGGGCTGGCACCGCGCCCAAAAATGCCAAGGCGTCTTCCACCGTCATATTCAAAATTTGCGCGATGTTGTGGCCTTTGTACAGCACCTCTAAGGTCTCGCGGTTGTAGCGCTGACCCAAACAAACATCGCAGGGCACATACACATCAGGCAAAAAGTGCATTTCAACCTTGACCATGCCGTCGCCTTGGCAGGCCTCACAGCGGCCCCCCGCCACATTGAAGGAAAAACGTCCCGCGCCATAACCACGTTCACGAGCCATGGGAACCTCGGCCAACAATTCACGCAGTGGTGTGAACAAGCCGGTGTAGGTGGCGGGGTTGGAGCGCGGTGTGCGACCAATCGGCGACTGGTCCACATTAATGACTTTGTCAAAGTTGTACAAACCGAGGATGTCCTCGTGGGCCGCCGGCTCTTCATGGGCGCGGTGGATTTGCTTGGCTGCAGCCGCATACAAGGTGTCATTGACCAAGGTGGATTTGCCCGAACCGGACACGCCCGTGACGCAGGTGAGCAAGCCCACGGGGAACTCCACCGTGACGTTTTGCAGGTTGTGGCCGCTCGCGCCCACCACGCTCAAAGATTGCTTGGCTGCAGTGTGTACAAAGCTGGCAGGCCGGCTGCCAAACACATTGGTCGCAGGTGCTGCAGCCGTCACGCTGCGGCTGTGCTGTATTTGCCAAGGGCGGCGTTGAGCGGGCACTTCAATGCTCAAAGCGCCCGACATATAGCGGCCCGTCAACGACGCGGGGTTGGCCTCAATTTCCGCGGCTTTGCCCTGCGCCATCACCCGTCCGCCGTGCACACCCGCGCCGGGTCCCATGTCAATGCAATGGTCGGCCGCACGGATCATGTCCTCGTCGTGCTCGACCACCAACACGCTGTTGCCGATGTCGCGCAGGTGTTTCAAGGTATCAATCAGGCGGTCGTTGTCGCGTTGATGTAAACCAATGCTGGGCTCGTCGAGCACATACATCACGCCCGTCAGGCCCGAGCCAATTTGCGAGGCCAAACGGATGCGCTGCGCCTCGCCACCCGACAGCGTATCGGCACTGCGTGAAAGGCTTAGGTAGGTCAGGCCCACATCGTTCAAAAATTTCAGCCGATTGGCAATTTCACGGATTACCTTTTCGCCAATGTCGGCCTTGTTACCTTGCAGTTTCAAGGTTTGAAAATACGCTTGGCATTCGGCCAAAGTGATGTGGCTGACATCATGCAAAGTACGCGCTTCTAAGCCTTCCCCCAAACGCACATGACGAGCCTCCGTGCGCAGCCTTGTACCTTCGCATTCAAGACATGGGCGGTGGCCGCGGTAGCGCGACAACTCGTCGCGCACCAGCGCCGAGTCGGTGTCGTGGTAGCGGCGCGTCATATTGGGCACGATGCCTTCGAAAGCGTGCAGCTTGGTGGTTTTGCGCCCCGCCTTGGCACCCGACTCCAGCACATAGCTGAACTTGATTTCTTCCTCGCCCGAGCCAAACAACACCACTTGTTGCACGGCTTGGGGCAAGTTTTCAAACGGGGTTTCAAGATCAAAGCCGTAATGCTTGGCCAAGCTTTGCAGCATGGCGAAGTAATAGGCGTTTCGTTTGTCCCAGCCTTTGATGGCGCCGCTCTCCAAACTCAGGCTTGGGAATGCCACGATGCGGGCGGGATCAAAAAACGTTTGCTCGCCCAAACCCTCGCAAGCGGGGCAAGCGCCCATTGGCGAGTTAAAGGAGAACAAGCGTGGTTCGAGTTCGCCAATCGCGTAGTTGCAATGTGGGCAGGCAAAGCGAGCATTGAAAGCGTGCTCGGTGCCGCTGTCCATGTCCAACACCACCGCGCGGCCATCGGCCAAGCGCAATGCGGTCTCAAAACTTTCTGCCAAACGGGTGGCCATATCGGCCCGCACTTTCAAGCGGTCGACCACCACATCGATGTCGTGTTTTTCTTTTTTCTCTAAGGTGGGTAAGTCGGCCAGTTCTACCACTTGGCCGTCGATGCGAAAGCGCACAAAGCCCTGCGCCTGCATTTGGGTGAACACCTCGGCAAATTCTCCCTTGCGCTCACGGGCCACTGGCGCCATGAGCATGATGCGGCGCTCCTCTGGCATGGCCAAAACAGCGTCGACCATTTGCGCCACGCTCGAAGACTGCAGCGGCACACCATGTTCTGGGCAATGCGGTGTGCCCGCTCTTGCAAACAACAAACGCAGGTAGTCGTGGATTTCGGTGACGGTGCCGACAGTCGAGCGCGGGTTATGGCTGGTGGCTTTTTGCTCGATGGCAATGGCGGGTGAAAGACCCTCGATCAGGTCGACATCGGGCTTGTCCATGCGCTGCAAAAACTGCCGGGCATAGGCCGACAAACTTTCCACATAGCGACGCTGTCCCTCGGCATATAAGGTGTCAAAAGCCAAGCTGGATTTACCTGAACCCGACAAGCCGGTGATGACCACCAGCTGGTTACGCGGTATATCGACGTCGATATTTTTCAGGTTATGGGTGCGGGCACCACGAACGCTGATGCGGCCAAAAGCACTGGGGCCACCTAAGTGGTGACCTAAATAATGCGCTTCAGAGGGGGAATTCACGGCAGGTTTGGCTTTCAGCAGGGCAACCCGCCATCATAGCCAACCCGCTTATGCTCTAGCCCATGACCACCTCCCGCGCCCTGAGCCTGCAGGCTTTTTTCACCCTGCTTTTGATCGCCTTGATGATGGCGTCCAACCACATCGCCGCCCGAGTCGCCTTCAACAGCGGCTTGGATGTGGCCACAGCGGTGGCCACGCGCAGCCTGGTCACCGCCGCGGTCGTGGCTTTTTTGCTGGTAGTCGCCCATGTTTCTTGGCGCTTTAACCGCCAACAAGGGCGCGGCTTGCTGTTTGTGGGTTTGATGATTGGCCTGCAAAGCCAATGCCTGTATGCCGCCGTGGCGCGCTTGCCGGTGGCTTTGGCCTTGCTGGCGTTCAACACCTACCCGCTGTGGACGGCGCTGTGGGACAAGCTCATTTACAAACGCACACCACAGCGCAGCGTCTTGCTGTCCATGCCTTTGATCTTGCTCGGCTTGGCCATTGCGCTGGACGTGCTGGGTGCGGCTTCAGGCTTGGGGGCGCAAGCCCAATGGGCACAAATTGGTGAGGGTGTGGGTTTTGCTTTGGCAGCGGCCTGCAGTTTTGGCTTGGCGTTGGTGGGCACCCAACATGAAACTGCGGGCATGGACGGGCGACTGCGCACATTCTTCAGCTTGCTGTTGGCCGGCAGCGTGGCCTTGGCTGTGATTGGTCTGCGGGGGGGCCCGCACTGGCCACAAACCACGCTTGGCTGGCAAGGCTTAGGGCTGCTGACGTTTCTTTACGGCACGGCCTTCACCATCATGTTCACCGTTTTGCCCAAACTCGGCGTGGCGGCCAACTCGGCCATCATGAATGTGGAACCGGTGTTTGCTTTGGGGCTGGGTTGGGCAGTGTTAGACCAACAGGTGGCTTGGGTGCAAGTGGGCGGTGCCTTGCTGGTGGTGAGTGTGGTGGTGGGCTTGGGGCTTCGAAAACAGTCGGCTTAACCGCTGACCACTTCTCGCCAAGCCTGTTCGACCCGCTCGGGCGTCAAATCATTCAAGCAGCGAAGATGACCCAAGGGGCAGTTGCGCTCAAAGCAGGGCGCACAGTCCAAAGGAGGTTGGTAACTGGCCTCGTTTTTCAACCACAAAGCCACCGCTTTGTCGCTCAATGGCGGCGTGTGCAAAGGGCTGGATGAGCCATACACCGCCACCTGCGGCACACCCAGGGCAGCTGCCACATGCATCAGCCCCGAGTCGTTGCTGAGCATGGCCTGTGAAGACGCAATCAAGGCCATGGCTTGACTCAGGTCCGTCAGGCCCGCCAAGTTACGCGCACTTTTGGGTCGCTCTTGGTTGATAAGCTTGGCAATGTCATCACACAAAGCCTCCTCTTTGGCTGAGCCCAGCAGCACCACCGGCAAGCCCGTGCGCAAGCCCAGCTCGGCGAAATTGGCTGCTGGCCAGCGCTTGGCGGGGCCGTATTCCGCGCCGGGGGCAAACACGGCATAAGCACCCAATTTGAGGTCGAAGTTCAACAAGGTGGTTTTGAGCAGATCCAAAGACAAATCCAGCTTGGGCTGCAAGCTGCTGTCTGACTCCTCAATTTGTGACAGGGCCAAGTAATGCGCCACCATCACGCCACGCTGGTCTTTATCGGGGTTGGGAATACGTTGATTAAGCAAGCCAAAGCGAGTTTCGCCGTGGTAACCCACACGCACAGGAATGCCTGCCATCCAAGGCAGCAAAGCGCTTTTCCAAGAATTGGGGCCGACATAAGCTCGATCAAACCGCCCACGCCACTGCTGGGCCAAGTTGCGCCGCGCCGACCAGTGCAAGCCGCCACGCGGAAAGGGCAGCTCTATCACCTCGCCCACTTGTGGCATGGCGCGGTAAATGGGCGCAACCCATGGCATGGCAGCCACACTCAAACTTTCGCCTCGCTTAGCCAGCACGCGCAACAAAGGTTCTGTCATCACTGCGTCGCCTATCCACTGCGGCGCAATCACCAAGCTGGCTGTCATAAGTTAATAGGGGTCAGATCCCAATTAATGGGCAGCGAAGTGCTCGCCCGCTTTGAGGCGGTACTCGGTGCTGCAATAAGGGCATTTGGCATGGCCGGTACGTGCAACGTCCAAAAACACTTTGGGGTGGCTGTTCCATAGCTTCATGTCGGCCAAGGGGCTGGGGCAAAAAACACCGCCGTGCCCGTTGAGGTCTTTGGCAAGCAATTCAATGGGGGTTTGCATCTCAGACCTTGGTCAGCCAATGCGCGTACTTGGGGTTACGGCCATTGACGATATCGAAGAACGCACTTTGGATTTTTTCGGTGATCGGTCCACGGCTGCCGGCGCCAATTTCGATGCGGTCCAACTCTCGGATGGGCGTGACCTCGGCGGCAGTGCCGGTGAAAAACGCTTCGTCGGCGATGTAGACCTCGTCGCGGGTGATGCGTTTTTGAACAATCTCTAGACCCAAATCTTTGGCGATGTGAAACACCGTGTTGCGGGTGATGCCGTTCAAAGCGCCTGCCGACAAATCGGGGGTGTAAATCACGCCCCCTTTGACGATGAACAGGTTCTCACCCGCGCCCTCGGACACAAAGCCGCTGGCGTCAAGCAACAAGGCTTCGTCGTAGCCGTCGTCAAGCGCTTCCATATTGGCCAAAATGGAGTTGGTGTAGTTGCTCACTGCCTTGGCCTGCGTCATGGTGATGTTGACATGGTGGCGGGTGTAGCTGCTGGTTTTCACGCGGATGCCGCGCTTCATGCCGTCTTCGCCGAGGTAAGCGCCCCAGGTCCAAGCTGCGACCATCAGGTGAATTTGGTTGCCCTTGGGGGACACGCCAAGTTTTTGCGAACCGATCCATGTCAGGGGACGTATATAGCCGCTTTTGAGCTTGTTTTCGCGCACCACGGTGCGCTGAACTTCATTGACCTCTTCTTGGCTGAAAGGAATTTTCATGCGCAAAATTTTGGCGCTGTTGAACAAGCGCTCGGTGTGCTCTTGCAAGCGAAAAATGGCTGTGCCCTGTTCGGTGTCATAGGCCCGCACACCTTCGAATGCGCCGCAACCGTAGTGCAAGGTATGGCTCAAGACGTGGATTTTGGCGTCTCGCCAATCGACCAGCTCGCCATCCATCCAAATCTTGCCGTCACGGTCATGCATCGGGGGGGGCAGGGCGCTCATGGGTTTCCTTTAATCGGGGTCTGCTGGTGTCAGGGGATAGATTTTACGTTGCATCCTGCGCTGCGGAATCAGCGTTTGCACGCAACAAGGACCAGTGCTGCAAGCGGCCCTCGTCAAAGCGGCACTGCACGCTGTCACCACCCGTGTCTCGCCACTCAAAAACATCGGTGTTTTTGTCTTCGTTTGAGATGCGCTGACCAAGGCTGGCCGCCAGCCCAATGACATTGAGCAAACGCAGTCCATCGTGCAGCTGGGCGTGGAACATGACCGCATTGGCAACTGTGCCAACGGGCTGGTCAGCAGCTCGCTCCATGGTTTGCATCAAGCGGGTAGACAGTTGCAGCAACCAAAACACAATGCCGCTAGAGACCAGCGAAAACCCCCACCAACCAAAAGCGCGAAACGAGCCAAACAGCAAGACTGCCAAGCCCAAGACCACCGCAATGTTTCGCCAATTCATGGCGGGGATTTTGACCTAAATCTCAGCCCCAGAGTTCGCGAAACATAAACCAAGCCACCGCCAGCAACATAACCAAGCCCAGCAGACCCCAGTTAAGCTGTATCCCCGCCTCGCTTGGCGCGGTCTTGCGCCCTGTCAGCCGCATCATCTGCCAAGGCCAGCCAGCCGGTGTAGACGCTCAGCGCGGTCAAGCCCATGAGCACAATGACTGCCACAGCACCCACTGGGTTGTGGCCTACGAAATGCTGCGGCTGGTCGCTGCGCAAGCTCTTTACATAAGCCCAAACTGCTTTTGGTGGGCGTACAAATTCGGTAAACCGCGCATAGCGTGTGCCGACCAAGCCCCAAACCACCCGAAACACGATCAAACCCACCGCCACCCAACCCAAGGTCTGGTGCAAGCGCTCAAAATCTTCGCTCTCGCCGGTGACAAATGCGCCTATGACGCTGGCCGCCAAAGTCCAATGGAATACCCGAACTGGCCAATCCCAGACCTTGACGGTGGCTGTGTTTGTGGTGAGGTCTGTGTCTGTGTCTGTGTCTGTGTCTGTGTCTGTGGGGTTCATGAGGGTATCAACACGGTTTTGGCGCTGTATTGGCCATTGGGTGCGCCACGGTGGCAAGCAGCGCAGTTGGAGGCGCTTTTGATGTAAGGATTTTTCCAAACTTTAGCGGTGAGTTTTTTGCTGGGCTTGTGAATTTGTTGCCACCAGTCAGCGCGGGTGATGCGGTTGTCAGGCGGGATTTGCGTGCCGACCCACTCGGGATTGACCGCGTTGGTTTGCAGCCAATCGGCAATCAAGTTTTGGGTGTCGCTGTTGAGCAGGACTTGGGTAGAAAAGTGTTTGGGCAGGCTGTCTGTGATGCTCTTCCACGACTGGGCTGGCAAAAGGCCAGGCGGGTAGGCAAAGTGACAGACCGAGCACTCTTGCTGGTAGGCGGTGAGGGCAGGCACCGGCACCGCACGCTGGGCGTGGCTGAAAGTGGCCCACAGCAGGCAGCTACTTAAAAGCATCAACTTAGACCATGTTTTCATCGCTACTTCTCCTTGAACACAGGGAGGTTGTAGCCGTGGCTGCCCCAAAAGACCTTGCGTTAACGCAAGAAAGCTGTGTTTTGAGCAGTATTCAAGCCAAACCACGCACCACCGCCATGGCCTCTTCCACCCGCTCGACCGCGTGCACCGTCATACCCTCGATGGGTTTTTTAGGCGCATTGGCCTTGGGGATCACCGCCACGCTAAAGCCCAGTTTGGCGGCCTCTTTCAAGCGTTCTTGACCACGCGGGGCGGGGCGCACTTCGCCGGCCAAACCCACCTCACCAAAAGCGATGAAGCCCTTGGGCAGGGGCTTGCCGCGCAAGCTCGAAGTGATGGACAGCAGCACCGCCAAATCAGCGGCAGGCTCGCTGATGCGCACCCCGCCCACCGCGTTGACGAACACGTCTTGGTCCATGCAGGCCACGCCGGCGTGGCGGTGCAGCACCGCCAACAGCATGGCCAAGCGGTCGCGGTCCAAGCCCACACTCAAGCGGCGGGGGCTTGGGCCACCACTGTCGACCAGCGCTTGGATTTCCACCAACAAAGGGCGCGTGCCCTCCAAAGTGACCATGACGCAACTTCCCGGCACCGGCTCGGCGTGTTGGCTTAAAAAGATGGCGCTGGGGTTGCTGACCCCCTTCAAGCCTTTTTCGGTCATGGCGAAAACGCCAATTTCGTTGACCGCGCCAAAACGGTTTTTGATGGCCCGCACCAAGCGAAAACTGCTGTGGGTGTCGCCCTCAAAGTACAGCACCGTGTCGACCATGTGCTCCAGCACCCGTGGGCCTGCCAACGCGCCTTCTTTGGTGACATGGCCGACCAACACAATGGCAATGCCACTGGCCTTGGCCAAGCGGGTGAGGTGGGCAGCGCATTCACGCACCTGTGCCACAGAACCTGGCGCACTGGTGAGTTGGTCGGAGTACACGGTTTGGATGGAGTCGATGACGGCAATGTGCGGCGACTGCGCTTGCAGCGTGGAGATGATTTTTTCGAGCTGGGTTTCGGCCAGCACTTGCACGCGGCTGTTGTCCAGCCCCAAACGACGCGCCCGCAATGCGACTTGCGCGCCCGACTCTTCGCCGGTGACGTACAAGGTGTTTTGGCCGCTGCGCTGTAAACCGTCCAAGGCTTGCAACAACAAGGTGGATTTGCCAATGCCCGGGTCGCCGCCGATCAGCACCACGCCGCCCTCGACCATGCCCCCGCCGAGCACCCTGTCCAACTCGTCTTGGCCCGTGGGGGTGCGGTCCACGTCTTGCGCCTCGATGTCTGAGAGTGCGGTCACAGCGGAGGCGGGCGCCAAACCGGCACGCGGAGCAAAGCGGTTTTTCACTGCGCCATCAACGGACACCGCCTCGACCAAGGTATTCCAAGCCTCGCAATGCGGGCATTTGCCCAGCCACTTGGGGCTGGTGCCGCCGCACTCGGTGCAGCTGTAATGGATTTTGTCTTTGGCCATGGCGCATGATAACTGTATGAATACACAGTGTCCATAGGGCTTTGTCTGCAGGGCTGTTGATGTCCGCATGACCGACAATCGCGGCATTGAGCTTTGATTGTGCCTACCGTGACCCTGACGCCCCCTGACGAATCCCGCATGACGCCCGACGAGCGGCGCTCGGCGTTTTCTTTGGCCAGCATTTACGCCCTGCGCATGCTTGGCCTGTTCATGGTGATGCCGGTCTTCATGCTGGAGGCCCGCCATTACGAAGGCGGCAACGACCTGTCCACGGTTGGCATGGCCATGGGCGTGTACGGCTTGGTGCAAGCGGTGTTGCAAATTCCTTTTGGCATGGCCGCCGACCGTTTTGGTCGCAAACGGGTGATTTACCTTGGGCTGGCACTGCTTGCGTTGGGCAGCATCATTGGTGCCATGGCCACCAGTGTGAACGGCTTGGCATGGGGCCGCGCCTTGCAAGGTGGTGGCGCCATCTCGGCGGCGGTCACAGCTTTGCTGGCCGACCAAACCCGTGACGCGGTGCGCACCAAAGGCACGGCCTTGGTGGGTGCGAGCATTGGTTTGATGTTTGCGCTGTCTTTGGTGCTGGGCCCCTTGCTGTCAGGGTGGGGCGGCTTGAGCGCCATTTTTGGCGTCACCTTGTTGTTGGCCTTGAGCGGCGTAGGCATTGTGCGGTTTTGGACACCCCCAGAACCTGGCCTGCCCATCGCAGGGCAGACCAAGCACAGTCTGTGGGGGTTGTTAGTGCATCCCGACTTGATTCGCCTGAACTTTGGCGTGTTTGCCTTGTATGCCGTGCAACTGGCCTCTTGGGTGGCCATTCCTGCTTTGCTGATCCAAGCCGGTGTGGCCAGCGCCGACCACGGATGGGTTTACCTTCCCGCGGTACTGCTGTCCTTTGTGGTCATGGGCGTGACTCTTTTCCCCATGGAACGACGCGGCCTGCTGCGGCCCTTGTTTTTGGGCTGCATTGTGTTGGTGATGGTGGTGCAAGCGGCTTGGGCTTGGTTGGCTTTGTCGTCTCCCCCCTTGTGGATGCTGGCCATCTTGTTGTTTTTGTTTTTCTGCGGCTTCAATGTTTTAGAAGCCAGCCAGCCCAGCTTGGCCTCGCGCTTGGCGCCCACAGGCTCACGCGGTGCGGCATTGGGCGTTTACAACACCTTGCAATCGTTGGGCATTTTTGCGGGCGGCGCGATCGGTGGCTTGTTGCTCAAAAACATGGACGCATCAGGCGTTTTCCTGGCCAGCGCGGCGCTGATGCTGGCATGGCTGGGGGTGGCATGGGGCGCTCGCTTTGTACACGCGTCACCCTCTGTGACAGGCACAGCGCACTGAATTTGGCCAGGTCGGGCCGCATAATCAACCCATTCCATTTCACAGCACTCAAGAGGTAAACCCATGGCAAGCGTAAACAAAGTGATTTTGATGGGCAACTGCGGCCGCGACCCCGAGGTGCGCTACCTCCCCAGCGGCCAAGCCGTGGCCAATGTGTCCATCGCTACCAGCACCAAACGCAAAGACAAGAACAGCGGCGAGACCATTGAAGATACCCAGTGGCATCGCATCACCTTCTATGACCGTTTGGCTGAAATCGCGGGTGAGTACGTCAAGAAAGGCCGACCCATTTACGTCGAAGGTCGCCTGAAGTACGGCACTTACACCGATAAAACCACAGGTGTGGAAAAAAACACAGTGGACATCATTGCCACCGAGCTGCAATTATTGGGTGGCCGTGAAGGCATGGGCAGCCCCTCGGAAGATGGCGGCACCCGTGCCCCTGTCCGCAGCGCCGCCCCAGCAGCGAGTGCGCCCCGCGCCCCGTCGCCTGCCAAGTCCGGCTTTGACGACATGGACGACGATATTCCTTTTTAAGACGGCAAAGCCAAAAATGCGCGGTATTGCACGGCTTCGGCCATGTGCATTTGGCTGATCTCCTGCGATTGCGCCAAATCGGCAATCGTTTGCGCCACGCGCAACGCCCTGTGCGTGGCCCTTGCCGACCATGCGCGCTGCTCAGCCGTCTGTGCCAACAAACGTGACGCCTCAGGGCTAAGCAACAAGGCTTGCAACTGCGCTTGCGCCAGATCTTTATTTCGACACCCCTGACGCGACCACGCACGTTCATGGGCTGCAACACACCGCGCTTTCACCACGCTTGTGCGCTCTCCCATTGGCGCGTTTAATAAAACGTCTGAGGACAAAGCGTTGACCGAAACCTGCATATCGATGCGGTCCCACAAGGGGCCGCTGATGCGGCCTTGGTAACGAGCGACCTGCACAGGACTGCAGCGGCAACTGGGTTTTTGCATGCCCAAATAGCCACAGGGGCAAGGGTTCATGGCTGCCACCAACTGAAACGCGGCGGGATACTCCACATGGTGCTTGGCTCGTGCCAAGTTGATGAAACCGGTCTCCAAAGGCTGGCGCAATGCCTCGAGTGCGGCTCGTGAAAATTCGGGGAGTTCATCTAAAAAAAGAATCCCATGATGGGCCAATGATATTTCCCCTGGGCGAGGCGGCGCACCTCCCCCCACCAAGGCCGCCAAGCTGGCGCTGTGGTGCGGATGGCGATAAGGACGTTGGCCCCAATGCGCCAAACCGACTGGGCCATAGATGCTGTGAATCGCAGCCATTTGCAAAGCTTGCTCCAGACGCAAAGGGGGTAACAGTCCTGCTAAACGCTGCGCCATCATGGACTTGCCCACGCCAGGGGGCCCCACCAACAACAAACTATGCCCACCTGCAGCGGCAACTTCCAAGGCACGTTTCACACCGGCATGGCCTTTGATGTCTTGTAAGTCCCCTGTCGTTAAAAGACTTTCCTGTGGCAAATGGGTTTGCACCTGCAAGGGCTGCCAGCTTGGCGCGTCTTGAGTGCTTGGGACCAATGCTTGCAAAACGTCTTGGAGTTGCTTGACGCTGTACACCCGCGTACCCGGCACCAACGCGGCTTCTTGGGCACAGCCAAAGGGCAAAACCAAGGCCACCGTTGATCCCTCTTGATGCAAGGCTTGCGCCATCGCTAAGGCGCCGCGCACAGGCCTTAGTTCGCCAGACAAGGACAACTCACCCGCAAATTCATAACCCGTCAGCGCCTCTAGGGGCAAGGCGCCACTGGCCGCCAAAATGCCGACCGCAATGGGCAAGTCAAACCGCCCCGATTCTTTGGGTAAGTCGGCAGGCGCCAAGTTGACGGTGATGCGCTGGTTGCTTGGGAACGCCAAACCGCTGTTGAGAATAGCCGAGCGCACCCGCTCACGCGCTTCTCGCACCTCGGTTTCCGCCAAGCCCACCAAGCCAAAGCTAGGCAAGCCATTGGCCAAATGCACCTCCACAGTGACACGGGGTGCCTCGAGCCCCCAAACCGCGCGGCTGTGCACCGCTGCAAACCCCATGCTGATCTCCTTGTTTTGGTGCGCGCCCCATAAATGTGCACACACAAGCGTACAACTGCACCAATGAGGTGCTTTTTGCGTGTTTTATGGGTCGTCCCCAAGCGCAAACAGCTTCAAGTGTGCTTGGCATAAAGACTGCTAAGTACAAGTTCCACTGCGAATATTTTGCAGTTCCACTGAACAGGAGAAACCATGAAGTTGATTACGGCCATCATCAAACCGTTCAAACTAGACGAGGTTCGCGAAGCCTTGTCGGCTATCGGCGTGCAGGGCATCACCGTCACCGAGGTCAAAGGCTTTGGTCGCCAAAAAGGCCATACCGAGCTCTACCGCGGCGCTGAGTACGTGGTGGACTTTTTACCCAAGGTCAAGATCGAAGCCGCTGTAGGCGCTGAGTTGGTTGACCGCGCCATTGAAGCGATTGAAACCTCAGCGCGTACCGGCAAGATCGGTGACGGCAAGATTTTCGTCACACCGCTTGAACAAGTCGTGCGTATCCGCACCGGCGAGACCGGCAAAGCCGCCATCTAATACTAACGATTAGGACAACCATCATGAAAAAATTCATTGCTACCTTAGCCTTGGGGCTGGGTTTGGTCTTTGCCCACGGCGTTGCCATGGCCGAAGATGCCCCCGCCAAGCCCGCCGCTCAAGCCGCTGCACCTGTTGCAGACAAAACCGATGCAGCTGCCCCAGCTCCTGCTGCAGCTGCTGCAGCCGAAGCTCCAGCGGCAGCACCCGCCTTGGTTCCTAACAAAGGCGACACCGCGTGGATGACCGTCGCCACTGTGCTCGTGATTCTCATGACCATCCCTGGCTTGGCACTGTTCTACGGCGGCTTGGTTCGCTCTAAAAACATGTTGTCAGTGCTGATGCAAGTGTTTGTTGTCACCTCGCTCATTTATGTGCTGTGGGTGTTGTACGGCTACACGCTGGCTTTCACCGCAGGCAACCCGTTTTTTGGATCGTTCGACAAATTGTTCTTCAAAGGCATCACGGTTGACTCGGTCGCCGCCACTTTCAGCAAAGGTGTGGTTATTCCTGAGTTCACTTTCGCAGCTTTTCAAGCCACGTTCGCTGCCATCACTTGTGCTTTGATCGTCGGCGCCTTTGCTGAACGCATCAAATTCTCAGCCGTGCTGTTGTTCTGTGCACTGTGGTTCACCTTCAGCTACCTGCCTGTGGCTCACATGGTCTGGTACTGGGACGGCCCCGACGCCATCAGCGATGCCGCTTCGCTTGAGAAAGTCACCGCTGCTGCAGGCTGGTTGTGGGCCAAAGGCGCACTCGACTTCGCAGGAGGCACCGTGGTGCACATCAACGCCGCTGTGGCAGGCTTGGTCGGCGCCTTCATGGTCGGCAAACGCATCGGTTACGGCAAAGAGTCCATGGCGCCTCACAGCCTGACATTGACCATGGTCGGTGCCGCGCTGTTGTGGGTGGGCTGGTTTGGTTTCAATGCAGGTTCGAACTTGGAAGCCAATGGTTTGACTGCGCTGGCTTTTGTCAACACCTTGGTAGCTACTGCGGCAGCCACTTTGGCCTGGATCGCGGGTGAAGCGATTGCCAAAGGCAAAGCCTCAATGTTGGGTGCGGCCTCAGGTGCTGTGGCTGGCTTGGTGGCCATCACACCGGCTTGCGGATTTGTTGGCCCCATGGGTGCCATCGTCATAGGCTTGGTTGCGGGTCTGTTGTGTCTGTGGGGTGTCAACGGCTTGAAACGCCTGTTGGGTGCAGATGACACCTTGGACGTGTTCGGCGTGCACGGCGTGGGCGGTATCGTCGGCGCCTTGTTGACCGGCGTGTTCGCAGCCCCCTCCTTGGGCGGCACTGGCGTCTACGACTATGTGGCCAATGCCGTCAACCCTGACTACAGCATCGGTGGCCAAGTGTGGATTCAATTACAAGCCGTCATCACCACCATTGTGTGGTCGGGTGTGGTGTCTGTGATTGCCTACAAATTGGTGGACATCGTGGTGGGTCTGCGTGTCACGGAAGAAGAAGAGCGCGAAGGCTTGGACATCTCTAGCCACGGCGAGACCGCTTACCACCGTTAAGCTTTCGCTTCAGGGTGAAACGAGAAGCCCGCTTAGGCGGGCTTTTTTTCATTTGTACTTAAAGGTTAGGCGCCAGCAGTCGCTGCAAGTCCTTCTCTGCCACGCCTTGGCGCAGCGCCAAGTCTTGCACCTGATCGTCCCCGATGCGGCCCACATTGAAATACTGCGATTGCGGATGCGCCAGATAAAAACCGCTGACACTGGCCGCGGGTGTCATGGCCATGCTCTCGGTGAGCGTCATGCCAATGTCTTGGCATTGCAGCAAATCGAACATCTGCTTTTTAACGCTGTGGTCGGGGCAAGCCGGGTAACCAGGCGCGGGGCGAATGCCTTGGTATTTTTCTTTGATCAGCTCGTCGTTGCTTAACTGTTCTGCGGCGGCATAGCCCCACAGGTCGCGGCGCACCCGCGCATGCATGCATTCGGCAAAGGCCTCGGCCAAGCGGTCGGCCAAGGCTTTGAGCATGATGGCGCTGTAGTCGTCGTGGTCGTCCATGAAGTATTTTTCTTTGGTGTCCACGCCCACGCCCGCAGTGACGGCGAACAGGCCCAAGTGGTCGTGCAGCCCGCTAGTCTTGCCTTGTGCATCATTCAAGGGCGCGACAAAGTCCGACAAGCAACGGTTGGGGTTTTGAACACCGTCACGCAGCGGCTTTTCGGTTTGTTGGCGCAAGCCGTACCAAGTCAGGGCGCGTTGCGTGCGGCTCTCGTCGGTCCACAACACGATGTCGTCACCCACGCTGTTGGCGGGGTACAAACCAACCACCGCATGGGCTTGCAACCAGCGGCCTTCAATCAGGCGCTTCAACATGCGCTTGCCGTCGCTGAACACACGCTGGGCTTCCGCGCCCACCACCTCGTCTTTCAAGATGGCGGGGAAGGGGCCGGCCAAGTCCCAGGTTTGAAAAAACGGACCCCAGTCGATGAAGGGCTCTAGCTCGGCCAAGTCGAAGTTTTTGAACAAGCGCTTGCCAATGAACTTCGGGGCGGTGGGCTGAAACGCCGCCCAATCGATGTGTGCGGCATTGGCACGGGCCTTGGCCAGCGGCAACAAGGGGGCAAGCTTTTTGTTGGCGTGTTGTTCGCGCACTTTGGCGTAGTCGGCGTTGAGCTCATCAATGTAGTGCGCGGCTTGGTCGCTGAGCAAGCCTTGCGCCACGCCCACGCTGCGTGAGGCGTCGGGCACGTAGACCACTGGCCCTTCATAGTGCGGTGCAATTTTCACGGCGGTGTGCACGCGGCTGCAGGTGGCGCCACCAATGAGCAGCGGGATTTTGCGCATGCGAAAGTAATCGTCCTTTTGCATTTCGCCCGCCACGTATTGCATCTCTTCCAAGGACGGTGTGATGAGGCCCGACAAACCGATGATGTCCGCGCCTTCCACCTTGGCGCGGGCCAAGATTTCATGGCAAGGCACCATCACGCCCATGTTCACGACGTCAAAGTTATTGCATTGCAAGACCACGGTGACGATGTTTTTGCCAATGTCGTGCACATCGCCTTTGACCGTGGCAATCACGATCTTGCCCTTGGTTTTCACATCCTCGCCGGCCGCTTCTTGCAGGCGTTTTTCTTCCTCGATGTAGGGAATCAGGTGCGCCACGGCCTGCTTCATCACACGGGCACTTTTCACCACCTGCGGCAAAAACATCTTGCCTTGGCCGAACAAATCGCCCACCACGTTCATGCCGTCCATGAGCGGCCCTTCGATCACATGCAGCGGCCTGCCGCCTTTGGCCAACACCTCTTGGTAGGCGGCTTCGGTGTCTTCGTTGATGAAGTCGGTGATGCCATGCACCAGCGCGTGGCTGAGTTTGTGCGACACGCTCACCGGCGCGTCAATCGTGCCACGCCAAGCGAGCTTGGCGCTGTCGTCTTTGGCCGCGCCGCGGGCAGCATCGGCCACTTCGATCAAACGCTCACCTGGTGTCAAGTGCGGCTCGCCCGGCTTATAGACGGGCGTTCTGTTCAACACCACATCTTCCACGCGCTCTCGCAGCGTGGGCTCGAGGTCGTCGTACACCCCCACCATGCCGGCGTTAACAATACCCATGTCCATACCCGCTTGGATGGCGTGGTACAAAAACACAGTGTGTATGGCTTCACGCACCGGATCATTGCCGCGGAAACTGAACGAGACGTTGGATACGCCGCCACTCACCTTGGCCCCGGGGAGGTTCTGTTTGATCCAGCGCGTGGCGTTGATGAAGTCCACCGCGTAGTTGTCGTGCTCTTCAATGCCGGTGGCAATGGCAAAAATATTCGGGTCGAAGATGATGTCTTCGGGCGCAAAGCCCACCTCGTCGACCAACACGCGGTAAGCGCGTTCGCAAATTTCCACCTTGCGTTGGTAGGTATCGGCTTGGCCTTTCTCGTCAAAGGCCATGACCACAGCGGCGGCGCCATAGCGTTTGATCAGCTTGGCTTGGCGTTTGAATTCGTCCAAGCCCTCTTTCATGCTGATGGAGTTCACAATCCCCTTGCCTTGGATGCAACGCAGGCCGGCCTCGATGACCGACCACTTGCTGCTGTCGATCATGATGGGCACACGGGCGATGTCGGGCTCAGACGCAATCAGGTTCAAAAAACGCACCATGGCCGCCTGGCTGTCGAGCATGGCCTCGTCCATGTTGATGTCGATGATTTGCGCGCCGTTTTCCACCTGCTGACGAGCCACGGCCAAGGCCTGCTCGTACTCGCCATTCAACACCATGCGGGCAAAGGCTTTGGAGCCAGTGACGTTGGTGCGCTCGCCAATGTTGACAAACGTGGCTTGCGGCTGCGAGCCTGTGCCGTCATCAGAGGCGGTCACGCCAATGCGAACTGGCTCGAGGCCAGATAGCTTCATGGGGGGAACAGCGGTATGTGGGGTCGTCATGGGCTCACCTGAAGGATGCAAAACAGGCGAGCGTCGTTGCGGGCAATCATCTCAAGCCTGGCTTCGTGCGAAGCTGCAACGCTCCTTGAGATGATCAGATTTTAGCGGGTGTTCAAACCCGCTTGTGTTGCTCTCTTGTTAATGCAGCTGCGCCCAAGACGGCAAGGCCACGGTATGTGGCGCCCATTTGGTATGGTGTTGCGGCCCAGAGCTGCTGGCTGGCGTTTGCTGTTGAGCAAAAGACTTTTTATTAAACAAACTGAATGACTCTTCATAAAGGTGGCTATTGCCAGCGGATTGCCCCCAAAAAGCCTGCCAAGATGAACGATCAGAAAGCGCAAAGAAACCCATGATCCAACTCCTATGCATAAATAAGTATGCTATTTTGAGCTTATTTTTGACAATGTCAATAAAAAAAAGAATCTACAGATAAATTTATATTGCTTTTGGTTAATCTGCCACTAAGTCAAATAAAGCTGAATGTCTGGGTGCCAATGGTCTAACGGCTTCACCAATGGCGGCGATGTGCTCGGGCGTGGTGCCGCAGCAGCCGCCCACGATGTTGACCAAGCCCTCGGCAGCGAACTCGTGCAGCAAGCGGCTGGTGACCTCGGGCGTTTCGTCAAAGCCGGTCTCGCTCATGGGGTTGGGCAGGCCGGCGTTGGGGTAGCAGCTGATGAAAGTGTCGCCCGCCACCCGTGCCAGCTCTTGGATATAGGGGCGCATGAGGGCTGCGCCCAAGGCGCAGTTCAGCCCCACCGCCAAGGGCTGGGCGTGGCGCACGCTGTGCCAAAACGCGGTGACGGTTTGGCCGCTCAGAATGCGCCCCGATGCGTCGGTGACGGTGCCGCTGATGATGAGGGGCAGGCGCTCGCCGCTGGCGTCAAAGTATTCGTCAATGGCAAACAGCGCGGCTTTGGCGTTCAAGGTGTCGAAGATGGTCTCGACCAGCAGCACGTCCACGCCGCCTTCGACCAAGGCTTGCACCTGCTCGTAATAGGCCGCTCGCAGCTCTTCAAAGTTGACGTTGCGCGCGCCGGGGTCGTTCACATCGGGGCTGATGCTGGCGGTTTTGGGGGTGGGGCCCAAGGCGCCCACCGCATAGCGGGGCTTATCGGGCGTAGAGAACTTGTCGCAAGCGGCGCGGGCGATGCGGGCCGAGGCGCGGTTCATCTCCACCGCCAAGTCGGCCATGTCGTAGTCGGCTTGGGCAATGGTGGTGGCACCAAAGGTGTTGGTCTCGATCAGGTCGGCGCCTGCAGCCAAATACCCTTCGTGAATATCGCGGATGATGTCGGGGCGGGTGAGGCTGAGTAACTCATTGTTGCCTTTGACGTCGCGGTGAAAGTCGGCGAAACGCTCTCTTTGGCCGCCCTCGCCGGTAAAGCCCGCGCCGCGGTACTGTGCCTCTGAGAGCTTGAAACGCTGGATCATGGTGCCCATGGCGCCGTCCAAAATGGCGATGCGCTTGGCGAGGATGTCGGGCAGGTCTTGGGCGCGGGTGTAATTGGGGTGACGCATGGTCAGGATTCTAAAAGCTTCCCGTGGTTAGAATCCACATCCCTTTAATGGAGTTACTCTATGTCTGATACGCACAACCAAGCTGGCGAAGAACAAGATGTTGTGGAAGCCATTGTGCCCCTCATGCCCATCGTGTTGCCTATTGGCGGCGGCATTTTGATTTTCTTGTTGGCCTTTATCGCTGTCTTCATGGCCTGATTCGGCCGCTTACCCGCCAACTGACAGCGCCTATTCCACGGCGCTTTTTTTATTGGTTTGAGGTGAATCCCTTGTCTTGACTTTCGGGCAGGGCATTGACCTTAACCAATTGAAGCTAGGAGCTCTCCATGAATGCACCCGCCCCACAGGGTATAGGGTTGACCCCCCCGTCGTTTGTCAAACACCCCAAGCTTGTCGCTTGGGTCGCCGAGATGGTGGCCTTGTGCAAACCTGCCGCTGTGCACTGGTGTGACGGCAGCGAAGCTGAATACCAGCAACTCTGCCAAACTTTGGTGGCAGCAGGCACGTTCAAACAACTCAACCCCGCCAAACGCCCCAACTCCTTCTTGGCCTGCTCCGACCCCTCGGACGTGGCCCGCGTCGAAGACCGCACCTTCATCTGTTCAGCGCACAAAGAAAACGCCGGCCCCACCAACAACTGGATGGCGCCTGACGAGATGCGCCAAACTTTGCAGCCGCTGTTTGATGGATGCATGGCCGGTCGAACCCTGTACGTGGTGCCTTTCAGCATGGGCCCCTTGGGCAGCCCCATCGCCCACATCGGCATCGAGCTCTCCGACAGCCCGTATGTGGCGGTCAACATGAAGATCATGACCCGCATGGGGCAAGCTGTGTATGACGTGCTGGGGGTGGACGGCGAGTTTGTGCCTTGTGTACACACCGTGGGCGCACCTTTAAAGACTGGGGACAAGGATGTGAGCTGGCCTTGCAACACGACCAAATACATTGTTCACTACCCTGAAACTCGGGAAATTTGGTCCTATGGCTCGGGCTACGGCGGCAATGCCTTGCTGGGCAAAAAGTGCTTTGCGCTGCGCATCGCCTCCAACATGGGCAAAGCCGCTGCGGATGGCGCATCTGGCAACCCTGGCTGGTTGGCCGAGCACATGCTGATTTTGGGCGTGACCAACCCCCAAGGCAAAAAATACCACGTGGCCGCCGCCTTCCCCAGCGCCTGTGGCAAAACCAATTTCGCCATGCTGATCCCGCCCGCTGGTTTTGAGGGCTGGAAGGTCACCACCATTGGCGACGACATCGCCTGGATCAAGCCCAGCGCCGATGGCCGCCTGCGCGCCATCAACCCCGAGGCCGGCTACTTTGGCGTGGCCCCCGGCACCAACACCTTGACCAACCCCAATTGCATGGCCAGCTTGGACAAAGACGTGATCTTCACCAATGTGGCGCTGACCGACGACGGCGACGTATGGTGGGAGGGCATGAGTCAAGCCCCCGCCCACTGCATCGATTGGCAAGGCAAAGACTGGACACCTGCCATTGCCCGCGACACCGGCGCCAAAGCCGCCCACCCCAACGCCCGCTTCACCGTGGCCGCGACCAACAACCCCGCCCTGGACAGCGCTTGGGACGATCCCGCAGGTGTGGTGATTGACGCCTTTATCTTTGGTGGCCGCCGCTCGACCACCGTTCCCTTGGTGACCGAAGCGCGCAACTGGACCGAAGGCGTGTACATGGCTGCCACCATGGGCTCTGAGACCACTGCCGCCGCCGCCGGCCAACAAGGCGTGGTGCGGCGCGACCCGTTTGCCATGTTGCCCTTCATGGGCTACAACATGAGCGACTATTTCCAACATTGGCTGCAACTGGGAAAAAAGCTTTCAGCCAGCGGCGCCAAACTGCCAGCCATTTACTGCGTCAACTGGTTCCGCAAGGGCGAAGACGGCAAGTTTGTCTGGCCTGGTTATGGCGAGAACATGCGTGTCTTGAAGTGGATGATTGACCGCATCGAGGGCGGCGCCAAGGGCGCAGAAAACGTGTTTGGTATCAGCCCCAACTTCAATGAACTAAATTGGACAGGTCTGGCCTTTACACCCGAGCAGTTCCACACTGTTACCCACATCGACAAAGCCGCTTGGCAAACCGAGTTGGGTTTGCACGAGGCGTTGTTCCAGCAACTGGCTCACCACTTGCCACCTGAGTTACCCGCCACCAAGGCCGCGATTGCCAAGCGTCTAGGCGCTTAAGGCTTATGACCTGCTGGCGCTCACCTGCTGCGCCAATTGCACATACTCTGCCACCGACACTTCTTCGGCGCGCCGCTGCACATCAAAGTCAGCGGCCACACCGCGCTCTTGCAACCACTTGCCCAAGGTATGCCTTAGCAATTTGCGCCGCTGGCTGAATGCCACTTGCACCAATTCGCTCAGCAACGCCAAAGGCAGTGGCGCTGGCTGGGGGTGCGGGATCATGCGCACGACCGCGCTGTCCACGCGTGGGGGCGGCTCAAAGGCCATGGGGCCTACTTGCAGCACCATTTCCATGGCATAACGCCATTGCAGCATCACGCTCAAGCGCCCATAAGCTGCGCTTGAAGGCTTGGCCACCATGCGCTCGACCACCTCTTTTTGCAACATGAAGTGCTGGTCTTGAATGACTGCCACATGGTCGAGCAAGTGAAACAAAATAGGGGTGGAGATGTTGTAAGGCAAATTGCCCACCACCCGAAGACGCTGGGTACCCAGCGCAGCGGCCAAAGCTGAGATGTCCACCTTGAGCACATCCGCCTCGTGCACCGTCAGTTGAGCGTGTTGGCGCAAGCGTGCTGCCAAGTCACGGTCTAGCTCAATCACATGCAAATGCCCCACTCGCTCGACCAAGGGCTGGGTCATGGCCGCCAAGCCGGGGCCGATTTCCACCATCTCTTGCCCAGGATGCGGGTCGATGGTGTCGACAATTTCGCTGATCACGCCTTGATCGGTCAAAAAGTGCTGACCAAAACGCTTGCGTGCTTGGTGTTTCACTTATTGCGGGGTTTCGCGGTATTCGACAAAGGCGCGCCCACGTACTTCGCGTTCCCAGTTTTTATAGGCTTCCTCAAACTTTTTTTCACGCAAGATGTTGCGAGCCAAGTCTTGTTGTTCACGCAAACTCAGAGGCGCTTCTCGTCTCTCCAGCACCTCTATCAGGTGCACACCAAAGCGCGAAACAAGGGGGTCTCCGACTTGACCAGGGGCCAGCTTGGCCATGGCCTCTTCAAATTCGAGCACCATCATGCCGGGGTTGGCCCAGCCCAAGTCACCGCCTTGGTTAGCGCTACCGTCTTGCGAATGCTCTTTGGCGAGCGCTGCAAACTCTGCTTTGCCGAGTTCGATCTGGCGCTTAAAGCTGGCCAACTGAGCCCGCGCAGCGTCTTGGCTGAGGTTGCCGCCAGGGCGCAACAAAATATGCCGAGCATGGGTTTGCGTCACGGTGGCAGGCAGCGCGTCTGCGCTGCGCCTTTCCAACAGCTTTAAGACATGAAAGCCTGCAGCCGAGCGCAAAGGCCCTGCCAACTGACCTACAACGGTGTCTTTGGTGGCCTCGACAAACAAACTTGGGTAGCGACTGGGGGGGCGCAAGCCCAAGACGCCGCCATTGCTGCGGTCAGCTGCACTGGAAAACTGCGCAGCCAATTTTGAAAAATCTTCACCCGCCTTGAGTTTTCGCATCACCTCGTCGGCTTTTGTCATCTGCTTGGCGACTTCGTCGGCGCTGGCATTTTCTGCTAGGGCAAACAAAATATGAGCGATATTGATATCTGAATTAGGGTTGACAGCGTTATTTCGCTCTTGCAAAAAAGCATCGACTTCAAAATCTTGAATCTTGATGCGTGAATTGACCTCGCGCTCGCGCACCCTTTGGAGCAACATTTGTCGACGTACTTGGGTGCGGTATTGTTCCCAAGACAGACCTTGCTCTTGCAAGCGCTCCTGCAGCTGCTGGATGTTCAATTGATTGCGTTGCGCAGTTTTTTCGATGGCCTTGTCCAGCTCATCTGTGCTGATTTGCATTCCGTAGAGCTTGGAAACGCCTATTTGCGCCGCCTCGTCAATCAAGGTCTCCATGGCCTCTATTAACAAATTGCTGCGACCCAGCTTCGCCGCAGCTGGGTCGGCCATGGCGGCAAGACGAGTTACCTCTTGGTTGGTGATGGGCTCGTTATCGACCACCGCCACAATAAAGTCTGAAGCGCGCGAGACCTCCTTGGGGGCCAAGGATGGGGGCGGGGTTCGCACACTCAAACCAGCGCCGGCCCCTCCTGGCGAGGGCTTGAGGGTTTGTGACATGGCCACATAAGCGCCAGCACAGCAAAGGCCCACTGCCAGACTTCGCAAAATATTCGAAAAACGGGTCATAGAAATGTCAGTCATATTGGCCAAATCGGCTGGGTGTTTGATGCTGGTTTTCACGCAAGTTTTGGTAGCGCGGAATATTGTTTTTCAACGAGGACAAGGGGTTTATGCCTACGCGCGAAAAGTCATTGAACTCCAATTGAAACATCAAGCGACTGTTGGGACTGTCGATCAGGGACACCTGACTGCGCGAGACGACCACGCGCCCCACCCAACAACCAGCGTCGTACTCTAGGCCGGTCAGGGCTTCGATGAAACGCTTCTCTAGCATGCTGTAGTTACCCCGCCCCACGGTAAACCAGCGCTGCTCGCCCAAACCGCGTCCGCGTCTATCGTCGACACCACGGTCACCCCATAAGTCGTTAAGCGGCCACTGCCAAGCCACGTCCATGGAGGTGGCGACCGAGCGCTGGTATCGGTACGACGCTGTCACAACACGGTAGCTGCTGGGGGTGTAGCGCGTGCCCACCGATGAACGCTCGGAAATGGCAGTCTCGGGGTTGTACTGAACGATGCTGTCAAGCGTCCAGCGCGGCGTTAAATAGGTGCTGGCGCCGAGCAAGATGTCGCTGTAGCTGTCTGTCAAAGGGGTGTCGGTAGGTGTGAGCAAGACCTGTTGGTCTTTAAAGCGAAAACGCTGGGCCAGCGCAAACTTGGCGCCCTCTCCCCCGGTCTGCGGATTAATCAAGCGAGAGGTGGCACCCACGGTCAACGTCCGACTGTCTGAAACGCGGTCTTGTCCAGAAAAAGCGTTTTCAGAAAATATCGTGGCAAAGTTAAAGTCATTAAAGCCAGTGTCGTAATTGGGCAGGTCACTTTGTGCGCGATAGGGTGTGTTGACAAAATAGGCTCGCGGCTCCAAGGTCTGCGTCCAATCCGATCCAAACCATTGGCTGGGTCGCTCAAACACCACGCCACTGTCAATGCTAAAGGTGGGTACAGTGACGCTGGCGTTGTCACTGGCCGAACTCTTGCCATAAATGCCTTTATAGGTTTCGTCATACTGGTAATTGCGGGTTTGCAGCATCAGCTTAGGCGTGACGTAGCCATATGGCAGGTATTGGGGGGCGCTGACTTGGGTAAGCAAGACCAAGCGCTGCGCGTTAGGCTGTTTACAGACCGATGATGTCGAGTTCCCACTTTGAGCGCAATACCAAACCCTGTCGGCGCTAAAACGCGTCGCCTCAGCACCCACGGACATATCTAGACCACCCACATCGGCGCGCAAATAGTTGGCATTGATTTGTGGCAAGCGGTTAAAGGGCGGCGCAATCGGGGAAGTCACGTCTTGCAACGTCTGGTATTGGTTCACACTGGTAGACGTGGTGAATGTGCCGCGGCCCCATCCGAGCGAGGCTGAAGACGGCAACAAACGTTGCGTTAAAGGTCCACCCGATACGGTGGAGAAGTCTTTCCAATAATCAGCATCACTGACTCGGTTGATACTGAATCCAAACCCAATGGGCTGGCGAGTATCCGCCCAGCCATTGTGTTGGTGCGAATAGCCCCAGCGGTAATTGCTGCGCAAAGAGTCATAAGGCATCACATTGAGCCTGGCCACGCCATCAAAGGGGGGGTTGGGGGTTTTGCGCTCAAGGTAACGAAACTCACTGTCAAATCGCGTGCCGCGCTTGGCCATGGAGGTGGTTGTCACCGTCAAGTCGCGGTTGGGCGCCAAATTAGCGTAATAAGGCAAGCTCGCCTCGACACCACCTTTGTTGTCAATCGCAAAAGCCGGCGGCAAAAACCCTGATTTACGCTGCGCACTCAAAGGAAAACTGAAAGAGGGTATGGGAAGCAAAGGGACATTCATGAAGCGCAATACCCCATCTTCGGCCAAACCCTCATTCAAGTCATTGTCAAAATTGATTTTTTCAGCCTCGACCATCCAGTCAGGCAACCACGAGGGGCCGGGTTTACGGGTACAGGTGGTGTAGGTGGCTTTTTTCGCCACAGCGTGCTTGTCGTCGATGAAGTCTATGCGCTCGGCTTTCCCGTGGCCTTCTGAGCGCAAAAAAGTGTAAGACGGGTTGAGAAAAAATCCGCTGAAGGCGTCCACTTGTAAATCGAGCAAGCTTCCTTGGTAGCGATTGCCGCCACGGTTCATATACACGTTGCCACTGGCGCGTGCTCGGTCGTCAGGTTGGTAATAGTCAATACTGTCAGCCTGTATCAGGGTGTCTGCTTTACGCAGCACGCTATTGCCCTGCAAGGTCGTGTCCAGATCGGTTCGACCCGTTATAAAGTCGCTTTGCACATAAGTGGGCAATTGGTTGCGAATATGTGGCGCCAAGCGATCCATCAAACCCGTGCTGGGCTTGAGTTTGAGCGAGGGCTCCCCTTCTTGCGCAAAAACAGGCGAGCACAACAAGGCAGTGCAGAACCATAGGCTGGTGAACACTGACAATAGAAAATTCTGACGCATGAAAGAAGACCGGGCCGCCCGAGAGCGCTGTTTGTAGAATTTGGATTATCCATGAGCCCATCTCCCCTAGACTTTCCCGCCGATCAAAGCCTGAAATCGGCCATTCAACTGCTCGGTTGGCAAGAAGCTTCTCGTGCCCAAGCTTTCGCCCAATGGCTGGCGTCGGTGTCTTTGGCACACAAGCTCCATCCTGAAACCGTGCGCCCAGCCAGTGCAGACGCTAGTTTTCGGCGTTACTTTAGGGTTGACGCCCTTGCGGCAAGCTTGATCATCATGGACGCGCCCCCCGACAAGGAAAACAGCCAGCCATTTGTGGCCATTGCGTCTTTGATGCAAAAGGCGGGCTTGCTGGTGCCTGAGGTTTTGGCTTGGGACTCGGCCCAAGGCTTTATGCTGCTTGATGATCTAGGTCAAGACACCATGATGCAAGTGCTTGACGCCGCAAACCCCGATCACAATGCAGGCTTGTTTGGCAGGGCACTTGATGCTTTGCTGACTTGGCAGCAAGCCTCACGTCCTGAGGTATTGCCGCCATATAGCTCCTCATTGCTGCAACGTGAGTTGCAATTGTTTCCCGAATGGTATGTCGGTCAACACCGCGGCAAGACCTTGGACGCGGCCCAAGCGCAAGTTCTTCAAAGCAGCTTCTCCCTGCTGGTAGCGCACAACGTGTCCGCACCCATGGTGTTTGTGCACCGCGACTTTATGCCGCGCAACCTGATGATGCCGTGGGATGTCAATGAATCGCGCTTAGGTGTTTTAGATTTTCAAGATGCGGTCTACGGCCCAATTACCTACGACATTGCCAGTCTGATGCGCGACGCCTTTATCAGTTGGGAAGAAGACGTTTGTCTTGATGTAACGGTGCGCTACTGGGAAAAAGTGCGCGCCCTTGGGTTGCTCGACCATGAAAACTGGCACAGCGACTTTGGCGCTTTTTACAAAGCGGTGGAATGGATGGGTTTGCAAAGGCATTTGAAGGTGGCAGGTATTTTCGCTCGCTTAGGTTTGCGCGACGCAAAACCCAAGTACCTGGCCGATACACCCCGCTTCATCAACTATATACGCGCTACTTGCAGTCGCTACCGTGAACTCACCCCGCTGTTGCGCTTGATCGATGACATCGAAGAGCACCAAGCTGTCAGTGGTTTCGCCTACGGTCGGGTATAGCCTAGGTGCCACGCTTTTTCTGCGCAGACCCCTTGCATGCAGGCTTGTCTTTGGACTTACCTGCCGATACCAGCCGACACATCCAAGTCTTGCGCTTACAACCTGGTGCGGTCATCACCTTGTTCGATGGGCGCGGCGGTGAGTACGAGGCCTGCATTCTTCAAATGGGGCGTCACACGGTTACTGCACGCATAGACACGCACCGCGCAATTGAGCGCGAAAGTGCTGTCTTGAGCCATGTGGTGATAGGCATGCCTGCCAATGAGCGCATGGATTGGTTGGTTGAAAAAGCCACCGAACTCGGTGTTGCGCGTATCACCCCGCTGATGACAGCCCATGGCGTAGTGCGCCTGAGCGCTGATCGTGCCCTCAAACGCCAACATCACTGGCAAGGCATCGCACAAGCAGCTTGCGCTCAATCGGGGCGAAACACCCTGCCGCAAATCGATATCCCGCAAAGCTGGTCTGATTGGCTCCACACATTGGCAACAGATGATGGTCTATCTCGCTGGATACTGTCCTTGTCTGCGGCTTCTACACCTTTGGATGCCGTTGTTCAAAACCGACGTGTGCTTTTGCTCAGTGGCCCCGAAGGCGGCTTAAGCCGCGAAGAAGAGACACAAGCACTTGAGCAGGGTTTTGTAGCTGTGAGCTTAGGAGGGCGGGTGTTACGCGCAGAAACCGCACCGCTGGCGGTGCTGTCACGCTGGCTTTAGAGAGCGTAACGGTTGTCAAGCCAAGCCAACAGTTTGGCCAACACCATGGCTTTTTCAGGATCATTAAAGATCTCGTGGTACATCACATTGAAACAGTGCGACTGAACCACGTGTGCGGGAGCTAAACGAGCAAACTCTGCACTCGCTTGCGGCAGTACTAACTGATCTTGCCCTGCATACAGGAGCAAGGTAGGCATGGACCACGCACTGGCCTGGGCCACCGTTTGAGCACCTTCTTTCAATATCCAAGCCGCTAAGCCTGCTGAGATGTGTCGATGAACCAAGGGGTCTTCCACATAGGCGCGAACCACCTGTGCGTCACGCGCAACCCAAGTGGTCTTCACGCCATTGTCAACCCTGATATGGGGGAACAATTTGGGTAAGGTTGCGAGCAGAAATTTTTGAATCAAATTGGTTTGCGCGCCCAAAGCCGGCGAACTCATCACCAAAGCATCGATGTGCGGGAGGGAATTCGCTACTGCACGCGCGGCAATCAAGCCCCCCATGCTGTGGCCTAGCAGTACCAAGGGTGCGGATGACAGCGTACGAACATGTTCAATCACAAAACGCACATCGTCAAGCAACTGAGACGGGGAGAGTAAGTTGCCGCGCAACCCGCTGGACATGCCATGGCCATGGTGGTCATAGCCAAACACCCCATAGCCAGCGCTTTGCAAAGCGCTGGCTATGTGTCCGTAACGGCCCATATGTTCACCCAAACCATGTAACAGCAAAACGGTAGCGCGTGCGTTTTGGGGCGGCTGCGGCCACTCGTAAAAAGCCAGCGTTTGCTCGCCGTGGTCGAGCATGGAAACTTGAGGTTTTTGAGCCGCTTGGTCGGCAATTGAGGACATGGGAGCTTAGAGAGTGGGAGCGGCTAATTTGAACACAGCAGTTGCTGCTCTGGCGTTCGGCCACCAACGCACCATGCCTTCGTCTTGCAAACCAAACGCATCTTTGATGTTCATCTGATTTTTCTTTGCAAGCGCTAAAAAATCTGCAAAGGTGGCGACCCGAATATTGGGCGTGTCATACCACTGATAAGGCAACTTACGGGTCACTGGCATATAGCCCTGCAAAACACTTAAGCGGTTGGGCCAATGTGCAAAATTGGGGAAGGTGACAATTCCTAATCGACCCACACGCACCGTTTCTTGCAACATGGTTTGCGCGTTTCGCAGGTGTTGCAAGGTGTCAATTTGCAGCACCACATCAAAACTTTGATCGCCAAACATGGCCAAGCCTTGTTCTAGGTTCAGCTGAATAACGTTGACCCCTTGTTTGACACAGGCCAGTACATTGGCGTCATCTATTTCTACGCCATAGCCCGAGCAACCATGGTGCCGCTGTAAAAATGCCAGCATGGCGCCATCTCCACATCCCAGATCCAACACTCGACTGCCAAAGGGCACCATGCGTTGTATGGCGTCACGCAAGACAGGGTTCATACATTCCCCCCCAACTCAATGCGTTCAAAATAAGCTCTCACCAGCGATAAATAACGCGTGTCGTCCAACAAAAATGCATCGTGCCCGTGTGGCGCATCAATTTCGGCATAACTGACTTGGCGCTTGTTGGCGACCAAGGCTTGCACCATTTCTTGGCTGCGCGCGGGTGCAAAACGCCAATCGGTGGTGAAGCTGACCAATAGGAATTGAGCGCTGGCTCTAGCCAATGCCTGCGTGAGTTGACCATTAAAAGCGCTTGCTGGATCAAAATAATCCAAGGCCCGCGTGATCAGTAAATAGGTGTTGGCGTCAAAATATTCGCTGAACTTGTCGCCTTGGTAACGCAAATAACTTTCTATTTGAAATTCAATCTCTTGCGTGCTGTACTTGAATGTGTCTCCGGATTGCAACATGCGACCAAATTTGGTGTTCATCACATCATCACTGAGGTAAGTGATATGGCCCAGCATACGGGCAATGCGCAGACCCCGCCTAGGTACCACACCATGGGCATAAAAATGTCCGCCGTGAAAGTCGGGGTCGGTGGTGATGGCGCGACGCGCTACTTCATTAAATGCAATATTTTCTGCATTCAAATTGGGGGCGCTGGCAACGACGACGGCGTGCCTGACGCGCTCGGGGTACTGCAAACTCCAGCTCAAGGCTTGCATGCCGCCGAGACTGCCCCCCATCACCGCGGCCAATTGTGTAATGCCCAGATGATCCAGCAACCTGGCTTGTGAGGTAACCCAGTCTTCAACCGTTACCACCGGAAAATCCGCCCCGTAGATGCGATCGGTTTCTGGGTTGATGTGCATAGGCCCGGTCGAACCAAAACAAGAACCTAGGTTGTTTACACCAATCACAAAAAATGTGTTGGTGTCTACAGGCTTTCCTGGCCCAATCATGTTGTCCCACCAGCCTTCGCTTTTGTCTTGCCCCGCATAGCGACCTGCGACATGGTGAGAAGCGTTCAATGCATGACAGATCAAAACCGCGTTGCTGCGCTGGGCGTTGAGTTCGCCATAGGTTTCGTAGGTTAGTTCGTATTGTTGCAACACTCCTCCACTCTGCAGCTGCAGAGGCTGTTCAAACAACAGGGACTGAGGTGTGGCTATCAACGTCATCACAAAAAATCCGGCTACGCTAAAAACGAAGCCGGATACGCAGACGTCTTTAGCTGAACTTGTTAAAGCGCCCGCAAGCTGTGGCAAATCGGCGCAGTAAAAGTATAACCAAGCTTGCACGCCCTTCTTTTTTCTTTTGTTCTTTTGGGCTTTTCTTGATGCTGGGGCATGAACGTCCCCAAAAGCAAGAATATACATTGGTGTGAGTTTTGCTTTCTTTTGGTGCAAATCTGTTTTTTTCTTCTTTTTTGCACCTTCTTAGAACATAAAGCCCCTGGAGACATCATGGACGCACCCAAACAGGGCATAGACGCCTTGTTCATTCTTCTTGGCGCCATCATGGTTTTGGCCATGCATGCTGGTTTTGCTTTTTTAGAGCTTGGCACCGTTCGCAAAAAAAACCAAGTCAATGCTTTGGTGAAAATTTTGGTGGACTTCAGCATTTCCACCGTGGTTTATTTTGTTATCGGTTACAGCGTTGCTTACGGCACCTCGTTTTTCGTGGGGGCCGATGTCTTGGCTCAACACAACGGGTATGAGCTTGTGAAGTTTTTCTTCTTGCTCACCTTTGCCGCGGCCATTCCCGCGATTGTTTCTGGCGGAATTGCCGAACGTGCTCGCTTCTATCCTCAATTGATTGCAACGGCTGTTATCGTTGGGTTTATTTATCCCTTTTACGAAGGTATTGTTTGGAATCAGCATTTCGGTTTACAAGCTTGGCTCAAAGCCCTGACAGGCGAGGAATTTCATGATTTCGCTGGCTCGGTGGTGGTGCATGCTGTGGGTGGCTGGATAGCCTTGCCGGCTGTTCTTTTGCTTGGTGCGCGCAGCAACCGATACAAAAAAGATGGCGCCATTTCTGCACATCCGCCTTCAAGCATTCCATTTTTGGCTTTGGGTGCCTGGGTTTTGTGCGTGGGTTGGTTTGGCTTTAATGTCATGAGCGCTCAAACCATTGACAAAATTTCTGGCTTGGTTGCTGTCAACAGCCTCATGGCCATGGTGGGCGGCACCTTAACCGCTTTATGGCTTGGCAAAAACGACCCTGGTTTTGTTCACAACGGGCCTTTGGCGGGGTTGGTGGCCGTCTGCGCTGGATCAGACGTTATGCACCCCTTTGGGGCGTTGCTGGTGGGTGCTGTGGCAGGCGGTTTGTTTGTTGCCATGTTCACACTGACCCAAAACCGCTGGAAAATTGATGATGTTTTGGGTGTTTGGCCTTTGCATGGTATTTGTGGCACTTGGGGCGGTATTGCGGCTGGCGTTTTTGGCCTGCCATCCTTAGGCGGGTTAGGGGGCGTGAATGTCTGGGCTCAGCTTATGGGCACTCTCACTGGGGTCGTTTGGGCGGTTTGTTGTTCATTTCTTTTGTATGGCCTGCTCAAGGTCACCATGGGCTTGCGACTAAGCCAAGAAGAGGAGTTTGAAGGGGCAGACTTGACTATTCACAAGATCAATTCCAGCCCAGATCGTGAGGTAAGTTGGTAGTTTTTGTGGTTTTTTGATCTTTAAAATCGCAAATTGAGGATAAACACTTGGTTTTCTTCATGATATTTGTCTCATAATGGTTCGGACTGTGTTTTGCACTTGGGTGCGCGCGCAGCTTTCTGGTGATAGGTTAGTTTCGCTTCTTGACTTTCGTGGACAGGTGCAATCGGGACTCCGTCGCTTTTTTATATGTTTTTATGGAGTCCCTGAATGGGCAACAAACTGTACGTCGGCAATCTGCCATATTCCGTTCGCGATGGCGATTTGGAACAATCTTTTGGTCAATTTGGCACTGTCACCAGCGCCAAAGTCATGATGGAACGCGATACAGGTCGCTCCAAAGGCTTTGGTTTTGTTGAAATGGGCAGCGATGCTGAAGCCCAAGCAGCCATCAACGGTATGAACGGCCAACCACTTGGCGGTAGAAGCTTGGTGGTTAATGAAGCGCGTCCCATGGAGCCCCGCCCACCTCGTAGCGGTGGTGGAGGTTATGGCGGCGGCGGTGGCGGCGGTTATGGTGGCGGCGGTCGCGAAGGCGGCGGCGGTGGCGGTTATGGTGGCGGCGGTCGCGAAGGCGGCGGTGGTGGCTATGGCGGCGGCGGTGGTGGTGGTCGTCGCGAAGGCGGCGGCGGTTACGGTGGTGGCGGTCGTCGCGAAGGTGCAGCTGGCGGTAACGACGGCAATTTCCGCAGCCCCTATGGCGGCGGCGCACGCAACAGCAGCGGCTCTTCTGGCCGCAACGAGTATTGATCGCAGGCTCTAGAGCGTCTTGCTAAATCTAAGGGCTTGGAAATTCCAAGCCCTTTTTTATTGCTGCTTGCTTGGCACTAGCAACACCTTCACCTGGCCTTGTAATAAAAACCGCTGATTAAGGTTGTCAGCCTTCATACTGTTGGCTTGAAAACGGTTGTCCCCGCGCTCAATTTTGACTGGCGCATAAGTCACCAAACTGTCGGTGTTGGCAAACAAATGAATGAACTCGCTGCGCAGCGTCATGGCGGAATCTTGGTTACCCACGCCTTGCTTGTGCACCACGGCTTGACCCAACAGCTGTATTTCCGACCCGTCTTCATTGGACAAAGAGCGCTTAGCAACTGCTGTCGTCAAACGACCCGAACGGGAGACCGAATGCACCACAGGCCGCTCTATCAAATTGGTCAAGGTATCGGGAAAGTGCACAGAAGAAACGCCCTGCAAGTATGACTTCATGTCGCCTTGCAATGAATACGTCTTCAATATGAAATCGCGGGCAAAGTAATCTGGCTCATGCGAGGCCTTTGCCGAAACCGCCACCGAGAGCGCTTTAGGCGCATTGCGCACCAGCCACACACTGCCCCACAAAAGCATGGCCAATAAGACCATGGGCAATAAAGCCAAAAGCGTTTCTAATCGCTTGCGCCAACCCGATATTGGAACATGTGAAGGGAGTCTGGGCAGGCTGTTCATTTAAGTGCTTCTTGTAAAGCTGATTCATACAAACCCCTGCCAAGCAACAACAGATCGCACAAATCGCGCACAGCTCCGTTTCCGCCTGCCCGTGAACTAACCCAGTCGACGCGGGTAAGAACGTCTTCATGCGCATCGGGCGGTGCGGCCGAAAGACCTGCTGACATCAGCATGGGCAAGTCAGGCCAATCGTCGCCCATGGCCGCTACTTGAGGCCATTGCAACCCCAAAGAAGCCAGAAGTTCTTGTGCTGCCTTTTTTTTATCATGCACACCTGCATAAACACGGCTAATACCCAAGTCGGACAAACGCTTTCTTAAAGCCAAGCCATCACGCCCTGAGATGATGGCAACATGGACGTCATGTGCTTGCAATAGTTTCAAACCATGGCCATCAAGGGTATTGAAGGTTTTGGTTTGCTCGCCTTGGTCACTGTAATGCAAACCACCGTTGGTCAATACGCCGTCAACATCGAGCAGTAGCAGCTTGATGCGCTGCGCTTTTTCCAAAATTTCAGGGGAGTGCTGCATGGGTTTTGACATCAAATCACCTTGGCGCGCATCAAGTCGTTGCTGTTGAGAGCGCCACACAAGTGGTTCTCTTTATTCACCACCAACAATGAAGTGATGCGCAACTGCTCCATCAACTGCGCGGCCTCAGCCGCTAAAGCGTCTTGGGCAATGGTGGTAGGTTGCGCTCTCATCACGTCTTGCGCTTTTAAGGGCAGCACATTGATACCCTTTTCAATCAAGCGTCGCAAATCACCATCGGTGAATATGCCCAAAATATTTCCATCTTCATCAACCACAGCCGAAACCCCTAAGCCCTTTTGGCTCATCTCACGCATCAAGTCGGAAAAGTCGGTATCGGGCAAAACTTGGGGAACATCTTTGCCGCTTCTCATGACATCAGCGACATGGGTGAGAAGCCTTCTCCCCAAACTGCCCCCTGGGTGAGACAAGGCGAAGTCGCTAGACTTAAACCCGCGGGCGTCGAGTACCGCAACAGCCAAAGCGTCGCCCAGCGCCAACTGCGCGGTGGTGCTGGCGGTGGGTGCCAAGTTCATTGGGCAGGCTTCTTTTTCGACAGCACTGTCGAGCACAATCAACGCATGCTTTGCCAAAGTTGATTGAGCGTTTCCTGTCATTGCAATAAGCACAATGCCTTGACGCTTGATGATGGGCAGTATGGCTGACAACTCTTGACTTTCGCCACTGTTGGACAAAGCCAAAACCACGTCCTCTTTGGTGACCATGCCTAAGTCGCCATGGCTGGCTTCTGCAGGGTGTACAAAAAAGGCTGGCGTGCCTGTGGAGGCCAAAGTGGCCGCAATTTTTCGGCCTATGTGCCCGCTTTTGCCCATGCCCATGACAACTACGCGACCTTTAACGGCCAAGATGGCTTGCACCGCGGCGATGAAGTCTGCCCCCAGTCTTGATCGCAAGGCCAGCAACGCTTGGGCTTCCGTCGTCAGCACTTGCGCTGCAAGGTCTATCATTTTCTGGGTTTGGTGTATCAGGGCTTCTTTCATGGTGTTGATTATGCGGCGGCTTATTTGCCTATACAAAACCGTGAAAATATTTCACCCAGCAAGTCATCTGCGCTCATGTTGCCTGTCAAGCAAGAGAGTTGATGCTGTGCACAACGCAACTCTTCGGCTAACAAATCCAGCGCTGGGTTAGCTGCTTGCAGTACACCTAGCGCTTGTCCTAGATGTGTTTGTGCCTGTTCTAGGGCGTGTACATGCCTTTGCCGTGCTGAAAACACCCCCTCTTGATGCTCTGCTTGCCACCCTACACTTTTTAACAAATGAGCACGCAGCTCTTGCAGACCTTGGCCGGTTTTGGCAGAAATATAAAAAGCTGCTCGGTCTGACACAGATTGACTTTGCTTGGCGAGCAAATCCGTTTTGTTGAACACCTGCAGCAAAGGACTTTGGCTGTTTTTTTGCAGCATGATTTGATTTATCAAAGCTGTTTGGTCTTCTTCATAATTTGCGTCTTGTGTGCGGCTTAAATCATGTAACAGCACCACCACGTCGGCATCTGCTACCTGTGCCCATGCGCGTTCTATGCCAATTTTTTCAACCTCGTCTACGTAATTCGTGTCGCGCAATCCTGCCGTATCCACCACATGCACGGGAACGCCCTCCATAGAAATGGTTTGCGTCAGTACATCCCGCGTGGTACCGGCCACAGGTGTGACAATGGATGTGTCTTGCCCCGTCAACGCGTTTAGCAAAGAGCTCTTACCTGCATTGGGTTGACCTGCAATCACCATCTTCATACCGTCGCGCAACAAGGCGCCTTGGCGCGTTTTGGCGCACAACACATCGACTTCTTGCTGCATGGTTTGCACAAGTCCCGCGACATCGGCTTGGGTCACAAAATCGATGTCCTCTTCTGGAAAATCTAGACTGGCTTCGACCAACATACGTGCCCGTAAAAGCTGTTCTTGAAGCGTTTTAACGTGTTTGGAAAAGGCCCCCACCATAGAGCGGCCAGCGCTGCGAACCGCAGCTTGCGTTTGGGCATCAATCACATCGGACACCGCCTCGGCTTGGGCCAAGTCCATTTTGTGATTGAGGTAGGCGCGCTGTGTAAACTCCCCTGGTTGGGCTAGTCGCAGGCCTGCTAAGCCTACGTTTTTCTTTTGGGCAAACGCTAAGCAGCGCTCTACCAACATAGACATGACCACGGGTCCACCATGGCCTTGCAGCTCCAGAACATCTTCACCTGTATAGCTGTGTGGAGCTGGAAAAAACAGCGCCAAGACTTGGTCTACCATTTGCCCATTGTCATCACGAATATCAACCAAATATGCACGTCTAGGCTCTAAGCTTTGTTGACACAAGGCATTTGCAAACACATATAAACCTTTTGCGCTGATGCGCACCATGCCGACCGCGCCTTTGCCTGGTGGCGTGGCCACCGCGATGATGGGGGCATCGCGTTCACTGAGCATGGTTTAAGACTTGAAGCGCCGCTTGTCCGCGCTCATTATTGATGGAGAACGCCAAGCTGCTTGTTAATCATCCATTGCTGAGCGATGGACAAAATATTGTTAGACAACCAGTACAACACCAAGCCCGAAGGGAAAAAGAAAAACATGACACTAAAGGCCAAAGGCATGATCCACATCATCTTGGCTTGGATCGGGTCTGGCGGTGTAGGGTTGAGCCAGGTTTGTAAAAGCGAAGTAAGTGTCATCAATAAAGGCAATACAAACCAGGGGTCTGGTGCTGCCAAATCATGCACCCATCCAACCCAAGGCGCATTGCGCATTTCTACTGAAGACAACAGCACCCAATACAAGGCAATGAAGAAAGGAATTTGCACCGCAATGGGTAAGCACCCGCCTAGAGGGTTGACTTTTTCCTCGCGGTAAATTTTCATCATCTCCATTTGCATTTGCTGAGGGTTGTCTTTCAAACGCTCACGCATTTCCATGATTTTGGGATTGATGGCTTTCATCTTGCCCATGCTTTTATAAGCTTGTGAATTCAACCAGTAAAAGGCGATTTTTAAGACCACGACCAAGGCGACGATAGACCATCCCCAGTTACCAATAAAGCCAAATAGCTTGTCTAGCAACCAATACAAAGGCTTGGCCAATATGGTGAGCCAGCCGTAGTCCTTCACCAATTCCAATCCCGGGTAAAGGCCCTCCAAAAGCTTTTCCTCTTGAGGGCCGACAAACAACCGTGTTTGATGAATTTGTCTGCTTTCATTGGCCAATGCTGGCAGGGGTGCAACCATGCCGACCGAGTACAGGTTTGTATCAATTTTGCGTGCATACACATCACGCGCTTGGGCATCGTCCATCAACCACGCTGAAGCAAAATAATGCTGGACCATGGCCACATAACCTATGTCTGATTTTTTTTCAAAATCAATTTTATCCTTTTCAATGTCGGAGAACTCAATTTTTTGGTATTTTTTAGCGTTGGTAAACACCGCTGGTCCAGTGAAAGTTGAGTAGAAAGCTGACTCACCTTCTGGTTTGTTGCCATCTCTGACCAGCTGAACATAAATTTGGGGGGATACGGTTTCGCCTGATTGGTTCAGTATTTCGTGTTGAACCGCAATAACATAACTGTTTTTATTCACGGTATAGGTTTTGATGAGCTTAACGCCGCCCAATGTTTGCGACTCAAATCGTAAGACCAAGCTGTCTTCACCATCTTTAAAGCTACTTGGCGTGGTCAGACGCATGGGGCTTTTATGCGTGGGCCAACTCGCACCTGTAGGGCCGCCCACCAAGCCTGTTTGCGCCAAATAAACACGCTCTTTGGAGTTGTCCATCAAGGTGACATTGCTGCCGGGGCGATGCACGTCTTTGTGTTTGAGCAATTCCACATAGATCAAACTTGCGCCTTGCGTATCAAAACGCAGTTTTAAAAGCTTGGTCTGAACCTCAATTATTTCGGTTTTCGCTTGATTCGTGTCTGGTGCGCCTTCGCCTGGCACGGCGACTACCGCTTGTCTGGCAACAGGACTTGGCGCATCGTTTGTTAGTGTTGGCTCTATGGCCGCGACAGGTGGCGTTGTTGTTGGAAAAAATGTGGGTTTTTTCCCGTTATGTATTTGCCATTGGTCCCACAGCATGACCAAAGAAAAACCAAAAACAACCCAAAGTATGGTGCGGCGAATATCGTTCATGGTGTGTCTGCAATCGAAGGCGGTGTGGGTGAAAGAGTGGTGGTGCTGTACGGTTTGGGAACTGGGTCGTGTCCCCCGTCACACCATGGATGGCAACGACCCAAGCGACGCAAGGTTAAGTAACTTCCTTTTGCTGCACCGTGTAGATCTAGCGCGTCTAAAGCATAGGCGGAGCAGCTTGGGGTGAAGCGGCATGAAGAGCCCAGCCAGGGGCTGAGCACTAAGCGATAGCCTTTGACCAAGAAAACCAACAGTTTTTGCATCATGCTGCACTACCCTGTCGTATTAAAAGGTGCAATTCAGCTCTGACGGCATGACGAAGTTTTTCAGAACCAGCGCTGATGAAGCGCTTGGTGTCAAACGTTTTGCGCAAGCGAATGACGCGGTCCGCATCGGGCAAGTCTGTTGTCCAAGCTTCACGCCCCAAAGCGTGAATTTGTCTCTTGATCAGGTTTCTTGTCACTGCTTTACGCGCCCAGCGTTTGGGCACGACGGCGCCTAAGCGGCTTGTCGCGGCGCTGGTTTGCTGGTGCAAGGCAAAATGCGAGGTCACCGCTACGATGCCCGCAGACATGACCGCTTCAAAGTCTGCGCGCAGTGTCAGTTTGTCCACGTGGCGGGGCAAGCGACTCGCAAGCCTAGACGCAATCGCTTAAACAGCCAAACGTTTGCGGCCTTTGGCGCGACGTGCATTGATAACTGCACGCCCCCCGCGGGTTTTCATGCGCACCAAAAAACCATGGGTGCGAGCGCGGCGAGTTTTAGAGGGTTGGTATGTACGTTTCATGTGAGGTAGCCAAAAGCATATGGGAAATCTAAGATTATCCCTCAATTAAAGGCTATCACCAAGCTTTCTTCATGCATTGCTTGAAGTCAGGGATTTTTCTTTAACTTTTTTAATGGTCTGTGGATAAATTTTTGATAAACCAGCCTTAGCGGCCCTTAAAATGAAGCTTATCCACAGAATGGTCATGTTTTGAATAAGCTCACACCTACCCACGGTACGAACACGCCAAGTGCTGACGCAGGCCAGGCTTTGTGGCAAGCCTGTGTAGACCAATTGGCCCAAGAACTTCCTGAGCAGCAGTTCAATACCTGGATAAAACCACTGACCGCTTCGCTCTCGGACGATTTTTCCCGCATCCATATTGAAGTGGCAAACCGGTTCAAGCTTGACTGGATTCGAGCCCAATACGCCGGCCGTTTATCTGCACTGCTTCAGCAACTCTATGGCCAGGCCATTCACATCGATTTTCTTTTGGCGCCCAAAGAAGCGCCTTCTCGCCCCGTTGTAACTCGCGTTCTTAGCGAACCTGAAGATTTATCCCCTGCGCTAGGCGCTTCAGCAGACGCTGGCTTGCAAGGTTTTAAAAACCGCATCAATACCAGTCTGTGCTTTGATAATTTGGTTGAGGGCACGGCCAACCGTATGGCGCGTGCTGCGGCCATGCATGTGGCCAATGTGCCAGGTCAACTCTATAACCCTTTGTTTATTTATGGCGGTGTTGGCTTGGGCAAAACCCATTTGATGCACGCCGTGGGCAACCAACTGCTGGTTAACCGTCCCGACGCCAAGGTTTTATACATACACGCGGAGCAATTTGTCTCGGATGTGGTCAAAGCCTATCAGCGCAAGACATTCGATGAATTCAAACAGTATTACCACTCACTGGACTTGCTCTTGATCGACGATGTGCAGTTTTTTGCCAATAAAGACCGCACACAAGAAGAATTTTTCAACGCTTTTGAGGCCTTGCTCACAAAAAAGTCGCATATTGTGATGACCAGCGACACCTATCCCAAAGGTTTGACGGACATTCACGAGCGTTTAGTTTCGCGTTTTGACTCGGGCTTAACGGTGGCGATTGAACCCCCTGAACTCGAAATGCGAGTGGCCATTTTGATTGCCAAAGCGCGTAATGAAGGCGCCGAGATGCCTGAAGAAGTGGCTTTTTTTGTGGCTAAAAATGTGCGCTCCAACGTTCGGGAGTTGGAGGGGGCTTTGCGCAAAATATTGGCATATTCCCGATTTAACCAAAAAGATGTGTCAATTCAACTCGCCAGAGACGCACTTCGCGACTTGCTTTCCATTCAGAATCGGCAAATTTCTGTCGAAAACATTCAAAAAACCGTGGCAGACTATTACAAAATCAAAGTCGCGGACATGTATTCCAAGAAACGCCCCGCCTCGATTGCAAGACCTCGACAAATTGCCATGTATTTGGCCAAAGAGTTGACTCAAAAAAGCCTGCCTGAGATTGGTGAATTGTTTGGGGGCCGAGACCACACCACGGTTTTGCATGCGGTTAGGAAAATTTCTGCTGAAAGACAAACACTAAGCGACCTTAATCAGCAGCTGCATGTGCTTGAACAAACACTCAAAGGATAAAACCATTGACTTACCTTGCAAACCCTGTGCACAGTTTTGGCATAAACCATAGGTTATCCACAAGCTGGCTTCATTTCCAAAAGTTATCCCTTTCGGACGGTAAGAATTGGAAAGGGTTTCACACATGGTTTTATAATCATCAAGTCGTTGAAATAAAAGTGGAAAATACGCTTTTCCACAGAAACTGATGACCCTTATCTACTACTACTATTGAAATATAAAGAATTTAAAGAAGAGGATGACATGATTGTTTTGAAAGCGAGTCAAGAAAACATTGTTGCAGCTTTGCAATCGGTAGTGGGTATTGTTGAACGTCGTCACACCTTGCCTATCTTGGCCAATGTGATGATTCAAAAAACGCCGCAATCGGTTCAACTCACCAGCAGCGATTTGGAAATTCAAATCCGAACCGAAGCAGATTTGGGCGGCGACAATGCAAATTTCACCACCACGGTTGGTGCGCGCAAGTTGATGGACATTTTGCGCTCCATGCCCAGCGATCAAACGGTGAGTCTCGAGTCGCAACAAAACAAATTGATTCTCAAAAGTGGCAAGAGTCGTTTCACTTTACAAACTCTGCCTGCAGAAGACTTTCCTTTGGTACAAGAGTCGCCAAGTTTTGGTCCCTTGTTCAGTATTCCACAAAAGACATTGAAAGAGTTGTTGCATCAGGTGTCTTTTGCGATGGCTGTCCACGATATTCGCTACTATCTCAACGGCATTTTGTTCGTTGCTGAGGGCAAGCAACTGAGTCTGGTGGCAACTGACGGCCACCGCTTGGCTTATACCTCTGCCACACTTGAAACAGAAGTGCCTAAGCAAGAAGTGATTCTGCCGCGCAAAACAGTGCTGGAGTTGCTGCGTTTGCTCAGCGACAAAGAGGGCCTAATAGATATGCAGTTTGCCAACAACCAGGCAAAGTTCAAATTTGAAGGCAAGGAATTTGTAACGAAGTTGGTTGAAGGAAAGTTTCCCGACTACAACCGTGTTATTCCAAAAAATCACAAAAATGCAGTTTCCCTGGGCCGAGTGACTTTGCTCAACACACTTCAACGAACAGCTATTTTGACCAGCGATAAATTCAAGGGTGTGCGCATTAATCTTGAAACCGGTTTGTTACGCGTGGCTGCCAGCAATGCGGAGCAAGAGGAGGCTGTTGATGAAATTGAAGTGGACTACAACGGTGACAGCATAGAAATTGGTTTTAATGTCACCTACTTGATCGATGTTTTGACGAATATGTCACAAGACATGGTTCGCATGGATTTAGCTGACTCCAACAGCTCAGTTCTGGTCACCATGGCTGAAAACCCCAATTTCAAGTACGTTGTTATGCCCATGCGCATTTAATGCCTTATCCCTTTTGTGCTTTGTGCACAGTGAATTGAGTTATGAATCCCTCACAAGAATTACCAGAAGACGGCGTTAAGCCAGAGCAAGTCATGGGAGATCAATCCTATGGTGAAAGTTCAATCCAAATCCTCGAAGGTTTAGAAGCCGTACGCAAGCGCCCTGGCATGTACATCGGCGACACGTCGGACGGCACGGGTTTACACCATTTGGTGTTTGAGGTGGTCGACAACTCCATCGACGAGGCCTTGGCGGGTCATTGCGACGATATCGTGGTCACTATCCATTCGGACAACTCCATCAGCGTGACCGACAACGGCCGCGGCATCCCCACGGGCGTGAAGATGGACGACAAACACGAACCTAAACGCAGTGCCTCAGAAATTGCCCTCACCGAGCTGCATGCGGGTGGCAAGTTCAACCAAAACAGCTACAAGGTGTCTGGTGGTTTGCACGGCGTGGGTGTGTCGTGCGTGAACGCACTGTCCAAATGGCTTCGCTTGGTGGTGCGCCGCGAAGGCAAGGTCCACACCATTGAGTTTGCCAAAGGCTTTGTGCAAAACCGTTTACTGGAAATGGTCGATGGCGTGGAAGTCTCTCCCATGCGCATCACCGGCGAGACAGACAAGCGCGGCACAGAAGTGCATTTTTTGCCCGATACCGACATCTTTATCCAAAACCACGAGTTCCATTACGAGATTTTGAGCAAGCGCTTGCGCGAACTCAGCTACTTGAACAACGGTGTGCGCATCCGCTTGATGGACGAGCGCACCGGCAAAAACGATGACTACTCGGGCGCTGGTGGCGTGGCCGGTTTTGTGCAGTTCATCAATGCGGGTAAAAAAATTCTGCACCCCAATGCGTTTTATGCCGAGGGCGAGCGCCCTGCGGAAACCTATGGTGGTATCCCTGGCACCCACATTGGTGTGGAAGTGGCCATGCAATGGAACGAAAGCTACAACGAGAGCGTGCTGTGTTTCACCAACAACATTCCCCAGCGCGACGGAGGCACCCACCTCACTGGCTTGCGTGCGGCCATGACGCGGGTGATCAACAAATACATTGAAGAGCATGAGCTGGCCAAAAAAGCCAAGGTTGAGGTGACGGGTGACGACATGCGCGAAGGCCTGTGCTGTGTGCTGTCGGTCAAAGTGCCCGAGCCCAAATTCAGCAGCCAAACCAAAGACAAACTGGTGTCGAGCGAAGTGCGCGCACCCGTAGAAGACATTGTCGGCAAGGTGTTGGGCGACTATTTACAAGAGCGCCCCAACGACGCCAAGATGATTTGCGGCAAGATCATCGATGCCGCCCGCGCCCGCGAAGCGGCTCGCAAAGCACGTGAAATGACACGCCGCAAAGGCGTGCTCGACGGTATGGGCTTGCCCGGTAAGCTGGCCGACTGCCAAGAAAAAGACCCGGCGCTGTGTGAAATTTACATCGTCGAGGGCGACTCCGCGGGCGGTTCGGCCAAGCAAGGCCGCGACAGAAAGTTTCAAGCCATATTGCCCCTGCGCGGCAAAATTTTGAATGTGGAAAAAGCGCGTTACGAAAAGCTGCTCACCAGCAATGAAATTTTGACGCTGATCACCGCTTTAGGCACCGGCATTGGCAAGGTGAGCGCCGAGTCGGGCAAGTCAGGGACCGACGACTTCAACATCGACAAACTGCGTTACCACCGCATCATCATCATGACCGATGCCGACGTGGACGGCGCGCACATCCGCACGTTGCTTTTGACCTTCTTCTATCGCCAAATGCCCGAGTTGGTCGAGCGCGGCCACATCTATATTGCCCAACCGCCTTTGTACAAAGTGAAAGTAGGCAAGGAAGAGCAGTACTTGAAGGATCAGTTGGCTTTAGATCTGTTTTTGCTAAAGGTTGCTTTGAAGGACGCCAGTTTGCTGACGGGTGGCAACAACCCACAAACGCTTTCGGGGGACACCTTGGCCGAGTTGGCGCGCAAGCACCAAGTGGCAGAGGCTGTTATTGCCCGCTTGAGTAGCATCATGGACGCTGAGGCCTTGCGCGGCATGGCCGATGGCGTTGCTTTGAATTTGGACAGTTTGGACCAAGCCCAAGTGTCGGCGGCTGCCTTGCAAATCAAGTTGCGAGAACTCGGTAGCGGCTCTGAAGTTGCCGCAGAGTTTGATGTGCGCACCGACAAACCTATTCTGCGCTTAAGCCGCCATCACCATGGCAATGTGAAAAGCAGCGTCATCACCCAAGATTTTGTTCATGGTGCTGACTATGCAGCCTTGGCCGAAGCCGCGTCTACGTTTCGCGATTTGATCGGCGAGGGTGCGCGTATTGAGCGAGGCGATGGCGAGCGGCGCAAGGAAGAAAAAATTGGCGATTTCCGACAAGCCATGAAATGGTTGATTGGGCAAGCTGAAAACGCAACCTCACGCCAGCGTTACAAAGGTCTTGGTGAGATGAACCCAGCGCAACTGTGGGAAACCACCATGGATCCTACGGTGCGCCGTTTGTTGCGCGTGCAAATTGACGACGCCATCGAAGCCGATCGCGTCTTCACCATGTTGATGGGTGACGAGGTAGAGCCGCGACGTGTCTTTATTGAAACCAATGCGCTACGGGCGGGCAATATTGACGTTTAAGCGGCGCTGACGCCACGCATGCCGTGCCTGGCAATGCTTGTCTTAATGTCTGTTGCCTGCGCATCTAGAAATGTTTGAAGCCCTTCTTTGACAACGCTGCTGTGGCTGGGGTGACAGCCCATGGCTTGCGCAATGGCCATGAAAGGTGGGGAGAGCATTTGCAGTTGCGGGTGTTTCTTCACTTCTTCTGACATGGCGTGTTGGAGTCCTGCCGCCACCTCGTAGCCATTGGCTAAAAACACGGACATCACTTCTTGTGTGGATGCGGCTCGTATCAACTCGGCCTTTTGGATCTGCCGAGTCAAGAATAAATCGTAGGCGCTGCCAAGCCCCACGACGATGCGGTTGTTTCCTTGATCGATCTCTTGAGCGGTTTCTATGCCCTTGTTTTTTCTGACGACGTAACACGCATCGATATGCAAATAGGCTTGGGTGAATGCGATATCTTTGGCGCGTGTTGGGTCGATGGCAAAAAATCCGATGTCTGCGCGTTTGTTTGCGATAGCAGCAACCGATTCTTTTGCTGTTTGAACCATTTGCATTTCAAGTTCAACCCCAAGTTGTTTTGCCAATGCTTTCGCTATTTCCACGCTGATGCCCTGCGGTGCTTGGCTCTTTGGGTTGAGTTGTGCGAGCAAGGCGTTGCCTAGGTTGATGCAGACGCGCAGCGCGCCTGTGGGAGTAAGTTGCTGTGTCCAGACCATGGTGTTTGTGGATTTAAAAGCCCTTTTTGCCGTTGCCGACATTGGGCACGCATTGTGTCATTGAAGGCGGGCGCATAAAATCATTCGTTTTGTGCAAGGTGGCCATGGTTTATCCAGACAGTTTCGATGTGTTGGTGGTGGGTGGCGGACACGCAGGCACCGAAGCGGCGCTGGCGGCTGCACGCATGGGTTGCCGTACCTTGCTGCTTACCCACAAGATTGAAACCTTGGGTCAAATGAGTTGCAACCCCTCTATTGGCGGCATAGGCAAAGGCCATTTGGTGAAAGAGCTCGATGCCATGGGTGGTGCCATGGCTTTGGCGACTGACATGGCGGGCATTCAGTTTCGAGTCTTGAATCGCTCCAAAGGTCCTGCGGTTCGTGCCACCCGAGCCCAAGCAGACCGCATTCTTTACAAGGCCGCGATTCGCCACCGCTTGGAAAACCAACCCAATTTATGGCTTTTTCAACAAGCGGTAGATGACCTGATGCTAGAGGGCTCGAGGGTTGTTGGTGCAATCACGCAAGTGGGCATATGCTTTCGCGCAAAGTCAGTGGTTCTAACAGCGGGTACGTTTTTGGATGGGAAAATCCATGTGGGCTTGGACAACTATGCGGCTGGCCGCGCAGGAGACCCGCCTGCTGGCCGGCTTTCGGCGCGCTTGAAAGAGCTTCGCCTGCCACAAGGTCGCTTGAAGACCGGTACGCCACCCCGCATCGATGGTCGAAGCATTGATTTTTCCAAATGCAGCGAACAAGCTGGCGATGGAATGCTGGGCGGTGAGTCAGAGCAAATACCGGTTTTCAGTTTCATGGGTCGTGCTGAGATGCACCCCGAACAAAGGCCTTGTTGGATCACGCACACCAATGAGCGAACCCATGAGATCATTCGTTCCGGCTTTGACAGAAGTCCAATGTTCACCGGCAAGATTGACGGCGTTGGCCCCAGATATTGTCCCAGTGTGGAGGACAAGGTCAACCGTTTTGCCGATAAAGCCAGCCACCAAATTTTCCTTGAGCCCGAGGGCTTGACGACCGACGAGTACTACCCCAACGGCATATCCACCAGTTTGCCTTTTGATATTCAGCTCTCGTTGGTTCGCTCAATCGCTGGTTTAGAAAATGCCCATATCTTGCGCCCTGGGTATGCGATTGAATATGACTTTTTTGATCCGCGTGAACTCAAGCGCAGCTTTGAAACCAAGGCAATTGAGGGCCTGTTTTTCGCCGGACAAATCAATGGCACCACGGGTTATGAAGAGGCTGCAGCACAAGGCTTGTATGCGGGCGCGAATGCGGCCTTGCAATGCAAGGGGCTGCCCGCTTTGACGCTTGGTCGTGAAGAGGCTTACTTGGGTGTGTTGGTCGATGACTTGGTGAATCAAGGCGTCGTGGAGCCCTATCGGATGTTCACCAGCCGCGCAGAGTACCGCCTACGGCTAAGAGAAGACAACGCCGATATGCGCCTCACCGAGGCTGGGCGCAAAATCGGCCTGGTCGCTGACGAGCAATGGGATAAATTTAACCGCAAGCGGGACGCTGTTTCACGTGAAACAGAGCGCCTTCGCTCTTTGTGGGTGAGCCCCGCCAACCTTGCTGCGGCTGAGTCGGAGCGAGTTTTGGGCAAGGCCATCGACCATGAGTACAGCTTGGCCGACTTGCTGCGCAGGCCAGAAATTGCGTATGAAGACCTGATGGGGCTGGATGGCGGGCGCTTTGTCTCGGCCGATATTCTTGCCCTGGACGCTGTTTCACGTGAAACAGTGATCGAGCAAATCGACATTGCCGCCAAATACGCTGGTTATATCGACCGCCAGAACGATGAGGTAGAGCGAGCGGCGCATTACGAAAACATGGCATTACCCGAGAATCTCGATTATTTGGCTATTTCAGCGCTAAGTGTTGAGGTTAGGCAAAAGCTAGACAAGCACCGGCCAGAAACCTTGGGCCAAGCATCGCGACTTTCTGGCGTCACGCCAGCGGCTATCTCTTTGCTGTTGGTGTATTTGCGTCGCGCACGCATGGGCCAATTTGCAGGCGCTGGCAAGGCGGCGGCTTGAGTCTTGGCCTAGAGCCGCGCCTTCGTCAGGGGGCAGAGATTCTGGGTTTGCGCTTGACGGATGGCCAGTACCACCACCTCTTGCGCTATATGGACTTGTTGCAGAAATGGAATCGGGTCTACAACCTGACAGCCGTCAAGAACCCTGAAGATATGTTGACGCAGCATGTTTTGGACTGTTTGGCGGTGGTACGTCCCTTGAAAGAGGCCACGCCCATAGCCAAAAGCCTGTTAGACGTAGGCGCAGGCGGCGGCCTGCCCTCGGTGATTTTGGCCATTGCCTGTCCCGACCTCATGGTGTTGGCGGTCGACGCCGTTGCCAAAAAAACCGCCTTTATTCAAAGCACGGCCCATGCTTTGGGTTTGGCGAATCTTCAAGCGCAACACACAAGGGTTGAGTCATTGAGCCAGACATTTGATGTGGTGAGCTCCCGCGCTTATGCCTCCTTGAAGGACTTTGTTACAAGTTCGGGGGCGTGTTTGGCGCCCAATGGGCGCTGGATGGCCATGAAAGGCATTGTTCCAACGGAAGAAATCGCCCATTTACCAAGTGATGTCGAGGTGGTTCAAACACAGCTTTTGTCTGTTCCAGGCCTTGACGCGCAACGCTGCTTGGTCTGGATGCGCCCAAAACAAGGCGTCTAAATCCTCGCGGTTGGCGATTGTTTCACGTGAAACAGTCACATTCCGGCGCAAATCGGCAGGGCGTGCCTTACACTCTGCCCTCCCCGCAAAAGGATTCACCATGTTTGGTATTGCAGACTACCCCGCCTTTGTGCTGGCAGTCATTGTTTTCTTGGCTATTCCAGGCCCTGGTAATTTGGCCTTGTTGACTTCGACCGCCAAGGGCGGTTTGCGTGGCGGCTTGGCGGCCACCTTGGGCGTGATGGCTGGGGACCAAGTGTTGATGTGGGCGGCGGTGGCGGGCGTGGCAGCTGTTTTGGTCACCCAGCCTGAGTTTTTTCAGGCCCTACAATTGTTGGGCGCGGCCTATTTGTCTTACATAGGCTACAAAATGTGGACGGCCAAAGCGGGTGACGCGCCCATTATTAACATCACTGTTGGTCAATATTTTCGACAATCCCTTTGGATCACTTTACTCAACCCCAAGGCCATCATGTTTTACATGGCCTTTTTTCCCTTGTTCATAGACCCGCAGGCACACGCTGGCCTGAAGACCTTTGGCGTGATGGCTTTGACGGTGGCGGCATTGACGTTTTTGTATGGCCTGATCATCTGCGTATTGGCCCAACGCCTGTCAACCCGCCTTCAGCAGCGACCATGGATTGCCCGTGCTTTGCAAAAAATCGGCGGTGGCTTGTTGGTGGCTTTTGGTTTGAAACTAGTCTTGAGTAAATAAACATGGCCAAAATCTTTTGTATTGCCAACCAAAAAGGTGGCGTAGGCAAGACCACTACCACTGTGAATTTGTCAGCTGCGTTGGCCGCCATTGGTCAGCGTGTCCTGATGGTTGACTTGGACCCGCAAGGCAATGCCACCATGGGCTCGGGTGTCGATAAGCGACAGTTGACACACTCTGTTTACGATGTGTTGTTGGGTGAGAGCACCATTGCCCAAGCCCGCGTCAGCAGCCATTGGGGCGAGGCCGCCGCCAAGCCCAATGCAGCCAAATACCATGTCTTGGGCGCCAACCGCGAATTGGCCGGCGCTGAGGTGGAATTGGTCAGCTTAGAGCAGCGAGAGATGAGACTCAAACTTGCGTTGCAAGAAGTGGCGCAAGAGTACGACATTGTGCTTATAGACTGCCCGCCATCCCTGTCTTTGCTGACCCTTAATGGCCTGTGTTCTGCGCACGGCGTGATCGTGCCCATGCAGTGCGAATACTTTGCCCTCGAGGGACTTACCGATTTGGTCAACACCATTAAACAAGTACACGCCAACCTCAACCATGATTTGAAAATCATTGGTCTGTTGCGCGTGATGTTTGACCCACGTATCACTTTGCAAATGCAGGTAAGCGATCAACTCAAAGCGCATTTTGGCGACAAGGTGTTCAACACCTTGATACCTCGCAACGTGCGCTTGGCTGAAGCACCCAGCTATGGCTTGCCTTGCGTGGTGTTTGACCCCAGCGCCAAAGGCAGCCAAGCCTTTATCGACTTTGCCAAAGAGCTGGTCGTGCGTTTCGAAACTTTTTGACTCACAGGATAAGCATGGCGACCAAAAAAATCAAAGGACTGGGACGAGGACTGGAGGCCTTGTTGGGCCCCACTGCCACTGAAGCTGCAACTGCTTTAGACGATCGCCCACCTTCTTCCTTGGCATTGGACGTCATGGTGGCTGGCGTCTACCAGCCACGCACCCGCATGGATGAAGGCAGCTTGTACGAGCTGGCCGAGAGCATCAAAGCCCAAGGCATCATGCAGCCGATTTTGGTACGTATGGTTCATGTGGGCGCGAATGCGGGCAAGTACGAAATCATCGCAGGGGAGAGGCGTTTTCGCGCCGCCAAACTGGCCGGCTTAAGCGAGGTGCCGGTGTTGGTGCGTGACGTGCCAGACCAAGCCGCCGCCGCCATGGCCTTGATTGAAAACATGCAACGCGAAGACCTCAACCCTTTGGAAGAGGCGCAAGGTTTGCAGCGCCTGATCAAAGAGTTTGGCTTGACCCATGAGGATGCCGCTCAATCCGTGGGCCGCTCACGCAGTGCCGCCAGCAACCTGCTGCGCCTTTTGAATTTGGCCGATCCCGTGCAAACCATGTTGATGGCGGGGGACTTGGACATGGGCCACGCCAGAGCCTTGTTGTCCCTCGACAAGGCGGCTCAAATCACCGCGGCCAATCAAATCAGTGCTAAAAAACTCTCGGTCCGAGAGGCTGAAAGCTTGGCCAAAAAAATTGGCGCCGAGTTCTCTTTGGTATCCCAAAAACCCAAAAAAGAAAAGTCGCGAGACTTAAAGCGAGTGGAGGAGGAGTTGGCCGATTTGCTTACCGCCCAAGTGGAAATTCGCATCAAAAAAACCGTCAAACGCCATGGGCGGATGGAGGACATGGGCGAAGTCGCCATCTCATTTGGTTCTTTGGATGCGCTCAATGGCATCATCGACAAATTGCGTGTCACTTGAGTGCCAAAGAGGTTCAGCGTTTACCTCAGCAGACATGCCACGCTATTTCTAGAATAATCAACCTTGTTCCCAGTTGGAGAAGATAACCATGATGACCACCCTTGCTCGCCGCGCATTCACCGCCTGCGTGTTGGCCTTGCTCACACACAGCGTATTAGCCCAAGAAACTTTCAAAATCGGCATCGTCAGTTTTTTGTCTGGCCAAGCCGCTGAAAGCTTTGGCATACCCGCAGTCAATGGCGCCAAACTCTTGGTCGATGCCTTTAACAAAGGCCAAGCGCCCGCACCCTACAACAAGCCTGGTATTGGTGGCATGCCCATCGAGGTCATTTACGTTGACGAAGCCGGAGGAGCTACCAAGCAGGTGCAAGAGTTGCGCAACCTGTATGAGCGTGACAAAGTCGACGTGGTGGTGGGTTATGTGGGCTCTGGCGACTGCTTGGCGGTTGCCCCCGTCGCAGAAGAACTGAAGAAGTTTTTGATTTTGTACGACTGCGGCACCCCCCGCATTTTTGAAGACAACACTTTCCGTTACGTGTTTCGCACCGCCGCGCATGCCACCATGGACAACGTGTCCATGGCGCGGTATTTGAAGGCCCGCAATATCCCCGTCAAAACCTACAACCTCATCAACCAAGATTACGCTTGGGGCCAAGACTCACGCAAAGACTTTATGTTGTCGATGGCGAATTTATACCCCGAGGCCAAAGCTGGCGTTGACCAATTGCCCAAATTTGGCGCAGGTCAGTATGGCACCGAAATTTCAGCGCTCATGTCACAGCCCGCCGACTTGGTTCACTCCAGTTTATGGGGCGGCGATTTGCAAGCCTTTGTGTTGCAGGCCGGCCCGCGTGGCCTGTTTAAAAAATCGCAAGTGGTGTTGACCGCAGGCGACCACGTCTTGCCAGGCTTGGGCGAAAAAATGCCCGACGGCACCATTTTGGGTGCCCGCGGTGCGTATGGCTTGATGGCGCCACCCTCGCCTCTGAACACCTGGTTCTGGGACCTTTACAGCAAGGCCAATAATGTGTATCCCGTGCAAGCGCCTTACCGCATGGCGCAAGCCCTTATGGGTTTGAAATTGGCTGCAGAAAAGGCCATGGCCGCCAACAAGGGCAAAAAGCCATCTACCGAGGTGTTGGCCGCCTCCCTCAGGGGCAGCGAGTGGATGTCGCCTGGCGGCAAGATTCACATGGCGCTCTCCAACGGGCAGCAAGCCATTCAAGACTCAGCCATTGGCCGCACCCAATGGGATGCCACCAAAAAAATGGTGGTGCTCAACGACATCCAACGCTTTAACGCAGAGTGTGTGAATCCGCCGCTCAATGTCAAGTCTGAAGATTGGTTGAAATCGGGTTTTGCTGGCGCCAAGTGCGATGACAAAAAGCCCACCAAAAAATAAGCCACTGTGAATTTAGTGCTCACCATCGCCATAGATGGCGTGACCTATGCGTCATGGCTGTTCATCGTCGCCTTGGGCCTGACCTTGGTGTTTGGCGTCTTGAAAATCCTCAACATCGCCCATGGCAGTTTCTATGCTTTGGGGGCGTACGTTACCGCGACCTTGGTGTCCTTAGCCGCATCGATGGCGTTGCCACCTGTCATGTCCTTGGTGGCGATGCTGTTGGCCGCCGTGTTGGTGGCCGTTTTGGTCGCCCCTTTGACCGAGCGAGGGCTGTTGCGGTTTTTTTATGGCCGCGATGAGGTGTTGTTGGTGTTGGTCACCTACGCCATGTTTTTGATGATGGAAGACATCACCAAATTGATTTGGGGAGCCAATCCTTACTATGTGTCCGAGCCCTATGGCATGTTTGGCAACATCGATATCGGTAGCCAAACTTATGTGGGCTACGACTTTGTGTTGGTGGCCTTGGCGGTGGTGGTGGGTTTGGGTGTTTGGTGGGGCTTGAACCGCACCCGCTTTGGCAAGATCGTGACCGCCGTGATTCACAGTGCCGAGGTGGCCTCTAGCATGGGAATACAGGTGTCGCGTGTCTATATGTTGGCGTTTGCCGTGGGTATTTTTTTGGCCGCCTTGGGTGGGGCGTTCACTGCGCCCATGCTGTCGGTGCAACCCGGCTTGTCGGTGGGCGTGATCATCATCTCGTTTGCGGTGGTCATCATTGGCGGCTTGGGCAGCATCGAGGGTGCGGCCATAGGCGCATTGATTGTGGGCTTGGCCCGCGCATTGGCGGTCCATGTGTGGCCGGTGGCCGAGTTGTTCTCGGTGTATTTGGTCATGGCCTTGGTGTTGATGTTTCGCCCTCAAGGTTTGTTTCAGCGCATACAGGCACGAAAAATTTAAACCATGTCACTAAGCGCCCTGTTACTGCGAGCGTTGGTCGTGCTGCTGGTGTTGGCTGGCGTGGGTTATGCCCTTCCCTCGTGGATGCAATTCATGCTCACCATGGCCATGGCCAATGGCTTGGTGTCTTTAGGCATCGTCTTGCTCATGCGTGGCGGCGTGGTGGCTTTTGGCCAAGGCCTGATGTCGGCCATTGGTGGATATGCCGCTGCTTTGGTGTTTTTGCAATGGGGCGTCACGGATGCGGTTGTGCTTGCATTGCTTGGCGGCATGAGCGCCATGCTCATTACTGCACCATTTACGCCTTTGCTCGCGCGCTACCGAGGCATTTTCTTTTCCATGCTGACCTTGGCCCTGTCCATGGTTGGCTATGGCTTGTTGGTGAAAACCGAGTCCTTGGGCGGCTCGGATGGTTTCAATATGGGCCGTGTCACCCTTTTGGGTCAGACGCTGGCAGATGGCGATGTGCGTTTTGGTTTGTACGCCACCACTTTGGTGCTGTCATTGGTTTGCGCGGTGCTGGTGCGCATTTACTTTTTGTCCAGCCGAGGCTTGGTCACCCGCGCCGTGCGTGACAACGAATTGCGGGTGGAGTATTTGGGCGGCTCTGTCAGCCAAACCATGAGCTTGAACTTTGTCTTGTCAGCATTCTTGGGCGGCATGGGCGGCGCTTTGGCGGTGATGGCCTTGGGACACATCGACCCCAACTTCAGCTACTGGACCACCTCGGGCGAGTTTGTGTTTGTGGCCATCTTGGCGGGTAGCCAAAGCGTGGTGGCGGTGATGCTGTCGTCTTTGGTGCTGGAGATGGTGCGTTCTTTTTCCAGCGCATATTTTCCCAACACCTGGCAATTGGCCTTGGGTATTTTTCTGTTGCTGGTGATTCGGTTCATGCCATTGGGCTTGGGCTCTTTGTGGAGCAAGACCGAAAAACCATCGGAGAATGAGGCATGAGCGAAGCGCTTTTGTTACACGCCCAAGGCTTGAACAAACAATTTGGCGCCGTGGTTGCTGCGCAAGACGTGAATGTGCGCGTCAAGACCGGCGAGCGGGTCAGCTTGATCGGCAGCAATGGCGCAGGCAAGACCACATTTGTGAACATGATCACCGGCTATGTCCGCGCTGACAGCGGCAGCATAGCCTTGGGCGGCACCGACATCAGCAGCATGAATCCTCGTCAAATCACCCGCATGGGTGTGGCGCGTTCATTTCAAATACCGCAGCTCTGCGCGAGCATGACGGTGCTGGAAAACATGCTGGTGGCTTTGGCATGCCATGAAAACAGGTTGTCCACGTGGCTGCCAGCAGCATCGAGCCAGCGTGTTCAGCGCGCGCACGAGGTGTTGTCCCGCTTTAACCTGCTGAAATGCCGTGACCGTTTGGTGTCCGAATTGCCCGGGGGCCTTCGCAAACTCATTGACATCGCTTTGGCCATGACGGGCTCGCCACGCCTGTTGCTGTTGGACGAGCCCACCAGTGGCGTCGCAGCGCAAGAAAAATTCCCCATGATGGACACCATCATGCAGGCCTTGGAAGGTCAAGCCTTGACGGTGCTGTTTGTGGAACACGATATGGATATCGTCAACCGCTACTGCGACAGGGTGGTGGCGTTTTACAGCGGCCGCATCATCGCTGACGATGTGCCCTCTGTGGCATTGGCGCAAACTGATGTGCGCCGTTACGTCACCGGCGAGCGACTGCCAGAGGATACGCCCCATGCTTGAGCTTCGTGATGTGCATGTGGATATCGCCTCAGCGCAAGTTTTGCGCGGGCTGCGCTTGCAAGTTGCCAAGGGACAGATGGTCGGCTTGGTGGGGCGCAATGGCGCGGGAAAAACCAGCACGTTGCGCAGCATCATGGGGCATTTGATACCCCGCATAGGACAGATTCTTTTGGATGGTCAAGACGTGGTGCAGATGCCCGCCCATGTGCGAGCCGGCTTGGGCGTCGGCTATATGCCCGAAGACCGTGGCTTGGTGCCTGAACTCACCGTGGAAGAAAACATCGTTTTGCCGTTGTGGGTCAGTCCCACGCTCGATGTGAACCAGCGGTTAGCGTGGGTCTACGAGGTCTTGCCCGAGCTCAAAGCCATGTCAGATCGGCGTGCTTTATTGCTGTCGGGGGGTCAACAAAAACTCGTGGCGCTGGCCCGAGCCTTGGGCGTAGGCACACGTTTGTTGCTGCTGGACGAACCCTTCGAGGGTGTGGCGCCTGCTTTGTCCATGCGCTTGGCCGAGGTGATTGGACAGCTAAAGTCCACCGATTTGTCGGTCTTGATTGCCCAGTCTGATGTTAACCATGCCAACGATTTGCTGGACACGCAAGTGGTGATTGAGCGCGGCGCGAATCAGGCTTAGTACAAAAATACCTTGCCGGGGTTCATGATGTTTTTCGGGTCCAGCGCATGCTTGATGGTGCGCATCATGGCCACCGCACCTGCACCCGCTTCTGTGACCAAAAAATCCATTTTGTGCAAACCAATGCCGTGCTCGCCAGTGCAAGTGCCTTCTAAAGACAGGGCGCGGGCAACCAGCTTGTTGTTGAGGTCTTCGGCGGTGGCACGCTCTTGGGCGCTGTTGGGGTCGATCAAATAACCGAAGTGGAAGTTGCCGTCGCCCACATGACCAACCAAGAAATACGGGATGCCCGAGGCTTCAACCTCGGCGACAGAGTCCAGCAAGCAGTCGGCCAAGCGCGAAATGGGCACACAGGTGTCGGTGCTGATGGCGCGGCAACCTGGGCGGCTTTGAATACCCGCAAAGTAGGCGTTGTGCCTAGCGGTCCACAAGCGGGTGCGCTCTTCGGGGGTGGTGGCCCACTCAAAAGCATGGCCTTCGAACTCGCAAGCAATTTCCTGAACGGTTTCGGCCTGCTCTTTCACGCTCGCGGGTGAGCCGTGAAACTCCATCAACAGCATGGGTTGCTCGGGCAAAGTGAGCTTGGAATGGGCGTTCACCATGCGCACCGCATGGGCGTCGATCAACTCCACACGCGCAATGGGTATGCCCATTTGGATGATTTGAATCGTGGTTCGCACCGCTGCTTCTATGCTGGGGAAAGAGCAGGTAGCCGCAGAGACGGCTTCGGGCAAAGGGTAGAGCTTGACCGTGATTTCGGTGATGACACCCAGCGTGCCTTCGCTGCCCACCATCAAGCGCGTCAGGTCGTAGCCCGCAGAGGATTTTCGTGCCCGCGTGCCTGTGCGAATGACTTCACCGCTGGCGGTGACCACTTCGAGCCCCAAGACGTTTTCACGCATGGTGCCGTAGCGTACTGCGTTGGTGCCACTGGCGCGGGTGGCGCTCATGCCGCCAAGTGTGGCGTCGGCCCCTGGGTCGATGGGGAAAAACAAGCCCGTGCTTTTGATTTCCTCATTCAGCTGTTTGCGAGTGACGCCTGCTTGCACAGTCACTGTCAGGTCCTCGGGGTTGATGGACAGCACTTTGTTTAAGCGCCCTAAGTCGATGCTGATGCCGCCTTGTACCGCCAGCAAGTGGCCCTCTAGCGAGGTACCCACGCCAAAAGGAATAATGGGTACGTTGTAGGACGCAGCCATGCGCACGGTTTGCGAGACATCGTCGGTGGACTCGGCAAAGATCACCGCAGCAGGCGGAGGTACGGTGGTGTAGGCGGACTCATCGCGACCATGTTGTTCACGCACCACCAGCGCGGTGCTGCAGCGATCGCCAAAGTGGGCTTTGAGCTCAGCGATCAGCGCAGCGGGAACCTCGCGTTGGTTCACCTCGGGGATTAAATGTTGAACGGTGGTGGGTGCATTCATGACGGCTTCTCCTAGCGAATTTGCATTCTATGCAAGAAGCTTCGGCCGTTGTGTCTTCTAGGCGCGATGGGGCGCACTCAAGGCCATAAACCAATTTGTGCGCTCATTCGCAAGGAAATGGTGGTTTTGCCGCTCTCTTGAGGGATGGGCACTACTGGGGCCGCGCTGTCTGCCATCGCGCGGGCTGAGGCCATGGCCATGCGCATCACAGGCATGGCTTGGTTTTGTTGGCTGAAGTTAAGGCTTTTAATTTCATGGCGGCTAAAGCCAAAGGCGGTGGTGAGGTCCTTTGCTTTGCGTTGAAAGTTGGCCGCCAAATCGTCAAGCAGCATTTTTTCAGTCAAGGCCACTTTTGAAGCCGAGAGTCGGTAGCTGACGTGGTTGATTTGCATCACGTCGGTCAATTCTGAGGCTAGCTGGCTTAAAGCGTTCAGGTTGGTGGAGGTGAGCTCAAGCGAGGCCTGTGCGCTCCACAGCTTGGTTTTGCCATTCGGGCCCCAAATCGGCGAGGTGCTGATGTGACGAACCTTGCGCTCAATGTCAGCGTGTTGTTTGCTGCGTTCGACGGCACTGGTCAGCTTGCTCAAAACCTCTTGGGAAATTTGGCTGGCATTGCTGCCGTCTTTGCTGATGGACAAAACCACCAACATTTCGTCGTTGTCGACCTCCATGCTGGCGTCGGCGTCAAACTGCGTCAGCACTTCAGCGCCATGGGCCAGCGAGACGCACAGCAAAAACATACACACAATGGATTGAAACGATTGCAGCATGGTGCTTGAAAAAAAATTCTTAAGAATTCAATATTAACCCAACACGTATTTAAAAACCACTACTTAGTCGCTGGCAACGCAATCCCTGGAAATATCTTAATCACCGCACTGTCGTCCTCTTTGGCAAAACCGGCGGTGCTGGCTTGCATGAACATTTGGTGCGCGGTGCTGGAAAGCGGCAGGGGAAATTTACTTGCCCGCGCCATGTCCAGTACCAACCCCAAATCTTTGACAAAAATATCCACCGCTGACAGCGGTGTGTAGTCGCCTGCGAGCACATGGGCCATGCGGTTTTCGAACATCCAACTGTTGCCCGCGCTGTGGGTGATGACTTCGTACAAAGCTGCGGGGTCCACACCCTCGCGCAAGCCCAGCGCCATGGCTTCGGCGGCGGCGGCAATGTGAACACCTGCCAGCAGTTGGTTGATGATCTTCACTTTGCTGCCCGCGCCTGCGCTGTCGCCAAGCTTGTAGACCTTGGCGGCCATGGCGTTCAACAAGGGCTCAGCCAGCGCGTAGGCGGCGGGTTTGGCCGCGGTCATCATGGTCATCTCCCCGCTGGCGGCTTTGGCCGCGCCGCCAGAGATGGGCGCGTCCACATACAGCAGACCTAAAGCCTTCAGCCGTGCCTCCAGCGCCACCGACCAATTGGGGTCCACGGTCGAGCACATCACAAACACGCTGTCTGCTGCCATGGTGGCGGCGGCGCCTTGCGGGCCAAACAGCACCTCCTCGGTTTGCGCGGCATTCACCACCACGCTGACGATGACTTGGCAGGACTTGCCAACTTCTGCGGGCGAGGCGCAAGCCACGCCGCCAAGTGCAGCAAACGCCTCGGCCACACCAGGGCGGGCGTCGCACACATGGACCTCGTAGCCAGCACGGCGCAAACTACCTGCCATACCTTGGCCCATGGCGCCTAAACCAACCACCCCCACCTGCTTGACCGTCTGCATCTGCCACTCCTGAAAACCCCAAGCGTAGCCGACTTGTGCCAGTGCTGAGAGAATGTGGGCAACCTCAGGGACAGTAAACATGGCGAATCGACTTACACAAATTGCCACGCGCACCGGCGACGATGGCACCACCGGCTTGGGCGACAACCGCCGTGTCAGCAAAAACAGCCTGCGTGTGCATGCCATGGGCGAGGTCGATGAACTCAATTCGCATATCGGAGTTTTGCTGTGCGAAGACATGCCAGAGTCGCTGCGTGAACTGCTCGTCGAGGTACAGCACCAGTTGTTTAACTTGGGGGGCGAGCTCAGCATCCCTGGCTTCGAATTGCTTAAAAACGAGGCGGTACTGGCCTTGGACCAAGCGTTGACCCACCACAATGAGTCCTTGCCCAAGTTACAGGAATTCATCTTGCCTGCGGGCAGTCGGGCCGCGTCGCTGGCCCATGTGTGCCGCACCGTGGCGCGTCGTGCCGAGCGTGCGGTGGTGGCCTTGGGCGCCGAAGAGGCGCTGAACGACACGCCGCGCCAGTACCTCAACCGTTTATCCGACCTGATGTTTGTGCTCGCACGCGTGCTCAATCGCATGAACGGCGGCGACGATGTGTATTGGAAAAGCCAGCGCTTGGCCGCGGCTGACAAGCCCTGAAAGCCAAACCTTGTTGACCGAACTCAGCCTGTTATTGGCCATGGCCAACCCCGCCTCCGCCGCCTGTACCCAAGCCGGCGGCAAGTTAGAGATGGTGCGCACAGACCGTGGCGAGCAAGGCCTGTGCACCCTGCCCTCAGGCGTGGTCTGCGAAGAGTGGGAGTTTTTCAGGGGGGAATGCCCGCCTAAGAAAAAGATCAAGGAAAGTGACGAACCAGCCAAAGGCAAAAAAAGCACTTAGGACGGTGGCGTTTCTTTCATGGCCAAAATCCAATCCACCAGCAAACGAATTTCTTCTTTGCTTAGGTTTAAAAACGCCGGCATGAGGCTGCGCCCGCCGCCGCCCCACACACCTTTGCCGCCATTGCGGATTTTTTCCGATAGGTAGGCCACTGCACCTGGGTCGCCGCGGTATTTTTCAGCAATTTTTTGGTAAGACGGCACCGACATGGTGTGTTGGTCAATGCTGTGGCAGCCAAGGCAGGCTTTTTCTTTGGCCAACCGAATCGCATCGTCTTGTGCAAATACCCACAAGGGGCTTAGGCAAAGACCCAGAATGGCGAGCTTGAGCATGGGAAAATTTCCTTAAAAAAGCAGAATAATCACACGCCCAGCCAAAACATAAAAACCTCACAAATTAAAAGCTTGAAAGCTCGCGGGGATTTAACGCGGTGCCAGCACCGACAGCGTCAGGCGAGAAACACAAGACGTGCGGCCTTGGTCATCGGTCATGTCAATTTGCCACACCTGCGTGCTGCGCCCTATGTGAACCGGCCGCGCAATGCCATTGACCCAACCCTCGGCGACACCGCGAATATGGTTGGCGTTGATGTCCAAGCCCACGATGCGGTGACCAATGGGCGTGCAATAGTCCGCGCCGCACGAACCCAGCGTTTCAGCCAGCATGACGCTGGATCCACCGTGGATCACGCCATAAGGTTGCTTGGTGCGTTCGTCCACCGGAATGCGCCCGCGTATGAAGTCAGGGCCAATTTCGAGGAACTCGATGCCCAGCCGCTCAGCGGCAGTGGCAATGTGGGTGGAGGTCAGTATCGCGGTGCTGATGGGCTTGGTCCAAATTGCCATGACAATGCGGGTCTCATTCAAAACAAAGCCTCATCTTAGTAGCCATGAACACCACTGCAAGCACCTCGCCACCCTTTGTGCCGCAAATACGCCTTTACCAACAATGGTTGGCCGAACATCGCCAGTTGCAGTTTGATGATTACCAAGCCCTGTGGCAGTGGTCGGTAACCCACCTCGAGGACTTTTGGCAATCGGCCTGGGACTACCTTGAACTTCAATCGCCCACGCCGCACAGCTGTGTACTCGAGCGCAATGTCATGCCGGGTGCGCGTTGGTTTGTGGGCGCGCAGGTGAACTATGCCCAGCAGGTGTTGCGCCATGTGGACGCCGCCCACGCGGCGGGCATGCCTGCCATCATCAGCAGCAACGAACGCGGTGAGCGTCGCGAGCTGTCATGGCCCGAATTGAAGCGCCAAGTCGCAGCGCTGGCCCTGCACTTGCAAGCGCAAGGCGTGCAGCCAGGTGACCGTGTGGCAGCGTACTTGCCCAATATTGCCCAAACCATGGTGGCGTTTTTGGCGGTGACCAGCATCGGCGGCATTTGGAGCGTGTGTGCGCCCGACATGGGCACCAATGCGGTGTTGGACCGCTTCAAACAAATCAGCCCCAAGGTGTTGATCGCCATCGATGGCGTCACCTATGGCGGTAAAGACTTGGAGCGCCATGCAGTGGTGAGTGAATTACGCGCCGCTTTGCCAAGCGTGTCGCATGTGGTGATTTACCGCAATTTGGGTGGCGTGCCCGTGCCAGACAACAGCAGCGACTGGGGCCAGATCATGCAGCGCAATGACGCGGCAACCCAAGCGTTTGAACCCCTGTGGATGCCGTTCAACCACCCGCTGTGGATTGTCTATTCCAGCGGCACCACCGGTTTGCCCAAGCCCTTGGTGCATGACCATGGCGGCACCATGCTCAACGGCATGGCACACAAAAACCTGCACTACGACGTGTCCTGCAGCTACGAGCCTAATTCGTGGGGCGAGAAGTTTTTGTGGTACTCCTCTACCGGCTGGGTGATGTGGAATGCCCAACTCAGCGGCTTGCTCAGCGGCACCACCTGCGTGATTTACGACGGCAACCCAGGCGGCTCCAAAGAGCGGCCCGATTGGGGGGTGTTGTGGCGCTACGCCGCCAAAGAGGGCGTGACGTTTTTTGGCGGCGGTGCGGCATTTTTTGCCAACTGCATGAAGACCGGTCTGGACTTATCGACCATCAAGGGCTTGCACACGGTGCGTGCCTTGGGCACCACCGGCTCGCCTTTGAGCGCCGAGGTACAGCAGTGGGGCACCACGCAGTTTCAACAGGTGTATGCCAAATCGGGGGTGAGCAAGCCCGATATTTGGTGGTGCAATATTTCTGGTGGTACCGATGCGGGTGCTTATGTAGGCGGCCACCGAGAGCTGCCCATGGTGGCGGGTGAAATGCAGTGCCGATTGTTGGGCGTGTCGGTGCATGCCTTCAACGAGCAGGGTCAACCGGTGATTGACGAGGTGGGCGAGTTGGTGGTGACCCAACCCCTGCCTTGCATGCCCCCCTTCTTTTGGGGCGACACCGAAAACCAGCGTTATTTGGGCAGCTACTTTGACACCTATCCGCCAGGTCTGGGTCGTCACCCCGCAGGCGGTGATTTACCCGCCGAAGCTGGCGCGGTATGGCGGCACGGCGACTGGCTCAAGATCACGCCCGAGGGCCGCGCCATCATTTATGGCCGCAGCGACGCCACCATCAATCGCCACGGTTTGCGCATGGGCACCAGCGAGCTGTACAGCGCCGTCGAAGCCCTGCCCGAGGTGATGGACAGCATGGTGGTGGACTTGGAGTACTTAGGCAAAGACAGTTACATGCCCTTGTTCGTGGTGCTGCGCGAAGGCCTGACCTTGGACGACGCTTTGCGCCAACGCTTGAGCGACGCGATCCGCACCGCGCTCAGCCCCCGCTTTGTCCCTGACGAGATGTTTAAAGTGGCTGAAATCCCCCGCACCTTGTCGGGGAAAAAACAAGAGCTGCCCATCAAAAAGCTGATGCTGGGCCAGCCCTTGGAAAAAGTGCTGAACAAAGACGCCATGGCCAACCCTGGTTGCTTGGACTGGTATGTGGAGATGGCGAAAAGGCATTTGGCGAGGGTTTGAGCGTCATTGCGAGGGGCTTTGCCCCGAAGCAATCTCTTTAAGCTATCGCGGCCCGCTCGGCCACCGCTCGCTTATGTAAATTTGGGTAACGGTATTTCACCTGAACTGTTAGTGAATTTTCACCGCTTAAAAATGCACATTCAAAAATCTCTCAATACATCTACTTTCCAAGCATCAGTCATTGCAGCTGTAATCGTTGCAATATTTGAACAACCAAGACCGTTTGCTACTTTAAGAAAGATATGAGGAGCATGAAGAGCTAAGTGAGGTTTTCTTGGTGCACCTAATTTTTTCATTTCTTCAAGCAGGTCTGCATCGGTTAGAAGGGTTTTTGCAAGCGAAGGACGAGCTCCAGATGAATTTAGCGCCCCATTTAGAACTGAATAGTGGAACCGTATAAGAGTTGATTCTTCTGAAAGTTTCAATAATTTCCTCTCTGGTTGCTGTAACGAATAGATCAATCGAAAGAGAATAAGTTAGAAAATCATTTTGGCTTTCTTCATCCAGCATGTCGAAGGTTTTGCCGGCCAATTTCGGAATAGTTGATTTTCTTGAAAATCAGATATTGCTGTGCCTTTTCAGGCCAAACTCGTTATAAACTGTCCTAGTCCTATTTTGGGACTAAAATTCACAGATGCACATCGTCGCCTTGCGAAATTTGGAAAGATTTTGGCAACAACCCAAAGGGAAGGCGGCAGAGGGCGCTCTGAAAGCTTGGTTCGCTGAAGCCAAAGCCGCTAAGTGGACCTCACCGCAAAATGTAAAGAAACAGTATGCAAATGCCAGCGTGATCGCAAACAACCGCATCGTTTTCAATATCAAAGGTAACGACTACCGATTGATTGTCGCCATTGCCTACAAGGCGCAATACATCTACGTGAAGTTCATCGGCACGCATGCTGAGTATGACAAAGTAGACGCAGCCTTTATCGACCAGTTCTCAGGAGAATGAAGATGGAAATCAAAGCGATTCGCACCGAACAAGACTATCTCGCGGCCTTGCGTGAGGTATCGGCCTTGATCGACTTCGACCCTTCATTAGATACGCCGGAAGGTGAGCGACTCGATGTGCTGGGCACACTGGTGCAGGCCTACGAAGCCAAGCATTACCCCATTGACCCACCCGACCCTATTGATGCGATCAAATTTCGAATGGAGCAGTCCAACATGACGGTGAAAGACTTGGTGCCCTACATTGGCCCGCTCAACCGTGTGTATGAGGTCTTGAACTACAAACGATCTTTGTCGCTGAACATGATTCGCCGCCTCAGCGATGGGTTGCATATTCCCGCAGAAGTGTTGATTCGTGAAACTGAGAGAGATGCTGCATAAAGTCAAGTATCTGCTGGGTCGCGACATGCCGGTCGGGCTAGCCGCGAACATCAGCGCGAAGCGGTGGTGAGAGGCGCCCGAGCCGGCGTGGTGCGGCCCACACAGAGATTGCTTCGGCACTTTGTGCCTCGCAATGACGACACCTCGCAAAGACGAGCCAACGTTTAACATAGCCGGCTAAGCACACAGCAGCCAAACGGAGCATTCATGGCCAAGACAGCCTTTCACTGGGACGATCCCTTTTTATTGCAGCAGCAGCTCACCGAAGACGAGCGCATGATCGAAGAGGCCGCCCGCGCCTACTGCCAAGACAAACTGCTGCCCCGCGTCACCGAAGCCTTTCGCCATGAAAAAACCGATGTCGCCATTTTTCGTGAAATGGGTGAACTCGGTTTGCTTGGCCCCACCATCCCCACCGAATACGGCGGCCCGGGCCTGAGCTACGTGGCCTATGGCCTGATCGCCCGCGAGGTCGAGCGCGTCGACTCTGGCTACCGCTCCATGATGAGCGTGCAGTCGTCCTTGGTGATGCTGCCCATTTTTGAATTCGGCACCGAAGGCCAGCGCCAAAAATACCTGCCCAAACTCGCCACCGGCGAGTGGATTGGCTGCTTTGGTTTGACCGAACCCGACCACGGCTCCGACCCCGCCAGCATGGCCAGTCGTGCGCACAAAACGTCAGGTGGTTATAAATTGAGTGGCAACAAAATGTGGATCTCCAACTCGCCCATCGCGGACGTGTTTGTGGTCTGGGCCAAAGAGGTGAGCGAGTCCGGCGCGGTCGGCCCCATCCGTGGCTTTGTGCTGGAAAAAGGCATGAAGGGTTTGAGCGCACCGGCCATCCACAGCAAAGTGGGTTTGCGCGCCTCCATCACCGGAGAGATCGTCATGGACGGCGTGTTTGTGCCCGAAGAAAACGCCTTCCCCGAGGTGCAGGGTTTGAAAGGCCCGTTCACCTGTTTGAACAGCGCCCGCTACGGCATTGCTTGGGGCGCTTTGGGTGCCGCCGAAGACTGCTTTCACCGCGCCCGCCAATACACCTTGGACCGCCAGCAGTTTGGCCGCCCACTGGCGGCCAACCAGCTCATCCAAAAGAAACTGGCCGACATGCAAACTGAAATTTCACTCGGCCTGCAAGGCTGTTTGCGCTTGGGCCGCATGAAAGACGAGGGCACAGCCAGCGTGGAAATCACCTCCATTTTGAAGCGCAATTCGTGTGGCAAAGCGCTGGACATTGCCCGCATGGCGCGCGACATGATGGGTGGCAACGGCATCAGCGACGAGTTTGGTGTGGCACGCCACTTGGTCAACTTGGAGGTGGTCAACACCTACGAGGGCACGCACGACATCCACGCCCTGATCTTGGGCCGCGCCATCACCGGCATTGCGGCGTTTGCCAACTGAAGCGCCTTTGAAAAAACAGCGCATCGTGGTGGGTTTGAGCGGCGGCGTGGACTCTGCTGTCACGGCGATGTTGCTGAAACAACAAGGCCACGAGGTGATCGGCATCTTCATGAAGAACTGGGAAGATGACGACGACGATGAATACTGCTCCACCAAACAAGATTTCGTTGACGCGGCCGCCGTGGCCGATGTGATCGGCATAGAGATAGAGCACGTCAACTTCGCGTCCGACTACAAAGACCGTGTGTTCGCCGAGTTCTTGCGTGAATACCAAGCGGGGCGCACGCCCAACCCCGACATCTTGTGTAACGCAGAAATCAAGTTCAAAGCATTTTTAGACCACGCCCTGCGCCTAGGGGCCGACAAGATCGCAACTGGCCACTATGCACGGGTGCGCCACAACCCGCAAACGGGTTTGCATGAGTTGCTCAAAGGCGTGGACGCCAGCAAGGACCAAAGCTATTTTTTGCATCGTTTGACGCAATCGCAGTTGTCTCAAACCTTGTTTCCTTTAGGAGAGATTGAAAAAACCGAGGTGCGCCGCTTGGCCGATGTTGCGGGTTTGCCCAATGCCCGCAAAAAAGACTCCACCGGTATTTGCTTTATCGGTGAGCGCCCCTTCAGAGAGTTTCTAAACCGCTACATCGCCAAAGCACCCGGCCCCATCAAGACCGATGCGGGGCGAAAAATTGGGCAGCACCAAGGCCTGAGTTTTTACACGCTGGGTCAGCGCCAAGGCTTGGGCATTGGCGGCCTCAAAGACAAAGGCGCGCAACGCGGCGGCGGTGACCATGCGCCTTGGTTTGTGGCACGCAAAGACATGGCGAACAACACGCTGTGGGTGGTGCAAGGCCACAACCATCCGTGGTTGTTGTCTACCCAACTTCAAGCCGATGACCTGAGTTGGATTGCTGGCGCACCTCCCGCTGCAGGCCGTTTTCATGCCAAAACCCGTTATCGCCAGCAAGACGCCCTTTGCGATCTGTCTTGGCCCCAAGCGAACATGCAGCTTGATTTTCCCCAGGCGCAGTGGGCGGTCACGCCTGGGCAATCTGCGGTCTTGTATGACGGTGAGGTGTGCTTAGGCGGCGGCGTGATCAGTAGCCGCGAAACCAATTAAATGAATATTATTTAATTATTTATATATTGCTAGATGTACACTCAAGGGCTATAAACCGTGGGAGTACACGCCATGAATCGACGCGATTTTCAAACGTCAAGCTTTTTTCACATGTTTACTTTGCTGGCGTGCTCTCAAGCCGCCCACGCCATCAGCTTGAAAGACATCACGGGCGAAGATGCTTCCTCGGGTTTGAAAGCCGCCTTGGAAAAAGGTGCAATCTCCGCGGTGGGTCTGCTTGGCGCCGCCGATGGTTTCATGGGCAACGACAAAGTCCGAATAGCCTTGCCTGGCTATTTGAACGACGCGGCCAGTTGGCTGAAAAAACTAGGGCAGGGCAAAAAAGTCGATGAATTGATTTTGGCCATGAACCGCGCTGCTGAAGGCGCTGTTCCTATGGCCAAAGACATGCTGGTGGACGCGGTGAAGTCCATGAGCGTGGCTGACGCCAAAACCATTTTGCAAGGCGGCAGCACCGCCGCCACCAGCTACTTCAGCAGCAAAACCCGCGAGCCTTTGGGACAAAAGTTTTTGCCGGTCATCACCCAAGCCACGTCCAAGGTGGGCTTGGTCGACAAGTACAACGCGGTGGCGGGCAAGGCTTCGAAGCTGGGCTTGGTCAAACCACAAGATGCATCCTTGGAGCATTATGTCAATGGCAAAGCTTTGGATGGTTTGTTTCTGATGATTGGCGAGGAAGAAAAGAAGATCCGCCAAGACCCGATTGGCTCGGGTAGCGCATTGCTTAGCAAAGTGTTTGGTGCTTTGAAATAAAGCGTGTAACAAAAAAGCCCCGACCAGCGGGGCTTTTGCAAGGAGCGAAGCGATTTAAGCCGCTGTCAGCCAGTAGCCGGCGTTAAAAGGACTGCTCATGCGCAAGGCCAAGGGCGACACGTCCACGAGTTTGTCGGTGGGCATTTTTTCGCCTTCGCCTAAATCGATGCCAGCGGTTTGCGTGGGATCAGCAGGGCGGTCCAAGGCGGCAGCGCGTGCAACCGAGAAAGAATAAAAGCAACGGAAAGAGATTTTGCGCTCAGCCCAGAACTCGGCGGCCTCGCGGAAAACGTCCAACAATTGTTCGCGGGCTTCTTTGTCAAATTTGGCATGTGCAGGAATATGTTCTAAAACCAGCACAAAACCAGGCTGCGCACCAGATTTGTGCAAAGCATCGCTCATGTGGTCGAACAAAGCGTCAAAGTTCTTGCTTGCCAAGGCTGGAAAAGTGAACTGCAAAGCAGTCATGTCCAAAATGTCTTGCTTGCTTTGGGCGTCAGCCAAATTGGCATACAAAAAGTGGTAACCCAGTTGAGCGGCCGAAGATTGCAGGTCTGCCACGCTGAACGCGCGGATAGACTGAACAATATTGGTTTTGACAGTACGAAGAGGCAGGTCAGTTGCCACAGCAATCCCTTAAGTTGAGTAGGGGGAGTAGGCACATCCCCCGAGTTAACCCGAATGTTTAAGCGGTGAATTATCCGCCAAGACGGACAAATTTGCAAGGATTGACAGACTTGGCTACAGCGTTAGAAGGGTTAAAAACCAAAACCAAGTTAGTGACCGCACTTGCTATACGCCTTATTTCATAGAGTTTATATCGGCAACCGTGATGGCTGTCATGTTCACAATTCTTCTCACCGTGGTGCTGGCTGTCAAAATTTGCACCGGTTTGGCCGCCCCCAAGAGCACGGGGCCAATGGCGATATTGCCGCCGGCCGCTGTTTTGAGCAGGTTGTAAGCAATATTGGCCGAGTCTAAATTAGGCAAAACCAGCAAATTCGCGTAGCTGTGCAAAGTCGTGGAGGGCATGAGGTTGCGCCGCGCCGGGGTATCGATAGCGACATCGCCATGCATTTCGCCATCAATTTCCAACCAAGGTGCTTTGGCTTGCACCAGCGCCAAGGTTTTGCGCATTTTGACGGCGCTTTCATGGTTGCTGCTGCCAAAGTTGGAGTGCGACAGCAAGGCAGCCTTGGGCACAACGCCAAAGCGCTTCATTTCTTCGGCGGCCATGATGGTGATTTCAGCTAACTGTTCTGCGCTGGGGTCGTAGTTGATGTGGGTGTCGACCAAAAACACTTGGCGGTCTGGCAGCAACAGGGCGTTCATACAGGCGTAGGTGCTGATGCCTTTGCGAAGACCAATCACTTGATCAATGTAGTGCAAATGAGCGTCAGGCGTGGTCCAGGTGCCGCAGATCAAGCCATCGACTTCACCTTTGTGAAGCATCATCGCGCCAATCAGCGTTAGGCGTCTGCGCATATCAATTTTCGCCAACTGAGTCGTCACACCTTTGCGGGCCGTGAGTTGGTGGTAGGTCTGCCAAAAGTCCTTGTAGCGATGGTCTTCTTCCACATTGACCACTTCGTAATCGACACCTTCAGTTAGACGCAAGCCAAAGCGCTCAATGCGCTGCGCGATGATGGCGGGGCGGCCAATCAAGGTGGGCTTGGCCAAGCCTTCGTCCAACACGATTTGCGCGGCGCGAAGTACGCGTTCGTCCTCCCCTTCTGCAAAGCAAATACGCTTTTTCAGGCCGCGTTTGGCGGCGGCGAAAATGGGCTTCATGGCTGAACCCGAGGCATAGACCAGCGATTGCAATTTTTCGCGGTAAGCGTCCATGTCGGTGATGGGGCGTTGCGCTACGCCGCTGGCTACCGCGGCTTGCACCACTGCGGGTGCGATCTTCATCATCAAGCGCGGGTCAAACGGTTTGGGAATCAGGTATTCGGGGCCAAACGCCAAGGTTTCACCCGCATACGCGGCGGCGACCACCTCACTTTGCTCGGCTTGCGCCAGTTCAGCAATGGCGTGTACCGCTGCAATTTCCATCTCCGAGGTGATGGTGGAGGCACCTGCGTCTAAAGCGCCACGGAAGATATAGGGGAAGCACAAAACATTGTTCACCTGATTGGGGTAGTCGGTGCGACCGGTGGCCATGATGGCATCGTCGCGCACTTTCAAAACCTCTTCGGGCAAGATCTCCGGCGTGGGGTTGGCCAGTGCCATGATCAGTGGTCGCGCCGCCATTTTTATCACCATCTCGGGCTTTAAAACGCCGCCCGCAGACAGGCCTAAAAACACATCTGCGCCAGCTATGACTTCGGCCAATGTGCGCTTATCGGTTTTTTGCACGAACTGGATTTTGTCTTCGTCCATCAATTCGGTGCGGCCTTCATAAACAACGCCAGCCAAGTCGGTGACCCAGATGTTTTTGCGTGGCATGCCCAGCTTGACCAACATGCCTAAACACGCCAGTGCTGCGGCACCAGCGCCTGACGCCACCAACTTCACTTTTGAAATGTCTTTGCCTACCACCTTCAAGCCATTCAAAATCGCCGCACCCACCACGATGGCGGTACCGTGTTGGTCGTCATGGAAGACGGGAATCTTCATGCGTTCGCGCAATTTGCGCTCGATGTAAAAACAATCGGGCGCTTTGATGTCTTCCAAATTGATGCCGCCAAAGGTGGGCTCAAGCGCAGCAATGATATCGACCAATTTGTCGGGGTCTTTTTCGTTGACTTCAATGTCAAACACATCGATGCCAGCGAACTTTTTGAACAAAACTCCTTTGCCTTCCATCACCGGTTTGGCCGCCAAGGGGCCGATGTCGCCCAAACCTAAAACCGCAGTGCCGTTGGTGATGACGGCGACCAAATTGCCTCGGCTGGTGTATTTGTAGGCGTTGTTAGGGTCTTTGACGATTTCTTCGCAAGGTGCGGCCACGCCGGGTGAATAGGCCAGCGACAAATCGTGTTGGTTCAGCAGCTGCTTGGTGGCTTGAATCGCCACTTTACCGGGGTTGGGAAACTCGTGGTACTCAAGGGCGGCGCGGCGCAATTCGGCGCGGGCTTGCACGCTGGTGTGGTCGGTGGGGGGGACGGGTGGGCTGGCCATGCATAACTCCAAGGGCCGCCAGAAGCAGAGTGCCTGGCAAGCCTTGCCGATTCTAGGCTTGAAGCGGTATCAGAATTTGTAGGTGTACTCGGCGATCAAGGCATCGCTGTCACGCTTGCGGGTTTGCACATTCCATGCTCGCACAAAGCGAAACTCAATTTCATGGTGGGCGTCAAAGTCGTAGCTAGGGCCAAAACGAAATTTGTTCATGTCATGGCCAACCGTGCCGTCCAAGGTGCGTTGAAAACGCAAGCCCGCCATGAGGCCAAAAGCGCCGCGCTCGAAATGGATACCCGTGTCGACGTAGGTGTAGTTGAAGTTCTCAAACGTCGTGAGTTCTCGCCCCACCAAACCACGCACAAACAGCGCCCAAGACTCGTCAAGTTCAAAGTTTTTCCTCAAGCGCAAGGCCAGTTTTTTGACGTGGGTTTTTTCGTTCACGCCGTCTTCGATATTGTTTTCACGTTCACCTTCAATCAAGATGTCCACTTTGCTGATAAAGCCGTCTTCAAAGCTTAAAGCCGGCACCAAGGTGAGCGAATTGGCATGACCTGCACCGAAAGCCATTTTTTGGTGCTCGAATTCCAAGCCCAGCGAGGGCTTGCCGCCCCACAGTTCGGTATCAGCCCAAACAGGGTGCAGCAGTAAGAAGGGCAGCAGGGCGCCAAGGAAAAAGTGACTTAGACGAGGAAAAGTAGTCATAAAGCATCGGGAAATTTTCCCGATCATACGCCCAGGCGCCACATGAGGCGCCCAAAACTACTTTGCCATCAGGTCTTCTATCGCATCCACTTCAACGGGCACATCGCGGCTGATCAACTCGCAGCCGGTGGCGGTGACGATGGCGTCGTCTTCAATGCGAATGCCGATGTTCCAAAAAGCTTTGGGCACGTCGTTCGAGGGTCGTACATACAGGCCAGGTTCGAGCGTGAGCACCATGCCGGGATGCAAGACGCGGCTGGGGCGGGCTTGCACCATCAAGCCAGTGAGCGGATCGGCTTTGGCGGAGGCTGTGTTGGCCTCGCCAGGTTCCACATAGCTGCCGCAGTCGTGCACATCCATGCCTAGCCAATGGCTGGTGCGGTGCATATAAAAAGGAAAATAGGCTTTCTTCTCCAGCACATCGTCCAAACTGCCGTGCTTGGCAAGCGTGAGCAACCCCAAGTCCAGCAAGCCTTGCGACAAAACGCGTAACGCGGCCTCATGCGGGTCGTTGAAACGCGCACCCGTCTTGGTGGCCGCAACAGATGCGTGTTGTGCGGCCAGCACCACTTGGTAGAGGTCTTTTTGTGGGCCACTGAATTTACCGTTGGCAGGAAAGGTGCGGGTGATGTCGGAGGCATAGCCATCTAACTCGCAACCCGCGTCAATCAACACCAACTCGCCGTTACGAATCGGCGCGGTGTCGGCTCGGTAGTGAAGAACACAGGCGTTGGCACCCGCGGCGACGATGGAGGTGTAGGCCGGAAATTGCGAGCCGTGCTGGCGAAACTCGTGCAGCAACTCTGCCTCCAAATGGTATTCACGCACATCCTGACCAGCGCGCAACATGCGGGCGCTGGTTTGCATGGCGCGTACATGGGCATGGGCGCTGATGCGGGCAGCGCGGCGCATGGCGTCTTGCTCGTGCGCGTCTTTCACCAAGCGCATCTCGTCCAACAAATTGCACAGGTCTTGTTGCGCCCAAGGGCAAGACACACCCATGCGGACACGGGCGCGTACTTTAGTGAGCCAGCCGTCTACTTGCGCAGTCAAACCCTCGTGGGTGGCAAAGGGGAACCAGACGGTGGTTTGGTTTTCCAGCAACTTCGGGATTTCTTTATCGAGTTCACTCACCGAATATGCTTGGCTCACGCCCAAAGCAACAGGGGCGGCCTCAGGCCCCAAGCGGATGCCATCCCAAATCTCGCGCTCCAAATCTTTAGGCTTGCAAAACAAGGTGCTGTGGCCGTTGGCCGCAATGACCAACCAAGCGTTGGGCTCGGTAAAACCGGTCAGGTAATAAAAGTAGCTGTCATGACGGTAAGGGAAATCGCTGTCGCGGTTGCGGGCACGCTCCGGCGCGGTGGGGATGATGGCGACACCGCCAGCGCCCTTTTCACTGATGAGGGCGGCCAAAGCGGCTCGGCGTTGCGCGTAAATGGAAGTCATGGTGGGATTGTAGGAGGGGGTCCTTGCTCAGATGCTCAGGGGGTTATGGTTGGCCATGGCTTGGCGAATAGATGCTTGTGATGACATGGATAAAGCTTATATACGTATTAGGGGTTTGACACTTGCGCACGCAACTCCAACCCCAATGCGTTCATGACTTTCAAGATGGTGTCGAAACTGGGTGAACGTTCACCCGACAGCGCTTTGTAAAGGCTTTCGCGTGAAAGCCCTGCGTCCTTCGCCACTTGGCTCATACCCTTGGCGCGATCGATGTCCCGCCTGTCAAGCGGGTTGCTGTTTATTCAATTGCTCCAAACGCTCAGGCGTGCCCACATCGACCCACAGGCCTTCATACAGAGTGGCGCTGACCAAACCTTGGTCCATGGCGGCTCTGAGCATCGCGGCCAACGGTGCTTTCACGCCCTCGGGGTTGCCAGCGGGAATAGGGCACCAAGCTGCTTCGAAGAAAGCGCGTTTGTAAAGCGCGATGGTGCTGAAGGTGAAAAGCGCTGGGGCGGCAAAAGCAGGGGGTGTTGAGCCTTGAGCCGGATGGGCTTTAGGCAGATTGAGCGCCAAACCATCAGCCGACAAACCAAAGTCACCCCCGGCGTTGTGCTCGGGGTTGGGCACCAGCCAAATGTGCGCCAGATGTGGGCAGGCTTTGAAGCGCTCACAAGCCTCAGCAGAAAACGCAAAGTCGGGTGCGAACACATCGCCTGCCGCCACCCAAAACACATCTGCTAACTGGGGCAAGGCCCGCACAATGCCGCCTGCCGTCTCCAGTGCGCCGCCAAAATCGTGGCCCTCGTGGGAGTAAGACAAGCAGAGCGCCGCATTGTCGGGCGCCACAAACTGTTCACCAAAGTAAGCCGGAATTTGCTCGCCCAGCCACGCGGTGTTGATCATCACACGCCCCACTCCACCTGCTGCCAAGGCTTGCAAGGGGTACCAAAGCAAAGGCTTTTCCTGGACTTTCAGCAAGGGTTTGGGCGTGGTGTCGGTGAGCGGGCGCATGCGCTCGCCGCGACCTGCAGCCAGCAGCATGGCTTGGGCGCGCAAGTTCAAGTCAACCATGGGATTGTTCATGCAAAGCAGTTTAGCCAGCCGCATAGTCTTGGACAAAAAAGATTTGGTTAAAATCGCCGACCCTCTACCCACCCCACTGAAAAAACGGAGCTCCCATGGCCAATTCCCAGCAAATGGCCAGTGCAATTCGTGCACTGGCAATGGACGCTGTCCAGCAAGCCAACTCCGGTCACCCCGGCGCGCCCATGGGCATGGCCGATATCGCGGTCGCTTTGTGGGGCGAGCACCTGAAACACAATCCGCAGCACCCGCATTGGCCTGACCGCGACCGCTTTGTGCTCTCCAACGGTCACGGCTCCATGCTGATTTACGCGCTGTTGCACCTCACCGGCTACAACTTGCCCATGAGCGAGTTGAAAAACTTCCGCCAGTTGCACAGCAAAACCGCCGGCCACCCCGAGGTGGGCATTACCCCTGGCGTGGAAACCACTACCGGCCCCTTGGGCCAAGGCATCACCAATGCGGTGGGCATGGCGCTGGCTGAAAAGCTATTGGCCTCAGAGTTCAACCGCCGCAGCCACGCCATCGTCGACCACCACACCTATGTGTTCATGGGCGACGGTTGCATGATGGAAGGCATTAGCCACGAGGCCTGCGCCTTGGCGGGTGCTTGGAAGCTGAACAAACTCATCGCCTTGTATGACGACAACGGCATCTCGATTGACGGCAAGGTTACGCCTTGGTTCATTGATGACACTCCCGCTCGCTTCAAAGCCTATGGCTGGAGTGTCATCAGCGTGGACGGCCATGATGTGCAAGCAGTCAGCCGCGCTATTGCTACAGCCAAGCACAGCGCCGACAAGCCCACTTTGATTGCCTGCAAAACCCATATCGGTCAAGGCAGCCCGAATCGCGTGGACACCGCCAAAGCGCACGGCGAACCTTTGGGCGCAGAAGAGATTGCGCTCACCCGCGCAGCCATTGGCTGGCACCATGCACCCTTTGTGGTTCCCCCCGAGGTGTATGACGACTGGAACGCCAAAGACAAGGGCGCACAAGCCGAAGAACACTGGAACCACCAGTTCACTGCCTACGCTGCTGCGCACCCCGAATTGGCCGTGGAATTTAAGCGCCGCATGGCTGGCGACTTGCCAAAAAACTTCCACCAAACCGTGGTCGACGCGGTGGTTGCCGCCAACACCAAGGCTGAAACCGTGGCCAGCCGCAAGGCCAGCCAATTGGCTTTGGAGGCATTTACCGCTGCCATCCCCGAGTTGCTGGGCGGCAGCGCTGACCTGACAGGCTCCAACCTGACCAATACCAAGTCCACGCCCAATATGCGTTTTGACTTGGCAGGCGATGTTGCCAAAGACGAGCACGGCCACGGCGGTCGTCACATCAATTACGGCGTGCGCGAGTTTGGCATGGCCGCCATCATGAATGGCATCACCCTGCATGGCGGCTTTATCCCCTACGGCGGCACCTTCCTCACCTTCAGCGACTATTCACGCAACGCCATCCGCATGGCCGCCCTCATGAAGCAGCGTGTGGTGCATGTGTTCACCCACGACTCCATCGGTTTGGGCGAAGACGGCCCCACCCACCAGTCCATCGAACATGCAGCCTCTTTGCGTTTGATCCCTGGCTTGGATGTATGGCGACCAGCGGACACCGCAGAAACCACGGTTGCGTGGGCTGTGGCTTTGCAAAATGACAGCCGCCCCACCGCCTTGTTGCTCAGCCGCCAAAACCTGCCCTACTTGCCCAAAGGTGACAGCGCCGCCAAAGACGCCAGCGGCTTGGACGCCATCAACAAAGGCGCCTATGTGCTGGCCGAACCCTCTGAAGTGGGCATGAACAAAAAAGCCCAAGCGGTCATCATCGCTACGGGTTCTGAAGTGCAACTCGCCATGAAAGCACAAGCCTTGCTCGCCGAACACAAAGTGGCGGTGCGCGTGGTCTCCATGCCCAGCACCACCACCTTTGATCGCCAAAGCGTGGCCTACAAATCAGCCGTGTTGCCCAAAGGCATCCCCCGCATCGCGGTGGAAATGGGTTCCACCGATGGTTGGTGGAAATACGGCGTGTCCGCCGTGGTCGGCATCGACACCTACGGCGAAAGCGCACCCGCGCCTGTGCTGTTTGAGCACTTTGGCTTCACGCCCAAGAACGTGGCTGACACGGTGTTGAAGGTGCTGCAAAGCTAAACCCATTGACTCGAAAGTGCGAAATAACGCACCCCCCTTTTAAAACATGAATTAAGAAAGAGACAGATCATGGCCATCAAAGTAGGCATCAACGGATTTGGACGCATCGGTCGCATGGTGTTTCGCGCCGCAGTGCAAAACTTCAACGACATTGAAATCGTTGGCATCAACGACTTGCTAGAACCCGACTACTTGGCCTATATGCTCAAGTACGACAGCGTGCATGGCCGCTTCAAAGGCGATGTGTCGATTGAGGGCAATACCTTGGTGGTGAACGGCAAAAAAATCCGTTTGACTGCTGAGCGCGACCCAGCCAATTTGAAGTGGAACGAAGTCGGTGCCGATGTGGTCATCGAGTCCACCGGCCTCTTTTTGGACAAAGCCACCGCCGAAAAGCATTTGGCCGCTGGCGCTAAAAAGGTGCTGCTGTCTGCGCCCAGCAAAGACGACACGCCCATGTTTGTGTATGGCGTCAACCATGCCAGCTACGCGGGACAAACCATTGTGTCCAATGCCTCTTGCACCACCAACTGCTTGGCCCCTGTGGCCAAGGTGCTCAACGACAAATGGGGCATCAAGCGTGGTTTGATGACCACGGTGCACGCGGCTACCGCCACCCAAAAAACCGTCGACAGCCCCTCCAACAAAGACTGGCGCGGCGGCCGCGGCATTTTGGAAAACATCATCCCCTCCAGCACGGGTGCGGCCAAAGCCGTGGGTGTGGTCATTCCTGCTTTGAACAAAAAACTCACCGGCATGTCCTTTCGTGTGCCCACCTCCGATGTATCGGTGGTTGACTTGACCGTGGAACTCGAAAAGCCCGCCACCTATGCCGAGATCTGCGCCGAAATGAAAGCGCAGAGCCTTGGCGCATTGAAGGGCGTGCTGGGATACACCGAAGACAAAGTCGTGGCCAGCGACTTTCGTGGCGAGCCCTGCACCAGCGTGTTTGACGCCGACGCTGGCATCGCTTTGGACAGCACCTTTGTGAAGGTCGTGTCTTGGTACGACAACGAATGGGGCTACTCCAACAAGTGCTTGGAGATGGTGCGCGTCATCGCCAAGTGAGCCTGCCCACCTTTGACGATGTGCAAGCCGCCGCAAAACGGCTTGCCGGTGTGGCCCACCGCACGCCTGTGCTGCAGTCGTCCACCCTCAACCAAGAGTTGGAGGCCGAGGTTTTTTTCAAGTGCGAAAACCTCCAGCGCATGGGCGCATTCAAATTCCGCGGTGCTTTCAATGCGCTGTCGCAATTCACCCCCGCACAGCGACAAGCGGGTGTGGTCACGTATTCTTCGGGCAACCACGCCCAAGCCATTGCCTTGTCGGCGCAAATTCTGGGATTGCCTGCCACCATTGTCATGCCCCATGACGCGGTACCCCTGAAGTTGGCCGCCACCCTGGGCTATGGCGCAAAAGTGGTGGATTACGACCGTTACACCGAAGACGCCCAAGACATTGCCCAAGGCTTTTGTGAGCGTGATGGCATGGTGTTTATTCCGCCTTTCGACCATGCCGATGTGCTCAGCGGTCAAGGCACGGCAGCGTTGGAGCTGCTGCAAGACACCGGCCCTTTGGACAGCTTGTGGGTGTGTTTAGGTGGGGGTGGTTTGCTCAGCGGCAGCTTGCTGTCAGCCCATGCGTTGTCGCCGGGTTGCGCGGTGTTTGGCGTCGAGCCTGAGGCGGGCAACGATGTGCAGCAGTCTCTCGCCAAGGGTGAGCGTGTGCGCATTGCCACTCCGAAAACCATTGCCGATGGTGCGCAGTCGCCGCAGGTTGGCGTCATCACGTTTGAGATCATCCGCCGTCTGGTCAAAGCGGTGCATACCGTCAGCGACACCCAGTTGGTGGCGTGCATGCGTTGGTATGCCGAACGCATGAAGCTGGTAGTCGAACCCACCGGTTGCTTATCCTTGGCAGCGCTGTTACAGGCGGCTCCTCAAGTGCGTGGCCAACGCATCGGCGTCATCATCAGCGGCGGCAATATCGACAGCCAACGCATGGCGCAACTCTTGAACGGCTAACATCTTGTCTCTATGTCTTCCGTCATCGAACAATTTCAAGCGCAAATAAACCACGCTGTTGCCCAAGGGCAAACACTGCGCATTCAAGGCGGCAACAGCAAACACTTTTACGCCCAAGCCGCGCACAGCGACGCGGTGTTGGACACCTGTGCGCACAGCGGCATCGTCAGCTACGAGCCCAGCGAGTTGGTGGTCACCGTGCGCTGCGGCACGCCTTTGGCGGAGCTGGAAGCCGTGTTGGCCGAGCAAGGCCAATGCTTGGCGTTTGAGCCGCCTCACTTTTCCCCCAATGGACACAGTACCGCCACTGTCGGCGGCATGGTCGCTTGTGGCTTGGCGGGGCCGGCCCGTGCAGTGGCTGGCGGCGTGCGTGACCATGTGCTGGGCGTGCAAATGCTCAACGGCAAAGGCGAATGGCTCACCTTTGGTGGTCAGGTGATGAAAAACGTGGCCGGCTACGACGTGTCGCGTGTGCTGGCCGGCAGCATGGGTACCTTGGGTGTGATCACCGATGTGTCGCTCAAAGTCTTGCCCCAAGCACCTGCCGAAGTCACGCTGGCTTGCCATGTGCCGCAGGCAGACGCCTTGGTATTGCTGCACCGTTGGGGCGCACAACCCCTGCCACTAAATGCCAGTTGCTGGGTGCATGACACCACGGCACATCCCGTGCAAGAGATGCTGTTTGTGCGCTTGCGTGGCGCGGTGGCGGCGGTGGATGCCGCCGTGCCGCGCATGTGTGCTGATGTCCTTGCTTTGGGCGGGCAGGCCGCTGCCATGGCCCAGACACAGGCCTTGGCCGATTGGTCGGCGTGCCGCGATCAACGCCTGCCTTTTTTCACGCCTCCTGCGCCAGAGATGGCGCTGTGGCGCTTGAGCCTGCCGCAAACCGCGCCGGTGCTGGACCTGCCCTATTCACAGCTGATCGAATGGCACGGCGGTTTGCGTTGGTTGTGGGCGCCACTTTCAGCCGAGCCTGAACTGCGCGCACTTGCCGCCCAAGCGGGAGCGCACGCCACCTTGTTTCGCGCACCGCAAAGCTCGGTGGGCGAGATGCCCCCTGTGTTCTCGCCCCTGCCTGCCGCGCAACAACGCATCCAACGCGCCTTGCAACAACAATTTGACCCGCACGGTGTGTTCAACACCGCTCGACTGGGTCTGAGCTGACCACCATGCAAACCACCCTCGCCCCCGAATACCAACACACCGCCGACGGCCAAGAGGCCGAAGCGATTTTGCGCAAATGTGTGCACTGCGGTTTTTGCACAGCCACCTGCCCCACCTACCAGTTGCTGGGCGACGAGTTGGATGGGCCGCGTGGGCGCATCTACCTCATCAAACAAGTGCTCGAAGGCGTCGCGCCCACGCGTGACACGCAGCTGCATTTGGACCGTTGCCTGACCTGCCGCAACTGTGAAACCACCTGCCCCAGCGGCGTGCAGTACGGGCATTTGGTCGACATTGGCCGCAAGTTGGTGGACGAGAAAGTGCCTCGCCCTGCATCCGAGCAAGCCGTGCGTTGGGCCTTGAAAGAGGGCCTGTCCTCGTCCTTGTTTGCACCCGCCATGAAGCTGGGCCAAAGCGTGCGGGCTTTGTTGCCAAGCGCACTCAAAGCCAAGGTGCCTGAAGGCCGCAGCGCGGGTGCGTGGCCCACACGCACCCATGCACGCAAGGTATTGATGCTTGCGGGTTGTGTGCAGCCCGCCATGAGCCCCAACATCAACAGCGCCACCGCGCGGGTGCTCGATGCGTGTGGCATTCAAACCGTGGTCGAGCCGCTCGCTGGTTGCTGCGGCGGCGTGAAGTTCCATTTGAACGACCAAGATGCGGCCCATGTCCAAATGAAGAACAACATTGACGCTTGGTGGCCGCATGTGGCCCAAGGCGTGGAGGCGATTGTGATGAACGCCTCGGGTTGTGGCGTGACGGTGAAAGACTATGGCCATATTTTTCGCCACGATGCGGCGTATGCCGACAAAGCGGCCCGCATCAGCGAGCTGACCAAAGACCTGAGCGAGTTGCTGCCCCACTTGATGCCGAGCTTGCAGCAGCGCATTCAGCCTGAAAAAGCCCAAGCCCAAGGGCAACTCGCGTTTCACCCGCCGTGCACTTTGCAGCACGGCCAGCAACTCAAAGGCGGCGTGGAGACCCACATGAGCAGCTTGGGTTTTAAGGTGCGTGTGGCCAGCGTTGATGCGCATTTGTGCTGCGGCTCAGCGGGCACCTACAGCGTGTTGCAACCCACCATTGCCACCCAGCTGCGTGACCGCAAGCTGGGCAACTTGAGCGAGATGCAGCCCAGCGCTATTTTGAGCGCCAACATTGGCTGCATCACCCATTTGCAAAGCGGCACCCAAGTGCCGGTGCGGCATTGGGTGGAGATGGTGGACGCGGTGTTGTAGCGCTTAGCGTAAAGCCAACCTTCAAGTGATGAGGACGCCTTAAGCTTCTTGGGCCAAACGTTGTAAAAACGTCGCCGAGGTCAGGAGCTGCTCTTCAATCAAAGCGCACAGCTTGAAGCGGTCAAAAGGCTTGACCATCAAAGCATTGATGCCCGCATGCAGGCCGCGCAAATGGTCTTGGGCGTTGACATTGGCGGTGAGCAAAATCACGGGCACTTGTTGCATGGGTGGTTTCATGTGCTGACGGATATGCGCAGTGGCCTCGATCCCGTCCATCTCGGGCATGACCATGTCCATCAAGACCAAATCAAAACGTTCGCGGCGCAAACAAGCCAAGGCTTCTTCGCCTTGGCTGGCCTGACACAGATAGGCCTTGGGCCATTGCGCCTGCACGATATTGCACGCCAGCAAGCGGTTAACCGGATGGTCATCGACGACCAAAAACCGCAGTCGCATGTCTTGCCAATGTCGGTTGCTTTGTGCCGAGTCCAAGGCAGGCATGGGTGCTGGGGCCTCAAGCAAGGGCAAGCGCACCCAAAACATTGAGCCTTGGCCCAGTTGACTCTCTACCCCCATGGTGCCGCCTAAGCGGTGTACCAGTTGGTGGCAAATCGATAAACCCAAACCGTTGCCGCCGTACAAGCTGGCAGTTTGCACATTGGCTTGCTCAAAGCGTTCAAAAATTTTCTCGATACGGTCAGCGGCCACGCCAATGCCGGAGTCTTGCACCTCAAACATCAGCGATGCACCTTCGCGTCGCACCCGCAGGCTCACCGACCCCTTGTGCGTGAACTTAACGGCGTTGCCCAACAGATTCACCAATATTTGCGTCAAGCGGTGCCGGTCGGTGATGATGGTGATGGGCACATCGTCGGCTACACGCAAGCGGTAATCGATGTCCATGCTGTCGACTTTTTGCTCGAACAGTTTGAAGGCGCTGGTGACGGTAGTGCGCAGCTCAAAAGGCTCGGGGTTGATATTGAGATGTCCCATTTGCATTTGGGAAAAATCCAGCACATCGTTGATCACCGTCAGCAAGTGTTCGCCGGCCTGGTGTGAAAGCTTCACCAACGATAAAGCCTGGGGGTTGTTTTTCAAGGAACCCACCAGCAAATCGTTGAAACCTAAAATCGCATTCAATGGCGTACGCAATTCATGGCTGAGGGTAGAGATGAAGGAGTTTTTGAAGTTTTGCGAACGCAGCAAATCAGCCTGTAGCTTCAACAACTCTTGCTCATGGGCATGGGTGCGCTCAAGGGTGTTTTGAAACACCCGTTCAGACAACAGCGGCAAGCCCAGCATGATCAAGCAATTCATCAAGTAACTCAGACCGCTGTAGAGGTGAATAGCGCTGCTGGTGGTAAAGCTCTGCGGGAACAAGCCTTCGGCGGTGGCCCACCAAACACCTGCATAGCAAAGCAAGGAAACGATAAACCACGCCACCGCATGGGCCACACCGATGGCAAAAAGAGGCAGTAAAGGCAGCAATGCAAACCAGGCCATAGCTACTGAAAACATGCCGCCAGAATGGAAAGCCTCGTTGAGCAAATGCAAACTGCTGATCACCAAACCGATGTGTACCGCGACACTCACTGGCAAGCCAATGATGGCCGCTCCATTCAACACTAAAAATGCGCAAGCCGTGAGGCGCAAAGTTGTCTGCGAGGCCTCGTTGGGGCTGAGCAAAGACAGCAGCAACAGACCCGCAGAAATAGCCCACACGATGATCAAAAAAGGGCCTATGTGGGTGGTGCGAAATTTTTCAGGCAACCAAGCGGGCAGGACGATGTCCCACCACGTTGATTTGAAATTGGCGTCTTGTTTAGGCGACATGATCGACTTTGGCGTTCATGGCGGCATGCACCAAGCTGTTGACGGTGGCAGCCAAGCTAAGCTTGTCCATCGGTTTGGGCAAGACCTCATTCATCCCCGCTTCCAAACACAGTTGACGGTCTTGTGCGTGGGTGCTGGCGGTCAAGCCAATCACGGGAATATGGCAGATGGGTTCGTGCAACTGCTGGCGTATGGCTTGGCACGCTTGCGGGCCAGTCATGCCAGGCATGAACATATCCATCAACACCACATCGAAAGGCGACTGCTGGAGCAACTTAAGGCACTCAGTACCACTGGCGGTGTCAACAATGTGAGCCTGTGGCCAAATGCTTTGGCACACATAGCGTGCTACTTGCAGATTCACTGGGTTGTCGTCCACCACCAAGATGCGCAGCGCATAGTTACTTAGATCGGGCGCATGGGTGCTGAGTGCGTGTGAAGCAGGCGCTGAGCAGGCCACCAAAGGCACACGAAACCAAAACCTTGAACCTTGACCCAGCCTGCTTTCTAGGCCTATGCTGCCGCCAAACAATGCCACCAATTGCTTAGAGATAGCCAAGCCTAAACCGGTGCCGCCAAACTGGCGCAACGTGGCTTGGTCAGCATGCTCAAAACGCTTGAAGATGTGCTCTTGCAACGCTTCTGGGATGCCGCCGCCGCTGTCAATGACCTCAAACAGCAACTCATTTTCCTCCCGCGTCAAGCTTAGCCGCACCTCGCCTTGGGCGGTGAACTTGAAAGCGTTGTCAAGCAAATGGCACAGTACTTCTTTCAAGCGAGCAGCATCCAAGCTGACCCAGTCGGGAATGCTGGGGTCGAGTTCGGTGACCAAGCTGACTGCACTGTGCGGTGCAGGCGTGAAGTTGGCGCGACATTGCGCCAATGCATCGGACACCCGAACAGGTGCAGGGTTGAGCACCAAGCGACCGGCTTGGAGTTGGGAAAAATCCAAAATCTGGTTGACTAACTTCAGCAGCTTGTCAGTGGACTGGCGAATCAGCCGCACCGTTTCCAGCTCCTGCGGTCCAAGGTGCATGTTTTCAAGCAACACATCGTTGAAACCCAAAATAGCGTTCATCGGCGTGCGCAACTCATGACCGACCGCAGCTACAAATTCGTCTTTGTAGCCCTCTGATTTCAGCAAAGCCTGTCGGCTGCTCTCGAGTTCAAAGTTTCTTTCCTTCAGACGGATCAGTTGCTTTTTGTTTAAAACATAATAAAACACCGGTACCCAAAAAACATTGGCCGCTACACACATCAGTGAAATCGCCGCCCAATTGAGATGTTGTTCTTGGTAAGCGAAATCGCTGGGTAAAAAGCCAAAAAGTGTCAAGGCAAACAAGCTGCCAATGGCGCTCATCACCAACGCCAACCAAATAAAGGTTTCTTTGAAACCCATCAAGATCAAGCAGGGCAGGGCCAAAATGCCCAGCCACAGAATTTGCGGCGAGGCCAAACCACCGGTGTTCATACATGTGATGTAAATCAGGGAGAAGCACACCGCCAGCAAAGCGTGGGTGACCACTGCCACGGGCCAGTTGCGCCAGATATAGAAAGTGCTGATCAAGCACAGCAAGGCCATGCTCAGCAAACTGAGCGGAACTTGTTCAAAAGGGCCAGCAAGAAAGCAAAAGCCACCAATCGTCAGCAAGGCTACGCAGATATATCCGCGCAAAATAAAATGCCGCTGACTCGATAAATCATCGGGCCAGTGTCGGGCAAAAAATCCAGCCAAAGCATGCATGTCTGCATGATAACGATGGCCAGGGCAATTTAAAACCTAAAGTATTGCTCAGTATTTACAAAAAAGAGCTAAATAGCTAAAGCTTGTGCAATAGCTTGGCTGATTGAAGCCGGGGTGTCCATGGAGCCGTAACGTTTGACGGTCGTGCCGTTTTTGGCAATCAAAAATTTGGTGAAGTTCCATTTGATGCCTTCGCTGCCCAGCACGCCTGGCGCCTGGGTTTTAAGCCATTGGTACAGCGGATGCGCTTGAGCGCCATTGACTTCGGTTTTGGCCATCATGGGAAAAGACACGCCATAGTTTTTTTGGCAAAAAGTGCCGATTTCTTCATTGCTGCCAGGGTCTTGGCTGCCAAACTGGTTGCAGGGAAAGCCCAGCACCACCAAGCCTTGGTCGGCATAGTCTTGGTGCAGTTTTTCAAGTCCCGCAAACTGCGGCGTGAAGCCACAGGCACTGGCGGTGTTGACGATTAACAGCACTTTGCCTTGGTAGGCGCTCAGAGCCACGCTTTGGCCGTCGATGGTTTGCGCTTCAAAGTCATAAACAGATGCCATAGGTGTTCTCCGCGTATTAAGAGAAGCATTGTCGCTAATCTGGCTGTTTCTTGCTGGGCCAAGCCGCCAACGCCGCTGCCAGCACAATCAGCAAGCCGCCCACCAACTTGCGGGTACTCAACTCGGACGCGCCCAGCGCCACCGATGAAAGCGTGGCGAACACAATTTCCGACAACATCACCAAGGCCGTGGTGCTGGCAGCCAAACGTGCCGCCCCAAACTGCAAACTCAGGTTGGAGGCCAGCAGCAGCACTGCCAAACCCAAGGCATAGGGCCACCAAGTGGCGTCTTGCGGCCACACCACTAAACCAGACGGTGCACCCGCCAGTGCGGCCAAAGCGGTCAAGGCCATGCCTCCGCCAAACATGCCCGCCATGCGATCGGCCTCAGGCAGGTGAGAAAGCTTTTTCAGCATGGCATTGTTCAGGGCAAAACTGGCCCCGCCTAAAAGCGCCAGATAGTCCATGGCTGACGCGGGCCAAGGCCAGGCCATCTCGGGTGTTTTCAGCACCAGCGCCACACCGCACAAAGCCAGCGCCAAGCGCAGCAGCGACCAGCGCGTGGGGCGCTCATTCAACAGCAACCAAGCAAACAACACCGACCAAGCGGGCATGGTGTAGAACAACAGTACCACCCGGACCACATCGCCCAAGGTGACGGCCCAATTAAAGCCCAAATTGGTCAAGCCCGAGCCCAAAAACAGCCACCACAACGCGGGGTGCTTTACCATGCCGCGCCACGTGCGGGGACGCAGCACCGTGATGCAAACACAAGCGAAGCCGTACATGAAAGCGGTGGCCCACAAAGGGTGTAGGCCTAGCATCTGCATCTTGCGCAAAGGCCACCAACTCAGACCAAACACCAAGGCGTTGAACAGCAGACCCAGCACCGGCCCCCAAGTGGTGGTCATGGGTTCAATGCGAAGGGTCTTGGCGGGCGATGTCGAGCAAGCGCTCAACCTCGTGTGCGTGGTGCTTGCAGTTGCTTTGGTGCCAGCGCTGTATCAGCCACATATTGCCCGCCACAATAACGCCAAAACAAACAATGGCGTTAAACGGGCTCAAGCCCAGCGCAGAGGCTAGCGCATAAAGCCCGCCTAGCGCCAAGATACAGGCTTGCTCATTGAAGTTTTGCACTGCGATGGAGCGTCCTGCCCCCATCAGATTGTGACCGCGGTGTTGTAACAAGGCGTTCATGGGCACCACCAAAAACCCACCCAAACCACCCAGCAAGATGAAAAAAGGTGCAGCAACCCAAACGTTATCGATGAAATTCATCACCAGCACCAGCAAGCCCATGGCAATGCCTAAAAACATCAAACGAGGGGCATCGGTCAAGCGTGTTCGCATAGACGCCACTATCGCCCCCACAGCGGTGCCAATGGCGATGACGCCGACCAAGGATGACGCTTGCGTGGTGGTGTAGCCCAAGGCAACCGCGCTCCATGCCAGCACGATGTAGCGCAAATTGCCACTTGCGCCCCAAAATAAAGTCGTGGTTGCCAGAGAAATTTGCCCTAATTTGTCACGCCACAAGCGTTGGTTGCATCGCCAAAAATCGGGTACCAAGGCCAGCAAGTGGTAGGCCAAAGAATACTGCTGATGGGCCTTGAGCGGGATCAGGGCTACGCCAGTATCGGGAATGCGGGTGTTGAACCAAGCCGCTAGGGCGTATATGAAAACCAAAACACAAATAGCAGCCTCTGGCGAGGTGTCGATAGGGGTATCAATCAGTGGGAAATCAAAGCTCAGCAAAAAGCCTGCGATGTGCGGCCCGACCAATTGACCGCCCAGCAACACGCCCAAGATGATGGAGGCAATGGTCAGGCCCTCTATCCAGCCATTGGCTTTGACCAGCAAAGAAGGCGGCAACAGTTCGGTCAGGATGCCGTATTTGGCAGGCGAATACGCGGCAGCACCCAAGCCCACGATGGCGTAGGACAGCAGGGGGTGTGAGCCAAACAGCATCATCAAACAACCCAGCACCTTGATGCCGTTGCTCATGAACATGACCTGCCCCTTGGGGCGCGAGTCAGCAAAAGCGCCTACAAAAGGCGCCAGCACCACATAAAACAAGGCAAACATGGGCACCAAAGCGGCGCCTTGCCACTCGCCGCCGCCGCCTGCTTTGATCAACTCGACAGCCGCCACAAACAAGGCGTTGTCCGCCAGCGAGCTGAAAAATTGCGCCGCCATGATGGTGTAAAAACCGCGCTTCATAAGGACAGAGGAGAGTAGGTGAGGCGGTTCAAGAAAGAGTGCATGAAAGGAGAAACAGGGGCGAAAGCCCTGAGTGCTTGTGAGTTATATCATGCCGTTTGCGCTTATCTGAGCCTGCGACAATTGCCCCCATGCCTCGCCCTCTACATGCCGTTATTCACCCCCAAGCTCTGCAAAGCAACCTAGCTCGGGTGCGGCTTGCCGCAGCAGACGCCCGTGTTTGGGCGGTGGTCAAAGCCAATGCGTATGGTCATGGTGTGGCGCGGGTTTTTGAAGGCTTGCGCGGAGCCGATGGTTTTGCGGTGCTGGATTTGACCGAAGCACAAATTTTGCGTGATATGGGCTGGCGCGGCCCGCTGTTGTTGCTCGAAGGCGTGTTTGAGCCGCGCGATTTGGAGCTGTGTTCCCGTTTAGACCTGTGGCATGTGGTGCATAACGAAGTGCAAATCGATATGCTGAGCCGCCACAAAACCCAAGCGCCGCAGCGTGTATTTTTGAAAATGAACACGGGCATGAACCGCTTGGGCTTTGCGCCAGAGCGGTTTCGATCGGCTTGGGTGCGTTTGAACGCATTACCTCAGGTGGATGAAATTACCCTGATGACCCATTTCGCCCATGCCGATGACGACTTAGGCGTGAGCGAGCAACTGCAGGTGTTTCAGCACACCAGCCATGACCTTCAAGGTGAGCGCAGTTTGGCCAACAGCGCCGCTGTGTTGCGCCACGGCAGCGATGCAGTGGTGTTGGGTGATTGGGTGCGCCCAGGCATTGCGCTTTATGGCAGCGCGCCCGACCATCCCTTGCACAATGCTGCGCATTGGGGCTTGCTGCCAGCCATGAGTTTGCGTAGCCAACTCATCAGCGTGCAAGACTTAAAGGTGGGCGACGAAGTGGGTTATGGCGGCGTCTTCAAAGCGCCTCATGCCATGCGCATCGGCGTGGTGGCCTGTGGTTATGCCGATGGCTACCCCCGCCATGCGCCCAGTGGCACACCGGTGTTGGTTGGTGGCGTGCGCTGTTCAACGGTTGGGCGTGTCAGCATGGACATGTTGTGTGTAGAACTCTCAAGCGCACCCCAAGCCACGCTTGGCAGCGATGTCACTTTGTGGGGCAAAGCCAGCACCGGCGAGGTGCTCAGCATTGACGAGGTGGCTTTTGCTGCAGGCACTGTGGGCTATGAACTCATGTGTGCCTTAGCACCACGTGTGCCTGTCTCTCAAGAAAATTAATCATGGTCAAATTCAGATAAATAGGGCGGGTAAACGATGGTTAGATGTTGGGCAGACTGGATTTACATTGCTTGTACCAATTTGTTTCAGTTGTTCCCCCCTATGGAGAATTCAGGCATGCTGTCAATGTTCAAACCCACACTCAAAGCGGTCGCACTGGCCACCATGGTTCTGACGGGCGCTGCTGCGTTCGCCCAAAATTACGGCAAACCCCAAGTGGTAGTGGCACCCTCGGCATTCAAAGGCCCCAATGGTTTGACCATTGACAGCCAAGGCCGCTTACTGGTGGGCAGCGTGGTGGGCGCATCCATCACCCAAGTCGATATTAAGACCGGCAAAGGCACGAACTTGATCGCCTCGCCCGAGGGACAAGCCGACGACATCGCCATTGGTCCCAAAGGCGAAATGGCCTACACCTCTTTCTTGCAAGGCATCGTGCGCATCCGCGACAACGACAGCGCCCCCATTCGCATGTTGGCCAAAGACCTGCCCGGCATCAACTCGTTGGCATTCGACCAAAAAACTGGCAAGCTCTACGCCAGCCAAGTGTTCTTGGGCGACGCCTTGTGGGAAATCGATGTGTCTGGTGTTGCCGCGCCGCGTCTCATCAAAAAAGACATGGGAGGCTTGAACGGTTTTGAGGTTGGCGCCGATGGTTGGATCATGGGGCCATTGTGGTTCAAGGGACAAATCGTCAAGATCAACCCCGCCGATGGCGAGATGAAAGTCGTCAACAGCGAATTCAAAACACCCGCTGCGGCCAACTACGACAGCAAGGGAAATATTTGGGCAATCGACACCAAAGTGGGTGAGCTCTATCGCATCAACCCTGCTGACGGCAAACGCACCAAGGTGGCTCAACTCTCCACCGGCTTAGACAACTTGGCGCTGGACAAAGACGACAATATCTTTGTCAGCAACATGGTCGACAACGGCGTGCAAAAGGTGGACGCCAAGTCAGGCAAAGTCACGCAAATCACCAAAGGCGGTATGTCCGCACCTGGGGGCATCAAGCTGTCTGAAGACGGCAAAACCTTGTACGTGGCCCACTTGTTTGGCTTCCGTGCGGTGGACACCGCCACCGGTGCTTTGACTGATATCGGTCGTATGCAAGGCGATGTATTGGAATACCCATTTGCTGTGGGTTTGTCCAAAGACAACTACATTCTTTCCAGCTGGTTCACTGGCACCGTGCAGGTGATGAGCCGCAAAGACAAGAGCACCAAAGCCATTGCACATGGCTTGGGCGCACCCATGGATGCGGTCGAGATGCCTGATGGCAGCGTGCTGGTGTTGGAGTTGGCCGCTGGATCGGTTACGCAACTCAGCGGTAAAGATTTGCATGACAAAAAACAAGTGGTCACCGGCTTGCAAGGCCCCACTCAAATGATCATTGGCAAAGACGGCGCCTTGTACATCACCGAGTTGGCAGGTCGTTTGATTCGCGTGAACCCCGCCGATTGGAGCCAAAAAACCATCGCCGAAGGCTTGGCCGCACCCGAGGGTCTTGCGCAAACGCCTGCTGGCAAATTCATCGTAGCCGAAACCAAAACCCGTACCTTGACCGAGGTGGATCCTGCTAACGGTGCCAAGCGTGTGATTGCGTCGGATTTGCCGATTGGCTTTGAAGGCGGCCCTGGCTTGCCACCCCCTTACTTGACCACTGGTGTGGCTGTTGCAGCTGATGGCACGGTGTACTTCAGCGCGGACCGCGACAGCGGTATTTACAAAATCAAACCCAACTGAGTTTGCTTCACAGCCCGAGGTAGGCTTGCCTGACCTCAGGGTTGCTTCGCAAGTCGGCCGCATCCCCGCTCAAGGTGATGCGGCCGGTTTCCATCACATAGGCACGTTGCGCCAGTTGCAGCGCCAAGTCCACCCGCTGCTCGACCAACAAAATCGACATGCCTTGCGAGTGCAGCAAGCGGATGATGTCGGCCAAGGTGTCGACCACGATGGGTGCCAAGCCCAGCGAAGGCTCATCCAACATCAGCAAGCGAGGCCTGGCCATCAAGCCGCGTGCAATGGCTAGCATTTGTTGCTGCCCGCCCGACAAGGTGCCGGCCAGTTGCAGTTGCCGCTCCTCAAGGATGGGGAATAGCTTAAACATTTGTTGCAAGCTGTCGCGCAATCCTTGTGCTCCTAGCGGCGAACGCAGGTTGCCAAGTTGCAGGTGCGCCAGTACCGTCATGTCTTTGAAGAGCAAGCGACCTTCGGGCACGTGCGCCACCCCTTTGGCAAGTATCTGATGCGAACCCAGCCCATCGATGCGCTCACCATCCCACCATATCTCGCCGCCAGACAGGGGTAACAAGCCCGAGATGGCTTTGAGGGTGGTGGTTTTGCCAGCGCCATTACCACCCACCAAGGTGACAATTTCACCCGCCTGAACTTGCAACCTCACCTCGCTCACCGCTTGGCGTTTGCCGTAGTGGATGGACACTTGGCGCAGCTCAAGCATGAACCGCCTCACGACCCAAATAAACCCTGACCACTTCGGGGTGCTGCACAACTTCATGCGGTGAGCCTTCAGCGATTTTTTCGCCGCTGTTGATCACCACCACGCGGTCGCATACACCCATGACCACCCGCATATGGTGCTCAACCAACAACACCGCCATGCCTTGGTTACGCAAGCCGCGGATGAGTTGCACCAATTTCACTCCCTCTTCGGGGTTCATACCCGCGGCTGGCTCATCCAGCAGCAGCAAACGTGGTGAACAGGCCAAAGCGATGGCGATCTCTAGCTTGCGTTGCTCGCCATAAGGAAGCGATTGCGCCAGATCGTCTCTACGCTCTAGCAACTGGGCTTGGCGCAGCGCATCTTCGGTGCGCTGCTGCATCTGCGCTTGCTCGGCTTGGTAGCTGCGAGTTTGGAAAAAAGCCGAGACCCAAGAGGCATGTTGATGCCGATAAGTGGCAGCGAAGACGTTGTCCCACACGCTCAAACCCGCAAACACACTGGTGATTTGAAACGTTCGGGCCATGCCCCGCTGCGCCATTTGGTGTGCTGTTGCACCCGTGCAATCTTCACCATCAAAAAACAACTCGCCAGCACTTGGCGACATGCTGCCGGCCAGCATATTGAACAGGGTGGTTTTGCCAGCCCCATTCGGGCCAATCAAGCCCACCACTTCGCCAGCGGCCACGGTCATGTCAACGCCTTGCACCGCCTGCAAACCGCCAAAGCGTTTGCTCAAAGCTTTGACCTGTAACAGGGGTGCCTTCATGCCGCCGCCTCTTTGCGCCGCCGCCACAAGCTGACCAAGCCGCCAGGCAAAAACACCACGCTGGCAATCAACAAAGCGGCAAACACCACCATACGCCAAGCACCTGTTGAACGCAAAGCTTCCAACATGAAGGTATAGAGCAAAGCACCCAGCACCGGGCCATACAAGCTACCCTTGCCACCGATGACCACCATGATGAGCATGGCCGACATATACGTGAGCGACATCACATCGGGGGTGATGACACGCAAATAATGCGCATACAAGGCGCCCGTGAAACCGGCCAAGGCCGTGGCCACCACAAAACCCAAGAGCTTGGTGCGAAACACATGGATGCCTACGGAGGCTGCCAGTTCGGGGTTCTCACGAACGGACACAAAGGCCCTTCCTTGGCGACTGTGCTGCAACACATGGCAGCCATACAACGTGACGCCCAGCAGCAGCAAAGCCAAGGGGTACATATGCGCGGCGAGAGAAAAATCTAAACCCCAAGACGGCAAGGCAAACGCAGGTATTTGCGACAAGCCCATGGGGCCGCGTGTGACATCCACCCAGTAATTGGTAATCGTCAGCACGATGGCGCCAAACCCCAACGTCAAAATCGCAAACTGCGGCCCCACAATGCGCAGCGACACATAGCCAATTAGCCAGCCCAAGAGACCCGCCAGCGCGGCACCCGCCAAAGGTGCCAGCCATAACGGCCAATGCCACTGCATCACCAACAGCGCAGAGGTATAGGCCCCTACGCCAAAAAACGCCGCGTGGCCAAAGCTGAGCTCGCCCAAAAGGCCCACCACGATATTCAAGCTCAAGGCCAATAAGCTGTACAAGACCCACAGGGTGAGCATGTGCAACACATAGTCGTTGCCCATGGCCAGTGGCAACAGCAACAAGCCCACGGCCACGCCATGCAAGGGCTTGAGGCTGCTCAACGCCCCCCCCCCGGGGTGAACAAACCTTGGGGTCGCCAAAGCAAGACGGCAATGATGATGGCGTAGCCAATCGCATCTTTGAAGCCCATGGAGATGTAACTGCCACCCAAAGCCTCGGCAACGCCCAAGATCAAGCCTCCCAGCAGTGCACCAGTGATGCTGCCCAAGCCACCCATCACCACCACGATAAATCCTTTGAGGACCGCCCAGTCACCCACCGTGGGAAACAGCATGGTGGTGGGCCCTACCAAGGCGCCCGATAAGGCCGCCAAAGCGCAAGCCAGCGCAAAGGTGTAGCTGTGTACAAAACGGGTGTTGATACCCGTGAGCGCCGCCCCTTCGGGATGCTGCGCAGTGGCTTGCATCATTTGTCCCATGCGGGTGTAGCGTATGAAGGCATAGACCAGCAAGATCAACAGCGAGGCCACGCCAACGATGAGTAAGCGCTGCTCGGTGACGGTGATGTCGCCCCAGTCAAGTGTGGCATCGGCGTAAGGGGTGTCCAAGTATTTGGGGTCGGCGCCGAAGAGGGCCTCAGCGCTGTGCGCCAGCAGCAAAGCCAAGCCCAGACTGCTGAGCAAAATCGTGAACTCATGCTCTTTTTGCAGCGGCGCAAAAAAGAAATGGTTGGCCAGCAGTCCCAAGCCTGCTACCAGCAACGTGGCCAGCAACAGCGCTGGAATGTAGGACAGACCAGCCAGGCTCATAGCGTAATAAGTGGCATAGGCACCCAGCATATAAAACTCGCCGTGCGCAAAATTGACGATGCGCAAAACACCAAACACCAAGGTTAACCCCACAGCTATGAGCACATAGCCCATGCCATTGGCCAGTCCATTAATCAGTTGCTGCAAAAAAAGCATCAGAGACTGCGGCGAAGAGTTACTTCACACCGATGATTTTTTTGTCTTTCACTTGCACCAAGTAAATACTTTGCGCCGCCTGTCCCTTGTCGTCAAAGCTGATGTCGCCCAAGAGCGTGTCCCATTTTTGGCTGCGCAAAGTAGCCGAGATCTTGGCGTAGTTGCGAGCGTCGCCAGCTTTGTCGATGGCCGCTGCCAGCAACTCCACCGACTGCGCACCCAAAGCGCCAATGAAGGAGGGTTCGTTTTTGAACATCTGTGCATACTGGGTCATCCATTTGCGAGCCATGGGGCGTTGGCTGTCAGGCGCAAACAGCGACACCGAGTAAACGCCTTCGATGGAGGGGCCGGAGAGTTCGACCAATTTCGGGTTCATATTGCCTGCTGAAGCGATGACAGCACCACGGTAACCGACTTGCTTGAGTTGGCGGTAAATGGTGGCGCCTTGCGATGTGTTGATGGCAGAGACATAAATCGCCTGGGCACCTAGGCTTTTGATTGTGGTGAGGGCCGTGGTGAATTCATTGTCCGTGCGGTTATAAAACTCATTGCCTTTCACCTCTATGCCGCAAGCGCCCAGCAGCTTGGTGTAGTTTTCAACCTCCAAGCGACCGTAGTCGTCATTGATGGTGATGAAGGCGACTGACTTGGGCTTGATATGTTCGCAAATGAACTTGGAATAGCGCTCGGACATCATGCTCGAGGTGGCGTTCAAGCGAAACAGCAGCTTGTGGCCTTCCTCGGTCACCTTGGGGTGTTGGGACGAGGTCACGATGTGAATGATTTTGTCTCGGGTCACTTCTTTTTGACCCAGCGCCACGGCGCTGAACCACCCACCCACCAGCAAGTCCACCTTGTCTTGCTCAATGGCTCGCTTGGTAGCAGACACGCCTTCCTCAGGTGTGCCCTTGTCGTCATAGGTCACCAATTCCAACATGCGACCCCCCAGCACGCCGCCTTGGGCATTGATGATGGCGACCATGGCTTGCATGCCTTCGAGCGCCAATTGCCCGTCAAACGCACCCGCACCCGACAAAGGGTTTATGGCGGCGATACGCACCGGCGGTTTAGCTTGAGCCCAAGCGCTCAAAGGGTTCGCGCTGAGTGCGCTGAGCAAGACCAAAGATGACAAAAAGCCATTGAAAAAACGCATGATTCGAATCCGTTAAATACACAAAAAACCAGGCGCAATGGCCACCTTTCGATTGTGACCTTTGGGCTTGCCGCCACCCCATCGGGTAAACACTTAATCCTTGGTGTGGGTGCACAATAACTAGGGTTGCAAACAAAGCACAAGGAGTCGCATTGGGTTTGACGATGGTTGAGAAGATCTTGGCACGCACCAGTGGGCGCTCACAGGTGCGCGCTGGCGACAACATTGAGGCCAAGCCTGACTTTGTGGTGGCCTACGATTTCCCCGGTTACACCGATGTGATTTTTCAGCAAATGAAGAACGACTTTGGCATCGACAAAGTGGCCGAACCCAAGCGTTTTGCGCTGTTCATTGACCACATGGTGCCCGCCATTACCCCCCAAGAAGAGGACCTTCATCAAAATACCCGAGATTGGGGGGCGGCCAACCATGTGCCTGTGTTCGAGCGCAAGGGCATTGGTCATCAAGTGGCGGCCGAGTTGGGATACGCCACGCCCGGGGCGTTTGTGGTGCATTTCGATGGCCACATTTCGCAACTGGGCACGTTTGGAACACTGGCGCTAGGTGTGCGCAGGCATTTGCTCGAGGCTTTTGTGAACGACCGCATCCGATTGGCAGTGCCGCACACCACCCGCATTGACTTGGTAGGCAGCTTGCCCGCTGGCGTCATGGCACGAGATGTGTTTCACCACATCGTGCGGGTGCTGGGTGCGGCGAGTTGTCGCTTTCAGGTCTTGGAGTTTGGTGGCGAGGCGGTGCAGCAGATGAGCATTGATGCTCGCCAGACACTCACCTGCTTGGCCATGTTCACGGGTGCCATCAGCGCCATCATCAACCCCGATGCGCTGACCTTGGCCTATACCAAGGGGCGCTCTTTGCTGGATGTCGAGCCAGTGTATTCCGATGCCGATGCGGTGTATGCCGCAAGACACACCATCGACATCAGCTATTTACAGCCAGTGGTGGTGGTGCCACCCAGCCCCGCCAACACTCGCGATTTGTCGGACCACTTGGGGCTACCTGTGCAAGTAGGCTACTTGGGCTCATGCGCTTCGGGGCGTATCGAAGACTTGCGAGCTGCAGCGCAGGTGTTGCGAGGGCGGCAGGTACACCCTAGCTTTCAGCTGTATGTGGTGCCCACCAGCCAAGAGATCATGCGCCAAGCCGCGGCCGAGGGCATCCTCACCGACTTGGTCGCCGCCGGCGCTTTTGTCAGCTCGCCCTCTTGCGACTATTGCTTTGGGCGCATTGGCGTGATGTCGGCAGGGCAGCGTGCGGTGTCTACCGGCACCTTGAATGTCAAAGGCCGCATGGGCAGCCCCGACTCGGAAATTTACATTGTCAACGCCATGGCGGTGGCGGCGGCTGCCATTGAAGGGCACATCGCCGACCCGCGCAAGTACCTATGAGCGATTTGCCTTTGCCCGCCGTCAAAGGTCGTGTGGCTTTTGTGTTTGAAGAGGTGGATTTTGATGTTGACCAAATCATTGGCGTGGAAAACATCAAGTTGCGTGACCCTGCTGAACTGGCCGCGGTGGCCATGCAAAGCTATGACCCGCAGTTTGCCCAAGTGGTGCAAGCAGGCGATGTATTGGTGGGTGCAGCCAATTTTGGTTATGGCCATCCTCACTACCCGCCCATGATTGGGATGCGGTATTTGGGGATTTCAGCGGTGATTGCTGAGAGCTTTTCCCCTGGCTACTGGCGCGGCGAAATGGCCATGGGCTTTGTGCAAATTGCCTGTCCAGGCGTGCTGGCTTTTGTGCGCCGCTGGGATGTGTTGGAAGTGGATTGGACACGCCATGTGCTTCTCAACCACAGCCAGCAAGCCGAGCGCTCTTTCGAGGTGTATTCGCAGGGCGACAGAGACATGTTGGCCGCGGGTGGCATCATGGCTTATTTGAAACACACCCGACAAAAGGATAGCACATGACTTCTTACCGAGCAGATTTTGCCCATGCGGTGCGCAATGGCCACACCGTCTGGACCGCTGGCGTGTACGACGCGCTGTCGGCCAAGCTTGCGCAAGAGGCGGGTTTTAAAGCGGTGATGACTTCAGGCTTTGCGGTATCTGCCTCGCTCTTGGGCTTGCCCGATGTAGAGCTCTACACCATGACCGAAAACTTGGGCGTGGTGCGCAATGTTGCCAATGCGGTGACGGTGCCCGTGGTGGCCGATACCGATACGGGCTATGGCAACGCCATCAACGTCATGCGTACCGTGCGTGAGTTTGAACAAGCCGGTGCCAGTGCGGTGATTTTTGAAGACCAAGAGGTACCCAAGCGCTGCCCGTGCGTGGCGACCACCCTGAGCATATTGCCCCTTGAAGAGGGCGCGGCCAAGATCAAAGCGGCGGTGCATGCGCGGCGCGACCCCAATTTGGTGATCGTGGCACGCACCGACGCTGTGGATGTGCAAGACGCCATTACCCGCGCCCAAGCGTATGTGGCAGCTGGCGCCGACATCATTCAGCCTATCAGCCGATGCTTTACCAACTTGGCCGATTTGAAACGCTTGCGTGAGGCCTGCGGCGTACCCTTGTCATTGCAGTTGCTGGGTTGGTTGGAAAAAGACCTGACCCCCGCCGATATCCAAGCGATTGCAGGCTTGGCGGTATACCCCTTGGTGGGCTTGATGACGGTAACGCACAGCTTGCGACAAAACTTCCAAGCCCTGCATCAGCAGCACAGCACTGAGCATTTACCGTTGCCTGTCACCGACATGAATGACTTCAAAAAATTCATTGGCTTTGCCGAGGTCGAGGCCCTACAAAACCAGTTTTTGCTAGGTAAATAAAACGCAGCCCTGTCATCGCAAAGCGCCGACATTGCAAAGCGTTTTCATTACAAAAGGCCGTCATTGCGAGCGCAGCGAAGCAATCCCCAGACTGCTTCAGCCTTGGGCTTCGCAGTGAAGATCAATCCACCAAAGACTGCGCCACCAAAGCCTTCATCATGCGGCGGTAAACCACCCTTGAGGGACCGCTGGACTGGGTCATCAGCACGACGCAGGTCTGCTCCTTAGGATCGGCCCAAAAATAGGTACCCGCATAGCCCGCCCACATGAACTCTCCTGCGCTGCCATGCACGGCGGCGATGCCATCGGCTTGGCGTACCAAAAAGCCCAAACCAAAGGTGTAGCCGGGCGTGCCTAAGAGCAACTGTCCAGGCGACACAGGTGTGGCAATGGTGCTGCCCAAATGGTCCGAGGTCATGAGACGCACCGTGGTGCGCGACACAATGCGAGCGCCATCAAGTTGTCCGCCATCCAACATCGCTTGGCAAAAGCGCAGATAGTCACCCGCGGTGCTCAAACCACCTGCGCCACCCGAATCGTTGCCTGGGGCTTGGCTCACATCGATCAACTTCACCGCCGCACCCGTGGCGGGGTCTTTGGGGAAAGGCTCAGCCAAACGTGGGAGGTTGGCAGCGCTTACTGCAAAACCGGTGTCTTTCATCTTTAAAGGCTGAAACAGCCGCGCTTGCAAAAAGTCGCCCAAGCGTTGTCCGGTCACGGCCTCGATGATGCGTCCTTGCACATCCACCGACAAGCTGTATTCCCACACCGTGCCGGGCTGTTGGGCCAGTGGCGCTTTGCCCAAGCGGTCCACCATTTCGGCGCTGCTGGGGGTTCGGGCATCAAAGTCGATGCTGGGCTGGTAAATGCCGGCTTGCGTGTAAGCGTCTTTCACCAAGGTGTTTTTGGTCAGTTCACCGTAGGCCAGCCCCGAGGTGTGGCGCAGCAAATCTTGGACCGTGGGCTCTTTGTTGGCAGGCACCAGCTTGAAGCTCACGCCGTTGTAAGGCGCATCGAGTGAGGCAACGCTCACCATGGGGCTTTTGAACGTGGGCAGGTACTTGGACACCGGGTCGGTGAGTTGCACTTTGCCGTCTTCCACCAACATCATCAAAGCGGTAGAGACCAGCGGCTTGGTCATGGAGTAAATGCGAAACACCGAATCGAGTTGCATGGGTGCATCGCTGCCGTTGTTGAGCTTGCCAAAGGCTTGGGCATACACCAGCTTGCCTTTGCGCGCCACCATCACCACCGCGCCGGGCAAGCGTTTTTGCTCCACCTCGGCTTGCATGGCTTGCGAGATTTTTTCCAGACGCTTGCTCGAAACGCCCACCGACTCGGGCGTGGCCACAGGCAAGGCTTGCGACCATGCCCATCCTGCTTGCAATAACAAGGCGGCTGCAAGAAGGGTCAGGCGGCGGGTGGGGAAGGTTTGCAACATAGGTCTAGTCTCCTGAAGAATGAAAGCGACTGGCCAACCACACCAGCAGCAAAACGGGCACACCCAATAAAGCCGTACCCGTGAAAAACCAAGCATAGCCTGCGGCGTCCACCGCCAAGCCTGAAAAGCCCGCCAAAAACTTCGGCAACAGCAGCATCAGCGAACTAAACAGCGCGTACTGCGTGGCCGAGTACTGCACATTGGTTAGTGACGACAAATACGCAATGAAGGCGGCGGAGGCAATGCCACTGGCCAAGTTGTCGGCAGATACTACGCCGATCAAGGCATAGACATCATGGCCGTGCAAGGCCAGCCAAGCAAACAGCAGGTTGGTAAAGGCGCTGAGCACCGCGCCCAGCATCAGCACACGCATCACACCAAACCGCAGCACCATGGCACCACCTAAAAATGCGCCTACCAAGGTCATCACAACGCCATACAGTTTGGTGACGGTGGCCACCTCTTCTTTGGTGTAACCCATGTCCACATAAAACGGGTTGGCCATGATGCCCATGACGATGTCGCTGATACGGTAGGTACCTATCAAGGCCAACAGCAACACCGCGTGCCAACGGTAGCGACGCACAAACTCGCTAAAGGGAGCAACCACCGCTAGCTGCAGCCATTCTTGCAAGCTGTGCGCAGGGGGCAGCTCCGTATGGGCTGGCTCTTTAGAAAACAACACTGTGACCATGCCCACCGCCATCGACAAGGCCATGGCGATGTAGGCCACACTCCAAGCCGAGTCTTGGTAGGTGCCCGCTGGCAAACCGCCGACTTCGGCGCGGGCCGCTATCCAAAACACACCCGCACCCGCCCAAATCATGGCCAAGCGGTAGCCGGTTTGGTAGCTCGCAGCCAGCACGGCTTGCAATCGGGCTTGCGCCGACTCGATGCGAAAAGCATCCAGCGCAATGTCTTGGGTGGCCGAGCCCAAAGCCGCCAGCAGCGCAAAAGCCACCAAGGGCGTCAGTGAATCTTGCGGGTTGCTCCACGCCATGCCCAGCAGACCTGCCACCACAGCCACTTGCGCCAATAACAACCAACTGCGTCGCCGCCCCAGCAGCGGTGTCAACACCGGCAAAGGCAAGCGGTCCACCAAGGGTGCCCACGCCCATTTAAAACCATAAGCCAGCCCCACCCAGCTGAGAAAACCGATGGTGGCGCGGTCAATGCCCGCTTCGCGCAGCCTGAAACTCAGCGTCCCCAAAACCAGTAAAAGTGGCAAACCTGCCGAAAACCCCAAAGCCAACATGCGCAGGCTGGACGGGCTTAGGTAAATCAGCAAGGTGTCTTGCCAAGACGGCAGCTTGGAAGTGGCAGATAGGTTATCGTTCATACCCTTGTATTGTCATCTTCTAGACCGCAGCTTGAATTTATGTTGACCAAACGTGCTTTTTTCCATCACTGCGCCTTTTGCATGGCGGGTGTTTACAGCTTGGATGCGCTTGCCCGTGATGGGGTGGAGGTGGGCAAGCAGTCCAGCTTTGCGAAGTTGGTGCCCTCCACTGAAGTGGAAAACACTGCTTACACACAGTACAGCCAAATGCTTAAGCAGGCTTCAGAGAAAAACGCGTTGGCACCCGACGACCACCCACAGGTGGTTCGATTGCGTGCAATTGCTTTGAAGTTGATTCCGTTCAGCTACGAATGGAATCCGCGTGCCAAAGACTGGAATTGGCAGGTCAACCTGATTGGCTCAGACCAAATCAATGCGTTTTGTATGCCTGGGGGCAAGATTGCCTTCTTTCATGGCATCTTGAACAAGCTGAACCTCACCGACGACGAGGTCGCCATGGTCATGGGACACGAAATCGCCCACGCACTGCGAGAGCATGCAAGAGAGCGCATGGGTAAAAGCATGGCCACCAACACCTTGTCCAAAATTGGCGGCGCATTGGCCTCGGTGTATTTAGGGGTAGACCCACGTGTGACCGACGCAGTGGCCATGCAAGGCGCTAACCTGTTGACCCTGAAGTTCGGCCGCGAGGACGAAAGCGAGGCCGATTTGGTGGGTATGGAGTTGGCAGCGCGCGCCGGTTACAACCCGCGCGCGGGTGTCAGCCTTTGGCAAAAAATGGGTGCCGCCAACAAAGGTGCACCGCCGCAGTGGTTGAGCACCCATCCTTCAGGCAGCACCCGCATCAAAGACATCGAAGCGAATTTGCCCAAGGTCGAGCATTTGTACGAGCAAGCAGCCAAACCTTAGGCGCGGCGTGTCTTAGGTTCCACCCACATAAGGGTTGCTGCGCCGCTCGCGGCCAAAGGTGCTCTCGGGGCCGTGGCCTGGGATGAACACCGTGTCGTCGCCCATGGGCCATAAACGCTGGGTGATGCTGTCGAGCAAATCTTGGTGGTTACCTTGGGGAAAGTCGGTGCGGCCAATGCTGCCGGCAAACAGCACATCGCCGACAAACGCACGCTTGATATCGGGCGAATAAAACACCACGTGGCCAGGGGTATGCCCAGGACAATGGCGTACTTGCAAGGTGTGTGCACCCAAGGCTACCGTGTCGCCGTCGCTCAGCCACCGTGTGGGTGTGAAAGCGCGGGACGGTGTAAAGCCATAACTGGCCGCGGCGTCTTTCAGGCCATCAATCCAAAACTGGTCCCCTGGGTGCGGCCCAATGATGGGCAGTTGCAATTTGTCGGCTAACTCGGCGGTACCACCAGCGTGGTCAATGTGGGCATGGGTGATCCAAATGGCCACCAATGTGACGCCGAGTTGCTTGCAAGCGCTTTGCAGCACATCGAGGTCGCCGCCTGGGTCTATGATCGCCGCCGTCATGCCAACGTCTTCCCAAACCACAGAGCAGTTTTGTTGAAAAGGCGTGACGGGGATGGTTTCGTAATGGAGCATAGACGCCATTATGGAGCTCGACAAACAAGCAATAAATAATTAGCGTTATTTAAAACTAATTTTTAAGTTTAAAAAAATCATTAAAAATATTAAAAATGCAAAACAACTTCAATTTAGCCCAAGCCGTATGGTGGCACAGCCAAACGACGCCTGACGCCGTCGCCGTTGTTCATCAAGGGCAGTCGCTCAGTTATGCGCAGTTTGCCGGCCGAGCAATAGCAGTGGCCCAACGATTGGCGCTGTCGCCTGATTGGCCCAATCGCGCGATCAAGCCCGTCAAGGTGGGCGTCTTGGCTTGTCGCGGCACGGATGCCGCTGTCGCTATTTTGGGTGCTTGCTGGGCTGGCACAGCCTATGTGCCCTTGGGCTTAAAACTTCCCAAAGATAAACTTCTTGCTATTTTGGCGGCTTGCGAATTCAGCGCCATCATCGTCGACGCCGAGGGCGCCAAATTGCTCACCGATAGCGTATTGGCGGCTTGTCCCAAGTTGCTCATTCGTGTTGACCTAGAGGCTTCGCCGCAAGCCTTGGCTCAACAAAAGCCAGTCAATTTTCAAGAACCTGTCCAAGTCAATGCAGACGATCTCGCCTATGTGATTTTTACCTCTGGCACAACCGGTGCACCCAAAGGCGTGATGATTGCAGCAGGGTCTGTGCGCAATTACATTCAAACCGTTGCTCAAAAACTGAACTTGCAAGCAACAGACCGAGCTTTAGAAACCTGCGAAATCACTTTCGACGTATCTGTTCACAATATGTTCGCCACTTGGCAAGTGGGAGCTGCGGTTTATATTCTTCCTGCAAATTTAGTCATGAATGCGGTCAAGTTTGCCCAAACCGAACACCTGACCGTGTGGAACTCGGTTCCATCCTTGGTGGGTATGTTGCAACAGATCAAAGTCTTGGAGGCGGGTAGCTTGCCAGAGTTGCGGCTGTCGGTGTTTGGCGGAGAGGCTTTGCCAGAAAGTGCCGCGCTCCAGTGGCAGCAGGTGGCACCTAACTCAGAAATCGTTAATCTGTATGGGCCAACCGAGGCCACTGTTTTCTGCTTGGCCAAGGTTTTTGCACGCAATGAACCCATCACTTGCGGGCGGGGTTTTGTGTCGATTGGGACACCTCTTGGCGGATGCGAGGCGATGGTTGTGGATGGCACGGGCAAAGAACTGACAGACGGCGTGCCCGGCGAGTTGGTCATTGGTGGCGTGCAATTGGCCCTAGGCTACCTTGGCGCACCTGAGCTCAGCGCCAAAAAATTCCCCTTGTTCAATGGAAAGCGTTGGTACCTGACAGGTGACTCGGCTGTTCGGGACGCTTCAGGTGAGTTCCATTTTCTAGGCCGCATAGACAACCAGATCAAGGTCTCGGGCTACCGTATCGAATTGGAAGAAATTGACATTGCATTGCGCTTGGTTTGTGGCCGAGACCTTGTGGCTGCCGTGGCTTGGCCTATCGTTGACGGTGTGGCCAAAGGTATCGTCGGTTTTATGGCGGGTTCTGCGATGGACTATGGCGAATTGGTCGCAGGGCTAAAAAAGACATTGCAGCCCTATATGGTGCCCCACCGAGTGATTGCTTTGGAACATATGCCCTTGAATGCCAGCGGCAAAGTTGACCGCAAAGCCTTGGCCGAATTACTTAAAGAATCTGCAGAAGCGACCACATAAAAACCAAATGACATGAAAGTAATGAATGGAAAACAATCACAAACAAAAGATCAAAGCCTATTTGCTCGACACTTTAAAGCAACAAGGGGATAGCCACCCACTGAACGATAACGATTCACTCTTTGTGAGCGGCAGGCTCGATTCTGTGTCGATGATGATGCTGGTCGTATACCTTGAAAATGAATTTACAGTCAACTTTAAAGGCACTGATTTTGATGTCCATTTAATTGACTCGGTTCAAGAGATTGCGTTGCTCGTTGAGTCCCAAGTACCAGCTTGACCTCACAGAAGCTGAGGGCTACGAAGACAATATGAATGAAATAAAAGCTTCCCCTTCTAACGTGCAAGGGATGCGTTCGGTCTGGGCGATTGAAGAGCGTCAAGCGGTTGTTGAATGGGCGCAAACCCTGACAGGCAAGATGGCGATATTCATTTTGTCCTTTCTTGCACTATCGACTCATCAGGACTGGAAGGAGTCATTGTTCGTGCTAACGGCAATGGCTTTGTTTGCCTATTGCCCCCCTTGGCGTAGCGCTACCTTGTTCGTCTCAACCTATGTGGGAGCGTTTTTCTTTTCGCATGCGTCGATTGACGACGCCATCAATGAGGCAGTTGCACATGAAGGGCTTACCCAACTGTCTTTTGTTGGTCTAGGTTACGTTGCATTAATTGGTTTTATTTTCATGTCTTGGGGGCTTGTGGCCCTTGCTCGACATTACAAGCAGTCTTTGCTCGCAAAGCATCCCGTGCTTACATTGCTCGGTATAGAAATTTTCTTGTGCTTGCTGTCATACAGAGGTATGTTTAATGGCTACACCCGCTTGGCACTGTGGTCCTTGCTTTGTGTGCTGACAACGTATTTTTGGTTTTTGGCCTATGCACTGGTGGACCAGCGGTCCAAAGACCGAAGCAGCGACTTGTTTCAATTGGGCACATTCCATCGCCTGGGTGGCGGGACAAGCTCCACCCCCATAGGCAAGGGTGCGGCTTACTTACGCAAAGTGCTTGCTAAAAACGAAAATGAGATGGCGATCACCCAGATCAAAGGCTTGAAATTGCTCCTATGGGCAAACGTATTAATGGCGGCAAAAGCTGTGTTGAGGTGGCTTTGTGAGGATTACCTCCATATACCCAGCGTGTCCGACGCGATGGACGCCTCATTTCAAAACCATGCGTATTCAGTAGGCATGGAATGGGCCTCCTTGATTTGGTCTGTCGCCGCATATACCTTTCGAACAGCTATCTATGGGTGTTTCATTGTCGGCGTGGCTCGATTGGCCGGTTTTCGTTTGCATCGCTTAACCTGGCGACCACTGGAGTCGAGAACACTGATCGATTATTTCAACCGGTTTCATTACTATTTCAAGGAACTGTTGGTTGATTTTTTCTTCATACCTACTTTTTTTTCGGTTTTCAAAAAACACCCACGATTGCGCCTGTTCTTTGCGACATTCATGGCGGCGGGTATGGGAAATGCCTTGTTTCACTTTATGCGTGAAATAGATTTGATGGAATCGATCGGTTTCACGGGCGTTGTCGAGACTTTTTCCAGCTATCTGTTTTATTGTGTGGTTTTGGCGACAGGGATTGGCATTTCACAAGTTCGGGCCAATGCGGGATACAAACCATCGCCCACCATCTGGGGTCGCATTCAGTCCTTTTTTGTCGTTTGGGGGTTTGTCACGGTATTGCATATATTCAGTGATGAGTCTCGCAACCACACGCTTTTTGAGCGTATGCATTATTTGGCGGGCATGTTTCAGTTGCTTGCATAAGGTTTGCTATTCATCAAACCGACATAAAGCGCCATTAGCATCGACTTGAGTTGGCCCATTCTTTGGAGTGGCTCATAAAACCAACCTACAAAATTGATGCACTACAGAGCTGTATTTATTTCCGATCTGCACCTGGGAACTCCAGGCTGCCAAGCCGACGCCCTCCTAGACTTTCTCAAATCGCACTCCAGCGATTACTTGTATTTGGTGGGCGACATCATTGATGGGTGGCAATTGCGTCGCAAATGGTATTGGCCACAAGCGCATAACGATGTGGTGCAAAAAATCTTGCGTCGTGTGCGCAAGGGTTGCCATGTGGTTTATGTGCCTGGCAACCACGACGAGTTTGCTCGTGACTTTGTCGATCACCACTTTGGCGGCATCGAGGTGGTGGAAGAGGCCTCTCACACCATGCTTGATGGGCGCAAATTTTGGTTGGTGCATGGCGACTATTTCGATGCGGTGGTCAAGTACGCCAAATGGCTGGCCTACCTTGGCGACACTTTGTATGAAATGGCCTTACGCTTGAACCGGCATTTCAACCGTGTTCGCCGATACATGGGTTTGCCCTATTGGTCGCTGTCCGCATACTTAAAGAGCAAGGTCAAGAAAGCCTTGAACTTTGT
>NZ_JBBAOI010000005.1:139652-154136 GCF_040401495.1 Limnohabitans sp.
TGATTTTGAAAATGCGGTCGCCCATGAGGCAAAGAAGCGTGGCTACCAAGGCGTGGTGTGCGGGCATATTCACCGCGCTGAAATACGCACCATCGAAGATGTTCTTTATTGCAACGATGGCGATTGGGTTGAGAGTCGCTCCGCATTGGTCGAGCATGTAGACGGCAGGCTTGAACTGATTTATTGGGATCAAGTCATGGATGAATTGCCCAACGCCAATGCTGTGGTTTTACAGCACGACCCCCTACCCATCACAGAAGCCGCTTGACCGCTTTGCTGCGACGCAAGGGGTTTGCACCCTTGATGGGGGCGCAATTCGTTTCCGCCTTGGCCGATAACGCTTTGCTCTTGGTGGCCATGGCCCTTTTGGTCGAGCAAGGACAGGCGGCGTTTTGGGTGCCTTTGCTCAAACTGATGTTCACTCTGTCCTATGTTGTCTTGGGACCTTGGGTGGGTGTGTGTGCAGACACATGGCCCAAGCAAAAAGTGATGATGGTGGCCAATGGCGTCAAAGCATTGGCGTGTATGGCCATGCTGATAGGCGTGAATCCTTTGCTAGCGTTTGCACTCGCGGGTGTGGGTGCCGCCGCTTATGCTCCCGCCAAATATGGCCTGGTCACCGAGTTGGCACAACCCGAGCAGTTGGTGACAGCCAACGCATGGATAGAAATCAGCACCGTCAGCGCCGTCTTGTTAGGCGTGGTTGTGGGTGGTGCTTTGGTCAGCCCCGCTTGGTTGCAACAAAACTGGGTTCAAGCGTGGGCTCAATTTCAAGGCGTGCAAAGTGTTTACACAGTTTCGCTCTTAGTGCTGTTGGCTTGTTATGGTTTGGCCGCACTGCTCAATCTCTTTATCCATGGCAGCGGCAAGGCGTATGCCCCCATGCCATGGAAATTCAGGTCCATTTGCCATGGTTTTTGGCAGGACTTCAAAAGTTTGTGGAAAGACCCCTTGGGCAGCATCAGCCTATCAGTCACCACTTTATTTTGGGGTGTGGGCGCAACAATGCAATTGTTGGTGCTGAGTTGGGCACAAGAAAAACTCATGCTCAATCTTTCGCAGGCAGCCTATTTACAAGCGGCTACCGCTGTGGGCGTGATTGTGGGAGCGGCGCTGGCGGCTCGCTTTGTGGTGCTCAACCAAGCCACTCGCGTACTGGGGCTTGGTTTGGCCATGGGCGCCATGCTGCCACTCATGTTGTGGCTGACGCAGTGGCAGTCAGCAGTGTTGTTGACCGCTTTGCTGGGCATGGTGGGCGGGTTTTTTGTGGTGCCCATGAATGCCCTGCTGCAACACCGAGGTGTGGTGCTGCTGAGCGCCGGGCGATCGATTGCCGTACAAAATGTGAATGAGAACGCCAGTATCTTGACGATGATGGCTGCCTACAGTGGTTTGCTTTACTTTCACGCAAAAGTTGAAGAGCTGATTCTGGCCTTGGCGTTTTTGATGATCACAGTCATGGCCCGAGTGCTTTGGCGTCACCAGTCGTTCAAGCGCCCATCAGCCTAAGCGCCTTATTGAGGTAACTGCATTAGCGCTTCACCCATGCGCAAGACACGGCCTTCCTCTATGTCGGGTGCAAATGCAAAGTCGGCAGGCGTGAACACCAAGATGGTCGAGCCGTGTTGAAACCAGCCAAGCTCCTCGCCTTTGTGAAACGCAGCGTCGCACGTCATCACAGTTGGCCCCTTGTAGCGGGTGTGCAGCAAGGTGTCTAAGGCGTTCAAGCGAATGCTGGCCACTAGCACGGCAGCCACGGGCACCAAAGCAACGGGGTGGCGTTGCTCGCCAATCTCCATCTCCAGCATGGCGCGTTCGTTTTTACAAAAAAGTTTTTCCACACGCTTCAATGCGATCGGGTTGACGTTCCAGGTATCGCCAGAAAAATATTCCACGCGGTGCAAGCGGCCATCATGGGGCGCATGAAAACGGTGGTACATAGACGAGGTGATGCGGATGGTGAGGTATTTGCCGTTGTGCCATGGGCCGTGCTCAGCACTGACCCCAAGCAGGTCTTGCAAAGTGTAGGGGAAGCCTTTGGCTTGGAACAATTGCCCGTCTTTGACCTCGCCCATGGCGCCCACGATGCCATCGCACGGGCTTACCAAAGTATGGGCATCCTCGTTAACTGGGCGAACCCCTGGGCGCAGTTGGCGAATAAAGCAGTCGTGCAGGCTGTCAAAGCGCTGCTCTTTGGCTTCGGACAAATCTAAATCAGCGAATTGCTGCCAGACCCAAATGCAAGCCTTGGCAAGCAAAGGATGTCGCAATTGGCTGAACCAACCCATGAAATGCGTCAACGCCAATCGGGGAATGCGGTTGGTGAGCAAAAAGTTCAGGTCTTCGTGGGCGACAAATTTTTGAATTAGCTGACGAACAGTCATCATTTTTTAACCTAAGTGACATACAAATGGGGTTTTCGAAAGGGCAGTACATGCAAGCATATGAAACGGGTGTGTCGGTGGTGTTAGGCCTTGTGGCGGTGATGGTCGGGGCCGTCTTGCTGCAAAGAGTGGTTCAGCGCTTGCAGTTGTCGTTTGCAAAGCACCCCTCCTTGGGTGGCCATTTGCGCATGTCCAAGCGCTTTGCCCATTGGCTGCCGGCCTATAGCTACAGCCAAGAAACATGGTTTTCGGTTGACGGTGCACCTGCAGCCATCGCTCAAACGCGACACGCTGCGCTTGCTGCGCTGGGACAAAAATTCAAAACACAAAGCCCCTTGACGCTGGCGCACACGGCTGCGGCCAAGCCCATGGTCTCCGATATGCAGCTCACCAGCCAGTACCGCGTGCCCTACCAGTTTCGTGAACTGCTGTCGCAGCATTTGCAACTGGGCAGTTTTTGGAGCACCAGCCAAGGGGTTTGGCTCACCGATATGGATGGCAACAAGTTCATCGATGTGTCGGGTTCGTATGGCGTGAACTTGTTTGGCTACGACTTTTACAAATCCTGTATGGCCGAGGGGGCCGCCATGGCGCAAAACTTGGGGCCTGTGCTCGGGGGCTACCACCCCTGCGTGCTGGACAACGTCAAGCGCTTGTGTGACTTGTCGGGCAAGGACGAAGTGTCGTTTCATATGTCGGGCACCGAGGCGGTAATGCAGGCCGTTCGATTGGCCAGGTACCACAGCAAAAAGAGAAAAATTGTGCGCTTCACAGGCGCATACCACGGCTGGTGGGACGATGTGCAGCCAGGACCTGGTAACCCCATGCCCCCCTCTAGCGACACGCTTACCTTGAACGATATGCATAGCAATACCTTGCGACTTTTGCGCAACCGCAAAGACATTGCCTGTGTACTGGTCAACCCCTTGCAAGCCATGCACCCTAACCGCGCTGCACCCACGGACAGCACCTTGATCGATGGCGCTCGCGCTGTGCATTACGACCGGCAAGCCTACACCGAGTGGTTGCAAGCTTTGCGACAAGTTTGCACAGAGAAAGGCATCGCACTCATCATGGATGAAGTGTTTTTGGGCTTTCGACTTCACAGAGGCGGCGCACAAGCCTACTTCGGTGTCGAGGCGGATATGGTGACTTACGGCAAGACCTTGGGTGGCGGCTTGCCCATAGGCGTGGTCTGTGGAAAATCGCAATGGATGAAGCGGTTTCGCGACGACCGACCAGGCGACATTTGTTTTGCGCGTGGCACTTTCAATGCGCACCCTACGGTGATGGCCACTATGAATGTGTTTTTGCATCGGCTCGGCAGCCCTGAAGTTCTGGCCATGTACGCCAATGTCAGCGAAAAATGGATGCAAAGGCAATCTGACTTGAACACTCGACTTCGGCAAGCCCAATTGCCAGTGCAAGTCGCCGGCATGGAAACGGTGTGGACGGTCTTGTTTGACCTGCCTGGACGTTATCACTGGATGCTTCAATATTATTTGCGCGAACAAGGTGTCGCCATGAGCTGGGTGGGGTCGGGTCGCATGATCATGAGTTTGAATTTTGATGACGCCATGTTTGAGCAACTCTGCGAACGTTTCGTTCAAGCTGCTAAGAATATGCAGCAGGACGGATGGTGGTGGACCCCCCCCTTAAACCAACAACGCCCTATTCGCCGCCAAGTTTTCAAAGAAATGCTCAAGGCCCGCTGGGCCTAGAGCCGCTTCTTGCAAAAACCGCGTCAAGCCTGTGAAGGTTTGACGTGGTCCATAGGGTCAATCCATTCACCGCGCATCAAATGCAAAGGTGCTTTGTGATAGAGCTTGATGTCATGCACGGGGTCAGTCAGGATTTTGAAGCCCCAAGCCAAACCGGCCACCAAGCTGTCTTGCCACCAAAGCTGCAGAACACGAAATACCAAGCCTGCTGCGCCTAAAAAGAGCCACGCCATGGCGGTGATGCGCACAGGTGTGTCCTCATAGGCTTGGGGCACGGCCCAAGTCAAATAGTCAGGCATCCAGTAAGCCAACACGGGTATGGCCGCGCAAATGCTTAGCAGCACAATTTTGCGATGCAAGTTGTAGCCTACCTTGATGTCTTCTTTGTGCTCGTGGGTGGCTTGGTTAACCTCGTCATAGCCTTTGGGCTCAAAAAAGAAATGACCCATTTGACGCGTTGTCATTGAAACCAGCCAAGCTACGAGAGAGGCAACAACCGGATCAATGAAAAGATAAACATAAGCGACCAAAAAGGAAATTGCGCTGACCAAGTGCAGCATCTGGTTAATGCGGCTGTGGTGATAGTAGCGGTGGTCATCCCAGCGTTGGGTTTGAAGGGTTTGCTGCCATTCGCGCATAAAGACTCCTAGTGAAGATGGTGACATGCACCTTGGGTTAAAGACACGCTGAGATTGTGAGGCTTGCGCATGAAATTTTGATGACAAATACCCATGTCATTAAACTGACACAAGTTCTTCATCAAACTGTTGCATTAGCCATTCATATTAGAGGCATGAATACAGATGCGCATATCCAAGTTATCCGTCTAGGTGCTGTGCAACAGCGTTTCAAAATTGCTGTCGTAACTGAAACCTATCCGCCTGATATCAATGGGGTGGCACACACCTTAAGCAAAATTGTAGAAGGTCTGCAAACACGCGGACACGACCTGTGGTTGATTCGACCCAAGCAGCAAGCGCAGCACACTGCAGTACACACCGACCATTTTCAAGAGGTGTTGGTCAAAGGGGTACCAATTCCTTTTTACAGCGAACTGCGCATGGGCTTACCCGCCAAGCGCGAACTGCACCGCCTCTGGGCCAAGCAAAGACCCGACATCGTGCATATTGCCACCGAAGGCCCCTTGGGCTGGTCGGCGCTGCAAGTAGCACGCAAACTCAAGTTGCCTGTCAGCACCGATTTCCGCACCAACTTTCATGCCTACAGCCAGCATTACGGCATAGGTTGGTTAAGCGGCGCTATTCGGGTGTATTTGAAAAAATTCCATAACCGCGCAGACATCACCATGGTGCCTACTGCCGTTTTACAAAAAGAACTGCAAGCCAAAGGCTTTGAGCGTGTGCATGTGGTGCCGCGCGGTGTTGACACATCGCAGTTTTCGCCAACCTATCGAAGCCAAGCCCTGCGCGATGCTTGGGGCGTCAGTGCAGCCGACAAAGTTTTGCTGTATGTCGGTCGTTTGGCTGCAGAAAAAAACCTAGGGCTGGTAGTGCAGGCTTACCTCAAAGCAAAGCAACAAGACAGTCGTTTGCGTATGGTTTTGGTAGGGGACGGCCCCATGCGTGAGAGCTTGCAGCAACAGCATCCCGACATCATTTTTGCAGGCTACCAAAGCGGCAAAGACTTGGCTGCTCACTATGCCAGTGGCGATGTGTTTACGTTTGCCAGCCTCACAGAAACCTTTGGCAATGTGACGCTGGAGGCCATGGCCAGCGGTTTGGCGGTGGTCGCGTTTAAGCATGCAGCAGCAGGGCAATGCATCAGCCATGGTGAAAACGGCATGTGCGTGGATACCGAGTCGCCCGATGAGTTTGTGAAAGCCGTGTGTGCTGTGGTTCAAGCCCCTAGCTTGCAAGCGCGTTTGGCCAAGCAGGCTTTGTTGACCGCGCAAACCCTTGACTGGCCGGGTGTGGTCGAGCGAACCGAAGCCATGTTTCGCCAAGTCATGACAGGCAGTTACCAGAAAGAAAGCTTAGAGTTAGAGATGAGCCTGCAAAGAGCGCCTTGAACCCTCTAAGCTGCTTACAAGTCGACTTTGCCGCGTGTTGCTTTGGTATGGCCGCGCATTACTTTGCTGTCGACCCGCTTTTGTTGAGAAGAAAATGTGGGCTTGGTGGCGCGGCGCGGTTTGATAGGCTTAGCGGCCAATGCCACCATCTCGTGTAAACGAGCGATAGCCTCGGCTCGGTTTTTGTCTTGGCTGCGCGTGGTTTGCGCTTTGATGACGATGACGCCTTCGAGCGTGATGCGTTGATCTGAAGTCGCCAGCAATTTGTCTTTGACCGCCTCTGGCAATGACGACGCCCGAATGTCAAACCGCAAATGCACCGCGCTTGATACCTTGTTGACGTTTTGACCACCCGCACCTTGGGCACGGATGGCGGTGAACTCCATCTCGGACTCGGGAATCTCGATAGGCATCACATCACCATGTCGTAGGCCACAGTCACGGGTGCGTGGTCGGAGAATTTTTCTTCTTTGTAAATGGCCGCAGACAGGGCTTTGGCGGCCAAGGCGGGTGTTGCCAAGTGGTAGTCCAAACGCCAACCCACGTTGTTGGCATAGGCCTGTCCTCGGTTACTCCACCAGGTGTAGCAAGCGTCGGTGGTGTCAGGATGAAGATGACGGTAGACATCCACCAAGCCACCCTCGGTGGTGAGCTTGGTCATCCAATCGCGCTCTTCAGGTAAAAAGCCGCTGTTCTTTTTATTGCTGCGCCAATTTTTCAAGTCGGCCTCCTTGTGCGCGATATTCACGTCCCCGCACAAAATGAACTCACGCCCTTGTTGCAAAGCCAGCAGGTGAGGGTAAATCACATCAAGGAAACGGTATTTGGCCTCTTGGCGCTCTGGCCCCGAGGCGCCGCTGGGAAAGTACACGCTCAGCAAAGACAGCTTGCGTTTGGGCGTGTCAAAGCGCAACTCCAAATAGCGACCTTCGGCATCGAACTCGCCGCCATCAAAACCTTGAATCACATGGCTGGGCTCTTGGCGGGTGTAAACGCCCACGCCTGAATAGCCTTTTTTCTCAGCGCACTGGAAGTAACCGTTTAAACCCGCAAGCTGCTCGAAGCTGCCCACAAGATCGCTCTCTTGGGCCTTGATCTCTTGCACACACATACAATCTGGCTTGGCTTTTTCAAGCCAGCTATGCAGCCCTTTGCTGCTGGCCGAGCGGATGCCGTTGAGGTTAAGGCTGGTGAGTGTGAACAAGGAATCCCCTATGGCTGAGCAAGGCGAAGCGCCAACCGATTTGGCGCAGGCATTCATTCGATTCTCGCTGGAAAGTGGCGTCTTGCGTTTTGGGGAATTCAAAACCAAAGCGGGGCGGCTTTCCCCCTATTTTTTCAATGCCGGTTTGTTCGACGACGGCGCCAAGCTGGCACGGTTGGCGCATTTTTACGCTCAACTGCTGCTCAACAGCCAAATGGAATTCGACATGGTGTTTGGCCCTGCTTACAAAGGTATTCCTTTGGGCGCGGTGGTAGCGGCAGAGTTGGCAAGGTTGGGGCGCAATGTCCCATTTGCCTATAACCGCAAAGAGGCCAAAGACCACGGCGAGGGCGGCACCTTGGTGGGGGCGCCCCTGAAAGGGCGGGTGCTGATTGTGGATGACGTGATGAGTGCAGGTACTGCGGTGCGCGAGTCGATACGCCTGATTGAAACGGCTGGCGCCCAAGCCCACGCGGTGGTGATTGCCTTAGACCGCCAAGAAATGGCGACCGAGGTTGACGCCCAAGGCGCGACCCGTGATGTGCAGCACAGCGCTGTGCAGTATGTGCGGGAAACACTGGGTTTGCAAGTGTGCGCTGTGGCGCAATTGGCCGATTTGCTGGCTTATTTGCAAGGCAGTGCAGACCCCGCCTTGGCCGAGCACCTGCAGGCGGTTCAACTCTATCGCCAGCGCTATGGGGTAATCTGAGGGACATTCCCGCAGCAGAACAGGTGTTTTGCCCCTAAACTGACGCTCTAGCACCAGCTGTAATCGGAGACCCCGTAATGAACGCGCCCCTGCCCGAACACATTCGAATAGCCTTAGAGACGGTTCAACTCGACGACAAATACCGCCTCGACCATGGCCGCGCCTTCATGAGCGGCGTGCAAGCCTTGGTCAAGCTGCCCATGTTGCAGCGACAGCGCGATGCTTTGCAGGGCAAGAACACGGCAGGTTTTATCAGCGGCTACCGTGGCTCGCCCTTGGGCACCTACGACCAAGCGCTGTGGAGCGCCAAGTCTTTTCTTCAGTCACAGCACATCGTTTTTCAACCTGGCGTCAACGAAGAGCTGGCCGCTACCGCCTTGTGGGGAACACAGCAATTGGGATTTGCGCCGCCTGGCAGCAATAAATTCGATGGCGTCTTTGGTATTTGGTATGGCAAAGGACCAGGTGTTGACCGCACCTCTGATGTGTTCAAGCACGCCAATATGGCGGGCACCACCCCTTGGGGCGGGGTCTTGGCTTTGGCAGGCGACGACCACGTCGCCAAAAGCAGCACGGCGGCGCACCAAAGCGACCATATTTTCAAAGCCTGTGGCCTGCCGGTGTTTTTTCCTGCGTCTGTGCAAGACGTGCTGGACTATGGTATCCATGGCATCGCCATGAGCCGTTTTGCTGGCGTGTGGGCGGGCATGAAAACCATCCAAGAGGTGGTGGAGTCCAGCGCCTCGGTGATGATAGACCCCGAGGGTGTTCGTATTGTGCTGCCCGAGTTTGAAATGCCTGAAGGCGGCTTGCACATCCGTTGGCCCGATGATGCGCTTAGCCAAGAAGCGCGTTTGTTCAATTACAAATGGTATGCGGCGCTGGCCTATATACGCGCCAACAAAATCAACCACACTGTCATCAAAGGTGCCAACGACCGCTTTGGTTTGATCGCCAGTGGCAAGGCCTACAACGACACCCGCCAAGCCTTGCTCGATTTGGGACTCGACGACACCACCTGCCAGCGCATAGGCATTCGGGTGCACAAAGTGGGCGTGGTGTGGCCGCTGGAGTCCGAGAGCACACGCGAGTTCGCCCGCGGCTTGCAAGAAATTTTAGTGGTGGAAGAAAAACGCCAACTCATTGAATACCAGTTGAAAGAAGAACTCTACAACTGGCCTGATGCACAGCGCCCACGGGTGCTGGGCAAGTTCAACGAAGGCGAGGGTGACGCCGGCGGTGAGTGGTCGCAGCCCAACCCCAGCGGCAATATTTTGTTGCGAGCCAATGCCGACTTGTCCCCCGCCCTGATAGCCCTAGCCATAGCTACGCGCTTGAAAAAACTCGGCGTCGATGCCGATACCCGCTCGCGCATGGACGCGCAGTTGGCGGTCTTAGAGGCCAAGCAAAAAGCCATGCAGGTGCTTGAGGTCAATGCCGACCGCCAACCTTGGTTTTGCTCTGGCTGCCCGCACAACACCAGCACCAAAGTACCTGAAGGCTCGCGTGCCATGGCAGGCATTGGTTGCCATTTCATGTCGCTGTGGATGGACCGCAGCACCGTTGGCTTTACCCAAATGGGTGGCGAAGGCGTGCCATGGGTGGGCCAGCAACCGTTTACCAATGACAACCATATCTTTGCCAACATTGGCGACGGCACCTATTTCCACAGCGGCATTTTGGCCATCCGCCAAAGCGTGGCCGCAGGTGTAAACATCACTTACAAAATTTTGTACAACGACGCGGTGGCCATGACCGGTGGCCAGCCCATTGGCGAGCGTTCTGAGGGACACAGCGTCATTCAAATTGCACAAAGCATGCGTGCTGAAGGCGCCAAGCGCATCGTCATCGTGACAGATGAGCCAGAGAAATACGGGTCTGTCGGCCAAAACGGTGCAGCCGGTGGTGTGCTGGGCTTGCCCGAGGGCGTCGCTATCGAACACCGTGATGAACTTGATGCAGTGCAACGCATGATGCGCGAGATCACAGGCTGTACCGTCATTATTTACGACCAAACCTGTGCCACCGAAAAACGCCGTCGCAGAAAGCGCGGCACCATGGTCGATCCTGCGGTTCGTGTGGTCATCAATGAAGCGGTCTGCGAGGGGTGTGGCGACTGCAGCACCCAAAGCAACTGCTTGAGTGTGGAACCCTTGGAGACCGATTTTGGTCGCAAGCGCACCATCAACCAAAGTACTTGCAACAAAGACCAAAGCTGTGTCAAAGGTTTTTGCCCCAGTTTTGTCACTGTCGAAGGTGGCCAATTGCGTAAAAAGAGCAAAGACCGCCCAGTGCTTGATCCTTTGGCGCTGGGCGACTTGCCTATGCCGCAAGTGCCCTCGCTCACCCGAGGTGTCTACCCTGGGGGTTATGGCATCGTCGTGGCTGGCGTGGGTGGCACGGGCGTCATCACCATCGGCCAGTTGCTTGGGATGGCAGGCCACTTGGAAGGGCGCGGCATCGTCACCCAAGACTCGGCAGGTTTGGCGCAAAAAGGTGGTGCCACCTGGAGCCATGTGTTGATTGCCGAGCAGCAAAACCAAATACGCACCACCCGTGTGTCAACTGCGGCGGCAGACTTGATTTTGGGTTGCGACCCCATCGTCACCGCCGGCAAAGAAACCATGTTGCGTTTGCGCCCTGGGCGCACCCGTGTGGCTATCAACGACCATGGCACGCCGACGGCAGCCTTTGTGAAAAATGGCGCTTGGGCTAACCCCAGCGAGGGCTGTGTGGCCAATATTTTGCAAGCACTTGAAGGTGAAAACCGCAATTTGGGCGCGTTTGATGCCAACCACTTCGCCACCCAGTTGCTGGGCGACAGCATTTACATCAACCCCATGGTGTTGGGCTACGCATGGCAAAAGGGCTGGATTCCTTTGGGACTGGAGGCCTTGATACGCGCCATCGAACTCAACGGCGTGCAAGTCGAGTCCAACAAAAAAGCCTTTGCTTGGGGGCGTTGGTGTGCATATGACATTACCAAGGTGCAAGCTTTGTTGGCACCTGCGCAAGTCGTGCATTTCAAGACGCGCGATTCTTTGGATAGCTTGGTTGAAAAGCGTGCGGCGTTTTTAACCCAGTACCAAAATGCGGCCTATGCTGACAAGTACACCACCTTCATTGACAAAGTTTTGCAGCAAACTTCGCCAGCCTTTGCTGATGCGGTGGCGCGCAACCTCTTTAAGTTGATGGCTTACAAAGACGAATATGAAGTGGCGCGCTTGCACACTGATGAAAGTTTTTTAAAGCGCATTGCCGACCAATTTGAAGGCGACTTCACATTGAACTACCACTTAGCGCCGCCTTTGCTGGCCCGTAAAAACGCCAAGGGTGAGTTGGTCAAACAAAAATTTGGCCCCTCTATGTTGCGTGGCTTTAAGGCCTTGGCCAAGTTGCGTTTTTTACGCGGCACTTTCTTGGATGTCTTTGGCTATACCGAAGAGCGCCGCACTGAGCGCGCTTTGGTGGGCGAGTACCTTGTGGCGATTGAAGAGATCCTGCGCGGCTTTAGCCCTGAGCGACAAGCCTTGGCCTTGGAGATTGCCCGTATTCCAGACAAGATCAAAGGCTATGGCCATGTGAAAGAGCGTCACCTCAAAGTGGCTCGATTGCAATGGGATGGCTTGATGTTGGCTTGGCGTTCGCCAGTTAGCGCTGGTGAAGCTCAATCGTCGAATGGATGATTTCTTCGTGAACAGCTAAACGCTCGCGTACCGTTTTGGGCGTGAGTTGGGGGTCCAGCGTGACGGCGGTGAGTGCGCAGCTATAGACTTTTTTGCCCACCCGCCAGACATGCAAATCGGTCACGCGGGTTTGGCCGTCGGCTTCCACCGCTTGCTTGATTTCATCTACCACCGGGTGGTCCATTTCGCGGTCTAGCAGCACCTTGGCGGTTTCCAGAATCAAACTCTTGGCCCACAAGGCCACCATGACAGCGCCCACGATGCCCATCGCGGGGTCAAGCCAAACCCAGCCGTAGAGCCAACCGCCGACCAAAGCCACGATGGCCAGCACCGAGGTGAAGGCGTCCGCTACCACATGGAAATAGGCAGACTTCAAATTCAGGTCATGGTGTTGAGGGTGGTGATCGTGTGCGTGATGAGCATGGTCGTGTCCATGGCCATGTGTGTGGTCATGCTGGTGGTGCGCTTGGCCCAAAATGTATGCACACACCAAGTTCACGACCAAGCCCAATATGCCCACCACGATGGCTTCTTCAAATTGAATGGCTTGCGGCGAGATCAACCTTTCTAGCGAGCCAATCACCATGGTCAAAGCCACACCTAGCAAAAACAAAGCGCTGGAAAAGCCTGCCAATATTTCTATCTTCCAAGTGCCAAACGCAAAGCGAGGGTCATTGGCGTAGGTGCGGGCCGTGGCGTAGGCCATGGCGGACAAGCCAATGGCCAAGGCGTGAGAGCTCATGTGCCAACCATCGGCCAAGAGGGACATAGAGTTAAACGCCCAGCCTGCAAAAATCTCCACAAACATCATCACGACAGTAATCCACATCACCAAGCGAGTACTGCGCTCAGCGGCTTCGGAGTTGCTGTCGAACGTGTGGCTGTGGGTCCAGTCGCTCAAGTCATCGGTGTTCATGTCATCCTTTGGGCAGGAGGGCTGTGGCCGCCGCCGCTTGTTGGTCTGCGTGGTAACTAGAGCGCACCATGGCGCCTACCGCGGCGTGTTGAAAGCCCATCTCATAAGCCTTGGCTTCGAACATCTTGAAAGTATCAGGGTGTACATAGCGGCGCACAGGCAAATGGTGTGAACTCGGTGCAAGGTACTGACCTAGCGTTAAGCGGTCGATGTGGTGCTCGCGCATGTCTTGCATCACCGACAGAATTTCTTCATCGGTTTCGCCCAAGCCCACCATCAAGCCACTTTTGGTCGGCACTTGGGGAAACAGCGCTTTGAATTTTTTGAGCAGGTTGAGGCTAAAGGCGTAATCGCTGCCAGGCCTTGCTTGCTTGTACAGGCGTGGCACGGTTTCCAGGTTGTGGTTCATCACATCGGGTGGTGCCGCTTGAAGAATAGACAAGGCGCGGTCGTCCCTGCCGCGAAAGTCGGGCACCAACACTTCTATTTGTGTGTGAGGAGACAAGGCTCGGGTTTGCTGAATGCATTCGACAAAATGCGCGGCACCGCCGTCACGCAAATCATCGCGGTCCACACTGGTGATGACCACATAACTCAGCTTCAAAGCAGCGATGGTTTTGGCCAAATTCAGCGGTTCGTTGACGTCCAGTGGGTCGGGGCGCCCGTGGCCGACATCGCAAAACGGGCAGCGGCGGGTGCATTTGTCGCCCATCACCATGAAGGTGGCTGTGCCTTTGCCAAAGCATTCGCCAATATTGGGGCAGGACGCTTCTTCGCAGACAGTCACCAAATTGTTTTTGCGCAAAATGTCTTTGATCTCGTGAAAGCGCGAGTTGGGTGAGGCGGCTTTGACGCGAATCCAGTCGGGTTTTTTCAACACCTCGCCAGTGTGTTCAACCTTGATAGGAATACGCGACACTTTGGACAAAGACTTTTGCTTGGCAAGCGGGTTGTGCTCGGGCTTGGCTTGGCTTGGTGGCAAGACGCCGTTGTCGGAAGTGGTCATGGTGTGCGCTGGCCTAGGGGAATAAGAGGGTTAGGGTGCCAAATACAGACGAAGTTTCTCGCCCAAAACATCAGCCGCTTCTTGCCAGCCTACATCAACGCCCATTGTAAAAAGATCGGTGGTCTGCAAGCCCGCAAAACCGCAGGGGTTGATGTGATGAAAGGGCAATAAGTCCATGTGAACATTTAAAGCTAGCCCATGGTAGGTGCAATGCCGACTGACCTTCACGCCCAGCGCTGCTATTTTGGCTAAGCCAGCAAATTCAGGTGTTGTTGTGCCAGAAGACGCGCCCCGAGGTGCTGGGCGAGCGGGCAGCAGCGCATGGTTACTCTGCCCAGTGGTTCTAACAAATACCCCAGGCGCACCTCCCACGCGCAAGCCTGTCACGCCAAAGTGCAGCAGGGTTCGGACAATGGCCTCTTCCAGTTTGTAAACGTATTCTTTGACAAAGTAGCCTGCGCGGCGAAGGTCGATCAGGGCATAAGCCACCACTTGGCCGGGCCCATGGTAGGTCACTTGGCCGCCTCGGTTGGTGGCAATCACGGGTGTTGTGCCTGCTGAAAGTACATGGGCGTCCAAGCCGGCCAGCCCTTGGGTGAAGACCCCCGGATGTTCGCAAAGCCATATTTCATCTGGCGTTTGGCTGTCTCGCTGCGCTGTGAAATCTTGCATGGCTTGGTAAGTCCGCAGGTAATCCACCTGGCCCAGGTGGCGTACAAGCACACTGTCAGCGCTGGCGTTTGACACTAAAGCACCACTTTCACCATGGGGTGAGTGCTCAGCGTGCGGTAAAGCTCGTCGAGTTGTTCGCGGCTGGTGGCTTTGATGG
>NZ_JBBAOI010000005.1:154236-157736 GCF_040401495.1 Limnohabitans sp.
GTGCTCAGCGTGCGGTAAAGCTCGTCGAGTTGTTCGCGGCTGGTGGCTTTGATGGTCAAGGTCAGACCGAGGTATTTGCCAGCGCTGCTGGGGCGTTGGGTCAGGCGCGTATCGTCCCATTCCGGGTCGAAATGGCGCACGATCATGAGCATGGCGTCGACAAAGCCATCGACTTGTTCGCCCATGACTTTGATGGGGAAATCACAGGGGTATTCAATCAGACTGTCGGTGGATGGGGTGGGCATGAAAAGAGTTTGAAAGATTGGGTTCAGGTGGGGTTATTAAGATACTTTACAATCAGTGGCTTTGCTGCAAGTTTAGGAAGGACATGGACTCTCCCGTCAAAGCCTCCTTGGTTGCAGTAAAAAACACTCAGACATCAGTTGAGGCGGCGGCGTCAGTTGACGAAACCGAAGAGTTTCGCCCGATGACGGCGCAAGAGGCCCAAGCCTGGCGAGCGCGTCATCCGACTTTATCGGTTTGGCAGGTGGTTGGGGCGCAGCTGACGCTGGCGGTGGTTTTGGCCTTGTCAGCTGCTTGGGTTTGGGGTCGTGCATCAATAGCGTTTTCTTTGGTGTATGGCGCTTTTGCAGTGGTTTTGCCATCTGCTTTGTTTGCCAGGGGCATGACTTCACGGTTGGCCTCGGTCAACGCAGTCTCTGCAGCCATGAGCTTTGCCGTGTGGCAAGGCGTCAAGATGGTGTTGACAGTGCTGTTGTTGGCGCTGGCGCCCAGGGTCTTGAGTGATGTCAGTTGGCCTGCTTTGTTAGCGGGATTGTTGTTGACGATGAAGGTTTATTGGTTGGCGCTGGCCTGGGGAAAGCCCAGACAAGCGACACCGCAAGATTGATTTTGAAGAGTTGAGCATGTCCGATACCAGCACACTTACCGCCGGCGAATACATCAGTCACCATTTGACCCATTTGCAAACCAAGCCAATGGGAAGTGTGATTGACTTTTCCGTGGTCAACATCGATTCGGTTTTTTGGTCTGTTTTGCTAGGCGTTATCGGATCTTTCTTTTTGTGGCGCGCTGCACGTGCTGCCACCTCAGGGGTTCCGGGTCGTTTTCAAGCTGCGGTCGAAATTTTGTATGAAATGGTCGACACCCAAGCGCGTGGCATCGTCCACAACGCCCACAGTCGCAAACTGGTCTCGCCTTTGGCTTTAACCGTGTTTGTTTGGATTTTCTTGCTCAACAGCATGGATTTCTTGCCTGTTGACTTGTTTCACAAATTGTTCGAATGGACTGGACTAGATCACAGCATTCATTATTTCCGCGTGGTTCCCACCGCCGACTTGTCGACCACATTGGGCATGTCAGTTTCGGTGTTGTTGATTTGTTTGTTTTACAACATCAAGATCAAAGGTTTGGGCGGCTGGTTGCACGAACTGACCACAGCGCCTTTTGGTGCGCACCCCATACTTTGGCCCATCAATTTCGGTTTTCAAATGATTGAGTTTGTCGCAAAAACTGTCTCTCACGGTATGCGACTGTTTGGCAATATGTATGCTGGCGAGCTGATTTTCATGTTGATAGCGCTCATGGGCAGCGCTGCAGCACTGAGCTTGAGCGGTATTTTGCTGCCTATTGGCCATATCATTGCTGGCTCTATTTGGGCCATCTTCCACATTTTGATCGTTGCGTTGCAAGCCTTTATTTTCATGATGCTGACTTTGGTCTACATCGGGCAAGCGCACGACACACACTGAGTTTTTCTTTCCTCAACCTTCCATCATCTTGCTTAGGAGCTTCTCATGGAACACGTACTTGGTTTAGTCGCACTCGCTTCTGGTCTCATCATTGGACTGGGCGCTATCGGTGCTTGTATTGGTATTGGCATCATGGGCAGCAAATACCTTGAAGCCGCAGCTCGTCAGCCCGAACTGATGAATGAATTGCAAACCAAAATGTTTTTGTTGGCTGGTTTGATTGATGCGGCTTTCCTGATTGGCGTAGGTATTGCCATGATGTTTGCCTTTGCCAATCCCTTCGTCCTCAAGTAACTTGCAACCTTACTTTAGAGAGGTGTTGACGTGAGTATCAACGCAACCCTGTTCGTTCAGGCCATCGTTTTTGCTATTTTGGTGTGGTTCACGATGAAATTCGTGTGGCCTCCCATTGCAGTGGCGCTGGACGAGCGAGCTGAAAAAATCGCCCACGGCTTAAAGGCCGCTGAGCACGCCCGTATCGAGTTGTCTAATGCGCACAAGCATGTTGAGGTCGAGTTGGCCAAAACCCGCAATGAGGCGGCCACTCGCATTGCAGACGCAGAACACCGTGCATCGGTCATCATTGATGAGGCCAAATTGCGGGCAACCGAAGAGGCTAACAGAATCATCGCGGCTGCGAAAGCAGAGGCTGATCAGGCCATGGTCCAAGGTCGCGAGGCCTTGCGTGACCACGTTGCGGTGTTGGCGATCAAAGGTGCAGAGCAAATTCTGCGCAAGGAAGTCAACGCCAGCGTTCATGCCGACTTGTTGAGTCGCCTCAAGACCGAGCTTTGAGGACACAACACCATGGCTGAACTCGCCACCATTGCTCGTCCCTACGCCGAGGCCTTGTTTCAAGTGGTCAAGGCTGACGCTGCCTCAGCTGTGGCGTGGTTGGATGGCTTGGCCATTGTTGCAGCTGACGCAGGTTTGCAGCAATTTGCCCATGACCCCAAGACCTCTCACAGCCAAGTGCTTGAGCTTTTTACCCAAGTGGGGCCTAAAAACCTTCCCTCGGTGGCGGTCAATTTTTTGACCACCCTGATCGATAACGGCCGCCTTGGCGTGCTACCTGAGATTGCCAAGCACTTTCATGCTTTGTTGGATGCACAAAGTGGTGTTCAAAAAGCTGTGGTGCACAGTGCATTCCCCATCGAGGGCGCAGCCCTTGACGATTTGGCCAAAGTGCTCGAAAAGCGCTTTGGCAGCAAACTCCATGTGCAAGTGGCTCTCGAGCCCGAACTCATTGGCGGTGTGCGTGTGGTGGTCGGCGACGAGGTGCTTGACACCTCGGTCAAAGCCCGTTTGGAACAAATGAAAGTCGCGCTGACCGCCTGAGCATCCCGCTCACAGGTTGGCCCATACATAGGAAGAAGGAAAGAGTCATGCAACTCAATCCCGCGGAAATCTCTGAACTGATCAAAACCCGCATCGAGGGCTCGACAGGTGATACCAATGTGCGCAACCAAGGCACTGTGATTTCGGTCACCGACGGTATTTGCCGCATCCACGGCTTGTCCGATGTGATGCAAGGCGAGATGCTGGAATTCCCCAACAACACCTTCGGCTTGGCGCTGAACTTGGAGCGCGACTCTGTCGGCTCGGTGATCTTGGGTGAATACGAACACATCTCCGAAGGCGACACCGTCAAATGCACGGGTCGCATTTTGGAAGTGCCTGTGGGACCCGAGCTCATCGGCCGCGTGGTCAATGCCTTGGGTCACCCCATCGATGGCAAAGGCCCGATCAACGCCAAGATGACCGACGTGATCGAAAAAGTCGCGCCTG
>NZ_JBBAOI010000006.1:0-13519 GCF_040401495.1 Limnohabitans sp.
AATTCGAGCGAGCACAGACGATGAAGTTGGTCACCATTTACACCGAAGGTGCTTGCAAAGGCAATCCCGGTCCAGGTGGCTGGGGCGCTTTTTTGCGTTACGGCGAAACCGAACGCGATTTGTTTGGTGGTGAATTGCTCACCACCAACAACCGCATGGAATTGATGGCGGTCATTCAGGCGCTGCAAGCCTTGAAGCATCCTTGCCATGTGCATTTGTACCTCGATAGCGAATATGTGCGCAAAGGCATCACCGAGTGGCTACCAAGTTGGAAGGCGCGGGGCTGGCGGACCGCGTCCAAGCAGGCTGTCAAAAATGCGGATCTTTGGCAAGTTTTGGACGAGGCGGTGTCTCAGAGTGGACACCACATTGAGTGGCGCTGGGTCAAGGGCCATTCGGGCGACACCGGAAATGACCGCGCAGACGCCTTGGCGAACCAAGGGGTGGCGGCGGTTCAATCGGGTTGATAATGACTTGATATCTTTCAAGGGTTTTGCTGACTTATGGCTTCGAAAAACATGATCACCGCTATAGCGGTTGCTGGTATTGCGGTGGCTGCTGCAGGCGGTTGGTGGTATCAAAACAAACCTGCTGCGTCTTCTGCCCCTGTTGCTAATGCTGGGTCGCCAGCCGCTCCTGCCCCAGGCACCAAACCGGGTGCGCCAGGTGCTGCCCCTGCGGGAGCGCCCCCAGGCCCGCCTCGTGCCATGGGCGTTGAAGTCGCCAAAGTCGAACAATCCACCTTGCGCGACGATGCGCAAACTGTGGGTACGCTCAAGTCGCGTCAAAATATCATGCTGCGCCCAGAAGTTGCGGGCCGTGTTGTCGCTTTGGGTTTTGCCGACGGCAGCCAAGTGCGAAAAGGGCAGATGTTGGTGCAACTCGATGACACCTTGCAGCGCGCTGAAATACAACAAGCTCAAGCCCAAATATCGATTTCGCAAGCCAACCACAAACGCAACCAAGAATTGGTGGAGAAAGGCTTTATTGCCCAGCGTTCGCTCGATGAAAGCCAAGCCAGTTTGCAAGTGGCACAGGCGCAGGTGGCGCTTACCTGTGCACGTTGGGAGCGTATGCGTATCGTGGCACCTTTCAGCGGCACTGTGGGCTTGCGCAATATCAACTTAGGCGACTTCGTCAAAGATGGTGCGGACATGGTGAACTTGGAAGATCTCACGCAGTTGTATGTCGATTTCCGATTGCCTGAACGCTACCAAAGCAAGCTCTCACCCAAGCAAACCGTGGAGGTGGTGATTGACGCCTTGTCGGGAAGTACCTACCAAGCCCGCGTCGAGGCAATTGACCCCTTGATTGACGCCAATGGGCGCTCCATCAGTGTCAGAGCTGTGTTGCGCAATGATGGACACGGTGAATCGCTTAGTCCAAAAGGTGGGGCAGCCCTCAAACCCTTGGAGCCTGCAGTGGCCATCCCCGCCCCTGCGACACCTGACACCGCTTGTCCGCCTCGACCCGCGCAAGTGGCCGATAAATTCTTAGCCCCTGGACCCCTGCGGCCAGGCATGTTCGCTCGTGTCAATGCCTTGTTTGCGCTCAAAAATGAGGCTTTGTCCATCCCTGAAGAGGCCATCGTCCCCATGGGCGGCAAGCAATTTGTCATCCGTGCGGTGCCCCCCGAAGCCGTACCTGGTGCAGGCCCCCTGCCGCCAGACACCACGCTGGTGTCCTTGCGTACCGAGGTCAAGTTGGGCGCACGTCGCCCCGGGCGGGTTGAAATTTTGTCTGGCTTGACAGCCCAAGACACTGTGGTGGTTGCTGGCCAGCATCGACTACAAAAAGATGGCACCGCTTTGCGTGTAGCCGAGTCTAGGAACTGATATGCAATTGCCTGAGTTGTCGATCCGTCGGCCAGTATTCGCCACCGTCTTATCCTTGCTTATTGTGTTGGTCGGCTTGGTGTCTTTCAACCGATTGGTTATTCGCGAGTACCCCAAAATTGACAACCCTACGGTGACGGTGGAAACCCGCTATGTGGGCGCCTCCAGCGCGGTGGTGGAATCGCAGGTGAGCAAGGTGTTGGAAGACTCGCTGTCAGGCGTTGAGGGCTTGGACGTCATCACCTCCATCAGCCGCCAAGAGCAAAGCCAAATCACTGTCAAGTTTTTGTTAACGCGTGACCCGGACGCCGCCGCCGCCGATGTGCGCGATAAGGTATCTCGTGTACGTCAACGCTTGCCGTTGGGTATCGATGAACCTGTCATCGCCAAAGTGGAAGCCGATGCGCAGCCCGTGATTTGGTTGTCCTTCAGTTCAGACACCATGAACACCTTGCAACTCACCGATTTGGCCAACCGCATAGCCAAGCCGATGATGCAAACCGCGCCTGGGGTGGCGGATGTGCGTATTTTTGGTGAACGCAAATACGCCATGCGAGTTTGGTTAGATACCGACCGGCTTGCAGCCTACCGATTGACCACACAAGACATTGAGGACGCTTTACGCAAGTCCAATGTGGAGGTGCCTGCTGGCAGGGTAGAGAGTCAAATGCGTGAGTTCAATATCACCACCGCCACCGATTTACGCAAGCCCGAGGAATTCGCTGACATTGTGATTCGCAATGTCAATGGCATGGCTATTCGACTGAGCGATGTGGCCCGCATTGAACAAGGTCCCTTGGCCGAACGCTTCTCGGTTCGTTACAACGGTAATGAAGCCATTGCCTTGGGCGTGCTGCGTAACTCCACCGCCAACCCCTTGGAGTTGAGCAAGGCTATCACCGCCATGATGCCTCGTATCAAGGAAAGCCTGCCGCCTGGGGTGAACATTGAAGTCGCCAACGACTCATCGGTGTTCATCGAAAAATCCATCGAAGCCGTGTTCAAAACGATCTTTGAAGCAGCGGCCTTGGTCTCTTTGGTTATCTTTGTGTTTTTGCGCACCCTCAGAGCCTCCATCATTCCTCTCATCACCATTCCAGTGTCTTTGATTGGCACTTTTGCGCTGATGGCTTTGTTTGGTTTTTCCATCAATTCGCTCACCCTGTTGGCGCTGGTCTTGGCCATTGGTTTGGTGGTCGACGACTCCATCGTGGTGTTGGAGAACATTTACCGTTATATCGAAGAAGGCATGGAGCCATTTGCGGCTGCCATCAAAGGCGTTCGCGAAATTGGCTTTGCGGTGGTTGCCATGACGCTGACCTTGGTGGCTGTTTTTGCACCCTTGGCCTTCACCCCTGGGCGCACCGGCAGGTTGTTTGCCGAGTTTGCATTGGCCTTGGCAGGTTCAGTCATGGTTTCGGGTGTCGTGGCTTTATCGCTTTCTCCCATGATGTGCTCCAAGCTCCTTAAACACAATCCCAACCCCTCTTTCTTTGACCGTGGTATGGGCATCTTGCTCGAAGGCTTGACGGCCGGCTATGGGCACGTATTGCGCTGGACCCTGACCAGCTGGCGCTTGGGTGGTTTCGAATTTTCACGCCGCTGGTTGGTGGTGGGCATCATGACTTTTGCAGCCTATGGCTCTTACCATTTGTTCATCAATGCCAAGAGCGAGTTAGCCCCCATGGAAGACCGTGGTGTGATCTTGGTCATCATCAACGGACCTGACGGCGCAACGCTGGATTACACCCAAAAGTACGTCAATATGCTCGAAAAAATCGGCCGCAAATACAGTGAGTTCGATAAATTCTTTGCGGTGGTGGGTAACCCCACGGTGGCCCAAGGCGCGGTGTTTTTGGGTGCTTTGCCATGGGATCAACGCAAACGCAGCACCTTGGACATGGCGCGTGAAATGATGCCTGCCATGGGCGGTATGTCTGGCGTAATGGCCTTTCCCATTACGCCGCCTTCTTTGGGACAAGCCTTTCGGGAGCGTCCTTTCAATTTCGTGGTACTGACCAACGATAGCTATGAAAACTTGGCCAAAGTCACCAAGACCATTCAAGATGAAGTGGCTAAAAACCCTGGCATCGTCAGCATGGACGTGGACTTGCGCTTGAACAAGCCCGAAATCAGTTTAGAGGTTGATCGCGAGCGAGCTGCCGATTTGGGTATTCCTGTCGAGGTCATCGCCCGTGCCGTAGAAACCGCCATGGGTGGGCGCAGTGTCACCCAATACAAGCGCGAGGGCGAAAAGTACGATGTCGTGGTGCAAACCGAGGCCAAGAACCGCAATACCCCAATGGATGTGGAGAAGATTTTTGTACGAGGCCACGCTGAAACCATGGTGCCTTTGTCGGCCTTGGTCAAAATGCAAGAAGTGGTGGTTCCGCGTGAACTCAACCATTTTGCGCAACGCCGTAGCGTCACCTTCACTGCCAATTTAGCACCTTCCTATTCTTTAGGGCAGGCACTGAACTTTATGAAGGAAGTCACTGCAAGAGTGCTCAAGACTGGCTACTCCACCGATGTCAACGGTAACTCTCGTGAGTTTGTGCAGTCTTCAGGCTCACTTACCGGCGTTTTTATCTTGGCCTTGGTGTTCATTTTCTTGGTGTTGGCGGCGCAGTTCGAGAGTTTTGTCGATCCGTTTGTCATCTTGCTCTCGGTGCCCTTGTCCATGGTGGGAGCTTTGTTGGCCTTGCAATGGACAGGCAGCACCTTGAATGTTTATAGCCAAATTGGGCTTATCACTTTGGTGGGCTTGATCACCAAGCACGGCATCTTGATTGTTGAGTTTGCCAACCAGTTACGCATGACAGGTATGAGTGCCTTAGAGGCTGTTCACAAATCGGCCACCTTGCGTTTGCGCCCTATTTTGATGACCACTGGCGCCATGGTGCTTGGGGCTATTCCCTTGGCTTTGGCCACAGGTGCTGGTTCGGAAAGCCGTCAACAAATCGGTTGGGTGATTGTGGGCGGCATGTCTTTGGGTACTTTGTTGACCATCTTTGTGGTGCCGACCATGTACTCCTTGCTGGCGCGCAAGGGTACGCCAGGGCCTATTCAAACTGTCTTCGAAGAAGACAACACGGTTTGAGTTAAATCGGCCTAGCCTTCCAAGTCCTTCAGTTGTTGCCATGTGTTGGCGTTGGCAAACGCATCGCGGGTATCGTGGGGCAGGTTGAAATCCATACGAGCGTTGACGTGTTGCGTGGTCCATGCGTCAATTTTGCGTCCACCACTTTGCAAAAAATCACTCAGACTTGTTAGCAAAGAACGGTGTAACAAGCAAAACACGGGCTGGGCTTGGCAAACAGTCTCGCCCTTTGCATTGGGCTCTGGTGCCCATGCAACCGCCATTGACGATTGTTCTGCGTCCACCGCCATGCCAAGGCGGTAAGCCAAATCCAGTGGAAAAAAAGGACTGTCACAGGGCACGCACAGCAGCCATTCGCTATCGCAATGTTGCAAGCCTGTCAGCATGCCAGCCAAGGGTCCTGCAAAGCCGCTCAAGCTATCGGCGTGGACTTCAAAGCCCCAGCTTTCATAGTCTGAGAGATGGCGGTTGGCATTGAGTTTGACAATAGAGACTTGGGCCTCTAAGCGCTTTGCAGCGCGCAATGCCAAGGCTTGTCCTTGGAACAGTTGCAAGCCTTTGTCTACCCCGCCCATGCGTTGCGCTTGGCCGCCAGCCAATACCCAGCCAGTGATGTTGTCAGGCGTTGGTGCGACCATCAGCCGCCGATGTAGCTCATTTCAACGCGCTTTTGACCAGGCGCGGGCAGGGGTTGCAGGTTCAGTCCGCGTAACTCCGAGTAGCGGTCGTCGCGCTGGTTCCAGATAAGGCCAATCGCCGAGGCAATGTCAGCGTCAGATGCGCCGTTGCGCAGCAGGCTGCGCAGGTCATGTCCTTGCGCAGCAAACAAGCACAGGTACAACTGGCCTTCGGTAGACAGGCGGGCACGGTTGCAGTCACCGCAAAAAGCTTGCGTCACGCTGCTGATGACGCCGACTTCACCCAAAGCCGGGTCAAAAATACCTTGCGTATTGGCATAACCCCAGCGCTGCGCAGTTTCGCCTGGCGTAGAGGCCTCAAGAGGCACCAATGGGAATTCGGTTTGCAGCAGTTTGACGAGTTCAGCCGAGGGCAACACCTCGTCCATTTGCCAGCCATTGGTTTCGCCCACATCCATGTACTCAATGAAGCGCAAAGTAATGCCACTGCCACGGAAGTGCCGCGCCATGGGGATGATCTCGCCCAAGTTGGTGCTTTTCTTCACCACCATATTGATCTTCAAGCCGCTGAAGCCGCCTTTGGCATCAAGCCCCAACCCCGCCTCTTTGGCCGCTTCGATGCCGTCGAGCACATCGGCCACGGGAAAGTCCACATCATTCATAGCGCGAAAGATGGCGTCATCCAAACCATCCAAGCTGATGGTCACGCGTTGCAAACCAGCGGCCTTCAATCCAAGCGCTTTACGGCGCAGCAGTGAACCGTTGGTGGTGAGGGTCAGGTCAAGTGGCTTGCCGTCGGGTGTGCGAAGTTTGGACAGTTGTTCAATCAGAACTTCTAGGTTTTTACGCAGCAACGGTTCACCCCCCGTCAGGCGAAGTTTTTGCACGCCATGGGCTACAAACAAAGAAGCAACACGGGTGATTTCTTCAAAACTCAAAAGCGACGAATGCGGCAGGTATTGGTAATCGTTGTTGAAGACTTCCTTGGGCATGCAGTAGTTGCAGCGGAAGTTGCAGCGGTCGGTCACGCTGATTCGCAGATCGCGCAGGGGGCGACCACGTTGGTCGCCAAGCAGTCCATTGGGGACGATGGCGGTGGCTGGCACGAGGGCAGGGCGGTTGCGTTGGTCAAAGAGGGGGATCACACGTTCAGTCATTCCTGCATTTTGCCCGAACCTCGTCATTGAGCGTAAAAAAGCCCGCCGAAGCGGGCTTTTTGCAGTGCATCAGAACAGTTCTGACTTAACCGCCGTGGATTTGCATCATCACCGGCACGATCAGCAATGCGACGATATTGATGATCTTGATCAAGGGGTTGATCGCAGGGCCTGCCGTGTCTTTGTAGGGGTCGCCCACGGTGTCGCCGGTCACTGCCGCCTTGTGGGTTTCAGAGCCCTTGCCGCCGTGGTGTCCGTCTTCGATGTATTTCTTGGCGTTGTCCCACGCACCGCCGCCGGTACACATGGAAATGGCCACGAACAAACCAGTCACGATGGTACCCATCAGCAAACCACCCAAAGCCGCTGGCCCAAGAACCAAGCCAACCACGATGGGTGCTACCACTGGCAACAAGCTGGGAATCATCATTTCTTTGATGGCGGCTGTGGTCAACATGTCCACCGCTGTGTCGTACTCGGGCTTGCCAGTGCCGTCCATGATGCCTTTGATTTCCCTGAATTGGCGACGCACTTCAACCACCACGGCGCCGGCGGCGCGGCCTACGGCCTCCATTGCCATCGCACCAAACAAGTAGGGAATCAGTCCGCCGATGAACAGGCCAATGATGACCTTAGGATCGCTCAAGTCAAAATTGATGTGAGCGCCCAGTCCCTCGAGTTTGTGGGTGTAGTCAGCAAACAGCACCAGCGCTGCCAGACCAGCCGAGCCAATGGCGTAGCCTTTGGTGACCGCCTTGGTGGTGTTGCCCACTGCGTCCAGTGGGTCGGTAATGTCGCGCACGCTGGCGGGCAACTCAGCCATTTCGGCAATGCCACCTGCGTTGTCAGTGATGGGTCCGTAAGCGTCCAAGGCCACCACGATACCGGCCATGCTCAGCATGGAGGTGGCAGCGATGGCTATGCCGTACAAGCCGCCCATGTCATAAGCGCTGTAAATTGCAGCACAGACAAACAGCACGGGCCAAGCGGTGGAACGCATGGACACGCCCAAGCCTGCAATGATGTTGGTGCCGTGACCGGTGGTCGATGCCTGAGCGATATGCTGCACAGGTGCGTATTGGGTGCCGGTGTAGTACTCGGTAATCCAAACCAATGCACCGGTCAGAATCAAACCAACTGCACAGGCACCAAACAGGCCACTGGCGCTCAAAGCGGTGCCATCGGGCAAAGCGATCGCCGCTGGAAACAGTGACTGTGTCACAAAGTAAAAAGCGATCAGTGACAAGACGCCTGATACAGCCAGACCTTTGTACAGCGCAGGCATCACATTGGTCATGCCAGGACTGGCCTTGACAAAGAAGCAACCGATGATGGACGCTACGATGGACACGCCGCCCAGTACGAGGGGGTAGAGCACCATATTGGGACCAGCCGTACCCGCCAGCAACGCACCCAGCACCATGGTGGCGATCAGGGTCACTGCATAGGTTTCAAACAAGTCAGCGGCCATACCAGCGCAGTCCCCCACGTTGTCACCCACGTTGTCAGCGATCACTGCAGGGTTGCGGGGATCATCTTCAGGAATACCCGCTTCAACTTTACCCACCAAGTCGGCACCAACGTCAGCGCCCTTGGTGAAAATGCCGCCACCCAGACGGGCAAAAATGGAAATCAGCGACGAACCAAAGGCAAAACCCACCAGAGGATTGAGCATGCCAGCCAGGGCTTTGCCATCTGCAGGCACACCTGCTGAGGTGAGGTACCAGTAAAAACCTGTCACGCCCAAAAGGCCAAGACCCACCACCAGCATGCCGGTGATGGCGCCACCACGAAAAGCGACATCAAGCGCGGGGCCAATGCCCTTGGTCGCAGCCTGGGCCGTGCGCACATTGGCCTTGACCGACACGTTCATGCCGATAAAACCGCAGGCTCCAGAGAGAACGGCACCAAGCACAAAGCCGCCGGCGCTCAAGGGGTCTAAGAACCATGCAATGAGTGCCGCCAGTACCACGCCGACCATGGCGATGGTTTTGTATTGCCGAGCCAAATAAGCGGCAGCACCAGTTTGAATGGCTGCCGCAATTTCTTGCATACGGGCGTTGCCTGCGTCTTGGGAAAGAATCCAGCTGCGGGCCCAGAACCCGTAAATCACGGCGATGAGGCCGCAAGCAAGCGCAAATAACAGCAGCGCTGTAGAACCAATCATAAGATCTCCTTGAAATGTTTCGCGTTGAGGTGGGTCACGCAACAGGGTTGTTTGACACCACCTTTGCGTTGCTTCCTCACACGCTCAAGAAGGAGGGTGATTGGCCAACGGCGTAACTGTAAGGGATCAGATTGTGTGCTTTGCTTCAAACACGGCGTTGGCGTAAGTAAAGTCAGGGTAATTACTGACAAAATAGTGCAGTTTTCCTGTTTCATTTTCAATTAAAGAGAATTTTTTCATGTCCCTCGATAACGTCACCGCCGGAAAAAACGCCCCCAACGAGTTCAATGTGATCATCGAAATTCCGATGAATGCTGACCCCATCAAATACGAAGTCGATAAAGAAACGGGTGCGATTTTCGTGGACCGCTTCATGAGCACGTCCATGCACTACCCGACCAACTATGGTTATGTACCTAAAACTATCAGCGGTGATGGCGACCCTGTGGATGTGCTGGTCATCACCCCCGTACCCTTGATTCCAGGCGTTGTTGTGCCTTGCCGCCCTATTGGTATTTTAAAGATGGAAGACGAAGCTGGCATGGACGGCAAGGTGTTGGCTGTGCCTACCGACAAAATTTTGTCCATCTACACCCAGTGGCAAAAGCCTGAAGACTTGAACCCCATGCGATTGAAAACCATTGCGCATTTCTTTGAGCACTACAAAGACTTAGAGCAGGGCAAGTGGGTGAAAATTTTGGGCTGGGAAGGGCCTGAAGCCGCACGTCAAGAGGTGCAGGACGGCTTAAACAATTACAAAAAAGCCAAGTCCTGAAGCTTTAAGGGCTGCGTTTGAACGGCTTGCGTTCATCCAAATGCGCTAAGTAATTGTCGACACCTGCGCCCTCTCGCTCAAGAAACTGCTCCACTGCATTGGCAAATCGAGAGTCTGCCAGCCAGTGCGCACTGTGCGTACTCACAGGCATCAAGGCGCGTGCCATTTTGTGCTCGCCTTGTGCGCCCCCTTCAAACCGTTGCACACCATTCGCCAAACACCATTGCAGGGGTTGGTAATAACAAGCCTCAAAGTGCAAGCAATCGACTCGTTCCAAGGCGCCCCAATAGCGGCCATAAGCCACCGCATGGTTGCTGCCCAGCCCGTGCACCCCAATCAAACTGCTGGCGATGGGGCGGCCATCCCGTTCGGCGATGAACATCAGCCAGTTCTCGGCCATTTCCGATTGCATCCGACGGAAAAAGTCTGGGGTTAGATAGGGTGCGTTGCCATGCTCAATGTAAGTTCGTTCATAGCATTGGTAAAAAAAGCGCCAGTCTTCTTCTCTGATTTCTGCGCCCAAAGCCCAGCGAAAACCTACACCTGCATCCGTGACTCGACGCCGCTCTTGGCGGATTTTTTTTCGCTTCTCTTGGGTCAGACTTGCTAAAAAGGTGTCGAAATCAGGCCATGCTTGGTTTTGCCAGTGAAATTGCACCGTTTGTCTTTGCAGCAAACCCAGTGCTTGGGCCGCTACCATGTCTTCATCATTGCCAAATAGCATGTGCAACGAGGACAGCTTTTCTTGCTGGCACCAGCCAATCACAGCTTGCAGCAAAAGCGCACGGCTTGCAGGGTCTTTTGCCAGTAAACGCGAACCCGGCACGGGCGTGAATGGCACAGCAATCAGCGCTTTGGGGTAGTAGCTAAGCCCGTGTTGGTGGTAGGCATTGGCCCAAGCCCAGTCAAACACATACTCCCCATAAGAGTGGTCTTTCAGGTAGAGGGGGCAAGCGCCCACCAATTCATCGCCCTGCCATAAGCTGATGAACTGCGCTTTCCATCCCGTTGCAGCAGTGGCGCTGGCGCTTTCTTGCATAGCCAGTAAATAGGCATGTCGCATAAAAGGGGTAGGACTGTGTTGCTGGAAAAGCAAACTATCCCAGTCTTTGGCGGCAATCTCTTGAAGATGCGGGTGCACCCGGATGCCATAATCGTTCAGCTCTTTTTGCATATGACCTATGACGCTTGAACTCAGTGTAGCCCAGCTCAATTTCACCGTGGGTGACATGCTGGGTAATGCCCAAAAAATTATGGACGCTGCGCGCCGCGCCTATGCCAAAGGGGTGAGGCTACTGATCACGCCTGAATTGTCTATTTGTGGCTACGCCGCCGAAGACTTGTTTTTACGTGCCTCTTTCATCTCGGCTTGCGAGCAAGCCGTAGACACGGTCAGACTGTCGCTGGCTGATTTAAAAGGTATGCACGTAGTGGTGGGTCACCCAAGCGGCCACGGTGAGCGTACCCGTTCGGTGGCAGTCAGTTTGCGCTTTAACATGGCTTCAGTTCTTTGCGAAGGCAAGTTGGTTGCAAGCTATGCCAAGCGCGAGCTACCCAATTACCAAGTGTTCGACGAGCGCCGCTATTTCAAACCAGGCTCACAGCCTTGTGTGTTTGAGGTGCAAGGCGTGAAGGTCGGTTTGCTCATTTGTGAAGATGCTTGGTTCGAGCAACCCGCAGCAGACGCTAAAGCGATGGGAGCGCAGGTGTTGGCCGTCATCAACGCTTCTCCTTTTCACATGGGTAAGGCGCAAGAACGTGAACACAAAATGCGAGAGCGCTGTTTGACCACCGGTTTGCCTTTGGTCTACGCGCATTTGGTCGGCGGGCAAGATGAAGTCGTGTTTGAGGGGCGGTCATTCGCTCTTCAAGCCACGGGTGAATTGGCAGGCAGGGCCCAGGGGTTTGTCGAGGCAGATTTCCATGTGTCAGTTCAATCCGTCAGCGGTCAAACTGTCTTGCAAGCCGCCACCGTGCCTTTGCAAACCGAACTCGCTGAAGTCTGGGACGCGCTGGTGTTGGGCGTTCGCGATTACCTTGGCAAGAACCGCTTTCCAGGCGCACTGATTGGCTTGTCAGGGGGTATCGATTCGGCTTTGGTGTTGGCGATTGCAGTGGATGCGCTGGGCCCACAAAATGTGCGCTGCGTCATGATGCCTTCCCCCTACACAGCGGACATCAGTTTGACCGATGCCAGAGACATGGCGCTTCGTATGGGTGTGCGCTATGACGAAAAATCAATCGTGCCTATGTTTGATGCTTTTTTGCAAACCCTTGAAACCGATTTTGCAGCTCTGCCATTGGATGCAACCGAGGAAAATATTCAAGCGCGGGTTCGCGGCACCTTGCTCATGGCCTTGTCGAACAAACATGGCGCCATCGTTTTAACCACGGGCAATAAAAGCGAAATGGCCACTGGTTATTGCACTTTGTACGGGGACATGGCGGGTGGCTTTGCTGTCATCAAGGATGTGGCTAAGACGCTTGTCTATCAATTGGCAACTTGGCGCAATCTGCACGACCCCTATGGCAGGGGTGCTTGCCCCATCCCTGAGCGCATCATCACACGTGCACCCAGCGCGGAGCTACGCCCCGACCAAACCGACCAAGACAGTTTGCCTCCCTATGAGGTACTTGACGCAATTTTGGCTCGCTACATGGAGCAAGACCAAAGCGCCCAAGATATTGTTAATGCAGGGTTTGCGCTTGCCGATGTGGAAAAAGTGACGCGATTGATTCGTATGAACGAATACAAACGTCGCCAAGCGCCTATAGGTATTCGAATAACCCATAGAGGGTTCGGCAAAGATTGGCGTTATCCTATAACCAGTCATTTCCGTTCCTGACAAACCATTTTTTGTGAAATCAAGGATAGCCACTATGAAACAAATCACTGCTGTCATCAAGCCATTCAAGCTCGAGGAAGTCCGTGAGGCTTTAGCCGAATGCGGGGTTACTGGTCTAACTGTTACCGAAGTCAAAGGCTTTGGTCGCCAAAAAGGGCATACCGAGTTGTACCGAGGCGCAGAGTATGTGGTGGACTTTTTGCCTAAGGTCAAAGTCGAAGTGGTGGTTAAGTCAGTCGACGTCGATCGCTGTGTCGATGCCATCGTCACAGCTGCGCGTACTGGCAAGATAGGGGATGGGAAAATCTTTGTCACGCCTGTCGAGCGAGTGGTGCGTATTCGAACCGGCGAGACAGACGAGTCCGCAGTTTAAATCGCGCCCAAGCCCGTGCCTTCAGACAAGCCTGCTTCTTGAATCAACAAAGGCAAAAGTTGCTCAAAGCTGGATGACTGGCGAATCAAATCCATTTGCCATTCAGAAACAAAACCATCATTGACGGTGGTACGCATGAAGGCCAGTAAGCCATCGTAATAACCATCTACATTCAGCAAGCCGATGGGTTTATTGTGGTAACCCAACTGGCGCCATGTCCAGACTTCAAAAAATTCCTCAAATGTGCCTATGCCACCAGGCAAGGCTAGAAAAGCGTCGGCTCGCTCGGCCATCATGTGCTTGCGTTGGTGCATGGTGTCAACCAAGTAAAACTCGTCGCAATCGTCGCGTGCGAGCTCCTTTTCAGCCAAGCTATGAGGAATGATGCCAACTACTCGGCCACCCGCTTGCTGCGTGGCTGCAGCCACAATGCCCATCAAGCCGTTGTTGCCGCCGCCATAAACCAATTGCCCTTGGTGTTGACCTATCCATTGACCAACGGCCTTTGCAGTTTGAGCAAATGATTCCAGCTTGCCTGGGCGTGAGCCGCAATACACACACAAAGAAAAAGCAGGTTTCATGGACTGGCAGGGGTTGGATTGGAGAAGGTTTCATGTCGAGTATCCAC
>NZ_JBBAOI010000006.1:13529-150863 GCF_040401495.1 Limnohabitans sp.
ACTACCCGAGTCTGTGACCAAGCGTCGTGCCAAAACTGTTTGTCTGGGTGCAGTTTGCTTAGCAGCGCCCAGAAAACCACCCAAACGCACACTGCCAACACCCCTAGCAGGCTAGAGCCATTCAATAGCCATGTCAGAGTCAGTGGCGGAATAAACCAAATCCAAGCAAATACATACCTAACCAGAGCTTGTTTTGGCGAAAGGGTTTGGCCATTGACTTGGGTGATTTTTAAATGCCAAGTTTTCATGGCAAGCGTTTGGCCTTTATGCCAAAAAAAACAGAAATAAAGCGCAAGAACCAAAAACACAAACGCTTGAAGTTCATGGCGATTGTTCATGGCGTGTCGTGTTTGTGTCAATGTTCCAAAAAGATAGCCTGCAATGAATATCACCCCAAAAAGCAGCATTCCTTCATAAAACCAACAGCTCATTCTTTTCAGCAAAGATGCTCCTGGCAGTCTTGTGTTGGGTAGTTCAACAAGATCAGCTTGATGAATCATTGGACCGCAGAGGGCCTGTTGGTGCCCGGCAGATTTGCAGGCAATAAAGTGAAAGGGTTGAGTTGCCCCGTGTCAATTCGAGGCGCTGAGCTCTGACCTTCTTTTTTTGCTGGGGGAGTGGTCAATTTTGCCGGTGAAATAGGCTTGACAGCCAAGGCTGCACCCTTTGGGGGGGGCATGCGAGAAGAGGGCAATTTTTGTTTTTCCTCTTCGTTCAGGGCTTGGTAGGCTTCCCATTTGGCCAATTTTTCGTCTGGCGATAGTTGCTTGGTTTGGGCAAAATTCAAACGCGCTTGTGAGCGTTGAAGTGGACTGAGCGCAGCCCACTCGCGCATGCGCTCTTGAGCCAAAAGTTGGGAGGATTCACTCATATCGGAAAAATTTTGAGCGATGACCAACCATTTGCGTTTTCGGTTGACTTCCAGTGTCGACCAAAGGTTTTGTAAAGGTAACAATGCTTTTTGCTGCGCCTGGCTCAGCTCTGACCAGCGAGGCGAGGTTTCAAGAGAGTTCAGCTTGTTGTCGACCCGTTCAACAGGGTCGGCAGCATTTGCAGAGGAGGCGGCAAAAGAACAAATCAAAAAAGCACAAGTCATCCAGAATTTGAAGTTGGAAGGCCTTGGAGGATTGACGCTGCACATGTCTTCAAACATCAATTTTGTTGAGAATTGACTTGATATTTGAGGTAGTCGAGGAAAGAGGCATCGGTGTAAGCATTAGGGGGCAAGTCATCGGTCAAGAGGGCCGAATCTATTTCCGCCAGTTCGAGTGCAGATTGGTCATTATGGAACTCGTTGATAAAAAATAGACCTGCAACCAAGCCTAACAAGGGAATGATGGAGCCGAAAGTTTGGAAAAACAACTGAATTTGGCTGGGAAATTTCAGCAGGGCGAGGCCGCTTTGGGTTTGAATTTCCTGCGCTGTTTGAAGCTGAGGTTGGGCGATACGTCTGTGGGACAGGGCGCGGGTACGCGCAGCGCGCAAACGCTCCGTGACCTCGTAGGACAAAGAGGCATTGTCATCAAGCATCATGGCGATACGCTTGCCGATCAGGTCTTGCGCCGATGTCGTTGAGGGTAAATGTTTCATGGTCGGATTCCCTTTGAACTCAAAGCTTTAAACAAGGATTGCACGGCTCTAGAGCAATGTGTTTTGACACTTCCTTCAGAGCACCCCATGGCTGCTGCAGTTTCAGCCACATCCAAGTCCTCCCAATAACGCAACAGGAAGGCTTCTCGTTGACGTCCTGGTAAATTTTGTATTTCTTTCTCAATTTCTTCAAATGTTTGGGTTCTAATGAATTCATCTAATGCACTTTCAGTACTTAAATGAGATGTTAAGACGTCTAAAACATCAAACTCATCATCACCTTGATCCGACCCAAAGTCACTGAAATTGGAAAAAAGCGCTTTGCGGGTCTTTTGGCGCCTGAACCAGTCCAGTGTGGTGTTGGACAAAATTCTTTGAAACAGCATCGGCAACTCTGCGACAGGCTTGTCTCCATAGTGTTCAGCCAATTTCATCATGCTGTCTTGAACGATATCAAGCGCAGACTCGTCTTCTCGGACATGAAAGACTGTTCGTTTGAACGCGCGTTTTTCTATGCCAACCAGAAAGTCTGAAAGTTCTTTGTCAGAAGCCAAGGATTTAATGAAACTTTATTGCAACAAGTGAGAAAAGAGGTGGTGGAGGATACAAAAAATACGTTTTTCGATTATGGCATTGGGCATTGACTCAGGTGAATAAGGTCTATTAAGAGGAATTCAATGTCATAATGGAGGGCTGTCGAACTAAAAGGGTTCAAGTTTGGTGTTAAACGCCTGTAGCTTGAAATCCAAAGTCTTGATGCGCTTTCATAAGAAGATGCAAAAAGGCACCCTAGTTTTTTCGTTTGCGAAATTCACAAAGGTTACATCATGGAAATCTCCAAAGCGGAACTTCAATCCGCCGCTCAGGCCAATGCGCTGAGTCAAACCCCCATCGAAATCAATGGCTCGGACATCTTGGTCAAGTCGCTTCAAGCTGAAGGTGTTCAGTTCGTCTGGGGCTACCCGGGTGGTGCAGTTTTGCATATTTACGATGCGCTTTACAAACAAAACACCATTGAGCATGTGTTGGTCCGCCACGAACAAGCGGCTGTGCATGCAGCTGATGGCTATGCCCGTGCAACCGGTGAAGTCGGTGTCGCGCTGGTCACTTCGGGGCCGGGCGTTACCAACGCCGTGACTGGAATAGCCACCGCCTACATGGACAGCATTCCCATGGTCATCATCACGGGGCAAGTTCCAACCCATGCAATTGGCCTTGATGCCTTCCAAGAATGCGATACCGTTGGTATCACTCGCCCCATAGTGAAGCATAATTTTTTGGTCAAAGATGTGCGTGAAATGGCCGACATCATGAAAAAGGCCTTTCACATTGCTCGTACCGGCCGCCCCGGTCCGGTCGTGGTCGATATCCCTAAAGATGTGTCCTTTAAAAGAACCATGTTCACCGGCTATCCGACCTCTGTAGATATGCGTTCATACAATCCTGTTCGCAAAGGCCACAGCGGTCAAATCCGCAAAGCCTTGCAGCTTTTGGTGAGTGCTAAACGACCCTTTATTTACACCGGTGGCGGCGTGCTCATGAGTGAAGCGTCTGCCGAGTTGCGCACCTTGGTGGACATGCTGGGTTACCCCTGTACCAATACCTTGATGGGGCTGGGCGCCTATCCTGCGAGCGACAGGAAATTCTTAGGCATGCTCGGCATGCATGGCACGATTGAAGCCAATAACGCTATGCAAAACTGCGATGTGTTGTTGGCTGTGGGCGCACGTTTTGACGACAGGGTCATTGGTAACCCCAAGCATTTCGCGCAAAACGAGCGAAAGATCATTCACATCGATATCGATCCGTCCAGCATTTCAAAGCGTGTCAAGGTCGATATTCCTATCGTCGGTGATGTGAAGGAAGTGCTGACAGAAATGATTGGTATGTTGCGCGAGTTGACGGCTAAGCCCGACCCGAAAAATTTGGCTGCTTGGTGGGAAACCATAGAAGTTTGGCGCTCACGTGATTGCCTCAAGTACGACCATGGCAGCTCTGATGTCATCAAACCCCAGTATGTGGTCGAGACTTTATGGAATATGACCAAAGATGCTGATGCCTACATCACCTCTGATGTAGGGCAGCACCAGATGTGGGCTGCACAGTACTATCGGTTTGACCAACCTCGTCGTTGGATTAATTCTGGTGGCTTGGGCACCATGGGTGTTGGCATCCCCTATGCTATGGGCATCAAATTGGCCAAGCCAGACAGTGAGGTGTATTGCGTCACAGGCGAAGGATCGGTTCAAATGTGCATTCAAGAACTCTCCACTTGTTTGCAATACAACACGCCAATCAAAATCGTCGCGCTGAACAATCGTTACTTGGGCATGGTCAGGCAGTGGCAAGAGATTGAATACTCAGGCCGCTACAGCCACAGTTACATGGATGCCTTACCCGATTTTGTCAAGCTTGCTGAGGCATATGGCCATGTGGGCATGTTGATTGAACGACCTGAGGATGTCGAACCCGCGCTTCGCGAGGCAAGAAAACTCAAGGACCGAACCGTCTTTATGGATTTCCGCACTGACCCTACTGAAAACGTCTTCCCCATGGTTCAAGCTGGCAAAGGCATCACTGAAATGCTTTTGGGTAGTGAGGATCTTTAACTTTGAAAATCACTTCCTGACGAATCTATTGACAACCGAGCCTGCAGGTTACCGCCTGCAGGGGAGGGTTGCGAAAAGAGGAATCCACTATGAAACATATCATTGCAGTACTGATTGAAAATGAACCTGGCGCCTTGTCCCGAGTGGTTGGTTTGTTCTCCGCGCGGGGCTACAACATCGAATCCTTGACTGTTGCGCCTACCGAAGACCCCAGTTTGTCGCGCATTACTTTGCAGACTTCTGGCTCGGACGATGTGATTGAACAAATCACCAAACACCTGAACCGTCTGATTGAAGTGGTCAAGGTGGTCGACTTGACCGAAGGCGCTTACACCGAGCGTGAGTTGATGATGGTCAAAGTTCGTGCCGTAGGAAAAGAGCGAGAAGAAATGAAACGCATGGCCGATATTTTTCGTGGCCGCGTGATTGACGTAACCGATAAAAGCTACACCATTGAACTGACTGGCGATGTGGCCAAAAACGATGCTTTCTTAGAAGCTATCGAACACAGCGCTATTTTGGAAACTGTGCGCACCGGCGCTTGCGGTATTGGCCGTGGCGAACGTGTTTTGCGTGTTTAACGACCCCCATTTTTAAGGAGAAACCCATGAAAGTCTATTACGACAAAGACTGTGACCTGAGCCTCATCAAGGGCAAAACCGTGGCCATCATTGGCTATGGCTCGCAGGGACACGCGCACGCTCAAAACCTCAACGACAGTGGTGTCAAAGTCGTGGTCGGACTGCGCAAAGGCGGTGCATCTTGGGACAAAGTAGGCAAAGCTGGCTTGAATGTCATGGAAGTCAATGACGCAGTAAAGATCGCTGACGTTGTGATGATTTTGTTGCCTGATGAGCAAATTTCCGAGGTCTACAACAACAACGTCGCACCCCATATGAAGCAAGGTGCTTCTTTGGCCTTTGCCCACGGTTTCAATGTGCATTACAACCAAGTGGTTCCTCGTGCCGACTTAGATGTATGGATGGTGGCGCCCAAGGCACCTGGCCACACCGTGCGCTCTACTTACGCTCAAGGCGGCGGCGTGCCTCACTTGGTTGCTGTGCACCAAGACAAAAGCGGGAAAGCCCGCGATTTGGCTCTCAGCTATGCCATGGCCAATGGTGGCGGTAAGGCCGGCATCATCGAAACCAATTTCCGTGAAGAAACCGAAACAGACTTGTTTGGTGAACAAACCGTGTTGTGCGGAGGTGCGGTTGAATTGATCAAGATGGGTTATGAGACTTTGGTTGAAGCAGGCTACGCCCCCGAAATGGCTTATTTTGAGTGCTTGCACGAGTTGAAATTGATCGTTGATCTGATTTATGAAGGCGGTATAGCCAATATGAATTACTCCATCTCTAACAATGCAGAGTATGGCGAATACGTCACTGGCCCTGAAGTTATCAACGAAGAGTCACGCGTGGCCATGCGCAACGCTTTAAAGCGCATACAAACAGGTGAATACGCCAAGATGTTCATTTTGGAAGGCCGCACTGGCTACCCCAGCATGACCGCGCGTCGCCGCTTGACAGCAGACCATTCCATTGAGGTAGTGGGCGCACAACTGCGTGCCATGATGCCTTGGATTGCCAAAAACAAACTGGTCGATCAGACCCGTAACTGATGAGCCATTACCCGCATCCAATTCTGGCACGTGAAGGATGGCCGTTCATAGGCTTGGCCTTTGTGCTGAGTCTTTTGGCGACTATTCTTTGGGGTGGTGTTGCAGCCATTCCTTTCTACATTGTGTTGGTGTTTGTGCTGCAGTTTTTTCGCGATCCACCGCGCCCTGTGCCAGAGCTTGCTAACGCCGTCCTATCGCCAGCTGATGGCCGTATTGTCAAGATTGAAAAAGTGCGTGACCCCTATGCCGACAGAGATGCCTTACTCATTAGCGTATTCATGAATGTTTTCAATGTTCACAGTAACCGTGCCAGTGTGGATGGGGTTGTGCGCGCTGTTCAATATTTCCCAGGCCTGTTTGTCAACGCCGATCTTGACAAAGCATCTTCTGAAAATGAGCGCAATGCGGTTGTGATTGATGCCACCGTGAATGGGCAGCAGCATGTGGTTACCTTGGTTCAGGTTGCGGGATTGATTGCCAGACGCATTCTTTGCTATGTCCATCCTGCCGATGTATTGGCTAAAGGCGAACGCTATGGCTTCATTCGCTTTGGCTCTCGTGTGGATGTGTATTTGCCTCTGAGTGCCATCCCGAAGGTGGCGCCAGGAGACAAGGTAAGCGCAACAACCACAGTACTGGCAACCCTTTAAGCGCACGGTCATGGACGATACCGAAGAGCAACTCGAACCCCCTCGTAGCCGATTGCGAAAGGGCATTTATGTATTGCCCAACCTCTTCACTTTGGCTGCTTTGTTTGGTGGGTTTTATGCCATCGTAATGGCCATGAACAACCATTTTGAGGCATCTGCCATTGCTATTTTCTGTTCCATTGTGCTGGACAGCTTGGATGGTCGGGTCGCGCGGATGACCAATACCCAAACAGAATTTGGTGCCCAAATGGACTCCTTGGCAGATATGGTGTCCTTTGGTGCTGCGCCTGCCCTCATCACCTACGAGTGGGCTCTGAAGGACCTGGGTCGCTGGGGATGGTTTGCAGCCTTTGTTTACTGCGCCTGTGCTGCTCTTCGCTTGGCTCGCTTCAATGTCAACACCACGGCGGTCGATAAGCGGTTCTTTCAAGGCCTGCCTTCTCCTGCAGCGGCCGCCTTGGTGTTGGGCTTTATCTGGTTAATGACCGATGTGGGTTTTTCTCCCGTGGATAACCGCTGGGTCATGTTTGCTGTGATTCTTTATGCGGGTTTGACCATGGTCAGTAATTTGCCTTTCTACAGCTTTAAAGATTTCCAGATGCGCAAAAGCGTTCCTTTTGCTGTCATCGTCTCCTTTGCGCTCATCATTGCCTTGATCAATATTCATCCACCTACCGTACTTTTCAGTCTGTTTCTTGTCTATGGGATTAGCGGCTATGTGGTTTATGCTTGGCGGCGCTACAAGGGATTGCCCACCAGCGTCATCAGTACCTCGACAGACGAGCCAGATGAAAAAGGCTTGCACTAATAAGCCCTCAATCCTTGGCTTGGTTATTGTCCATAAGCCTGTGATACATTCCTCTCATGAATATTTCGCTACTACTACTGCTTCAAAGCTTTCATGGGCTGGATCAGTAGCGTTTGCGCAATTTTCCCCAAGGCCCGTTTGCTTACCGCACCGGGCCTTTTTCAATGGGGCTGAACGGTTTGCATCGGAAGGTTGAATTTTCAGGAGCTTAAACATGGCTGACAAATTGATTATTTTTGACACCACTTTGCGTGATGGCGAGCAGTCTCCCGGCGCCTCTATGACACGCGATGAAAAATTGCGAATCGCAAGACAACTCGAGCGTTTACGAGTTGACGTGATCGAAGCGGGCTTTGCTGCCAGTTCCGATGGCGATTTCGAAGCTGTTAAGGCCATTGCCAACGCCATTACCGAGTCGACCGTATGCTCTTTGTCACGTGCTAATGACCGAGATATCTCGCGTGCTGCCGAGGCCCTCAAAGGTGCCAAGAATTCTCGAATTCACACTTTCATTGCAACCTCTGCCTTGCATATGGAAAAGAAGCTACGCATGACGCCTGACCAAGTGTTTGAGCAAGCCAAACAGTCTGTTCGGTTTGCCCGCAACTTGGTAGCAGATGTGGAGTTCAGCCCTGAGGACGGCTACCGCAGCGATATGGATTTTCTGTGCCGTATTTTGGAAGCAGTCATTGCTGAGGGCGCAACCACCATCAATGTGCCTGATACCGTGGGCTATGCAGTACCCGAGTTGTACGGTATTTTTATCAAGACATTAAGAGAGCGCATACCCAATTCCGACAAAGCTATTTGGTCGGTGCATTGTCATAACGACTTAGGTATGGCGGTAGCTAACTCTCTGGCTGGTGTGCAAATTGGCGGCGCTCGGCAAGTCGAGTGCACCATCAATGGGCTGGGTGAGCGGGCAGGTAATTGCTCTTTGGAAGAAATTGTCATGGCAGTCAAAACCCGTAAAGACTATTTCGGACTTGAGCTTGGCATAGACACCAAACATATCTTGGCTGCCAGTCGCATGGTCAGTCAAACCACGGGTTTTGTGGTTCAACCCAATAAGGCGGTGGTGGGAGCCAATGCCTTTGCCCATGCCTCAGGTATTCACCAAGATGGGGTTTTGAAGGCGCGTGATACCTACGAAATCATGCGGGCTGAAGATGTGGGCTGGGGTTCCAACAAAATTGTGTTGGGAAAGTTGAGTGGACGAAATGCTTTTAAGCAACGCTTGCAAGATTTGGGTGTAGAACTCGACAGCGAAGCTGAGACCAATGCTGCTTTTGGTCGTTTCAAAGAATTGGCAGATCGCAAAAGTGAAATTTTCGATGAGGATATTTTGGCCTTGGTCAGCGAAGAAAGTATTTCGCATGACAACGATGTGTTTTCATTTGTGAAGTTGTCGCAACACAGTGAAACAGGCGAGATGCCTTTTGCCTCAATCGTCATCACTGACAACGGCAAAGAATTCGCTTGTCAAGCGCACGGAAATGGCCCAGTGGATGCATCGTTGAAGGCGATTGAAAAGCATGTGCAAAGCGGGGCAGAGATGGTGCTTTATTCCGTGAACGCCATCAGCGGCTCAACTGAAAGTCAGGGTGAAGTCACTGTGAGGCTTCAAAACAACGGGCGCATTGTCAATGGTGTAGGGGCTGACCCTGATATCGTGGTGGCCTCGGCAAAAGCATACTTAAGTGCATTGAATAAATTGCAGAGTAAAGCTGAACGTGTAGCGGCACAAGGCTAAGTCTTCACGATGTCTTTAACATTCCGTAAGGAAACTGCCTTTTGGTTACCTGATAAATTACACGCAAGTCTTTGATCTTGCGTGTAATTTTAAATCGCACTACACTAGTGCATCAAGGCTCGTCGGAGCCTGCACTGGGACACCATGTTGAAAAGTATGAACTCACGTTTTGTTGTCGCGCTTTGCGTTGCCCTATTTATGGCTTGGGCGCCTGCCTCACATGCCGCTGGCGGCAAGCAAAAATTCAAAACCAAATCGGTTGCAGCTGCCAAAAAAAGTAGCCGCGCGAAAAAAGCTTTGCCCAAGCGTCCCTCTTTTGGCGAGTTGGCTGGATTGCATTCGGTGTCCGACGATCAAATCGCGCTCAAGTCCAGCGTGGCTTATGTGATTGATCAAGACACCCAAGAAGTTTTGCTCAGTAAGAACGACCAAGCGGTTTTGCCAATCGCCTCCATTACCAAATTGATGACGGCATTGGTGGTGCGCGAAGCCAATCTGGATATGGACGAGTCCATCACAATTTCGGTAGATGACATCGATACCGAAAAAGGCAGCGGTTCACGTTTGCGCCCTGGCACGACCTTGACCCGTGGTGAGTTGTTGCATTTGGCGCTGATGTCCAGTGAAAACCGCGCTGCCCATGCCTTGGGACGCACTTACCCCGCTGGCTTGGATGCCTTCATTAATCAAATGAATGCCAAGGCTGCGCAACTGGGAATGCGTGACACTCGCTATGCTGAACCCACGGGTTTGTCCAGCCGCAATCAATCCAGCGCCAAAGACTTAGCTACCTTGGTGGCCTTTGCTGCAAATGACTCCACCCTGCGTGAGTTGTCGACCTCTAATGGTTTCCAAGTCGAAGTAGGGCGTAAAACTTTGAAATACCGCTCTACCAATCGATTGGTCTCCAATCCCAATTGGGATATCTACTTGCAAAAAACCGGCTACATCTCCGAGGCAGGTCAGTGCTTAGTAATGCAAGCCAAAGTGGCTGGTCGTAAATTGATCATGGTTTTCTTAGACTCTGCGGGTAAGTTCAGCCGTATCGCTGATGCAGAGCGTGTTCGGCGCTGGCTAGAGACCCGCCAGTCGCTGGCTTCTTAATTATTGATGGGATGACCCAATTGCAGAGAAATCTGATGGGCAGTGTCCTGTAGTTTAGAAAGCCAGGATTCATCTAGGCGATCAGCGGGCGCTGATATCGACAAACCGGCGATCAGCTTTCCTTGGTCATCGTAAATACCAGCAGCCATACACCTCACCCCCAATTCGAGCTCCTCGTTATCACTGGCCACGCCAGACTGGCGAGATTTGGCAATCTCTTTTTCCAGTGCAGCCAACTGGGTGATGCTGTTGCGGGTGTGGCCTGGTAAGCCTGTACGGTTGGCATAGGCGCGAACGCGCAGGTTGTCGTCGGCGGCTAAAAATAATTTACCTACAGATGTCAAGTGCAAGGGCGCTCTGCCCCCAATGGCACGAACCACTTGCATACCTGAGCGCTCGCTGTAGGCGCGTTCTATATAGACGATTTCGTCACCTTGGCGAACACTGAGGTTCACCGGTTGCTGCGTGAGTTGATGCAAATCTTGCATAGGCTCTAGCGCCATATCTCTGACATTGAGACGCGCTTTGACACAGTTGCCTAGCTCCAGTAGGCGCATTCCTAAGCGATAGTGCCCAGACTTGGGGCGGTCGACATAGCGCCCCAGCACCAAGTCATTCAAAATACGATGGGTGGTGGAAGGATGCAAACCCGTCTTTTCGCTGATTTCCTTCAGAGTTGCTGAACCTTCCTTGGCCGCCAATACGTCTATCAGAGCGAACATGCGTTCTAGCACTTGAATCGAGGGAGACGGAACATGGCCTGCAGGTATTTTTCGCATGGCGATATCTTACAAGAGCGGGTTCAGACGTCTTCCCATTCGCCTTCTATGAGTACTTGGTGAGGACCAAACTGGGCTTTGTAGTTCATCTTTGTGCTTTGGCTGATCCAGTAGCCTAAATACACATACGGCAAGCCTAACTCACGGGCCTGTTCTATTTGCCACAGAATGCAAAAGGTTCCCAAGCCTTTTGCTGCCAAGGGGTCATAAAAGGTGTAAACCGCTGATAGTCCGTCGTCAAGGACATCCAGAATAGACACCATACGCAAAGCCCCATCAAGCGTTGCGGCGTCAGGGCTTCGAAACTCCACCAAACGAGAGTTGACTCGGCTTTGAAGCAAAAACTGTGTGTACTGTTCTACGCTGTCTTGGTCCATGCCACCGCCTGCGTGGCGGCCAGTTTGGTAGGCAAGGTACAACTGGTAATGCTCAGGGGCATAAACCAATTTCGAAATTCGCGACTGCAAATCCTCGTGCTGTTTGAGCGCTCTTCGCTGACTGCGTGAAGGCATGAATTCATTGACCTTGACACGCAAAGGCACACAGGCACGGCAGCCATCGCAATAGGGGCGGTAGGTGAACATGCCGCTTCGGCGAAATCCTTTGGCGACTAATTCAGAGTAGGTGTCATTGTGGATCAGATGGCTGGGAGTGGCCACCTGGGACCTGGCCTGTCGATCGGGTAGGTAGCTGCAAGGGTAGGGCGCTGTTGCATAAAACTGCAACGATTGAAGCGGCAAATCCTTGAGGTGGGTCACGGCGAAGCGGTAGGAGTTGAGAATTCATCCCAGTATAAAGGGTCAAAATGCCAACTCAAAGAGGGTAGTGCTTGGGCAACTAGGATATGTTTAAGAAACTCAGCGCGTGGCATTTCGCCACCTCCCATCAAAGCCAAGTGGGGGGTGTTTTGTTGGCAGTCCACCATGCTGATTTGGTTGGCTTTACAAAAAGCCACCAAAGCGGCTAAAGCGATTTTGGAGCTATTGGGAACCAAGCTGAACATGGATTCACCAAATATGGCCCGCCCTATGCTGACGCAGTAAAGCCCTCCACGAAGCTTGCCATCGATCCATGTCTCAACACTGTGAGCCATGCCTGCCGCATGCAAGGCCTTATAAGCGCTGACCATATCGGCCACGATCCATGTGCCGTTTTGCCCAGGGCGATGCGCATTGGCACAATGCTCTATGACCGCATCAAAAGCTGAATCGATGCGAATTTCCCAGTTTTTATGCAGCTTCATCCATTGCCGCAGGGAGCGGTGGAAGCGGAAATGCGCAACTTGCAAGACCATTCGAGGGTCAGGGCTCCACCACAGCACGGGCTGACCCTCGCTAAACCAAGGAAAGCAGCCTTTGCTGTAAGCTTCCCGAAGACGCTCCACAGACAGACCGCCGCCGGCCGCGACTAAGCCCTCAACGCCATGGGAGCGATCCCAGGCCGTCGAAGCGTCTGGCAGCGGATCATGAGGCCCGAGATAAATCAAGGGCGGTTGCTTGGGGTGCATAGGGGCAGGAAAAAGACAGGTTTCAAAGGAGAAGATACACCATGAACGATTGGGTTTTGCGGGAAACACCTGCTGTTGGCGTGACGCGTTTGGTGCTCAACCGTGCGGATAGCTTCAATGCGTTGTCAAGCGAGATGCTCAGCGCCTTGGACGAGGCTTTGCAAACTGTGGCGCAAGACGCAGCGTGTCGCGTCGTGGTGATTGCTGCAAGCGGCCGCGCCTTCAGCGCTGGACACGATTTGCGTGAAATGCGTAACCATCCCGACCACGATTTTTATACCCAATTGTTTGCCCAATGCAGTCGCATGATGGTGCGTATTCAAAATCTGCCTCAACCTGTGATTGCCGAAGTTCAGGGCATTGCCACTGCGGCGGGCTGCCAGTTGGTCAGTATGTGTGATCTGGCCGTCGCCAGCCAAGAAGCTCGGTTTGCGGTGTCGGGCATTAACTATGGTTTGTTTTGTTCTACCCCTAGCGTGGGCTTGAGCCGCAATATGCACCGCAAGCAAGCCATGGAAATGCTTTTGACTGGCGATTTTATTGACGCTGATACCGCCAAAGAACGGGGTTTGATCAACCAAGTTGTGCAGGGCGATGCGTTGACTGAGGCGGTTTTACAGTTGTGCCTGAAGATCGTGGCCAAACCCGAGCCTGCAGTTCGTTTAGGTAAGGCCTTGTTTTATCAACAGTTAGAAATGGGTTTGAGCGCGGCTTATCAGTTGGCGGGTCAAACCATGGCCTGCAACATGATGGAAGACACTGCGCAAGAAGGCTTTCAAGCTTTCTTGGACAAGCGTAAACCGAATTGGTCTGCTGGCTGAAACCCCATTGTGCGTTCAGTGGGGATTCTCAAAAAACACAATGTTTGAAAAGCTGCTGATTTCAAAATAAACCCGCTTTTCGTTAGGATCAACTTGCATATTGAGGTTTTCGTCTAAAACGCCATAGCCGTAACGGTAATCGCGGGCCTTACCGTCATCGGTTCCCAGCGCAGTGCTCAGTTTGTCCACCTTCAGGAAGCGACGAACCAATTTATCGCCTGCGTAAATTTCCAATACGCCATCGGTGCCCGTCCAGTTTTGGATTTCGCGGCCAATTTTGTTCTGTTGCTCTTGGGTACAAGCGGTTAGTAGCAAAACTCCCATGAGGACTATTGCCAAGCGGTTACGGCTCAAAGCAGGAAAACAGAGGTGTATTTTCATTAAAAGGCCTTATTTTTTAACGACCAAAAGTTGAATGCTCTGGACTTGCTTTTTAAAAATCTTGTCTGCGTCGTCGTAAATTTTTTGGCACAAATCAGCCACGTCACTGCTTTCGGTTTCTTTGCGCAGCAGCAAAGCCGTACTTTTTTTCAACTCTTGGTAGGCCACAGGAATGGTTTGCCCCGAAGGCAGTTGCAGGGTGTCGATGTTTTGGAAATAGCCTTTGAATTGGTTGGTAATGCCTTCGCGCTGACCGGGGCGTGTGAGGAAGTCCTTGGGAATGGCGTTCAAGAATTGTTCTAAATCGAAATCGGGGTAAGCCTTGCCTTTGCAAATGGGGTCGGCATCGATTTGTTTTTTGTAACCAAAAGCAGTGATGACGCCAAAAGTGGCTTGGTAAATCCGGTCGTCGTTGCTGAGTTCTGCGGCCCGCAGTGCTGTGGCAGACGACAAAATAAGGGCGGCAATGGTCAGTTGTTTTGCGGTGAAGTTGTTTTTCATTTGGTGTCTGTGGTGGTGACTGTGGTGGGTTTCTTTTCCCAAAAAACAGCTTTGTCAGGAAAAATCCAGCGGATACCGCCGCGTGGTTCGGTGACGTCGCCTTTGAAGCGAGGAATCAGTTGCATGGTGATGTGCGCCACGGTTTGACCTGCAGCAAAACCCTCGTTGATGCCTATATTGAAGGCTTGAGGGCTTAGCTCATTTTTAAGCACATTCTTGGCTCGTATCATCATGAAAGTCAGGTCCTCGCGCTCTTGGTCGGTGAGATCGAAATAGGATTCGACATGACGGCGCGGGATGATGAGGGTGTGGCCCGGCGAGACAGGAAAGACATCGCGAAACACCAAAGTCAGAGGACTTTGGTCAATGATGCGCGACTCAGACAAATTGCAGTAGGTACAGACGTGAGGTTTATCCATAAGACATTATCTCGCTTTAAAAAGTGCGGTTGGACTTGGAGCGGATAAAGCTCACAAGGTCCCAAATTTGGTCTGGGGTAAGAGTGTCTTGCCATGCAGGCATGGTATTTTTCCCATTGGTAATGCGAAAGGCCAAGATACCGTCAGGGAAAATCGGGGGCGATGCAATCATCGTCAAGTCTTTGGGCCTCTTGGCTAACTGTGCGCTTGCAGGTCCATCACCCACTCCGTTAGGCCCATGACAACTTAAACAATACAAAGCCCATATCTGTTCCCCTCTTGCCACTGACTCAATTGAGCCTTGATGGGGGTTGGTTTGAAATGCGCAAGACACCAAATTGCGTTGGGCAAAGATCAAACCCACCAAAGCGAGTGCAAGAAATAGCAGGCCTTTTTTCAGTAGGGATGATGAAAGCATGGGTTGGTCAAGAAAGCACTTTGAAAAGTAGGCCATTCTAGATGGGGAGGCCTAATCGCCCAGTGATTCAAAGATGAAAAGGGCTAACATCCGGGACTGATATGCTTGCGCCAAATTTTGGGGGGCTTAGCCAGATGGCGCTACCCTGATCTCTCGGTCAGCTGTTTACCAGGGAAGATAATGGGCGATTACACGAATATGTCTGGTTATTACGACTTAATCATGACATCTGGTTATTATGATTACGACAAAATTGTAGACTCCCTTGTTCAGCACCAACCCTTCTCTAGTGTTCTTGAAATTGGCTGCGGCACGGGCCTGATCTTGGAGACCCTTGCCAAGCGTCAACCCAATGTTGCCATCACAGGTGTAGATTTAACCCAAGCCATGTTGACGATTGCACAACAACGCTTGCAGACATTTTCCCAAGTGAAGTTACATCACCAAAACGTGACTGAACTGCATTTGGACCAGGCCTATGACTTGGCTTTTTCCTACGGCGGCGTCTGGTACTTCGTGATCGATGGCGACAAAGAACCATTTTTGGTCAGTCACATCGCACAAGACGAACCCAACCGACAAGGTTTGTCCAAAGTGGCCCAGCATGTCAAAGCGGGTGGGCAATTGCTGCTAGGCGTTCAAGGACCGCATCATGATTACGCCAACCCTATCTCGAACGGCATGATGTACTCGCAAAAAATTGAGCTCGCCGACCATGGTTTTATCAAGCATTACTATTTGGCTGACGGCGACAAAACCTTGATGGCGCAGACCATTCAATACCGCACCTACCCTTTTGCCGAAGCTTTGGATTTGCTTGAAGCTTTTGGCTTTACCTACCAACCTTATTCGGGCGACAAGCCGCAGTTTTTGACGTTTAAAAAATCATGAGTCACTTGCCAACTCTGGCTTTCATCGGCGTTGGCAATATGGGCAACCCCATGGCCGCCAATTTGGTACGCGCCGGTTATGACGTCACTGTGTTGGACTCAATGCCTGAAAAAACAGCCAACTTGTTGGCTTTGGGCGCGAAACAAGCCCATTCTGTCGCGCAAGCTGTGGCGCAGGCCGATGTGGTGATGACCTCCTTGCCCGGACCACCCCAAGTCAACCAAGTCATGCTTGGCGTTGAGGGCGTTCTCGCCAACGTTCGTTCGGGAACCACGGTGATCGACACCTCCACCAGTTCGGTGGAGTTGGTGCAACGCTTGGTGCAAATGGCTGGCGAAAGAGGTGTTCATTTTTTAGAAGCGCCCGTCACCAACGCTGTGGACATGGCGGCCTTGGGGCGTTTGTCCATCTTTGTGGGCGGCGAGAAAGCTTGCTTTGACAAGCACCTGCCAATCTTCAATGTTATTGGCGAGAAAATCTTCCATTGCGGCAAACCGGGCAACGCAGCCACGGTCAAGCTTTTAACCAATCTGCTGTGGTTTGTGGGTGCCGCCACCATTGGCGAGGCGTTGATGCTGGGTGCCAAAGCGGGTGTGCCGCTGAACGTGGTGCAAGAGGCCATTACTTCCAGCGCGGGCGACAGCTGGGTGGCGCGGCACGACATTCCTTCCATTTTTGCAGGTCACTACGACCCTAGTTTTTCGCTGGCCTTGTGCTGCAAAGATTTGGCGCTGGTCAACCAAATCGCCCAATCGCAGGGGTATTCGCTCACCATGGGCGCACATGCCCAAGCCTTGTTCGAAGAGGCCAGAGCTCGTTATGGCGACGAAGCTGCCGAACTGCATGTGGTGAAGTTGCTCGAAGAACGGGTGGGTTTGTTGCTGCGCCCACCCCATGGTGAGGCAGTAAAGCTATGAGCCGTCAGTCGCAACTGCTTCAAGAAGCGATGCGCCACATGCCCGAGGGCGTGGCTGAAAACTACCGCTACTGGGGACCCAACCGCACTGTGTTCATCCAACGAGCCAAGGGCTGCGAGTTGTTCGATGTGGACGGTAAAACCTATGTGGATTTCCGTTTGGGCTATGGACCCGTGATTTTGGGCTATGGCGATGAGCGGGTTGACAATGCGGTGATTGCGCAAATTCAAAGCGGCGGCACTTTGACGGGATTTGCTACCGAGTTGGACACCTTGGTGGTGCAGCAAATCAAAGCTTTATGCCCCCAGATACAAAAGATGCGTTTTGCCAACTCCGGCACAGAAGCGGTGATGGGTGCGGTGCGCACTGCACGCGGCTTCACGGGGCGAGAACGCATGGCGACGGTGGAGGGCGGCTTTCACGGTCTGTACGACGAGTTGATGTGGAAGTCAGATATTGAAAACTGGGACGCCCACGGCGGCCAAGCACCTAAGGTGATTCCTTTTGGCGCAGGTATTCCCCCAAAGACCCACGACTTGGTTGACATCATTGGCTTGAACGATTTTGCAGCCTTGGAAGACTTGTTCCAGCACCGCGATCATCAACTGGCTTGCGTGGTGCTAGAGCCCATCATCGGCAACGCAGGCAGCATCGCCGCGAGCCAAGCATGGCTTGAGCGCTTGCGCGACCTTTGTACAGCCCAAGGCACCATGCTGATCATCGACGAGGTGAAGTCAGGTTTTCGGGTGGCCAAGGGCGGAGCGCAGGCCTTGTATGGCATTCATGCAGATTTAACGGCCTATGCCAAAGCCATGGGCAACGGCTATCCGGTGGCTGCCTTTGGCGGCCGTGCCGATGTGATGGATGTGGTGGGCGCTGGCGCTGGCTCTGTGGTGCATGGCGGAACCTACACCGCCAATTTGGTGGGTTTGAGCGCCGCCCATTGCACCTTGGATATCTTGACCCATACCGATGCGCTGCAAACCGTGCACCGCGTCGGCGAGCGGGTACGCGATCTGCTGGGGCGGGTGTTCACCCAAGCGGGGATTGAACACAGGTTTGCCGGTCCTGCCTCCATGCTGGGTATCCACTTCACCCCCACCGTGCCTGAGACTTACCGCGACTGGCGCAAGACCAACAGCAGTTTGTACCGCGAGTTTTGCTGGCAATTGATTGCCCGAGGTGTGATGCTGGAGCCCGACTCCAGAGAGCCTTGGTTTTTTTGCGAAGCCCACCAGCACATGGACTTTGGCTGGTTGGAAGAGGTGGCGACACAGGCCATGCAAGCGGCGATTCACTTGAAACCCTAGGGTTGGCAGACACAGTTAGAATTTTTCTCGCGCTTTAATTTCTACAACACTTCACGGAGATAACTTTGAACCCATCTCGCTTTAATCCCTTGCGTCGCCATTTCACTTTCTCAGCATTGGCCTTAGCGTTGTCCTGCACCACCCAGGTCGGCGCCCAGCAAGCTAAAAACATCACATTGATCACCCCTTACCAGCAATCGGTCACCACCAATGAAATGCTCACCACGTTGGCAGAGCTGTCTGGCAAAAAGGGTTGGAAAGCCAATGTGATCGACACCAAAGGCGACTTTGGGCAAATGGCCAGTCGCATGGAAGATGCCATTGCTGCCAAAACTGACGCCATCGTCATTGTCAGTGCGGACCCCAACCAAGTGAAAACCCAAATTGCAGCAGCAGCAGCCAAAGGCATTCCCGTGTTTGGTTGTGACTCTGGTTACATCCCCGGCATGGTGATGAATGCCACCAGCGACAACACGGCCATGTCTGACGCCATCAGCCAGCATTTGCTCAAAACCATTGGCAACAAAGGTTCCATCGTGGTGTTTACCCACCGTCCCCATCCTGGTGTGCTCAAACGCTCACAAGCCTTGGATGCCTTGCTCAAGAAAAACCCCAATATCAAAGTCATCAGCGAGCAACATGTGCAAGTGCCCGGCCCCATCGAGAATGCCCGCAAAGCCATGGAAAGTATTCTGACAGCCAACCCTGCCAAAGGCTCTATTACCGCGGTGTGGGCTGCATGGGACGAGCCAGCCATTGGTGCCACCCAAGCCATTCAAGCCGCTGGTCGCAACGAAATTGTGGTCACTGGCATTGATGGCACCAGCCAAGCCAACGACTTGATCAAAAAAGGCTCACCCTTTGTGGCCACCATGAAGCAAAATTTCCGTGGCATGGCTGAATTGGTGACGACACAAATGGAAGCTTCATTCGCGGGCAAAAAACCCAGCAGCACGGAAATGTACGCACCGGCCAGCTTGATCACCAAGTGAGCGTGGTTCTTCAAGGCGTCGGCTTGACCAAGCGGTTTGGCGAGCTGACGGCTTTAGAGGGTGTTGACATACGTTTGCAGGCAGGCGAGGTGTTGGGCTTGATTGGTGAAAATGGCGCTGGCAAGTCCACCCTTATCCATGTGTTGACACGCAGCTATGCCTGTGACGCCGGCGTGCTCACTGCTGAGAATGGCTTGGCGGGGATTGCGGTGGTTCACCAAGACCCGCAGTTGATTGCCAGCCTCAGTGGTTTAGACAACTTGTTTATCGGCCTGTCATTTCCCAGTACAGCCTTCGGGGCTTTCATCTCTTACCCCAAGATGCGGGCTTTGGCACAGGCCGCTTGCAATGAACTGGACTTGGCACTGCCCTTAGAAAACCTTGTGCTCAGTTACACCGCCACCCAGCGCTTTTATTTGGCTTTGCTGCGCTGTTGGATGCAGCGCCCGGCGGTGCTGATTTTGGATGAACCTACCGCGGCCTTGACCAGTCACGATGCAGACTTGCTTTTGGAGCGCATACGTTCATGGAAAAACGCAGGCATGGCCGTGTTGTATGTCAGCCATCGCTTGGAAGAGGTCTTGCAGATATCGCAGCGCATTGTGGTGCTGCGCAACGGGAAAACCGTGGCGACGCTTGAAGCTGCCGAGCAAACCCATTCCGATTTGGTCCATGCCATGTCAGGCCAATCTTCCAGCGCCCATCAACGACCGGTTACTGCCAGCGTGCAGGGCCGTGCTTTGCTGCATGTTGATAACCTTTGCACAGAGGATGCTTGCGTGCAAGGCATACAGCTCAGTTTGCAGTCTGGCGAATTGGTGGGCGTGTACGGTTTGGCTGGCGCGGGGAGAACCGAGTTTTTGGAAGCCTTGGTCGGGCTCAGGGCTGTGTCGCGAGGAAGCTTGCATTGGATGGGACAACCTTATCGGCCGACCAGCCCTGGCGCCTCGGCAAAACAGGGCCTGGTGTTGGTGCCCGAAGACAGGCGTCACAACGCCCTGGTGATGGGCATGCGTTTGCGTGAAAACCTTAGCCTGTCCCTGCTCAGGCGATGGAGTCGTTGGGGGTGGTTGCGCCGTGATAAAGAAAACAAATTTGCCCAGGAATGGATAGATACCCTCGCCATCAAGGCCAGAGACCTGGAGCAGCCTGTGTCTGAGCTGAGCGGGGGTAACCAACAAAAAATCGTCTTTGCCCGTGCCTTGGCCATGCAACCGGTGGTGTTGTTGTGTGATGAACCGACCCAAGCGGTGGACGTGGCCACCCGTCGAGCCATTCACCAACTGGTGCGTGACCATTGCGAGGCTGGCGGCGCAGCCGTGGTGGTGACCTCGGACTTGGACGAAATGCTGCAATGGGTTGACCGAGTGGTGGTGGTTCGTGAGGGCGCAAGCGTTGCAGACTTGCCCAATCAACAACTGAATGCCGCGCAGGTCTTGCATTGGTGTTTTGCCAAGCCCTTAGACAATGCAGCGCATAGGGAAAAAATCGCTGCATGAATTCGATTTCGCTTCAGCAATGGCTTCGTACCTATGCCACTTTGGGCGCCTTGCTGTTGGTGTGCACTGTCTTTGCCTACCTCAGTCCACAGGCTTTTGCCACCTTGGACAATGCCATCAACGTGACCCGCCAAATTGCCTTTTTGGTCCTGATCGCCTTGGGCGCCACGTTTGTGATGGCCGCAGGCGAGTTTGATTTGTCGGTGGGCGCCATGGCCAGCTTTGCTGGTGTGATGTCAGCGCAGTTGGCGGTCAGTGGCATGGATGTGACCATAGCGGTAGTGTTGACACTGGGGCTGTGCTGCCTGATGGGCATGTTCAACGGTTGGTTGGTGGGTTATTTTGGTGTGCTGTCCTTTATCACCACCTTGGCCACAGGAACCATGCTCAGCGGATTGACCTTTTGGCTGACCGGCGGCTCAACCGTGTTTGAAAACATCCCAGATAACTTCAGCTGGTTAGGCCGCGCCGTGCTGATGGGTTTGCCAGGCCCGTCATGGGTCATGTTGGGCAGTGTGGCGTGTGCGTATGTCGTGATGCATCACACAGTCTTTGGACGTCAACTGTATGCCGTCGGGGGCAATGGCAGGGCTGCTCGCTTGGCAGGGGTGTCTGTGCTTGGGCACAAAGTAGGCGCTTTTGGTTTGTGTGCGTTGGCCGCTGGCGTTGCAGGTGTTTTGCTGGCTTCTCGGCTGGGCTCGGCGCATCCCACGGGCGGCAATGGTTTGTTTCTGCCCGCGTATGCTGCTGCATTTTTGGGTACCACCGTGGTGCGAAGTGCAACGCCGCATATGCTGGGATCGCTGCTCGGAGCGGCCACCTTGGGTATTTTGGCCAATGGCCTGACCATTCTCAATGTGCCTTCTTTTTTACAAGATATGTTGACAGGTGCCATCGTTGTCGCTGCTGTGGTGTCGCAAAAATGGGGGGCCGCGCGTTAGCGCTGACACCATGGCCTACATCGCCAGTTTTGACATAGGTTCATCCGCTATCAAGGCGGTGTTGCTTGATCAGCAGGGGGTGATGCACCACGCTTGTAGCCAAGACTATGCGGCCAGCAAAGATGCACCAGGTGAGCAAGCCCCACATCTTTGGTGGGACAGTTTTTGTGCCGTGTTGCGCCAATGGTGGTCGTTGGGCGTTGAACCATCTTCACTCAAAGCATTGACCTTTAGCGGTCAGATGCAAGACCTCATCGCACTGGACGCCAACGGCGAAGTTGTTCGTCCTGCAGTGCTGTACATGGATGCCCGTGCTGGTGAGCAAGCCGCGGCTGTCTTGGCGACCCTTGGGTCAACTCAGGTGGCCCAGACCACGCGAAACCCTTTTAATGGTGCCTCGGTGCTGGCCAAAATCCTGCATCTTCGTGACCATGAGCCTGACCACTTCCAACGCACCAAGCAGGTTTTGGTGGGTGCCAAGGATTTCATTATTTTTCGCTTGACGGGCAAAGCGGTGACCGATCCCACCACTGCGGCCACCACTGGCATGTACAACTTTGATGCGGGGTGTTGGACCAGCGAATGGATGACAGTTTTGGGCTTGCACCATCTGAGCTTGCCAAGCTTGCACCCTGCGGGTGACTGTGTGGGGGGGGTGAGCGATAGGGCGGCAGAGTTCACGGGGCTGGACGTTGGGTTGTCGGTTTTTTGCGGCTTAGGTGACGCTGGCGCCACCACCTTGGGTGCAGGCGTGACTGACAGCACCCAAAGCTATGCCTATTTAGGCACCTCTGGCTGGGTGGCTACCTTGGCGCAAGCTTTCCATACTGGGCAAACCCCTTTGTTCCTTTTGCCCTGTCCCCAAGCTGGGTGGCATATCCGCATTGGCCCCATCAGCAATGCAGGCAGCGTGCACCGCTGGGCCTTGCAATTAACTGGGGAGGACGATGAGACAAGGGGGTACGCCGCGATGGAGCACTTGGTGGCGTCTACGGTTACCGATGCCAATGTGCTTTTTTTACCTTATTTATCTGCTGAACGTCTTCCGGTCTCGACAGAGCAACCGCAAGGAGGTTTTAGTGGCTTGTCTTTGCAAACCACTCGTGCACAGATGCTCAGGTCGGTTTTGGAAGGGGTAGCGCTTTCATTGCTTTGGGCATTCGAGGAAGTCCAAGCACAGCCCATGCAATCGCTTCAGGTGGTGGGAGGTGCCACCCGCAGCGCTGCATGGATGCAAATTTTGGCCGATGTTTGGAACAAGCCTGTGGTGGCCCACCGTGACAGCACCTACTTACCCTGCGTAGGCGCTGCTGCAACCGCTGCAGTGGGTTTGGGTTGGGCACCGAGCAACGCGCATTTTTTGCAATCGCTGACTCGAACCGATACGCAAACTTGGTACCCCGACCCCGTTTGTGTGCCTATCATGCAAGCCAAGTCTGTGGCCCTGCGCCAATGGCAGCAGCTTGTGTCAGGCGGTTAAAGCCCGACCTCTGGTTTCTGGCAAAAACAGCACCGTCAAGAGCACCAGCGCATACGCCCCCCCCGCAAACATCCCAATGGCCGTCCCCAAACCTTGGCTGGCTGACAGCAAGCCGACCAAGGTGGGAAACAGCGCACCAATACCGCGCCCAAAGTTGTAGGCAAAGCCTTGACCGCTGGCGCGAACCGTGGATGGAAACAACTCGGTCAGGTAAGCGCCAATACCGCTGAAAATGCCCGAAGCGGCAAAGCCCAGCGGGAAGCCCACAAACAACATTTCGGTGTTGGTCAATTCAATTTGGGTATATGCGTAGACGCTCAGCCCAGACAACACGGCGAACAAAAACAAATTGGGCTTGCGGCCAAAGCGGTCAGTGAAATACGCGCCACTGATGTAGCCAATGAAAGAGCCGCTGATGATGACAGCCAAATACCCGCCTGTGCCAATCACACTCAGGTGGCGCTCAGTCTTCAAGAAGGTGGGCAGCCATGTCATGACGGCGTAGTAACCGCCTTGTACGCCGGTACACAGCAAGGCCGACAACAAGGTGGTTTTCAGCAAAGCAGGCGAAAAAATAGCCCAAGGTGACACACGCGTGATGCTGTCATCGTTGGCGGCACAGCTTTGTTGGTAGACCTCAGGTTCTGGTACGTTGCGTCGTATATAGATGACCAAAAAGGACGGCAAGACCGAGAACCAAAAGAGCGAGCGCCACGCCCAATCCTCGGATAACCAACTGAAAGCCAAGGTGTACAGCAATGCGGCGATGCCCCAGCCGACAGCCCAACCGCTTTGCACCGTGCCCACTGCTCGGCCTCGGTACTGGGCTCGGACAATTTCACCCATCAACACCGAACCCACCGCCCATTCGCCGCCAAAGCCCAAGCCTTGCAGCGCTCGAAGCACAAAGACTTGCTCGAAGCTTTGTGCAAAACCGATGAGGAAGGTGCAAACAGAGAACCACACAATAGTGATTTGCAATATGCGCACCCGCCCAAAGCGATCCGCCAACATGCCCGCGATCCAGCCGCCCAGCGCCGAAAACAGCAAAGTGACAGTGCCCAACATGCCGGCTTGGGTTTTGTCGATATGAAAGTAGCCAATCAGCGCGGAGATGACAAAGGTGAACACCATGAAGTCCAGCGCATCCAAGGTCCAGCCAGCGAAGGCGGCGACAAACGTGCGCTTTTCTGGAGGGGAGAGTTCTTTGAACCATTGCATCATGAGGGGCTTTCTCGAGGTTAAAAGGGTTTAGCGAGGCGTTTTGCCTTGGGATTGTTCAGCGCGTAAAAAATCAAAATCAGCACCTTGATCGGCTTGGTTGACGGTTTTTAAAAACAATTGCCTATACCCTCTAGCGGCCGTAGGCGCAGTCACTGGGTGCGCTTGTTGTCGGCGGGAGAGTTCGTCAGCAGATACCAACCATTCAAGGCTGCGTTCAGAAACGCTTAAACGGATGCGGTCGCCGGTTTGTACATAGGCCAGCGGTCCACCCACAGCCGCCTCGGGCGTGACGTGCAAGACCACGGTACCAAAAGCCGTGCCGCTCATGCGGCCATCCGAGATGCGCACCATGTCTTTCACACCTGCACGAGCGAGTTTTTGCGGAATCGGCAAATAGCCAGCCTCGGGCATACCCGGTGCACCTTTGGGGCCGATGTTTTTCAGCACCAAGATATCGTGAGCGTGGACGTCTAGGTCGGGGTCGTCGATGCGAGCAGCCAAATCGGCGCTGTCTTCAAACACCACCGCACGGCCTTCGTGTTCCATCAGGCGTGGGTCAGCCGCCGATTGTTTGATGATGGCACCGGCTGGCGCCAAGTTGCCGCGCAGCACCGCAATGCCACCTTGCGGGTAAATGGGGTTATTGACCGATCGGATAACGGTTTGGGGGAATGCGGCAGGAGCTACGGCTAGGTTTTCGCCCAAGGTTTTGCCGGTGACGGTGAGGGCGTCCAGTTTGAGCAATGGACGCAATTCACGCAGCAAGGCCGGCATTCCGCCTGCATGGTGAAAGTCTTCCATGTAGTGTTGACCCGAGGGCTTGAGGTCGATCAATACCGGCGTTTCCCGCCCCATGCGGTCAAACGCATCAAGGTCTAAATCCAAACCGACGCGGCCAGCCATGGCCGCCAAATGCACCAAGCCATTGGTGGAGCCGCCAATCGCCAGTAACACCCTAAGGGCATTTTCAAAGGCATCGGCGGTCAGTATTTGCTCTATACCAAGGCGTGAGTGGGCAAGTTCAACAGCTTGTGTACCGGTGCGTTCGGCTACCCGCATACGGTCGGCGGTGACGGCAGGCGGCGAGGCACCCCCGGGCACTGTCATGCCCAGCGCCTCGGCAATGCAAGCCATGGTGCTGGCGGTGCCCATGACCGAGCAGGTACCCACACTGGCCACCAAGCGGTCGTTGACCTCGTCTTTTTCGGCATCATCGACCTCACCGGCGCGGTAGCGTGCCCAGTAGCGGCGACAGTCGGTACAAGCGCCAACGCGTTCACCTCGGTGTGAACCCGTCAACATGGAGCCGGTGATGAGTTGAATCGCTGGCAAACCGGCAGATGCTGCGCCCATCAGTTGCGCGGGCACGGTTTTGTCACAGCCGCCGATGAGCACCACCGCGTCCATGGGTTGGGCACGCAGCATCTCCTCGGTGTCCATGGCCATGAGGTTGCGCAAATACATGCTGGTCGGTGCAGCAAAGCTTTCGTGCAAGGAAATGGTGGGGAAGGTCATGGGCAAGCCACCTGCGAGCAAGATACCCCGCTCCAAAGCTTCAATCAGTTGTGCCGAATTGCCGTGGCAGGGGTTGTAAGCGCTGGCGGTGTTGGCGATACCGATGACGGGTTTGTCAAGGGCTGCATCGGTGTAGCCAGCGCCCTTGATGAAGGCTTTGCGCAAAAACAAAGAAAAACCTTGGTCTGCGTAAGAGATGAGCCCTTGGCGAAAACCGTTGGTATCAGATTTTTTGAAAGGCGAATCGGTCATTGTTTCAAGGCGGTTTCTAGGGTTTACGGGTAAGTGCTGTCTTCATTTCCAGCAGGTGGCAAGCGTATCATTCAAGGCAAACATTTGAAGGAGATTGCGATGCGTCTTATTTTGAGATCTATTGGACTTGTTGTGGCATGGGCATTCGTGACCTTGGCCCAAGCCGCAGGCGGGGCTTGTAACCCCATCAGCAGCGATGAAACCCTCAAGGCTGAAGACGCCCGCTATGCAGCACAAATGGGCGACGACTTTTCCGCCATGGAAAAGCTGTTTTCGCCGGATTTGGTTTATATCCACACCAGTTCGGTGCTGGACAACAAGGCCTCCTATATTGAATCCATGCGCTCAGGCACAGTCAAGTACAAGGTCATGCGCCGCTCGGAAGTGACTGTGCGCACTTTTGGTTGCGTTGCCATCATCAACGGCATTGGCAACTATGACGTTCGGGTGAAAGAGAATGACATCAATGTCGTCTTGCGCTTCACCAGCATTTGGCAAAAAACCGATGCTGGTTTGCAATTTGTGTCTTGGCAGTCGACAAGGATGCCTTGATATGCGCTATTTGCACACCATGGTGCGTGTCACCGATTTGGATGCTTCTTTGAAGTTTTACCGCGATGCTTTGGGCCTTGAAGTCATTCGTCAAAAAGATGTCCCCTCGGGGCGCTTTAGCTTGGTGTTTTTGGCGGCCCCCGGCGACCACAGCGCCCAAGTGGAGTTGACTTTCAATTGGGATCCCGAGGCCTTGCAAGGCGGTCGCAATTTTGGGCATTTGGCTTATGCAGTGGAAAACATTTATGCCACCTGCGAGCGTTTGCAAAACCATGGTGTGACGATTTTGCGTCCGCCCCGCGATGGTTACATGGCATTTGTGCGCTCGCCCGACAACATCTCGGTAGAGTTGCTGCAAGCCCATGCGCCTTTGCCGCCTGCTGAACCTTGGGCTTCTATGCCCAACGTTGGCCAATGGTAGGGGGTGTGGCGCAGGCAGCAGCGCTGCAGTTGCTGCCAGCATGGGAGGCACCCCTGCAAATCAGCGCCATTGACGCCCAGTACCGTCCCCAAACCCGTGGCGAGGGCTACGCAGTACAGCAGTCTTTGTTTGAGGCCACGGGCGACAAAGCCATAGGCTGGAAAATCGCTGCCACCAGCACAGCAGGCCAAGCACACATCGGGGTCAGCGGCCCTTTGGCGGGGCGTTTGCTGGCTTCACGTTGCTTGACCGATGGCGCAGCGGTTTCCATGCGTGGCAATGTCATGCGGGTCATCGAAGCCGAATTTGCCTTTCGTATGGGCTCAGATGTGCTGGCGCTGGGAACTCAAGCCTTGACGGTGCAGCAGGTCATGGCGCAAGTGGCCGAGCTGCATCTGGCCATTGAAATTCCCAACTCTCGTTACCAAGACTTTGTCACAGCGGGTGAGGCGCAGTTGATTGCCGACTTTGCTTGCGCCAGTCACATGGTGCTGGGCTCTGCGCTCACCACCGATTGGCGCAGCTTGGATCTTGCAGCCCAAGCGGTGCAGGTCAGCCGAGGTGGCAAGTTGGTGGCGCAAGGCAGAGGCGCCAACGCGCTGGGCGACCCGCGGGTGGCGCTTACCTGGCTGGCCAATGAGTTGATCAGCCATGGCCTGTGCCTGCGTCAAGGTGAAGTGGTCATCACAGGTACCTGTGTGGTGCCCGTTCCTGTGGAGGAAGGCCAACGCCTGTTCGCACAGTTTCCCGGTTTGGGCGAGGTTTCTGTTGCCATCGTGTCGTGACTGAGCCAGAAGCATTCGATCCCGAGCTGTTGTCGCAAGTGGCTGCTTTGCCCCCGTTGCCAGGTGTCTACCGTTACTACGATGCCGAGGGACAGGTCTTGTATGTTGGCAAGGCCAACCATCTTAAAAAACGCGTCAGCAGTTACTTTCAAAAAAGTCACGGTGGAACCCGTATCGGCCATATGGTGGGCAAGATTGCCAAGCTTGAAACCACGGTGGTACGTTCCGAGGCCGAGGCCTTGCTGCTGGAAAACAACCTCATCAAAACCCTCAAGCCGCGTTACAACATCCTGTTTCGAGACGACAAGAGCTACCCCTATTTGAAAATCACCCGTGCCCAAAAAGGCGACCCCGACGCCTTGGGTCATCCGCACCCCAAAGCTGCACCAAGGGTGGTGTATTACCGTGGTGCAGTGGATAAGCACCACGATTACTTTGGCCCTTACCCCAGCGTATGGGCGGTGCGAGAAGCGATTCAATTGATTCAAAAAGTGTTTCGTTTGCGCACCTGCGAGGACACGGTGTTTCGCAACCGCCACCGACCTTGCTTGCTGCACCAGATCAAGCGCTGCTCGGCACCCTGTGTGGGCATGGTCAGTTTGGAGGACTACCAGCGCGATGTGCAAAGTGCTTGCGAACTGCTGCAAGGTCAAACCCAAGATGTGATGCAGTCGCTGGAAAAGCGCATGTTGGCTCACGCTGAATGCTTGGCGTTTGAGCAAGCTGCTGAAGTGCGTAACCAAATCAGCGCCTTGTCCAAGGTGCTGCACCAGCAAGCGGTGGACACGGTGGACGACCGCGATGTGGATATCTTGGCGGTGGTGGTGCAAGGGGGTAAAGCCTGTGTCAATTTGGCCATGGTGCGCGGTGGCCGCCATTTGGGCGACAGCCCTTACTTTCCCACCCATGCCGATGGCGCTGAACCCGTTGAGGTGCTAGAGGCGTTTTTGGGTCAGCACTATGTGGATGTGCCGCTGCCCCCTACGCTCATTACCCATCATGCGGTGGACAAAGAGTTGGTGGCTGCCTTGTCTGCGCAAACGGGGGTAAAGCTGAATGTCATCCACCAACCGCGTGAGCAGCGCAAGGTATGGCTGGAGATGGCGCAGCAAAACGCGGCGTTAAAGCTGGCCCGCTTGTTGGCCGAGGAAGGTTCACAGCAGTCACGTACCCGCGCCTTGGTCGATACGCTGGACATGGCGGTGGATGACTTGGATAGCCTCAGGGTGGAATGCTTTGATATTTCGCACACAGCGGGCGAAGCCACCCAAGCCTCGTGCGTGGTGTTTCATCACCACAAAATGCAGGCCAGCGAATACCGCCGCTACAACATCGAGGGCATCACCGGTGGTGACGATTACGCCGCCATGCGTCAAGTGCTGACACGTCGCTACAGCAAATTGGCGCAAGCCGTGCGTTTAGGCGAAGCTAAGTTTCCCGATTTGGTGCTGATCGATGGCGGCAAAGGGCAAATCAGCATGGCGCGGGAGGTATTTGTTGCGCTGGATTTGGATGTGTCACGCTTGGTCGGCGTGGAAAAAGGCGAGGGTCGCAAGGTGGGCTTAGAGGAACTGGTGTTTGCCGATGAACGACCCAAGCTCAGCTTGCAAGCGGATTCAGCTGCACTCATGTTGGTGGCGCAAATCCGCGACGAGGCGCACCGTTTTGCCATCACTGGTATGCGGGCCAAGCGAGCCAAGGTGCGCACAGGGGGTAGCAGTTTGGAAGACATCCCTGGTGTGGGTCCCAAAAAACGCGCTAAATTACTGCAACGTTTTGGCGGTGTGCGTGGTGTGGCGCACGCCAGTGTGCAAGACCTGTGCACCGTCGAAGGCATTTCCCCTGAGCTTGCCCAAGCCATTTACGCTGCGCTGCGTTAATCGGGGTCATTTAATTGGGGTCAGACCCCAATTAAATTAGACGAACAATTCCAGTAAGCGGTCCAAACCACCATGGTCAATTGCGACATGGGCGGCCTCGCGTACGCGGGGCTTGGCGTGGTAGGCCACCGACAGACCCGCCACCGACATCATGGGCAGGTCGTTCGCGCCGTCCCCCATCGCTATGGCTTGTTGGGGCGAAATACCTAAATCGTTGCAGGTGGCCAGCAACATGCGGCGTTTTTCTTCGCCATCACAGATATCGCCCCATGTTTGATCGACCATGCGGCCAGTGAGGCGCTCGTTTTCAATTTCAAATACATTGCTGCGGGTGAAATCAAGACGCAACAGATCCCGCACGCGGTCTGTGAAAAAGGTGAAGCCCCCACTGACCAGCAGGGTCTTGAGCCCCTCTTGTTGGCAGGCTTGCACCAAGGTTTGGGCGCCAGGGTTCAGGCGAAGCCTTTCGTCATAGACCTGCGTCAGGGCAGAGGCAGGCACACCGCGCAGCAAGGCCACGCGTTGGCGCAGGCTTTCTTTGTAATCGGCAATCTCGCCTCGCATCGCGGCTTCGGTGATGGCAGCGACCTCGACTTTGCGCCCCGCTGCGTCAGCCACCTCGTCGATGCACTCGATGTTGATGAGTGTGGAGTCCATGTCGAAGGCGATCAACTTGAAGTCATGCAGCCGTAACGGTAATGTGATGCCTTGAACCCAAAGGCTAGGGGAGTGTTCTGCTGCAGGCAAGGTAAGTGGACTCATGTGGCTACCGTTGTTTTGCCCTGAGGTACTACCGGCTCGCCCAAGGAGCGCAAGATATCCCTGACCATTTGCGCACGGTCTTTCACTTCGGGCAAGGCCCTTTCAATGCGCAGTTTGTCGTTGCCAGCGAGTTTGATGTGTTTGTTTTTTTGCACCAATTGAATGATGCGCATGCCGTCGATAGGCGCATGGGGTTTGAAGCTGATGAGGATGACGCCAGGGGCTGCATCCACTTTGGCCACGCCATAGGGTTTGGCCAAGACCCGCAGTCTGTGGGTATCGATCAGCGTTTGGGCTTGGGCGGGCAACTTGCCAAATCGGTCGACCAGTTCTTCAAGCAGTGCGTCGACTTGGTCTTGGTTCTTGGCGGTGGCCAGTTTTTTGTAGAAGGACAAACGCAGGTGCACATCGCCACAGTAGTCGTCGGGCAAGAGCGCAGGTGCGTGCAAATTAATTTCGGTGGTGGCTTGCAAGGGGCTGAGCAAGTCGGGCTCTTCACCGTTTTTCAGAGCGCGAACTGCTTCTGACAGCATTTCGTTGTAGAGCTGAAACCCCACTTCCAGCATATTGCCGCTTTGGTTTTCACCCAGTACCTCGCCTGCACCCCGTATTTCCAAATCGTGCATGGCCAAGTAAAAGCCCGAACCCAGTTCTTCCATTTGCTGTATCGCGTCCAGTCTTTGGGTGGCGTTTTTACTCAAGCCTTGCAAATCAGGCACCAGCAAATAGGCATAGGCTTGGTGATGGCTGCGACCGACACGGCCGCGCAATTGGTGTAACTGCGCGAGGCCAAATTTATCGGCACGGCTCATGAGAATGGTATTGGCGGTGGGTACATCGATACCTGTTTCGATGATGGTTGAACACAGCAAAATATTGAAGCGCTGCGCCACAAAGTCGCGCATGACTTTTTCCAACTCACGCTCGGGCATTTGCCCGTGGGCCACAGCGATGCGTGCTTCAGGAATCAATTCTTGCAAACGCTCTTTGCGGTTTTGGATGGTCTCGACTTCGTTGTGCAGAAAATAGCACTGGCCGCCCCGCTTCAATTCCCTCAACACCGCTTCGCGGATCACGCCGTTGTCTTCGGTTCGTACAAAGGTTTTGATGGCCAAGCGGCGTTGCGGTGCGGTGGCAATCACACTCAAATCGCGCAGCCCTTCCAAGGCCATGCCCAAGGTCCGAGGAATAGGTGTGGCCGTGAGGGTCAAGATATCCACCTCGGCTCGCATGGCTTTGATGGCTTCTTTGTGCCGCACACCGAAGCGGTGTTCTTCGTCGATGACCAACAGCCCCAGGTCCTTGAACTTGACGGTGTCACTGATGAGCTTGTGGGTGCCCACCACGATATCGATAGAGCCGTCTTCCAAGCCCAGCATGGCGGCTTTGATCTCCTTGGGCGAGCGAAAGCGGCTCATCTCGGCGATCTTGACTGGCCATTTGGCAAAGCGGTCGGTCAAGGTTTGGAAATGCTGTTCGGCTAGCAAGGTGGTGGGTGCCAATATCGCCACTTGCTTGCCACCCATCACCGCAATGAAGGCTGCACGTAAGGCCACCTCGGTTTTGCCAAACCCGACGTCACCGCAAATCAGACGGTCCATGGGGCGTGGGCTGATCATGTCTTGGATGACTGCATGGATGGCACCACGCTGGTCGGCGGTTTCTTCAAAACCAAAGTCGTTGGCAAATACCTCGTAGTCTTGCGGCGTGTAGCGAAACGGGTGGCCTTGCCGAGCAGCACGCCGCGCATAGATATTGAGTAACTCGGCTGCGGCGTCCCTGATTTGTTCAGCGGCACGTCGCTTGGCTTTGTCCCATTGGCCCGAACCCAAGCGGTGCAAGGGCGCTTCATCGGGGCTCACGCCGCTGTAGCGGCTGATCAGGTGCAACTGGCTGACCGGCACATACAAAGTAGCTTCATCGGCGTATTCCAAATGCAAAAACTCTTGCAGCAGAGGTTGACCTACATCGTCTACCCCTTGGCCCATGTCCATATTGACCAAGCCTCGGTAACGACCAATACCGTGAGCGCTGTGTACTACGGGGTCGCCTACTTGCAACTCTGACAAGTCTTTGATCAGCGACTCCACATCACTGACCGCTTCTTGTTTGCGTTTGCGCCTCGCGCTTGGGCTGGCAGAGAACAACTCGGTTTCGGTCACCAGATCGATGCCCAACGCCGTCCAAGCAAAGCCGGTGTGCAAACCGCTGGTGGCAATGCCAAACGGCTCGGCGCTTTGGATGAAATCAGCGAGCGAGTCAAAACTGGGAGGGCTCACGCCTGAGGCTCTTAAGAAATCCAGCAAACTTTCTCGGCGTCCGTCACTTTCAGCCAATACCAAAACACGTTGCGAGCTGTTGCCTTGGCGAGCTTGCAGTCTCGCCAAAGGCGTGTCCGAGCCGCGCTCAACAGTGACATCTGGTAGCGGCTGCGCCCAATCAACAACGGCTGAGGTGTCGCCTTTGCGAAGCGATAACTGTGCATGAAGGTTGACCCGCGTGAAAAACTGCTCGGTGTTCAAAAACAAGTGCGAGGGCGACAGCACGGGACGTTCAGGGTCGCCCTGCGCCAAGCGAAAGCGTTCCTGCGCATCTTGGGAAAAACTTTGTAATACCGGCTCAAGGTCGCCGTGCAAAACCACTACCGAGGCTTGACCCAAGTAGTCAAACACTGTGGCGGTTTCTTCAAAGAACAGGGGCAGGTAGTACTCAATACCCGCCGTGGCCACACCGTTGCCCATGTCTTTGTAAATGCGGCTGCGCGTGGGGTCGCCGTCGAGGAGTTCACGCCAACGGCTGCGAAACAAAGCCCGTGATGCCTCGTCCATGGGGAACTCTCGACCAGGCAGCAATCGAACCTCAGGTACAGGGTAGAGGCTGCGCTGGGTATCTGGGTCAAAGGTGCGTATCGAATCGATTTCGTTGTCAAACAAATCGACCCGATAGGGCACCAGCGAGCCCATGGGAAACAGGTCGATCAAGCCGCCACGTACCGTGTATTCACCGGGGCTCACCACTTGCGACACATGGCTGTAGCCTGCCATGGTCAGTTGTTGCTTGAGTTGGGCGTCATCTAACTTTTGCTTGACCTTGAAATGAAAGGTGTAGGCCGCCAAGAAGGACGCAGGCGCTAAGCGGTACAAGGCAGTGCTGGCGGGCATCAGCACAACATCAGCTTTGCCTTGAGAGATACGCCACAGCGTCGCCAAACGCTCGCTGATCAAATCCTGATGGGGTGAGAAGCCGTCATAGGGCAAGGTTTCCCAATCGGGAAACAACACGCATTGCAACTCGGGTTGGAAAAACTGCATTTCTTCCAGTAACCGCTGAGCATCAAAGGCCTCGGCACAGATGATGCTGACTCGTCTACCTTGGATTTTTTCCCTTTCAACCAAGGCTGCAAGAAGTGCTGCATCGGCAGAACCAGGGGGACGGGGGAGTGTGAAGCGCTGAACGCTGTGAAGGGCAGGCAATTGCATGGAAGTTAGAGATTCTAGAATGCCCCCATGATCGGTCCCCACCCATGAGCCAAGAGCATCCCCGCTTCCATGTGGTCATCCCTTGTGCTGGCACTGGCAGTCGCGCGGGTGTAGATATCCCCAAGCAGTACGCCTTGTTGGCTGGCATACCTATGGTGATGCATACCCTGAAAGCGTTTTCAGGCGTGGCGGGTCTAGGACACGCCTTGTTGGTGGTGTCACCGCAAGACACTTATATGTCTGAACTGTTGATCCAATACCCTCAACCTGCTTTTCAATGCGTCCCGCGCGGAGGCACCACCCGCGCCCAAAGTGTGTTGGGTGGTTTACGCTCTTTACAGGAACGAGGCAGCGACCCAATGGACTGGGTGCTGGTCCATGATGCGGCGCGTTGTTTGATCACGTCTCGGTTGATACAAGCCTTGTTGCAAGCTTGCGCCCAAGACCCCACAGGTGGCCTGTTGGCTTTGCCCCTGCCCGACACCTTGAAAGCTTCAGTGGGTGACCGCGTGTCGGCGACCTTGAGTCGCAGCGACAAATGGCTGGCCCAAACCCCGCAGATGTTTCGTTTAGGCGCTTTGACTCAGGCGCTTGAGCAGCCCACTGAAAACATCACAGACGAGGCCAGTGCCATGGAGGCAAAAGGGCATACGCCCTTGCTGGTCGAGGGGGCATCGTTCAATTTCAAAGTGACTTACCCGCAGGACTGGGCTTTGGCTGAAGCTGTTCTGAATGACCGTCAGCATCGTCCAGGAGTGTTGTCATGACCGTGCAATTTCGAATTGGCGAAGGCTGGGATACCCATGCTTTGGTGCCCGGCAGACGATTGGTCATTGGCGGTGTGGTCATCCCTTTTCATCTTGGGCTACTGGGACACTCGGACGCCGATGTGCTGCTCCATGCCATCACAGACGCATTGCTCGGTGCGGCGGCCTTGGGCGATATTGGCACCCATTTTTCCGACACTGACGAGCGCTGGCGTGGTGCAGATTCTTGGAAGTTGCTACAGGCCACGGGTGGGTTGGTACGAGCGGCGGGGTGGCAAATAAGCAATATAGACAGCACGGTGATTGCCCAAGCGCCTAAGTTGGCGCCATTCATTGGCGCCATGAGCGAGCGTATAGCTGCCGCTTTGCAGCTGGATTTGAAGCAAGTCAATATCAAAGCGAAAACTGCAGAAAAGCTGGGTCCTGTCGGTTCAGGACAGGCCATAGAGGCAAGGGCAGTGGCTTTGCTTCAGTCTCCCATCTAGGGTTAGTCTTGATTGCATCTGTTCTTAAACAGATCAGTATTGAATTGGCTGATTCAAAGCCAAACTGACATCCCTATGTAGAACACAGGAGACAGACGCATGAAATCTAAAATTGCCGAAGAGTATGTTCATATTCCAGATTTGAACTGGATACCCTTCCCACCGTCCCTTTCAGCGGGGGGCATTCGCTGGAAGTTGTTGCATGTTCAACCCGGTCATGGCGCTTGGACTGCCATTTTTGATTGCCCCAAGGGGTCTTCATTTGCACCGCATATTCATGCGGGACCCGGTGAGTATTTGCTCACCAAGGGTCGCATGGATGTGCGCGGAGGTAAAGCGAACGGGGGAGACACAGCAGTTGCACCCGGTTATGGCTTCGAATGCTCAGGCGCTAGGCATGATCAAACCTCTTTCCCTGAGGACAGCGAGTTCTATATGACCTTTTTGGGTCCCCTGACATTCATCAACCCAGATGGCTCACCTATTGCGGTGGTGGGTTGGGAAGAGGCACAAGGTGCTTGGAACGCATAGTCAGTCCCCCCAATAGCCTGCCCCTGAGCCCTAGGGGTGGGTTTGTTGAAAGGCCAATGACATGCGCACCCATTGCCTGACCATTCGCTTGTGCTCGGGCTGCAGTTGCAAATACTGCCTGAGCATTTCTGTGTCGCCCATGCCCATGCCATCGGTCAATTGGGTTTCTTGTACGGCGTGAACCACTCGTTGTGGACCAAACAGCAAATCTTGCGGGCTGATATTGAGCACTTCGCTCAGTGCTTTAAGTTTGTCTTGCTTGGGCATAGACACGCCAAACATCCAATTTCGAGCCGCATGGGCGGTGATGCCCTCGCCCCAATAACGTAAATTGAAAGAGTCGGCCAAGTGGGTGGCTGATGCTTTGAGCCCAGCGTCTTTCATGGCTTGACTCAAGCGGGCTGCAAAGGCTTCGTCCTCAGGGTTGTGCAGGTTTTTCTTCATGCCTGCAAAGATAAATCAGCACTGTGTGGCAGGCAATAGAGTGGTACTTAAATTCGGCGTAACTGAAAGTCGGCGACACCCACCTCATCCATTTGGATGATGTTTAAAAACACAGTGCAGTTGGCTATTGAGCAGCCCAACCCCCATCCATATTCCAAGCTGCGCCACGCACATTGTTGCCAGCTGCAGAGCATAAAAACAAAGCCAATTCGCCCAATTCTTCAGGGGTAGTGAACTGCATAGAAGGCTCTTTTTCACTCAAAAGCAAGCGTGTCGCTTCTTCGATGCTGACCCCCAGGGCCAATGCCTTGGCATCGACTTGTTGCTGCACCAAGGGGGTCAAAACCCAACCCGGACAGATGGCGTTACAGGTCACGCCAGTCGTGGCTGTCTCCAGCGCCGTGACCTTGGTCAGGCCCACGATACCGTGCTTGGCTGCAACATAAGCAGATTTGTTCGCCGAACCCACCAAACCGTGTACCGACGCAATATTGAGGATGCGCCCCCAGTTGGCTTGGCGCATAGCGGGCAGGGCCAAGCGGGTGGTGTGAAATGCGCTGCTCAGATTGATGGCGATGACGTCATCCCACTTCTGTGCGGGGAAATCTTCAAGGGCAGCTACATGCTGAATGCCGGCATTGTTGACCAACACATCGATTCGACCAAAACGCTCTGCAGCGAAATGCATCATCGCTTCAATCTCAGAGGCTATGCGCATATCTGCTGCGTGGAATGTGGCTTGAACACCCAAGGCGGCAACATCAGCAATAGCCTGCTCATGCGGTCCAAACCCGTTCAACACCACATTGGCGCCTGCTTTGGCCAAGGCCTTGGCCATTCCTAGGCCAATGCCACTGGTTGAACCTGTGACCAAGGCCGTCTTGCCAACTAAAAATCGCTCATTCATGCTTTTCCCAATCCATTACGATGACTGGTCTTATTCTGCACCAAGCTATTGAGTTTCTTCAACGATGAAAAGTACTGAGGTTTTAGAAGACTCGCCCCTAGGCGTGCAAGGACTGCTGTCTGTGGCAGGCGTCAACTTCGAGCCAAGTCAACAAACGTTAGAGCGTGCCAGAGCATTCGCAGAACCTTTTCTGTCTACGCAGCAGTTGGATAACGGTGAAAACTGCTTGGTACATGCAGATGCCTTGGCGGCGCTGGTCAAATCCTTGGGCGCATCCGACGATATGCAAGCAGCGTCCTACTTGGCCTTTGCGTGTGAGCATTTAAACAAGCCCCAAGAGTTGATTGAAAAGGCTTTTGGTGCCAGTCATTCAGCCTTGGCCATGGAGACCATGCGCTTGATGCAGTTGCAACGACAAGCTCGAACCCATGCTGCAAAAGATGCGCAAGGGCAGGTGCAAATTGAATTTGTCAGGCGAATGTTGCTGGCTTTTTCAAGAGACTTGCGGGTGGTTGTTCTGCGATTGGCTTCAAGGTTACAAACTTTGCGTTATTTGCACGCACATAAAAAAACCGGCTTTGACGATGTTGCAAAGGAATCTTTGCTGGTTTTTGCACCCTTGGCCAATCGCTTGGGCATTTGGCAAATTAAATGGGAGATGGAAGACTTGGCTTTTCGTCTGCTTGAACCCCTGACATACAAGCAAGTCGCAGGGTGGTTGGAGGACAAACGGGTCGAGCGAGAGGGCCAAGTAGCTCAGTTGCGTCAATCGCTGTCAGACCAATTGCTGGCACAAGGCATAAGTGCGCAAGTACAGGGTCGGCCAAAACACATTTACAGCATCATCAAAAAAATGCGCGCAAAGTCATTGGACTTCTCACAGATTCGTGATTTACGGGCACTCAGGGTGATCGTCAACTCTGTCGATGACTGTTACCGTGCTTTGTCGTTGGTCCATGCCCAGATGACACCGCTTGATAACGAGTTTGATGATTACATTGCCAAGCCAAAGTCGAATGGTTACCAATCCTTGCATACCGTGGTGAGTGAAGCCTCGGGTAAGGTGGTTGAAATCCAAATTCGCACGCAAGATATGCATGCGCATGCAGAGTTTGGTGTGGCCGCCCATTGGGCCTACAAAGAGGCAGGCACCAAAGGCTACTCAGGCGTACAAGTGTCTGATTACCAAGCTAAAAAAATAGCGGTCCTACGTCAGTTGCTGGCTTGGGAGCGTGATTTAAACCAAGCTGCAAATGCAGACCCGAAAGCAAGCGTGGTGGATGATGACGACAAAATTTATGTTCTGACCCCACAAGCTGCCATCGTTGAACTGCCTGTTCATGCCACACCTGTTGACTTTGCTTACAGTCTGCATACTGACTTAGGCCATCGCTGTAGAGGTGCGAAAGTTGACGGACTTATGGTGCCGCTTTCTACGTCTTTGCGTAATGGGCAAACGGTTGAGGTGATCGTTGCCAAAGAGGGGGGGCCTTCAAGAGACTGGCTTAACCAAGAGTTGGGTTTTTTAAGTTCGCAGCGTGCCAAAGCCAAGGTCAGAGCTTGGTTCAATGCGCAGGTGGCAAGCCAAACCATGGCGAAAGGGCGAGAGTTGGTTGAGCGCTTGTTGCAACGCGAAGGCAAAACCGCTTTGAAGCTGGATGAACTGGCTGTGCAATTGGGCTTTCCTGCCGCTGCCCAATTGTTTGAGGTCGTGGGCAAGGACGAGTTCTCGCTCAAAACCATTGAAACCTACTTGCGCCCGCCTGCCCCCGTGCTGGATGACGATCAGCGACTGCTGCGCAAAACCCAGCGCAGCAAAACCCATTCCACACATTCTGGCGTGTTGGTGGTGGGTGTTGACTCGTTAATGACCCAATTGGCCAAATGTTGCAGGCCCGCACCACCAGACGCATTGGGTGGCTTTGTTACTCGCGGCAAAGGGGTGAGCGTTCACCGCAGCAGTTGCAAAAATTTCATTCAGCTATCCATGACTGCGCCAGACCGCGTGATACCGGTCGCATGGGGTGCGAGCAGCGGCGCAGATGCGCTTTACCCAGTCGATATACAAATCGTTGCCAATGATCGACAAGGACTGTTGCGCGATATCTCCGAAGTGTTCGCCAAGGACAAGATCAATGTCATTGGTGTGCAAACCCAGTCCATCAAAGAAACAGCGTGGATGACTTTCACGGTGGAGGTGGGAGACGCTTCCAAATTGACCAAGGTGCTCACGGTCGTTAAGGATGTCGCGGGTGTGCGAACTGCAAGGCGACATCTTGGCTAAGTAGACTGCTGTTAGAATACTGTGGTTCGACAACGAAGGCGCGTAGCTCAGCTGGTTAGAGCACCACCTTGACATGGTGGGGGTCGTTGGTTCGAGTCCAATCGCGCCTACCAGTCTTTGCTTTGCCCTTTTACCTGCTCGACGTTTTGCAAAGACGCTTTTGCAAACCCCCAAACAGGACATTCTTTTGGCACGCAAATCTTCTTCCACTTCAAACTTCCCAGAAGCAGACCCTAAGGGGGAAGTTGCAACTCGGTTGATCAAAAAATACCCCAATAGGCGTCTGTACGACACCCAAACTTCAAGTTACATCACCTTGCAAGAGGTTAAAGCCTTTGTGGTCGCAGGTGAAATCTTCAAAGTCGTAGAAGCCAAAAGCAATGAAGACCTGACACGCAGTATCTTGTTGCAAATTATTTTGGAAGAAGAGTCAGGCGGTGTGCCAATGTTTTCCGAGGTCGCCTTGGCCAATATCATTCGCTTTTATGGCCATGCGATGCAAGGCTTTATGGGTAATTATTTAGAAAAAAATGTACAAACATTTATAGATTTGCAAATGCAAATGGCTGACCAAAGCAAACATCTTTCGCCAGAACTGTGGGCTCAAGTCATGACCACACAGTCTCCTTTGCTCAAAGGTTTGATGGGCAGTTACACAGAGCAATCTCAGCAAATGCTCACACAGATGCAAACACAAATGCTCACAGCCATGGGGCTCAAGCGTTGATGGCCACGCCCACTGTTGGCTTTGTCAGCTTGGGTTGTCCCAAGGCTTTGACTGACTCAGAACTCATTCTCACCCAGCTAAGCGCTGAGGGCTATCAAACCTCTAAAACCTTTGCTGGCGCTGACTTGGTCATCGTCAACACCTGCGGATTCATAGACGCCGCCGTTGAAGAAAGCCTCAATACCATTGGTGAAGCTTTGGCTGAGAATGGCAAAGTCATTGTCACGGGGTGCTTGGGTGCCAAAGCGCAGTCGGATGGACAAAACGTCGTCAAAGCCATGCATCCAAGCGTACTTGCTGTGACGGGCCCCCATGCTACGCAAGAAGTGATGGACGCGGTTCATGCCCATTTACCCAAGCCGCATGACCCCTTTATTGATCTTGTTCCAGCTGCCGGCATCAAACTCACACCCAAGCATTACGCTTATTTGAAGATCAGTGAAGGCTGCAACCATCGCTGTACTTTTTGCATCATTCCCTCCATGCGAGGAGATTTGGTTTCGCGCCCCATTGGGGATGTTTTGCGCGAAGCCCAAGCTTTGTTTGAAAGCGGCGTCAAAGAGTTGCTGGTTATTAGCCAAGACACCTCAGCCTATGGCGTTGATGTGCGCTATCAAATGGGTTTTCATGATGGACGGCCCGTCAAAACTCGAACCCTAGAGTTGGTTCAGGTATTGGCTGAATTGGCCGAGCCTTTTTCTGCATGGGTGCGCTTGCACTATGTCTATCCCTACCCCACGGTTGATCATCTGATCCCATTGATGGCGAGCGGACGTGTCCTGCCTTATTTGGATGTGCCTTTTCAACACAGCCACCCCGATGTACTCAAGCGTATGCAGCGTCCTGCCAGTGGAGAAAAAAATTTGGAGCGCTTGCAACTTTGGCGTGCTCAGTGTCCTCAGTTGGTGGTTCGCAGTACCTTTATCGCAGGCTTTCCTGGCGAAACAGAGTCTGAGTTCGAGCACTTGCTGCAGTTTTTAGAAGAAGCACAAATCGACCGTGCAGGCTGTTTTGCTTACAGCGCTGTAGAAGGAGCGACGGCCAATGCCTTGCCGGGCATGTTGCCATTAGAGGTTCGTGAAGAGCGTCGGGCAAGATTCATGCAGGTGGCAGAAAAAATATCTACTCAAAAACTGCAAAATCGAATCGGCTCTACCATGCAAGTCTTGGTTGACTCCTCTAAAGCCTTAGGCAAGCAAGGCGGTGTTGGGCGAACCTACTCTGATGCGCCAGAAATTGACGGCGTCGTTCATCTGCTGCCTCCCGAAAAGCTGAGTAAAAGTTATCGCACAGGGGATTTCATCAAGGTGCGCGTTCTGCAAACGCAAGGACATGATTTGATTGGTTTGCCAATCTAATGAGCTGTATGAAGTGGTCGTAAAAAAAGCCACTTCGGTGGCTTTGATGTTGGTTAACATTGGTGCCCAGGAAGGGACTCGAACCCCCACGATGTTACTCGCTAGTACCTGAAACTAGTGCGTCTACCAATTCCGCCACCTGGGCATTCAGGAAAGCAGAGGATTCTATCAAACAAAAATCAACTCCAAGCGCAGGACTTCTTGAAACCTTCGAGGGAACGGTAGAGGGTCACCGAGATGGTCATGGCTTCGTACAACGCGATGACGGTCAAATCGATGTGTATTTGCCGCCCAATGAAATGCGGGCTGTCATACACCGCGATCGAGTTATTGCAAGAGTAACCCGCTTGGATCGCAAAGGTCGCCCAGAAGCGCGTATTGTGGAAATCATTGATCGACCTCAGCAAGCCATCATTGGCCGACTTTTGCAAGAAAGTGGCATCTGGTTGGTCGCCCCTGAAGACCGGCGTTATGGGCAAGACATACTCGTACCCAAAGGGGCCACAGGAAATGCGCAGGCGGGTCAAGTGGTGGTGGTGGAGTTGACCGAGGCGCCTAGTTTGTTTGGGCAACCTGTTGGCCGCGTCAAAGAAGTGCTGGGCGAGATGGATGACCCCGGCATGGAGATTGAAATAGCGGTTCGCAAGTACAGTGTGCCCCACCAGTTTTCTTCTGCTTGTATTGCGCAAGCAACTGAATTACCTGCCAAGGTAAGAGCCAAAGACTTGGCTGGTCGTATCGATCTGCGTGACATTGCGCTTGTCACCATCGATGGCGAGGACGCAAGAGATTTTGACGATGCTGTTTATTGCGAACCCGCAACTTTTGGCAAACAAAAAGGCTGGCGTCTATTGGTAGCGATTGCAGATGTCGGCTATTACGTTGATACCGGTAGTCCTATCGATATAGATGCTTACGAACGTGCCACGAGTGTGTACTTTCCACGTCGTGTCATCCCCATGTTGCCGGAAAAATTATCCAACGGCTTGTGCTCTCTCAATCCTTTGGTCGATCGGCTTTGCATGGTCTGCGATATGCTGATTGATGAAGATGGACAAGTTTTTGCTTATCAGTTTTACCAAGCTGTGATGCACAGCCATGCGAGATTCACTTATACCGATGTAGCCGCTATTCTCTCCAACACAAGAGGTCCCCAAGCTGCAAAGTACAAAGACAGGGTTCAAGATCTGATTCACCTTCACGACGTCTATCGAAGCTTGCTAAAAGGCAGAGAGAAGCGGGGTGCTGTTGATTTTGAAACCACTGAAACCCAGATCATTTGTGATGACAGCGGTCGAATTGAAAAAATTGTGCCCAGAGTTCGCACGCAAGCGCATCGATTGATTGAAGAGGCAATGTTGGCAGCCAACGTATGCAGTGCTGACTTTATTTTGCAAGCCAAACACCCAGCGGTTTTTCGGGTGCATGAGGGCCCCACGCCTGAAAAACGGGAGACCCTGCGCAACTACCTCAAGGCCATGGGTGTGCCTGCCAGTTTGAGCGAAAACCCAAGCCCAGGTCAGTTCCAGGCCATTGCCCAAGCAAGTAAAGACAGGCCTGACGCACAGCAAATTCATTCCATGTTGTTGCGCTCTATGCAACAAGCCATTTACACCCCCCTCAACAGTGGCCACTTTGGATTGGCGTATCCGGCTTACACCCATTTCACCAGTCCTATTCGGCGCTATCCCGATTTGTTGGTTCACCGTGTTATTAAATCCATTTTGACGGGAAAGCGCTATCAGTTGCCCGGTTTGCCTTTGCCTGGAGAGGCGCATATTAAGTTGGCTAGGCGCTTAGCAGCCCAAGCTCGTTTGAAAGATAAACCTTCAACACCCTCACAGAAACCATCTGCTGAGCAACAAGCTTGGGAAGCTGCAGGATTACATTGCAGCGCCAATGAGCGACGTGCTGACGAGGCCAGCAGGGACGTTGAAGCTTGGCTCAAGTGTCAGTACATGCGCGAACACTTAGGCGAAGATTTCAGTGGAACTGTGTCTGGCGTCACAGGGTTTGGCGTTTTTGTGACTTTGGATGCCATGTATGTCGAGGGTTTGGTTCACATCACAGAGCTCGGTGGCGACTACTTCAAATTTGATGAAACCCGTCAGGAGTTACGCGGAGAGCGAACCGGCATTCGCTACAACGTTGGCGCACGTGTCAGGGTACAAGTCAGCCGTGTAGACCTGGATGGTCGAAAAATTGATTTTCGTTGGGTACAAGACGACGGCACTTCTGCAATGGACAAGACTGTGTGGGGTAAGAAATTGCCATCAGGCGGCGGCAATCCTTCTTCCAATGCCAAAATTGCAAAGGCAAAAGTTAGAAGTACCACAAGCAATTTCCACGCTGGCACAAAATCAGGGTCCCAAGGCATTAAGACCTCAGCAAAAAAAACCACAGCTAAAGTCCCCAAAAAATCTAAAAATCGCCACTGACATTTTCCAGGAGATTCAAACATGTCCCATTCCAAAATTGCAATCGTCACAGGCGCTGGCACAGGTGTTGGCAAAGCCGCCGCGCTGGCGTTACTCGCTGATGGTTGGCGCGTTGCTTTAATCGGTCGCCGATTACAGCTTTTAGAGGAGGTTGCTGCCGCTTCCCACTCCCAAGATTCATGCTTGCCATTGTCGGCAGATGTGGCTGATCCTGATGCTGTCAAAAATGCTTTTGCAAAAGTGATAAGCAAATGGGGGCGTGTAGATTTACTGTTCAACAACGCTGGTGTGAGTGCGCCTGGTGTGCCGCTTGAAGAGTTGAGCATTGAGCAATGGCGAAACGTGGTGGACATCAATCTCAATGGCATGTTTTTCTGCTTGCAACAAGCATTTATCGCAATGAAAGCGCAATCCCCACAAGGCGGCAGGATCATCAACAATGGCTCTATATCGGCATATGCACCTCGTCCCAACTCTATCGCCTACACGGCAACCAAGCATGCAGTAACCGGCTTGACGAAAACGGCAGCACTGGATGGGCGCAAATACGGTATTGCCGTCGGGCAAATCGATATTGGCAATGCTGCCACCGAAATGGCCGCCAAGATGGCTCTGGGCGTTCCACAAGCAAATGGTGACATCGCCAAAGAACCCTTGATGGATGTAAAGCATGTGGGCGAATCTGTTCTCTATATGGCCAATATGCCGCTTTCATCCAATGTGCTGTTTCATACAGTGATGGCAACCAATATGCCGTTTGTGGGCAGGGGCTGACAAAATCGAAAGCCAAACGCGGGCTTGTGCTAAAATTTCAGTTGCTCAAGATGTGCAAAACTCAGTTTGCAATCAGCAAATCCCAAACCAGTTCCCACAAGGTGTTGCCCAAATCTCTGTGATTTGTTGCGATAAAGAACTGGCTCAGACCTAACCTTTGGAGTGTTATCTATGTCTACTTCCATGCGCGAAATGCTAGAAGCTGGTGTTCATTTCGGACATCAAACCCGCTTTTGGAATCCCAAAATGGCCCCGTTCATTTTTGGCCATCGCAACAAAATCCACATCATCAACTTGGAAAAATCTTTGCCGATGTTCCAAGACGCGATCAAGTTCGCCAAACAATTGGCAGCTAACCGCGGCACCATTTTGATGGTTGGCACCAAGCGTCAAGCCCGCGAAATCATCTCTTCGGAAGCCAAGCGTGCTGGTGTGCCATTCGTTGATCAGCGCTGGTTGGGTGGAATGCTCACCAATTTCAAGACCGTGAAAACATCCATCAAGCGTTTGAAAGATATGAAAGTCCAGCAAGAAGTGGGTCTGGAAAGCATGTCTAAAAAAGAACAGCTCGTTTTCATGCGCGAGCTTGAAAAACTTGAAAAAGACATTGGCGGCATTCAAGACATGGCTACCTTGCCCGATGCGATTTTTGTGATCGACGTAGGTTTTCACAAAATTGCCATCGCAGAGGCTAAAAAATTGGGTATTCCCTTGATCGGGGTGGTTGACTCGAACCACTCGCCTGAAGGAATTGATTACATCATTCCTGGCAATGACGACTCTTCTAAGGCTGTAACCCTCTACGCTCGCGGTATCGCTGATGCTATTTTGGAAGGTCGTGCTAATGCAGTCAACGATGTGGTCAAAGCCGTCACTGAAGGCGCTGATGAGTTTGTGGAAGTGGAGAATTCTGCACAGGCTTAAGCGTCCTTTAGGAGTCATTTAAAAGGGGCTTAAGAGGCCCCTTTTTCACAGCAAATCCCCTCTATTGAATAAACAGGAGTATTTATGTCAGCAATCACAGCAAGCATGGTCGCCGAACTGCGAGCCAAAACGGATGCGCCCATGATGGAGTGCAAAAAAGCGTTGACGGAAGCAGTTGGCGATATGGTCAAAGCAGAAGAATTACTTCGAGTGAAGTTAGGCAGTAAAGCAAGTAAGGCTGCAGCTCGCGTAACTGCTGAGGGCGTAGTCAGCAGTTTCATCGAAGGCCATTCAGGCGCTTTGATCGAGGTCAATTGTGAAACCGACTTCGTGACCAAGAACGACAGTTTCTTGTCCTTGGCTCAGGCCGCTGCTAAGTTAGCCGCGCAACACCAGCCCGCCAATATCGATGCTTTGGGTGCGCTTTCTTATGAGCAAGATGGCTTTGGCCCAACACTAGAAGATGTCCGTCAAGGTTTGATTGGCAAGATCGGTGAAAACATGAGTTTTCGCCGTTTCAAATTATTCAGTGGAGAAACAGCCTTGACTTCCTATTTGCACGGCACGCGTATTGGCGTTCTGGTCGAATACGCAGGTGACGAGTCAGCTGCGCGTGATGTTGCCATGCATGTGGCCGCTATGAAGCCCGTTTCTCTGACCAGCGCTGACGTCCCTGCAGAATTGATTGAGCGTGAGCGCTCAGTTGCGACAGCCAAGGCTGCCGAGTCTGGTAAGCCTGCAGATATCGCAGCCAAAATGATTGAGGGCTCTGTTCAAAAGTACCTCAAGGAGGTGTCATTGTTTGATCAACCCTTTGTTAAAAATGACAAACAAACCGTCTCTCAAATGCTCCAGTCGGTCAAAACCACAGTCAAGTCATTCACACTTTATGTGGTTGGTGAGGGTATAGAGCGCAAAGTCGATGACTTTGCCGCTGAGGTGGCAGCCCAAGTAGCTGCTGCTAAACAATCTGCATAAACATCATAGGGGACGAAAGTCCCCTTTTTTTTGGCTTGAACTAACTCGTTAAACTCTCATCCCAACGGAGGCCTGAATGACATTAAAAAAACCAGCCTATAAGCGGATATTGCTGAAGTTGTCTGGCGAGGCTTTGATGGGGGATGATGCTTTTGGTATCAACCGTGCCACCATCGTTCGCATGGTTGAAGAGATTGCTGAAATTACCCGTCTCGGGGTAGAGGTGGCTGTTGTGATTGGTGGCGGCAATATTTTCAGAGGTGTTGCTGGTGGGTCTGTGGGCATGGACCGCGCTACGGCCGATTACATGGGTATGCTTGCAACAGTTATGAACGCTTTAGCACTTGCTGACACCATGAACAAGGCCGGCTTGACGGCGCGGGTCATGTCCGCCATAGGTATTGAGCAAGTGGTTGAACCCTATGTCCGTCCCAAAGCATTGCAATATTTGGAAGAGGGCAAGGTAGTGGTGTTTGCTGCTGGAACTGGTAACCCCTTTTTCACTACCGATACGGCCGCGGCACTAAGGGGTGCAGAAATTGGTGCCGAAATGGTACTAAAGGCAACCAAAGTGGATGGCGTTTATTCTGCTGACCCAAACAAGGACGCATCAGCGACTCGTTATGCCAAGATCAGTTTTGATCAGGCCATTCAAGGTAATCTCGGCATCATGGATGCCACTGCTTTTGCTTTATGTCGGGACCAAAAACTTCCCATCACGGTTTTTTCTATTTTCAAGCACGGCGCTCTCAAGCGCGTTGTCATGGGCGAAGACGAAGGCACACTGGTGTTTGCCTGAAGTCTGTCAATCTCAAAGAGGAAATGATGGATATTGCAGAGATCAAAAAAAATACAGAAACCAAAATGGACCAATCAATTGCTGCCTTCAGCAATACATTGTCCAAAATTCGTTCTGGACGTGCCAACCCAGGGCTGCTCGACCACGTGATGGTCGAGTACTACGGAAACCCAACGCCGTTATCCCAGGTGGCCAACATATCTTTGCTCGATTCACGCACCATCAGCGTCCAACCTTGGGAAAAAGGCCTGGGTCCCAAGATTGAAAAAGCCATTCGTGAAAGCGATTTAGGTCTTAACCCCGCCTCTATGGGCGATTTGATTCGTGTGCCTATGCCGCCAATGTCTGAAGAGCGACGCAAGGAAATGACCAAGTTGGTCCGCACTGAAGGGGAAAATGCCAAGGTGGCTATAAGGAATTTGCGCCGTGATGCAAATGAATCAGTTAAAAAACTGGTGAAAGATAAATCAGCCTCTGAAGATGATCAAAAGCGAGCAGAGGCGGACATACAAAAAGTAACCGATAAGCACATTGTCGACATAGACAAACTCATCGCTTCGAAAGAACAAGAAATCATGGCGGTTTAATCCATGCCAAGCCATGCTTAAGCAGCGAATCTCGACTGCATTGGTCTTGTTGGGAATTTTGATCCCAGCGCTTTTTCATCCAGACCTTTTCTGGATTGCTTTAGCTGGCATGGTTTTGGTAAGCGCTGCGGCTTGGGAGTGGGGGCGGCTTAATCAGCTAGGATTTTTCTCTTCTATGTGGATGGCGGTTCTGTGCATCATTTTTTGTTCTTTCGTTTGGTACTTTAATTTATTCAAATATTTTGATCGAGGCTTTTGGCTATTGCTGGGCGGCTTGTGGGTTCTGTTGGCAGGGTTCTTGTTGGCAGGTGGTGTACAGCGATGGTCCCGAATCCCATTTGTTATAAGGTGGGGTGTTGGTGTTCTTCTGTTGTGTTGTACTTGGTTAGCGCTGATGGCATCCAAAATTTTCAGCATTGATTTTTTGATGTCTGTGCTTTTGGTGGTTTGGATGGCCGATATTGCGGCTTATTTTTCTGGCAAAGCTTTGGGTAAACATAAATTAGCGCCTGACATCAGTCCGGGAAAAACATGGGAAGGTGTTGGTGGGGCAGTGGTTGGTGTTTTCTTACTGTCATATGTTTGGTTGAGTGCCACAGACTATTTTTCTTGGCAATCCAGCAGTATCTTTGACAGACTTTATGAGCATGGTTTCGTTGTGTTGGTATCGGGCTTGCTTTTTTTGGTCATGATGAGCGTAGCAGGTGATTTAATAGAATCATTGGTTAAACGCAGTGCGGGAGCCAAGGACAGCAGTCAGCTCTTACCAGGTCATGGCGGCATACTCGATCGTATAGATGCACTTTTACCAACGCTGCCTTTGGCAGTGATGTTGGCTTTGATATGAATGCTTTGAAACAAACACTGACTATTTTGGGCTCAACCGGCTCCATTGGCGTCAACACTTTGGATGTGGTTTCGCGCCACCCGACGCAATTTCAGATTTTTGCTTTAACTGGCGCTAAACAAGTCGATTTGATGCTTTCTCAGTGCGCCAGATTTCGACCAGTCTTCGCGGTCATGGTCAATGAAGATGCCGCTCGTGTTTTGCGTGAACGTTTGCTCGCTGAAAACTTGCCCACTACGGTGTTATCCGGCGCAAAAGCTTTGGATCAAGTAGCCAGTGATGAACGCGTCACCACCGTGATGGCTGCCATTGTTGGCGCAGCTGGTTTGTCTTCATGCATTTCTGCTGCCAAAGCAGGGAAACGATTGCTATTAGCTAACAAGGAGGCCTTGGTTGTTGGAGGCCAATTGTTTTTGGATGCTGTCAAAACAGGTGGGGCACATCTATTGCCTATTGACAGCGAGCATTCCGCTGTTTTTCAATCTTTGCCGCAAGACCCCAGTACTTGGGAGAGCAGTGTCGACAAAATTATTTTGACGGCGTCTGGTGGCCCTTTTCGACTACGCGACCCGATTACTTTGCGTGATGTCACCCCCGAAGAAGCTTGCGCTCACCCTAATTGGGTTATGGGCAGAAAAATTTCCGTGGACTCAGCAACTATGATGAACAAAGCCTTAGAGGTCATTGAGGCTAAATACTTATTTGGCATGTCGCCTAATCGCATAGATGTCGTTATTCATCCCCAAAGCATTGTTCATTCGATGGTGCAGTTTGTCGATGGCTCAGTCGTTGCGCAACTGGGCACTCCCGATATGCGTGTGCCCATTGCTTACGGTCTTTCTTGGCCGCAGCGAATGGCCTCTGGCGCAGACAATTTGAATTTTCGAAATTTGCCCGCCATGACCTTTGAGTCATTTGATGACCATGGACATCAGGCACGTTTTCCGGGTTTGAAACTGGCATGGGAGGCCTTGGAGGCAACTTCAGGCAGTACGACTGTGCTTAATGCTTCGAATGAAGTGGCTGTCGCTGCATTTTTAGACAAGCGAATCCGCTTCGATCAAATTCATCATTTGAATTTGGCTACGATGGAGTCGCTTATTCCATCTGCTGCGGTGGATTTGGAAGGTTTACTGGATTTAGATCAGCGATCCCGTTCTGTTGCGCAACAAATTGCGCTTAGATTGAATTAAAGAACCCACATGGGCATGACCTTACTGGCTTTTTTGGTCGCACTGACAACCGTCATTTTTGTCCATGAGTATGGCCATTACCGTGCAGCCTTATGGTTCAAGGTGCGGGTTTTGCGTTTCTCCATCGGGTTTGGTAAACCCATTTTGAGATGGCAGCGTGTTCAACCTGGTTTGGGCCTGCCCACTGAATTCACCATTTGCGCAGTCCCCTTGGGTGGCTTTATTAAAATGCTTGATGAGCGAGACCAAGAGGTGGCGTTCGAAGAGGCTCAAACGGCTTTCAACCGCCAGCCTTTGTTTGCACGAGCCTGCATTGTTGTGGCAGGGCCCATGGCTAATTTATTGCTCACGCTTTTTTTATATGCGTTTGTTCATTGGGTAGGCAGTCTGCAAGCTGTGGCCGTGATTGGCACGCCTGTGAAAGCTTCTGTCGCAGAGACTGCCGGCCTTCGCAGCGGCGATTTGGTTCAAAAATTCTCGGTGACTCCTCAAGAATGGGAGACTGTGCAAAGCTTGGACCACCTAAGAGGGATGGTCAATGATGCTTCGCATGCTCAACAGAGTTTCCAGTTAGAGGTCTTGTCATCTCAATCTCAGACAAATCGGATCGTGGATATTTCGCTTGTTGGATGGGATGTCGATGGTAAACATTCGCCAATGTCACTCATAGGAATTACAGGGGCCTTCACCAAGCCCGAAGTGGTGAGAGTTCTGCAAATGGGGCCTGCAGCCAAGGCGGGTTTGCTTGCAGGGGACTTGGTCTTGAAGGTGGATGGTCTAGTGGTCAGTGATTCTCAACATTTGATTCAACTCATTCGAGCTTGCACCGATGTTCAGCGTTGGGAAGTTCAGTCTAGTAGCGGAAAAGTTCGTTCGTTGACTATTCTCCCAGAGATAAGGGAAATAGATGGCAAAAAAGTCGCCAAAATTGATGCCGTGATCGGTGGGGAACCTGACATGGTGTGGGTGCAGCATGGCCCAATTTCAAGCTTGGGTATGGCATTCGATACGCTGTTGGCTCAATCGAATATGACCCTAGTTGCCGTTGGAAAATTGGTCACTACTTCCAGTGGATGGCAGCAGATGAGTGGGCCACTGACCATGGCCGAATATGCAGGTAAAACAGCGGAACAGGGCTGGCGCCCATTTGTGCAATTTTTAGCCTTGATCAGTCTAAGCATTGGGCTTTTAAACCTGCTTCCAGTGCCTATGTTGGACGGTGGACACCTGATGTATTATCTTTGGGAGCTTGTCATTGGGAGTCCCCCCTCCCAATTGTGGCTTGAGCGATTGCAAGTCATAGGTCTTTCCGTGGTGGCACTCATGATGTTCACGGCTTTGTTTAACGATGTTTTGCGCTGGTTGACTTGATGCCCATGAATTACCCCTCACATTTTTCTTCATTTATGAAATCAAATCCCTTTTCCACGGCCTACAAATTTCTGTATGTCTTGCTTTTATTCATTTGTTTTTTGCCGACAGCACACGCCCTTGAGCCATTTCAGATACAAGACATACGAATTGAAGGTTTGCAACGTACCGAGCCCGGTACTGTATTGGCCACAATTCCTTTTCGAGTTGGGGAAAATTACAGTGACGAGAAGGGCACTTTGGCCATTCGTAATTTGTTTGCGCTTGGCTTATTCAAAGACGTTCGCATCGAAGTTAATGCCGCAGTGGTGGTGGTGATTGTTGAGGAGCGCCCCATCATTGGTGCAGTTGATTTTGTGGGTATCAAAGAGTTTGACAAAGATACATTGCGTAAAGCGCTCAAGGACATAGGCTTAGCGGAGGGCCGACCCTACGATAAGGCGCTGACTGACAGGGCGGAACAAGAACTTAAGCGTCAATACATCAACAAGAGTTTGTATGGGGCTGAAGTTGTAACGACTGTGACACCCTCCGACCGCAATCGGGTCAATCTCAATTTCACCGTGGTTGAAGGCGATGTAGCCCGTATTAAGTCTTTACGTATTGTTGGCGCCAAGGCGTTTGAGGAGTCAACTTTGAAAGACCAGATGGACTTGTCAGAGCCCAACTACATGTCTTGGTATACCAAAGCAGATCGTTATTCGCAAGCCAAACTCAATGCTGACTTGGAAAACATAAAGTCTTACTACCTTTCTAGAGGCTACCTTGAATTTCGTGTGGACTCGACCCAAGTCGCCATATCTGCAAACAAGCAAGACATCAGTATCACTATCAACGTCACTGAAGGAAACAGCTTTGTCGTTTCGCGCATTATGTTGGATGGCTATTACTTAGGGCGTGACAGTGAATTTAAATCACTCATTTCAATCAAGCCTGGACAACCCTATAACAACGCAGATGTTGTGCAAACCACGAAGGCGTTCTCGGACTATTTCGGAAACTTCGGCTTTGCGTTTGCCCGCATAGAACCCCGTACTGAGATTGACAGAGCGACCAACCAAGTTCAAGTGGTTTTGCAAGCTGACCCTTCTCGCAGGGCCTATGTCCGCAGAATCAATATTTCAGGCAATGATCGAACCAAAGATGACATCATTCGTCGTGAATTCAGGCAAATGGAGTCTTCTTGGTATGACGGGGATCGTATCCGTATATCGCGTGACCGTGTAGATCGCTTGGGCTATTTCACTGAAGTCACTATTGATACTCAGGAGGTCCCCGGTTCTCCCGATCAGGTAGACATCAATTTGAAAGTTACTGAAAAGCCCACGGGTAGTCTGCAGTTGGGCGCAGGTTTTTCAAGTACAGAAAAGTTGTTTCTTTCTTTTGGTATCAGCCAAGATAATTTCTTTGGAACAGGAAATTCTTTAGGTATCAATGTCAATACCAGCAAGTACAACCGTCTTTTGAATATCAGCACCACAGACCCGTATTTCACAGAAGACGGGGTTTCCAGGTCTCTTAATGCTTACCACAAATCTAGTAAACCTTATTTAACTAACAGTGGCAACTATAGTATTGGAACCTCTGGCCTTGGTGTTGCCTTTGGGGTTCCATTTGCTGAAATCGACACGGTATTTGTAAGCGCCGCCTTTGAACAAACGACTATCAATACGGGCACCAATATTCCAACCGCCTTTGCAAGTTACATCAGAGAGTTTGGTACCACCAGCCAATCTATTCCTCTTGGCATTGGCTGGGCCCGAGACAGCCGCGACAGCTTACTAGCACCCAGTAAAGGGCGGTTAGTTAAGCTCAATGGTGAGGTTGGCGTTGGCGACACACGCTATTACAGAAACAACGCTCAATTTCAAGAATTTTTTCCCATAGGCAAAAAATACACCTTTGCTATCAATGCCGAGTTCGGTTATGGCGAGGGCTTGAGCGGGAAAAATTACCCTGTATTTAAAAACTACTTTGCAGGCGGCTTAGGCTCTGTGCGTGGCTTTCAGCAAGGTTCTCTAGGCCCCAAAGATTACGGATGCAGTACCAGTTCCTGGTGTCCAGTGGGTGGCTCCAAGAAGGTTTTGCTCAATACTGAGTTTTATGTCCCCTTTCCTGGGGTTGGTAATGACAGAACATTGCGCTTGTATTCTTTTATCGACGCAGGTAATGTTTTTGACAGCAGTATTGAACTAGATGAGCTGCGCACTTCTTTTGGTGTAGGACTCAGCTGGATTTCACCCGTTGGTCCATTAAGGTTCGCGATGGCCAAGCCCATCCGTAAATTTGATGGAGATAGAATGCAATCCTTTCAATTCCAAATTGGGACGTCGTTTTGATGAAACATCTCTACCTGCGTTATATATTGGCCAGCTCTGTGTTGATGGGCGCCATCCCCTTGTGGGCCGAAGACTTTAGGGTTGGATTCATCAATACTGACCGAATTTTTCGTGAAGCCAATACCGCCAAAGTCGCTCAAACCAAATTAGAGCAAGAGTTTTCAAAGCGCGAAAAAGAATTGGTAGATTTGGGTAATTCCTTGAAAACCAACTCCGAAAAACTCGAGCGCGATTTGCCTACATTGTCTGAAACACAGAGAAGTACAAAGCAACGTCAGCTTGCTGATCAGGATCGCGAATTTCAGCGAAAGCGCCGTGAATTCCAAGAAGACCTTAACGCAAGAAAAAATGAAGAACTGCAACTGGTTTTGGAAAAAGCCAATAAGGTTGTCAAGCAAGTAGCTGAAGCTGAAAAATACGACTTGATTTTGCAAGAAGCTGTTTATATCAATCCTAAACACGATATCACTGAAAAAGTGATTAAAGTCATCAATACCGGTAAGTGATGGCGTGGTTCGTCTGACATTAGGACAACTCGTTGACCAATTGGGCGGAGATTTGCAAGGGTCGCCCGATACCGAAATTACCGGTCTCGCAACATTGTCCTCAGCCGGTCAGCATGATTTGGCTTTCTTAAGTCATCCAAAATACAGGTCTCAGCTTTTAAGTTCCAAGGCTGCTTGTGTGATTGTTTCTCGCGCTATGGGGTCGGAGGCATTGAGTCGCGGGACAACCATCGAGACTGATGATGCCTACGCATATTGGGCACGCGTAACCAAGCTTTGGTCAAGCCTGCTCCCGGCGAGTGATGAACCCTTGATTCACCCCAGCGCATTTATTCACCCCCTTGCGAATATTGACCCAACTGCGCGTATTGGCCCGATGTGTGTCATCGAAGCCCATGCTGTCATTGGCAGGCGAACTTGGCTTAAATCCAGTGTTACGGTGTCCTATGGTTGCTCTATTGGTGAAGATTGCATTCTGCATCCTGGCGTCGTGATTGGTGCCGATGGTTTTGGTTTTGCGCCTGACAATGGTGCGTGGATAAAGATTGAGCAACTAGGATGCGTTCGCATCGGTAATTTTGTTGAGATAGGTGCAAATACGTGCATAGATCGTGGAGCATTGGGGGATACGCTGATAGAAGACGGAGTCAAACTGGATAATTTGATTCAAATTGGCCATAACGTTTCGGTAGGTGCGCATACAGCCATGGCCGGTTGCGTGGGAATTGCAGGCAGTGCCAAAATAGGTGCCCATTGCACTTTAGGTGGAGGTGCTATTGTTCTAGGTCATCTGCAACTGGTAGACCATGTTCATGTTTCTGCAGCATCGGTGGTTACGCGTTCCCTTTTGCAAGCTGGCACCTACAGTGGCGTTTTTCCTATCGATAACAACGAGTCTTGGCAAAAAAATGCCGCAACTTTGAGACAGTTACATTCTCTTAGAGATCGAATTAAGCAATTGGAGTCTGGACTCCCCTCAAGAGGTTAAATCATGGATATCCATCAAATATTAAAAATGCTACCCCATCGATATCCAATATTGTTGGTCGATAGAGTCTTAAGTTTGGACAAGGGAAAGTCGATCAAAGCATTAAAAAATGTCACGATCAATGAACCCTTTTTCAATGGTCATTTCCCTCATAGGCCGGTCATGCCAGGTGTTTTGATGCTTGAAGCGTTGGCTCAAGCGGCTGCATTATTGGCTTTTGACACGTTGAATATCGTTCCTGACGACAACACGGTTTATTACTTTGCAGGCATAGACAATGCGCGTTTTAAACGGCCAGTTGAACCAGGTGATGCTTTAACATTGTGCGTGGAATTAGATCGAATGAAAGCCGGCATCTTTAAATTCAAAGCAAAAGCTTGGGTGGGTGAGGCCTTGGCAGTTGAGGCTGATTTGATTTGCACAATGCGCACTATCGAATGAGGCTCTGATGGCTGATATTCACCCATTAGCGTTGGTTGATCCCTCTGCGGAATTAGACAATTCCGTCAGTGTCGGCCCTTTCACCACCATCGGACCTCATGTGAAAGTTGCATCGGGTACGCGAATTGGTTCGCACTGTGTCATCGAGGGAAGAACAAGCATTGGTCGAGATAACCAAATCTTTCAATTTAATTCTTTAGGCGCCATACCTCAGGATAAAAAATATGCTGGCGAGCCGTGTGAATTGATCATTGGGGACCGCAATGTCATTCGAGAGTTTTGTACTTTCAATATTGGCACGGCGGGTGACCAAGGCGTGACCACTATAGGCAACGACAACTGGATCATGGCCTATGTTCACTTGGCCCACGACTGTCAAATTGGCAACAACACCATTTTTGCTAACAACACCCAACTGGCTGGCCATGTGCATGTGGGGGATTGGGTTATTTTGGGTGGCTTCACCGTAGTACACCAATTTTGCAAATTGGGGGCCCACAGTTTTACCGCCATGAATTCATTGTTATTCGCAGATCTTCCGCCCTTTGTCATGTGTCAAGGTCAGCCTGCACAAGCGCGGTCTATGAATTTTGAAGGTTTGAAGCGACGTGGGTTTTCACATGAGCAGATTCAAACAGTTAAGGCAATTTACAAAGTTCTTTATCGAGATGGTTTGACCCTAGAGAAATCCATTCAAGCGATAGATTCCCTAGGACTTGCCCAACCAAATGGTAAAGACGTTACTGCATTGATGTCCGAGTTTTTAAGCTCTGTTTCGCCCCAGCGCGGCATCATTCGCTGATTTTTTACAATAACACCATGCCCAGCAATCTGAAACCTTGCATAGCCATGGTGGCGGGTGAAGCTTCTGGCGATTTATTAGCCTCCTTGGTCATCCCCGGTCTCCAATCACATTGGGCAGGCATTTCCTTGCAAGGCATTGGTGGCCCCAAAATGAAGGCATTGGGTTTTGATGCTTGGTGGCCACAAGAAAAATTAGCCGTACGCGGGTATGTTGAAGTATTGCGGCACTACAGAGAAATTACTGGCATTAGAAAATCTCTCCTGCATCGGTTGCTTGAAACCCCGCCGGATTTGTTTGTAGGGGTTGATGCCCCAGATTTCAATTTGGATCTGGCTTTTGCATTAAAGCGTCGCGGTATTTTTACCATGCAGTTCGTTTGTCCATCCGTTTGGGCATGGCGTGCTGAGCGCTTAGCCAAGATTCGCGAGAGTGTGGATCATGTCTTGTGTCTTTTTCCTTTTGAGCCACCTTTGCTTCAAAGACATGGCATTGCTGCGACCTATGTCGGTCATCCTTTGGCCAGCAGCATACCTCTGTCTGCCAATACTGCAATCGCTCGACAATCTGTAGGTGTGTCACCCCATCAAAAATTGATTGCATTGCTCCCGGGCAGTCGCACATCAGAGATAGAGCATATGACCCCCCGGTTTTTTGCCGCCGCAAGACTGCTTGAGCAGCAATACCCAGATGTCAGTTTCGTACTGCCCGTTGCTCCTGGACAGATGCAGCTTGTGAAGTCTTTGAGATTTAAATATTCATCCCCTCAGAATTTGATTTTGCTTTCAGGGCAAAGCCACACCGCACTTGCGGCAGCTGATGCGGCCATGGTCGCCAGTGGAACCGCCACACTGGAAGCAGCCCTTTTTAAGTGCCCCATGGTCATTGCCTATCACATGCCGTGGCTTAGCTGGCAAATCATGCGTAGAAAGAGGCTTCAAGAATGGGTGGGCTTGCCAAATATTTTGTGTCAAGACTTCATTGTTCCTGAGCTATTACAAGACCAAGCAACGCCTTGCGCATTGGCCAAGGAGGTATCTATCTGGCTGGAAAACCCCAATCTTGTTGAGAAAATGAAAATACGTTTTACCGATTTACATAAGCAATTAACGCAAGATACTTCTGGGTTGGTCACCGATGCGGTAGAAAAGATGATGGCGTCTCATGCTTAAGCAAAAATCTCTTGACTGGGATCTGCCAGGATTGGTAGCCGGTGTAGATGAAGCCGGTCGAGGTCCGCTTGCAGGTCCCGTATTCGCTGCAGCAGTCATTTTGGATGATCTTTCGCCTATATCTGGCTTGGCTGATTCAAAAAAATTGACCCCTAAGAAAAGAGAACAGCTCTACGACATCATCAAAGCGAGAGCATTGTGTTTTTGCATAGCTTCTGCAAGTGTTCAAGAAATTGACCAACTCAATATATTGCAAGCTACTTTGTTAGCCATGCAAAGAGCGGTTAGGGGCTTGCGACTCAAGCCAGCAAAGGTTCTTGTGGATGGCAATCGTTTACCTTTGCTCGATATTCGGGCCGAGGCAATTGTCAAAGGGGACGCAACGGTAGCAAGTATTTCTGCAGCATCCATTCTTGCCAAAGTAGAGCGAGATCGTTGGTGCATAGAAGTAGATGCTCAATTTCCCAGTTATGGGTTCTTGGCTAACAAGGGCTATGGCACGCAAGTGCATTTACGTGCATTGAATGAATACGGTCCTTGTGACTTACACCGTCGAAGCTTTGCGCCGGTTGCCAAGCTTTTGGGGAAATGACAGGCTATGAATTCTCAGCACGTTATTGAAAAAATTACCTCCAGGCAGAATGCTTGGTATAAGGAGTTGCGTGAGTGGTCGCAATCTACTGGAGTTCATAAAGATAAACAACTCGTTTGGCTCGAGGGTGACCATTTATGTGATGCTGCAAAGTTAAAAGGATTGAATTTTCAAACACTGGTTTTCAGAGACGATTGCCCTCCCGCGTTGATTGAAAGTTGGTCTAAACAAGCAAATAAATTGGTACAAATTCCAGCTTATTTAATGGAGGGACTCAGCAGCCTTAATTCGGCTCCCTTGATGGCCGCCGTTATCTTTTTGCCACTCAAGTCTTTATTCAATCCACAGTTGTCTACGGTAGTTTTTGACCAGTTGCAGGACCCAGGTAACGCAGGATCTATTTTGCGAAGTGCTGCTGCATTTGGATTCAAACAAATTGTCACCACACCCAATACAGTGGGACTTTGGACCCATAAAGTGGTTCGCTCAGCCATGGGTGCCCATTTTGAACTTGGAATTATTGAGGGTCTTGAGGCAAAGGAAATCCAAGCATCAGCTCTTACCATCATGCTGACCAGTTCTCACCATGGTAACTTTTTAGACGAAGTAGTAGCCTCACATCAATTACCTTCGCCTTTGGCATGGATTTTTGGTCACGAAGGCAGAGGGCATAGCCCTCAATGGGCAGAATTTAATTTCCAAACCGTTCGGATACGACAGTCAGGCGGGCAAGAATCATTGAATGTTGCTGCTGCTGCTGCAATCTGCCTACATGCCAGCTCTATTCAAGCCATCAAGACATAGCGCATCTGAAATGAATATGTCTCACGGCTATAATGAGTTACTTTACACCTAACCCGCACGCCCTTCGCTCGACAAAAAGCCAACCCCTTGAATCACGACATTGAGAGTTGTCTCTCGTGCAGCTAGGGCGTCAACAAACTCGGAGATCTGAGTGCTTTTGTCTCTTCAGGGAAAACTTACTCCCGCTATTTTGGCGCTCGCAGACGGCACTGTCTTTGTAGGTACTTCCATCGGCCATTCTGGAACCTGTGTAGGCGAAATGGTCTTCAATACCTCAATGACGGGTTATCAGGAAATCTTGACCGACCCAAGCTATTGCCAACAAATTGTGACTTTGACCTATCCCCATATTGGCAACTATGGGGCTAATCCTGAAGATGATGAATCGACACAAGTGCATACTGCAGGACTTGTGATTAAAAACTTACCGCTCACGCACTCAAATTTCAGAGCTGATTCCAATCTGTCTTCTTACTTGAAGAAACACCATTGTGTAGCTATCGCAGATATTGATACGCGAATGCTGACAAGACTTTTGCGAGAAAAGGGTTCTCAAAATGGAGCTATTTTTGCTTTGGCCGAGGGTGCTTCTGTCGGGCCTGAATCCATTAAAAAAGCTATTGACGCTGCCAAAGGAGCGCCGTCCATGTCTGGTCTGGATTTGGCGCAGACAGTTTCAGTTAAAAACTCCTACGAATGGAGTCAGTCTGAATGGGTCTTAGGAAAGGGCTATGGTCAGCAAACCCAGCCCCAATTTCACGTCGTCGCCTATGATTTCGGCGTCAAGCGAAACATTCTTCGCATGTTGGCTGAAAGAGGTTGCAGGGTTACTGTGGTTCCTGCTCAAACCTCAGCTGAAGAGGCTTTAAAGCTCAAACCTCATGGCGTCTTTTTGTCCAATGGCCCAGGTGACCCCGGTCCTTGCGACTACGCCATCTCTGCCACACAAACATTTTTGCAAACAGGAATGCCCCTTTTTGGTATTTGTTTAGGCCATCAAATTTTAGCCCTAGCCTGTGGTGCATCAACTTACAAAATGAAATTTGGACACCACGGCGCCAACCATCCTGTCAAGGATTTAGACAATGGTCGCGTTTGCATCACAAGCCAGAACCATGGTTTTGCGGTAGACGAAAAAACACTTCCCTCCCATATTCGTAGCACCCACATCAGTCTGTTTGATGGCAGTTTGCAAGGTTTGGCGTTGAAGGATAAACCGGCATTCAGTTTCCAAGGGCATCCAGAGGCTTCGCCTGGGCCGCACGACATTGGGTATTTATTTGATCGTTTTATTGATTCCATGATGGTGCCTACCCATGCCTAAGCGCACAGATTTAAAAAGTATTCTCATCATTGGTGCCGGCCCCATAGTGATTGGTCAAGCTTGTGAATTTGATTATTCAGGAGTGCAGGCTTGTAAGGCTTTACGGGAGGAGGGGTTTAAGGTTATTTTGATCAACAGTAACCCAGCTACCATCATGACCGATCCTGCAACTGCAGATGTGACTTATATTGAGCCCATCACCTGGCCAACAGTTGAGAGAATTATTGCTAAGGAAAGACCTGATGCCATTCTGCCCACCATGGGGGGGCAAACTGCTCTCAACTGCGCTTTAGATTTATGGCGCAACGGCATCCTCGAGAAATATACGGGACTCCATACAGGAAAAGCTATCGAATTGATTGGTGCTACTCCTCATGCAATTGATAAGGCAGAAGACAGATTAAAGTTCAAAGACGCCATGACCAAAATTGGTTTGGGTTCTGCCAAATCTGGTATCGCGCACACTTTAGAAGAAGCTTGGAGCGTTCAAAAAACTTTAGGTTTCCCAGTTGTTATTCGCCCAAGTTTTACCTTGGGTGGTACTGGTGGCGGTATCGCCTATAACGCTGAAGAATTTGAAACGATTTGCAAGCGCGGCATTGAAGCCTCGCCCACCAGTGAATTGTTGATTGAAGAGTCTTTGCTAGGCTGGAAAGAATATGAAATGGAAGTTGTTCGCGACAAAGCCGACAACTGCATCATTGTTTGTTCCATTGAAAACCTAGACCCCATGGGCGTGCATACAGGCGACTCGATCACTGTGGCCCCTGCCCAAACTTTGACTGACAAGGAATATCAAATCATGCGAAACGCCAGCTTGGCTGTTTTGCGCGAAATTGGTGTTGATACTGGTGGTTCCAATGTTCAGTTCTCGATCAATCCTGTAGATGGTCGCATGGTCGTGATTGAGATGAACCCACGAGTATCGAGGTCATCCGCATTGGCATCCAAAGCCACTGGATTTCCAATCGCCAAGGTGGCGGCAAAATTGGCTGTTGGCTTTACCTTAGATGAGTTGCGAAATGACATCACAGCAGGCGCCACGCCGGCCAGTTTCGAGCCCAGTATTGATTATGTGGTAACAAAAATACCGCGGTTTGCGTTTGAAAAATTTCCTACCGCTGACAGTCGACTAACCACCCAAATGAAGTCGGTGGGTGAAGTCATGGCCATGGGCAGAACTTTTCAAGAATCTTTCCAAAAGGCTTTGCGCGGATTGGAAGTGGGTGTTGATGGGATGAATGAAAAAACCCAAGACAGGGAGACCCTTGAAAAAGAGCTCGGCGAACCAGGTCCAGAGAGAATTTGGTATGTGGGTGACGCTTTTGCCCAAGGAATGACAGTTGATGAAGTCTATGCTTTAACAAAAATAGACAAATGGTTTTTGGTTCAAATTGAAGAGATTGTCAAGATTGAGCTCGAACTTGAAATGCATTCCTTGGCTGAGCTTTCCAAAGATGAAATTAAGCTGTTGAAGCAAAAAGGGTTTTCTGACCGCCGCTTGGCAAAGTTGTTGAAAACCAATGAAAACGATGTTCGTTCTTTTAGACATGCGTGTGGAGTACGGCCTGTTTATAAAAGGGTCGATACATGTGCGGCTGAATTTTCAACGAACACTGCCTACATGTACTCCACCTATGAAGAGGAGTGTGAGGCGGCCCCATCAGGCAATAAAAAAATCATGGTTTTAGGCGGCGGGCCAAATCGCATTGGCCAAGGGATTGAATTTGACTATTGCTGTGTTCATGCTGCATTGGCCATGAGAGAAGATGGTTATGAAACCATCATGGTCAATTGCAACCCTGAAACGGTTTCTACTGACTACGACACCAGTGATCGTCTTTATTTTGAGCCTCTGACCTTGGAAGACGTTCTTGAAATCGTAGACAAAGAAAAACCATTTGGAGTAATCGTTCAGTATGGTGGTCAAACCCCGCTGAAGTTGGCATTGGATCTTGAGGCGGCTGGCGTCCCTATCATTGGTACCAGTCCTGACATGATAGATGCTGCTGAGGATCGTGAGCGTTTCCAAAAACTGCTGCATCAATTAGGTCTTCGTCAGCCCCCGAATACGACAGCCAGAACAGAAGAAGAAGCACTTTTACAAGCGGCGCAACTGGGCTATCCATTGGTGGTGCGTCCAAGCTATGTTTTGGGTGGACGCGCCATGGAAATTGTTCACGAGCAACGTGACCTTGAGCGTTATATGCGTGAAGCCGTCAAGGTGAGCCACGATTCACCCGTTTTACTGGATCGTTTTTTGAACGATGCCATTGAATGCGACGTCGATGCTATCTGTGATGGCAAGCAAGTTTTTATTGGTGGCGTGATGGAGCATATTGAGCAAGCAGGTGTTCATAGCGGGGACTCTGCCTGCTCCTTGCCTCCGTATTCGCTTTCGTCCAGCACGATAGATGAAATTAAAAGGCAAACAACTGCCATGGCTCATGGTCTCAAAGTTGTTGGGCTGATGAACGTTCAATTTGCTATTCAGCATAAAGACGGTGTGGATGTGATTTATGTTCTGGAGGTTAATCCCAGAGCAAGCCGAACCGTCCCTTTTGTCAGTAAGGCAACTGGTATTCAACTGGCAAAAGTGGCTGCGCGTTGTATGGTGGGTAAATCTTTACAAGCTCAAGGGATTGGTAAAGAAGTCATCCCGCCTTATTTCAGCGTTAAGGAAGCTGTGTTCCCCTTCGTTAAATTCCCAGGAGTTGATACGATTTTGGGTCCTGAGATGAAATCGACGGGTGAAGTCATGGGTGTTGGTAAAACCTTTGGCGAAGCTTTTGTCAAGAGCCAACTAGGGGCAGGAACAAAATTGCCTCGACCTACCGACCTTGTCCGCAAGGTATTTTTGACTGTCAAGAACAGCGATAAAGACCGCGCTGTACTGATTGCAAAAGCGCTTATCGACTATGGCTTTGAGTTGGTGGCTACCAAGGGTACTGCAGCCGCTATCAGCGCTGCAGGCCTAAGCGTGGTGGCCGTGAATAAGGTGACTGAAGGGCGTCCCCATGTTGTTGATATGCTCAAAAATAATGAGATTGCCTTGGTCATCAATACAGTTGAAGAGCGTCGCAACGCCATCGCAGATTCACGCCAAATCCGCATTTCCTCACTTCTAGCGCGGGTAACCACTTTCACGACGATCGCAGGTGCTCAAGCGGCTGTAGAGGGAATGAAGTACCTTGATAATTTAGATGTCTACTCTCTTCAGGAATTGCACGCCCAATTGGTGGCGTGATTTTTATTTGGATACTCCATGGCAACAATACCTATCACCAAACGCGGCGCAGAAAAGCTCAAGCAAGAGTTACACACACTCAAAACTGTTGATCGCCCTTGGGTGATAAACGCCATTGCTGAGGCTAGGGCACAAGGTGATTTGAGTGAAAACGCTGAATATGACGCGGCCAAAGACAGACAAGGGTTTATTGAAGGGCGGATTCAAGAGATTGAAAGCAAACTCTCGGTAGCCCAAATCATCGACCCTTCTGCAGTTGATGCTGGCGGACGCGTTGTTTTTGGTGCAACTGTTGAACTTGAAGAAGAGACATCTGGCGATGTGGTCACTTACCAAATCGTGGGTGAGGATGAGGCTGATTTAAAGCTTGGCCTCATCAATATAAGCAGTCCCATTGCCAGAGCCCTCATTGGTAAAGAGGAGGGTGATATTGCCAAAGTGGAAGCCCCAGGTGGGGTCAAAGGCTATGAAATCGTCAAGGTGTCTTACCTTTGACATGACCATCTAACTCTGAGCGCTTTTTTTGACGGACTTTATTTTTGGTTTGGAGCGTTTGATTTGCCCACCCGCTGTCAGTCTTTCGTTGCCTAAAACAGTGACTCGCTTCATTTCTGGTCGTTGACCACCTCGCTTGCTGTATTTCAGTACTTTGAATTCCCGAGGTCCTGCTTGGCGTTCTTCTTTGACAGGTTTTTCTTTTTCAGTTTGTGGTCGCCAAAGCACCAACAACTTCCCAATATGTTGAATGGGAGCAGCATTGAGTTGATCGGCAAGCGCTTGGAAAATGACTTCTCTTGACTGCCTGTCGTCGCCAAGAACTCTGATTTTGATTAGCCCGTGTGAGCTTAAGGCAAGGTCTGTTTCTCTGACGACAGCAGAGGTCAGGCCATCGTTGCCAATCATCACAACAGGGTCTAGGTGATGTGCTAGAGCGCGATGCGTTTTTCTTTGTACTGGGGTGAGTTTTATAGAGGCCATAACAGGTATTATCTTCTCACCACAAGGAAGCATGTTTGAAAGTCAAAACGCAAAGCAAGAAAGTCAATAAATCATGGTTGAACGACCATGTGAATGACCCCTATGTCAAGCTTGCTCAAAAAGAAGGCTATCGTGCCAGGGCCGCTTACAAACTCAAAGAGATCAACGAGACTCTTAACCTTATTCGCCCTGGTATGGTTGTTGTCGACCTTGGTAGTGCGCCTGGGGCCTGGAGTCAATACACTCGTCGTTGCATGGCACCACAGGGTGCTGCGGTGGGTGAATTGGATGGAACCGTCATCGCACTGGATATATTGCCTATGGCAAGCGTAGAGGGCGTTCATTTTATTCAGGGCGATTTTCGCGAAGCAGAAGTTACGGCCCAACTCGTCGAATGCCTTGCTGGACGCAGTGTTGATGCTGTTATTTCTGACATGGCTCCCAATTTATCTGGCATTGAGTCTGCTGATGCTGCCCGAATGGCGCATTTGGTAGAGTTGGCAGTGGAGTTTGCGGTTGAACATCTGAGCCCCCAAGGTGCATTGGTGGTGAAGGTTTTTCATGGAAGCGGGTATTCTCAGTTGGTTAAGCTGTTCAAAGAGACTTTTGAGGTGGTCAAGCCCATAAAGCCAAAGGCCAGTAGAAGCAATTCTTCTGAGAACTTTATAGTTGGAATTGGCTTGAAGTGATGTTTTAAATCAAAAACCGCACCGTTTATGTGGCACAAAGCACGCAAAAGAATCTTTTCAGCTTGAAATGCCTAAAATAGCCTCAAGTTATTTTAAATATCCCCCTTTATTTTTGCTTTGACTGGAGTCTGCATTGAACAACCCTTGGTTTTCTAAAGTGGCCGTTTGGTTAGTGATTGCCTTGGTACTTTTTACAGTTTTCAAGCAATTTGACAACCGTGGCGCTGCTGGCAATGGCTACTTAGCCTATTCCGATTTTTTGGAAGAAGTTCGAGCAAAGCGTATCAAGTCGGCAACCATTCAGGAGGGGCAGGGTGGAACCGAAATCATCGCGACGACTACCGATGACCGCAAGGTTCGCACAAACGCCACTTACCTTGATCGCGGCTTGGTCGGCGACTTGATCGCCAACAATGTCAAGTTCGATGTCAAACCACGCGAAGAAGGCTCCTTGCTTATGACCTTACTGGTCAGTTGGGGGCCTATGCTGCTGCTCATTGGTGTATGGGTATATTTCATGCGCCAAATGCAAGGTGGTGGCAAGGGCGGTGCTTTCAGCTTTGGCAAAAGCAAGGCGCGCATGCTCGACGAGAACAACAACACCGTGACTTTTGCTGATGTGGCGGGTTGCGATGAGGCCAAAGAAGAAGTCAAAGAGGTGGTCGATTTCTTGAAAGACCCACAAAAATTCCAAAAGCTCGGTGGGCGTATTCCCCGCGGTTTGTTGCTGGTTGGCCCCCCTGGAACGGGTAAGACCTTGTTGGCTAAGGGCATTGCGGGTGAGGCCAAAGTACCTTTCTTCAGCATTTCAGGTTCCGACTTTGTAGAGATGTTTGTTGGCGTGGGTGCGGCCCGCGTGCGCGACATGTTCGAAAACGCCAAGAAAAACGCACCTTGCATCATCTTCATCGATGAAATTGACGCTGTGGGTCGCCAGCGTGGTGCAGGTTTGGGCGGTGGCAATGACGAGCGCGAGCAAACCTTGAACCAAATGCTGGTTGAGATGGACGGCTTTGAAACCAATTTGGGTGTGATCGTGGTGGCTGCCACCAACCGTCCCGATATCTTGGATGCCGCCTTGCTGCGCCCAGGTCGTTTTGACCGCCAGGTGTATGTAACCCTGCCCGATATTCGTGGAAGGGAGCAAATTCTCAATGTGCACATGCGTAAGATTCCTGTGGGTCAAGATGTATCTCCTAGCGTCATTGCACGTGGAACCCCTGGCATGAGTGGTGCAGATTTAGCCAATCTGACCAACGAGGCTGCCTTGATGGCTGCTCGCCGCAATGCGCGAGTGGTCGAAATGCAAGATTTCGAAAAAGCCAAAGACAAAATCTTGATGGGCCCTGAGCGCAGAAGCATGGTTATGCCTGAAGAAGAGCGACGAAATACGGCCTACCATGAGTCAGGACACGCTTTGATTGGCAAGCTTTTGCCTAAGTGCGATCCAGTTCATAAAGTTACTGTTATTCCTCGTGGAAGAGCCCTCGGTGTCACTATGAGCCTTCCCGAGGCAGACCGATACAGCTATGACCGCACCTATATGTTGAGTCAAATCAGCATGTTGTTCGGTGGACGTATTGCTGAAGAGGTCTTTATGAACCAAATGACCACTGGGGCCTCAAATGACTTTGAAAGAGCGACCCAAATTGCCCGAGACATGGTCATGCGCTATGGTATGACCGAGGCACTAGGCCCTATGGTTTATGCTGAAAACGAAGGTGAAGTATTTTTAGGTCGATCAGTTACTAAAACGACCAATATGAGTGAGTCCACCATGCAAAAGGTTGACGCAGAAGTTCGCAGAATCATTGATGAACAATACTCACTTGCTCGTCGTTTGATTGAAGATAACTCAGACAAGATGCACGCCATGGCCAAAGCCTTGCTTGAATGGGAAACCATAGACAGCGATCAGCTCGACGACATCATGGCAGGTCGTCCTCCTCGCCCTCCCAAGGACTGGACGCCCCGTACGCCATCTTCTGGCGATGGAAGCGGTGGAACTCCTGCCGTTCAACCTAACCCTTCGCCTACAGCTGCCTAATGGCTGTGAGTGAATCAAAAATTAACATGGGGCTTCGGCCCCATGTTGCTTTGTGGCGAACCACTCGATTTGAGTTGGATGTAACCCAACCTCTTGTGATGGGCATTGTCAATGTCACGCCGGATTCTTTCTCGGATGGGGGGCACTATTCAAACAGCGTTGCAGCTATTTCCCATGCAGAAAGATTGGTCGAAGAGGGGGCTCATATTTTGGATATTGGTGGTGAGTCCACTCGGCCAGGTGCAAAATCTTTGAACGCTGATGAAGAATGGGAACGCATTGGACCCGTGTTAAAGCAGGTGATCAAATGGGACATTCCTGTATCGGTGGACAGCTACCACCCGCAAACAATGGAAAAAGCTTTGCATTTAGGGGTAGATATCGTTAATGATGTTTGGGCTTTTCGTCAAACAGGTGCTTTGCAGGCCGTGGCCTCAAGCCGATGTGGACTTTGTGTGATGCATATGCATGGCGAACCTGCAACGATGCAACTGCATCCAATGACCGGCAGCGTGATGGATACGTTGAGTGTTTTTTTCCAAAGGCAACTGGCCTTGCTAGAAGAAGCTGGCATTGATCAAAGCCGTATTGTGTTTGACCCAGGAATTGGGTTTGGTAAATCTGTGGCTCAGAATTTTGAAATTTTGCGTCAGCAGTCTTTATTGCTTGATTTCGCACGACCCATCATGGTGGGTTGGTCGAATAAATCTTCACTAGGGGCAGTCAGTGGTCTACCAGTAGACCAAAGGTTGGTGCCAAGTGCAGTGGCAGCTGTACTTGCGGTAGAGCGAGGGGCAAGAATTTTGAGGGTGCATTCGGTCGCTCAGACGGTTGCAGCTTTGTCTGTTTGGAAAGCAGTTGCAGGTATTTGCGACAATATTGACTAACTTACAAAATTTTATTTCCCAATGAAAAGACTCTACTTTGGTACCGATGGCATACGTGGAACAGTAGGTCAATTCCCAATCACGCCTGACTTTATGCTTCGCTTGGCGCATGCTGTAGGGCAAGTTTTAAAGCGAAGCGATACTCGCCCACTAGTTTTGATTGGAAAGGACACCAGGATATCTGGCTATATGCTGGAGTCAGCACTCGAGGCTGGCTTTAACTCCGCTGGTGTGGATGTCGTATTGCTTGGGCCCATTCCGACTCCTGCCGTTGCTTACCTTACTCGAGCACTCAGAGCATCTTTAGGGGTGGTTATCAGCGCTTCTCATAATCCTTTTGGTGACAACGGGGTAAAGTTTTTTTCTGCTGCCGGTACTAAGTTGGATGATGCGTGGGAGTCGGCTGTAGAGGAGGCTTTATCTCAAGAGCCTCAATGGGTGGAGTCGATTCATTTGGGCAAGACCAAGCGACTCGATGACGCCGCAGGACGCTATATTGAATTTTGTAAAAGTACTTTCGATAACCAATTAACCCTAAAAGGCAAGAAAATCGTAGTGGATGCTGCCCATGGCGCAGCCTATTTGGTAGCGCCTAAAGTATTTACGGAACTGGGTGCTGAAGTTATAACGCTGGGTTGCACACCCAATGGTGTCAATATCAATCACGAAGTGGGTGCGACCCACCCAGAAGCATTGGTTGAGGCGGTCATCGCCCATCATGCAGACTTTGGTATTGCGCTAGATGGCGACGCTGATAGGTTGCAATGGGTGGACAGCAAAGGTCGTCTTTATAACGGCGACCAACTTTTGTATGTGCTGGTTTTGGATCGGATCACCCAAGGCGAAGCAGTGTCAGGTGTTGTCGGTACTTTGATGACGAATTACGCTATTGAGGAAGGTTTGAGAAAGTTAAATGTTCATTTCTCCCGTTCCAAGGTCGGCGATAGATATGTTTTAGAAGAACTTACTTCGCAAGGATGGACACTTGGAGGAGAGGGTTCTGGTCATTTGCTTATGTTGGACAAGCATTCAACGGGGGATGGCTTGATCAGCGCTTTGCAAGTATTGCAGGCATGTTTAAGAATGCAATCGACCCTTGATAAATTGTTACAGGCTGTGCCTTTGTTCCCGCAGTGTTTATTAAATATTTCAATACCAACTGATCTAGATTGGCGGACCCATGCAGAGCTTCAGTCCAGGATAGTCAGCGTTGAAAAGGAGTTAGGACTCGATGGCAGGGTATTAATTCGTGAAAGCGGAACTGAGCCGCTTTTGCGCATCATGGTAGAAGCTAAAGAAGAAGAACTTTCAACGAAATACGCTTCCTATTTAGCGAATTCTTTGTCACAATTTTAAAATGTTTTATCAATCTAATATTTCGTATTGGTTGAGTGAAAGTTAACCTTTAGTAAAGGCAGTATGAAGGACTTTATTGATCGTGATGCAAGCACCCTTCTTTTTAATTTAAGGGTATTGGACTGGGCTAAAAGAAAAAATGTTCCTTTGCTCGAAAGATTACGCTATTTGTGCATAGTCTCATCCAATCTCGATGAATTTTTTGAGGTTCGAGTAGCGCTTCATCTGCATGGTCTTGATAAAAAGGCCGATAAATCTTCTTTTACACAAGACACCTACAAACAAATATCCTCGTCTGCTCATGATTTGGTCGATGAGCAATACAGAATTTTTAATGAAGAGTTGATTCCTGCGTTTGAAGCCAATGGCCTACACCTTATTACCCATAGCGAAAGAAATGTCGCTCAAAAAAAATGGGTAAAAGAGTTTTTTGACCGTGAGGTCAAACCTCTTTTAACCCCCATCGGTTTGGATCCTGCCCATCCCTTTCCCATGGTGGCAAATAAATCTCTGAATTTCATTGTGAGGCTCTCTGGGAAAGATGCGTTTGGACGCGAAAATGAAATTGCGATTGTTAAGGTGCCCAGATCTTTACCAAGAATCATCAAGTTACCTGCCAAATTGCATGGTTCTTCCACCACCATGCTGGTAACGCTTTCCAGTGTGATTCGTTCTCACTTAACGGATTTGTTTCCTGACCGAGTGGTAGGGCATTTTTCCCAGTTTCGTGTAACCCGCGATTCAGACCTACTGGTAGATGAGGAGGACGTCGTTAATTTGCGCACTGCGCTTAGACGTGGTTTAGAGCATAGGCAATTTGGCAGAGCAGTGCGCCTTGAAGTATCTGCCGGATGCTCAGATCATTTAGCCGATTTTCTGATGCATCAATTTAAGCTTCCCCCAAATGCATTGTTTCGTGTTCATGGCCCCGTCAATCTTGTTCGGTTGAGTCAAATCATTGATTTGGTCGATAAACCTACTTTGCTTTTTAAGCCTCATCAGGGTTCATACCCCCATCAACTGAATAAAGAGGAATCTATTTTTGCAAGACTGCAAATAGAGGATGTTTTGATACATCAACCCTTTGAAAGTTTTTCTGGTGTTTTGGATTTTCTTCGGCAAGCTGTAAATGATCCTCATGTATTGGCTATCAAGCAAACCATATACCGAACGGGTATTGATTCGGAGCTAATGGACTTGCTACGTGAGGCCGTGCGCAGAGGCAAAGAAGTGACTGCCGTGGTGGAGATCAAGGCTCGCTTTGATGAAGAGGCAAATATCAATTGGGCTGAACGACTCGAGTCAATTGGCGCTCAGGTTGTTTATGGCGTTGTTGGTCTCAAGACACACGCAAAAATGCTTTTGATTACCCGCAAGGAGGGCAACCGCCTTGTCCGCTATGCCCATCTGTCGACAGGAAATTACAACGCTAGAACCGCCAGACTTTACACCGACATCAGTTATTTGACTGCCAATCCGCACATCACCTTTGATATTGAGCATGTTTTTTCGCAGCTTGCGAGTCAGAGGCGTTTGCCTAAATTGAAACATCTTTGGGTTGCGCCTTTTAATTTGCATTCCAAATTAAGCGCCACCATTGACCAGTTAATCAAGGCGTCAGCCGATGGCATTCCTGGACGGATCATTTTAAAAATGAATAGCTTGACAGACCAAAACTTAGCCAAAGATTTGGTTAGAGCAGGTCAAAGTGGCGTGAAAATTGATTTGATTGTTAGGGGTGCTTGTATTCTTCCAGCTTCAATGCCTGGATTCACAGACAACATTCGCGTCAGATCAATTATTGGTCGTTTTTTAGAACATTCGCGGGTCTTTTATTTCCGATCTGGCGACAAAGAAGATTTGTACTTGTCCAGTGCTGACTGGATGAACAGAAATATGATGAGGCGTATTGAAATTGCCTGGCCAGTGTTAGATATCAAGCTTCGCCAAAGAATCATTGATGAATGCTTGGTTGCTTATTTGTATGATTCTGCGGATGCATGGCTGCTAAATTCTGATGGGTCTTACCAACGCCAGCCATTTGCTGAAACTTCCAAAGGTCTCAGTGTTCAACTTGAATTGATGAAAAAATACCAGAAAGCGAATTAATATGGACTTGATTCTCTGGCGTCATGCCGAAGCCCATGAAGCTGCCCCAGGTGAAGATGACATGAGCAGAAGTTTGACGCCACGCGGGGAGAGACAAGCGATTCGAATGGCGCAATGGCTGGAGAGGCAATTGCCTGAGGGGACTCGTATTCTTTGCAGTCCTGCTAAGCGCACGGAGCAAACTGCCATGGCGCTGGGAAGAAAATATAAATTAAGTTCTGCCATTACCCCTCAGGGTACTGCTGACATGTTGTTAACTGCAGTTCAATGGCCGACAAGCAAGAATACGGTGTTAGTGATAGGTCATCAACCCATATTGGGAGAAGCCATCTCGATTGTGCTTGGGTTTCAAAAGCCGGAGTGCTCCGTGAAAAAAGGTGCAGTCTGGTGGTTGCGCTCCCGCTTGCGGCACGAGGGTGATCAATCTGTATTAGTCACTGTTCAAACTCCCGACATGCTTTAGAGCGCGAATAGTTTGGATGAAAATAGAATTACAGTCTTTTTTAATACCAAAGAGCCAATTTCGACTTCAAGTGTTGGTTTCCAGTCCACTATGATAGCCTCATCTATTGCCAAACCAAACCCTTTAAGGAAAACCATGACTCAAACCATCAAATCCATTTCCATTGTTTTTTGCATGAGCTTTTGCCTCACTGCTTGCTCTACGATGTCTTCGGCTTATGACTCAGTCACTGATACTGTGGGTGGATGGTTCAAATCTGACGACGCTAAAAAATAAAAAACCAGCCCTCGGGCTGGTTTTTTAAAAAAGCAGTTTATTGGCGGAGAGGGCGGGATTCGAACCCGCGGAGGGCTATTAACCCTCACACGCTTTCCAGGCGTGCGACTTAAACCGCTCATCCACCTCTCCAGTCTCTTCATTGTATCAGTGCCCTCGACAGGTAAACTTCACACTTTGTCCAATTGTGGTTGTCCTCGCTCGGAGTAGCTGATGAAATTTCGTTTCCCCATCGTCATCATTGACGAAGACTTTCGTTCTGAAAATACTTCGGGGCTTGGCATTCGAGCGCTGGCCCAAGCTATTGAAAGCGAAGGCTATGAAGTTATGGGTGTTACCAGTTACGGGGATCTCAGTCAATTTGCACAACAACAATCCCGTGCAAGTGCGTTTATTCTTTCAATAGACGATGAAGAGTTCACACCAGGACCCGATTTAGACCCTGCTGTGGTTAATCTTCGAAGTTTCATAGATGAGGTTCGCAGAAAAAATGCCGATGTCCCCATTTATGTCTATGGCGAGACTAAGACATCACGTCATTTGCCCAATGATATTTTGCGAGAGTTACATGGCTTCATACATATGTTTGAAGACACTCCAGAGTTTGTCGCTAGACACATTATTCGCGAAGCTAAAAGTTATTTAGAGGGGGTTCAGCCACCTTTTTTCAAAGCCTTGCTCGATTACGCTGAAGACGGTTCCTACTCATGGCATTGCCCTGGTCACTCGGGCGGAGTCGCTTTTCTTAAAAGCCCTGTTGGTCAAATGTTTCATCAGTTTTTTGGTGAAAACATGCTCCGAGCGGACGTTTGCAATGCTGTTGAGGAGTTAGGACAGCTGCTTGACCATGACGGTGCTATTGGCGAAAGCGAACGAAACGCAGCGCGTATTTTTAATGCTGATCATTGTTTTTTTGTCACAAATGGAACCAGTACATCTAACAAAATTGTGTGGCATCACACGGTAGCGCCTGGGGATGTTGTCGTGGTGGACAGGAACTGCCACAAATCTGTTTTGCACTCCATCATCATGACGGGGGCTGTTCCTGTTTTCCTTAAGCCAACCAGAAACCATTTCGGCATCATCGGACCCATTCCGCAAAGTGAATTTGAACCTGCTGCGATTGAAGCCAAAATCAAAGCCAATCCTTTGCTAAAAGGAATTGCGAGCAGCAGACTCAAACCCAAAGTTTTGACCCTTACCCAATCCACCTATGACGGTGTTTTATACAACACAGAAACCATCAAGAATATGTTGGATGGCTATATTCCAAACTTGCATTTTGATGAGGCTTGGTTGCCACATGCAGCCTTTAATCCGTTTTATGGTACTTACCATGCCATGGGTAAAAAGCGCATCAGACCCAAAGAAGCGATGGTTTACTCCACTCAGTCCGTTCATAAGCTTTTGGCTGGTATCAGTCAAGCAAGTCATGTGTTGGTACAGGACTCTCAAACACATCACTTGGACAGGCATTTATTCAATGAAGCCTATTTAATGCACACCAGTACAAGTCCGCAATACAGCATCATTGCCAGTTGCGATGTGGCTGCTGCCATGATGGAGCCTCCTGGAGGGACGGCGTTGGTCGAAGAAAGCATTGCTGAGGCTTTAGATTTCCGACGAGCCATGCGCAAGGTAGACGCAGAATATGGCAAGGATTGGTGGTTCAAGGTTTGGGGGCCTGAGAATTTAGTGGAAGACGGCATTGGCCGTGCCGATAACTGGATCATCAAAGCAGAAAAGAAGGGACGCAAAAAGAAAAATGAAGATCCCAATTGGCACGGCTTTGGTGATTTGGCCGATGGATTTAATATGCTGGACCCCATCAAGGCAACGATTGTCACGCCTGGTTTAAATTTAGATGGCAAGTTTGACAAGGCAGGTATTCCTGCGAGTATCGTGACAAAATTTTTGGCCGAACATGGCGTGATTGTTGAAAAAACTGGTCTCTATAGTTTTTTCATCATGTTCACTATTGGCATCACCAAGGGCCGTTGGAATTCTTTGCTGACTGCGTTGCAACAGTTCAAAGACGACTACGACAGAAACCAACCCATGTGGCGCATCTTGCCTGAGTTTTGTCAAAAATATGCACGCTATGAACGCATGGGATTGCGCGACTTATGCCACCACATTCACTCTTTGTATTCAAAATTTGATATTGCAAAACTCACCACAGAAATGTATTTGAGCGACCTTAAACCTGCGATGAAGCCCAGCGATGCTTACTCTCAAATTGCCCACCGCAACACAGAAAGAGTACCCATCGATGAGTTGGAAGGCCGAATCACAACAAGCTTGGTGACGCCTTATCCACCTGGGATTCCTTTACTTATTCCCGGCGAAGTGTTCAACAAAAAAATCATTGATTATTTGAAATTTGCACGTGAGTTCAATCTTCAATGTCCTGGTTTTGAAACTGACATTCATGGTCTGGTTGAGGTTAAGGACGATCAGGGCAAGACCCATTACTTTGCAGATTGTGTCAAGAATTGATTTTTAAAATGAGCCAAGAAAAATCTTTTTACCCTGAAACGTCTTTGCAGCAATGGACGCAAGCTGCACAAAAATCATCTCCTGGTTCAGATCTTGTGGGCTTGAATTGGAATACGCCTGACGGTATATCAATCAAGCCCTTGTACACAGCCAAAGATTTGCAAGGTCTCATGCATACAGACACCTTGCCTGGTTTTGCACCTTATCTAAGAGGCCCACAAGCAACCATGTACGCAGTCCGTCCGTGGACTATTCGTCAATATGCTGGTTTTTCAACAGCTGAAGAGTCGAATGCTTTTTACAAAAAGGCTTTGGCAAGTGGGGGCCAAGGTGTCTCGGTTGCCTTCGATTTAGCCACACACAGGGGCTATGACTCTGATCACCCAAGGGTAATGGGCGATGTGGGAAAAGCGGGTGTGGCTATTGACTCTGTTGAGGACATGAAGATTTTGTTCGATCAGATTCCCTTAGACAAAGTCTCTGTCTCCATGACCATGAATGGCGCTGTATTACCTGTTCTAGCTGGTTATGTTGTTGCTGCACAAGAGCAGGGCGTCCCTCAAGAGATGCTGAGTGGAACGATTCAAAACGATATTCTTAAAGAGTTTATGGTGCGAAATACGTATATTTACCCGCCAGAACCCAGTATGAGAATCGTGGGTGACATCATTGCCTACACCGCGCAGCATATGCCGAAATTCAATTCCATCAGTATCAGCGGCTATCACATGCAGGAGGCTGGTGCAAATCAGTCATTAGAACTCGCCCTAACTTTGGCAGATGGGCAAGAGTATGTGCGAACCGCCTTGGCCAAAGGCTTGGATGTAGATGCTTTTGCTCCGCGCTTATCGTTTTTTTGGGCGATAGGAATGAATTTTTACCTTGAGATTGCCAAAATGCGAGCAGCAAGACTTTTATGGTTCCGAATCATGAAAGATTTTGGCGCAAAAAACCCAAAGAGCATGATGTTGCGAACGCATTGTCAAACCTCTGGGTGGAGCTTAACCGAGCAAGACCCTTACAACAACATCGTGAGAACGACCATTGAAGCGATGGCGGCAGTTTTTGGCGGCACTCAAAGTTTGCATACAAATAGCTTCGATGAAGCGATTGCTTTGCCGACTGAATTCTCTTCTCGCATCGCCAGAAATACCCAATTGATTATTCAAGAGGAAACCCATATCACCAATGTGATCGATCCATGGGCTGGCAGTTATATGATGGAAAAAGTCACTCAAGAAATGGCTGATGAGGCTTGGAAAATCATTGAAGAAGTCAATGCCATGGGTGGGATGACCAAGGCGGTTGATTCGGGCTGGGCAAAGTTGAAAATTGAAGCTGCCGCTGCTGATAAGCAAGCCCGAATTGACTCTGGACAAGATGTGATTGTTGGCGTCAATAAATACAAGCTTTCTCAAGAGGATTCCGTCGAAGTCAGAGATATTGACAATGTGAAGGTTCGACTGAGCCAAATTGATCGGCTCCACAACGTCAAAGCCAACAGGGATTCAAACGCTGTGGCCCGTGCCTTGGACGCCCTCGCAGAGGCTGCTCGAAGTGGAGAAGGAAACCTTCTCGAGCTGTCCATTCAAGCAATGCGATTGCGCGCCACGGTGGGTGAGGTCAGTGACGCGCTTGAAAAAATATTTGGTCGCCACAGAGCTGATACACAAAAGGTCAGCGGCATTTATGCTGCAGCATATGACAGTGGCCATGAGGGAGACACCATGGAATATTGGAACCAACTCAAGGACGATATTGCTAAGTTTGCGATTAAGCAAGGCAGAAGACCACGCGTGATGATCTCTAAACTTGGTCAAGATGGACACGACCGAGGCGCTAAAGTGGTTTCTACCGCATTTGCCGATTTGGGTTTTGATGTGGATATCGGTCCTTTATTTCAAACACCAGAGGAATGCGCTCGACAGGCGATTGAAAATGATGTCCATGCTGTGGGTGTTTCTACATTGGCTGCAGGGCACAAAACCTTGGTGCCTGCCATCATTGCTGAATTGAAAAAGCAAGGGGCAGACGATATTATTGTGTTCGTTGGTGGTGTGATTCCCAAGCAAGATTACGAGTTTCTCTACGCTTCAGGTGTTAAAGGAATTTATGGACCAGGTACACCTATTCCAGTCAGTGCACGGGATGTGCTGACGCACATAGAGCAAGCTGTGCAGGCTCAAAAATAATTTTGAGTTCCCATGAATGATTTTTCTCAAATACTTCATGATTTAACTTTTGGAGAGGCGCTACCTAAAAGACGTGCACTTGCCAAGGCCATCACTTTGATGGAATCTTCAAGAGACGACCACCGCGGGCAAGCTGATCAGCTGTTGACTCAATTATTACCATACACCGGTCAATCTATGCGGATTGGTTTAAGCGGGGTTCCTGGTGTTGGGAAATCAACCCTCATCGAAAATTTAGGTATGTGGTTAATCAACCAAGGCCATAGGGTGGCTGTTTTGGCGGTTGATCCCTCTTCCAGCTTATCTGGCGGCTCTATTTTGGGCGATAAGACTCGGATGGAATTGTTATCCAATCATCCTGCGGCATACATTCGACCAAGCCCTAGCAGTGGAACTTTAGGCGGGGTTGCCGAAAAGACCCGTGAATGTATTCTTCTTTGTGAGGCCGCTGGCTACGACATTGTCATTGTTGAGACCATGGGCGTTGGGCAAAGTGAAACGACAGTAGCAGGGATGACAGATATGTTTATCGTTATGCAACTCCCTAATGCAGGCGATGACTTACAAGCCATAAAAAAAGGAATCATGGAAATTGCAGATGTGGTTCTGATCAACAAATCTGACTTAGATGCAAACGCTGCTTCTATGGCTCAGTCATTCATCGAAAGTGCTTTTCACTTACTAGGAGGTCACAAAAGTTCAGTGTCTGCCTTTGAAAAGTGGCATCCTAAAGTCCTTAGCTTGTCTGCTTTGTCAGGAAGTGGTGTATCTGAATTTTGGTCTGTCGTGTCTGACTTTAAACAACTTCAAATGAATAATGGCGAATGGCAAAGCCGTAGGCAGTCTCAGTCTTTAAAGTGGTTGCAAGAGTTGATTCAAACTGGACTGAAAATGGCATTTATTCAAAACCCCAAGGTAGCTTCTCATTTGCCCTCATTAGAGCAAGATGTGCTCTATGGGCGTATCGCAGCTTCTACAGCCGCTCGTCAGTTGCTGGCCTTGTAGGACCTTCAAGCCGCTTTCACAACACTCAAATTTCAAAGGTAGATTCATGCAAGAAATCATTCACCAACTCGAAGAAAAGCGAGCTGCTGCCAGATTAGGTGGTGGTGAGAAAAGAATCGCTGCACAACATGCCAAAGGGAAATTAACCGCCCGAGAGCGCTTAGAGATTTTGCTAGACGAAGGCACGTTTGAAGAGTGGGATATGTTTGTCGAGCATCGCTGTGTGGATTTTGGTATGGAAGCCAACAAAATTCCTGGCGATGGTGTTGTGACAGGCTACGGCATGATCAATGGACGACTTGTCTTTGTGTTCAGTCAAGATTTCACTGTTTATGGTGGCGCTTTGTCAGAGTCACATGCTGAAAAGATTTGCAAGATCATGGATCAAGCATTGAAAGTAGGCGCACCAGTAATTGGTTTAAATGACTCAGGAGGCGCCCGTATACAAGAGGGTGTCGCATCTTTAGGTGGCTACGCGGAGGTGTTTCAGCGCAACGTCTTGGCCAGTGGTGTGGTTCCTCAAATCAGCATGATCATGGGTCCCTCGGCTGGTGGAGCAGTGTATTCCCCAGCTCTGACCGATTTCATATTTATGGTGAAGGACAGTTCCTATATGTTCGTGACTGGCCCTGAAGTAGTCAAAACCGTGACGCATGAAGAAGTCAGCGCTGAAGATTTAGGTGGCGCTACAACCCACACAACCAAAAGTGGTGTTGCTGATATGGCTTTCAATAACGATGTCGAAGCACTTTTGATGCTAAGGCGTTTGTACAATTACCTGCCCTTGAATAACCGAGAGAAGCCACCTGTGCGCCCGAGCGGTGATCCGGCTGAGCGCATAGACAAGAGCTTAGACAGCTTGGTGCCCGATAACCCCAATATGCCTTATGACATGAAGGAACTCATTCTCAAAACTGTGGATGATGGTGACTTCTTTGAACTACAACCCGACTATGCAAAAAATATTTTGATCGGGTTTGCACGAATGGCAGGCCAAACCGTTGGTATTGTTGCCAATCAACCGCTGGTTTTGGCTGGATGCTTAGATATTAAGAGCAGTATCAAGGCTGCAAGATTTGTCCGGTTTTGCGATGCTTTCAACATACCTGTCATTACGTTCGTTGATGTCCCAGGCTTCATGCCTGGCACATCGCAAGAATTTGGCGGCATCATCAAGCATGGGGCAAAGCTTTTATATGCCTATGCAGAATGCACTGTGCCTAAGATTACTGTCATCACTCGCAAAGCCTATGGCGGTGCTTACGATGTTATGGCTTCAAAGCACTTAAGAGGCGACGTCAATTTTGCCTGGCCTCATGCAGAAATTGCTGTCATGGGCGCCAAAGGTGCCGTAGAAATTATTTTCCGCGAAGACAAAGGCGACCCAGAAAAATTGGCTTCCAAAGAGGCGGAATACAAAGCCAGGTTTGCTAACCCCTTCGTTGCTGGTGCTCGCGGATTTATAGATGACGTTATTCTTCCAAGCGAGACTCGTAAAAGGGTGTGTCGTTCTTTGGTGATGTTGAAAGATAAAAAAATTGAAAACCCGTGGCGCAAGCACGGCAACATTCCTCTTTAAAGGTATAGAAAAAAGCAATGTTTACTAAAATTTTGATTGCAAACAGAGGTGAGATAGCCTGTCGTGTGATTGCGACTGCAAAGCGCATGGGCATATCTACTGTCGCTGTTTACTCTGAAGCGGATAAAAATGCGCGACATGTTGCTTTGGCTGACGAATCAGTATGCATTGGCCCAGCACCTAGTCGTGAAAGCTATCTCTTGGGTGACGTGATTATTTCTGCCGCTAAAAAAACAGGTGCGCAAGCTATTCACCCAGGCTATGGATTTCTTAGCGAAAACGAAGATTTTGCTCGTCGTTGTGAAGAAAATTCCATTGTATTTATCGGCCCCAAACATGAAGCGATTGCGGCTATGGGTGACAAAATCGCCTCCAAAAAATTGGCTGCTCTTGCCAATGTCAACACCATTCCGGGTGTCAATGAAGCCATAGAAAACCCTGAAAAGGCCGTTGAGATTGCTAAAAATATTGGCTATCCAGTCATGATCAAGGCCAGCGCAGGTGGCGGTGGCAAAGGGTTACGGGTGGCCTTCAACGATAAAGAGGCTTACGAGGGATTTACTTCATGCCGTAATGAAGCGAGAAACAGTTTCGGTGATGACCGAGTTTTCATTGAAAAATTCGTAGAGGAACCGCGGCATATTGAAATTCAATTGCTAGGTGATGCTTTTGGAAATGTCTTATTTTTAAACGAACGAGAGTGTTCAATTCAACGCAGACATCAAAAAGTTATTGAAGAGGCGCCTTCTCCTTTTATCAGCGACGAAACCCGACAAGCGATGGGTGAGCAAGCAGTTGCACTTGCGAAGGCTGTCAAATACCAAAGTGCGGGAACGGTTGAATTTGTTGTTGGCAAGGATCAGAGTTTTTATTTCCTAGAGATGAATACGCGACTGCAGGTTGAGCATCCTGTGACAGAGTGCATTACTGGTTTAGATTTGGTGGAGTGGATGATACGAGTGGCTGCTGGAGAAAAAATTCCATTTGCGCAATCTGACATCCGCCGAGATGGTTGGGCAATCGAATGTCGAATAAACGCAGAAGACCCATTTAGGAATTTCCTGCCGTCGACCGGTCGATTGATTCGTTTCCAACCACCGCTAACTTCAATGTACCAAGCGGATACTGAGAACTTGTTTGGGGTGAGAGTAGACACTGGCGTTCAAGAGGGGGGTGAAATTCCTATTCATTACGACTCAATGATCGCAAAATTGATTGTTCATGGTCGAGATCGCAATGATGCGATCGCCAAGATGCGTGATGCGCTCAATGGCTTTGTGATTCGCGGTATCAACTCGAATATTCCATTTCAGTCGGCCTTGCTTGCACATCCAGACTTTGTAGCGGGTCGGTTTAATACGGGCTTTATTGCAGAGCATTTTTCCAAAGGTTTCCGCGCAGAGGATGTCTTGCATTCCGACCCTGACTTTCTCATTGCGCTTGCAGCATTTGTGAGACGAAAATCCAGAGAGCGTGCCGCTTCATTAAGCGGCCAACTGCCTGGGTACGATGTCAAGGTCGGGCAGACCTACACAGTTATCACCTTAGACGCCAAGGGTAGCCATGGTTACACCCAAGTTGAGGTTGATGATGTGGGCGGTAGGGGAACTGCTGTTATCAAGGTTAACGGTAAAAACTATGCCATTGAAAGCCACTCTCGATTGAACGACATTGCCATCGAAGGTGCGGTGAATGGTCAGCCTTTCGTTGCGCAAGTAGAAAGAGGCTCAGTCAAAAATCCGTTGGTTTTACAAATTCAACATCATGGCCTGCGCATTGAAGCCTTGGTCATATCGCCACGAATGGCTGATCTTTACAGGCTCATGCCCTACAAGCCGCCAGCCGATATGTCGCGATTTGTGTTGTCACCGATGCCTGGCTTGCTGGTCGAAGTTTCTGTCACTCAAGGCCAAAAAGTGCAAGCCGGTGAGAGGGTTGCAGTTATTGAAGCCATGAAGATGGAGAATGTTTTATTTGCCGCCCAAGACGGGGTTGTTAAATCAGTACAAGCCTCCAAGGGCGACTCTTTGAGCGTAGACCAAGTGATTGTGGAGTTTGTGTGATTCGTCCATTTAGCGTCTTAGGTATTCAACAAATTGCAATAGGCGCTACTGATAAGTCTAGCCTTAGGCATTTATGGGTTGATCTCTTTGGCCTTACTTTATCGGGTCACTTTCAATCTGAGCGGGAAAATGTCGATGAAGATATCTGCTCCATTGGTCAAGGGCCATTGAAAGTTGAAGTTGATTTGATGCAACCTTTGGATGTTGAAAAAAAACCTGCGGTTCATACCACTCCTTTGAATCATGTTGGTTTATGGATTGACAATTTGCCTGCCGCCGTTAATTGGCTGACATCACAAGGTTTGCGATTTGCCCCAGGGGGTATCCGAAAAGGTGCTGCCGGTTTTGATATTTGTTTTGTTCATCCCAAAGGAAATGATGAATTTCCATTGAGTGGTGAAGGTGTGCTGATAGAGTTAGTTCAAGCACCTACAGAGGTGATCAAGGCCTTTAGCGCTTTAGCTAAGCAGTCGCTCTAATGCATCGACTTCATTTCAGCGCTTTAGCCCTTTCAAGCGCAGCTTGCACTGCTGATTGTTTCAGCCCAACAATGCTTTTATCCTGAGAGCTTTCAACTTGTTCTTTGGATAGGCGCAGCTTCTTTAAGCCGTAGCGTTTTTTGGCTTGATCAGCCGATTCCTGTGTCCATGCATTCCAACCGGTTTTGCCAAAGGTGACATTTTCAAGATGAATGCAGTCGACGGGACAGACAGGTAAACAAAGCTCGCAACCTGTACATGCGTCTTCAATAACTGTATGCATTTGCTTGCTTGCTCCCAAGATAGCATCGGTAGGGCAGGCGGTGATGCACAGTGTGCAACCAATACACCATTGCTCGTCTATCCAGGCAATGTGTCGTGGCCCTTCAGAGCCATTCGCAGGGTTCAAAGGCAACATTGGTAGCCCAGTGACACTGCTCAGCCGTTGGACGCCCTCTGCGCCACCTGGGGGGCATTGGTTGATCCCCGCCTCTTGGTTCTCAATAGCGTTGGCATAGGCTTCGCAATCTGGATAGCCGCAACGCGTACATTGCGTTTGCGGCAAAACAGCCAAGATGCGCAGACTGAGACTCACCTCGTAGAGGCGGAGGCCCGACGCTTAGGTTTGCTTGCTTTGGTGCTGCCGTGGTTAGCCAAAATGAAAGCTTGCACCTGCGGGTAGACCATGTCTCGCCAGCGTCTACCGCTGAAAATACCATAATGCCCCGCACCTTTGACTTCATAGTGTGATTTATTTGAAGCGGGAATACCCGAGCAGAGCTTAAGGGCCGCTTTGGTTTGACCCGAGCCTGAAATATCGTCTAGCTCACCTTCGACTGTGAGCAAACCGCAATTGCTGATATCTTGGGGACGAACTCTTTCAATGTCGCCACTCTCGGAGACCACATCCCAAGTTCCTTTGACCAATTTAAAGTCTTGAAAAACTGTAGCGATGGTTTCAAGGTAGTAATCGGCATCCATGTCTAACACCGCGTTGTATTCGTCGTAGAACTGACGATGTGACTCAGCACTTGAGTTATCACCTTTGATCAGATCTTTGAAGTAATCGTAATGGCTTCTAAGGTGTCTATCGGGGTTCATTGCAACAAAACCTGTGTGTTGCAAAAAACCTGGGTAGACACGGCGACCTACGCCAGGAAAATTGGTTGGTACACGGTAAATCACGTTATTTTCAAACCAACTGAAACTTTTATTCATTGCTAAGTTATTGACAGCGGTAGGGGACTTGGTCGCATCGATAGGGCCACCCATCATCGTCATGCTAAGAGGCAAATGTTCATCACGACTGGCCATCAATGACACCGCAGCCAAAACAGGCACAGTGGGTTGGCAAACACTCATAACGTGGCAATGCCCATGTGTGGCTTGTATATGCCGAATAAATTCTTGAATGTAATTGACATAGTCGTCAAGATGAAATACGCCGTCTGACAACGGTACCAGTCTGGCATTTTTCCAATCGGTGATGTAAACCTTGTGGCCTTGCAACATGGTTTTCACTGTGTCGCGCAGCAAGGTGGCGTAATGGCCAGACAGTGGGGCCACAATGAGTACAGTTGGCAATGCTTCTAAGGTTTGAAGGGTTGCTGCGTTGTCGCAAAAAGTCTTGAAATGCAGCAAATCGCAAAAAGGCTTGTTGACCTCAATGACCTCACGGATAGCGACTTCCGATCCATTGATATCCACAGAGTGGATGCCAAATTCAGGTTTGACGTAATCCTTGCCTAGCCTGTAAATCAGGTCATAAGACGCCGATAAGCGCTGAACCAAAGGGTTTTGAGCTAAAGGAGAAACTGGGTTGCCCAGCATTTTTGAGGAGGCCAATGCAAAGTCTGCAAAGGGTTCCATCATCGACCGTTGGGCTTCATAAAGTTGGTAAAGCATGTCAGGCCTGTCTTTTCAGTTATGTTGCAGTGCAATATAACAGCACTTGCTCAGCATTCCAATAGATCTGCAAGGTGATTCAGGTCCAGAGCTTCAAAATCGACGGGAGTTGTCGCTTTTGACTCGCCTAAACCTGCTCCGCACTCATCTGGGCGAGCTATAAAGGCAGTGCGAAGCCCTGATTGTTTGGCCGCGGCCAAATCACTTGAATGCGCAGCAACCATGGTTGTATCCAGCCAGCTACACCCGAGTGCTTCTGCAGAAGCTTGGTAAACCACCGGTTGTGGCTTGTAATCTCGAGCGATTTCTGCGCCAGTGATGGCATCCCAATGCCAGCCATTGTGGCGAGCAAGATTGACCATCAAAGCAATATGGCCGTTGGAGCAGGGGGCTAGAAGGTATTTTTTTCTCAATCTGATCAATGCTTGGTTGACGTCAGGCCAAGCGTCGAGCGTGTGCCAAGCAAGTGTCAGCTTTGTGCGGGTTGCCTCGTCAACAGAAGTCCATCCCAATCTGGACAAAACGGTGTCTAAGTTATCGCGGTGCAAAACATCGAGCTTGCAAAACTGTCTTTGTCCACTGCGCACCCTCTCCATGGCGGGCTGATATTCATTGCGCCAAGCATCTGCAAAAGCATGCCAATCGGTTTGGAGTCCAAGGGGCGATAAATCTCTTTCAGCCTGAACAGCAATGGAATGTCGCCAGTCAACCAGCGTGCCAAAAACATCAAAAACAAGGGCTTTCATCAGCTTTTGAGTACAGTAGCGATAGCCTGACAAACATAGGGAAGATTGTGGGTGTTGAGTGCAGCCACACACATCCGCCCCGTGTCGGTTCCATACACCCCAAACTCGGAGCGCAGTCGCACCATCTGGTCTTTGCTCAAGCCAGAGTAACTGAACATGCCAATCTGCTGGGTGATAAACCCCATGTCTTGTTGGATGCCCGCAGCTTTGAGCCCATCGACCAAGCTTTGACGCATAGCCTTGATTCGCATGCGCATACCTGCAAGCTCTTTTTCCCATAAGGCACGCAGTTCAGGGTTGTTGAGTACAGCTGCCACAACGGCTCCGCCATGTGTAGGCGGGTTGGAATAGTTGGTGCGAATCACAACTTTGAGCTGAGACAAAACCCTTGCCGCTTCTTCAGCGTCATGGCAATAGACAGACAAAGCGCCGACGCGCTCGCCATACAGACTAAAGCTTTTGGAAAAAGAGGTCGACACCAGAAAATCGATACCAGCAGACACGAATTTTTGAATCACAGCTCCATCTTCGGCAATGCCGTTGCCAAATCCTTGATAGGCCATATCAAGAAAAGGTGTCAATTGCTTTTCTTTGACAGTGGCAATGACTTTGTCCCATTGCTCGGTAGTGAGGTCATAGCCTGTTGGGTTGTGACAGCACGCGTGAAGAACAACAACCGTACCTGAGGTTGCGGTACTGAGACTTTTGATCATTCCTTCAAAATTGATGCCGCGGTTGTGTTCATCGTAATAAGCATAAGCGTCAACGATAAATCCAGCTGCTGAAAAAAGCGCCCTGTGGTTTTCCCAGCTGGGGTCGCTGATCATCACCTTGCTATGGGGGTTAAGTTTGTGAAGAAAATCCGCGCCGATTTTCAAGCCACCTGTGCCGCCAATGGCCTGAACAGTTGCAACTCGTCCAGAGTTGACGGCATCCGAATCTGAGCCAAAAACCAAACCCTTGACGGCGCTGTCATAGGCTGCAATGCCATCAATGGGTAAATAACCGCGTGCAGCAGGTTTTTCCATGAGTGTTTTTTCGGCTTGAAGCACGCACTCAAGCAAAGGCAATTTACCGTCTTCATTGAAATAGACACCAACCCCCAAATTAACTTTGTGGGGTGATTTATCTGCAGCGAACTGTTCATTCAGACCCAAAATGGGATCGCGTGGGGCCATTTGAACAGCTGAAAACAGTGACATTGGAAGTCCTAATGATTTAAGTGGTGAGTTCGTCAAAAAACCGCGAAGTCTGCGGTAGGCTATGCGGTTCGACATTATTTTAACGGCTTGTATGAGCCTTACTTTGGCAACCGCAACATGGCTTCGCTTTCTGATTTGGATGACCTACCCACTGCTGCTGAAAAAGAGGGCACATGGCATTCATACCCTGGTTCCCCCTTTGAACTTTTCCAACCTTATCCGCCAGCAGGAGACCAGCCACAAGCCATTGCTCAATTGGTTGAAGGTATGCAAGACGGTGAAATGTTCCAAACCTTGTTAGGAGTGACAGGGTCAGGAAAAACTTTCACCATGGCGAATGTGATTGCACAAATGGGGCGACCTGCGATCATTTATGCACCGAATAAGACACTGGCTGCCCAGCTTTACAGTGAATTTCGCGAGTTTTTCCCCAAAAACGCAGTGGAGTATTTCGTCAGTTATTACGACTACTACCAGCCCGAGGCTTATGTGCCTCAAAGAGATTTGTTTATTGAAAAAGACAGCGCCATTAACGAGCACATTGAGCAGATGCGGTTGTCATGCACCAAAAGCTTGCTTGAACGCAGAGACGTCATCATTGTGGCCACCGTATCTGCCATCTACGGTATTGGCGAGCCTGAGAGTTACCACAGGATGGTGATGACTTTGAGGGCAGGCGATAAGCCCGGGCAAAGAGACATCATTGCCCAGTTAGTGCGTATGCAATATGAGCGAAATGACATGGACTTTGCTCGCGGAAGATTCCGCGTTCGAGGCGACATCATTGATATCTTCCCTGCAGAACACAGTGAGTTAGCCATTCGCATTGAGTTGTTCGATGACGAGATAGAAAGTCTTCAATTACTGGATCCGCTGACTGGTCGGGTGCGTCAAAAAATACCCCGATTCACGGTGTACCCCTCAAGCCATTACGTCACACCGCGGGACAAAGTTTTGGCTGCGGTAGAAACCATCAAATTGGAGCTTGACCAAAGGCTCAAAGAATTGGTGGGCATGGGTAAATTGGTCGAGGCGCAAAGGCTTGAGCAACGCACCCGTTTTGATTTGGAAATGCTCAGTGAAGTGGGGCATTGCAAGGGCATTGAAAACTACACCCGACATTTGTCGGGCGTTGCCCCAGGCGAGCCTCCAAGTACCTTGACAGACTATTTGCCCAAGGACGCCTTGATGTTTTTTGACGAAAGCCATGTTCTGATGGGGCAGTTTTCGGGTATGTACAACGGCGACAGAGCGCGTAAAACAACCTTGGTGGAATATGGCTTTCGTTTGCCGAGTGCGCTAGACAACCGACCCTTAAAGCTTCAGGAGTTTGAGCACCGAATGCGCCAACTTGTCTTCGTCTCGGCAACCCCATCCGATTACGAGAAAACGCATTCTGGCCAAATCGTTGAGCAAGTGGTTCGTCCAACGGGCCTGGTAGATCCTGAGGTTGAGGTCCGTCCAGCCATCAGCCAAGTCGATGATGTGCTGCAAGAAATTCGCATTCGGGTGGTTAAGAATGAGAGGATTTTGATCACCACGCTGACAAAGCGCATGGCTGAACAGTTGACCGATTACCTCAGTGATAACGGTGTCAAAGTTCGTTACCTGCACAGTGATATTGATACGGTTGAACGAGTTGAAATTCTTCGAGATCTCAGACTTGGTGCATTTGATGTTCTGGTTGGCATTAACTTGTTGAGAGAGGGTTTGGACTTGCCCGAAGTTTCTTTGGTTGCCATATTGGACGCCGACAAAGAAGGTTTTTTGCGTTCAGAACGCAGCTTGATTCAAACCATAGGGCGTGCCGCACGAAATTTAGAAGGGAGAGCCATTTTGTATGCCGACAAAATGACCGATTCCATGAAAAAGGCCATCGGAGAGACCGAGCGTCGCCGAACCAAGCAAGTGGCTTTCAATTTGGCAAACGGCATCACCCCGCGCGGGGTCGTCAAAGGAATCCGAGATTTGATTGACGGTGTGTACAGCGAAAAGTCAGATAAAGAGTCCATGCGCCTAGAGTTGGAGCAAGCCAGGATTGAAGATTTGAGCGAAAGAGATATAGCCAAAGAAATCAAACGCCTCGAAAAGCAGATGTTGGAATTTGCCCGAAATCTAGAATTCGAAGCAGCCGCAAGTGCCAGAGACCAACTGAATCGCCTCAGAGCCCTGACTTTTGGGGCTTCTCCAAGGGATAGTCTTTGAAATTCAATTACCCGACTGTTTTATTTGGTCTTATGCTATAGTTGACTAAACCAGTCGAGAAAGCCCTTTTAGGAGTTTTATATGCGTTTAACCACCAAAGGACGTTTTGCCGTCACCGCCATGATTGACTTGGCCTTGCGCCAAAACAATGGACCCGTAACCTTGGCTGCCATCAGCCAGCGTCAGCAGATCTCTTTGTCCTACCTAGAGCAGTTGTTCGGAAAATTGCGTCGACACCAGTTGGTGGAGTCAACTCGAGGGCCTGGCGGAGGCTATACCTTGGGTCGCAAGGCTACTGAAATTTCAGTCGCAGACATTATTTTGTCTGTAGATGAACCCATTGATGCCACCCACTGCGCAGGAAAAGAAAACTGTCTCGGAGAATCTGGCAAGTGCATGACGCATGAACTGTGGTCATCTTTGAACCAGCGAATGATTGATTTTCTCAACTCAGTCAACTTGCAAAAATTGGTCGATGATCAGCTCGCCAAGGGTCTGCAAGTGGAGGAAAAACCCATGACCCGTCGTGCTATTTCAGCTGCGCCGGTCGTCAAACCCATCCGTGTAAACGCTCCCAATTCGGTTTTTGCTTTGGGCAATGTGTTTGCAAAAAGTTGACGCTATGGATATGACTCCGCATTTCCCCATTTACCTTGACTATTCCGCCACCAATCCTTGTGATGAGCGGGTAGTTGAGGCCATGATTCCTTGGTTGCGTGAACATTACGGTAACCCTGCCTCTCGCAGTCATGCATGGGGTTGGGAGGCTGAGGAAGCGGTTGAAAAAGCCCGTACCGATGTTGCCGCTTTGATTGGTGCTGATCCTCGTGAAATTGTTTGGACCTCTGGCGCTACAGAGTCCAATAACCTTGCAATCAAGGGAGCAGCCCATTTCTACAAGACCAAGGGTCGGCACTTAATCACAGTTAAAACTGAACATAAAGCTGTTCTTGACACCATGCGTGAACTCGAGCGGCAAGGATTTGAAGTCACTTACTTGGATGTGCAAGAAGATGGCTTGCTCGACCTCAATCGGTTCAAAGACGCCATACGGTCAGACACCATTTTGGCGAGTGTGATGCACGTCAACAATGAAATTGGTGTCATCCAAGACATCACCGCTATTGGCAATATGTGTCGTGAAAAAGGCATCATTTTTCATGTAGATGCAGCCCAGTCAACAGGAAAAGTAGAAATTGATTTGGAGAAATTGCCTGTCGATTTGATGAGTCTTGCGTCTCACAAAACCTATGGCCCTAAAGGCATCGGGGCGCTTTATGTGCGTCGTAAACCCCGCGTCCGTCTTGAGGCACAAATGCACGGTGGCGGACATGAGAGGGGTATGCGCAGTGGCACTCTGCCCACCCATCAATGTGTGGGTATGGGAGAAGCCTTTCGGATTGCCAAACTAGAGATGGCACAAGACATTGCCCAAGCGCGTCATCTGCAGCAAAGATTGTTGAATGGCTTAAAAGATATTGAACAAGTTTTTGTCAACGGTCATTTAACCCAGCGTGTGCCGCATAACCTGAACATCAGCTTTAACTATGTTGAGGGTGAATCTCTCATTATGGGCATCAAAGGCTTGGCTGTGTCTTCCGGTTCGGCCTGTACCTCTGCAAGTCTTGAGCCTAGCTATGTTTTGCGAGCTTTAGGTCGCAGCGATGAGTTGGCGCACAGCAGTTTGCGAATGACGGTTGGGCGCTACTCAACTGAAGAAGAAATTGACTACGCAATCACAACGATTCGCGCCAATGTTGGCAAATTGCGGGATTTAAGTCCTTTGTGGGAAATGTACAAGGATGGTGTGGATCTCAGCACCATCCAATGGGCAGCCCACTGATTATTTTTGACGGAGACAGACATGGCGTACAGCGAAAAAGTTATTGATCATTATGAAAATCCACGCAATGTGGGTTCATTTGACAAGGGGGATGACTCGGTAGGAACTGGAATGGTGGGTGCCCCTGCATGTGGTGACGTCATGAAGCTTCAAATCAAGGTCAACCCACTGACAGGTGTGATCGAAGATGCTCGCTTCAAAACCTATGGATGTGGTTCTGCTATTGCCTCATCTTCATTGGTCACAGAGTGGGTTAAAGGCAAAACATTAGACCAAGCCGCAGCTTTGAAGAACAGCGAAATTGCACAAGAGTTAGCCCTGCCACCCGTCAAAATTCATTGTTCCATTTTGGCGGAAGATGCCATCAAAGCGGCAGTTGAAGATTACAAAAAGAAAAACACGCACTGATATGTCAGTTTCCATGACCGAAGCCGCTGCGCGGCATGTAAATCGATACCTCACAAAGAGAGGTAAGGGCGTGGGTGTGCGTCTTGGGGTCAAGACCACAGGTTGTTCTGGATTGGCCTATAAGCTTGAATACGTTGATGATTTGAGCGGTGAGGATGTCGTCTTTGAAGCCCATGGTTTGAAGATTTTGATCGACCCTAAAAGCCTAGCCTACCTTGATGGCACGGAGTTAGATTTTGTTCGTGAAGGTTTGAATGAAGGCTTTAAATTTAACAACCCAAACGAGCGTGACCGTTGTGGTTGTGGTGAATCATTCAGGGTTTGATAATGAACTCTGGCCAGGGGCTTCAGCAATCCTTGCTGTCTTCGAATGATTTTGAGCTTTTCAATTTACCCCTTACTTTCAAGTTAAATCGTCAATTGCTTGATGAGCGCTGGAAAAATCTTCAGCGTATGGCGCACCCAGATAATTTCTCTATGCAAGATACGGCATCCCAAAGAATTGCGATGCAATATTCGGTGCGCATCAATGAGGCCTATCAGCGACTCAAACTCCCCCTTAAACGAGCCGCTTACCTTTGCGAATTAAATGGCGCGTCAATCAAGGCAGAAGAAAATACGCGAATGCCTTCTGACTTTCTTATCCAACAAATGCAGTGGCGAGAGCAACTTGAAGAGGCCGATTCCTTGCTTGAAATTGGAAAACTTCAACAAGAAGTATTGGCAGCTAAGGAGTTAGCCTTTGCAAGATGCGAGATATTTTTAGATGTTGATAAAAACTGGATCAATGCCTCGAGTGAAGTCAGAACTTTGATGTTTATGGAGCGTTTCGAAGTAGATATTGACAAGCGACGCGATCAATTAGAAATCGCGTAAGGGACAATCTTAGAAAATGGCTTTGCTTCAAATTTCAGAACCCGGACAAGCACCTGACCCACATGCGCGGCGTATTGGTATTGGTATAGACCTTGGTACGACCCATTCCTTGGTGGCCAGTGTTAGAAGCGGGATTGCCGAGTGTTTGCCAGATCATGAAGCTCGCGTCATATTGCCTTCAGCCGTGAGATATCTGTCGCAAGGGCGCACAGAGATTGGCTACCAAGCGCTTTCGAGTCAGTCTTCAGATCCAACGAACACTATTGTTTCAGTCAAAAGATTCATGGGCAGAGCGCTGAAAGATATTGCAAGCGCTGAAGAATTGCCCTATCAGTTTTTAGATACACCTGGCATGTTGAGTATCAAGACTGCCGATGGTGTTAAGTCGCCTGTTGAGGTGAGCGCAGAGATTTTGGCGACCCTTAGACAGCGAGCCGAGGATACCTTCGCAGATGATATTTACGGCGCTGTGATTACAGTTCCAGCTTATTTTGACGATGCACAACGTCAGGCAACCAAAGATGCAGCAAAGCTTGCTGGACTCAATGTTCTGCGATTGATCAATGAGCCAACTGCAGCCGCACTTGCATATGGTCTCGATAACGCCAGTGAAGGAATTTATGCCGTTTATGACCTTGGTGGGGGAACTTTTGATATTTCAATTCTTCGACTAAGTAAGGGCGTGTTTGAAGTGCTCTCCACCGGTGGCGATTCTGCTTTGGGTGGGGATGACTATGACCGTGCATTGGCGAAGTATGTTTTGGATTCAACTGGCAAAAAAGTTTCAACCGATGGTGATAAAAGCGCTGTGTTGGTGGCGGCTAGGCGGTGTAAGGAAGCTTTGTCTTTAGCAAATAGTTCTGTATTTGATGCCTTACTTTCTGATGGGCAACTGAGTTTGAATGTAATCCGTGAAGTGTTTGAGGCGCAAACCCAGTCTCTCACTCAGAGAACCTTGAGCGCAGTTAAAAAAGCGCTGCGTGATGCTCAAATCACTATTGAAGATATCAAGGGCGTGGTGATGGTGGGTGGTTCTACCCGAATGCCCATGGTTCAAAAAGCGATTGGCGAATTACTTCATTGCCAGCCGCTGAATAATTTAAATCCTGACGAAGTTGTGGCGCTTGGCGCTGCACTCCAGGCCAATCAACTGGTGGGCAATAACACTGATGGCAATATGCTCTTGCTGGATGTAATACCGCTTTCTTTGGGTATAGAAACCATGGGCGGACTGGTGGAACGAATCGTACCGAGGAATCAAACCATTCCTACGGCAATGGCACAGGACTTCACCACCTACCAAGACGGGCAAACCGCTCTTGCGCTGCATATCGTTCAAGGGGAACGTGACTTGGTCAAAGATTGTCGAAGCCTTGCGCACTTCGAGTTGCGTGGCATTCCACCCATGACCGCTGGCGCTGCACGAATACGAGTCACCTTTACTGTGGATGCGGATGGTCTGCTGTCTGTCGCAGCAAAAGAAATCAATAGCGGGGTTGAATCACAAATTGAGGTTAAGCCTAGCTATGGTTTGTCAGATGAACAAATCACCTTCATGCTGCAAGACAGTTTTCACACCGCTGAAATTGATAAACAGGCAAGATCCTTGGCGGAGTCACGTCTTGAAGTTGATCGTATGTGCTTGGCCACAAATGCTGCTTTGGAAAAAGATGCGCATTTATTGGCAGAGCAAGAGCTTGAACATATCAAAGAGTTGATGAAATTAGCCCTAGACGCCAAAAGTTTAGATGATGCTGTTGCTATTGAAAATGCGATTGAAGCACTGGCAAAAGGTACCGAGGCTTTTGCAGCTTCGCGAATGAATGAAAGTATTCGTCAGGTTTTATCTGGCAAAACCATAGAATCACTTTGATGACAACCATCCGAATACTTCCGCACGCAGAGTACTGCCCAGAGGGGCGAGAAATTCAAGCCATCAGTGGCACTTCAATATGCGAAGCCTTGCTAGACAATGGTATTTCGATTGAGCACGCATGTGACATGAGTTGTGCTTGTACCACCTGCCATGTGATCGTTAAGGAAGGCTTGGCAAGTCTCAATCCTGCCCAAGAGGAGGAGGACGATTTGTTAGACCGTGCGTGGGGCTTAGAGCCTAACTCTCGCTTGGCTTGCCAAGCTCTACTGGGTAATCAAAACTTGGTCATTGAAATACCGCGCTACACCATTAACCACGCCAAAGAAAATCACTGATCGACCATGCGTCAAATTGTTTTAGATACCGAAACAACTGGGCTTTCCGCCGAGGCTGGAGATCGAATCATAGAGATTGGTTGTGTAGAGTTATTCAATCGCAAATTGACTGGCCGCACCTTTCACTATTACTTGAATCCAGAGCGCGAAAGTCACGTAGATGCGCTTAAAGTTCACGGAATCAGCAATGAATTTCTTTTAGACAAGCCTAAATTTTTTGAGATTGTTGAAGAGTTTTTAGAGTTCATTCGAGATGCTGAACTAATTATTCATAACGCTTCTTTTGATGTGGGATTTATAGACAAAGAACTGTCCTCTTGCGAAGCTTTACCTTTGCGAAATCATGTTGTAAAAATTCTTGATACCTTAGCTATGGCCAAGGAAATCTATCCTGGCAAGCGAAATTCTTTAGATGCCTTGTGCGACAGACTGGGTGTCAATAATTCTGCCCGCACACTTCATGGCGCTTTGCTTGATGCTGAATTACTGGCTGACGTTTATATTTTCTTGACGCGTGGTCAGAATGCTTTGATGATGGGAGACAGTCAGCCTCAGGATGCCTCTGGTAACAGTATAAAAATTGACCTATCTGTTTTCCCTCTCTCCATCGTTATGCCTGAAGCCGATGAAATGCTCGCACATGAGCAGGTTCTTACTGATCTTGATAAGGCCAGCAATGGTAAAACCTTGTGGCGTTCTATTGCGGTGTAAAATATTTTTTTGAACTGGGTCGTTAACTCAGCGGTAGAGTGCCACCTTCACACGGTGGAAGTCAGTGGTTCGATCCCACTACGACCCACCACTATAAAAAATATTCAAGACTATCAAGTGTTTAGGTGGTTTTCCGGATTTACTTTTTAAAGTATTTTTATATGCTTCCCAAGGAAGCAAATTTTTCATTATTAAAAAATCAACAGAAAACCCAACTCTTCAAATACTTTTCGGACTCACAAGTTACGAATAGCTATGGTGACTTGCTGCTGTAGGTATGGCAAGTCTCTTTCAATTGTTTTCCAGACCACGGCCATATCAACCTTGTAGTAACCATGCGACAAGAGATTTCGCATATCGTAGGCAAATGCTAGTGGCAACTCGGGATGAGCAGCAACAAATTCAGGTGCTACTCGTTCTATGTTTTTGCTGGCCTCTCCAATGATCTCAAAGTTGCGTATCACAGCATCTTGAATCAATCGAGTTGTTAGAAACGAAACTTCGTCAATGTCTTCGCAGTAATTTTGAATTTGTGAGATGGCTTCAAGGATATGTCCGAGATAGTCCCTTAAACGTAATGGATCACGGCTCATATAAGTTGAGCTTGTGAAATCACAGTCTGTCGAAAACTGTCTGGTAATGCGCCAGGGGTGAGCACATCTACAGGCACGCCCAGTAAGTTGCGAAGCTTGCAGCGAATGGCACCTAGGTCAAACAGCGTGGTCTCGGACGTGGTGTCAACAAGAATATCTAAATCACTTAGCTCTGTATCCAAGCCCTGGGCGACAGATCCAAAAACGCGAGCATTCAGCGCCCTGTGCGCCAGGACGATTTCGCGAATTTCTGTGCGATGTGTTGCAAGAGCCAAGGAGGGTTTCATGTTGAATTTTAACTTTGATTTTTTAAATTTTATGCTCAGTTGTAGTCTTCTCCAACCTGAGCACCCAGTGCGCAAAACTTCTGGGTATTTAAGCGCTCATCTTTGCAAGAAAAAACTCCATATACATTGACCAAGCTGAACGTTTGCCGTCGCCTCGGTTGGACTTCAAAACGCACAAGCGTAAAGAGTCTTTACGCTGGCTGGCTTATAAGTTCTAAAATCGTATAAAAAAGTAAAACTTTATAGTTGATCACTATACTACAACTATACTACTTTGGCCCCGAAGTGACGTGCTAACTTGTTGATTTTAAATAGGAAAATGGCAAGTTGTCGGAGTCTTCACACGGTGGAAGCCAGTGGTTCGATCCCACTACGACCCACCACTATAAAAATCCTGAAGACTATCAACTGCTTAGGTGGTTTTCAGGATTTACTTTTTTAAGTTTTTTTATATGCTTCCTGAATTTAGGTGTTGCCATGACCAAAGCTTACTTTGTTGGAAACATAAAAATCACTCATCCAGAGGGATATGCTCAATACCAAAAGCATGTTCCTAAAACCATCTCAGACTTTGGAGGATGCTATTTAGTTCGGGGCGGCTTGGCGACTCAAATTGAAGGCGACAGTCTAGGCGGTCGAAATGTCGTTCTTGAGTTTCCTAGCCGAGAACAAGCTGAGGCTTGGTACCGTAGCGATGCTTATCAGTCGATCATTCATCATCGAAAGAACAATTCGTCAGGAACTCTGCTTTTAGTCGATGGCTTGAGTCCTGGTTAAAAATTACATACCTGACTTAAAAATGGAAGACTATCAATACCCAACTTTAGGGTGGTGCCTCAAAGATTTCCTGTATCCAATACTTAATCTCTGTGCTTATAGGTTGAACAAAGTCACCACCATTGCTTAGGATGATGTAGTTCACACGATCCGTTGTGTTTGCGCTGATGAGTGTTCGGTAGCCGTCTTTTTGTCCTGCATGCGTATAGCTTCCAATTTTGTTGTCTTCTGGGGGCAGAACCCATCCCATACCATAGCGTTCACCGCTTTCAAATACAGGGCTCACTAAAGCAGGCGTCGTCATCAATGTGGCTCCCGCTTTACTGACAATCTTTCCTGCTTGGTAGGCTTGAAGCCACAATGCAATGTCGTTGAGTGAACTGTAAATACCTGTAGGACCTTCGGTTCTCAGAAGAATTCCTTTGGTTTTTTTACTTAAGGCGTAATTAAGCGCCAAAATTTCACCTTGAACTGATGCCTCTGACTCGACCCTTGTATGGGTCATCCCTAAAGGATCGAATACTCTTTGTCGTAAACATTTCCCAAAGTCAGTTCCACAGGCAATAGAAGCTATCTCAGCCAATAAAACATAGTTACTGTTGCTGTACTCAACTTGCGTCCCAGGTTGAAAGTTCAAATGATGACCCGTATCCCAACGTTGTAATAACTGCTTGTTGGTCAATCCATCTAATCCAAGAAGTTTGGTTGAATTGATTTGACTCATATAGTCCGGAATGCCGGCAGTTTGATTCAATAAATTGCGAACCGTGATCGCTCCCCATAGTGGCGGTAATTGGGGCAGCCACTTAATGGCCGCATCATCAAGTTGAAGTAAACCACCTTCTGCCAGTTGCAACACAAGCGCGGCGGTCAATGGTTTAGACGCAGAGGCAAGTTCAAATGTGGTGTTGTCGTCAATGGGAATTCGCATCTCTCTTTGTGCAAGACCTGCCCACTTGCTGTAAACCACCTCGCCATCAACCTCAACCCAAACGGCCATTCCTGGCCCTTGTTTTTTGTCAAGTTGATTCAGAATTTTGTCTACAGAATCACGAAAAAAAGCAATGCGTTCATTTTTATTCGTGGGTAGCGCAGATTGTTCTGCATGCACACCAATGCATAAAAAACTAAGCAAGCAAAATGCCATCGCTTTAAAAGATAAAGTCGATGCACACCCAATACCCCACTGAAAAGGCTTCATTGTGTGTTCCGTTCATGGGGAGTCATAAAGTGCACGATACCTCTTGGCTGCTACTTTAATGAAAGCGTCAGGCCTAACTCTTCAAGAATTTTGGCGTTGTGCTGACCCACACCGGGAATCGGTCCCATGGTGTATTCGAAGCCAGATTGCAATCCAGGAGGTAGCAACGCGGGCAGAGGTCCTACTGGAGAGTCCACTTGGGTCCAACGTTTTCTCGCATGCAGTTGTGGATGCGCCCATAAATCTGCCATATTGTTCATTCGGGCGTTGGCAATCGCGGCATCATCCAAACGCTGAATTACTTGAGACGCACCGAGACTGGCAAATACCGACAAGATGATGCCCTCGAGTTCAGATCGATTTTGGTTACGCAAGCTGTTGTTATTGAAGCGGGGATTGGTAGCTAAATCTGGCATAGACAAGACTGTTTCGCAAAACTGAACCCACTCTCTCTCGTTTTGCAATCCCAGCATGACGCTGACACCATCTCCTGCCAAAAAAGGGCCATAGGGGTAGATGGTGGCGTGGGATGCACCAGTACGTGGCGGTGGAGGGGCGTTATCCGTGGCGTAGTACATGGGGAAACCCATCCATTCAGCCAAGGACTCCAGCATAGATATATCTATGTGCGCCCCTTGACCCGTTTTGTCGCGTTGAATTAGGGCACTCAAAATATTGGTGTAAGCGTACATACCGGCGGCAATATCGGCAATCGAGTTGCCGCTTTTGCTGGGGGTATCTGGTGTGCCCGTCACCGACAAATAACCAGCCTCACTTTGAATCAGCAAGTCATAGGCTTTCTTATCGCGGTAAGGCCCCTCGTTGCCATAGCCGGAAATATCGCAAACAATCAAACGTGGGTGGATTGCTCGCAAGCTTTTAGCGTCTAAACCCATGCGGGCCGTGGCACCTGGTGCCAAGTTTTGTACAAGCACATCGGCTTTAGCAATCAATTTCTTAATGACAAGCAAGTGCTCGGGATTTTTCAAGTCCAGGGCCAAACTTTCTTTCGAACGATTAACCCATACAAAATGCGATGACGCTCCCCGAGCGCGTTGGTCGTAATTGCGGGCAAAGTCACCCACGTCGGGGCGCTCTACCTTGATAACCCTGGCCCCTAAATCAGCCAATTGACGAGTGCAAAAAGGCGCGGCAATGGCATGTTCGAGCGACACCACGGTGATATGTTCTAGCGGTTTGACAGCAGCAGTCTTCATGGTGTTTTCATGGGCTATATGTGTTTTGCCTTCAGATGGTGCGACCGCCGTCGACTGGAAACTCAACACCTGTGAAAAACTCTGCTGCATCACTGGCCAAAAAAACGGCTGCAGCTGCTACATCACTTGCAAGGGCGAAGCGCCCCAATGGAATGGTGGACATGAATTTGGCGCGGTTTTCGGGTGTATCGGGCAAGCCCATGAAATCTTCAAACAAACCCGTCACACCCATAACAGGGCAAATGGCATTGACGCGGATTTTCTCGGGACCAAGCTCAACCGCCATGGACTTGGACATCAGGTTCACTGCACCCTTGGATGCGTTGTACCAAGTCAACCCAGGGCGGGGGCGAATGCCTGCCACCGATCCGATGTTCAAAATCACGCCACCGCCTTTTTGACGCAAATGCGGCAACACTGCATGGGTCATGTGAAAGATGGACTTCACATTCACATTGAAAACTTTGTCGAAAGTGGCTTCATCCACTTCCAGCATGGGGCGGTTTTTATGCGTAGTACCAGCGTTGTTAACGATGATGTCGGGAATACCAAAGGTGTTGATGCAATGCTTCACCAAGGCTTGTACCTGCGCTGCATTGCTCACATCGCAAGTAAAAGAACTGGCTTGTGCGCCTAAACTTGCAGCGACACGCTTGCCCGCGGCGTCTTGAATGTCAGCCACAATGACCTTTGCGCCTTCGCGCACATAGGCTTGGGCAATACCTTCGCCAAAACCACCACCAGCACCAGTGATGATGGCAATTTTGTTCTTCAATTGATCCATGGTTTATCTTTCTGTGTGTGCGGGTTCAACCGTGAAAATGAATGACTGTTTTGGTGGTGCTCATTTCTTCAAGAGCCATGAATCCTTTTTCGCGGCCATGACCGCTGCGCTTGACGCCACCAAAAGGCAGTTCAACCCCACCGCCTGCGCCAAAAGAATTCACGAACACTTGGCCACATTTCAGGGATTTCGCTAAGCGCTGTTGACGACCACCATTTTCAGTCCAAACTGCGGCCAGCAAGCCATATTGAGTGCCGTTTGCCAATGCAATGGCATGGGCCTCGTCTACAAAGGGCATGGCAGCCAACACGGGTCCGAAAACTTCTTCATGGGCCAAGGGATGGTCGGCAGGAACTGGACCAAACAGGGTGGGGGTGACGTAATAGCCACCACTGGGCACGCTTGGGTCGATTTGGCCTTGGGCCAACATTTTTAAACCGTCTTGTTGGGCTTTTACGATGTACTTGTTCACACGTTGCTGCTGCGACAGATTCACAACGGGGCCGCAATCTAAATTCATCTCTGGGGTTCCCACTCGCACTTTGGAGAATTTCTCTGCGACTAAAGAAACGAATTCCTCATAAAAATCCGATTGAACCAGCAATCGGCTACCAGCGGTGCAGGTTTGTCCGGTATTTTGAATAATGCCGCGCACCACGGTGCTGGCTGCCAGTTCGAGATTGGCATCTGAAAAAACCAGATGTGGAGATTTTCCACCTAGTTCAAGCACACATTTCACAGCGTTCAGCGCTGCTGCTTGTTGGATCAAGACACCCACTTCATTTGAACCTGTGAAGCTGATGAAGTTGATATCTGGGTGTTTGGCCAAGGCTGCACCGGCTTCTTCGCCCAAACCGCTGACGATATTCAAAGCGCCAGGGGGGAAACCGACTTCCAAGGCCAGTTCGGCAATGCGAAGGCAACTCAGGCAGGCATCTTCGGCGGGTTTAACCACCACCGCATTGCCCATGGCCAGAGCCGGCCCGATGCTGCGTCCCATCATTTGTGCTGGATAGTTCCAAGGAATGATGTGGGCGGTGACACCCAAGGGCTCACGCAATAAATTGACTTGGTAACCATTCAAAAAGGGAATGACTTCACCATGGATTTTGTCAGCAGCAGAACCGTAAAACTCGAAATACCGTGCCAGCACCACCATATCATTGCGTGCGGTGGTCATGGGTTTCCCAGTGTCCCGCGCTTCAAGCAAGGCCAACTCTTCTGCATGGTCCAGAATATGTTGAGCCATCTTTAGCATCAAGCGGCCGCGCTCTAAAGCAGACATCTTGCCCCAGGCGCCGCCCAGCGCTTGCCTGGCCGCAGCGACAGCCAAGTCAATGTCCGCAGCTTCACCGCGTGGAATTGCTTCGAAGGTCAACCCATCCACAGGCGAGCGGACTTCCAAGGTTTTGCCGCTTTGGGCTTGGACGGCTTTGCCGCCAATGATCATGTGGGCCACGTGGTGCTCTCCAAAAGTTGTTCAGTGTAGAGGGGAGGAGCAAATATTTTGCATACGTCAAACTGTCACATATTTCCATTATCATTTAATAATGGAAGATAAATACGTGATCAAAGCGCTTGCAGCGTTGGCTCAGCCCAACCGTTTGCAGATTTTTCGTTCCTTGGTGGTCAAAGGCCACGAGGGGTTAACGCCTGCTTTGTTGGCCCAAGAGTTGGGTATGCCTGCCAACACCCTTTCATTTCACTTGAAAGAATTGATGAATGCAGACCTGATTTCTCAAGAGCGCAGTGGGCGTAACCTGATTTATCGGGCGCAGTACGACCGCATGAATGCTGTTCTAGCGTATCTAACCCAAAACTGTTGCCAAGGGGATGAATGCGAAGTCACGACTGAAGAAATTTGTAAGAGTTGTTAATTGAAAGGAATAAACAGTGACTGAAGCAAAACCCTTGAACGTACTTTTTCTTTGTACCCACAATTCAGCGCGAAGTATTTTGGCCGAGGCATTACTCAACCATATGGGCAAAGGCAAATTCAAAGCCTATTCAGCTGGCAGCAGCCCTAAAGACAATCAAAAGCCAAACCCTATGGCTATCGCAACATTAGAAAAAGCTGGAATCTCTACCCAGGGGTTAAGCAGCAAAAGCTGGGATGTTTTTGCTTTGTCTGATGCACCACATATGGATTTGGTCATCACTGTTTGCGATAACGCAGCAGGTGAAGTGTGTCCTTATTGGCCTGGCCAACCGGCCACGGCACATTGGGGCTATGCGGATCCGTCAGAAGCGGTTGGAGGCGATAACGAAAAATTGGAAGCCTTTAAGCAAACAATGCATCAAATCAGAAGACGTTTGGATATTTTCATCAGTCTTCCTTTGACAAACTTGAGCAAGATGGCCTTAGAAAATACTGCACGAGATCTTGCTACAAAATGATTCACTGGAGAAGGTATTTATCAGAGCTGATCGGCACAGCTGCTTTGTTGTGTGCTGTGATTGGCTCGGGCATCATGGCCGAGCAATTGGCTGGGGGCAATATGGCGGTTGCACTTTTGGCCAATACGCTTGCCACAGTCTTTGCACTTTATGTCTTGATTGAAACCCTCGGCCCTGTCAGCGGTGCTCACTTTAATCCTGTGGTTTCTTTAGTCTTGGTGCTGCGTAAAGATTTAGCGAAGCACCATTTGTTCTGGTATGTGACGGCACAGCTTATGGGGGCAGCATTGGGTGCGTGGGTCGCACATGCAATGTTTGCTCTAGAAATATTGCAATGGTCTACCAAAGTCAGAGCAGGTCCTGCGCAATGGTTTGCTGAAGCCGTGGCCACTTTCGGATTGTTGTTCGTGATTTTGCGTTCCCCTTCATGTAAGGCCTCATCTTTGGTAGCTTGTTATATTGGTGCAGCGTATTGGTTCACTGCAAGTACTTCTTTTGCGAACCCAGCAGCTGCCTTTGGGCGGATGTTTTCAAATACATTTGCAGGTATTTCACCCTCAGACGTTCCAGCTTTTGTGGTATCTCAGATTGTGGGTGGACTCCTTGCCATGGTGCTGGTTTCAGCGTGGAAATCTGAGTAACACCGTTATCAAGCTAAAGGACTTTCGTGTCAAAGGTTTCTGAACTATTTCCTCAGCTCGATGAATACTGTTTCCAACTGCCCCAGCAGCATTCTTTGGTGCCGAGGCAGGCATCAAGCCATCAGCCAAGACTTTTGATGTTGTATGGTTCCTTGCGTGAGCGCTCTTACAGCAAACTGTTGACGCTTGAAGCGGCTCGCTTGCTTGAAACAATGGGTGCAGAGGTGAGGGTGTTTGACCCCATGGGGCTACCCCAGCCTGATGCAGCACCTGATACGCACCCAAAAGTCAAAGAGTTGCGTGACTTGGCAGCTTGGTCGCAGGGCATGGTGTGGTGTTCACCTGAACGTCATGGTGCCATGACCGGGATTATGAAAAGTCAAATCGATTGGATTCCTTTGTCGGTAGGTGCAGTTCGACCCACTCAGGGTAAAACTTTGGCGGTGATGCAAGTCTGTGGTGGATCGCAGTCTTTCAATGCTGTGAACCAAATGCGAATACTAGGCCGATGGATGCGAATGTTGACCATTCCCAATCAAAGCTCTGTTGCCAAAGCATTTTTAGAATTTGAGGAAGATGGCCGAATGAAGCCATCAGCTTATTTCGACAGGGTGGTTGATGTGATGGAAGAGTTGGTGAAGTTCACATTGCTGACACGCGATATTGCCCCGTACCTGCTAGACCGCTACAGTGAGCGAAAAGAATCTGCTGAAGAACTGTCAAAAAGAGTCAACCAAAAAAGTATTTGAAGGGCTTTTTTTCATTCCCTAGACATTCAATTCTGCCAAACCCCATACCCCATACTTTGTAACCGAATCGCCAGATCTACCTCCATGTATTGGGCGTCACCATAGGGCATGGGGTTGAGTTTTTCGTAGATCTATGGCATAAAAAAGTTTAGGGTTTAGTTTCTGGTGGCGTTTCAAGTCCACCTAAGTAAAAACGATTGTGAGTTGGTGAAATAATCAGTTCATTGATGCAGGTTCGCGCAGGCATTTGGGCTAAAAACAAAATTGCCTTTCCCATGTCTTCTGCTTGCACCATGCGATCGCGTATTTCCTGGGAAGGAGGTACAGGACGTTTGTTCAAAATGGGAGTTGCAACTTCGCCAGGTAACAATGAAGTGGCGCGTATGCCGTTAGCGCACTCTTCCATATTGATGGACTCACTCAAGGCCAGTACCGCACGTTTGGTTGCGTTGTATGCTGGTCCAGTCAACTTTGAAGAATAAAGCCCAGCCCAAGACGATACATTGATGATGAGTCCATCACCATGCGCTCGCATAGTCGGAAGGACCGAGTGTACACAATAAAACAAGCCATTGAGGTTGATGTTGACGACTTCATCCCAAGACTCGGTCGATAAAACATCAAGATTTCGTTTAGTGGCATTCATTCCCGCGCTGTTGATGAGGATATCAATACGGCCATGAGAAGCCTTGATGTGTTTAGCAACACTTTGCACAGCATTTTTATCAGCAACATCCAGCAAAATAGCTTCAGCGTTGCCCAATGCTTGCAACTGTTCCAGTGCACTGGCGTTGGTTGATGCATTTCTTCCGCTGATAACGACATGAGCACCTGCTTTAACCAACTCCAACGCACCCGCTAAACCGATACCACTGCCGCCACCAGTAACCCAGGCTATACGCCCCCTTAAAGTGTTTTTCATTTAGCTATCCTTTTAAAAGTCATTTAGCTTTATTCGCATTTACCAAGAGACATGATTCCATCTTGTTGTTTTGAAGGGTAGTACCTGAATACATAGTTTCCATTTTGAAAAATCTTGATGTATCCGGTTGAATCGACGGGTGTAACAACCCCATAGAACGCATCAGCACCCCATTCAATCTGACTACCTAAATAGAGTTGACTAAACGTCTCAAAATGATTGGACGTCATCATTTGGACTTCCTTACCTCTAACTTGAAGTGTGAAAGGAAATGTATGCACATTGGTTTTGCCTGCACAAGACACGTGCATATTGCCGCAAAAAAATGCCTGAACAGGTTGGCAGGTGACTTTAGCCTCATGCTTGAGTTTTGTTAAAGCATCTAAAGCCTGTGCTGGGATTAAAGCAAACAAGAAACACGCTGATAGCGCTACTTTCATTTGATATCTTTCCATTAGTTTCGCGTGGTCAAGCGCTGTTTCAACCCTGGAGGATTGGAAAACGTTTTCATGAAAGCGTCTTGTCCTGTACCAGAGAATTTCACCCCAGCCTGTTTGATAGCGTCATCGCTGACCTTGACCAGTGGCGTATAAAACGGATGGTGATGCGCAATGAACGGGTTGTTTCTCGCCGCGTTATAGCAAAACAGTACTGTCCAGCGACGATTGGGAGAGCGGTTTTGGTCCGAGCGGTGCATCACGTTCGCATGAAAAAACAAGCCATCACCAGGTTCCATTTCCGCATATTCCAATGTCATGGTGCGCAACATCTCTTCCACGCGTTTGGGGTCTGCCCCAACTTGCTCGCCAGGGACGATGCCGTGATCAACCCGCCCTGCTAAATGAGAACCGCGTAAGACCTGCAAACAACCGTTTTCTTTGTTGGCCTTGTCTAGCGCCACCATGACGCTTGCCATGTGGGGCAGCAAACAGCCGTTGTGGTACCAATAACCGTAATCTTGGTGCCATTCCCAAGCGCCACCATCCAAGGGCTCTTTGGCTGTGAGTTTGGAGTGGTAGTGGTAAACCTCACCGCCGAGCATCTGCTCCATGGTGTCAACAATGCGTTCAGTTCGGGCGGCCAGTCCGTAAGCGCTATCGCCGGGATGGTTCCAAGTTGCCATCATGGTGGCTTTACCCTGAGCGTCTTTCCGGTTGTATAAACTGTTTTGCAGATCCGGATCCTGTTCAATCGAACTGCGCATAAGCGAAATCTCTTGTGAGTCAAATAGACCGCGGATCAGCACATAACCATCTGCCTCAAAAGCAGCTTGTTGGGCAGGGGTAAATACAGACGCCATGGCAACTCCTTGGTGAATGAACAGGTCGTGAATCCAAATCCAATCCTTACGATACCTTAATTTTGCAGGTGTATATCCAATGATGATCAGTAGTCCATAGCACCATTTACCGATCGAAAGGCTACAGTGCAGATAAATCCATTAGTTGGTCACTTACCATCATGCTACTTTAGACCTGAAAAAAACAGGGTGAATTGAATAAAACGCTTTGACGCATAAAATTTAGAAAAATGCCTACTTCTTCTTTATCAGCCTATTACATCAATCTGCGTCAACATACCTTGAATCTTGCTGCGCCGCTGAGCGCCGAGGATCAATGTGTGCAGTCCATGCCAGACACCAGCCCAACCAAATGGCATTTAGCGCATACCAGCTGGTTTTTTGAAAACTTGGTGCTGTTACCTTTTTTGCCAGACTACAAGGTATTTGCTCCAGCTTTTTCTTATCTTTTTAATTCGTATTACGAAGCCTTGGGTCCTCGCCACCCAAGATTACACCGCGGCTTGCTGACCCGGCCATCGTTGCCACAAGTACTTGCATTTCGACAATACGTTGATGCCGCTATGCAAAAGCTGTTGAGCAACTTAGAAACTTTGAACGAGGAATCATTGACCTTGATCGAACTCGGCCTGAACCATGAACAACAACACCAAGAACTTTTACTGACCGATGCCTTGCATTTGCTTTCTTGCAATCCGATGCCGCAAGCCTACGATACAAGTTTCACTTATGCCAGTGCAAAAAGTCAAGCGTTGCATTGGCTGACCTTCGATGAAGGCCTGCGAACATTCGGCAGATCGGTTGATACTGAAGGTTTTGCGTTTGACAACGAACGTCCAGCCCACCAGCGATTTATTCAGAGCTTTCAGATTGCCACCCGATTGGTCAACTGCGGCGAGTACCTCGCGTTCATTCAAGACGGAGGCTATGACAATGCTGAACTCTGGTTGTCCGATGGCCGCACACAAGTTTTGCAAAACAACTGGCAATGTCCACTCTATTGGTTGACGCCAGAAGACCCGCAATCCCCCGTCGACCATTGGCAGTTGTTTAGCTTGAATGGTGTGCAAGCGCTTGACCCGCTAGCGCCAGTGGCAAATCTGAGTTTTTATGAGGCCTCTGCATTTGCGCAATGGGCCGGTGCACGGCTGCCCACCGAGTTTGAGTGGGAGACCGCTAGCGAGCACCCAGGCATGAAAGATATGCACGCACAGGTGTGGCAATGGACGCGCTCTGCTTATGAGCCTTACCCTGGGTTTGTGCCAGCCAGCGGTGCGGTTCGTGAGTACAACGGAAAATTCATGGTGGGACAGCAAGTATTGCGTGGCAGCAGTCTGGCCACACCGGCGCAGCACAGTCGCAACACTTACCGCAATTTTTTCCCTGCTGCAACGCGCTGGCAGTTCAGTGGCTTGCGTCTGGCAAAAGACAACTCAAACTAGGTAATATGGCTGCTACAGATTCTGAACGTCTGCAATTCATGCAGGACATGCTAACTGCACTTTCGCAAACGCCCAAGAGCATTTCACCTAAATATTTTTATGACCAAGCAGGATCGGTCTTGTTTGACCGCATCTGCGACTTGCCAGAGTACTACCCGACTCGAACCGAGTTATCCATTTTGCAAAACCATGCGGTTGATATTTCAAATCACATGGGCGAATATGCTGACATCATCGAATTTGGCGCAGGTTCGTTGCAAAAAATCAGACTTTTGTTGAATGCTGCAAAGCAACCTTTGCGCTATGTGCCCATAGATATCTCTGGTGTGCATCTGAAAGCTGCCTGCTCTGCCTTGCAACACGAGTATCAGAGCCTGCACATTCAAGCCCTGTTGGCCGACTACACCAGCACATGGCAACTGCCTGCATCGTTGCCGAAAACAGGTAAACGTGTGGCATTTTTCCCTGGCTCCACCATTGGCAATTTTTCCTCATTGCAAGTTGAGGCATTTTTTCGCAATTGCGCGGAGCACTTGGCCGGTGGTGCGCTTTTGCTTGGCGTCGACCTCATCAAGGGACCGGAAATTTTGCATGCAGCCTATAACGATGCCCAAGGCGTGACAGCAGCTTTTAACCTGAACCTATTAGTGCGTGCCAACCGAGAACTCGGGTGTGATTTTGATCTAACGCAATTTGTGCACAGCGCTTTTTACAACGCTCCCCTGCAACGCATTGAAATGCATCTGCTCAGTCTTAAAGCGCAAGTGGTTCACTTGAACGGCGTAGCGTATACATTTGCGCAAGGTGAAACCTTGCACACTGAATATTCGCACAAGTTCACCCTCGCCAGCGTGCAACAGCTTGCACAATCAGCAGGTTTACAGACCACAGCGGTGTGGACGGATCTGCATCAATTGTTCGGCCTGATCTGGCTGGACATTCCACCTATACAGGAGAACTTACTATGAGAGCTATTTGGAAAGACACCGTTGTTGCCCAGAGCGATGACACGGTTTTGGTCGAAGGTAATCACTACTTTCCCGCTGAGTCATTAAACCAAAGCTTTATTTGCGCCAGTAACCATAAATCTATGTGCGCTTGGAAAGGACAGGCAAGCTACTTGTCTTTGCTGGTGAACGGCGAATTGAATAATGATGCTGTTTGGTATTACGCCGATCCCAAACCGCAGGCTGAAGAAATTCGCGGTCGTGTCGCTTTTTGGAAAGGCGTCCAAGTCATTGAATGACATTGTGAAAAAGCTTAGGGCTTAGCGCTTTGATCATTCAGCGCCAAGACATGCAGTTCATTCGGCTTTGACCATGTAAATGGCGTCTTCTAGTACTTTGTTACGTTTGCTGTTCACAGCGGTTAAAGCATACACATTTCCACTGTTGTCTTGTGCAAACGCCAAAATATAGGGCAGTTTTCCATTTGCGGTTGGCTCACTCATTTGTATACGGGTGTTGACCATCGACCAGGAGCCTGTCTTTGATGGCGAGGCTACGAAAACTTGGCCATCGTTTTGGTCAAACCGCTTACTCCAATCGCCAAAAATATATTTACCATGCAACTGTGAGGAACTGCCCCGGTGTATATAGCCGCCTGCCACGGAAATACCTTTGCAACCTGTAGGCACTGCGGAGCAATTGGGATATTCAATCACAGCGGGATTGATGGCTGACTTGTCACAGTTTTCTTTGTGGGCCTGTGGATTATCCCAACTGAAGCAGCGCATCTGGCCCTCAACTATCGGCCATCCCATGTTCTTGCCTTTTTCAATGATTTTGATGGACTCAAAGCTGTCTTCTTGGACATCACCACAAATTAACTGTTTGCTTCCTTTGGTGTCAAAAGAACAGCGCCAAGGATCGCGCAAACCAAAAGCCCAAATCTCGGGAAGTGCTTGGGGCACTTTGACCATAGGGTTGTCAGCAGGAACCCGGTAAGGCTTGCTATTGGTGCTTTGTGAAACATCAATACGAAGTATTTTTCCGAAGTAATTGTCTAGTTTTTGGCTGTTGTAGTTGGCTTTTTTCTCTGTCCACTCTGCCTTATAGCCACCATCGCCCGTGGAAATGTAGAGCATTTGATCGGGGCCAAAACCAATCCAATGCCCATTGTGGTTGAAATTCGGCCAGGGCAAGGAGTGGACACGCTTACCTGAATTGGGGTCTATGCGATTTTTGGAAGACTTGCTGACCACAAATTCTTCCACCACATTGAGGTGTGAGTAACCGGCCGGAGCAACGGTATTGTCTGACCCCAAGGGAGCAGAATACGCCACATAAATTTTTCCATTTTTCTGGAAATTAGGATGTATAGCTATCCCCAACAAACCGGCTTCGCTGTAGTCAGAGGTAAAGGGCAGAATTTTGGACGTCAAGTCCAAAAGTGTGTGGGTGATTTTGCCGTCTTCAAAAACCTTGATAAGTCCCTCGTGTTCCATGATAAACATTCGTGACTCGCCATGGGGTTGGACCATGGCTAATGGTTTATTCAAGCCGCCGACAACTTTTACCAGTTCTATGGGTGTTTCGGCCCATGCACCAGTCGATACACAGACACAAGCAACAAGAAATTGAAAAATTTTTGAAAAAGACATATTGGCTTTCATTGGATTCAAGGTTCAGGTACTGACGTGATTCTCGTCTGCTTCGCTCAAATTGTCGTCAGACACTTGTTGTCTGCTGACATATAAATTAATGGCACAAACCATTAACATGATGAACAGTCCGCCAAATTCTCTGGTGTTTTCAATCCAAGGCGTAGAGGCCATCATAGATTGGGTCAAGGAGTCGAAATGGTGCTCTGTAGCCCAAGAGAAGACTCCGTCTGTCGTCACAAAGTTATAAACAGCATAGGGCAAATAAATAGCGATATTGAAAATATTCAAGCGCTTGGCGCTGATATCTTTGAAAGCATAGGCACAAGACAATGCCGACAAAAGATAAAGCGGCATCCATAAGTAAGGGTCGGGATCATTCCACTGCAAACCAGCGCAGATCAGGAACAGAACAGCAAAAATAAGATTGAAGATTTTGAACACTGGATTCCTTAATAGGTTATGGAGTTAAAAACTTGCTCAGTATTATAGGATACGTATTCAAGAAAAAGACTTTGGGTTTATGGCTTCAGTGCGGGGCAGGTTTAGAACCGATGCACGATGCTTGCTGGCTTGTTCGGCAATCAGAAGCTTATTTTCATCTGAGAGCCGATTAAGGTTCTTCAACTGCATCAACATGCGCGGATTCTTAGCCAACGTGTCTGTATGTGTGTGCAAGTAATCCCAATACAGGGTGGTGAAAGGACAGGCTTTGTCACCCGTTGATTCTGCGGGGTTGAATTTGCAGCCTTTGCAGTGGTTGCTCATTCGGTCAATGTATTTACCGCTAGCTACATAGGGCTTGCTCGCCATCAGGCCGCCATCGGCAAACTGACTCATTCCCAATGTGTTGGGTAGTTCCACCCACTCCACTGCGTCTACATAAACGCCCAAATACCAAGCATGAACTTGTTTAGGCTCAACCCCTAATAACAAGGCATAAAGACCTGTCACCATCAAGCGCTGAATATGATGGGCATAGCCGTGATTGAGGGTTTGCACAATAGCGTCTCGCAAACAAGACATGTCTGTTTGTCCCGTCCAATAAAAATGCGGAAGCGCGGCGTGTGCCTTCGTGCTGTTGAGCTCAAGGTAGTTTGGCATGTGGGTCCAGTAGATGCCTCGAACGTATTCACGCCACCCAAGTACCTGTCGCACAAAACCTTCAACAGCTTCCAGTGGTGCATGTCCGTCTTCATAAGCCTTAGCTGCTGCGTCGCAGACTTCCCTTGGGTTGAGTAACTTCAAGTTAAGTGAAGATGACAAATGGGAGTGGTAAAGCCATACATCCCCTTCCCACATGGCGTCTTGATACAGGCCAAAATAGGGGAGCCGATTCGCGACGAAATCTTTCAGTGCCATCAACGCCTGGGAGCGTGTGACAGGCCAACCAAAACTGTCGACAGAGCCAGGATGGTGAGCGAATCGTTGTTGCACCAAGCGAATGATCTCTTTAGTGATTTGATCTGGTGCAAATCGTGTCGGCGAGGGTAGCTCACCCGGCCCGTTCTTCCCAAAGCTACCACGGTTGTCGGCGTCAAAATTCCACTTACCACCAATAGGTTTATTGCCATCCATCAGCAGGCCGGTTTTCAGTCGAAGTTCGCGGTAGAAGTATTCCAATCGAATCTGCTTGCGTTTCGCTGCGTGCACCCCAAAATCACGTACAGTGCTGAAAAAATGTATGTCGTCTCTGACCTCTAACACCACTTGATGATTTGCGGCCACTGCTCGCAAGCTTTGCAGTACGCGCCATTCGCCAGGCGCAGTCATGATGAGCTTTTTGGGTTGGTGCAGGGCCAAGGCTTTTTCAAGCTCGCCAGCCAAGCTGCCTTGGTTGTCTACTGCGTCAATTTCACTGTAGAAAACTTGCCAACCAATTTCACGCAAGGAGGCAGCGAAATGCCGCATGGCACTCAAAAAAACTGTGATGCGCTGCTTGGCCGACACCACATGCGTGGACTCCTCATCCACTTCCGCCATCCACACGGCGTCTTGTTGTGGATCAAAATCAAGGAAAGCTGAAGCATCAACATTCAGTTGATCACCCAAAACCAAAATCATGCGCCGAATTGAGGTCGTCATAAGCGCAAACTTAGAGGTTTTTAGAGTAACTCATTAGGAATTACTGTGTGTTTTGGATTTTCTGCAGGCATCGGAACAGTGCTTAACCTCTTGCCAGTTCTTGGCCCAGGACTTACGCCAAGTCATTTCACGGCCACAAACTTGACAAGACTTACTTGGCAAGTTTTGTTTGTTACCTTTGAATGTAGCCACTTTTGTCACCATAGTGATCTTTTATTTAAAGGACTCTAAAAGTGTCAGTGTGTTGAATGAGAACAAATGCAGGCAAGAGATCTATGAATTCGACTTCAACCAAAAGCCAAGATTGTGTTGAACAAATTTCCTAAGTCATCTTCATTCAAGTTGATGTTGGTTGATGCGATTGCTATCTGATCGATCAGTAGCAATATCAACGATTTGTTTATCTTCTGCAAGATCATCACTTTTCATTGCATTTGGAAAACACATTTTTTCACCTTCCCATAGTTGGCCACACCAACAAACGCCTTCGACATTGATGATGCAAGTACCCGTTCCACAGCATCTTGCGTCTTCAGTCATGGGTACTCCTTTGAATGATAAGGTGGATTTAGCATTTGGCTCTTCAGTGATCTGCAATATGGCGATCATTGAACTTCATTGATGGATCCCTCAAAGTACGATTAATCTATCAACTCCAAGAAAGTGCATATTACAACTTTACAAATAAAAAGCAGCTTATTAAATTTTTGACCCTGAATTTGACCCTTTTGGCACACACATCATTGAGGACAGCAAGCACTTGAAAATTTGAAACAATGGAGCGCTGTTAGCGAGGTTTGGCTGTGTCGAGGCACACTTGAGTCAGTTGTTGCCCTCTATGCAAATCTAGATCAAAGCAAGACTATCGATGAGTTTGTTGAACTGTTTTTGAGCTTTGACTTGATTCGAGCTCGCAGTTTGACAGTCTAGGTTGTAAACAGTTACCTAATCGTCGATTAATACGACAGTAGCACTTGGTTCTTTAGCTCAAAAAAAATTAAATAATTAATATTAAGTATTTGCATAGTGTTATGAAAAGATCAATATCTGCATAATCTTAATAACCGTACAAAAAAACTATTCAAAAATCGAATTTATTTTTAGGGATTAACTTATGACCTCGACAGAAAGAAAAATGGCAGCGATTATTGCCATGGATGTAACCTCTTACTCTGAAAAAATGGGGAGAGATCATGAAGTTTTTTTGTTGCTAGCTCTTTTATTTCCGTATAAATAATTTAATTTACAAATGTTCAATGGAGCTTTTATGCAAATTGCAAAACTACTATTTTTATCTCTTGGGTTTTATTTCGGTTTTGCTACTGCCCAATCAGCCTATCAATTGAATGACAACACACCAATCAGGTTCAAGGATACTGAGAACGTTTTGGTTTTTGAAGATAGCTCAAACAAACTTTCTTTTACTGACATAAAAGAAAAATTAAGTGAATTTGTTCCAGCTAAAGACTTCAAAAGCGTTACATCTACCAGCACCTATTGGATATCTCAAAAAATAAAAAGTAATGTCGATCACGATATCAGTCTAAGAGTTAACCAAAATAGCGGTTGGATGGTTAGTCAAACTAATGTGATTAACCCCAACGGGGTTGTCAATGAGTTAGCTGCTCAAGGAATGGTGGGTAATACTAATTATTTTTCAAAAATTAACCCTGACGTTACGCCATCAAAAAATATCAAAGATACAAGCGCGACTTTCATATTAAAAGCTAATTCAGAAGTCCAACTCATCACGCAATTAAAAGCGTTCCCTACGTTCGCATTTTATAGACCCAATGTTTTTTCTATACAAGTAATTGATTCTGTTTATTATTCAGACTTCAGGCGCTATACGCTTTACTTAGAAGGGGCTATGTTTGGTGTATTGATTGCATTATGTATCTTTGGTATGTATTCAGCAATACAAAATACAGATAGCACTACCTTGGCTTATGCCGCATGGTTGATCTTAGCTTTAATGACTACCTTAGGATTGCCTATCTTCGATGGACAACGGTTTCTGGAACTCTTTTCTTCTTTGAAATTCATTTATTTGGATGATTTGATTTCCCCAGAATACAGGCCATTTACACCTATAAATATGACCATTACGGGATACTTTTTTGTGCTGATTGTTCATTTGCAATTGGCCTTGTATGTTGTATTTACTAGAAATTTTATAAATACAAAATCTCACTTTCCTAAAGTACATCTTTTAACCAATTTTTGGTTTGTTTTTTTACTTGGCTATAGCTTCATCTGGCAAATTTATATTGGCGATGCATTAATGCAGAAATTACAAAATATTCATTTGACACTGAATGTATTTATTTTGCTTTGTTTGTTTTATTGTTGTTATCGTCGCTACTTGATGGGTTTGAGCATCGCCAAATTTTTTTTACTGGCAATGATTCCTTATTTACTTTTTAGAACCTCATATGTTTTGGGTTTAGTGGGTATTCCATCGCCTTTCTCTTTTCTTCCTAATTCAGGCTTTGGATTATTTTTACAATATTCTTGGACCAATCAGGCCTTTGGCATTTGTTGTGAAGCCATCATCATGTCCCTCGCTACTGTTTCAAGGATGCGCTCTATTCAGTCGGAATTAACTGAAACTATTCAAGCACAAAAAACCCTTGTTGAAAACCAAAACTTGGTGCTTGAAGAGACGGTTGCCGAGCGCACCAAAGAACTGGCCGAGCAGCACCAAGAACTTGATGAGGCCCATCAGTTGGTGGTGGGTTCGGTCAACTATGCCAGCCGTTTGCAACGTGGTCAGTTACCAAGACAGATGCGCATAGATGGGCGCTTTGCATCGTTTGCCACGATCTGGGAACCGCGTGACACCATTGGTGGCGACTTGTATTGGTTGTCCAGTTCGCAGCAGTCTGGACCATTTGTGTTGGCTGTGGCTGATTGCACAGGACATGGCGTACCGGGCGCTATGTTGTCTTTGCTGGTCAGCAACTCTTTAGAACGCATTTACGCCAACGACACCTCGCAGGATCCTGCCGCTGCGCTGATGTCACTCGATCACTATGTCCGCACCGGTCTGAACCAAGACCGCCCCGATAGCGAAAGCGACGATGGATGTGACGCTGCGGTGCTGAGGATTGACCGAGACAAGCAAATGATTGAATTTGCCGGTGCCAAACTGGGTTTGTTTCAGGTTAGTGCCAATGGAGATGTCATCAGACACCAAGCCGCAAGGTGCAGTTTGGGCTACCAAGACGCCATTGAAGCCAAAGACAAACCCGAGGTACAAACCATTCGCTACCAAGCAGGCGACGCCTTTGCCATCGTCACCGATGGCTTGACCGATCAGATTGGTGGGACAGGTGTTGTCAAAGTGTCCTATGGCTACAAACGCATTGAAACTATTCTCAAGACAAACTATGGTGAGAATGCACAAACCATTGCTGATGCTGTTCATGCTGACTATGCGGCTTGGCAGGGAGCTCAGAATCGCAGGGACGATGTGACCGCGATCGTGTTCAAGCTTTAACGGCATGGCTTTTGACCATGCTTTTTTGAATTTTGATTCATGCAGACATCTTTTTCTAGTTCGATGACATAGATGAAGCGGCGTTCTTTAGGCAAGGAGATGAGGGTTCAGTGCCTTGATCTCAGTTGATCGAGCGTGACAAATTCAAGTGCCTTTTGGTGGGTGCTTTCCAAAATCACAGGAGGTGCAACACCTGCCGCCAAGGCCTCTTTCCAGCGCAAGGCACACAGGCACCACTTGTCACCATGTTTGAGCCCTTTGAATCTGTATTCAGGTCGAGGTGTCATCAAGTCGTTGCCCTGCTTGAGGGTGAAATCCAAAAATTCCTGCGTGATGCGGGCGCAAACAACATGACTGCCATGGTCCTGACTGTCAGTCTTGCAGCAGCCATCCCTGAAAAATCCGGTTAGCGGGTCATAAGAGCATGGAATTAAATCGGTACCGAGTACGTTGAGTGCTTGCTCACTCATGGCTGTGCATTTTCTTGATCACAAACTTCATCAAACCCTCTGAAGCTTCCTCAACCAAATCGAGAACGTGTTCAAAATTCTTCTCGTCACCGTAGTAGGGGTCAGGAATTACAGTGGCTTTGGATGTTGTAAGAAACTCTGCAAACCCTCGGATTTTGTGTTGTAAATGAGAAGGACAACGTTGCTCAAGTAAGGTCCGGTTGTCCCAATCCATGGTGATAAGCAGGTCAAATTTTTCAAAATCGCTATCGTTGACAGCCCGAGCCCTTAAGTGGGAGAGGTCGTATCCACGTTTCAGAGCATGCGATTGACTGCGCGGATCAGGAGGAGAGTTGGGGTGGTAGTTGTGAGTACCCGCTGAGTCGACATGTATTGAGTCAACAAGTTTGCTCTTGAGCAGTTTTGCTTTAAATACGCCTTCTGCAGTAGGGCTGCGACAAATGTTACCCATGCAAACAAATAAAATTTTCAAGTTGTAAGTATTCATTTTTTTGTGCAAAGTTAAAAATCAAATCCCAGTTGTTGCTTGTCTTCACTGTGAAGCAGAGATGGCTTGAAAGCGGAATTTGGCTTCTTGCGTGACGCATGCTTTTCAACCACTTCTTTTTTACCGGCCCGGACGGATGGCGTTTGCCTCAGTTGGTGAAGTCTTTGTTTGGATTCTCGCGTGGCAGTGGCCAAGTCCACCAAGGGCTCAACGATATCCAAGTCCACTTCACGGCTCATGAGTGTGTCATGGCGAATCAGCCAGGGTTGGAACAACCAAGCCTGTGGAACTTTGCGCATGCGAGGCAACCAGCGCTTGACGAATTGTCCGTGGGGATCGTGGTCTTGGGCTTGCTTGATCGGGTTGTAAACCCGTGTGGTGTTTATTCCTGTGGTTCCAGATTGCATTTGCAATTGGCTCCAATGAATGCCAGGTTCGTAGTCTAAAAATTGTGTGGCCAACCATTCGCCCACCGGACGCCAGTGCAACCACAGAGGGTAAGCGGCCACTGAAACCAACATCGCACGCATACGAAAGTTCAGCCATCCCGTTTCCCTGAGCATCACGACGCAGGCATCAACCATGGGCCAGCCAGTTCTTGCATTTTTCAGCGCTTCAAAATAATCCAAATTGAAATCTTGCTCTCGCAGTCCATCGTAGCCACGGTGCATGTTTCGCCATTCAATGGCAGGTTCACTCTCCAGCTTTTGGATGAAATGGCAATGCCAATGCAGGCGACTTAAAAAGCCAGTCAAGCCAGCGCGGTGGCGACTGGCTTGTGGTGGCAACAGTTCAATTTGTGTTCTTGTTTGCTGCACAACTTCGCGCATGCTGATGCACCCGTAGGTCAAGTAAGCCGACAAGCGTGAGCAAGCATCTGGGGCACTTAGAGGAGAGGAGATACCACCTCGGTAGCCGATGCTGCGAGCGGTGAGAAAACTGTGCAGTGTTTTCAAGGCCAGCTTGCGCCCACCAAGCTGTCGCTGTGGCGGGTAGTGTTGCAAATGGGATGGGGCCCTCAACGCCAAACCATCGGCGCCGGCTGGTCGCCAAAAACTAAGTATTTCGACATTTGACTGAGGCATGCGCATATGTCGTTCCCACTCGCGTTGCCACATGTCACGATTCTTCAAGCCTCTGACGACCCCAAATTGAGGGAATTCATGCCAAGGAATGCCACGGTGTTTAAACCAGTCTGCCACTTTCAGGTCGCGTGCAAAAGTCCATCCGTTGCCAGTTTCCTCGTGTGAAAACATGCCATTGAATGGAGCCTCTTGCCAAATAGCAGACAAAACGGTGAGCATGTCGCCATGATGTATTTCTATTTCCCCGCCTAGAGTCCTTAAATGTTCGTTCAAATCTTGCAATGATTCACGAATGAATTCAAAGTGCTGAAGGGCGGCATCGGGTTGCAGCCATAGTTCTGGCTCAATGACGTAGATACAGCGAACCGGCCCTTGTTGGCTCGCCTGCGCAAGCGCCTCATGGTCATGCCAACGCAAATCGCGCTTGAACCAGATTAAGGCATAACTCATGTTCAATGACTTTGAATGTGGGGTATCAGAGCATGTTGGACACTACAACAGGTAGAGCCAAGCAAATGCCAGCTATCACTGTGAGCTGAAGTCTCATGCTCAGCCATTGGCCTACTCCAAATTTTGGGTAACGTTTGAAGTCAATAAAAAAACAAATCCACAGTGTGATGAATTGAATTGCAAGCCCCCAATGGGTGTCAACAATCAAACTGACCCAGGCTACAAGGCTGGGAATCACTCCCCAAATAATGGCAATCCGATCTGGCTGTTCCTCCCGCATGGTAAGCCCCCAATGGATAGCGCCTAAGAAACTGATGATGGTTGCGCCATAAGCCAACAAGCTGAACAACACAGCTGAATGATGGCCGTCACGCCATAAAACCGACATGGCAGACAGGCCAATGAATGGAATTAATCCTGCATAGCCAATAGCTCTCGCGGTCAATGTCGGTGAGGATAGATTTGTTTGCATGTCGTCGAAGATTTAGTTGAACGATTTTGATTGAGGGTCAAAGCAATTGATTAGTTGCGCAGGTATGGCTTCAACTTGGTGAGACAGGTAGTCACGAATGAAAGGCGCTGACTTGTGTGGGTTGGTGTAGCCACTCCAAATTCCTTCAGCAAGGATAGACGGAGCCGAGTTTGAGTTTTGAATCAGGACTACGGCTGGTAAGAGATTTTTGAACTCAACTTCCACCACAAGCCACGAATCCTTAGACCAAACACTTGCTATTTGAGATTGACTTGAGTCAGGTGGGCTGTAGTCGCTTATCAAGGTTTGGGCTATTTGGTACTTGGGTTGTGTTGGCAAAACTCTCTCAACATTTTTACAATTTCGAGTCGCGCGAGTCACTTCATTCTTCAGATTTCCAATCAAATCTATAGGTCGATCGTCAATGGTGAGTAGATAGCCCAAGTCATCTTGAATCCAGTTGATGTGGGAAGCTACCACTGCTATCAAAGCTATTGACAGTAGTATCAATTGTGTTTTTTGTTTCTTGAAGGGCATCATTTGTTAAGGCTACTGGCATGTACATCTTTTCACCATCCCAGGTTTGGCCACACCAGCAAACGCCTTCTTCGTTGATGATGCAAGTACCGGTTCAACAGCATCTTGGGTCCTCAGTCATGGGTGCTCCTTTAGTTAAGGCAGGTTTAGCAATTGGCTCTTCGGTGATCTGCAATTTGTCGGTCATTGAACTTCATGGATGGGTCTCTCAAAGCGCGATGCTTGGTTGCTCTGCCCGCAACCCGCTTTCTCCATATGCTGTAAGACCGGGGCTTTAACTCAGACCTCATCAGACGGATGACTTCTGCTTCTGAGAGTCCCATGCGTTCTTTGATGGTCTCAAATGAAGTACGGTCTTCCCAAGCCATTTGAATCACATGGGAAATGTCCCCAGCAGTTAATTCCTTGCAGTTCACGAACTTGATGAATGACATGGTGAGTACTTGTTTTGAGGTTTGGAAAAAATGAATGAATAGGTTTTGTATAGATTAAATTAAGCTCAACGCCATCATAATACAGATAATAACGACATTATGCTAGATTAATTAGACGTATGTTTATGTTTTGAATCAAAAAAGGGGAGTCAAAATGAAAGTCAGTTACATGTTGTTCAATCAATCAGAGTTTGGAAATGGCATCCCTTTAGGCATGGCCTGGCAGTGGATCCACTGCATTGAGGACGAGAAACAATTGATCCCAATCCTGAGAAAAGTGCAGAAAATAATAAAAGAAAACTGGCTCACTTTCACAAACTTCACTGTGGACAAAAACAATGAAATAGAAAGGTTTATGGGTGTGGCCAACGACATCTTCAGAAATCAGATTTACTATGACGACAAGTTAAATCCAGAACGAATTTTTTATATCAATGAAGACTTGAGAAGCGAAGACGAAGATGTTTGAGTTTGGTTTTTTTAACTTTACTAAAGGAAAAATGATGAAAAAATTTGCAGTTCTATCCCTGTTTTTTGTTGCGAGCATGGCATTTGCACACAACTGCCCCAATGAAATGAAAGCCATTGATGCAAAGATGACAAGTGCCAAACTGTCTGATGCAGATTTAGCGAAGGTTAAGGCTTTGCGTGAAGAAGGCGAAAAATTCCACAAGGCCGGCCAGCACGATGAATCCATGAAAGCGCTTGGTGGAGCTAAAAAGATTCTGGGGATCTGATTGGCGCACCTCCACTTGAAAGCTCTTACCGAGTTTGTGCAATGAGCGCTTTACTGGAGGTGTTCTTTGATGGGTCATGCCCCATGTGCAGGCGAGAAATTGCCTACTATCAAGCTCTTGATGTTTCTCGCAGCTTGGCATGGGTGGACATATCCCTAAATCATGTCATTTGTCCAGATGGCTACTGTCAGACAGATTTGCTCAAGCGTTTTCATGTGAGAAAACCTGACGGTCAGATGTTTAGCGGCGCAGCGGGTTTTGCTTTGATGTGGACATTCTTGCCTGGTGCATGGAAATATGTAGGGCGTGTCGCAAGCGATGGGCCAGTGACTTCCTTGCTTGAATTTGCTTATCGAGCCTTCTTACCAATACGACCCTGGCTGCAACGAAGAGCTAGGGCAGTGCTTGAAAAATAGATTCCAAGAGCTGTTACCAGTCATTGCTGTTGGGTTCACCCTTGAATGGCCCTGATAGATCTGGTGTGATCCACCCTCCATAGAACCCTCCGGCCTGTGGAATAACTTTTTGACCATCCACTGTGCAATCGAGATTGTGCGCATAAAAAGCAATGCAATCAGCCAGCGGCTCTGCTCCCGCCAGTGGTTGCGGATAGCTCCAAGCAACGCGTGGCAAACGATGTTCACCATCCACCAGATCCCAATAAAACGCAGGGCCTTTCCACTCGCAAAATGAGCCTTGACCTGCAGGTTTCAACATTGCATTCTTCACGTTCGACATCGGCAGATAAAAAGTGGGAGGGTGCGAGGTCTCTCTTACCGCCCAAGCGCCACAAGTTTGAGCTACCACAGACTTGCCCCATCGCACCAAGATCTCACGCTTGTCACGGATGAGTTCTGGTGGGCGCGGGAAATCCCAAACTGACATTTGGCCTTGCTTAGGAACTTCTGCAAAAGATGGTCGATTCTTACCTCGCCAATGCCATTGCGCTCGCGCTTGTTGCAAATTATTAAATTCATCCATAAGCTTCTTTACCTCATTCGCGGACTAGTGGCATTCATTGCCTTGGCAACATCAACCAAGCATTAGATAGACTGTAAGGCCAATAACTTGTTCATTCTCGGCTTGTAACCATCAGAGGGTCTGCGATCAGGGCAGACTCGATCGAAATCAGAGTGTTTATGACAGATTCCAAGATGCATCAAATTCCGCTATTCCCACTTTCACATGGCCTGTTTCCGGATGGCTTGCTGTCGCTCCAAATATTCGAGGTGAGATATCTGGACTTGATCAAACGTTGCTATCAACAGCAACTGCCGTTCGGCGTGGTGTGGCTGAAAAAGGGAAGTGAGGTACAAGTTCCTGGAGAGACGCCTTTATTGCACGCCTTCGGATGCTGCGCGCACATTCGAGAGTTGGAACAGGTGCAACCCAATTTATTTCATGTCATTTGCCAAGGTGGACTTCGTTTCGAATTGAACGACACGATGCCTGGACCTTATGGTGTCTGGCAAGGCAAAATCACAACGATTGCACAAGACCCAGAGATTGAATTACCTGTGTACTTAGAGCATCATGCTGCACGGTTGGGGAAACTCATTTCAAATGCTCAAAAGCAGGGACAACTTCATCGATTACCCATTTCGCAACCCTATCTTTTAGACCAATGCGGATGGGTGGCCAATCGATACGCTGAAGCTTTAGGCGTCAGTGCGGAATTGAAGGTCCAACTCTTATCCGAACTTGATCCATTGAAGAGATTGGAAACCATCGATTCATTGATGGGGCAGGGTGGGGATGCTTCGCAGCTGAATGAGGGTTAGAGATGAACCATCATGCTTAACTTCGATTTGGTGATGTACACACCCTTGCATTGCTGCTAGGGCTATTTATTTGGCTCCATACTTGGACACCAAATATCGTGATCCCCTTTGCCATGCCTTTCAAAATGGCATCCACTCGCTGTCAATAGTCGAATGAGTTCAGGCGTAAAGCTTGTTCACATTAGTTAATTGGAGTGGCGAAAGCAGATCCGTGTCTAGCCTCACTTTTGGTTCAGTTCATTGAGAACTTCTTTTTTTTGGATGCTCCTATTGAACAGGGCTAAACTTTGAGTTCACAATAGGATTCAGACAAGACAGTTGACGGATTTGCAACTCAGCCAAGGTAACGTATATTTGAACGTATGGACAGACTTCAAAACATCGAAACCTTTGTGCGAGTAGCGCAAACGCAGAACTTCACAGAAGCTGCCAGGCAACTGCGTATCGCAAGGTCCGTTGTAACGAACCGCATACAACAGCTTGAGGAGTATGTGGGTGCACCGCTATTTCACCGAAGCACCAGAGTTGTTCGATTAACTGAAGTTGGTCAGGCATTTCAACGAGATTGCACAGAGCTTGTATCTAAAGCAAGCGATATCGTCGATCAGATGAGAGACGTTCGTGGATCACCGGCAGGAACACTCAGTGTGCACGCGTTGACAGGATTTGTATTGGGTCGCTTCGCTTCCGTGATACATGAATTCCAGGAAACCTATCCAGATATCAAATTAGATCTAAACGTAAGTGATGCAGTCGTTGATCCAGTTAAAGCTGGTGTAGATTGCGCTTTACAAATATTTCCTCCCACTTCGACAGAGTTGATTGCTCGGCCCTTATTTCCGGTTCGACGGGTTTTTTGCGCAACTCCCGCTTATCTTGAAAAGTTTGGAATTCCAAAAAATCCCAGGGAACTGCACGAACATAGTTTGGGTTTGTATTCACGCTATCCCACCAGAGACCAATGGACTTTTCATCACGAAGGAAATGAAATCACTTTGTATCTCAATGCAAAATTACTGACTAACAGCGTTCATTTATTGAAAGAGTACGCCATGGAGAATGCTGGAATTGTTTGCCTGCCCACACTGGTCGCTTCGGATGCGATCAGGGACGGTTTATTAAAAGTAGTGCTCCCTGATCACTTACTTTCTGCCTTCTGGTTGTCGGCTGTGTATGCAGAAACGTCCAGAAATGCCTTCAAACTTCGACTATTCATTGAGCATATTTCCGCTCAATTCAAGCGGCTCCCGCCTTGGGATGCTGAACTTATCGACAGCGGATTGATATCAAAATCCATTGTTACTGCTTAAAAATTAGGGTTATCCCCCGCTATTGTTCGTATATTACGAACAATAAGGTCGATGGTTAATGGGTTCCTATGAAGTCCCATTGCTCTTAAAGTGCTTCCACCTGCAGCAAGGCTGTAAATCATTGGAGACTGAAATGAGCTTGCAATATGAAACCAAATTTGGCTCGCTGAAGAATTTCGAAAAAGGTCGCGTGGAGCCCATCGCAGATGACGTGAAGCATTACGTCTTCTCAAACTGCTTTGATATTGCGAATAAATCTAAGCCTTACGAAAAAGTAGTTTTTGGAAAAAATCAAATTTATGTCCTTGAGGTTCTCAGAGCAGAGGGTGCTTCACCTTGGTTCACTTGTGCACACGATGAGTTCGCTTTGAACATGGATACTGATATCGAAATACATCTCATCAAGTTAGATCCATCTCAAGTGGTGAAGGACGAAGAAAAAAATGGTGCCGTTTTGGTCAACGGTGAACCCAAAGGTCAAAAAATGGGTTGGATGAAGCTCAAGCGCGGCCATCAAGGCATGCTCCCCAAAAACACCGCATATCAATTTCGTTCAACTGAGCCCAGTGTCGTGGTCCTTCAGACATGTCAAGGTGACTTGTCGGTTGAGAAGTGGGCTGATATTTGTCAAGCCGCTTAATTGCACAACACAATTCTTTTCGAAAGATCAAATCATGCAAGCTCAACAAGTAACTTCCTCAAGTTATTCATCTAAGCCACATACGGTAACTGGGTATCGTGAATTTCGTCTCGGATCGTTCGGGTTCAGACGTGATGAATATTTTGCCCACATCACATGGACGACCCGTGATGGCCGCCCACTGTCTCACACCATGGATATTCGCAATTTCTTAGCTGCTCTCATGCGAGACGTTGCTTGGGGGTTCTTCTATGGCGGTGTGAATTTTGATAACGTGATTGGAACTGTTAACCATTACACGTCTGTAGATTTACAGGCAGGCGCGTTCAATGGAACCATGAAAGAAGCAGGCGTTGATATTCTTGAAAATTTCCCAACCGATCAAATCAAAACGGTGTTTGAAGACATGTTGGACGACTGGACCAACGAAGGCTTTGATCCGTTTGCAGCGCCTCAAGAGACTGGGCAGCCCTATGGTCGCAAAAATGGTCATAACAAACCTGCTATTACACGTGCTCGTGAACTCGCCACAAGATGCGTGGGTTTGAAAGGCGATTTGGCTTTGCGAACAGATGAGCGTGGCGCACCTGTTAATCGACAGTTCAAAGACGTGCCTCAAGATATGCCTGAATTACACCCAGAGCCTGGCTTTGAAAATGAAGTTCATGCATTCAACTTGTTTGCTTTTTTGAGCCGTTCACAAGTTACTTGGAATCCCTCTTTCACAAGCGTTGTCAAGCACAGCTATATGTGTCCAACAACTGAAGAGCACATCCTTCCCATCTTGCATTCCAACGATCGGGTTGAATGGTTCTTTCAAATGAGTGATGCTATTGATTGGGATTGTTCACACAAAGATACTGGACAACCATTGGCAAGAGTCATTATGAAGGCAGGCGACATGGCTGCGATGCCTGCGTACTGCCGCCATCAAGGCTTCAGTCCCAAGCGGTCCATGTTGTTGGTTTGGGAAAACGGCTCGCCTAAATTGGTGTACGAAATTGCCAATGGCCAAGCCCCTCAAGTACCTGTTACTTTCTAAACATCACCATCAATCAACTCTCGCACGAGCGGGAATGGAGCTTTTATGAATCTTGCAGACATTGCATCTGCTGCTGGTTTGCGTTCGCCTGTTCGTCACCAATTGTTCATCAACGGTCAATTCGTTGATTCAGTATCTGGTGAAACCCTGGCAACTCTTAATCCACATGACAACTCCATCATTACTGAGGTGTCCATGGCTGGAAAGCAAGATGTTGACAACGCAGTAACTGCTGCCGAAAACGCATTTCCAGCTTGGAGTCGAATGGCTGCGATGGACCGCGGACGCATATTACTCAAGCTCGCTGATTTGATTGAAGCCAACTCAGAGGAATTAGCTAGGTTGGAATCTTTGGATACGGGTCACCCAATCAGAGATTCCAGAATGCTGGATGTACCTAGAACAGCTGTCACCTATCGCTACTTTGGCGGAATGGCTGATAAATTTCAAGGCGAGCAAATTCCTGTGGAAGCTGGCTTTTTAAATTACACCTTGAGAGAGCCTGTCGGCGTCGTAGGTCAAGTGGTGCCTTGGAACTTTCCCTTGATGTTCACCAGTTGGAAGATGGCTCCGGCTCTTGCCGCAGGCAATTGCATTGTGATGAAACCAGCAGAGATCACACCGCTGTCGTCACTGAAGATTGCAGAATTGATGTCTGAAGCCGGCATGCCTGATGGCGTGGTGAACATCATTCCTGGCTTGGGTCATGTGGCAGGGCAATACATGGCTGAACACGAGCGGATTTCGAAGATTGCGTTCACCGGAAGCACAGCCACTGGTCGCAAGATTGTGCAGGCCAGCGCAGGGAATTTAAAGAAGGTGCAACTTGAACTTGGTGGTAAGGGTGCCAACATTGTTTTTGAAGATGCCAATTTGATGGCAGCTGTCAATGGCGCTGCATGGGCTATTTTTCACAATCAAGGCCAAGCTTGTATTGCTGGATCTCGGTTGGTACTGCATGAAAAAATCGCCGATGCCTTTTTAGAAAAATTCATTCCGCTTGCCAAAAGCATTCGACTTGGAAATCCACTTGATCCCCAAACTGAAATGGGTCCTTTGACCAGTTTGATGCACCGAGATCGGGTGTTGAGTTACGTTGACATTGCTCGCAGCCAAGGTGCAGAAATTTTGGCGGGTGGTGTAGCACCTAAAGGTGATTTGGCATCGGGTTGCTATATTGAGCCTACAGTTGTAAGAGCAAAATCTTGGAAAGATCGAGTTGCTCAGGAGGAGGTGTTTGGCCCCTTCGTTACCGTCATCACCTTCAAAGACGATGCAGAGGCGCTTCAAATAGCTAACGGCACCGAATATGGTTTAGGCGGTGGCTTGTGGACCAACAACTTGCAGCGAGCCCACAAATTTGCCCGTGACATGAAAAATGGCATGGTTTGGATCAATTGCTACAAGCGGGTCAATCCAGGTTCGCCATTTGGAGGTGTTGGCTTGTCTGGCTACGGAAGAGAGATGGGCTTTGATGCAATGCGTGAATATACGCAAGTCAAAAGTATCTGGGTCAATGTGGATGCACAGTTGAGTCCACATTACCCTCGTATCTAAAGAACAATCCATGAAGCTTTTCAATTTCACTTCCTTACCTTCAAGGGTTATTTTTGGGGATGGAAGTCTTGTTCAAGTCAAACAAGAAATTGAGCTTCTTGGGGCAAAACGTGCATTGGTTTTGTGTACGCCAGAACAAAGAGTTTTGGCGCAACAAGTAGCGGATTTATTGGGCAACTGTGCGGCAGGGATATTTGATCGAGCCGTGATGCATGTTCCGATTGAAGCCGCACAAGAAGCCAGAAAAGTGGCCTCTGAATTAGGTGCAGACTGTGCAGTTGCCGTGGGTGGGGGGTCTACAACGGGATTGGGCAAGGCCATTGCCTTGGTCTCCAATCTCCCGATTTTGGCCATACCCACCACTTATGCTGGCTCGGAAATGACACCCATCTATGGCATCACAGAATCGGGGGTTAAAAAAACCGGCCGTGATAGCCGAGTACTCCCCAAGACAGTGATTTACGACCCCAGCCTAACGGTGGGCTTGCCTATTCCACTTAGCGTTACCAGTGGTATCAATGCCATTGCGCATGCAGCTGAAGGTTTGTATGCCCATGATGGTAACCCTATCATGAATTTGTTAGCCGCCGAAGGTATTGCTGCCTTGGGTCGTGCATTGCCGGGTATTGGCCGTGATCCTTCTGATATGGATGCAAGAAGCGATGCGCTTTATGGTGCTTGGTTGTGTGGAACTGTATTGGGTCATGTTGGTATGTCGCTGCACCATAAGCTTTGTCATACCTTGGGCGGTAGTTTCAATTTGTCTCATGCTGAAACACACACCATAGTCTTGCCGCATGCATTGGCCTACAACGCCAAACACGCCCCTGCCGCTATGCAGATCATTGCCCACGCGCTGAATGCCTCCGATGCGCCATTGGCCGTCTACAACTTGGCCCACGCCAATGGAGCGCCAACAGCGCTGCGCGACATCGGCATGCAAGAAAAAGACATCGATCACGCATGCCAATTGGCCATGCAAAACCAATATCCGAATCCTCGCCCTTTAGAGCAGGTAGCTTTGCGACAACTGTTGCAAAACGCGTTTGAGGGTGAGCAACCTCATTCTTGATTTTTTTATTTCAACCACAAAGGAGACAGCGATGAAAAGTTCACGCAGAACGATAGTGAAAAGCATGTTTGCAGCTGCTGCAATCACGTCTGTGCCCATGGCATGGGCGGCAGATGTTGTGAAGATTGGTTATGTTTCACCTCAAACGGGTCCGTTGGCGCCGTTTGGTGAGGCTGACAAATGGGTTATCGAACAGATGAAAGCGGCTTTCAAAGATGGCATCACCATTGCTGGCAAAAAGCATGAAGTGCAAATTATTTTGAAAGACAGTCAGTCCAACCCCAACCGCGCAGGCGAGGTGGCCAATGACCTGATTCTGAAAGATAAAGTGTCATTGCTTCTGACAGCGGGTACGCCCGAGACGTCTAACCCTGTCAGTGACGTCGCAGAATTGAATGAAATTCCCTGTATTTCAAGTGTGGTGCCATGGCAGCCATGGTTCTTTGGACGCAAAGGAGATCCAGCCAAAGGCTTCAATTGGACTTACCATATTTTTTGGGGCTTGGAAGATGTGATCGCCAATTTCACCAATGGGTGGAAAAGTGTTCAGACTAACAAAAAAGTGGGTGGTCTCTTCCCCAATGATGGTGACGGTAACGCATGGGGCGACAAAGAACTCGGATTCCCCAAACCACTGTCGCAAATGGGCTTCACACTGACAGACCCAGGTCGCTTCCAGAACGGTACCCAAGACTTTAGCGCTCAAATTGCTGCATTCAAAAAAGAGGGCGTTGAAATTGTGACTGGCGTGGTGATTCCTCCAGATGCCAAAACTTTTCTGACACAAGCCAAGCAACAAGGTTTCAAGCCCAAAGTCATCACCTTAGGTAAAGCTTTGTTGTTCCCTGGTGCCATCGAAGCCTTGGGTGATTTGGGTGACGGTCTGACAACTGAAGTGTGGTGGAGTCCTTCTCATCCCTTTACTTCAAGCCTGACCAAGCAAAGCGCCAAGGATTTGGCCGAGTTCTATGAGTCCAGCACTAAAAAACAATGGACTCAGCCCATCGGTTTTGCACATGCATTGTTTGAAGTGGCCTCAGATGCACTCAAACGAAGCAAGTCTTTGAAGGCAGCTGACGTGCGCGACGCCGTCGCCGCTAGTAAATTGAAAACAGTGGTCGGCGATGTCGCATGGGGAGGCCAAGGTCCTTTCAAGAATGTCAGCAAAACACCGCTGGTATTGGGTCAATGGAACAAGGGTAAAAAGTACAAGTACGAGTTGTCCATTGTCAATAACGAGACTGCCAAAAACATCCCGACAGACTCTAAATTGCGTCTGAACTGATCGCCACAGGCCATCGGTCATGTCATTGTTAGCTCTGCACGCTGTATCGAAGTCGTATGGCGCTCTGAAAGTCACAGACAACATCAGCTTGTCTGTGGCGCGAGGTGAAACGCTGGGAATTCTGGGGCCCAATGGCGCTGGCAAGACCACGTTGTTCAACTTGATTTCAGGCGACACGAAAGTCGATGCTGGACGGGTGGTGTTCAGAGGCGATGACATGACTGCTGTGCCGCCTCATCTGCGTTGCAGATCGGGGATTGGCCGCAGCTACCAGGTTCCACAACCATTCTCCAACATGAGTGTGTTTGAAAACTTGGTGACTGCGGCATGTTTTGGTGGTGGAGAAAACGAAACGCAGGCTTGGGAAACAGCCTTTGAAGTTTTGCAGCAAACCGGCTTGATTGCATTTGCCAATCAAGCTGCTGGGTCGCTCACGCTCTTGAATCGCAAGCGATTGGAGTTGGCCCGGGCGCTGGCCACTCGGCCCGAGTTGCTGTTGCTAGATGAAATTGCAGGCGGACTGACTGAACATGAAGCTCAAGAACTGGTTGAAGAACTCAAGCGAATCAAGAATACTGGCGTGACGATGATCTGGATTGAACATGTCGTCCATGCTTTGTTATCGGTCGCAGACAGACTCTTTGTTGTGAATTTTGGTCAAGAACTGGCACAGGGCTTGCCGAATGAGGTCATGAATGACCCTGAGGTTAAACGCGTCTACATGGGTATGGAAGTCTGACCATGGATCCCATACTGCGCACCCAGTCCCTAGAAGCTTTTTACGGCGATGCACAAGCACTGTTTGGCATTGACTTTGAATTGTTCGCTGGAGAGTTGGTAGCCATCATCGGTGCCAACGGCGCGGGCAAATCCACATTTCTCAAATGCTTGACGGGCTTGATCAAAGTGCCACGCCAAGCCATTCATTGGAAAGGTCAAGCAATGGGTGGCTTGCCCACAGGGGATATCGTCAAGTCTGGACTGACCATGGTGCCTGAAGGCCGACGATTGTTCCCCTCCCTCACGGTTGAAGAAAACTTGATGATGGGAGCCAACGCCCAAAGAAAGGGCGCTTGGAATTTGGCCAGAATTTACAAACTCTTTCCTATCTTGAAAGAAAAAAGAGCCTTGCCCAGCACGTCACTGTCGGGTGGTCAGCAGCAAATGATCGCCATCGGTCGGGCGTTGATGAGCAACCCCGAAGCGTTGCTCTGTGACGAACTGTCACTTGGACTGGCACCGATTGTCATCAAGGAAATTTACAGTGCAATGCCCGAAATCACCTCGGAGGGTATGACTGTCGTTATCGTTGAACAAGATGTCGCCATGGCAAAGCTAGTTTCAAAAAGACTGTATTGTTTTCAAGAAGGCAGGGTCTCCTTGCAGGGTGATTCGCAGAGTTTGACCCATCAAGCAATAAGCCAAGCTTATTTTGGGGTTTAAGTGTGGAAACCCTGATTCAAGGCATTCTTTTAGGCGGTCTTTACGGTTTATTCGCACTGGGTTTATCGCTCATGTTTGGAGTGATGCGGTTGACTAACACCGCCCATGGTGACTTCATCATCTTGGGGTCATTTGCAAGCTTGGCATTGGTCTCAAGTGGATTGTCGCCACTTCAAACATTGCTGGTTACGTTGCCCTTGGCGTGGGTATTGGGTTATGGCTTGCAGCGTTATATTTTGAATGGCACTCTAGGAAAAGATCCCTTGCCTTCTTTGGTCGTGACATTTGGACTGTCAATCGTTACTCAAAACTTCTTGTTGGAAATTTTTTCAGCTGACCCCAGAGCCATTGAATCCGATGGCTTCAATACCCTTGGATTTGCAATCTCCGAGTCCATATCAATTGGTTTGTTGCCTATGTTGATCTTGGTATTGGCGCTGTTGGCCACATTCTTTTTACAGTGGTTGTTTAAAAATACCCATATGGGCAGAGCCTTCAGAGCCGTCTCTGATGACCCTGAAATAGCCGAACTCATGGGGCTGAATGCACGTCAGGTATATGCCTCTGCTACCGGATTGGCCTTCGTACTCATCTCCATCTCGGGTACCCTGCAAGGCATGCGCACCACCGTGTCACCTTCGGATGGTCCATTGCTTTTGTTGTTTGCCTTTGAATCAGTCATCATTGGTGGCATGGGCAGCTTCTGGGGCACTTTGGCTGGGGCCATGTTGCTGGGCGTTGCGCAGCAGATCGGATTTCGATGGGATCCGGGTTGGGGGATTTGGTGCGGACACATGATGTTCTTGATCATTTTGATCGTGCGGCCTCAAGGCTTGTTTCCAAAGACCAGGGACTGATTGACAAGCATCATGCAAACCACTTTCAACGTCATTCGTAATTCATCCACCAGCAAGGCATTCTTCACGGTCAGTGGATTAACCCTTGTGTTGGCCGCCACATTGCCGTTTTGGGGCGAATCCAGTTGGATGAGGGAGTTTGTGGAAATTGCCTGCTATTTGATTTTTGCCATGATGTGGAACTTATTGGCCGGGTACGGCGGCATGGTTTCCATCGGTCAACAAGCCTTTTTCGGTTTGGGTGGGTATGTGATGTTGGTTTGTGGCAATTTTGCGGGCATCAATCCATTCATTGCCATCTTGATCGGGGCGTTGGTTGCCGGCTTGCTCGCTATCCCGATTTCTTGGGTAGCCTTCAGACTTCAAGGCGGTTACTTTGCAATTGGCACCTGGGTGATTTCAGAAGTGATCCGCTTGAGCATTGCCAACATGCAATGGGTGGGCGGTGGATCGGGCACCTCATTGACAGCCTTGCGTGGCATTGATAAAGCCACTAGGGAATCAACCACTTATTGGATGGCGCTGGGATGTGTGGTGCTGTCCATCGCCCTGGTCTATGTGTTCTTGCGAAGCAAGCAAGGCTTGGCACTGTTGGCCATTCGTGACAATGAAACAGCCGCCAAATCCCAAGGCATAGCGGTGGGCCGCATGAAATTGGCGGTTTATGTGGTGGCCGCCATCGGGGCGGGTTTGGCTGGTGCTTTGTATTTCGTCGGCAATCTGCGCATCAGCCCTGATGCCGCTTTCAGTGTCAACTGGACGGCTTTCGCCATTTTCATGGTGGTCATTGGTGGCATTGGTCGCATCGAAGGCCCCATCATTGGCGCATTGATTTTTTGGGCATTGAACAAATTCTTCAGTGACTATGGCACATGGTATTTGATTGGTCTTGGCCTGCTGGCCATCTTCACAACCATTTATTTCAAGCAAGGTATTTGGGGCTATGTGCAGCAACGCTGGGGCATCAGCTTGTTTCCGATCACTCGCAAATTGCAGCCTTCCGTGCGTTGCCCCCCAAAGTTGATGGCTTGATGAAAGTGCAAGTGGGACAAAACTGCGTAGACCACCCCGACGCATGGGATGTGTTGGTGTACATGGTGTTTTCATCTGCCGCGTCACTGGCCTCTTATCAAACGCATCCTATGCATCTGGCCATCAAACAACTGGTAGGACCGATGCGGCTTGAACGTGGTCAAGTAGATTTCGAGTTGGACATCACTGATACAAATACTTAGAAAGAACAAAATGAAGATGAACGATATCACAGCATCCGTCGTTAACAGTTTTTCTCAGACCGAAGATCCCCGGCTACAAGAAATCTTGTCATCCTTAGTCAAGCATCTTCATGCTTTTGCACAAGACGTCAAATTGACTGAAGCAGAATGGTTTCGCGGTATCGAATTCATGACTGCAGTTGGTCAAAAATGCGATGACAAGAGACAGGAATTTATTTTGCTCAGTGACGTGTTGGGCTTGTCCATGCTCACAGTGAGTATGAACAATGACAGACCGAAAGCATGTACTGAATCCACTGTTTTTGGTCCTTTTTATGTTGACAATGCGCCGCATTATGAAAATGGCGAAGATGTTTCCAATGGCGCGACTGGCACACCTTGCGTGGTTCAAGGCAGTGTGAAAAACAGCCACGGTCAACCCATTGCGAATGCCATCATCGACGTGTGGCAGGCCGACGATGAAGGCTTTTACGATGTTCAAAAAGAAAATTTAAGCCATGCACAAGCACGCGGGGTATTGCACAGCCGCCCCGATGGCACCTTTAACTTCAATTCCATTGTGGCCGAGGCCTATCCCATTCCCATGGACGGCCCTGTTGGATCCATGTTGGAGGCTACACACAGATCCCCCTGGAGACCGGCGCACCTTCATTTCATGATCAGGGCTGATGGGTACGACACACTGATTACTCACGTTTTCAAAAAAGGTGATCCTTACTTATCATCAGATCCTGTTTTTGGTGTGAAAGATTCACTCGTTGCAGACTGGGTCACTGGAGAAGATGGCTTGACTACGCTGCATTTTGATTTTGTGTTGAACGCCGCCAGGTAAGTCTTCATCAGATTGTGGAGGAGAGAAATGATCAACAAGATTGCTACTTCTATCGAAGAAGCACTGGCACCCGTCAAGGATGGTTCCACTGTTCTGATCGGTGGTTTTGGTACCGCTGGTATTCCGAATGAACTGATCGATGGCTTGATTGCCCAAGGTGCTCGTGATCTCACCGTGGTCAACAACAATGCCGGCAATGGTGACACGGGCTTGGCGGCCCTTCTCAAGACAGGTCGAGTTCAAAAAATTATTTGCAGCTTTCCTCGGCAAGCAGATTCCCATATTTTTGATGCCGTGTTTCGATCCAAGCAAATAGAACTGGAACTGGTTCCACAGGGCAATTTGGCAGAGCGTTTGCGTGCAGCAGGCGCTGGCATCGGTGCTTTTTTCACACCTACTGGCTTTGGCACCGAGTTGGCAAAAAATCAAGATGGCAGTCCCAAAGAAACTCGGGTGATCAATGGAAAAAGCTATGTGCTTGAATATCCAATTTATGGAGATGTTGCGCTGATCAAGGCTGAGTCTGGGGACCGTTGGGGCAATTTGATTTATAGAAAAGTTGCTCGCAATTTTGGTCCTGTGATGGCCACAGCAGCTCAATTCACGGTGGCTACAGTTCACGAAATTGTTCCCCTTGGTTCAATTGATCCTGAAACTGTGGTGACACCAGGTATTCATGTGTCCAAGGTTGTCAAAATTGATCACAAAGCGACCCAGGCCGGTGGGTTTAAACCTTCTTAATGAATAACCCTATGAGTAATTTTCAAAAGCGCAGCAAGGATGAACTTGCAAAACGAGTGGCACTTGATATTTTTGATGGCGCTTATGTCAATCTGGGTATTGGTCAACCAACCCTTGTCGCCAATCACATTCCAAAAGACTCAGAAATTGTTTTGCAAAGCGAAAATGGTATTTTGGGCATGGGTCCGGCGCCTTCTAAAGAACTAGAAGATTTTGATTTGATCAATGCGGGTAAGCAGCCTGTCACTTTGCTTGCTGGGGGATCTTTTTTCCATCATGCCGATAGCTTTGCAATGATGCGCGGTGGTCATCTGGATATTTGTGTGCTGGGGGCTTTTCAAGTGTCGGCAACAGGTGATTTAGCTAACTGGAGCACTGGGGAGCCTGGTTCTATTCCTGCAGTTGGTGGAGCCATGGACTTGGCTATTGGAGCCAAACAAACGTGGGTGATGATGGATTTATTGACCAAAAGTGGTGAAAGCAAAGTTGTTTCAACATGCACTTATCCATTGACGGCTATTGGCTGTGTAAGAAGAATTTATTCTGACCTGGCTACCCTTGAATGCACGTCTACAGGACTTCGGTTGATTGATCTGGTTCCTGGACTTGAGGTTTTCGAGCTCGAAAGATTAATTGGACTGACTATCCACATATAAAAAATGGCGTCTATTTCCAGACTTTTGATCAAGATCCAAATTTTGCATTACATCTTAATAATGAGGGTATTCCCGTGCTATTGTTCTTAATATACGAACAGTTCTGTCGATCTTTGGTAGATTCCATTTAAAGGGTACACCTGTAAAGTTTTTAACTGTTTTTCAATTCACACTAGGATAAAAAATGAATGCACCTAACAAAACAACACAATTGCAATCCTTGGGGGATGCAAGAAGGAATTTTCTCCAAGCGGCATCTGCGCTCAGCATCGGTTCTGCAATGTCAGTACTTTCTCCATTAGCGTCAGCTCAAACAACAGACAGTTTTGTTTTGGTCACTGTTCAATTGAACTTGAAGCCCGGGAAAGTTGAACCACTTAGCAAAGAGGTTTTAGAAAACGCACTGAAGGAGACAAGACGGTTCGAGGGGCTGATCAGTTTGGAGCTTTACTCTGAGCAAGGTAGTGACACTGTTTTGATTTTGGAAAAATGGAAAAGCAGGGCGCATAACGAGAAATACCGCGAATGGAGAAAAGCCTCTGGCTTTGGTCCAGTGGTTGCTCCCTATGTCACCGGCCCCTCTGTTGTTCGGTATTTTGATCCCAGACCAGAATAAATCATGAATCCCTTCGTACCCCAAAAAGCACCTTACAAAGTTAATGTTCAAGCCGGTGAAAGCTACTACTGGTGTTCATGTGGTCAGAGCAAGTCTCAACCCTTTTGCGATGGATCTCACAAAGTCAGTGAGTTTGTGCCAATGAAATTTGATGCGACTGAGACTAAAGAGGTTTATTTCTGTGGCTGTAAGAACAGTTTGAATAAACCGTTCTGTGATGGTGCGCATAATAAATTGCCTTAAACGTTACCTCCTAGCTCCTGAGTGACATCTAAGAGTTGACACCATAGGTCTATGTGCCATTGACTAAGGCCATCGAACGTGTAATGTACGTGCCACGTGCCGCCGGATTTAGATTTTATACAACCATCTTCTGCTGCGGTGTGGATGCAGTCTGGGAGCCAGAGCTATTTTCAGTAGCCCCGTTGCATCTTCATTTGTTTCAAGGAATCTGCTTCAATGCCTTTAGCACATCGACCACCAGCCTGTCCTGTTTGTATTCGATACCGTTGGGGTCGACGCCGGTTCTGACAATCACCACATCATGGCCGGGCACCACGGTCACGTACTGCCCTTTGTTGCCAAAGGTGGTGTAAGTACCTTTGGGCACGTCTGGCATGGTGTCGAGAAGCCAAAACTGTGCGCCATAACCCCATTCACCGGCCACCACCGGCTTGGCGGGTGCCGGCGTGCTGACAAACTGAATCCACCCTTCAGGCAGCAAGCGCTTGCCCTGATGCACGCCGTCCTGATCCAGAAAAATACCGAAGCGGGCAAGATCGCGCGCCGTGGTGTAGACCTGGCTGGAGGCGATGAAATTGCCCGCGTGGTCTACCTCCATGCGCGTGTGGTGCATGCCCAGCGGGTGCAGCAATTCATCATAAGGAAAGCGCAAATAGCGCAAATCGTCGGCCAGTAGGTGACGCAGCGAGCGCATCAGCAGCAAAGTGTCGTTGTTGGCGTATTTCCAGCGGGTGCCGGGATTGACTTCCAACGGTGTGCCGGTGGCAGCGCTGACCACATCCTGACCGCCGAAATACACCGCCGCTGAATTCGCGCCGCCACTGTACAAACCGCTGGACATACGCATCAGCTGTTTGTAGGTGATGCTGCGCCTTGGGTCGCCTTGCGGCCATTCAGGAATGGAAACCGGTTTATCCAAATCTAAAATGCCTTGTTGACTGGCTATCGCCAGCAGGGCGGCACTGATGCTTTTGGCTGTCGACCAGGTGCGGTAGCCACTGTGTATGCCAAAACCCGGACGGTAACGTTCAGCAATCAGCTTGTAATGGTTTTGCTTATCGCGCTTGATCACCAGCACGGCTGTAGTGACGGTGCCCGGCACCTTGGCATACGTCACACCGTCAAAGGCTTTGGCCAATACCGCTTCAAGTTGCGTAAAAGACGGGTCCACGCCATTTGCCGGCAATCCCACTTTGTCTCCTGCTGGAAACGCCAGTGCGCTGACATCGGGCGCAGGCGTATAAGCCACGTTGGGCAGGCGCGGCACATCACTGAGTTGCCAGTGTGGCGGCAATAGCGTGCAGCCCATGTCCGGGCGGTACGCTGCAATGCGGCGGTAAATGTTGAGCGGGTCGGAGGCAAACACCAGTTGGCGCTTTTCATCAATGACCGGGTCCGGAAAACCTTTGCCTTGTACGTCGACGAGTTCAACCTTGAGTATGTCTTTCAAGGGGCGTCCTGCAAAGAAATGGGCCGAACAGGTGAAGATGGCGCGGTAGCCCGCCACTATGTCGTGGGCTTCGTGGTCGGCGGAACCAGCCGGCATTTGGTAGGGCTGGGAGGCAACAGCCAATAAAGGCAGCAAAGCAAAACACAGGAGTTGAATAAAGAATCGCATGTTTTTGATCCGTTGAAATTGCTGATCGTACGTCTGTTTGTATGCGCAGATTGTTGCTCAAGTAGCTACCGCAATCATGCAGACCACCTCTTGCAAAAAATCATCGAAACTCGATCCAATGTTTTTCTTTGACATGTCATTTCCTTTTCAAGATTTTGAGTCGTTCTTCGATTTAATCCATATCTTGTTTTAATGTTTTTTGTTGCAAAAAAAATAGTATGATTTTTGTGATGCGGACCCGAAAAGTTCGGAGGCTGTTACGCTGTCAAATTTGATTCAATTACTTCAAATCGCGGTAAAAATTTTCATGCTGTCCAACTGCCTCAAGATAGACTAATTTAAGTTGTTCGCCTATTGTGTATCCCAGCAAGTAAAGCTGTCCATGACTTCGAAATTTATAAACATACAAGGCCGATAAGTCACCTTTTTTCTTGTCTCCAACCTTTGGAGAGCTCACCACAGCATCAACTGCAGCATCTACATCTGCAGCAATGTTGTCATGCAGTTTTTTATATTGACGCGCAAATCTGCGAGTCTGAACCGCTTGATAGGTCATGCGCCGCTTCGTGGTAGAAAAGGGGTCGCATCGCTACGCGGCGCCTTCATTGAGCCTAATACTTGCACGACAAAATCAATTGGCAATTCTGGATTGTCGATTGCAGCTCGCCCAACACTTGCCCAAAACTCAATCTGACCAGCAATCGTGCGGTGTTCAGCTTTGGCTTCGCTTTTTGCTTGCTCGTATAGTTGGTTGTTAATTCTTACTGGCATACCCATATTTAAACTCCTTTGCTACAAATGTAGTTTAAGTTTAAAGCATGCTAAAAAATTTTCTCAACTGCTATGTGGTGACGCAATTAAATTTTTTTGAAAATGCCACAAATCCTGTGGCATGTATTTGACTCCCTTGCTGGTGCTCGAACAGAGGAGGGAGTAAGTTCGACTCCATACCCGGACCGCTGACATGAGGGTTCTCGAACTCGGAACCCCGAAACCGTGTATTGATTTAGGAC
>NZ_JBBAOI010000007.1:0-35829 GCF_040401495.1 Limnohabitans sp.
AAAAAAAGATATTATTTTTTCTGCATGCGTTTTTCATCATATTCCACATGATGAGCACTCATTTTGGTTGAGTGAATTATATAGGGTTGCTAGTGATGATGGAATGCTAGTAATCTATGAGCATAATCCACTTAATCCATTAACAGTTAAAGCAGTTAATACATGTCCGCTTGATGTTAATGCTGAGTTAATAACTGCCAGAAAATTAAAAAAAACAATGGAAGAATCTGGCTGGAAAAATATCAAAATTCACTATAAAATCTTTTTCCCTGCTTTTTTAAGTTTTTTGAGACCCATTGAGCCTTATTTGGCATGGTTTTGCGTAGGTGCCCAGTATCGAATAAGTGGTTTTAAAAATTGCAAGAAGAAATCATGAAAATAAAAAATATATACAAAGAATTTATAGAGTTTATACCAAGTCTATTTAACTATATTAAAGATAGATCAATATTTTTTACTGCATTATTGGTAACACTATTATTCTATTATCCGTCGTTACTAAATAAATCTTATGATGCGGGTTTTTTATATGGAGGAGATGTTTTAGGGTTTTATTGGCCTTCTTTAATAAAAGTTCAACATTTAATTTCAAATTTTCAATTTACAGGCATCGATTTTTCACAATTTAATGGAAGCGCTGATTTTTTTCTTACAGCTAATTTCTTTGGAGTAAACCCCTTTTTTGTACTAATATTTATAATAACGTCACCATTCAATCTTAATAATAGGGATGTTGGCCAGGTCTTAGTCATTGTATTGATGACAACAAGTTTTCTTGCATGCTATTACTCTATTAAGTTGGGATACATTGTATATAAATTTAATAAATATCAATCTGTATTTTTAGGAGTTGGTTATGCTTTTAGTATTTATTTTGTAAGTAGCCTTGATGAGCCGCAGTTTAATTTTTGTGCAACATTGATACCTTGGGTAATATATCAAATATTGCATTACGTTCAAAATCAAAAGACGCAGAATTTAATATATGCAATATTTCCAATAATTGGAATTTTGCTAGGAGGTTACATTCCTTTTGGTTTGGCATGTCTATTGCTAGCTCTTGCATTGGTAGCATTGCAATTGTATGTATCAAGCGGTAATTTTATCGAAGCGTTGACTAAATCTATATTTCCGCCATTTATTGCAAGCATTATTGTCCTACCCTACATGTATTCAGCATATGTTTTTCTAAAGAGCTCTCCAAGCGCCAATACTGCTTCTATATTCTATAGCGCCTTTGAATTGAGCGAACTTCCACAATCAATACTAAGGCTATTTTCAATAAACTACCCAATTTCTGGTCCATTCTATGAATTCACAGTATATTGGGGAATTGTGCCGTTCATCATTCTATTGGTTGGAATTCTTTTCATAAGGTTGGACCAGAAATTATCCTTGAATGACATTTCAATAATCAAATCAAGTATCGTTATTTATGGCCTTACCGTTCTATCAATTTATGGAACTTTTAGTGTAGTAAGTTCACTTGTGTATTACTTTGTGCCTCAAATCGGAACAATGCACATTTATCAAAGATTTTTGATGCCTGCAAACCTATGTTTTTTTCTAATTACTACTATATTTTTAAAATTAGTAATTGAGAATAAGTCATTTGTTGGTCTTAGAATATTATTGGCATTTATTGGAATACTAATTCTATATTTTTCAATTAGTCTGAGTACGCAATCTGAGGTAGTAAAAATAATAGGTTTAAATAACTATATTATCTTTGAGCTAATATTAGCCTTTGTATTTATAATTTCTCTTCTCATTCCTGGTTATAAATTCCAATATATAGTTGCTATTGCTCTTATTGCTTTACCGATTGGCAATAGAATGTATGAGTACTCACGAGGGGGCAATACTTATTCTGAAAAGATTAAAATAGCGCCTATGGCTCTTGATGAGCAGAGTCAGAAGAATTTTGTTGACTATTTAAATAAAAGATTCCCAAATAAAGAGATAATAAAGTATGCTGATTTAACACCCCTATGGTCTAAGAGTGGAATCGAATCATTTCCAAAAACATTCCCATACTTTGTATTAAAGGGAGTAAACCTTTCTTCCTACGGAGGTTTTAATTTCTATCTTTCATCACAGAAAGATTACATGGATATCATGCCGGTTCGTGGTAGCTATGAATTGCAACCTAATTGGCAATATTTAAAAGATACATGTGTTGATTTTTTAATAGTTTCAAGCAATCAATTAAATGCATATTACTTAAAAAATTTACTGCAGGGCATCAACCCATCAGATTTTTATAATTTAAGTAGTGATCTTTATGCAGTTCCAGCCGATAAAGTATTTGGGGGTGGGACTACTAAATACAATAATGGTTTTTTTCAAGTAAAGTCAGGTCTGTATTCTGAAGATACTTCAGCCGTAAACATAGCTAAAAATAAACCTACTAACCAGTCGGGCGAAGCTTATGGGGCGCCATCATCGAGAGTGGTGGATGGAAATACAAATGGAAACTTTTTCTCTGGCTCAGTATCACATTCTGAAAGTAACCCAAGTGCTTGGATAAATATAGATTTAGAATCATCATATTCAATAAATAAAATTAAAGTTTGGAATAGAGCAGATTGCTGCTCAGAAAGATTGACTAACTTTTGGGTATTTATTTCAAATACCCCCTTTAACGATAATCTTAATGCAGATCAAACCAGAAGTCAGAAAGGGGTATATTCATTCTTAAATCTAAATGCAAATCCTTTTGCTGTAATAAATATTCCAGAAACTGTTAATGGTCGGTATTTAAGAATACAGCTTAATGGTGAAGACTCTAATTCTAAAATTCTAAGCTTAGCTGAGGTTGAGGTTTTCACTGCAGAAAAGTCTACTTTAGCTATGAAAAATTCTAATGATGGTGAAAATAATGAGTTTAAAAATTTCAAAACTAATTATATCAATCATATTAAATTTTCGTTAGATAATGATATTCCACTAAATCTCCAATATTTATTTTGGAAAAATAATAATCTTCATTTTTATCTGAATGGAGAAAAGTTGCATTCTCTAACAAATGAAAACGGAAGTTTTATTTTCAACGTTGCGCCTGGAAAGAATGTTATTGAGGTAAAGTATAGAAACTTTCCCCTTAACATGTTCTGGTTACTTTATGGATTATATTTTTTATTATTGATATTTTTTATTATTAAGGATTTCTTAAATAAAAGAAAATTTCCGTGAACAGCATTAAAAACCCTAGTTATTTTACTATTTTTAAATTTTTAATAGTTGGATTTTGTAATTCAATAATTGGTTTGGGTACTATTTATTCATTGATGTTTTTTTTATCGGTAAATTATTTTTATTCTAATGCTGCTGGTTTTTGCGTCGGTATTATATGTAGTTATTTGTTAAACAAGAACTGGACCTTTCAATTTCCTCATGATCATCAAAAGAGTTTTATTTTTCATAAATTTTTATTTATAATATTCCCATCATATTTAATGAATATATTATTTGTTTATATATTTAACAAGTATCTTGATAAAAATATCTATTTTTCACAATTAATTGGTGTCTTTATCTATAGTATATTGTCTTACATTGGATTAAAAAAATACACTTTTAGGAAATAGTTATTGCAAATTATTTATAGTGCTTTTAATTTTCTCATTTGATTTATTTTTAATTTTATTCGTTTATGAAAATTCTTGAGCATCCTTCTATTTATCATTCCTATCAATTACTTGGCGGATTTTTCGTTCAAGACTGAAGGCATTTGATGAATTTATAGATTTTAGTAAAGTTAGAAGAGTTATTGATATTGGGTGTGGTCCGGGTCATATTATTTCCTATGTTCCAGACCATGTCGAATATATTGGAGTAGATACGGATCGCAAATACATAGAATTTGCTCAGTCACGGTTTGGGACTCGCGGTAAATTTATTTGTGATAATTTCTCACCAAATCTTATCCAAAAGGTTGGAACTCCAGATTTAATTCTTAAGAATGGTGTTCTTCATCACATGGACAATTCTATTGCCATTGATGTAATTGGCCATGCAAAAGATTGCTTAGCTGATGGTGGAATTTTTCTTTCTCTTGATGGTTGCTATAGTGAGAATCAGAATTTCATAGCCCAATATTTGCTAAAACTGATCGTGGGCAGTACGTCAGATATCATTCTGATTATAAAAATCTTGTTGAGGGTCAGTTTGGTAATGCTGAAGTTTTTGTACGATCTAACTACTCCTGGGTTCCTTACACTTTTGCCATAGTTCGTGCAAATAAATAGATCATTTTATCTTGTCAATAATATGCTTACGGATTTTCACGTATGAAAATCGGTGTTGATGCTAGCTTGTTACATTATCCTATGACGGGTATTGGTAGATCACTGGTAGAGTTAGGGAAAAATCTCTCTTTAAACAACTCTAATATTATCTTTTATACACCAAGACCTCTTATTAAATTTGATTATTTAAACATTAGTACAAATTTTTTTTTGCCAAAGGGTAAGTTTTTTGACTTGATGTGGTTTCATTTCCTTCTTCCTTTTTACATTAAAAGAGATGGGATTGATGTTTTTTGGGCCCCTTCACATCGATTACCTTTTTTATTACCTGAATCTTTAGCTACCGTTTTAACAATACATGATTTAGTGTGGATTACGCAACCACAGACAATGAAGTTTTTTGGTTGGCTGCTAGAAAAAATGCACATGCCATATTCTCTATTTCATGCGCATAAAATAATGTTAGTTAGCAATTCAACCAAACATGATTTATTAAATGAATATCCCGATACTAAGCATAAGTTAACTGTTATCCCACTTGGAGTTAATACTCCAAAATTTATTAGTAATTTAGCGGTTGCCAAGAGATTTGGAATTAGCAATGAATATATATTATTTGTGGGAACTCTTGAGCCAAGAAAAAATTTATATAGATTAGTTGAAGCCTATTTAAGATTATCTTCTGAACTTAAATCAAAATATAATTTAGTTATAGTTGGACGAAATGGTTGGGGTAACTTTGATCTTGATAATTTAATTAAATTAAATAATTTGTCTGAAAATGTTAAGAGACTAGGCTACATATCTGATGAGGATCTGACGTCTCTTTATCAGCATGCTATTTTCTTGGCTATGCCATCTTTAAGTGAAGGCTTTGGGTTGCCAATTCTTGAGGCTATGTCAGTTGGAATTCCTGTGCTCACTTCAAATTGCTCCTCTATGCCTGAAATAGCAGGAGATGCTGCATTATTAGTTGATCCCTTATCTATAGATTCAATTCAAGGGGGCCTGGAAAGACTGCTGACCGACCCCCAACTAAGAATTAGTTTATCTGCTAATGCTCATAAAAATGCAATGAAATATTCTTGGGATAAGTGCGCAAGTGACCTCATGAATCTTTTTGAGGAGGCTGTAACTTCTCATAAGATTAAAAAACTTTGAAAATCCTTCATTTTTACAAGACTTATTATCCTGATAGTTTTGGCGGGGTTGAGCAGGTCATTTTTCAACTGGCTAGTGGATCGGCGAGACTTGGCATAGAGTCGACTGTTTTATCGCTCACCCCCAATAAAGTAGAGGGGGTGATTGAGATTAATGAACATCAGGTATTTCGATGCCGAAGTAATTTCAAAATAGCTTCTACAGATTTTTCCCTAAGCAGTTTTTGGAAATTTAATGAGTTAGCAAAAAAAGCCGATATTGTTCATTACCATTTTCCTTGGCCGTTTATGGATTTGGCCCATTTTGTCGTCAGCCACAATAAGCCCTCTGTCGTTACCTATCACTCGGATATTGTTAAGCAAAAAATTCTCTTAAAACTATACAGACCTTTGAAAAATAGGTTTCTAAAAAGTATAGATTCAATTGTGGCAACCTCTCGAAATTACAGGGTAACTAGCAATGTCTTGCAATGCCATCAAAATAAAGTGGAAGTCATACCGATTGGACTTGATAAAAACCTCTACCCACCTATCAATATTGAGCGCGTCCAATATTGGAGAAAAATTTTAGGTGATAAATTTTTTCTATTTATTGGGGTGCTTCGATACTACAAGGGTTTAAACATCTTGCTAGATGCCTTGGCTTTGGGCGATTTGCCGACAGTCATTGTTGGCGCTGGCTCCATTGAATATGAGTTAAAGGTTAAAGCTGAATCCCTGGGTTTGAAAAATGTACTTTTTTTAGGTCAGGTGTCTGAAGAAGATAAGGTTGCAATTCTGGACTTATCTTATGCAGTGGTGTTTCCATCTCATTTGCGCTCAGAGGCATTTGGAATTTCATTATTGGAAGGAGCTATGTTTGGAAAACCCATGATTTCCAGTGAAATTGGTACAGGAACCTCATTTATCAATATAGATCAGAAGACTGGCATTGTTGTATCACCCTCATCCCCTAAAGATTTGCACATAGCAATGTCCTATTTGTGGAAAAACCCGAAAGTTGCAGCAAGAATGGGGCTTAAAGCTTTTGATCGCTATGAAAAATTCTTTACTGCTGACAAAATGTGTCAAGCTTATGCAGAGCTTTATCAGCGCTTAATAGATGAAAAATCTAAATAATTAATGCTTCTAATTTATCGCTAATTTAGATTCATCCTTTCTTGATAGCGCATACCTTATCTGTTTTAGACCAGCGCCCTCGATTCATAATTAGGTGTAAACTTATATCAAATTTTACAAAGCCCCTGTGCAGCACCTGCGTGCACAAAGTGACAGCTGGCCCTAATAGCCCTTATAACTTCAATCGTTTATAGAATAAACATAAATAATACTTGGAGTAACAATATGAAAATTAAAAATCTTCTTTTAATGTTATTTGTATATCCGTATTTAATATCTACTTACGCTAAAGACGCCCCACAAGCCCCAACCCCAACACCTCAGCCAAGCCTAACCCAGTTCAATTACAAACTCACCCTCATCGTCGATTTCAAGAAACGTGAAAAAATTCTCAAGGCTAATGGCGAAGAACCTACCGTGTTGGACAAGGCCATATCTAAGCTGAGCAGCGAATTTCAAGCGGGTGAGGTTGTTGACATTGTTGAGAAAAAGCAAAACCAGCTCAAGATCACCTCCACCATGAGCCCCACCTCTATGGTCAGTCTATTTATTGGGGACAAAAAGTTTCGGCGTGAGTCTTTGAGCGTTCTTGACAAGGCTGGCTACAAGACCTACTCGTACTACGAACAGCGGGGTGATTCACCACGTTCCACCTCGCTGGTTGACTACAAAAAGATGAGCACCAGCTTTTATGTGGGCAACAAGATAGACCGCACTGAAAAGATCAGCTCAGACGTTTCTGACATGCTCACTGTCTTGTACGAGGGCATCAGGCCTGACAAGAAGAACCTAGAGTTCAATTTCAGCTCATCCAAGTCATTAAAGAAGTTGCAATTTTCTCCGGCTGAGATGTGGGACTTCACTGTGGCTGGTGTCAAGTACAAGGCGCGAAGGTATGTCAAGCGTATCGACAAGGCTGACCCAGCCTCTTTCGAGATCTGGATCGAAGAGACCAAGAAGATTCCGCTTCGCTACCAAATTGGCTTGAATGAAAACTACGGCGTCACCATGCTGATGGAGCTTGAGAGCTTCAAGCCCTAGTGTCTATATGTGTTTTAACAGCAGGCCAACCAACTCATCTACCGTGTGCTTGTTGGTGTCTAAGCTTAGGCTGGTTTTGCTTGGCGGCTCGTAGGGGCTGTCAATGCCAGTCATGAGTGGCAGCCTGCCACTTCGGGCCTTTTGATACAGCCCCTTGGGGTCGCGTTGCTCGCATATATCGAGCGGGGTGGCCACAAACACCTCCAAGAAGTTCTCTTCCCCTATCAACTGCCTCGCCATCTCCCGTTCTGCCCTGAACGGGCTGATGAAGGCAGTCATCACGATGAGACCGGCATCCATCATCAGCTTGGCCACCTCGGCCACGCGGCGGATGTTTTCTACGCGGTCTGCATCGGTGAACCCCAGGTCCTTGCTTAGGCCATGGCGCACATTGTCCCCGTCCAAGATATAAGTCCTCTTGCCCTGCGCATGCAGTGCAATTTCCAAGGCGTTGGCGATGGTGGACTTTCCCGACCCAGATAGCCCCGTGAACCAGATGACCTTGCCCTTGTGGCCGCCCAGTTCTTCGCGTGAATGTCTTGAGGTGCTATAGGCTTGATGGTATAGATTCTTGGGGGGATTAAGGGGGTCAAGTGGCATGGTTTTATTAGAGTTTTTTTATGACTGCAGGACAAACGGTCGCATCAATTTACCGGACGCTACTTATATTTTAGCGGGCACCTTCATTGGCTTTGTGGTCGGGTTGACAGGCGTCGATGGCGGCGCCTTAATGACGCCCTTACTCGTCCTTGTCTTCGGGGTGCCGGCAATGACCGCGGTTGGCACAGACCTGTATTTTGCAAAACGGACAAATTCTCATTTGACTCAGACTTTTGGGTCGTCAAACATCAAAGCTGATTGCAATATACTTTTGTCATATAGGTGGGGGTATGACTGTTTTCACATCAACCGTCTTTACAAACAACCGCACACAAGCGGTCAGGCTTCCTGCTGAGGCAAGGCTGCCGGAGAGCGTTAAAAAGGAGAGCAGAAGGGCCTTAAACGAGAGAGCTTTTGATGCTGAAGTACCTGCTCGACACCAATATCGTTATCTACGTTATCAAGCGCAGACCTTTAAAGGTCTTGGATGCATTCAACGCCAATCACGACCGCATGGGGATATCTAGCATCACCTTGTCTGAATTGATTTATGGTGCAGAAAAGAGTGCTGCTGTTGACAAGAATCTACGTGTAGTCGAGGAGTTTGTCAGCCACTTGGGCGTGTTCCCTAACTTGGCTCTTCAAAACGGGGCTTAGCACATCACAAGACTTTGCTACATTAACCTCGCTAGTTTGAAATGTGCGAACTGCAACCCGTCGCACATTTTTTTCGTCTTTTTTCAGCTCACTAGAGCCATGTCGAGGAACACCATGCACAAAAACCTCATCGCAGCGCTGTTTGCGCTCGCTTTGTTTTCGGCCCCAACGCTCGCAGCTCAGCCTTTCACCTCACCCCTCAAGGTCGGCTTTGTCTACGTCACTCCACGCTTGCCCAGCGGCTGGGTGCATCAGCACGAGTTAGGTCGCTTGGCCATGGAGGACAAGCTCAATAAAAATGGTCGCAAGGTGCAAACCGTGTTTGTGGAAAACGTGGCCGAAGGTGCTGACGCCGAACGCGTCATTCGAGACATGGCACAACAAGGCGTGGGCTTGATCTTCACGCCAAGCTTTGGGTATATGGAGCCCACCATGAAGGTGGCGGCAGACTTTCCAAATGTGAAGTTCGAGTCCATCACGGGTTACAAAACCGCGCCTAATGTATCTGCCGCTAACGCACGTTATTACGAGGGCCGTTTTTTAGCGGGTATCGCCGCAGGACGCGTCAGCAAAACGGGTATCGCGGGCTATGTGGCAGGTTTTCCCATTCCTGAAGTCATACAAGGCATCAATGCATTTGCTTTGGGCATGCGCTCAGTCAACCCACAGGCCCAAGTCAAGCTGGTTTGGCTCAACAATTGGTTTGACCCTGCACGAGAGCGAGAAGCGGCCATGACGTTGATGAACCAAAAGGCGGATGTACTGGCTTTTCATACCGCTTCAGAGGCGGTGATGGTGGCGGCCCAAGAGCGGGGCAAGATGGCCATTGCTTACCACTCGGACATGCGTCACATTGCGCCGCAAGCGCAACTGCTGGCTGTCACCCATCACTGGGGCGACTACTACAGCCAACGCGCTGAGCAAGTCATCAATGGCAGTTGGCAAAGCGGCAATGTATGGGGCGGCATGCATGAAAAAATGGTTCAAGTGGGCGCATTTGGCCCCAAGTTGCCCATGCGGGTTCAAACAGAATTAATGCGTTTGCAGCGTGCCATCGGGCGCGGCAGTTTGCAACCCTTTGCAGGTCCCATCTTAGATAACCAAGACCAAGTGATTCTTGCGCGTGGCCAGTCCTTAAGCGACAAAGAAATTTTGAATATGAATTTTCTGGTGCAAGGGGTTCAAGGGCAGTTACCTTAAGGCTTGTCATCCGGCGTCTGAGCTTCAAGTTCGCGCATTTGAAGCAGTTCTTTGGCTGATATGACCCTAGGCCTTCCATTGACAGACACCACAATGCCAGTGTTCGTCTTGATGGCCAAGTCTTGTGCAGAAATGGCTGCCCGTTGCATAGCGGCATAAGAGCCAGCGAGGTCGGGGTCACTTGAGCTGCGAATGTCTTCGGTATTCATCTGTTACTCCAGTCTATCAGTCGTGGCTCTACACCGGCGTTGTCATATAGGACCCATGAATCCACCAACAGCTTGTAGCGCAGGTGGAAGTTATTTAGGCCTGACTTGAAGCGCCTGCGAATCACATCTTCAGGGATGTTATGACCACCCTGTATGACGCGCTGGGCTACCCGTGCCACTGCGGCATCTGCATTGGGCAGGGACAAGAACCAGAGCTTCACCTGGTAGCCCAATCGCTGCCAAAGTTGGATCTTGCGAACATAGGACAGCCCAGAAAGCGTGGTTTCGAATGCAAAGCTTTTGCCCGCGTCCACAAATTCGTCAATCTCTTCAAGCATCAGCCTGCCTGACTTGAGCTCGACTGATTCTGGGTTGAACGGTGCCAGGCCGGCAGCAATTAGGTCTGCGTTGATAAAGTTCTGAGTCTTGGCCTCACTTGGCAAAAAGTCTTTGGCGAAGGTCGTCTTGCCTGCTCCGTTAGGCCCTGCGATGATGATAATTTTTTTCAAACCTTGAAAGCCTAAATGGTGAACAGAGGATGAAGTTGTAGGGTGATTATGCACACATAGAGCCTCTCACTAATGCCTACAATCCACCTATTCATAAAGAGGCAAATGCATGAGTATCAAAAGCGACAAATGGATTCGCCGCATGGCTGAGCAGCACGGCATGATCGAGCCCTTCGAGCCTGGTCAAATTCGCCAAGACGCTGCTGGCCAAAAAATTGTCAGCTACGGCACCAGCAGCTATGGATACGACATCCGCTGTGCGCCCGAGTTCAAGGTGTTTACCAATATCTACAGCACCGTTGTTGATCCGAAAAACTTCGACCCCAAGAGCTTTGTCGATATAGAGGCCGACGTCTGCATCATCCCCCCCAACAGCTTTGCGCTGGCACGCACTCTTGAGTACTTTCGAATTCCTCGCAACGTACTGACCATCTGCTTGGGTAAAAGCACCTATGCCCGCTGCGGCATCATCGTCAACGTCACCCCCTTCGAGCCAGAGTGGGAGGGCTATGTGACCTTGGAATTCAGTAACACCACGCCGCTGCCTGCGAAAATTTACGCTGGTGAAGGTTGCGCCCAGGTGCTTTTTTTCGAGAGTGACGAGGAGTGTGAAACCAGCTACAAAGACCGTGGTGGTAAATACCAAGGTCAGGTGGGTGTGACCTTGCCAAAGGCTTGAAAACAAGCCAAAACCTTGGCTTTTGAGTACTTTCTCTAGAGTGCGACAATCTTCAGCTATATGAATTCATTCTCGCAACTGCAGTTAGATCCCCATTTGGCCAAAGCCGTCGCTGAAATGGGCTACGAATCAATGACGCCTATTCAGGCACAGGCCATCCCAGTGGTGCTCTCAGGCCAAGACGTCATGGGGGCCGCCCAAACTGGCACTGGCAAAACCGCTGCTTTCTCGCTGCCCTTGTTGCAGCGCATGCTCAAGCATGAAAACACGTCGACTTCACCAGCCAGGCATCCTGTCAGGGCCTTGGTTTTGTTACCAACTCGAGAGCTTGCCGATCAAGTAGCACAGCAAGTCAAGCTGTACGCCAAATACACCCAACTGCGTTGTGCGGTGGTGTTTGGTGGCATGGACATGAAGCCACAGACAGCAGAGCTCAAAAGAGGCGTAGAGGTGTTGGTGGCCACACCCGGCAGGTTGTTGGACCACATCGAAGCGAAAACTGCAGTGTTGAACCAAGTGGAATACGTGGTGTTGGATGAAGCTGACCGCATGTTGGACATTGGCTTTTTGCCCGATTTGCAGCGCATCTTAAGTTACTTGCCCAAGCAACGCACCACCTTGTTGTTCTCAGCCACTTTCTCACCCGAGATCAGACGTTTGGCAGCCAGTTATTTGCAAAACCCTGTCACGATTGAAGTGGCTCGGCCCAATCAAACCGCTTCAACTGTTACGCAGTTATTTATCAACGTGAATGAGGACGATAAACGCCGTGCCCTCAAACTGATTCTTAAGCAAAAAGCCATCTCCCAAGCCTTTGTGTTTGTTAACAGCAAACTGGGTTGTGCACGTTTAGCACGGTCTTTAGAAAAAGATGGTTTGCGCACAGCTGCTTTGCATGGCGACAAGAGCCAAGATGAGCGCCTTAAAGCCCTGGAAGCATTTAAAAAGGGCGAGGTGGATTTACTGGTTTGCACCGATGTGGCTGCGCGTGGTTTGGATATCAAAGACGTGCCAGCCGTGTTCAATTTTGATGTGCCATTCAATGCAGAAGACTATATTCACCGCATAGGTCGCACGGGCCGCGCAGGTGCTGAGGGCTTGGCCGTGAGTTTTGCTTCAGCTTCAGACTTGCGCTTGGTCTCTGACATTGAAAAGCTCACCAAGCAAAAAATCGAATTCACCGTTCTGGAGTTTGATGAAGAGCGTTCATCTCCAAGGCGCTCTCGTGAAGAGGATGATGACCGACCACGCCGCAGTTACGAAGAACGCTCAGGTTCCTCGCGTAGTCGCTTTGCGCCAGTCAAGGCACCAGCAGACCCATTTTTTGATCAACCCTATGAGCCTAGTGCACAAGCGCTGGAAAACCAAGCGAATCAAGCCTCTTTGAAAGAAACGACAGCGTCTGTGCGGACGGGCATCTCGCCCAATATCAAGCCCAAGCGCAAAGTGGCGGCGCTATTTAAGACCACCGAAACCCTCTGACAGCTAGCGCTTCTCTACCGAGTCCACGGTAATGCGTTGGTGCTGTCCTGGTCCTAAGGCATGCAAATGCATAGCTGTAAGCCCTCGTCCCCAGACACAGCCTGAATCTAGTGCCCATACATCTTGGCGTTGCAGCAAAGGCAATGAAGACCAATGCCCAAAGGCAATGGTGACATCTGCAGTTTGGCGATCAGGTGCTTCGAACCAAGGCACGTAGCCCTCTGGCGCAATGTGCGGGGCTCCATGGTGGGCAAATTCCATTTCGCCCTCTGGGGTGCAATAGCGTAAACGTGTCAGGCCATTGACGATGACCCGTAAGCGGTCTATGCCTTGCAAACCATCATGCCAACCGGCAGGCAAATTGCCATACATCTGTCGTATGAAGTCTTGCCAGTCAGTGCTTTGAAGCACAGCACTGACCTCTGACGCCAGAGACAAGGTTTTGGATGTACTCCAAGTAGGAAGTACGCCTGCATGCACCATCAACACATCATCTTGCATCAGCGCCAAGGCTTGTTGCCTAAGCCAGTCCATCAAACTGTCACGCTCTTGGCTTTGCAACAGGTCACCTACCGTATCACCTGGTTTTAGCTTGCGCACCCCCAAGTGCACGCCCAGTAAATGCAAATCGTGGTTGCCCAGTAAACACTTGGCGCTGTTGTCCAATGCTTGCAAGCGCTTTAATACACCGATGTTGTCAGGGCCACGGTTGATCAAGTCGCCCAATAAAAAAACGGTGTCGCGACTAGGCGAGAAGCCTAGGGTGTCCAAAAGATAGCCCAAACTGGCATTGCAGCCTTGGACATCGCCAATCAAGTAAAGTGCCATGGCATGATTGTCGTAGATTCCTCTTTGTTTCGACCTTATGGACTTAATTTAGGCTAATGCCATGGATGTATTACTGATTATCTTTTTGACTTTCTTGAATGCCATCTTTGCCATGTCAGAGATGGCACTGGCGTCAAGTCGAAAAAGCTTGCTTTTGCACTTGGAGTCGTCAGGTGCTTATGGCGCCAAAGCCGCGTTGGCGCTGCAAACACGGCCAACAGAATTTTTGTCCACCATTCAAATAGGCATTACTACTTTGGGCGTGATCAACGGTATCGTTGGTGAAGCTGCATTCAGCGATGGTTTGTCTGCTTGGTTATCTGGGTGGTCTGTTCTCCAACCTGTTGCAGGTATTTTGGCTACTTCTGTGGTGGTGACGATCATCACATTCAATACGATTTTGTTTGGCGAACTCGTTCCAAAGCGTATAGGTCAGTTGTTTCCTGAAACCGCTGCACGCTGGACTGCGCCCATGATGCTTGCCGTGGCCACGATGGCCAGACCCTTGGTGCATCTGCTTTCTAAAACGACTGCCGTTATTTTGCATTTGCTGCGCATTGACGCCCATCAAACGAGGCAAGTGACCGAAGAGGAGATTCGAGCCAGCTTGGTCGAAGGCGTTGACGCAGGTTTGATTGAGCACCACGAACACCAAATGGTTAAAAATGTATTTCATTTGGATGAGAGGGAATTACCCTCCATCATGGTGCCTCGAACCGATATCGTTTGGCTTGACAGTCAACTCTCAACCCAGCAAGCGGTGGAGTCTTTGTCTGAGTTGGACGCACACTCTTGGTATCCAGTGTGCCGAGAAGGTTTGGATGAGATTTTGGGCGTTGTCAGCATGGCCAGTTTGTTGCATAACCGCTCTTCTGCTGAGCCCATTGCGCAGTGGATGGAGGCTGCTGTTTTCGTACCTGAAACACTCAGCGGATTGGACATGTTGGCGCAGTTTCGCCATCCCCATCAAACTTCAAATGCGACCACCTCCAGCGGGGGTGGACGCATGGTTTTGGTGGTGGACGAGTATGGGGTTGTGCAAGGCTTGATGACGCCACGAGACATGCTTGAAGCTATCACCGGTGAGTTGGTGCAAACCAATGCAGAAGATCAAGCATGGGCGGTTCAGCGCGAAGATGGCAGTTGGTTGCTCGATGGCATGATGCCTGTTCAAGAACTCAAGTCGCGATTAAATATCAAAGCACTGCCGCAAGAGGATGATGCCATTTACAACACACTGGCAGGTCTGCTGCTTGCCGTGTCTGGCAGATTGCCTAAAGTGGGTGAAGCGACCTATGCACAAGGTTGGCGCTTTGAAGTCGTTGACTTGGATGGCAGGCGTATCGATAAGGTATTGGCCAGTTACCAACCACAAGGCTTGGACTCGGGGCCCAATACCTAAGCTTGGTAGATCGGTTTTGCTTTAGTGGGGCTTCTTCTCTTGAGGGGAAATGTGGTCGAGCTTTGAATTGATATCGTTCACGGTTTTGCGAATGGCGTCGACCCTGCCGTGAAACTCTTCCATCCTGTGCTGTTTGGCAAGAAGCGCTTCCTGTTGGAGTTTGATCATTTCTGGGCTGAGAGCCTCAGGTGCTTTTGGGGCAATGGGTTGACGCTTTATTGGTGCGGCTGGATTTAATTGGGCGACGGATTTGGCTTGTGGGGGGAGGATAGGTGCTGGCGTAGCAGAAAGCAGTTGAGCTTGAGCAAGCTCGTTTGTTTCTTCCTTAACTAGCTCGACGTGGTCAACCAATGATTCGTCCGTCAATGCTTGTGTATGTAGATCTTCCTCAGGGGGATCCTCGATTTCCATGTGGTCATCGGGAAAGTCGTCGTTAGCATTGACAAACAAAGGGATAGGTTCAACAGGTTCTGGAACTGCAACAGCGACATGGTGGTCTTCTATGGCGGTGTCAGGCAAGGGTGCATGGGTGTCGCTGATATTGTCTTGCGGCACTGCTGCCAGATGATCTTCAAGGCTATCTTTGGCAATGGCAGCATGGAGGTCTTGCACCTTGTCACTGGGCACAACAGCATGGGTGTCGTGCAGTCCTTCATTAGAGATAGCTGCTAGATGCTCTTGCGATGCATCATTGGCAATGCCCACCACATGATGTTCTTCGGGTTCTTCAGCTACACCGATCAAATGGTCTAGTGCGTGTTCATCGGCAACATTGACAAGACGATCTTCAAGCGAGTCAGTGGCAACACCAATGCCGGCTTGGCTGTGCAGATGGTCAGGGCTGATGCCAATCATTGATTCATGTAGCTCATCTTCTTGGACGTTCGCAATGACATCCGTCTTCATATGCTCCGCTGCAAAAGCCTGCTGAGTGTCAATAGACTCATTTTCAGAACTTTGTTTCAGTGCGTTTTGAGCTAGCTGTTCTTCAAAATGGGATTGATCGTGACCAATCTCCCCTAGCTCGCCCGCAACAATATCGCTTCGCCTGGCCTTGGCGCTGCTAGAACCTTCTGGTATTTCAACTGAAAATGCTTTTGTACTGCGAATAAGCGAAGGTTCTTTAGAAGCCATGATGAAGGTTGTAATACTTACCTGTTTGTGAGTAACTCTCCAGCTAATTTTACAGCCTCTGCAGCATTGACAGAAATGGCATCTGCGGCAAGTTCAACGCCATCCATTTGGGCCTGAAGCAAGGCCGGACCGCCCAAGATCACAAAAGCATTGGGGTTGCGCGACGCACTCTTAAGCCTTGCAATCAGGGCGGGAATAGTAGGCAGTTGTTCGACCAAACCGACAGATAAACCAATCACATCAAACCACTCATGAGCGACTGTATGCAGCAAAGCCTGTTCGGATGTTGAAATTTCAACAACCACTTGCCAATGGTCGGCACGGAAGAATTCAGACACCATGGCCAGACCCAAGATGTGTTGAGAGCCAGGCGCAGAGGCCAGCATGATGCGTCGAACATCCCCCGCTGTTTGAGGGCCGTCTTGGGTTTCATAGCCAAGGTGTCGCATGGCATGGTGCATACGAAGCAGGCCTTGGGCGACCACGGTGAAGTCCATTTTGTCTTGCTCCCACAAGTCACCAAGGTGGCGGGCTGCAGGTGTAATGACATCTAAAAACACAGTTTCAGCAACCACGCCCTTGCTTCGCAATGCATCAAGATGATTGAACACAGCTTGTGGATCAATTGAGAGGCAGGCTTGCGCAAAATCGAGCACGTCTTGTTCGGACGCTGCGACCTTTTCTCCTTGGGCTTGTTCAAGGCCCAAGCTTGTAGCGCTAGGGTGAGCATCCAACAGGCGAGGGATGATTTGCGACTCAATCACCGATAAGAGAGACGTCTTGCAAAGGTCAATAGACCCCTTGGCATCATTGGCCGCTGTGGAAGTAGATATTGGGGCAGGTTGCTTTCCCCAAATCGACAAGACAAGCCCAGACAAATTTTTGATGGGTAACCTCAAGCTAGGCAGGATCCGTGGTGAAACACTGAGGTTCATGGCTAGTCCGTTCACAGGCTGTCGGGCCATACAAATATGTGTAAATTGCCCTTTGAGTCATTGTGTCAATAAAGTCCGAGCTACGCCACCCCGTCTAGGGTAAATACCGAAGAAATAGCTTTTATTCTGAATAATGAATGAGGGTTTTCCTTGTGTTTAGAGAGATACCACCTATTTTTTACCGCTGGTGAAATACTGCATAGGGTTAATCAAATCGTTTAGGTCAACAGGAGACAACCATGAAAACCATACCCATTCAGTCTGTAACTGCCGAATTCAGTGAGTGCGAAGAAAGTGGCATCGTTCCCAAACAAAACCTTCCCTTGGTTAGGCGAGAGTTTTTGAAAGGCTCGGGAATCCTGATGGGCACCTTGGCATCGGGTTCGATATTGGCAAGCCTTGCGCCGTCTCCCGTTTGGGCAGTCGAACTCAAAACATTGACCAAAGCTGAGGGTCAAACCCTGATGGCCATGGGTCGTGTTTTGTACCCGCACAAAAAATTACCAGATGCGGTTTATGCCATTTTGGCGAAAGACTTAGATGGCTCTGCCTCTGGCGATGCGGGTGCAGCAAGCATGTTGCGTGAAGGTATCAGCAACCTAAACGCCTTGGCGGGGGGCAACTTTGCCAAAGCCAAAGCTGACAAACAACTTGCCATTGTGAAGGGCATGGAAGGCTCTGGTTTCTTTAATACCGTTCGTGGTCAGTGCATGAGCTCTCTCTACAACAACGACATGGCTTTTGCAGCCTTTGGTTACCCCGGTTCTGCTTGGGAAAAGGGCGGCTACATCACCCGTGGTTTCCAAGATCTGAAATGGTTGCCCGCACCTTCTAAAGAAGCCAGCCCACCTGCTTACTTGGGCTAACCCACCTCACCACAATCATTCAGGAGAATACACATGGCTTCAATCGCATTCAACGACGACAGCGCTGTCGTCATCATTGGTTCTGGCGCAGGTGGTGGCACCTTGGCGAACGAACTCTGTCAAAAGGGCATCAAAGTGGTGGTGCTCGAAGCGGGTGCTCGTCAATCGCCGCAATCCTTTGTGAACGACGAATGGAAATCATTCGGCCAACTGGCTTGGCTAGACCCCCGCACCACTTCAGGTACTTGGCGTGTGGCCAAAGACTTCTCTGGGCTGCCTGCTTGGATTTGTAAAACCGTGGGCGGCTCCACCACCCACTGGGCCGGTGCATCACTGCGCTTCCAAGAGCATGAGTTCCGTGTCAAAACGGTTTATGGCGATATCAAGGGAGCCAATTTGCTCGACTGGCCTATCACCTTGTCCGAGTTGGAACCTTATTACGCCAAAGCAGAAAACAAAATGGGCGTGACACGTACCAACGGCATTCCCGGTTTGCCAGGTAACAACAACTTCAAAGTGATGCACGCGGGTGCCAAGAAATTGGGCTACAAAGAAGTACACACAGGCAATATGGCCATCAACAGCCAACCGCGTGATGGCCGTGGCCGTTGTATGCAACTCGGTTTTTGCTTCCAAGGTTGCAAGAGTGGTGCCAAATGGTCCACTCTGTACACCGAAATTCCCAAAGCAGAAGCCACGGGCAACCTCGACTTGCGTCCCGAAGCGCACGTGACACGCATTGAGCACAATGAAAAAGGCTTGGTTTCTGGCGTGGTGTACTTTGACAAAGATGGCAAAGAGCAGCGTCAAAAAGCCCGTGTGGTGTGTGTGGCAGGTAACTCCATCGAAACACCTCGCTTGCTGTTGTTGTCGGCTTCCAGTATGTTCAAAGACGGCTTGGCTAACTCCTCTGGACAAGTGGGCCGCAACTACATGCGCCACATGACAGGGTCGGTTTATGCTGCTTTCAAAGACCCCGTTCACATGTACCGCGGCACCACCATGGCGGGCATCATCCGTGACGAATCCTTCTTCAACCCCAAGCGCGGCTTTGTGGGTGGTTATGAAATGGAAACCGTGTCTTTGGGTTTGGCCTTCATGCCCGCCTTCTTAGACCCAGGCGCTTGGGGTGCTGACTACGCATGGTGGATGGACCATTACACCAACCTGGCAGGTATGTGGTTGGTAGGTGAAGACATGCCACGCGAAACCAACCGCATCACCTTGAACACCAACGTGAAAGACAAGTGGGGCAGTCCCGTGGCCAATGTGCATTACGATGACCACGAAAATGACATCGTCATGCGCAACCATGCGTTTACCCAAGGTGAGCGCATTTACCAAGCGGCAGGTGCCATCAAGACCTACCGTACGCCACCTTATCCATCCACTCACAACTTAGGAACTTGTCGACTGAGTGCCAAAGCCAGTGATGGTGTTGCCAACAAATGGGGTCAAACCCACGACATTGCCAATTTGTTCATCAGTGATGGTTCACAATTCACTACTGGTGCATCTGAAAATCCCACTTTGACTATTGTGTCCTTGGCGATTCGCCAAGCAGACTACATTGCCAAACAAATGACTGAAAAAGCCATTTGATAAACTGGAATTTCAATCCAAGGAGATTGCAATGTGTGAGTATTTCGTCAAAGCTGACCCGATTTTGTACGAGCAACGTACACGCTCGATTCGCATTCGCGGGATGCTCACCAGCATTCGATTGGAAAACACCGTGTGGGATGTGCTGGCCGAAATGGCCGAGGATGAGGGCTGCACCACCAATGCCCTCATCTGCACACTGCACGACGAGATTCTGGATCACAGAGGCGAGGTTTCCAACTTCGCCTCGTTTTTACGTGTCACCAGTTTGCGCTACCTCCGGCGTTGCCTGATCTCGCAAGAAAAGAAGCAGCAGTCGCTTGATGACAGCTTGAACATGGATACCCCTTCGCTACTGACTGGCACCCACCACGCAGTGGCCAGTGTCCCCCGTGCGCCAAGCACTGGCTTGACTGCTGTCAAATCCTGATCATTTATTACAATGAATTTTTCATCTGAAATGTACGCAGGTGTTTGCGAGCAGGCCCCTGCAGTAACACGTGGTTTTGTGCTCAACCATTCCATGTTGCGGGTCAAAGACCCCGCTGTGTCCTTAGATTTTTACAGCCGCATCATGGGCATGAGAGTTTTGCGCAAACTCGACTTCCCAGAGATGAAGTTCTCGCTGTACTTCTTGGCAGTCGCAGAAGTTGCCAGTAATGCGCCAGACCATGTTGGCGATAGAACTGCTTGGACTTTTTCCCAAAGTGGAATTTTAGAATTAACCCATAACTGGGGTACCGAGTCGGACCCAGATTTCAAATACCACGATGGCAATGCTCAACCGCAAGGCTTTGGACATATTTGCTTTTCAGTCCCCGACTTGGATGCAGCCGTGAAGTGGTTTGATGACAACCAAGTGTCTTATGTGAAGCGACCCGAACAGGGCAAGATGAAAGATGTCGCTTTCATCAAGGACGCTGATGGCTACTGGATTGAAATTGTTGAAGCTGCAAGGCTGAAAGGTTTGGGGCAATCTGCTTAAGACTTTATTTTTTCTTCAAATCCAAAGCGGATAAAAAATCTTTAGGCTTTACGTTATCTTGTTTAATGCCTGATTGAATTTGTTTAAGCAGCATATTTCTTGTTTCATCTTGCAAGCTAGCTGCGCGCAGTCTGATGTAGATGGATTGGGTCAAGGCCGCGTCTGAGCCGCTCTCGACCATGGCTTGAGCCCACAGACCGTCACGCACAATTCCGTCCTGCATTTCGCGCAAAACCAAGGCGTGAATCAATTCACTGGCTTGCTTAGACATGTTGTACCTTTTTGTTGGATCGGTGTAGTTCCGCGAGGTGTTGAACCTCGTTTTTAGACCCCAAGAAGACACTGACACGTTGGTGCAATTGTGTCGGCTGGATATCCAAAATACGTTGTTCTCCGTTGGTCGCCGCGCCACCGGCTTGCTCAACCAACCAACTCATGGGATTGGCTTCATACATTAAGCGCAACTTGCCAGGCTTGTCAGGCTCGCGCTTGTCCCAGGGGTACATGAACACGCCACCTCGGGTCAGAATGCGGTGTACATCGGCCACCATGCTGGCAACCCAACGCATATTAAAGTCTTTGCCGCGTGGGCCGGTTTTACCTGCCAAGCATTCATCAATGTATTGCTTGACCGGGTCATCCCAATGCCGCATATTGCTCATGTTGATGGCAAATTCTTTGGTGTCAGCAGGAATCTGCACATGTTCTTGGGTGAGTACAAAAGAACCTTGTTCACGGTCCAAAGTGAACATGGCCACGCCGTCCCCCACCGTCATCACCAGCGTGGTTTGCGGACCATAGACGCAGTAGCCTGCAGCAACTTGTGCATGTCCCGCTTGTAAGAAGTCAGTTTCCTGCACAGCAATATTGCCCTCAGGCTTTTTAAGCACACTGAAGATGGTGCCTATGCTGACATTGACATCGATATTGCTTGAGCCATCGAGTGGATCAAACAACAGCAAATATTCACCTTGGGGATAACGATTGGGAACAGCGTAAATGCTGTCCATTTCTTCAGAGGCCATGGCCGCTAAGTGGCCACCCCATTCGTTGGCTTCAATCAAGACCTCGTTGGCGATGATGTCGAGCTTTTTTTGAACTTCGCCTTGCACATTCTCAGTTAAAGCAGTGCCAAGTACGCCACCCAAGGCGCCTTTGTTGACCGCGTGGCTGATGCTTTTGCAAGCACGGGCTACCACTTCAAGCAGCAAGCGAAGCTCAGGGGGGATATTGCCCTTGGCGCGTTGTTGTTCTACAAGGTAACGTGACAATGACACCGACATGGTTTACTCCCCAAGCGCAGATGAAATAACTTCGCGCACATCGGCGCTCAAGTCGGATTTTGCAGCAACACGGCGCAGCGCCTCGTGTGCTGCACTTTGGTAGGGCAAGCTCAATTTACGCCAGCGGTCCAATGACCTTGCGAGCCTTGCTGCAACTTGGGGATTGAACGCATCCAACTCCAGCACTCTCTCGCTCCAAAAAACATAACCTGATGCATCCGTGCGGTGAAATGCTGATGGGTTAGAACAATAAGCCGATAACAGGCTGCGGGCACGGTTTGGGTTGCGAATATGGAAGTCGGGATGCAGCAAAAGTTGACGTACCTTGGGCAACACTTCCCCGTCTTGGTCAGGTGTGGTTGCTTGCAAGGCGAACCATTTATCAATCACCAGATCATCGTGCCTGAACATCGTATAAAAATGTGAAAGAGCATAAGCAGCTTGTGGCAGGTGGTGATGAACCAAAGCGGTCAAAGCATGCATTCTGTCGGTCATATTGTCGGCATGCAAAAAGTCTTGGTAGGTTTTTGTAGCCCAAGTGGTTTCATTGGTGGTTTTTTCTGCCATACAAAGATAGCCTAGTGCAAGACCACGCAAAGCCCTAGAGCCACAAGCCTTTGCATCCAATTGGTAAGTCCCTTTTGATGCGCAGTCTTCATAGGCCCATGCCCAATCCTGAAACAACTCTTGCGCTAACTGGCGTCGTAGGGTGTCTCGCACTGAATGGATACGCTGCGGATCTACCGTTACGCATTGCTCAGCGATATAGGTTTCGCTGGGAAGCGTCAATACCAATTCTTTGAAGGCTGCATCAAGCATCGGGTCCCGCAAAACAGACCGCAAGCCATCTATCAGCGCAGGAGAAAGCAGTTCGGTATGCATTGCCTCTGATGAAAGTGCACCCAAGATGCTGCTCATGTAAAGCCGTTGTGCAACTTCCCAGCGGTTAAAAGCATCTGAATCATGTGCCAATAAGACCAGCAGTTGATCGACTTCATAGGGGTAGTGCAGTTGCACGGGTGCACTGAAGCCACGCAGCAATGAAGGAATAGGCATTTGGGGCACGCCCTCGAACACCACACTTTGCGCTGCTTCGCTGAGCACTATGCGTTGGTGCTCGCCCAGCACAGTGCCATCCGTGCCCAATAAACCCATCTCCACGGGTATGACAAAGGGCTCCTTGGTAGCTTGACCAGGAGTGGCTGGGCAGCTTTGCTTGAAGTGCAGGGTAAAGCGCTGTTGATCTTGTTCGTAGATGCCGTGAACATCTAGGCGAGGGGTGCCCGCTTGGCTATACCAGCGTCTGAAGTTTTGCAGTTGCAGCGCCAGTGCAGACTCGGGATTGGCATCGGCAATGGCTTGTGCAAAATCGTCGCAAGTAACCGCCTGTCCATCGTGACGTTGAAAATAAAGCGTTAAGCCCTTGGCAAAACCCTCACGCCCCACCAAAGTTTGCATCATGCGAACAACTTCGGCGCCTTTTTCGTATACGGTAACTGTATAGAAATTATTGATCTCCATATAGGTGTCAGGGCGAACAGGGTGCGCCATCGGACCAGCGTCTTCGGCAAATTGAACTGTTCTCAACAGCCTCACATCTTCGATGCGTTTGACGGCACGTGCAGACGCACTCGCTGCCAAATCTTGGCTGAATTCTTGGTCTCTGAACACCGTCAGACCTTCTTTGAGCGACAGCTGAAACCAGTCGCGGCACGTGACTCGGTTGCCACTCCAATTGTGAAAATATTCGTGACCAATCACGCTTTCAATATTGGAAAAGTCTTGGTCTGTCGCAGTGGCTTGGTTGGCAAGAACATACTTGGTGTTGAAGATATTCAAGCCTTTGTTTTCCATGGCTCCCATATTGAAGTCGGAAGTGGCGACGATCATGAAACGCTCTAGGTCCAGACTCAAGCCAAAGCGGTGTTCATCCCATGCCACACTGGCCATGAGTGAATTCATGGCATGCTCGGTTTTATCCAAATCTCCTGAACGCACATAAATTTGAAGTAAATGCTCTTTGCCACTGCGAGCAACAATACGCTGTTCACGGCAAACCAATTGGCCCGCAACCAAGGCGAACAAATAGCTGGGTTTTTTGTGGGGGTCTACCCAATGGGCAAAATGTCTGCCGTCATCCAAGGTGCCTTGCTTCATCAAGTTGCCATTGGACAAGAGCACGGGGAAAAGTATGGGATCTGCTCGCAAAGTGACGCTGAAACTGGCCATCACATCTGGGCGATCTAAAAAATAGGTGATGCGTCTGAACCCTTGTGCTTCACATTGGGTGAACAAGGAGTTTTGACTGAGATACAGGCCTGAGAGTTGCGTGTTTTTCGTGGGGTTGCAAGTGGTGAATACTTCTAGCGTGAAGGGTTCACTGCCCTCAGGCAGGTTTTCCAGCACCAGTTGATCATTGTCAATCTTGAAACTGGTGCCTTGGCCATTGAGTAAAACGCGAGACAGATTCAGGTCTTCACCGTCCAAGCGCAAAGCTTGCAATGGACTTGCAGTATTGCGTCGAACTGTCATGGTGTTGAGGACCCGTGTTTTTGTTGGGTCAAGATCAAACACCAAGTCAACGGTATCAATCCAAAAGCCTGGAACTTGGTAATCCTCGCGGCGGGTGACGAGGGATTGTCCTTCACGCATTGCATTTCTCCTGATTCATATTTGGGCTGCTACGCTGATCTGACAGTGACAGCAAGATTGCAAGTGAAACATCAAACACCTTGCTTGAGAGAGGCTTCAATAAATGCGTCTAAGTCTCCATCAAGCACTTTCTGGGTATTACTGATTTCAACATTGGTACGCAAATCTTTGATGCGGCTTTGGTCAAGCACATAGCTGCGAATTTGGTGACCCCACCCTACATCGGTTTTGGTGTCTTCAAGCTTTTGCTGGGCCTCCATGCGTTTGCGCATTTCAAAGTCATACAAGCGGGAGCGCAAACGCTTCCATGCCACATCTCGGTTGCTGTGTTGGCTTCGCCCGTCTTGGCACTGAACGACGATGCCGGTTGGGATATGCGTTAGGCGAACTGCAGAGTCGGTTTTGTTGATGTGCTGTCCACCTGCACCGCTGGCGCGAAAGGTATCGGTTCGCACATCGGCAGGATTGATATCTATTTCAATCGAGTCGTCAATTTCAGGGTAGACAAACACGCTGGCAAAACTGGTGTGACGTCCTCCCGCAGAATCGAAGGGAGATTTGCGAACCAAGCGATGCACACCTGTTTCTGTTCGCAATAAACCAAAAGCGTATTCGCCTTCAATTTTCAGGGTCGCACCTTTGATGCCTGCAACGTCCCCTGGCGACTCGTCTTCCAATGTCGCCTTGAATCCTTTGCGTTCTGCATATTTCAAATATTGGCGCAAAAGCATGCTGGCCCAATCGCAGGCCTCAGTGCCACCAGCGCCTGCTTGAATGTCGAGAAATGCATTGAGAGGATCGGCGGGGTTGTTGAACATACGCCGAAATTCGAGTTTTTCCACCTCAGCCAAGATACGCTGCGTATCTTCTTCTATGGTCAGGAGTCCTGACTCATCGTTGTCGGACTTGCTCATATCAAACAACTCTGTGTTGTCTTCAATTTCTTGGCCCAAGCGGCCAATGGTCAACACAATATCATCGAGAGACTTTTTTTCTTTGCCCAGTTCTTGCGCTTTTTTAGGGTCATTCCATACGCTTGGGTCTTCTAATGAGGCGTTGACAGTTCTCAGCCGTTCTGATTTGGCATCGAAGTCAAAGATACCCCCGAAGATCAAGTGTTCGAATTTTCAAGTCGTTAAGCAAGTTACCTATGTTGTTGACGCGTTCTGCTTCCATGCTGATGTCCAGTGTCTAAAGCTTTGATTATCCTCTGTCCATCAAACGTTTGGACGGGCAATGGCATAAGCTTTATCAGGATTTGACGCTTCATTGCGAAAGCTTGCAAGTGTATTGAGCACATCGCCAATCAAAATGATGGCAGGACTTGTCATTTCCGCATCGTTAATCAATGCATGCAAAGCATGAAGTTGTCCTATGACGCTGCATTGATTTTGCTCACTGGCGTTTTGCACCACCGCAATGGGCGTGTCGGATGGCATGGATTTCAACAAGGCAGTTTGCAACTCTTGCGAACTCGTCATGCCCATGTAAATGACCAGCGTCAGGCGGCAAGTATGCGCTGTGTGACCTAGCAGTTCCCAATCCACAGGGGGGGTATTTGAATGGCTTGAAGGAGAGTGCCCTGTGACCATGATTGCACCGTGTGCAAACTGCCGATGCGTTAAAGAAATTCCCAAGCTATTGATGGCTGCAAGTCCAGCGGTAACGCCGTTGATCACTTTGATACCAACGCCATGCGACTGAAGATAAGCAATTTCCTCTCCGGCGCGACCAAACAACAAGGGGTCGCCGCCCTTGAGTCTGATAACAGTTTGGCCTGCTAAGGCCTCTTGCACCATCAATTTTTCAATGAATGCTTGCGGTGTGGATTGACAACCGCCACGCTTGCCTACGTGAACAATACGAGCTTGCTGGGGCGCATGTTGCAAAACATCAGGGTGAACCAAGTCGTCTACCAAAATGACCGTTGCAGTTTGCAACGCCTTGACCGCCTTGAGCGTTAAAAGGTCGGGGTCGCCAGGCCCAGCCCCGACAAGAGTCACAAATACGGAGGGCGATGTTTTTGTCATGGTGCCTCGTTTCTAACACTTTTATCCATGCAGGCCAAGGACAGGCGAGAAATGAGTTCAGCTTGCGCTTCTATAGGTGGTGGAACGGGCTTGCTACCTTGAATCATGGCGTCAATGAATTCAGCGGTTTGCATCGCATTCATGCCCATGGGCATGTCGATAGTTTCATGAACAGTGTCAGGCGCAATGGTGAGTTGCGCAAAAGTCTGTCCCTCGATAATGCCTCGCATATTAGGCATTTTGCGAGGGTCAGCCACAGGCTCTCCCTCTGTGCCACGCAGCAGCAAAGCGTTGGCTTTTAGCCCTTCAAGGGTGGCTTGCATGGACAAAGCGTATTCTGGGTGGGTGTAGCTGGCGACTTGAATACTAGAACCTACAACAGGGTTCATCAACTTGACCATGCTGTGGGCTGAATTGCGCAAACCCGTTTGGCGACGGACTTGAAGTAGCGACCACATACCTTCGCACAACAATCTGGTGGGCGCAAATACCACCTCGCCTTTGGCAATCGCTCTGGTTGTGGTCGTGGGTTCAATCCCCAAAGCGGATAAGACCGATTGAGTGGAGACACGAGTGTCCTCGGTATGTGTACCATGAATCAGCACTGAATGCCCCCTGTTGGCCAACAACTTTGCCAGCAAAGGCGTGAGCAAAGGCAGTCTGCGCGAGCCGTTATAGCTTGGCAAAACCACAACCGGTTGAAGCTCGGTATTGGTAAACACTTGCAATTGAGCATGAGCAGCATCAAGAAAGCCCAGCATTTCTTCAGGCGTTTCCCCTTTGATACGCATAGCAATACAAAAAGCACCTAAGGCAACAGGCTCAACAGAGCCAAGCAATACTTGGGTCATGACTTCATAAGCCTGCTCACGGGTCAAATTCCTTGCCCCTTGCTTGCCACGTCCAATTTCCCGAATGAAATGCGCAATACCCATGGTTGGTATTGTCTGACAAGTTAAATGACTTGCAGTTATGTATTGAATTAAGCAGGGCTAAACTCTGCGCCATGTTGATATTAGGGATTGAATCTTCATGCGATGAAACTGGTGTTGCCTTGGTTCGCACCGGTGGGGGTAGCGATTGGCCGAAACTGCTAGCGCAGCATTTGCATACCCAAGCAGCGATGCATGAGGCCTATGGCGGGGTAGTGCCTGAACTCGCTAGCCGTGACCATATCCGTCGTCTGGTTCCCTTGGTGGAGCAGGTGATGGCTTCTGCGCATCATGCTTTGACTGATATTGATGTGCTTGCCTATACCCGAGGGCCAGGCTTGGCAGGCGCTTTGTTGGTAGGTGCGGCCACCGCCTGCGCATTGGCCGCTAGCTTGGGCAGGCCTGTGATGGGCATCCATCATTTAGAGGGTCATTTACTGTCCCCATTTCTGAGCGATGACCCACCTCAGTTTCCTTTTGTGGCTCTGTTGGTGTCAGGCGGGCATACGCAACTCATGTGTGTCAAGGCACTTGGTCAATACGAGTTATTGGGCGAAACCATTGATGACGCTGCCGGCGAAGCGTTTGACAAATCAGCGAAATTGCTCGGCCTGGGTTATCCGGGCGGGCCTGCTTTGGCTGCTTTGGCAAGCCAAGGCCGTGCGGATGCATATGCTTTCCCACGCCCCTTGTTGCATCAACCCAATTTGGATTTTTCTTTTGCAGGGCTCAAGACCGCGGTACTGACGCAATGCAAAAAGTCTGGCGATCAATTACCTCTGCACTGTGCCGATATCGCAGCCTCCACGCAGGCAGCTATTGTGGAGGTACTGGTCAAAAAATCTTTACGCGCATTGACTCAAACGGGCATCAACCGTTTGGTGGTTGCCGGTGGTGTGGGTGCCAATCGAGCTTTGCGAGCGCAGTTGACCACGGCGGCTGAGCGCATTGGCGCTACTGTGCATTACCCTGAAGCAGAGTGGTGTACCGACAACGGCGCGATGATCGCCATGGCCGCTGGTATGCGTTTGCAAAAGGGCATTGAGCAAGTACACACCTCCTACGCTTTTGATGTTCTACCGCGCTGGTCATTGGCTCAGATATAAATCTTTTTTGAATTACCCCATCCATGCGACAAGCCATTCAGCAACTTCAAGCCTCCAAAATTCGAGAACTCGCCAATGCTGGCCTTGGCAGAAGCGATGTTTTGGCGTTTTGGTTTGGTGAAAGCGATGAGGTCACGCCTGACTTTATTCGTCAAGCTGCCATCGATTCTTTGCAAGCCGGTGAGACTTTTTACGCCCATAACTTAGGGCTGCCTGAGTTGCGAGAATCGATCTCAGCAGAGATGGTCAAACGACACGGTGTTGACATCGGCAGTCACCGCATTGCGGTCACCTCAGGCGGTGTCAATGCCTTGATGTTAGCGATGCAGGCCTTGGTTGATGCGGGTGATGAGGTCTTGGTGGTCACACCTGTTTGGCCTAACTTGACTGCTCAACCTCAGATTTTGGGTGCCCAATTGCGCACCTTAAGTCTTGAGCCCAGCAAGGGCAGGTGGGAGTTGCCACTTGAAAAACTTTTGAACAGCATTTCTACCCATACCCGCTTACTGGTTCTCAATTCCCCCAACAACCCGACCGGTTGGACCTTGAATCGACAACAACAGCAAGCCATATTGGATAAATGCCGCAGTACTGGAACTTGGATTTTGGCGGACGAGGTTTACGAAAGTCTTTATTTTTTGGATAGCCCAAACCATTGCGCCCCAAGTTTTTTGGATGTTGCCAAGCAAGACGACAGGCTGGTGGTGGCACATAGCTTTTCCAAAAGTTTTTTGATGACAGGCTGGCGCTTGGGGTGGTTGGTCATGCCGCCAGAGATGACCGAGCACATGGGCAAATTGATTGAGTTCAACACCTCTTGCGCTTCAGTGTTTGTTCAACGTGCAGGCTTGGTGGCTTTAAAGCGAGCAGAAGATGTCACGCCGCGTGTAGTTTCCCATTTGCAGCTTTGTCGAGATACCTTGGCCGATGCTTTAAAAAGTCTTGATCAAATTGAATTTGCGTTGCCAGATGGCGGCATGTATCTTTTTTTGCGTTTACCTGCGGGTATGGATGACTTTCAAATTGCCAAACGTTTGGTGCAGGAGGCGGGTCTTGGCTTGGCACCTGGAAGCGCTTTTGCTTCAGAGGCGCATGGCTGGCTTAGATGGTGTTTTGCTTCCAAAGAACTTGACAGATTGCGCTTAGGGGCTGAGCGGCTAGGCAGTTGGTTATCCAAGCTATAATTAGCTGGCTTAGGCCTTTAGGGGTACTAAGTTCACGCCATCTGGCATTTCCGGCTGTTGGCGCATGTCAAATTTTTTGGAAAACACCATGACAACTCTCAATAAAGCAGAGGTCGTAAAGGCCAATGCACGTTCCGCCAACGATACTGGCAGTCCCGAAGTGCAGGTCGCCATTCTGACTGCACGCATCAATGAACTGACCCCTCACTTCAAAACACACGCTAAAGACCACCATGGTCGACGTGGCTTGTTGCGCATGGTCAGCCGTCGTCGCAAATTGCTCGACTACCTCAAATCCAAAGATGCTGAGCGCTATACCTCGCTCATCGCCAAACTGGGTTTGCGCAAGTAATTTTTCATTTCAGCCAGGTCCTTCGCTCACACGCTCAGGACTTGGCAGCATTGAAAAAATTTACAAAAACTCTGAAGCAGATCGAAGCTGTGTCATTCCAAAAGAACCCATTTTTCTGGAATGGCATCGTAGTCTGATAAGTGTTTTTGGGCTTTGGTGAAGTGGCCTTCACTTCCCGCCTAATTTCAGGAAATACTCATGTCCTTATTCAACAAAGTAAGCAAATCTTTCCAATGGGGCCAGCATACGGTCACCATGGAAACCGGTGAAATTGCACGCCAAGCCAGCGGAGCGGTGTTGGTCAATATTGACGACACTGTCGTACTCGCTACAGTCGTTGCTTCTAAAGGCGCAAAAGCGGGTCAGGATTTCTTTCCTCTGACCGTTGACTACATCGAAAAAACCTACGCCGCAGGCAAAATCCCCGGCAGTTTCTTCAAGCGTGAAGCCAAGCCCAGCGAACTTGAAACACTCACCAGTCGTCTGATTGACCGACCCATTCGGCCCCTGTTCCCCGAAGGTTTTTACAACGAAGTGCATGTGGTCATTCATACCGTTTCTTTGAACCCCGAGGTCGATGCTGACATCGCCGCCATGATCGGCACCTCTGCCGCTTTGGCCATCTCAGGCATTCCTTTCAACGGTCCTATAGGTGCTGCCCGAGTGGGCTATATCAACGGCGAATACGTCTTGAACCCAGGCCAAACCCAGCGCAAAGACAGCGTCATGGATTTGGTTGTAGCTGGCACCGAAGCGGCCGTTTTGATGGTCGAATCTGAAGCGCTTCAACTGTCAGAAGAAATCATGTTGGGTGCAGTGGTGTTTGGTCACGAGCAAAGCCGAGTTGCTATCAACGCTATTCACGAACTTGTGCGTGAAGCTGGCAAACCGGTGTGGGAGTGGACTGCAGCAGCCAAGGACGAACCCTTGATTGCCAAGGTTGCCGCCTTGGCCGACGACAAACTCACCGCTGCCTATCAAATCCGCAACAAGCAAAGCCGCACCCAAGCATGCCGCGAGGCTTATGCGGCGGTCATGGCTGGCTTGAAAGCAGATGGCGTCGAGTTCGATAGCGTCAAAGTGGAAAACATGTTGTTCGATATCGAAGCTCGTATTGTTCGCAGCCAAATTTTGGCTGGTGAGCCCCGCATTGATGGGCGCGACACCCGCACCGTGCGCCCCATTGAAATCCGCAACAGTGTCTTGCCCCGTACCCATGGCTCAGCCTTGTTTACCCGAGGCGAAACGCAGGCCTTGGTCATCACCACCTTGGGCACAGAGCGAGATGCTCAGCGTATCGACGCACTGGCAGGAGAGTTCGAAGACCGCTTCATGTTCCACTACAACATGCCTCCGTTTGCTACCGGCGAAGTCGGCCGCATGGGCTCCACAAAGCGCCGCGAAGTTGGCCACGGCCGTTTGGCCAAGCGTGCTTTGGCAGCTTGTTTGCCCACCAAAGAAGAATTCCCCTACACCTTGCGTGTGGTGTCTGAAATCACTGAATCCAACGGATCTTCCTCCATGGCTTCCGTCTGTGGCGGCTGCTTGTCCATGATGGATGCTGGTGTTCCCATGAAAGCGCATGTGGCTGGTATTGCCATGGGCCTGATCAAGGATGGCAATCGCTTTGCTGTGCTGACCGATATTTTGGGTGACGAAGATCATTTGGGCGATATGGACTTCAAAGTGGCGGGTACCACCAACGGCATCACTGCTTTGCAAATGGACATCAAAATCCAAGGCATTACCCAAGAGATCATGCAAGTTGCTTTGGCCCAAGCCAAAGAAGCGCGTATGCACATTTTGGGCAAAATGCAAGAAGCCATGGGCGAGGCCAAAACCGAAGTCAGTAACTTTGCCCCCAAGCTCTACACCATGAAGATCAATCCGGAAAAAATCCGTGACGTGATTGGCAAAGGTGGCTCTGTGATTCGTGCGCTGACCGAAGAAACAGGTTGCCAAATTAACATTGAAGAAGACGGCACCATCACCATCGCTGCCACCGATGGCGCAAAGGCTGAAGAAGCCAAGCGTCGTATCAGCGAAATCACCGCAGAAGTGGAAATCGGCAAGGTTTACGAAGGCCCCATCACCAAGATTTTGGACTTTGGTGCTTTGGTGAATTTATTGCCTGGTAAAGATGGTTTGCTGCACATCAGCCAAATCAGCCACGAGCGCATTGCCAAGGTCACCGACGTTTTGGCAGAAGGTCAAATCGTTCGTGTCAAAGTGCTGGAAACCGATGAAAAGGGTCGCATCAAGCTGTCCATGAAAGCTCTATTGGACCGTCCAGAAGCCCCACCCCAACAGCATCACTCTGACGAGCAACCCCATCAAGAGTAAAACCATGATGCACAAATTGATTGTGGGCAATTGGAAAATGAATGGCAACTTGCTTGCCAATCATGATCTGTTGTCCGCCATCAATGCCGGTTTGACTTCAAGTTCATGTCAAACAGCGATTTGTGTGCCTGCACCTTACTTGGCGCAGGTGCAGCATCTGTGTGCTTCAAGCCCCTTGCTTTGGGGTGCGCAGGATGTTTCTTCGTCTGATATCGGCGCCTTTACAGGTGAAGTATCTGCCGCCATGTTGCGGGACTTTGGTGTTCGTTATGCGCTGGTAGGTCACTCTGAGCGCCGTCAATACCATGGTGAAACCGACGAAGTTGTTGCACTAAAGGCCAAGCGTGCCTTGTCTGCTGGCATCACTCCCATCGTTTGCGTGGGCGAAACACTTGCCCAGCGTGAAGCTTCACAGACCGCTGATATCGTCAAGCGCCAGTTGGCTGCTGTTATCCATGCCAATGGCCACTGCATTAGCGAGATTGTTGTGGCCTACGAACCTGTGTGGGCCATTGGAACGGGTAAAACAGCCACGCCAGAGCAAGCCCAAGAGGTACATGCCATGCTTAGGCGCCAACTGTCAGCAGCCACTGAGCATGCACACAAAATTGCCATTTTGTATGGCGGCAGTATGAATGCATCCAACGCAGCAAGTTTGTTGTCACAAAACGATATTGATGGCGGTTTGGTGGGTGGCGCTTCCCTTAAAGCGGTAGATTTTTTATCGATTGTGGCTGCAGCATCGCAGTAACTGATTTGGAGTTTTGATGAGCACACTACTGAACTTGTTAATGGTTGTACAAATTTTGTCTGCGCTTGGCATGATAGGTTTGATATTGGTGCAACACGGCAAGGGCGCTGACATGGGTGCTGCTTTTGGCAGCGGTACATCCGGCAGCTTGTTTGGCGCCAGTGGTGGTGCCAATTTTCTCTCACGCACCACGGCCGTATTGGCTGCGGTATTTTTTGTGTGCACATTGGCGCAGGCATATTTTGGTAATTTGCGTACCTCCCCCGCCTCCGAAGGCAGCGTGTTAGAGCGTGCTCAGCCAGTTGCACCCACAGCAGCTGACCAAGTGCCCGGTGCAGTAACGCCTTCACCAGCCGCTAGCCCCGCACCCACAAGTTCTGTGCCTGCACCTTCAACCACAAGTTCTCCTGCCTCTCAAATTCCAGGTAAGTGAGTTTTCCCCCATGAGATTTTCATAGTTGCCACAGGGGAAAAAGAGCTGTTTCGGGGTAAGATAACTGGCTTTTAGAGCCGATCGTGAAAGCGGTTGGGCGCTTAAAAAAATCAGTCACGCCGTCGTGGTGAAATTGGTAGACACGCTATCTTGAGGGGGTAGTGGCGAAAGCTGTGCGAGTTCGAGTCTCGCCGACGGCACCATCACAAGCTTGTTGTCATGCTGGAGTCAGACATTTCTGTCATTTGGCTTCCAAAGCTGTAACCTGAGATTGAAATGAGTCTAGAGCAGTATCTGCCAGTTATATTGTTTATCCTCGTTGGCCTGCTGGTCGGTGTGGCACCGCAGGCTATTGGCTATCTTTTAGGACCGCAGCGTCCTGATGCAGCTAAAAATTCCCCTTATGAGTGTGGATTTGAAGCTTTCGACGACGCTCGAAGCAAATTCGATGTACGTTACTACTTGGTGGCGATTCTTTTTATCCTTTTCGACTTAGAGATCGCTTTTCTTTTTCCATGGGCGGCATCGCTGAAAGAAATTGGAACCACGGGTTTTGTGGCCATGATGATTTTTCTTGCCATTCTTGTCGTAGGCTTTGTCTACGAATGGAAAAAAGGCGCCCTCGATTGGGAATAACTTATGTCACTTGAAGGCGTTTTCTCTGAAGGCTTCATTACCACCTCTTATGACTCGGTGGTGAATTGGGCCAAGACTGGCTCACTTTGGCCTATGACTTTTGGTCTGGCTTGTTGCGCTGTTGAAATGATGCATGCGGGTGCTGCTCGCTATGACATCGATCGTTTTGGTATGTTGTTTCGTCCCAGTCCGCGTCAATCAGATTTGATGATTGTGGCAGGTACCCTGTGCAACAAGATGGCGCCAGCTTTACGCAAGGTGTACGACCAAATGAGTGAACCTAGATGGGTGCTTTCAATGGGTTCTTGCGCCAATGGCGGGGGCTATTACCACTACAGTTATTCCGTGGTCAGAGGGTGTGACCGCATTGTGCCTGTGGATGTGTATGTGCCAGGTTGTCCACCCACAGCTGAAGCTTTACTTTATGGCATCTTGCAGTTGCAAAACAAGATTCGCCGTGAAAACACCATTGCCCGTGGATAGCTGCAAATGGCATTGACTGTTTCCATCACCCAACTCGAAGACACTTTGCGTCAAGTGTTTGGCAGTTTCACGCCCGAGTTCACACTCGCTTTGGGTGAACTCACCATGACGGTTGCAGCCAAGGACTATTTGGAAATTGCCCAGACCCTGCATGACCATGCTGATTTATCCTTTGAACAGCTGATAGATTTGTGTGGCGTCGATTACTCTGACTACAAAAACAGCGCTCCCTCTGCGTTTACAAACTTGCCTCGTTACGCCGTGACCAGTCATTTACTGTCATTGACACACAACTGGCGTTTGCGTTTGCGCGTGTTTGCAACAGACGACACCGTGCCAATTCTGCCCTCGATCACTGAGCTATGGAATTGCGCCAATTGGTACGAGCGTGAAGCCTTCGATCTCTTTGGTATTTTGTTTGAAGGGCATTTGGATTTGCGCCGAATCCTCACTGACTATGGTTTTATTGGGCACCCTTTTCGCAAAGACTTCCCAACTTCTGGCCATGTCGAAATGCGCTACGACGCAGAGCAAAAGCGTGTCATTTACCAACCCGTCACCATAGAACCTCGCGAGATTACCCCTCGCATTGTTCGAGAAGATAACTACGGCGGCCTGCACTGATCGCATATGGCTGACATTAAAAATTACACATTAAACCTTGGACCGCAGCATCCTGCTGCCCATGGTGTTTTGCGCTTGGTTCTAGAGTTAGATGGCGAGGTGGTTCAGCGTGCTGACCCGCACATTGGCTTGCTTCACCGTGCGACCGAAAAATTGGCTGAAAGTAAAACCTATATTCAAGCCTTGCCCTATATGGATCGACTCGACTATGTGTCGATGATGTGCAATGAGCATGCCTATTGCTTGGCCATTGAAAAGCTGATGGGGTTGGAAGTTCCTGTCCGAGCTCAATACATTCGCGTCATGTTCTCTGAAATCACTCGAATGTTGAACCATTTGATGTGGTTGGGTGCGCATGGCTT